>DASXFY010000019.1:0-176399 GCA_036489335.1 Steroidobacteraceae bacterium
CACTCCCGCGCCCGACCAGGCGCACCAAAAGTGCCCCGCCGGTGGTCCCCAACTGAGGAAATCAGGTGGTCCTGAACTCAGGAAATCGGGTGGTCCCCAACCCAGGAAATCGCCTGGTCCTCAGAGGAGGAAATCCTGCAATCCGCGACACTCGGCACCTCGTGCGACTGCACGCAGTCGACGGATAGCGCAACGCAGAAGGCAAGTATCGAGAGAATTTCCGCTTGTGGCTGCTCCAACAGCCAGGCGAAAAGCTGCTCCGGCTCCCGCGGCAACTGCGCCTCGATCCGTGTGTGCCGAGTTCGAAGCGCCCCTTGCGCCGGACAGCTCGCGAGCTCTTCGGAGTGCGTCCCACCTTGCTCATTCCGAAGCTCGATTCCCAAGGCGCTCTCGCATCCGCAGCCGTACATCGGGAGTGCCTTCAGGAGCAGTCGATGCGTGAGTGCAACGAGTGCAATATCGGGCCGGTCGAGAAGCGTCGCCTGCAAGGCAAGCGTGCGGTGGGATGTGAGCCGCTGCACCAGTGCCGCCGAATGAACCCGAGGTCCCTTTGGTGCGTCGGTGCGCCGACGCGCTTTCTCCGCCTGCGCGAAGCGACTCGCATCCTCTGGATTAAGCAGGTCACGCTCTATGTCCACCTTGCCGTCTCGACCAATACTGACGATCGCACCGGTAAGAGCCTGCTGCTCGGGATCGGGCACGCTCAAATGGTCATTTATCGCGTCCTCCCGCCGGTCGAGCTCCGCGAGTCGGCGCTCATCCTGTTGGTCCTGCTCGATCTCCGCCCGGAGCTGCTCGCGTTCGGTGGCGATCGTCCCCAGTGTTTTCTGCTCCTCATCGGTCGCATCACGGCGTATCGTCTTGACACGACCGTAGGCTGCGCGAGCCGCGTAGTCGAGTTCGATGTGCGCGTGAACCCAAGCCAGCCCCTCTCTGCGGAGCCGCTCGGCACATTTCTCGAGCTTTGCGGTCGCGAGCTTGCGGACGAGCTCGCCATCCAGCCGTAGGTCGGCGTCCTCGTCCGAAAACAGATCACGATGGATGATGCCGCCCGCCTTCTCGTACGCCTTGATCCCGACAAAGCGCGCCATCGGCTCGCGGAGCGATACCTCATGCTGAGTGAGTGCGTGGCGGATCGAATCGGGAGTTCGGTCGAATGCCTTCAGGCCCTCCCAGGCGTGCTCCTGTCTATCGTGATCCTCGGTGATAGCGAAGGCCATCAAGTGCTCGAGTGCAATCTCTCCCTCCCGGTAGAGCGCGATGAACCGTGGGCTCACGTTCGCGAGCTTGAGGCGCCGCTCAACAACGGTGGGAGTAACGCCGAATCGCGCGGCGACATCCTCGATGCTCTGCCCCGCGTCGATGAGCTGCCGAAACGCTTCGAACTCATCCGCCGGATGCATCGGCTCCCGGCCGGAGTTCTCGGCGAGGCTGATCTGTACGGCACGTTCGCAGCTCACGATGAGACACGGCACCGGATAGTCAGATGTGATGCGCCCCTGCTCGATCAGGCGCCGCAGCGCGCGCCAACGCCGGCCGCCGGCGACGACTGCATGAGTGGCGTCCTTCTCGCCCTCGGCATGAGGACACTCGTAGACATCAAGGTTCTGCAAGATGCCCTCTGCGTGGATAAGCTCTGCGAGTTCTTCAATGCTCGCGTCGCATGCTGTCTTGCGGACGTTGAGTGGTGACAGGCTCAGATCGCGGATGGGAATCAATCGAAACTGAGTGGAAGAAAGTTCAGTCGTCATGATGATCTCCTCTGAGGCGGAATTGCCTCGAGGCCGCCCCATCACGGCGCGCGCAGCAGTCAAGCGGAGGACGACGGGATCGTGGAATAAATGGAGGGGACCCGCGCTTGCGGGGAGGCAGCCGTTTATGCCGCGAAAGCCCGTTGTGCCCCGCTTGACTGCGAGCACGGCGTGATAGCCTGAAGGGTCTCAGGAAATCCCGCCCTCTTCCTCTTCGCCTCCCTACCGCAGACAGCTCATCGGGAGATTTGGAATGGCAGAATTGCGACCGCTCCCGACCAATGGGCGGGTTGCATCACCAACCCATGTCGGTCCAGAATCCCACGTAACGAACCAACGCTGGAGTCGGCCATGAAGAAGCCCGACCTCGACGCTTACTTGCGCCTTACCATCCACGCTCTCCCCGATGCGGCGACTACGGCGCAGCGGGTGAGTGCCATCATCACACTCGTCCAGACTGCCAAGGCCGCTTTGCGGGACGATCAGCCGGCTAACGCGAGTCGGGCGGATGCGGCGCTCACTGTGGCTCTTGGTGCCCTCACTTTAATGGGCGCGCAGTTCGACAAGACTGCGGACTGGGTCAAATCCATGATCACGCATTGAGGAAGCCTCGCCGGGACCGCCCGGGCTCCCTAAACGTGATCTACGCCGCCGGACTAGGAGCCGCACCGTCTCTCGGCGCCGGCAATCAGCTCCGATAGGCCGACGCGAAGCGGTCTGACGAGGAGTTCCAGGAGAGAAACTGTGGGGTTGTACTCCCCGCGCTCGAGGCGCCCGACGACATTGGGATGTATCTCGGCCTCGTGAGCAAGCGCGATCTGGCTGAACCCGAGCGCCTTGCGCCGATCGCGCACTTCCTCTCCAAGACAGCGGATGAGCGTCTTCCGGGCCATGTCCGGAAGCGTCGCTGTTGACCACTATCGTGTCTATACATTATAGTGTCTATCAACGCATTGCTGGTCGTGAGATCTGACGGCAGTGAACCCGAGGAAGGACGAGATGGCAGACCGAGGGCCGCGGCCCGGTCGAATCGAGCAATCCCGACGGCGTGCTGCTGGCACTCGGGTTTCCCCTCAGACGGCCGCGGATATTCTCGGTCGATTTTCCGACGCGCTATCGCTCCTGAAGGTGGCGCAGAACTCCCTTTCGGCCAAGGGGATTCCCGGGACGGGCGACGAACTCGTGGCGATCCGTCATGCTTCCCAAGTTTTCGAGGACGTCTACACCGATCTAGACCACCCGGTAAGTTCCCCGGTACGGCGTAGTTCCGCTTCCGATGGGCACTGAACTACAAGGGAGCACGTTGCCGGGGGGTCATCCCGGACTGGCGGAGGGCGCGCACTTCCCTGCCGTTTATCAGTCAGCCGTACGTCGCCGATTCGAGTCGGAGAAGCTCCGGAATCGCCGCGAAGCAATATTGCAGGGGATCTTCGAAAGGGCTTCAGGTGCGCTGCGAGTAGATATCAGGGATGTAATTCCATGCTCACCAACAGTCCCTGAACGAGATCTGTGGCAGCGCGCGACCATCAGGCGGGAGTCGGCGCGAGAAGACAATCTCATAAGGCTGTGTGTGGCTCGAGGCTGCTCTCTCGAAGATGCCAAGGAGTTGCTGCAAGAGGCGCACCTGCGATTGTTTGAATATCAGCGCTCCGCGAGGGTCAGGGATGCGGAATCCCTTCTGCGGCGGATCGTTCTCAATCTTTCGATCAACCACTACCATCGGGAACTGTCGAGTGGCTTTGTATTCGAGAAAGTCGACAAGCTGGACAGGAATGGGGTCTTGGTCGATACCGCACCAGATCCAGAGCAGGCGCTCGAGGCGGAGGAGCAGCTCCACATGGTGGTAAGTGTGATAAGCGCCATGAGCCGGCGCACGTGCCAAATCTTCATCGCGCAGCGCGCCGGATACAGCTACGAGGAGGTTGCAGCGGCATTTGCTATTAAGCCGCGTACCGTCGAGAAGCACGTGACTGTGGCGACTTCCGCGCTGATGCAAATGATGCCGGCACCTTCCTCAGCGCACGGCTGTCAGGATGAACAGGAGGGCTAATCAGTGTCCCATCTAACCTCTCGCCTTGAGGACTTCCCGAACCAAAGCGGCCGCGTCTGCCCCAAGCGCGTCAGCGTACTCACAGAACTCAAGCAAGTTCAATTGCCGTTCCCCGGACTCGATTTTGCCGACGAAGGAATGGGCCCGGTCGAGCCGCCGGGCGAGTTCGCGCTGCGTGATGCCGGCGGCTTCGCGGGCCGCCTTCAATGCGGTGATCAATGCCTTATGACGCGCGGTGCGAAGGTGCCTGCCCATCGATGCCCCCAAATCAGGGGCACCAAGGTAGCGCCCTCACCGCTTGCTCCCATTTCGGGGACACACTATACTGGCCCCTATTTAGGAGCGCGTCACCTGAGCGCGTGAAGTTCGGAGCACTACCGTGCCTCATACGATTCCTTCCGAGACCGTCCCGGCACTCAACCCGGCCGAGTCAGTTGCTGTCGAATCAGAACTTCCGCCAGGCGCGGCCTCGTCTGAATCCGATCCATTCACCCTCCTCGGTGATCTCTCTGATGCGATCTCCGTCGTGACGGTAGTCCACCGTTCGCTCGCGGCATTGGAAATTGCGGCCGTGGGTGATGAGGAGACCGCGCTCCGATACGCACTGACACTGCTGCGCAGCACTTACAGCGCACTCGATAGAGTCTTTTGTCGCTTGTCTTGACGGCGGCCAGTCATCAACTCGATCATAAGGTAGGACAGTCATGCAACACACTGACGCCAGAACGATTCTCATCTCTCTAATTCAAGGGCGCGATCCGGTTTCGGGAGCAGCCCTCCCGAGCGACTGTGTCGTCCATCACTCGGGAGTGATTCGCGCGCTGCTCCTTGGAGTGACTGCGCTAGACCTCACAGACTCGCGGGCGAAGCGGCGCGCTCAGTTGCCCGACAACGTTGGCCGCGCATGGACAACCGAGGAGGAGAGCAGGCTCCTCGCTGAATTCAAGGGCGGTGATTCGCCGGCTGACATCGCCAGCAAGCACGGACGCACCTTGCGTGCGATCGAGGCACGCCTGGAGCGGCTCGGATTGATCACGCCGGACCAGCGCACCACTCGCGGAGGCTTCACGGGCATCAGTTGACGCAGGACTGATGATGACCGATTCCAGCCGCCATCTGGCAGCGCCTCGACTTACCGAACGCTCGAAACAAGCAGCTGGGCGGCCGTGAACAGGCAGGAGGGCATGACCCCCTGGTGCCGGGCGTCCCGGCGAGTATCCTCGAACTCAGGCTGACCCTTGACCGCAGAAATATCTGGTAAATTATGGGCTTGCCGAAGCTTCCCGGGGAGCCGTTTCTGCGACTTGGAGCCGGTAACGGGGGCTTGCGCCGGCGATCCTGAGGTCTCATATTGCGTCTCATGGCCAAGACGGTGAAAAGAACGGGTCCGAAGCGCTCCTCGACGAAGTCCGAGCGCCCGTTCGTCTATCGGGGGATCAAGATTCTTCCGATATACGGACGGCGGCGGTCCGCCACTGCTGAGGCCTTTCGCGACGCGCTGCGGACGAAGTCCGAGCACTCGCGTGGCAAACCAGCGCACAGCTAAGCCGCCAGCCTCCAAGGCCGTTTTCGTCAATTGCCCGTTCGATGACGGGTTCAAGCCTATTTTCCGCGCGATCGTCTTTGCGATTATCTCTTCGGGCTATTTCCCGCGGTGTGCGCTTGATGCGACGGACGGAGCGGAGATCCGCATCAGCAAGATTGCCGAGATGATCGGCGAGTGCGATTGGGGCATCCACGATCTGTCACGGATCGAGGTCGACGCTGCTGGAGTACCGCGATTCAACATGCCGATGGAGCTGGGTATCCATCTTGGCGCTCGGCTGTTGGGAACTGCTCGGCACAGGCGTAAGCGCGCTCTGATATTGGAGGCCAAACCGCATCGCTATGATGCTGCGCTTTCGGATATCAGCGGCCAGGACATCGAAGTTCACGCCAACGATCCAGCCGAGGCCATCCGCCGCGTACGGAATTGGCTGTCGGAACACCGCAAGTCCAAGGAACCCCCTCTTCCTGGCGCAGCCGCACTGCTTGGCGATTATCGATCGTTCCGGAAGGAGGCGCGCACCATCCTCCGCGAGCAGCGTCTCGACCCGCTCGATCGCCTATCGCACAACGACTTCCTCTTCGTGGTGAGATACTGGATCGCGAAGCGAGCCAAAGCGCTCGCCTAACAGGCTACCGGCGGCGCATTCCATCTTTCGTTCAGCGACGGTTACGCTCCTCAGGAATTTCCAGCCCGAGCTCTGTCCTCAGATGCGTGTCGAGAGCCGCGGCGAGCACCAATGCATCGTTGAGTGCATCAACTGGGTCGCGCTCGAGCGCCGACTGCAGCGCGGATCTCAGCCAACCCGAGGCAGCCTGATCGCCCAGGATGTCTTGCGCGGTTGGCAACGCGCTTGGCATCGCATTCACCGCGTGGGCTCCTCGCGCTTGTGTGTCGACGCCGTAGGCGGCTTAGTTTCGCTACGCGCCCCCTGATCTCGCATTCGCACTGACGGCAGCGGCTCGCCCTTCTGGACGGAGCCTGCCATCGCACCGCGCACAAGATCGAGAAACCGCGCGCGATCGTTCGGATCTGTGATGCGCTGAGCGGCGAACGCTTCGGCGGCGCGAAGGCTCAAAAAGGTCGATTTGAGCTCCGGATGAGTCCGTACGGACTCGCGGACGTCGACCTGCTCGTCGCGCACTTGCCGGGCGAGCCGCACGCGCTCGGCAAAGAACTTGACCTTCTCCACCACCCAGCGCGTGCGGTGTGCGTGATGCTCTTCCTGCCGGAGGATCCGGCCCTCGGCATCGCGCTGGCGCGCGGTGATCGTGACGGCCCGGCGACCCACCCGACGCGCGCCCACGAGATCGCCCACCTTTGGCTGGGTCTCGCCGACCGAGATCGCGCGCTCCAAATCCTTGCCCCAGAGCGTACGCTCGCCGCGACTCGTCAGAAGCTTCACGTAGTAGGACAGATCCTCGCCGCTCCGAAATTGATAGGCAGCGCGCCCGTGCTCGGTGAGTCGTCCGACCAGGAGCTGCCCCCCTCGTGTCCGAGTGGAAGCAGACCAACTGGGTGTAGCGCGCCCGACCTTAGCACCACGGGGCGGCGCAACGACTCCGCTCGCCGCAGACTGCGGGCGCTCCGTTCCCGGAGACCGTCCGCCCACGGATGGCCCGGGGTCGCCAGGTTTGTCGCGCGACTGGCTCATGCTTTCCCGCGAACCCTACTCACGTACTCGCCCCGACTGATGATCGCGACCACTGTGGAAGCGCGCCGTTGCGCGCTCGGGTGTACTCTCACGCAGTCGCACCGGCGGCAGCGGCTCGCCGCGCGCTACCGCGTCGGCGAGCGCCGAGCGCACCTGCGTCACGAAGCGCTCCTGATCCTCCGGATCGCGGAACTGCTTGGCAGCGAGTTCCGCGGCGTGCACCTGGAGATAGGTCCCCACGAGCTCCGGATGGCGCTTTACGGCCTGCTTTGGATCGACGGCCGAATCGCGGAGCGTCCGGGCAGCCTCGGCCCGAGTCTCGAGGAACGCGCGCTTCTCGACGATCCATCGGTTGCGGTGCGTCTCGAGGTCCTTTTCAGCCACGATCTTGCCGTCGGTGTCCCGCTCGTGAGCCCGAACCTTGACTGACTCCTGCCGCACGGCGCGCAAGCTGATCTCTTCGCCAATCTGCGGCCGGCTGAGAGATTCTTTCATGGCGCGCTCGAGATCCACGCCCCAGATGGTCCGATCGCCGCGCGGGCTCTCGATCTTCACGAAGTACGACATCGCCTCGCGCGGATCGTGGCGGTAGGTTGCTCGCCCATGGTCAAGGAGCTTGCCGGTCAACAGCCCTCCCGGGCGCGCCTGAGGGGCCGGAGCACCGTCATTCCGAGAGTCCTGCCCTCGGGCGTCGGAAGAACGGTCGCCTCGCTCAGAGGCACTTGACGCGCTGTGATCGGCTTCCTGAGTCATTCCTCCCTTGTCACGCGCGATCGTACGCACGAGGTGGGCTCGCTCAAACGGAGTCGGACGATAACCGCGCACATCAAGGCCGGCCACGCGCGCGGCAAACCACGCCTCCTTGCGAAAGCGCTCCGTGCCGCGCACCGTGATCTCACTCCAGCCACGCGCCTCAGCAACCACCACCAAGCTCCGGATGACCTCGGTGTTCTCGCTCGGCGTCGTGAGCCTTCCGCCCCGGTCCGTGAACGCCCGCGCACCATCAGCAAAGTAGTAGTGCTTGCCCACCTGCACGAATTTCTTCCGGACATGCTCCGGAACGAGGCGTCCCCCTTCTGGGACTGCCTTGGCGCTGCTTGCCTGGCGCCCTCCTTGCTCGCGACCTGCCCCCCGGCCACCCACATCGCGCGATGCGTCTCCAGGCTTGTTTGAGCGCGGAAGCGCGTCGGACGGCTTCACCTGTCGCTTCGCCGGCTGAATCGAATTCTCAGCTCTCCTCTTGGCCGAAGCTGCCTCGCTCGCCGCATCCGCTCGCCTGTCGGTCCGGCGCAAGCGTTTGCGCTCGCGTACCACTGCGATGGCGTTCGCTGCGCGCGGCGACGCCGCGCCACTTGCGTTGTTCGTCTGTGCGTCGGATGGTGTCGATTCGGTGCGCGCGGCCATCGTCCCCTCCTACTGCTCTCGTAAGCTCTGCAGGAAGCCATCGACTGCGGCGCTCATCTCCTCAGCCGTCAGGCGCTCACCTTCGGCCTTTTGCGGGAGCCTCACCTCGTTGAGCGGCGCCGCGAAGTCCTCGAGTGTCAGAGAGTCGAGCCGCTCGATGTCCTCTGCCGTGGCTTCGCGAATGACCGGAGCTGCCGCCGGCGTTGCAATCGGTTCGCCCGACGCATCTATCGCGGGCGGTTTTGGCACCGGCGTAGCCACAGATGCTGGCGCAATGACCGGTGGCGGCAGGAGACGCGCCCGGAAGCGAGCGTCTTCGAAATAGCGCAGCTTCTTGCACCGGATCGGCGACAGGCCCTCATAGAAGATGAGCGCCTGACGCGAGCCCAGCGCCTTGACCTCCTGGGGCAGGAGCAACGGGCGGCGCTGCTCACTCACGCTCACACTCCGCGACCGTCGCCCCTTCGAATCGCCCCAGCCGAAGAGCGGTCTCGAAACAGTGCGCGCACCGACCGTCGTCACGCCGAGCTCGTCGGAGATCTCGCGCGCATCAGCATAATCCTTCGGTGCAAACACGATGCGCGCCGCAAGGCTCTTCAACATCGTCTCCGCTCCGTTCATCCCATAGACCTCGCGCAGCTGCGCCGGCGTGTGGATGACGAGCACTACGCGCACGTTGTAGCCAGGCAAGTAACTCACCGACTCAGCGATGATCGGAATGCGACCGAGCGCTGCGAACTCATCGAGCATCATCAACACCTGGAGCTTCAATGTCGGGTCGTGCTCCGGGAGCGCCCGTGTCTGAAGCCCGATCGCCTGCTGGAAGAACAAGCTCAGCACCGGCCGCAGCCGGCGCAGATCATCCGGGTTGACGCCGACGTAGATCGACATAGGCTGGCGCCTGAGGTCGCGCAGGTCAAAGTCAGTGTCCGATGTCGCGGCATCCAGAATTGGGTTCAGCCACAGATCGAGCCTCGAGGTAAAGGTTTTGCGGATCGAGCTCGCCGTGACCGGCGCGAGGTCGATTACATCGTAGAGCGCACGTACACACTGCGATGACAGCGGAAATTTACCGGAGCCGCGCCCCTCGATGATGCGCTTCCAATGATGGCCAAAGCCTTCGTCGTCCGACGCCATGCCTTGGCGCAGCACCTCGCCGACCGTCTTCAGCGTCGAGGGCGTCTCAAAAAGATAGAGCGCGATGCCGAGAAATAGCGACCGGGCACTCGCCGTCCAGAAGGGATCAACATTCGGCGGATCGGGATAGAGCATCTCCGCGATGCGCTGCAGGTCGTTCACCCGCTTCAAGGGATCCGGTGAGACATAGAAGAAGGGATTCCAGCGCGCGGTGCGGCCGTCCTCCGCGAAGGGATCGAAGAGAAAGCAGGCCTGTCCCGATTGGGCCCGGAAGCCCGCCGTCAGTGTCCAATTCTCGCGCTTGATGTCGACGCAGATCACCGAGTCTGGCCAGTTGAGGAGATTCGGGATCACGACCCCGACACCTTTGCCGGCACGCGGTGGCGCGGCGAGCACGACGCCCTGCTGTCCCCGGAGCATGAGGCAGCGCCGCCCGATACGCCCCAGAATGATCCCTTGGTCGCCGAATAACCCCGCTGCGACAATCTCCCGGCGTGTAGCGAATCGAGCCTCGCCGTGCAGCGGGCGGCGCCGAGGCACCAAGAGGACCGCCGCGCTGAGGAGCACCAACACAGTGCCGCCCGCACAGGCGCGCAGCAGCGCTACTCGTACCTGCGGTTCACCGCCGTAGTAGTACGCATAGCGCATCACGGTCAGCGGATTCGCGTTGTGCGGGTCGAGATGCAGTAGCCAAAGGAGAATGAAGCCGGCTAGATACTGCGCAACGGCCAGCGCCACGAGCACGGCGCCCGCGATCTTGAGGGCCTGACCGGTGCGTCCCGCCTCAGCGGGCGGCCGCCAGGCTGCGGTGCTTGCGCTCGGGGGCATACCAGATCTCTTTGATGTAGCGCTGGTGGTGATCAACACCAAACTGGATGACGACATCCACCAGGAGGTAGAGCAGGTTCTTGATGTCCGCGCGGGCGAGCTCCTGGCCGCCGGGACTTTGCTTGACGAGGAGAACCAGTTGCTCGAAAGCGAGTTCCGCGCTTGCCGCATGAACGCTCGTGATCGACCCTGGGTGCCCGGAATTGACGTTCCGCAGATAGTCGAACGCCTCTTCGGATCTCAGCTCCGCGAGCAGTATCCGGTCCGGGCGCATGCGAAGGCACGACTCGAGCAGCTGCTTCGGAGTCACGCGCGCGAGGCCCTGACCATCCTTGCTGTAGTAGAGACGCACGTGGTTCGGGTGCCCGTCGAGCACGAGCTCTCGGGCATCCTCGATCGTGATCAGCCGCTCTTCGGCCGGGATCTCCCGGATCAGCGCCTTCGTCCAGGTCGTCTTGCCGGAGCCCGTAGGGCCCGAAACCAGGATGTTCTTGCGGCTCACGACCGCAAGGCGCATGAACGCCTCGTAGGATTGCGCCTCGAGCAGGCGCAAGAGCTCCGTCTCCGACTCATCGAGCGATTCACTCGCACGCCGCGTCGCGCGGAAGATGCCGCTGCGCGCCAGCTCTTGGATCGTCCAAACTTGATCCGAAGGGCGGCGGATCGTGATCGCTACACATCCTGGCGTTGTCGCCGGCGGCAGCACAATCTGGATGCGCTCACCGCTCGGGAGCGCCGCCGAGAGAAGCGGCGATTCCTCATCGATCCGTTGGCGGGTCGAGTTCGCGACGAGCTTCGCGAGCCTGCGACACCAGTCGAAGTCCGCAAACGGTAGCGCCTCGCGTCGCCAGCCCGAGCGCAGCTCTAGAAACGCCTCACCGGGCCGGTTGATGCAAAGTTCGGTGACCTCAGAATTCTCAAGCAGCGGCCTTAGCGCACGGAGGGTGAGATCAAGCGCGGACGCCTCTGCAATAGGCAAGCTCGAGGGCAGCACCTCCTCGAGCGTGGAGCGCCGGACCGCCATCGACACGACGGCGTTATCGCTGAATGTTCGCTCGTAATGCATAGACAGACCTGAAATCGACGTCGCGGGCAACGAGCACCTGGATTCGGCTGCCATTCGCAACGGTCACGGTCGGCGGAACGTTGACTGTGCCCTTCAAGGCCTCCGTCATGACCTGCTGCGTCGCCCCAGGGTCATAGATCACCGCACCGCCTTGGTTTTGCGACTGCACGGCATACTGGATCGCGCCGTTGATCACGGAGATCAGGATCGCTGCCCCGAATCGCTGCCAGAAGTGTCGGTTCACCTTGCCCGCGAGCCCCGACCGACCGAGTGCGTCCGTTCCGGGTGAGTCGAGCGGAATTACGACGCCACCGGGAGTCCTTGCTTCCGTCCAGAGGACGAAGACACGGGATGAGCCCTGTTCCACCTGGCCGCGTGTCTCCCCCACAAGCTTGGTTCCCCGCGGGAGCAACACCACTGTACCGTCGGCACCGAAGGTATCGGTGGCAGTCACGCACGTCGTCATGCCCGGTAGCGTCGAGTCGATCGCAGTCTCAAGCGTGCAGTCGATGAAAGCGCCCTTGGGCAAGAGGAGCCGCTGGGTGGGGAGGACCGACGGTCGCGCGGCCGGCGTGATGGTAGGCATCAACAAGGTGGCGAGCGCGCTCGAGGGTGCGGGGCTACCGGCAATCTCCTCCGGTGGCATTTCCCCACTGGCCGATGGCGGTTCCGACTGCGGCGCCAGAGGAGCGCTCTGCCCGGTTATTGTCGATGAGCCACCACTGGGGCTCGTATCAAATGCAGGGCCAGAGAGCTTGCGCTCGAGCGCAATCTCCCAGGGGGACTTCGGCGGAGCGCCTGATGTCGCCGGTGCGCCGTACACCGGAGCACCCAGCGGAGCGCCGCTAGCCGGCATCCCATCGGTCACGGGAGCAGGCGGTGAGGTCGGCGGGGGACCCAACGCTGTGGCAATCAGGGACGATCGCGCAGGCGATTGGGGGGTTGGCGGTGTGATCGGGCCGATCGGCGGCAGCGGCATGTTGCCGGCGGCCTGCTGGTTGGTTGCGTTCTGCGCAGTCCGTCGAGCCTGGGACTGCATCGCAAATGTATGAGCGTAGTACCAGCCGAGGAGTCCCAGTCCGAGTGCGGACATGAGGCCCATGGCCATCAGGTTCGTGATCCGGGACTGCAGCGACCGAGCACGGTTGATCGAGCTGATCCCACGCTCTCCTGCGACCGGGCTTTCTGGGGCGGCCTCGAAGTTCTGGGCTTCGCTCCCATCCCTACCTTGAGCCGATCTATCCGGTTCCTCCTTTCCCGGCGTGCGGGAGAGCCTCATGGGTGCTGACTCTTGACCACCCGCGTAACGGCCGGGCTGATCGTGCCGGACTTCAGGCGCTCGCCAGCGCCCAAGAATCCTTCATTAACGATGCATCCGATGAGCTTACCCCGACGCAGAATGAACCGCCGCGCGATGCGCTGAACGATCACATCACCCTGATCGATGCTGAAATTGATGAGTGATTCGGAGCCATCGTCGTTCAGCACGAAGATCGCCGGCAACTCACTTCGGGCGCCGAAGGTCAGGCGGGTCTCGATACCGTTGTCCGAAGCCGCCATGGGTTTGAGCTCGGGACTTCCGCAGTACCAATAGTCGACGTTTTCTGGCGGCGAACGCTCAGCGCGCTCGAGCTCCGCATTCGTGATCTCGGCACCTGTCGGACCCCGCACCTTCACCGGCGCCGGCGGATAGGTGAAGCGAACGGCATACATGACGTCATCTGCGCCCTGGGGCCGCCGATCCGTTGCCGAGTACTCGAAGTAGTACCTGTGCAGGCTCGTTGTGACGGTGATGTTCGTGTGAACAGAGGCGGTTTTTGGACGAAGCGTCAGTACGTTGCCATGAGCGCTGTAGATCAGCGCCTCGGGATCACCGGCCGAGAGTCCGACGAACTTCTCATCGGTCCCGAACACGAGGTCGAGCTCAAAGCCTGCGAACCCGGAGAGCCGGTACACCTGATCAGGCTCGTAATACACGGCGCGAATGCGCGCATCGAGCTTGCCGGGAATGGGGAAGGACTCGGCATTCGCCCTCGCCGCCACGAAAAGCGCGAGCGCAGCCACAGCCCACCAGCACCTCTGTCGCGAGACATCGGTCAAGACGCCCCTCCATGGCCAGGCGCAGCCGCGGTGGACGAACCCTGCGATCCTGCGTCGGGGTGTATTTCAGGGTCCGTGTGAAAGTCGACGACTCTAAAGCCTAGTGGATTCCACTCCCGTGTCCTCGGGTCGGACGAGGGCTTCGTGTAGGCATATTGGATCGTTGCAATCCAATAACTGCGCTGTGCAGCGCTGCCGCCTGCGGCGTGGATCACTTTGGCGTAGCGCACCTGCGCGAGGTCTCGTACGCCACTTCCTCCGGTGAAGAAGCTGATCGAGATTACCTCCGCACTCACGCTCGTCCCGTCTTTGTAGCGGTTGAGGGGTGAGTCTGGATTGGTCTTCACCCACTCGGCGTACCAGGCTTGGTTGAGCCTGGGCGTGTTGAAAGCGCCGCACTCCTCGTAATCGCTCTCGGCGGTAGCAAAGTCGAAGCGCTCGCACACCGTCATGTAGTGATCGAGGAAATACCGGGTCACGGTATCGGGGAACGTGTCTGTGCCGGCATAGACGGGCACCACATTGACAATCCCCGTGCTGCGATCGACGCGGATGACGAAGGGCTCGACGCGCTTCAAAGGCATGAGCAACATCAGAGCGAGTGCGAGCAGCACGACACCAGCCCACCCCGCTCCTGCGACCCACCAAGCCGTGCGCTCGCTGCGGCGCGCTCTCGCGGTCCGATCAGCATCCCAGACCGCCGCCTCCTCAAAATAGGCTTGGAGCGCCGGGTCGCGCTTCATGGCGTTTTCTCGGTGCTGCGGGGTGTGGATTTCTGCGCCGGCGCGGGCGCTGCCATTGCCGGCTTCGGCGGCGGCGGGTTTATCGCCACCAAGTGTCCCTCGCACCGTGCGATGCGATTCGTTGCGCAGCCGGCGAGAGCGGTAAGTACCGCCACGAGCGCGAGGAGTCGACAGCCCCTACGGACGCTCATGATCGCCCGCCCCCGATGGAATTCTCGCGCCAGGGCGCCGTCACGCGGCGTGCTCCACCCATGACTCCGCGTTGCAGCGCGTGACCTGCCTTACGGCTTAAGGGATCCCCGCGCGTCGTCTCTCGATCCATGAGTAACCCGCGCCCGAACTGGCCTGCGATGCGACCGCCGCGGCCGAGCCCCCACATCATTGCCGCGCTCACAACGCCGAACGTAGAGAGCGCAAGCCCACTCGCGAGCCCAGCGGCCATGGGCATCACCTGGCGCATGACGAGGAACGTGAGGCCCGCTGCCACGCACACCCTCGCGGCCTCGGCAATCGTAATGCCGCCCCCCGTGCTCACCGCCTGCTGGGCGGCAGTCGAGACCACCGTCATCATCAGGGAAGCAAGCAGCACCGTCAGGATCGTGATCAGAGCATAGTTGGCGAGCTGGGCAATCCAGGCCTCGAAGAAGCGCTTCGTCGTTTGGAAGAAGAGCAGCGCGATAAAGAGCGGCCCCAAGGCAAGGAGCACGGAGAGCGCGATGCGGGAGAGTGCGAGGAGAAACATGGTATAGACGACAGTCACCCCGACGATGAGGTACACGGCAACCCCCGCGAGGTCGTAAGAGAAGCTCCCATGGAACACCCCTCCTTTCTGCATGAGGAGCGATCCGGCATCGCCTCCCGAGAAGAGGATCTGATCGACCACCGAAACCGGGTCGTATGCACCGACAATGCCGGCTGCGAGCTCGCTCGGAGCCGTGAAGAAGGTGTCGACGATCACCTGGTTGTAGAGCCAGAGATCGAGTGAGAGTCCCAGCACCACCGCGAGCACGATGATGCGCTTGAGGCCGGTCGTGAATGGTTCTTCGATCTGGCCCATGAGGTGCAGATATCCCCAGATCATCACGTAAAGCACCGCCAACGTGACCACCGTTGGCTCGAGGAGCGTCGCAATGCGGGCCGTATTCGTCGCGATGTAGGTCGCGAGGATCGCATTCAGCCAGGTGTTGAATTCGGCGAAGAAACCCATTGCAGACCCCGCTTACTCTATGGTCGGCTAGGCGCGCCGGGACCCTCGGGTAGCCCCATCGGCGGCAGACTCTTCAGCGAACCGATCCCCTCGATGCTCTCGGCCGCACGCGCATTGATGCAATCGGGTTTGCGCCGCTCATCGCCCGGATCGTTCGTACAGCGTTCCAGTACCTCCTGGCGCA
Organism: Steroidobacteraceae bacterium; assembly: GCA_036489335.1. GTDB lineage: Bacteria > Pseudomonadota > Gammaproteobacteria > Steroidobacterales > Steroidobacteraceae > 13-2-20CM-66-19. The sequence goes on from DASXFY010000019.1 coordinate 15,671, forward strand.
GCGCTACATGGCTGCCGTAGTAGTCCACCGAGTGCTGCGCCTGCTTCGGCGCCGGTGCACAGGCCGTTAGGGCGCTGAGCGTGACAACGATCTCTAAACACAGCCGCACGGACCGTGCACCGGGCCGAAACTTCATGGCAGCACCTGCAGCCCCATCGCTGGCAGAGTGCGCAGCGATCCCACATCGGCAATCGCCTGCTCGCGCGAGGTCTGCTCTTCCGCAGCCTGTTGAGCACGCAACGTCTGATAGAGCACCTCAAGCTTCGTCTGCTCGGCCTGAAGGTCCCCCTGCTCCGCCGAGATCCGCGCCTCAAGGTCCAGGACCGCCTTCGGGTCCTGGGCGCTGCCAATGCTGCTGATGAGCTGCTGCACCTGCGCGAAGCGGCCGCTACTGTTGACGAGCGCTTGGCTTGAGATGCCCTGCTGCAGCGCAACCGCCTGGCGCTGGGCCACAATGGCGTTGCGCTCAGCAGGCGATAGCGAGGCGAGAGTGGCCGGTGAGAGCACGGCGTTGCTGGTCATCGCCGCCTGCACATTCAAAGCAAGCGCCCCGTACGTTCCGCCGGAGCCGTTCAAGGTGGCCTCGAGCGAGGCAACGTCGGCCGGCAGGTAGTTGCGATTCGTGCCGGAAAGGAGGTTTTGCATGCCCCGAGTTCCGGTCAGGGACTGGTATGACTGACGGGCTTGGGAGAGCTCGCTCTGCGCGGTCTGAAGCTCCTGGGCCGCGGTCTGCACCTGCTGAATGAGCTGGGTGACGGCCGCTAAATCGATCACTGCAAATTGGGCCTGGGCGGTAGGCGCCACGGCCAGAAGCGCAACTACTGCGATGATCGCAGCACCCGATCTCGTCGATTTCATCGGCGTTCTCCCAACTGCATGAAGGCCGGTAACCATGCGGCCGGATCCGGTCCCAACTGCCCGATGAGGCCCCTCATCTGCTCGACCGTGCTCGCACGCCCCGAGATGACGGCGAGCTCAGGATCAAAGCCCTTGAGGTCGAGCTGGCAGACGATGCTGTGGTGGCCCTGCTTCACGATGTACATGCGGGTGCCGGGCTCCATCTGCTCCTTCAGCAACTTGAACTCGCGCTCGCTCAAGGCGAACCCGCCGATGTAGTCCTCGGCCTGGGCATCGGGATTCGGGAAGAAAATCTTGGTCGCCGTCTGCTCAATGACCGTGCGGCTGATAGGACTTGCGAGTGCATCGCTCGGGCTCTGAGTGGCCGCGCAGAACACGCCGTTCAATTTCCGCCAAACCTTGAGACCGTCCTTCGCGAATGCCTCGAAGGCCGGATCAGCGAGGAGCCGCGAGAACTCATCGGCCCAGCAGACGAAGCGCCGCCCATCGATGAGCTGGCGCACGAGATGGAACAGGTACAGCGTGATTGGGGCGCGCACCGCCTCGCTGTCCAGGAAGTCCGTGACGTCAAACCCGATCACCGACTGGCCTTCCAGGCGCTCGGCGAGCGAGTCCCGTGCGTTGTCGAACACCCAGGCGTAATCGCCCCCCGTGCACTCACACCAGCGCGACAGGCGGGCGTGGATACCCTCTGGGCGCGTGGAGTCCGTGAACTCGATGAGACGGGAGAGCCGGCGATGGCAGATCTCGAGCGCGAGGGTGCCGCGTAGGGCGTGATCCAAGTCCGCCTCCTCGCGCGCTGAGAGCGCCATGGGAACGCGTATCAACGCCCGCAGCCAAGTCTTCAAGAACTCGAAGTTGGCAGGCGCCTGGGGAAGCTGCAGAGGATTGAAACCGGTCGCTTGACCGTTCCGCAGCGGCAGATACTCCCCCCCAAGCGCGCGGACCAGGATCTCAAGCCCGTGGTCCTTATCGAACACCACCTGCGTCACGTTCTGGCGGGCGAGCATCGAGATCAGAAATCCAACGAGGACCGTTTTGCCGGATCCGGTGGGGCCGCACACGAACGTATGGCCCGTATCCTTGCGACTTCCGCCGTCGGGGTCGCTGGGATCGCTCGCATGGAGGGAAAAGTGGAACGCCGACCGTGCCCTGGTGACGAAGGGCGCGAGCGCCTCACCCCAGTGATTCCCCGTAGCACGCCCCGATGGATAATCGTGAAAGGCCGACATGGCCGCGAAGTTGCGCGAGGTGATCGGGGATTTGCGCGGCCGGTAGGCGAAGTTTCCGGGGAGCTGGGCCCAGGTCGCCCCTTCGAGCCCGAGATCCTCGCGGGCCACAGTCATTCCAGTGTCGGCAAGATAAGCCCGCGCCCGCGCGATTGCATCATTCAGGAACCTCAGGCGTGCCGTCTCTGGCTCCCCTGCCTCGATCGGCGCCTCCTCCGCGAGGACCTGAAGCGTGAAGTGATGGTCCCCCATGACAAACTCGTTCCCGGTCAGCGCATCGAGCGCATCGGTGAGTTCCGCGGCCTGCGTGACGGCGAAATCCCCGGCATTCGCCATACGGGCGCTCTGCCGCTGCAACAAGCCCTGTGCGGTCGCCTTGGTGAGGAAGGTGAAGGACTGGGTGAGGACGAATGGGAAAGGCGCAGAGAGCAGTGCGTTGTAAAGACCGACGTACGTCGGCGTCGGGTATTCCTTGATGCCGAGCATGGCCCCGAGGCGGGTCTCGGTCGGCAACCGGTATTCGATCACTTCGGTACCAAAGAGCGGCCTCGTGGTCGCGAGCACCTCGTTGAGCGGTCCCTTAGGTAGCGGCACCGGCTGGTGTTCGGCGTTGATGAGCTGAGCGAAGAACTCGAGCAGCCGGGAGTAGGTGCGGCCTTGGCGGGCCTCGAGACCCAAGCTCTCGGGCTCGTAGCGCGCGAGTGCGGCGATGAGGGTCTCGCGAAGCTTGGTACAAGCCTCGAGAGCGTCGGCGAGCTCCGCCGTGACGTTCGGGCCTGTCCGTCGCAAGATGAGCTTAGAAGCGAGACTACTGACGGACCCAGCGACAGGGCGATAGACGATCGACAGATAGAGCTCATTGACCATGAGCGTCTCGCTGGCAAGGCGCTCCCGGTATCGGCGCGCCAGCCGATCGGCAAATCCGTCACCTGAGATTGCACCCGGCGCCGTACGCTCACGCCGACGAACGACATGTGTCCAGAGCGCGAGATTGGGACTTGCGATGTTGCGCAGGGTGACGTTGAGCCGTTCGTGCCAGTTGTTGAGCGTTTCGTCATCGGCGCTCTCGAAGCTCACGCCGGCGAGGCGAAACGACTGCACGTAGTCGCCCGCAAAGGTCTTGACCACCGTCTCACTGATGTGCGCCGAGTAGGGAATATGGCGCGACGCCGTGGGCTCCCGCAGCACCGCGGCTGTGCGCCGTGCAGCCGCTCTCATCGTGCCCCCGATATAGCTGCGCCCCGTCCACAACCGGCCCCGTGGAGCTGCATTACCGGGCAGGTCCTCCGCCGGCCCCGGCTATTTGGCAGGTCGAGCGTGAGGGTGCCGTAGCTGCTCGCTCCCCAATAGCGATAGGTACCCACGTAGGCCGGGAGGCGCGTCCGACCCCAGAGCAGGATGAGATCAAAGATGCGTGCGTCCCGCAGGCATAACAGCGCGCTAATGCCGTGAATCGGGATGGCAAGCAGCAGCGCCAGGAGGTTTCGGGTGAGTAGGAACACCTCCATCGTGAAGACGAGATTGAATAAGAGCGCCGAGAACGTGACGCCCCACCGCATCGGTGGTCGCGTCACCGCGACGAAGAGCGGATCGGCAGTAAGGCCGGCGTTCCTGCCGCTCATAAGGCACCTACACGCCGAACATCCCGCGGACCCAGGTCACGATCTGCGGGGCACCGAAGGCAATCGCGATTCCAAGGATCGCCCCAATGCACCAGCCCCAGGCGATCCGATTCGCCATCGCCATACCTCCCAGCACCATGACGAGAATGATGGCAATGGGGGTCAACCACGCGAGAATGTTTGACTGAAGCGCCGTCGCACCAGTGAGGAATGGAGATGTCTGGGCCAGCACGGGCGTACAGATAGCGAGTGCCGCAATCCCGATTCCAATGCTGAGCGCATAAGGCGCACGCGCTCGAGGGTATGAAGCCATGACATCCCCGGATCGTTTTGTTGCCGTGCGTATCCCAGCACCGCCGCGGCGCTAAAGGGTACGGCCGTATCGCGGATTATTCAGTCGATACTGCCACCGCAAGCCGACGGTTTCGCCGCGTGGGCGGGCGAAACTGCGGGGCAGACGTACACCTGAGACGGTAGTTCCGGACGTTACTCCGGACGTCTTTTTCAAAGCTAACCGGACTCTGTCATCAACAGTGGACGTATACTTGTCAGCGACTGGCGAAGAATGAGCGATGAACTTTCACACACTTCCGTACGATGATCGCCGAAAGCTGCCGAGTGGCCGGGCGTTTGCGTCGAGTGCCCTGTGGATCCTATGGCAGATCGTGCGCCTGCCTGTGCTCGCCGTGCTGATCGTGCTCGAACCCTTCGCAAGCCTCATTCTGACGGGCTTCGGATTTCTCGGAATCGTGGTGGCGCTGCTTCTCAAGTTTTCCGGCGACCTCCCTCACTTTCCGTTCTGGCTGATGATGGCGTTCTCGGTCGGCTCCATCCTGCTACTCATGGCGTATCACACGTTGATCAGCCTCTTCTCTCGATAGCACACCCCGGATTTCGATGTTGCGCTATCAGAAACGAAGGGGACGCTCCGCGGGAGTTCAATTGGTGCAGAAACCGCACTTCAGTTCGCCAGCCGCTCAGGAGGCCCTCCGCGAACTGGCGCGTTGCTTTGCTCGCACGGCTGTGGACGCAATGATTGCTGAACTCGAATCCCGGGGGCTACCCGACCCTCCCTCTTCGGGCGCCCAGACCGCGATTCAGGATGTAGCGGTGCCCAGGCCAGCACTGCCTGAAACGGGATTCCTAAGGATTCGGGACATTATCGGGGATCGGCGGCGCGGAATGCCGGGCCTCATCCCAATGGGCCCAGCCACTTGGTACTCCTGGATCAAGACACAGCGCGCGCCGAAACCCGTGAAGCTCGGCCGAACGAGCGTATGGCGCGTTGAGGATATCCGCGCGCTTATTGGCCGCCTGTCAGCAATCCCGGGCGACTCACCGTAAGTGACTTCGCTCCATTCGATTTTAGATGTCGGCTAACGTAGTCGTTCTGTTAGTCACCTGCCGAAGTCCGTCGAAACGTTGGAACAAACTCCGTTCAATGGGTGGTTCTCCATTGTCCTTCCCGGTGTGGAGACCGAAGTAAACAATGGCTTCAGCAGAAGGCTGCGGATAAACTTCGCAAGTCGTAAGCCGGCTTGGCCAGTCACCGGCTGTTCCAGCGTTTCTACCGTAACCACTTCCCGGCCGGCATTTGTGCGTTTTCAGCCATCTTTGCTACAATCGATGCGAGAACAAGGGCTTGGGTCTGGAACACACCATGTCCACGGTAGAAGTCGAGGGAAGTCACCATCTTGAAGTGGTGATAAAGAACACGAAGCCGGTCGAGTTGACCGATCTCACCCTGGCGCCTTTAGCGGTAGGCCAGCAGTACGAAACGTTTGTCGAGAATGAGCTTCCCGACAATGTACAAGTCTCGAGCAAACTGCTGGTTAAGGAAGTCCGTACAGGCTCAATAGTCTTTCAGCTGGTAACCCATGGGATTATTCCAGCCGTTCCTCTTCTCTGGAACAACGGCTCGCTAGCGGAATGGTGCAAAGTAGCAGAGCACCTGATGCTCTACTTCACAGGAAGAGCACTACGCCCACCCAAAACAATCTCCAGGAACGACCTCAAACAATGGAACAGCATTCTGGAGCCAATACCCATAAGTAATAAATTGAGTCCTTATGAGAGTATTTAGATTTGCTCCCGTCTTGGCAGCGCTGCTTATTGGGTCAATAACAGGACAACCAAGTCTGGCGGCGGAATCGCCTCAACCGATTCAGCTCAATGAATCGATGTATGTACGCATTGGCGGTATCGATCAGTGGCTTCAGATTAGCGGTGCAGACCGGAATAACCCCGTGCTGTTGTGGTTGAACGGTGGCCCAGGCGCTTCAACCGTTTCAAGTATCTGCTTATACAAATCGTGGGAGCGCATGTTTACCATCGTGATGTGGGATCAGCGCGGTGAGGGGAAGACATTCGAGCGATCGGGCGAGTCGGTCGCTGCCTCCATGACCATCAACAAGATGTCCGACGACGGAATCGAAGTTGCTCAGTATTTGAGACGCCACCTGCATAAACGCAAGATCATCTTGCTAGGTCACTCGTGGGGTTCAATCCTCGGCATACACATGATCGTAAAGCGGCCAGACCTATTCGCGGCCTACGTTGGAACCGGTCAAGTAGTCAACTTGCATCGGCAATTTGAAGATGGATACCCCAAATTGCTTGAGCGCGCCGCAACGAATTCTCAGGCGCAAGAGGAGCTGAATAAAATTGGGCCGCCTCCGTGGAAGGGTGGGCACGCATACGAAATCGTTAACAAGTGGGCAGCCGCGCTAGACCCGCCTTCAAAGGTGAATCCGCAGGTGTGCGCGGCGGAAAAATTGATATCACCGCCTCCCTATATTTATGCCGGCGCGCAATTTTCGGGTCGTATGCTTTTCGATGCCATCGGGCAGGAGGACATGAATGCTTTCGCCAAGCGATTCGCAGTCCCGGTGGTATTCATACAGGGCAGTGATGATTTATTGACGACGACCTCGGTAGTAAAGCAGTACTTCGAGGAGATTAAGGCTCCTCATAAAGACTTTGTTGAACTCCCTGGTGCGGGACACCTCGCGATCTTCCGTGACCCCGATGCGTTCCTGTCGCAACTGGTGGCCAAAGTTCGGCCTTTGGCTATGAGAGAACATCCGTGATGGAGATTGGCTTTACGCATACACTGAGACGAGCCCGCTCTTGGCGCCGCCGAAGGCCCACCTCTACACAGGAGCATTCGCCGTCTGTGTGCGCTGGCAATGAGCGCAGGTAGGTCGGTGCGGCGCGAGCCGATCGATGAGCACCGTGCCGCTGCACGATTCGCAGCGTCCGAGCCCGATCACCTCGTTCTCAGCAATCCCAAGTACGAAAGAGAGCAACTCCTCGATTTCCAGTTCGGTTCGAGGGAAGCACGCGCGATAAGTCTCGTAGGTGTCGCACAGGCGCTCACCAAGCTCTAGGGTCAGCAGCCTTCGCCGGGGGATGCCTGAGATATCTCCGAGTGGAAGCAGCCCGTAAATGCGGCAAAACGCCGCGAGGGATGCGCCCTCCGCGCGTGCTCGTGGCGAGTGTGTGAACCGATCCAGAGAGGTGGGCGACGGCCCGCGGCGGCGCGTCTCCTCGGTAATATGCCACCGTCGCCGCAACGTCTCCTGCTGGTGGCGCGAGAAGCTCGTCATCGCCGTGATGGTTCGGGTGCGCGCCTGGTGCGCCATCAATCGTAGAGCAAGCCGATTGCGCCTGGAGTCGCGCAGGGCGCCCTCATTCGTCTGGGTCTCCATCGTCCTTGCTCATTGCCCATGACCCTCTGTCAATCCCGAGTTTCGCCGCTATTTCGGGCGAAACTGGCGTCCCACTACTCCCGTGCCGCAGCAGAAAATGCCTGCCCCCATTTCGGTCTACCGAAGATGTCGAAACGAGCCAGGAGACCATCGAAACTCGCAGCGCCGCTTTCAATGTCCGTCCCTCCTTGGGCCGGTGGCCCTTGCCTCGAGCTCGTTCACGACGTCAATGAACTGTTCGTGGAGCAGATGACGGAGGTAGCGCGCGAGGAGACCGAGCGCACCACGCCCGAGATACTGCGGGTGCACCGGGACCTTTGGGTGAGTCTGGATGGCCCGGCGCGCCAGAGGGCGAGTCAATGCCCATTTCTGCTTGCGGACGTCCAGTTCCGGAACGCGGCCTGGTGGCAAAGGGCGCAGCATGATCCCAGGTGGCACGGCGGCCCGCCTAGCTCGGCGCGATTGTTCTCGCGCAAGCCGGCCATCGACCTCACGCGGGATGCGCTCGTCGTCGGCTGGTACACGGCGCGGCAGGACACCCGTCTTGCAGCCACTTTCCTCGCCATGTCTGACGAGGTCGCCCACATCGTTGCAAAGCTCGGGCTGCGCCAATTGTGGCGGATCGCGGACCGGTACCATCACCACTTGTGCCCGCGATGGCAACACCTGAGCTCGTTCTGGGGCCGTCTTCTGAGTGCAGCGAGCCGCGACGATCGCGAGGCGTTGTACGACTTGCACCTGCAGGCATTCCAGCTTTCGGATGCCGACAGCGCGTTCGCACCTTCCAATCCCGACTCCGCTGCGGGTGTCCATGATCGATGAGTTCCTGCTCATTACCTTCTTCGTTATTCTGCAAGGCCCGGCTCAACGTTGTTGGCGGTTGACGGGGGTCCCTGGCAAGGCAACCCTCCGGCGCCCACGAAGAATCAGACCGTACTCACCCCCTACTTGCTGCGTGCAGCCGCGCTCGCCAGGATCCCCTGCAAGGGAAACGAGCGGCAGCGCCTTACGCATCGCAAGCTCTAGGTGAGCTGTCGTCATAGTGTAGTGCGTTTGTCGCCCAAGCGCGACAGCCGGTTCAAAGCGAGCGAAATAATGCGAGCGCCTTTGGACACGGGTGTGCCGAGTAGGGATCTCGCACCCGACTACTCGGGGCGTTTCGCCGTTTTTTCGGCGATACTTCCTCTTCCTGTTTTGCTCGACGCTGTCATCATCGCGCCTGAGTGACAACTCGTCTCTGAACGGCCGGAACCACACATGAACCCAATCCATCATGGCCATCGACGAGTCCGGATCGCAGACCTTCGATCGTGGGCACGCCCAGCGTGCGTCACTCTCGAAGTGGGTCAACGAGAGATTTCCTTCCTTCCAAGAGCTCCTGACTACCCATGACGTAGCCCGGCTCACGCGACGCCGCCCCTGGGTGGTCGCGGCGCTGACGCTGCTCGGGCGCTTCCCTCGAAAACAACGGTTTCACGGCCGGCGGGTCGGCTGGTTGCGAAGCGACGTCCTCGAGTGGCTCGCTAACGAGATTGACGTCGTGAGCTGCCGCGCAATCGGCAGATCACGTCCGATCCGATTGACGGGTCGCCAGATGTGCCTTCCGCTGGAACGCAACGGAACGTGTAACGCGCGACGCCGCCGACAACCCTGCTCCCGAAGGCGCGCACGTGGCCGACAGTAGGCCAAGCTCGGCCCGTACAGCCTCGTGCGAATTGGAAGCCTGTACGTCCGGCGCCGTCGAAACCTGCGTCGGCAGCCGACGGTTCATTCGACTTCGGGATGCACCGTCGTACCTCGGTATGGACAAGAACCGGTTCAACCAGGAAGTTCGTCCGCACATAATTGTCATTCCGATCGGAACACAGGGCGTCGCCTTTGATCGCCTTGACCTCGATGCTTGGGCCGACGACCATAAGAGACGCAACGGGCGTCCCGCGGCTCAATCCGAAAGGAGGAAGTCATGGGACTGCATAAACCGCCCGGTCTCACCCTGCGTGGCGAGACCTGGCACATTGACAAAGACATCTACGGAACGCGCATTTGCGAAAGCACTGGCACAAGCGATCTCAGGGAAGCGGTAGAGATTCTGTCGCGACGGATCGAGGAGGCCAGGGCAAGGAGAGTCTTCGGCGCTCGCAAGGCACGCGGCTTTCAAGAAGCGGCGACGAGGTTCCTGGAGGAAAACCAGCACAAACGAAGTCTCGAGCGGGATGCCAGATCGCTGGCGGCGTTAGATCCGTATATCGGTGCACTCACGATTCAGCAGGTGCACTCCGGCTCATTGCAAACGTTCGTTCGAGACAAGTTGAAGGCTGGGAAGAGTCCGGGAACGATCAACCGCGACTTGGCGGTCGTGAGGCGAATCCTGAACCTCTGCGCCCGCTTATGGCGAGACGAGGCTGATCGGCCCTGGTTGGATACGGCACCCTTGATACAGATGCAACGTCATCCGGACAAACGCACGCCCTACCCTCTTTCCATGGAGGAGCAGCGGCTGTTGTTCTCGGAGCTGGCGGCGCATCTCACCAGGATGGCGCTCTTCAAGGTCAATACCGGCACAAGAGAGCACGAGGTCTGCAATCTGCGATGGAATTGGGAGGTTCGGGTTCCGGAGCTCGACACCTCCGTCTTCATCATTCCTCGGGAGCACGTGAAGAACGGTCTCGAGCGGTTCGTGGTCTTGAACCGCATCGCCAAGTCCGTGATTGAGGGCTGCCGCGGCGAGCACGAAGAATTCGTGTTCACGACGCAGGAGCGGGATGGTCCGCGGCATCCTCAGGCCAGGATGAACAACTCGGGCTGGAAGGCGGCGCGCAGACGCGCGGCGGCGAGATACGAGCGGGCGCTTGGGTTGCCCTGCCCGGCTGGATTTCGGTCCATCCGGGTACATGACCTCAAGCACACCGTCGGGTATCGGCTCCGCGCGGCCGGCGTGTCGTTCGAGGATCGCCAGGCTTTGCTGGGACACAAGGCAGCGCACATCACGACGCACTACTCCGCAGCCGACATCAGCAACCTGATTGTCTGCGCGGAAAAGGTCTGTGATCTAGCCTCCCGCAAATCTCCCGCACTCTCCATCGTGCGGTCGGCAGGAAGCTCGCAAGTGGCTGAAAATGTTGGTGGAAAGGGAGGGACTCGAACCCTCGACCCCGGCATTATGAGTGCCGTGCTCTAACCAGCTGAGCTACCTTTCCACTGTTCTTCGATGCTGGACGCCGCCCACGGAATCGGAGGGGTGGGTGGCCTGCCAGGAAGGGGCGCGCATTGTCCTTGGCGCCTGCTGGCAGTGTCAACCCGCACCGCCACCCCCTCTACCCCCGTCTTTCACCGCGTCCCGATTCTCCAGCCGCGCCCAAGTAGAAGGTGTATATATGACCAGCCGGGGGCTGGTTCGCATGACCACAACAACGAAGTCGGGGGCAGGGGTTTCCCGCTACCTGAGGCTTTACCGCGTGCTCTCGCAGGCGCTGGCGGAAGGACGCTTTGCCGTCGGCGAATCTATTCCCAGCGAGCCTCGCCTCATGAGGGATTACGGCGTCTCACGGTCCACCGTGCGCCGTGCGCTGGCGCAACTCGAGGCGGAGCACCGCATCGAGCGCAGAAGGGGTAGCGGGACTTTCGCGCGGGAGCAAAGGGAGCGTGCCACGATTTCCCACGACCTCTCCCCGATGCTCGATGGCAGGGTGAGTCCACCCAAGGCGGCTGCCAGCCGGACCCTCACCTTCCGGCATCTGCCGACACCCGCTTTCCTGCCCGAAGAGGAACCTGGATTCGGCGCCGCCGTCCTGCTGATCCGCCGCATACGCTACCTCGGGCGCGCGCCCATGGTTCTGGAAGGTACCTATCTTCCGCAAGAGATCGGCGGTGGACTGACTCGGCGACAGCTCGGCAGCGATGGCGATGGCATCCTGACTCTGCTCGCGAGACTTGGCCATCACAGCGCCAGCGCAGAGAGGGAGTTCGTGGCTCTCGAGGCCGACCCTCTCACTGCCGACAGCCTGGGCCTCGTTGTTGGCGAGCCGGTTTTCAGCGTACGCACGCTCGCACGCGATCGGCGGCACCGGATTCTGGCGTATGTCGACTGTTTGTATCGCCCTGACCGTTACGAGGCCCACACAGCCGTCGAGATCGGTGGCCTGAGGAGGCGACGACGGCGCATGGAAATACGGACCTGAGTCAGCCGCATGGCCTCGACACCCCGCTCGCGACGCATCAGGCCTTCCCCGACAAGGGATGCTGGACACAAGGGTCGGCGCCACGACAAGGGGGTGGCCCGATATTATCGCCTCTACGAGCTGCTTTCGGCCGCCCTGCAGGACGGCACCATCGCTCCGGAAAGCGCGTTGCCGAGCGAGCCGGAGCTGTGTGCCCGGCACGGAATCTCGCGCACGACGGTCCGCCGCGCCCTGGACCGGCTGGAGCGCGAGGGGCGCATCGTCCGCCGGCGCGGCAGCGGAACCTATGCCCGCCCGCAACGGGTCCGACCGCGGTTGTGCTTCGAGCTGCACGCCCTACCCGAAATGCTCGCAGCTTTGGAATCCCGCACCACCGCCACGACGCTGCGCGTCGATACGGTATCTGTCCCGCAGACGCTGCGTGCGATCGCCTCCGAGCTCGGCACGACGGCGTATGTGCTGGAACGCCTTCTATCCAACCAGGGTGAGCCGCTGTCGCTCACCGCAACCTACCTGCCCGCATCCATCGGCGGGCAGATGCAACTTCCGAATCGAAGCCAACCGTCCCTGATCAGGGTACTTGCCCGCGGCGGACATCCGACCACAACAGTCAGGTGCTACGTGGGAGCGGTCGCCGCGGATGCGGATGCCGCGCACGCCCTACAAGTGCCATTGGGCTCGCCTCTTCTGCGAGTGCGCGCGGTTCTCACCGGCGATGGCGGCGAGCTGCGGGCCGTGCTGCAGACTCTCTGCAGATCCGACCGCCTGCAGGTGAAGGTACTGGAGAGCCAGCGAAGTTAGCTAAATCGCCGGGAGCGATTTGGCGGTCGCGGGGGCCCGCGCGAGGAGTGTCTCGAAGACCGCTGCCGGCACCGGCCGGCTGTGCAAGTAGCCTTGCGACTGCTCGCACTGCAGTTCCCTGAGCAAAGCAAGCTCCTCCTCGCGCTCGACACCCTCGGCTACGGTGCTGAGGCCGAACGCGCGCGCCAGCGAGATGATCGTGCCGACCACGGCCTGCGCCGTCTTGTCGCCCGCGAGCCGGCTGATGAAGGAGCGGTCGATCTTCAGCGTGTCGACCGGCAGATCCGCGAGGCGGCTCAGCGACGAATAGCCCGTGCCGAAGTCATCGATCGCGACCTGGACGCCGCCATCGCGCACTCTCTGCAGAGTGCGGCCGAGAAACACGGTGTCATCGAGAAGCGCACCTTCAGTAATCTCGATGTCGATTCCGCGCGCGCCCTCGAGGCCTCGCCCCGCCGCTGCGAAGAACCGCGCCGCGAACTGCGGGTCACGCAGCTGCAGCGGTGAGACATTGACGGCCAGCCGGATGGGCTTGAGCCCCTGCGTGGCCCAGCGCTCCAGGTCGCGCGCCGCCTGGCGCACCACCCACTCGCCGACATCCACGATGAGGCCTGTCGACTCCAGCACCGGCAGGAACACTCCCGGAGCGACCACGCCGCGCTCCGGATCGTTCCAGCGCAGCAGGCCTTCGGCTCCGACCAGCTCGCCGGTCGCAATGCTGACCTTCGGCTGGTAATGGAGCATGAACTGGTCGGCTTCGAGCGCAGTGCGCAGCCGCCGCTCGAGGGAGAGCCGATCGGCCACTTCCGAGCTCAGCTCCCGCCGGTAACGCAGAAACCGCTCGCCCGTATTGCGCGCCTTGTGCAGCGCCGCCTCCGCGTTCTGCAACAGCGATTCGGCGTCAGCGCCATTCTCCGGAAAACGCGCGAGCCCTGCCCTGACGGCGACCGGGATCTCGTGCCCGGCGACCGCGAGCGGCTTGCCGAAGGCCGCCGTGATGCGGTCATGGATGAGCCGCACCGACTCTTCGTAGGAGTCGCAATTCAACACGACGGCGGCGAAATTGCCGCCCTCGAGATGCGCCAGCCACTCGCTGCCGCCGAAGTTGCGCCTGAGGGCATCGGCAACGAACTGCAACACCCGATCGCCGACGTGTCGGCCCAGGGAATCGTTGATCGCGCCGAGGCGCTCCACATCGAAGGCGACCACGACGACCTCCTGACTCTCGCCGGCGCGGCGACCGAGAGAGCGCGCGAGCCGCTCGCAGAAGAGTGAGCGCTTGCCGAGGCCAGTCACGGGATCGAAGTAGGAGAGGAAGCGGACGGCGTCTTCCTTGTAAAGATACTGCAGCGCGAAAGACAGGTTGCCGGCGACCTCCTGCAGCATCCGCATCTCCTCCTCGCCGAACATGCTCGTTTCGGCGCTGCCCACGGTGAACGCCCCGACCGGCGTGCCGTCGATGAGCAGCGGAATCGACGCCAGAGAGCGGATGCCAAGCGCCTCGAGCGTATTGCCGAAACGCAGCGGACCCACCACCTGTGTCACATCGTCGCAGACGGCAACTTCGCCCGTGCGCAGCGCCCGGCCGGTGACGGTCTCGCCTGGCTCATTCTTACCGCAGTCGTCCACCCGGAAGTGGAGCTCTTCCAGGTGCTCCCGGCCGGTGCCTGCCCAGGCCGCTCCACGCGCGATTCTCGTGCTCGGCTCGATCAACACCACCAGCGCGCACACGTAGTTGCCCACGGCGTGGGCGATCCGACAGGCCTCCTCGAGCAGCTCCGTGCGATCGCGCACGCGCACCACTGCCGTGTTGATTCCCGAGAGCATCTGCAGGACACGGGTGAGCCGTGCGACACGCTCTTCCGCCTGATGCCGGGCGCGCTCCGAGGCGGCTCCCGCCAGAGCGCGCCTGACAGCCGGCCCCAGCCGCGCGAGGTTGCTCTTGAGCACGTAGTCGGCGGCGCCGTGCTTCAGCGCCTCGATGGCGCGCTCCTCACCAATGGTGCCGGAGACGAAGATGAAGGGGATCTCGGGCGCCTCTGCCGCAGCGATGGCCAGCGCCAACATGCCGTCGAATCGCGGCAGCGAAAAATCGGACAAAACGACATCCGGCCGCTCGTGCAGCCCCGCGCGAAATTCCGTCTCGCTCTCGACGCGCCGCCAGGCGCAGTCCAGGCCCGCCGTCTCAAGCGCCCTGACGGCGAGCTCGGCTTCCGCGGCAACGTCTTCCAGGATGAGGAGGCGTAGGTCCTGCTCCATTTCCTCGTACCTTAGCCGGACGAAACCGCACCATACGTAGCCTGGACACCACTGTCACGTGCAAACGCGACAGAATGCACCTTCCGCGCCGTGATCCGTTTCTCAAACGTTGAAGCGGAAGTGGACGACATCCCCTTCCCGCATGACGTATTCCTTGCCTTCCAACCGCAGCTTGCCCGCGTCGCGGGCTCCGGTCTCGCCGCGCAAGCCGACATAATCCTCGAAAGCGATCACCTCGGCGCGAATGAAACCACGCTCGAAGTCGGTGTGAATGACTCCCGCGGCCTGCGGCGCAGTTGCGCCCACGCGCAGCGTCCAGGCCCGCACTTCCTTCGGCCCCGCGGTGAAGAAAGTCTGCAATCCCAACAAGCGATAAGCGGCCCGGATCAGCCGGTCGAGTCCCGGCTCGGAGAGCTTGAGCTCGGCGAGAAACTCGGCGCGGTCGCCCTCCTCGAGCTGGGCGATCTCCGCCTCGATGGCGGCGCAGACCGGCACCACTGCCGCGCCCTCTTTCGCCGCGCGCTGCTCGATGGCCGTGAGAAGGGGATTTCCCTCGAACCCCGTCTCCGCGATGTTGGCCACATACATCACCGGCTTGGCGGTCAGAAGGTGCAGATCCCTGATATCGAGCTGTTCTCCTTCGGTCAGACCCAGTGCCCGCACCGGCCGCACCTGATCAAGCTGCGCCTTCACCCGCTCGAGCAGCGCCCGCCGGCGCACCGCCTCTTTGTCGCCTGCTTTCGATGCCTTGGCGGCGCGCTCGAGCGCCTTGTCCACACTGCCGAGGTCCGCGAGCGCGAGCTCCGTGTCGATCGTCTCGATATCGGCTAACGGATCGACCTTTCCCGCCACGTGGATGACATCGGAGCTCTCGAAGGCCCGGACCACATGTGCAATGGCATCGACTTCGCGAATGTGGGACAGGAACTGATTGCCGAGCCCCGCTCCCTCGGAGGCCCCCGCGACCAGTCCCGCGATGTCGACCAGCTCCACGGCCGCCGGGATGATCTTCTCCGGATGGACGATGTCGGCAAGCTTTCGCAGACGCGGATCGGGCACCGGAACCACGCCAACGTTGGGATCGATCGTGCAGAAAGGATAATTCTCGGCGGCGATCTGCGCCCTGGTGAGGGCGTTGAACAGCGTCGACTTGCCGACGTTCGGCAATCCGACGATGCCGCAGCGGATGGACATGAGAAAACTCCTAAGGACCTGCGCCGCCGCGGGCGTGCAGGCGATTCATCGCCTTCTGTGCGCCGTCGGCCAACATCACCGGCACGGCATCGGCGGCCGCGAGCACCGTCTCGTGAATGAGCGCGGCCTCCGTCGCCGGCGGGCGCCCGAGCACATAATTCAACACCGCGTCGCGGTCGCCCGGATGGCCGATTCCGATCCGCAACCGCCAGAAATCATCGCCGAGCCGGGCGATGAGGTCGCGCAGCCCGTTGTGGCCGCCGGCGCCGCCGCCTTCCTTCAGGCGAACCGTACCGGGAGGAAAATCGAGCTCATCGTGAGCCACCAGGATCGACTGCGGCGGGATGCGGTAGAAGCCGGCGACGCTCCTGACGGACTGCCCGCTCAAATTCATGTAGGTCATGGGCTTCAACAGCCAGACCTCCGTGCCGCTGATGCTGGTGCGCGCGAGCTCGCCTTGATGGCGCGCATCGTGACGCAGGCTCGCGCCCACGCGGCGGGCAAGCTCGTCCACGAGCTCGAAGCCGGCGTTGTGCCGCGTACGCGCATACGTGGGGCCCGGATTCCCGAGCCCCACGATGAGCGTGAGCGGCAGACCCGCCATGCGCCGCCGCTATTTCTTGCCGCCTTCCTTCTTGGCCGGGGCGCCTTCCTTCTTCTCCTCGCCCTTCTTGGCGTCGGCTCCGGCAGCAGGCGCTGCACCGGCGACAGGGGCCGCACCGGCTGCGGCCGGCGCCGCACCCTCGGCAGGTGTCGCAGCGGCAGCGGCCTCGGCGGCCACCGGCTCCGGCTCCGCGGCACGCGGGGCATGGATGGAAACGACCGCCGTGTTGCGGTGCGCAAGCTCTGGGATCGTGACTCCGGGCGGCAGCGGGATGTCGGCGAGGAACTTGGTGTCGTTGAGACTCATCTGCGACAGATCGAGCTCGAGGAACTCCGGCAGATCCTTCGGCAGGCAGCTCACCTCGACGTCGGCGCGCATGTGCGACACGATGCCGCCCTCAGTCTTCACGCCGGGGCTGATGCTCTCGCCCTTGAAGTGAATCGGCAGGTGCAGGCGAATCGCCTCGTTCTCCATCACACGCTGCAGGTCGACGTGCACGACGACGTTCCTTGCGGGATGCATCTGCACGTCCTTGATGATCGCCTCCTGCGCCGCACCGTCGATCTTGAGCTGCACGATCGAGGAGTAGAACCGCTCGTCACTGATCATGGTGAGCAGGTTCTGCTGATCCAACACGAGCGCCTGTGCCTCCTTGTGGCCGCCATAGAGGATGGCCGGCACCTTGCCGGAGCGACGCAGGCGGCGGCTCGCACCTTTGCCTTGCGCTCCGCGCAGATCCGCGCCGAAGCTGAATGAAATACGCATGAAGTTCTCCAAACGTGAGTAATGAAACACGCCGCCCTCGCGACCAAGCGCGGCGTAACCGAAAAACTCAATCTACATACAGGGAGCTCACCGACTCCTCGTCGCGGATGCGGCGGATCGTCTCCGCCAGCAGCGCCGCCACCGAAAGCTGGCGGATGCGACTGCAGGCGCGCGCTGCGGCCGAAAGCGGCACGGTGTCGGTCACGACCAGTTCGTCGAGCGCCGACTGGGAAATCCGCTGCACGGCCTCGCCCGACAGCACGGCGTGCGTGATGTAGGCGACCACTTTGACGGCTCCTTCATCCTTCAGCGCCTGTGCGCCATGACAGAGCGTGCCGGCGGTGTCGACCATGTCGTCGACCAGCACGCAGCTCTTGCCCTTGACCTCGCCGATGATGTTCATCACCTTCGACTCGTTCGGCCTCGGCCGGCGCTTGTCTATGATGGCGAGTTCCGCATCGTCGAGGCGTTTCGCGAACGCCCGTGCCCGCACGACTCCGCCCACGTCAGGCGATACGATCACTACATTCTGATATGCCTGCTTCCAGGCATCGCCGAGCAGCACCGGTGACGCATACACGTTGTCGACCGGGATGTCGAAGAACCCCTGAACCTGGTCGGCGTGCAGGTCGACGGTGAGCAGCCGGTTCACTCCGGCGCCCGAGATCATATTGGCAACCAGCTTCGCCGTGATCGCGGAGCGCGTTGCCTTGGGCCTGCGATCCTGGCGCGAATAGCCGAAATACGGCACCACCGCCGTGATTCGGGCCGCCGATGCGCGACGGCACGCGTCCACCATGACGAGCAGCTCCATCAACGTGTCGTTAGCGGGCGGGCACGTCGGTTGCACGATGAAAACATCGCGGCCGCGCACGTTCTCCATCAGCTCGATGTTCACCTCGCCATCGCTGAAGCGGCCAACAAAAGAACGCCCGAGCGGCGTCTGCAGATGCCGCGCGATCTCCGTCGCCAACGCAGGATTGGCGTTGCCGGCAAATAGCGCCAGTGTGTCGCTCGTAGTCATAGACTCGTCAGGCCATCCGCCTAAAAATGGATGGCTGGGGTGGAAGGATTCGAACCTCCGAATGGCGGGATCAAAACCCGCTGCCTTACCACTTGGCGACACCCCAGCAACTACATCAGGGAACGATGCGCAGGTGAGATATTAAGTCCCCGCGCCACGAAGCTCGTCCACTCGTCCGGTACGCGCGCCGCGATGCGCTCCGCCTCTATGGCAGTCGCGCAGGACGCAAAGATACAGGAGCCGGTTCCCGTCAGCCGTGCCGGCGCATATCGCGACAGCCAATCGAGCGCCGAAGCCACCTCCGGAACGCGCGCCCGCACCACTGGCTCGCAATCGTTGCGACCGCCGGCATCGAAAAAGGCGCGTATTGTGATGAGGGGGGAATTTCGTGTCAATTCAGCGCTCTGGAACACGTCGCGCGTACTCACCCCGACCCCCGGATGGATGATCAGGTACCAGCGATCCGGAAGGGTCAGCGGCGTCAGCCGCTCGCCCATCCCCTCCGCCCAGGCGGAAAAACCTCTAATAAATACAGGCACATCCGCACCGAGGGGCAGCCCCAGGCCAGCCAGCTCCTCGATCCCGAGCCGGCAGCCCCAGAGCGTATTGAGCGCCAGCAGGGTGGTGGCCGCGTCCGAGCTGCCGCCGCCCAGGCCACCGCCCATGGGTATGCGCTTGCGTACCCGCAGGGTGGCGCCCAGCTGTGTGCCCGACGCCGCCTGCAGGGCGCGCGCGGCGCGGACCACCAGGTCCGAGTCCGGCGGCACCTCCGCCGGGCCCTCGGGCCGTTCAATCGCGCCGTCGTCGCGGACGGCGAGCGCAACGGTGTCACAGAGATCGATGAGCTGAAAGACGGTTTGCAGCTCGTGGTATCCGTCCGCGCGCCTGCCGGTGACATGGAGGAAGAGATTCAGCTTGGCCGGCGCCGGCCAGTGAACTTCCTGGCGGCGCGCGGCCTCAGCGGCGGTCATAGCTGCCATCCATCGACGACCATTCGCACCCGCACATCCTCGCGCCGCAGCGTCATCAGCTTGGGTAGCCACTCCGCCCCGACCGGCATGTAGGCACTGTAGGCAATCTGCCACCCGCCCTGTGTCAATTGCATCAGGCGCTGTTGGGAATCGAGCTGCACGGTGGCGGCCGTGGCGGGGTCCGGCACGCCGAGAACCCAGTATCGCAGGCTCATGAGCGGCGGCTCGAAGCCGAGCTTGTCCTGGAGCTCCCTGCGTGCGGCGTCGTTGCCCAGCCGCTTGCCGTTGGAGGTGACGACGCTCAGCTCGCTTCCATTCGCGGTTACCTCCACACCGCCCGCGCCGAGCGGGCCCGTGAGCGCAAGATGCGTCACCGCGGCGGCCTGAGTCCAGCGCAGCCCGGCGTTGAAGCCCTGACGGCCGACAGCCACCGCGACACGTCCGTTCAGGCCGAAGCGGTCGAGAGTCTGGAGAGCCGGCCGGCGCACGCTCCACGACACGGATGGCGCGGGAGCCACCGGGATGGTCTGACACGCGGCAAGCGTCAAGCCAAGCACGAAGCCGACCAACAGCGGGCCGGCCGGGGCGACTCTCGTGTCATTTCGCATTCGGGATGAAGCGAGCAACGACCGCCTGCAACTCCTTGGAATCGGGATCGCGCGCCAGCGCTTCCGCCCAGACCTTGCGCGCCGCCTCATACCGGTCGGCCACCCACAGCGCCTCGCCCCAGTGCGCGGCGATCTGCGCATCGTAGCTGATCTCGTAGGCGCGCTCGAGCGGCGCCAGGGCGCCGGCCGCATCGCCGCCGCGGAAGCGGACCCAGCCCATGCTGTCGAGCACTGCCGGATTGTCCGGCATCTGCTCCAGTGCGCGGCCGATCAGCGATCGGGCCTGCGACAGCTCCATGTCGTGATCGGCCAGGGTGTAGCCGAGAGCATTCAACAGGGTGGGATCGTCGGGCCGGGTGGCGAGGAGACGCTGTAGCGCCTGCACGGATTCGCTCACCTGCCCCGCCTGTCCCAGGACGATCGCACGCTCGTACTCGAGCGCGGGGTGTTGCGGATGAGAGCGCAACGCGCCATCCAGCATTTTCAGCGCGGCGGTGGTACGGCCGTGGTCGCCCAGGAGCTGTGCCTCGGCGACGGTCAGATCGACGCTCTCCTCGGGATGATGCCGCGCGTACTCCTTGAGCAGAGCAAGCGCGTCGCTCGAGCGGTGCGAGCCGAGAAGCAGCGCCGCAGCCTTCTCGCGCGCTTCGAGCGCGAGCGAGGAATCCGCCAGCTTGCCGTAACCGGCAAGCGCCGCGGCAACATCACCTTGCCGCGCCGCGATGTCCGAGAGATACATCAGGGTGCTCTGGTCCGCCTCGCCGCTCTCGGCGAGATCGGCGAAGCGTTGTTGCGCCTCTTGCAGGTCGCCTGACTCGTACGCCAGCACCGCCAGGCGCCGATCGACCTCGGCACGCGGCGCATCGGCGACTTTCAGCCGCTCCAGCTCCTGATGCGCATCCTCCACCCTACCGAGCTGTTGGTAGACCTCCGCCAGCTCGAACATGCCGTGCCGGGGATCTACACGCATCACATCACGTGCCGTCGCGATGGCTTTCGAGGGATCACCCAGCACGACATAAGACCGCACCAGCAGGCGGTTGGCTTGCAGATTTTTCGGGCTCTCGTGCACGGCGCGCAAGGCGTAGCGTTCCGCGGTGCCCGCGTCATAGGCCTCGAGCGCCAACTCTCCCAGGAGTGTAAGCCTGGCTGACGACGCATCCGACGTATCGATCGCGCCGTTGAACGCCGCGTAAACCTCCGTCGCGTCGGACTCCTCGAGCAGGAGCGTGGTGAGATCGGCCAGACCGCTGTCCGCGCCTGGAGCCGGAAGGCTCCCGGGCCGCCGACCGGCGACGGGGCGAGCGGGAAGCGAGGGCGCGCTGAGGAAGGCTTTCACGGCCGCGCGGGCATCATCGATGCGATAGAGTTTCAGCGCCACGATTGCGTACATGGCCTGAGCCTCGCGGCTCTGCGGCTCGAGGGTCCGCCAGCGTTGCGCTGATTCCCACGCCGCCGGCAGGTCCTCGCATGCGAGCCCAACCTCGCTCGCCCGGTGAGCCACCGGCGCGGAAGCGATCTGCGCCGCCCTGGCGTAAGTCTCGGCAGCGGTCTTGCAGTCACCGCGCTGCAGGGCGATCTCCGCCACTATGGTCAGGGCGGCGGCATCGGGCTGCGGGGGAGCGGCCGGCTCCTGGGGTACGGTGGCACAACCCGCCACGAGCACCAGGCAAAGGGCGGGAAGGACGAGCCGTGGGGAGTGAATCAAGAGACGCACACTCGTCACTATAGTGCCTCCCAGTCCGGCGCGCATGGCCTACAATGCGCCGCCTCAAAAACGCCCAGATCATGAAGGAATCCATCCGCCAGCGGCTCGAGAAGCTCGCCGATCGCTTCGAGGAGGTCGGCCGCCTGCTCGCGACCGCAGATATCGCCGGGGGCTCGCCGCAATTCCGCGACCTTTCGGTCGAATACTCGCGCCTCGAGCCGCTTGCGGAGCGCCTGCGGCACTACCGTGAGCTCGAGCGGGACCTCGCCGCCGCGCGCGAGATGCTCGCCGATGCCGATGCCGGAATGCGCTCCCTCGGCGCCGAGGAGGTGGAGCGGCTGCAGGCCGGGCTCGCAGCCACGGAGTCCCAGCTGCGCGACCTTCTCCTGCCCAAGGATCCGCGCGACGACAAGGGCCTGTATCTCGAGGTGCGCGCCGGCACGGGAGGCGACGAGGCGGCCCTCTTCGCGGGCGATCTCTTCCGCATGTACGCCCGCTATGCCGAGACCCGGGGCTTCTCGGTCGAGGTGTTGAGCGAGAGCCCCGGCGAGCACGGCGGCTACAAGGAGATCATCAGCCGGATGGCCGGCCGCGGCGCATTCTCGCGGCTGAAGTTCGAGTCCGGCACGCACCGTGTACAGCGCGTGCCACAGACCGAGGCCCAGGGCCGAATCCACACCTCCGCGTGCACGGTGGCCATCCTCCCGGAGCTCGATGAGATCGAGGAAGTGGCCATCAGTCCCGCGGACCTGCGCATCGACACCTATCGTTCGTCCGGCGCCGGCGGACAACACGTCAACAAGACCGATTCCGCGGTGCGCATCACCCACTTGCCGAGCGGCATCGTGGTCGAGTGTCAGGACGAGCGCTCACAGCACAAGAATCGCTCCCGCGCGATGAAGCTCCTGAGCGCACGCCTGCTTGCCGCGGAGGAGGAAAAGCAGCGCAGCGCACAGGCGCAGACGCGGCGCCTGCAGGTCGGCAGCGGCGACCGGTCGGAGCGCATCCGCACGTATAACTTTCCGCAAGGGCGGGTCACCGATCACCGCATCAATCTCACGCTCTACAAGCTGCAGCAGATCATGAACGGTGATCTCGACGAGCTGCTCGATGCGTTGCAGCAGGAGCACCAGGCGGAGCTGCTCGCCGAGCTCGAGTGAGCTAATTGTCTATCCGCAGCCGACGGAACCAGGCCTCCGTGCCGTGGTGCTGCAGGGCGATGTGCCCGTCCGCGAGCAGTGAGAACTGCGGCCATTCGCGGAACTTGCTGCGCGCGATCCGCTCCTTCACTTCCTCGCTCTCGAGGTCGTAGCCGAGCACCTGCGTGTCGTCGATCCAGTGCTCGACCCGGCTGCCCTGCACGACGAGCCGCGTGCTGTGATAGGCGTTGGCGATATCCCGCTGGTCGTGCCACGGCCCGATCAGGCCGTACAGCGCCCCGCAGGAAGTGAGCGCGTTGGCGCCGTCCTGATGGTGCTCGTCATCGAGGAGCTGCATCTCGGGTCCGGACTGCCACGAGTGCTCGAGCTGCTCGTCGACGCGATAGAGCACCCCGGAGTTGCCACCCCGCGGCAGTCGCCACTCGAAGTACAGCGCGAAGTCGCGGAAGCGCTCCCGGGTGATGAGGTCCACCTGGGGTCCACCTGCCAGTGCGCGCAGGACATTGTCGTCCAAGCTCCAGCTTCTCTGTGGGAACTGCGCCTCGGAGTAGCCCCGCCAGTCCGCAGTGGTCAATTCGCGCTCGGCCATGGAGTTGGTTTGAGTTCCGCAGGGAGAGTCGTGGCCCGCAATGGCCGTACCCGGCGATTATATCCGCCGCGCCGCGGGTGCGATATGACTATTGGCTCTGTCGCACTTCCCGCAGGTAAGCCGCGCCGCCGAGATTGCGCATCTGCCCCAGGATCCACTGCTGCTTCCACGCCACGAAATGCGACGGCCGGTCCACGTGCCAGCGCACCGGATCGGGCAGCACGGCCGCGAGCAGCGCCGCCTGACTCGCGCTCAAGCGTGCCGCGGGCTGGTGATAGAAGTGGCGTGCCGCCGCCTCGACGCCGTAAATCCCGCGGCCAAACTGCGCGACGTTGAGGTACACCTCCAGAATCCGCTCTTTCGGCCAGAGAGTCTCCAGCAACACGGTGAAGTAGGCCTCGATACCCTTGCGCACGAAGCTGCGCCCCGGCCAGAGAAAGAGATTGCGTGCCACCTGCTGCGCGATCGTACTCGCCCCGCGCAGGCGTCTGCCGCGCTGCGCGCCACGCACCGCGCTGCGGATCGATCCGAGATCGAAGCCGTAGTTGAACGGGAAGGTCTGATCTTCGGAAGCGATTATCGCGATCGCCGCGTGGGGCGAGATGCGCTCGAGACTCACCCAGCGATAGTCGGTGCGGTAGCTTCTGTCGCCGGCGCGCAGCGCCTCGAGGCGCGCTTCCAGCATGAAGGCGCTGCCTGCGGGTGGCACCCAGCGCAGCAGCAGCACCGCTGCGGCCGTGAGGACGATCCACGCGACGATGGCCAGCAGCAGCCACCGGCGCAGGCGCGCTCCCCAGCTCTTTGTCATGCTTCTTCGGAGTTATTGCGCCTCTGACCCCGAGCGCCGTGCGGAAACGATCACCACCTCCTCGAGCGGGGCGTCCTGATATCCCTGCCGCCGGCCGGTTTTGACGCCCGCGATCTTGTCGATGACATCCATTCCCTCGGTCACGCGGCCAAAGACGGCATAGCCGAAATCGCGCCCACTGTGATCGAGGAACTCATTGTCGGAAAGATTGACGAAGAACTGCGAAGTGGCGCTGTCGACCTCGCTGGTGCGCGCCATGGAGAGCGTACCGCGCTTGTTCTTCAGGCCGTTCTTCGCCTCGTTGCGAATCGGCTCGCGCGTGCGCTTGTTGCGAAACTGCGCATCGAGCCCGCCGCCCTGGATAACGAATCCCGGCACGATGCGGTGAAAGATCGTGCCGTCGAAATGCCGCTCATCGACATAGCGGAGAAAATTCTCCGCGCTGAGCGGCGCCTCCTTCGCATGCAGCTCCACCGTGAATGCGCCATGCGAGGTCTCGAATCGAATCAGCGATGTGTCGGCCATTGGCCCTCCGTCATGCGCTCGCGCCCGGCGAGATCGCGGTGCGAGCGTACTTGAGCGAAGCCGCGCGCGACAAGCTCACCCGCGACCGCGGCAGCCTGCGTTGGGCCATGCTCGAGCAACAGCCAGCCGCCGGGCTGCAGGTGAGCGGGGGCGGCTGCGATGATCGCCCGCAACGCCGCGAGACCCTCCTCGGCCGCCACCAGCGCAAGCCGTGGCTCACGCATCAGCTCCGATTGGCCAAGCGCCGGGTCACCCGCGGCCACATAGGGCGGATTGCTCAACATCAGATTGAACGTGCGTCCTGGCAGGCAGGTCAGCCAGTCACCTTGGACCATTTCCACACGCTCGAGAGAGAGTGCTGTCGCGTTCGCTTGCGCGATGGCAAGCGCCGCTGCGCAAGCGTCGGTGGCGACGATCCGCCATCGCGGTCTCGCGCTCGCTAACGCCAGCGCGATAGCGCCGGAGCCGGTCCCCAGGTCCACGGCCGTCACCTCATCGTCCGGAAGGAGCGCCAGCGCCCGCTCCACCAGCAGCTCGGTCTCCGGCCGGGGTACCAGAACCGCGGGACTGACCATGAGGTCAAGAGTCCAGAAAGCTTTGCGTCCGAGAACGTAGGCAACCGGCTCGCCGGCGGCCCGGCGCTCGATGAAAGCCAGAAAGCGCGCGGCGGCATCGGCCGCGGGCACGTCCTCGCCGTGAGATCGCAGTCGCGCGCGGCCGACACCCAGCGCATGGGCCAGAAGCAGCTCGGCATCCAGGCGCGGCGTGGCGCCCGCATCGCCAGCCGTCAGCGCTTTGTCAAGCAGCCGCGTGCCGGCCGCGAGCAGCGCGGCAACCGTCGCGGTTCCGGATTGGATGGCAGATGCAGTCATCGCGACGCTAAGATGTCCCCATGCCAAATGCCCTCTACCCGCCCCTCAAGCCGCGCACGTTCGCGGAGCTGCTCGATGCAGTGCTGCAGATCTTCCGCCTTTCGCTGCCCAAGTGTCTGCCTTATGCCACCCTGGCCATCATCGCCGGCCAGCTCTGGACGCTCTATTACCTGACACGCGGCCGCGTACCCGTGCTCGACACCAACGATCCAGTCGGGGTAGCTCTTTACGGCGTGGGAACGCTGATCTTCATCATGCTGTCGCTGACGATCCTGCTGCGTCAGGCAACGATCGCCGCCGGCCGGCCGGTGTCGGGGCGTGCCGATCTTGTCGATACGCTGAAACGGGCGCCGGCCATCGTGGCCATCGCGTTACTCGGGGGCGTGGCGGTCACTGCGCTCATGCTGCCGGCACTCGCCCTCGCGCCGCCCTACCGGACCGCCGGCCTCATCGTGATGCTGGCACCCGTGACCTACATCATGATCGCCGTGTCGTTCGCGATGCCCGCGCTGGTGCTTGCGCGCAAGGGCGCACTGGCGAGTATCGCCTACAGCTTCAAGCTCGTGCGCGGCAACTGGTGGCGGGTTGCCGGCCTCTATGGCGTCGGATTAGGGGTCGTGCTGACGCTCTGGTTGCTCGTCGCCGCCGTCATCGCGATGGCGCTATCCGACAACGGTGCCGACGATGCGGCGATCGCCCGGGCGGTCAGTTCCGCCGCGGTCCTCGCGGTGTTCGCGGTCGGGCTGACCTTTTACTCGGCGCTGACCCTGGCGCTGTTCGGCGATCTCGAGGTCCGCAGACTGGCCACACCTCCTCTGCCTCGAATCTAACCCTCGTAGCCGAGATTGGGCGACAGCCACTTTTCGGCCTGCTCGAGCGGCATGCCTTTGCGGCGCGCGTAGTCCTCCACCTGATCGCGGGCAATCTTGCCCAGCGGGAAGTAACGCGCCTCCGGATGCGCCAGATACCAGCCGCTCACGGCCGCCGTCGGATACATGGCAAAGGACTCGGTCAGGCGGATACCGGTGCGACGCTCGACATCGAGCAGCTGCCAGAGCTTCGCTTTCTCGGTGTGATCCGGACAGGCCGGGTAGCCCGGCGCCGGACGGATGCCGAAGTATTCCTCGCGGATGAGCTGATCGTTGGTGAGCGACTCCGCGGTCGCGTACCCCCAGAGCTCCCGTCGTACCCGCTCGTGGAAGTGCTCGGCCGCGGCCTCGGCGAAACGATCGGCCAGCGCTTTGAGCATGATGCTGGAATAGTCGTCGTGCGCGCCCTGGAAACGGGCAACATGCTCCTCGATCCCGAGGCCCGCCGTCACCGCGAATGCGCCGATGTAATCGCGCACACCGCTCGCCTTGGGTGCGATGTAATCCGCCAGACATTCGTGCGGCTGTCCCGGAGGCTTGCCCTTCTGCTGCCGCAGGAATGACAGCGTCGTCAGCGGCTGCCCCCGGTCCTCGTCGGCGTAGACCTCGACATCATCGCCCACCGCATTGGCCGGGAAGAAGCCGACCACTGCCCGCGCCTCCAGCCAATTCTCGGCGATGAGCTGCTTCAACATGCGACGCGCATCGGCGTAGAGATTGCTCGCCGCCTCGCCGACCTTCGGATCATTGAGCACGTCAGGGAATTTCCCCGTGAGCTCCCAGGCGTTGAAGAACGGCATCCAGTCGACGTAGCCGAGGAGCTCGCTCAGCGGATACTTGTCGAACGTGCGTACGCCTGGAACCCTCGGCGCGACGGGCGTGTAGCCGGCCCAGTCGATGCGGCGACGGTTGGCTCTCGCCTGGGTGATGCTGAGCTCCGGCGCCTTCACCTTCCTGCCGGCGTGCTGCTCGCGTCTGCGCTCGTGCTCCTCGCCGACTTTCGCGACGAAGGCTGCGCGCTGCGTCGGGTTGACGAGCGTCTGACAGATGCCAACCGAGCGCGAAGCATCCTTCACGTAAACGACGGCCGACTTGTACTGCGGCGCGATCTTCACGGAGGTATGCGCGGGCGACGTCGTGGCACCGCCGATGAGCAGCGGCAGCTCGAAGCCCTGACGCTGCATCTCGCGGGCAACGCTCACCATCTCGTCGAGGGACGGCGTGATGAGCCCGGAGAGGCCGATGAAATCGGCGCTCTCGCGGCGGGCCGTCTCAAGGATCTTTTCGCAGGACACCATGACACCGAGGTCTATGACCTCGAAGTTGTTGCACTGCAGTACGACGCCGACGATGTTCTTGCCGATGTCGTGCACGTCTCCCTTGACGGTCGCCATCACGACCCGGCCGTTGGTTTTCCGGCCGCCCGAGGCTCCTTTGCTCTGCTCGATGTAAGGGATGAGGTGCGCCACCGCGCGCTTCATGACACGCGCGCTCTTGACCACCTGCGGCAGGAACATCTTGCCGGCGCCGAACAGGTCGCCGACGATGTTCATGCCGTCCATCAGCGGTCCTTCGATCACCTGCAGCGGCTGTTCGAAACTGAGCCGCGCCTCCTCGGTATCCTCGATGACGAAATCGTCTATGCCCTTCACCAGCGCATGCTCGAGGCGCTTGGCCACGGGCAGCGAGCGCCACTCGAGATCCTCCTTGCGCTTCGCGCCACCGTCACCCTTGTAGCGCGCCGCGATCTCGAGCAGTCGCTCCGTCGCATCCTGGCGCCTGTTGAGGATGACATCCTCCACCGCCTCGCGCAGCTCCGGGGCGATCTCCGCGTAGATGGCGAGCTGCCCGGCGTTGACGATGCCCATATCCATGCCGGCGGCGATGGCGTGGTAGAGAAACGCCGAGTGCATCGCCTCGCGCACCGAGTCGTTGCCGCGGAAGGAGAACGAGACGTTGCTGACACCGCCGCTCACCAGTACATGCGGCAGCAGGCCCTTGATCCGCCGCGTCGCTTCGATGAAGGCGAGCGCGTAGCCGTTGTGCTCTTCGATGCCGGTCGCGATGGCGAAAATGTTGGGATCGAAGATGATGTCCTCGGGCAGGAAGCCTTCCCCCGTCAGCAGGCGATAGGCGCGCTCGCAGATCGCCACGCGCCGCTCGACAGTGTCGGCCTGACCCTGCTCGTCGAAGGCCATCACCACGGCCGCCGCGCCGTAGCGGCGCACCTTGCGCGCGTGCTCGAGGAAAATCTCCTCTCCCTCCTTCAGGCTGATGGAGTTGACGATGCCCTTGCCCTGCAGGCATTTCAGTCCCGCCTCGAGCACGCTCCACTTGGAGGAGTCGAGCATCACTGGCACCCGTGCGATATCGGGCTCGGCGGCGATCAGGTTGAGGAAGCGCACCATCGCCGCTTCGGAATCGAGCATGCCCTCGTCCATGTTGATGTCGATCACCTGCGCGCCGCTCGTCACCTGCTGGCGCGCCACCTCGAGCGCCGCCGCGTAGTCGCCCGCCTCGATGAGCTTGCGAAAGCGCGCGGAGCCCGTCACGTTGGTGCGCTCGCCCACGTTGACGAAGAGCGACTCATCGTCGATCGAGACCGGCTCGAGTCCAGCGAGACGGGTCTTCACGGCAACGGCCGCGATGGCGCGCGGCGCGCGGCGCCCGACTTCGGCGTGTAGCAGCCGGATGTGCTCAGGGGTCGTGCCGCAGCAGCCGCCGAGGATGTTGACCAGGCCCGAATCGGCGTACTCGCGCAGAATTTCCGCGGTCTCCTCCGGTGCCTCGTCATATTCACCGAAGGCGTTCGGCAGGCCAGCGTTCGGGTAAGCGCAAACACGCGTGTCGGCAACCCGCGCGAGCTCCTGAATGTAGGGACGGAGCTGCCTGCCGCCCAGCGCGCAGTTGAGCCCCACGGCAAGCGGCCGCGCATGGCGGACGGAATTCCAGAAGGCTTCGGCGGTCTGCCCCGAGAGAATGCGACCGGAGGCATCGGTGATGGTGCCGGAGATCATGATCGGCAGCTCGATGCCGGTCTCATCGAAGAGCGACAGCGCGGCGTAAATTGCCGCCTTGGCATTCAGTGTGTCGATCACGGTCTCGATGAGCAGCAGGTCGACGCCCCCCAGGAGAAGCGCGCGCGCCGCATCGAGATAGGTTGCCGCCAGCGCATCGAAGGAGGTGCTGCGGTACCCGGGATCGTTCACATCCGGCGACAGCGAGCACATCCGGCTGGTCGGCCCCAGCGCGCCGGCGACGAAGGCCGGGCGGCCCGCCGACTGCGCGAATTCGTCCGCCGCCACCCGCGCGAGCCTGGCGGCGCGGTAATTGAGCTCCGGCACCAGCGCCTCGGTACCGTAGTCGGCCTGCGACACGGAATTGGAGTTGAAGGTGTTGGTCTCGATGATGTCCGCGCCGGCCTCGAGATAGGCGCGGTGAATGTCGCCGATGATTGCCGGCCGCGTGAGCGTCAGGATGTCATTGTTGCCCTTGAGGTCTTTGCCGTGGTGCAGGAAGCGCTCGCCCCGGTAGCCGCGCTCGTCCAGCCGATGCTGCTGTACCATCGTGCCCATGGCGCCGTCGAGCAGCACGATACGCTCGTCGAGCACGCGTTTCAGGCGCTCGATACGCTCTTGCCGCTCCGTCTCGTCGACCGGAGCCACCGCAAACGGCGCCGCGGACACGCGTGGCGCTGGAGAGTCCTTGGCCGGACCGGGCCGATCGGCCCGCGGAGCGGTATGGACACAAGTGTTGCGGGGTCCTGTCATGTCGACGCTCCAACGGCCGCAGGTGCAGCGGACGACTGTCTGCTCGCGCGCACTCCCAAGGCATGGCAGATCGCGTATGTCAGCTCTGCGCGATTTAGCGTATAGAAGTGGAAGTCGCGGACGCCGTGTCGTTGCAGCGTCTGAACCTGCTCTATCGCGACACTGGCGGCGATCAGTCGCCTGGTGTCAGGATCGTCATCGAGACCGCTGAATCGATCCTCCAGCCAGCGCGGGATATGGGCGCCGCAGCGTCCGGCCATGCGCAGCACCTGCGGGAAGCGCGTGATCGGCAGGATGCCCGGTACGATCGGCGCCGCCAGTCCGGCTGCCGCGCACCGGTCGCGAAAGCGCAGGAATGCCTGGATGTCGTAGAAGAACTGGGTGATGGCGCGCGAGGCGCCGGCATCCAGCTTGCGCTTGAGGTTGTCGAGGTCGAGCTGCGCCGAGGTCGCCTCGGGATGGACTTCCGGGTAGGCGGCGACCGAGATCTCGAAATCGGCGATCGTTTTCAGGCCCGCCACCAGATCCGCGGCGTAGGCGAAGCCGTCCGGATGCGGCTGGTAACCGGCAACACCCTTGGGCGGATCGCCACGCAGAGCGACGATGTGGCGGATGCCCTGATCGCGATACTGACGCGCGATGTCCAGGATCTCGCCGCGGCTGGCGCCCACACAGGTGAGGTGCGGTGCTCCGGTGAGCGAGGTTTCCTCTTGGATGCGGGTGACCAGCTGGTGAGTGCGGGCTCGTGTCGAGCCATCGGCACCGTACGTGACGGAGATGAAGCGTGGCGCAAGGGGCGCGAGACGCTGCACGGAGCGCCACAGCGTGGCTTCCATCTCCGCATCGCCGGGCGGAAAGAATTCGAATGAGACGTTCATCGCACATGCCTCTTCACGGTTATGCCGCGCTCGCCGTGCCGCGCGGCTGCTCCTTCCACAGCACCGCGGCCGCGGCCAACACGTGTTGGCCATCGGCCTCGATGGGGCTCACGCGCTCGCAACTCATGCCGGCCTCGCCGAGCAGCCTGCGCAGGCGCGCGAGCGGATGCTCCACCACGCGTTCGCGGGGGCCCTCGAGTGATTCGTAGCGCTCGAAAAGGAGAAGGCGTCCGCCGGGCGAGAGTGCGTCCCGGCTTGCCGCGAGCAGCCGGCCGAGCGCCTGGTCGGAAGTCCCCAGACGATCGAGCACCACGGCATCGAATGTGCGTCCGAGGCGCGCGAGGTCGCGCGGCGCTGGCGAATCGCTGCCTACGGCCAGGAGAACGCGGCAATGAAGGCCCGCGCGCTCGGCCAGCGAGCGTGCAAGCTGCGAGGATCGGCGCGAGTACGCGAGAACGGTGCACTCCGCACCCACGGCCGCCGCCGTCTCGATCAGCTCGGGATGATCGGCACCGACGAGCAGCACCGCGCCTGCGGGGGCGACCCCCTCGGCCGACTCGACGAAGCCCCGTAGCTCACGACCCAGGCGCGAAGCCGCCGGTGCGCCCGCGTGCAAGGCGTCGCTTTGCAATGCCCGCGCCCGCTCCCCGTCGCGCACCGTCACCGGATCCGCACGATCGAGCTGTGCAAGCAGCCCCTGGACGAATCCCGCCGCCGGACCGACGCGAGCCAGGCCGTAGTGCACCCATTGACCCTGCCGCAGCCGCTCGATGAGGCCAGCCTCACCGAGGATTTTCAGATGGCGGGAGACCCGAGGCTCACTCTGACCCACGACCTGCGCGATGTCGGAGACGCTCAGCTCCCGTGCAGCGCACAGAGCCAGCAAACGCAGCCGTGTCGGCTCGCCGGCGGCTCGCAGCCAGGTCAGCAGCAGATCGTGTGGGGGTGAGCGCATCACTTCAATATAAAGACTTGCACAAATCTTTAACTGCAGCTTACAGCAACGCGCCTGCCGGTGCAAAGCCGGCTCTATCGTTTCATATTTGATCCAATCTCAGTGAACGGTGGACGAATTGCCGCCGGGGGCGGGACCATCGCCGAAGAGCGCCTCGACGTCACCTGCATCGAAGCGGTACGGCCGATGACAGAACTCACAGGTGACGGTAACCGAGCCCTGCTCGCGAAGCACATCGCGGACCTCCTCGGGACCCAGCGCCCGCAGCAAGCTGGTCACCCGGCCGTGACTGCAGCGGCATTCGAACTGCACCGGTGTACCGCGGAAAAGCCGCATGTCATGGGTGGCGAACCCGCGCCCAAGCAGTTCCTCCACGGGACATTGCAGCAGATCCTCTTCGCTCAGCCGCTCTATGCCGCGCTCCGCCTGCTCCCAGATCTCGCGCATCTGGGTATCGTCCGCAGCCGCCCCCTCGGGGAGCTTCTGCACCAGGACACCAGCGCCACGTTCACCATCTGCCGCCAAAAGCACGCGGGTCGGGAGCTGCTCCGAACGGGCAAAATAAGCCTCCAGCGAGGCTGCCAGCGAATCGCCGCTCAGCGGCACGATGCCCTGGTAGCGTGTGCTGTGCTCGTCCGCTTCCACTGTGACGGCAACGCGACCTTCACTGCCGACGAGGCGCCGGAAGACTCCGCCCGTGGCATCCGGGGTCAATGCCGCGACCGCCGCGGCGTCGAAGCGGGCCACAGCGCGCAGGCGGTAGTCGTGGGTGCATTGCGCAACGAGCAGGCTGACCGCGCCGTTACCCTGTAGCTGCAGCGTCAACTGGCCGCGGAACTTCAAGGTAGCAGCGAGCAGCACAGAGGCGGCAACCGCCTGACCGAGGAGCTCGCGAACCGGCTGAGGATAATCGCGGTGGGCGCGCAGCTCGCGCCAGGCGCCTTCGAGGCGCACCCAGTGGCCGCGGACCGGCTGATTTTCGACGATGAAGCGACGAACTTCGTCGCGGGGCGTGACTGAGGTTTCCATGCCCCCAGAATGGGGCACGGACCCCAATTACTCAACTCACGCGCTGCGCGCGGCGGTTCGCATCTATCCCGGGAGCTTCTTCTTCAGCAGCTCATTGAGCTGGGCCGGATTCGCCTTGCCCTGGGTCGCCTTCATCACCTGCCCGACGAAGAAGCCGAAGAGCTTGTCCTTGCCGGCACGATAGTCGGCGAGCTGTCCGGGGTTCTTCGCCATCACCTCTTCGATGGCGCGCTCGATGGCGCCGGTGTCGGTGATCTGCTTGAGGCCCTTCGACTCGATGATGACATCGGCGCTGTCGCCGCCGGCCCACATGGCCTCGAACACCTCCTTGGCGATCTTGCCGGAGATCGTCTGATCGGCGATGCGGATGAGCAGGGTCGCGAGGCGCGCTGCGGGCATCTTCTGCGAGCCGACGTCCAGATTCTCCTTGTTGAGTGCCGCGGCGAGCTCTCCCATCACCCAGTTGGCGGCGAGCTTGGGCTCGCGCGGCACGGCGCGCACCACCTCCTCGTAGTAGCCGGCGAGCTCCCGGCTCGCCGTCAGCACGCCGGCGTCGTACGCCGAGAGTCCGTACTGTGAGGAGAATCGCGCCGCTTTCTCGTCCGGAAGCTCCGGCAGGCTCGTGCGCACCTCCTCGATGAAAGCCTCATCGAGCACCAGCGGCAGGAGATCGGGATCGGGGAAGTAGCGATAATCGTTCGCTTCCTCCTTGGTGCGCATGGAGCGGGTCTCGCCTTTGTCCGGGTCGTAGAGGCGCGTCTCCTGCACCACCTTGCCGCCTGACTCGATGAGCTCGATCTGACGTGCCACCTCGTAGAGGATCGCCTTCTCCACGAAGCGGAAGGAGTTGATGTTCTTGATCTCGGCGCGGGTGCCGAGCTTGGCGGAGCCCTTCGGTCGCACCGACACGTTGGCATCGCAGCGGAACGACCCCTCCTGCATGTTGCCGTCGCAGATCTCGAGGTAGCGCACCAGCGTGTGCACCTTCTTCATGTAGGCGACCGCTTCCTTCGCGGAGCGCATGTCCGGCTCCGAGACGATCTCGATGAGCGGCGTGCCGGCGCGGTTGAGATCCACGCCGGTGAATTTGCCGAGGCCCTCGTGCAGCGACTTGCCGGCATCCTCCTCCAGGTGCGCGCGGGTGATGGCCACGCGCTTGCTGCTGCCGTCATCGAGCACAATGTCGAGGGCGCCCTGCGCCACGATCGGCAACTCGTACTGGCTGATCTGATACCCCTTGGGCAGATCGGGATAGAAGTAGTTCTTGCGCGCGAACACCGACTGGCGCGCGATCCGCGCGCCGATCGCCAGGCCGAAGCACACGGCCATGCGAACCACTTCGCCATTCAACACCGGCAGCACGCCGGGAAAGCCGAGATCGATGAGGCTGGCCTGCGCATTCGGCGGTGCGCCGTAGGCGGTCGCGGCGCCGGAGAAGATCTTCGAGCGGGTGGCGAGCTGCGCGTGGATCTCCAGCCCGATGACCGTTTCCCAGTCACTCTCTGTGGCGGTCATGCGAACCGCTCCGGCAACCGGCGATGCCAGTCGGTCTCGAGCTGATAGCGGTGCGCAACGTTGAGAATGCGGGCCTCGGCGAAGTGCGGACCCACGATCTGCAGGCCGACGGGCAGCCCGCCCACGAAGCCGCAGGGCACCGACAGCGCCGGCAGTCCCGCGAGATTGGCGCCAATGGTGTAGATGTCATTGAGATACATGGTGATGGGATCGGCGGTCTTGGCGCCGATGCGAAAGGCAGCCGTCGGGCTGGTCGGTCCCACCAGAACATCGACCTCGGCGAAAGTGCGCTTGAAGTCGGCGGCGATGAGCTGCCGCACGCGCTGCGCTTTCAAGTAGTAAGCGTCGTAGTAGCCGGCGGAGAGCACGTAGGTGCCCGTCATCATGCGGCGCTTGACCTCGGCTCCGAAGCCTTCTCCCCGCGAGCGGCGGTAGAGGTCCTGCAGGTCGCGCGGGTCCTTGCAGCGGTGGCCGAAGCGCACCCCGTCATAGCGAGCGAGGTTCGACGAGCACTCGGCGGGGGCCACCACATAGTAGACAGGAACAGACAAAGGGAGGTTCGGCAGACTCACCTCACGCAGCGTCGCTCCCAGGCGCTCGAGAACCTTGAGCGCATCACGAATGCGCTGTTCGTTCTCGCGATCGAGCCCCTCGTCGACGAATTCCTTGATCAGACCGATCTTGACGCCCGCAAGCGGCGCGTCGAGCTCCGCCACGTAATCCGGCACCGGCGCATCGACGCTGGTCGAGTCGTTCGGATCGAACCCTGCCATCTCACGCAGGATGAGCGCTGCGTCCTCTGCACTCGTCGTGATGACGCCAGCCTGATCGAGGCTCGAAGCGAAGGCCACCATGCCATAGCGGGAGACACGCCCATAGGTAGGCTTGACGCCAGTGATACCGCAAAGCGCGGCGGGCTGACGGATCGAGCCGCCGGTGTCGGTCGCGGTCGCGGCGGGGACCAGCCTCGCGGAAACAGCCGCCGCGGAGCCGCCTGAAGAACCGCCAGGGACGAAGTCGGTATTCCAGGGATTGCGCACCGGGCCGTAGTAACTGGTCTCGTTCGAAGACCCCATGGCGAACTCGTCCATGTTGAGCTTGCCCAGGTTGACGGCGCCGGCGGCCTTGAGCTTGGCGACCACGGTGGCGTCGTATGGCGACACGAAACCGTCAAGCATGCGCGAGCCGCAGGTCGTACGCACTCCCGCGGTGCAGAAGAGGTCCTTGTGGGCTATCGGTACCCCGGCGAGCGCCCCGCCCCGGCCGGAGGCGAGGTCGCGATCCGCCGCGGCGGCAGCCGCGAGCGCCTGCTCCGCCGTGACGGAGATAAAGGCATTGAGCGCCGGCTGGGCGGCCTCTATACGCGCCAGATAGGCGCGCACGAGCTCCACGCTCGAGAAGGTCTTCGCGCGCAGGCCCGCGGCGAGCTGCGCCAGCGAATTCCTGTGAACCACGTCGCTCATTACTCGACCCCTCCTGGGCCTCGCCCCCGCTTCCGCGGGGGCCGATGCGCGCCAGCGCGCATCGTTATGATCAACGCCGTCGGGAGCGGCGTTAAGCGCCGCAGGCGGCCCGCAGGGCGCGGCGCAGGGATTGCGCTGCGTAATAGCTCCCAGCTATTCATTCGATTACTTTGGGGACGAGATAGAGTCCCGCGGCGACCTGGGGCGCATTCGCCTGATAGAGCTCGTGGCGATCCTGCTCGGTGACCGCATCGGAGCGCAGCCGCTGGCTGAGACCCGGCAGCGGATGAGCCATGGGCGCGACACCGGCCGTGTCGGCGCGGTCGAGCTCACCGACCAAGTCGATGATTCGCGACAGGCTCTCCTGGTAAACCGGGATCTCGGCCGGCTCCAGCTCGAGGCGGGCCAGGTGAGCGATGCTTTCGATCTGCGCGCGTGTGAGGGCCATGGGGGCGAAGGAAAATGGCGAATGAGAAAAACAGCGCAAAATCATACATGTTGCCTTGCTGAATGTCCCCCCGGTTGCTAGATTACGCGCCACTTTCGGGGGGTCCCCCGCAGTCGCTTCTTCTTTCGGACGCTTCATGTTCAAACGCTTGCGCGGCTATTTCTCCAGCGATTTGTCCATCGATCTGGGGACGGCTAACACTCTGATCTATGTGCGCGACAAGGGTATCGTCCTCAACGAGCCTTCCGTCGTGGCGGTGCAGGACGAGCCCTCCCGGGGCGGCAAGATCATCGTCGCCGTGGGCCAAGAGGCCAAGAGCATGCTTGGCCGTACGCCGGGCCACATCACGGCCGTGCGCCCGATGAAGGACGGCGTGATCGCCGACTTCACCTATACGGAGAAGATGCTCCAGTTCTTCATCAATAAGGTGCACGGCAATCGGATGCTGAAGCCTTCCCCGCGCGTGCTGGTGTGCGTGCCATTCGGCTCGACGCAGGTGGAGCGGCGCGCGATCCGGGAGTCGGCCGAGGGCGCGGGCGCGCGCAACGTCGGCATCGTCAGCGAGCCGATGG
Organism: Steroidobacteraceae bacterium; assembly: GCA_036489335.1. Taxonomy (GTDB): domain Bacteria; phylum Pseudomonadota; class Gammaproteobacteria; order Steroidobacterales; family Steroidobacteraceae; genus 13-2-20CM-66-19. The sequence continues at coordinate 52,655 of DASXFY010000019.1, forward strand.
CTGCCGCGGTCGGCGCAGGCTTGCCGGTGCACGAGCCACGCGGTTCCATGGTGCTGGACATCGGCGGTGGCACTTCGGAGGTGGCCGTGCTCTCGCTGAACGGCGTTGTGTACGCCAACTCCGCGCGCATCGGCGGCGATCGCTTCGATGAGGCGATCATGAACTACGTACGGCGCAACTACGGCATCCTCATCGGCGAGGCGACGGCGGAGCGCATCAAGATCGAGATCGGCTCCGCCTATCCGGGCCAGCAGGTGCGGGAACTCTCGGTGAAGGGCCGCAATCTCTCCGAAGGCGTGCCGCGCAGCTTCACGCTGAACAGCAACGAGATCCTCGAAGCCCTGCAGGAGCCGCTGCAGAACATCGTCAGCGCGGTCAAGCAGGCGCTCGAGCAGACTCCGCCGGAGCTTGGCGCCGACGTGGCAGAGCGCGGGATCGTGCTCACAGGCGGCGGCGCGCTGCTGCGAGACATCGACAAGCTTCTGACGGAAGAGACAGGATTGCCCGTCGTCGTGGCGGACGATCCTCTCACGTGCGTGGCCCGTGGCGGCGGCCGGATCCTCGAGCTCATGGATGAGATGGGTCCCGGCCATTTCGGGCTAGAGTAGCGGCCAGAGTAGCGAGCGGGGGCGCTTAAAGGTTAGTGGCGGGCTTCGCAACAGGTGCGGGTAGACCGCTGCAGGGGCGCGGAGGCTCGCCCGGCTTCCGCTTCTTCCTTTACGCGATCCTCTCCATCGGCTTCATGATCCTCGACCAGCGGTTCGACTGGCTCGAGCGGGTGCACTACATCCTGCAGGCCGCCAGTTACCCGGTGGAGCTCGCCGTGAGCTCACCGGTCTCGGCGTGGCACTGGGTCGGAGAGAGCTTCACCAACCGCGATGTGCTGGAGGCGCAGAACCAGCATTTGCGCACACAGCTGCGCGATCTCGAGCTGCGCTCCATGCGCTATGACGCGCTGGCGCAGCAGAACGCCGCCCTCATCGGGCTGCGCAACTCCCTGCCTCCCGTCGCGCAGCGCTGGCTGCCGGCCGACATCGTCAACGTGCAGCTCAGCAGCCTGCGCCAGCGCGTGCTCATCGACCGCGGCACTGTGAACGGCGTCACAGCGGGTCAGGCCGTACTCGATGATGGCGGCGTCGTCGGTCAGACGATGCATGTGGGTCCCTGGAGCGCGGAGGTCATCTTCATCACCGATCCGGAGCATGCGTTGCCGGTGGAGATCCAGCGCACGGGGTTAAGGACGATCGCCGTCGGGGCCGGCGACTCGACTTCGCTCGGCCTGCCCTACCTGCCGGCCAATGCCGACATTCACGTGGGTGATGTCCTCGTCACCTCGGGTCTCGGCGGTGTCTTCCCTCCAGGCTATCCGGTTGCTCGCGTCACGGAGGTACACAAGGACACGGTGCAGCCGCTGGCCCACGTGCGCGCCGCGCCATTCGCGCAGCTCGACACCGACAGCGACGTCATGCTGATCTGGTTCCGTCATGACAGCCCGGCGGCGCCCCTGAAGGAGCAGAACGGGCAGCTGACCACCGGCAACCGGAACATCCAGTCGCTGGCTGTGCCCGGGAAAGTGCAACCCCCGGCGACCAGGACGGCCGCGCCCGCATCCGCGAACAAGCCGGCGCAGAAGAAGCCGCAGCCGAAGAAGCCGGAGCATCCGCCAACATGAGCGGCTCCAGCCCACGCCTCGCGATGCTCAAGACTGTGATCGGCGCGCTCATCCTCACGCTGCTGCCGCTGCCTTCGTGGCTGGAGATCATCCGGCCCGGGTTCCTCGCGCTCACCGTGCTCTACTGGTCGATCGCGGCGCCCCGCGCCGGCGGCATCACACTCGGTTGGATCTGCGGCCTGCTGCTCGATGCCTTCGAAGGACCGGTGCTCGGCGAGCACGCGCTGGCGCTGGCATTCCTGGCTTATATCGGCGTGCGCGAGCATCAGAGAATCCGCTCGAAACCCATCTTCCAGCAATCGCTGATCGTGTTCGCCGCGCTGGTTTTCTACGAGGTGGTACTCTTCGCCATCGACGGCTGGAGCGGTCACGCGTTGACGACACCGCTGCGTTGGTTGCCTACGCTCACCGGCGCATTGATCTGGCCGGCGGCGGCGGCGATTCTGGCGCGCAGCTACCGGCGGCAAACATGAACGCGCGCAGCGCGAGCTGCTGACGATGCCTCCCGTCCGCATCAAGGACCACTGGCGAGAGCAGCGCATCTTCGACCGTCGCGCGCTCTTCGCGGGCGCGGCGATGCTGCTGCTCGCGCTCGCGCTCCTCGGGCGCCTCTACCTGCTGCAGGTGACCCGCCACGACTACTATGCGGCACTGTCGCAGGAAAACCGGGTGCGCACCGATCCCCTCCCGGCCGCGCGCGGCCTCATCATGGATCGCTACGGCGAGGTGATCGCCTCCAACCAGCCGACATTTCAGCTCGAGCTGATTCCCGATGAGGTGCCGGATCTCGCCGGGTCGCTGCGCCGGCTGGTGAAGCTCGGCCTGCTGCAGGCCGAAGACATCCCGGAGCTGATCCGCACCATCAAGTCGCGGCGCACCTTCGACAACGTGCCGATTCGTCTACACCTCTCGGATGAGGAAGTGGCACGGTTTGCGGTGCGGCGGTTCGAGTTTCCTGGCGTCGACATCACACCGGAAGAGGCGCGTTGGTATCCCGAGGGGCCTCTCGCGGTCGACGCGATGGGCTACGTGGGCACGATCAGCGAGAAAGATCTGGCGCACATCGATCGCGCTGCCTACGCGGGCACGGCAGTCATCGGCAAGACCGGCGTGGAGGCCACCTTCGAGAAGGTACTGCACGGCAACAACGGCTTCCGGCAGATCCTGGTCGATGCGCAGGGCCGACCGGTGCAGAAGCCGGGCGTTTTCGGCAGGGACCTGGAGATGAGGGCGCCGAAACCGGGTGATGATGTCATTCTCTCTCTCGATCTGAGGATACAGAGGGTGGCGGAGGCAGCGCTGGCCGGCAAGGAGGGCGCGGTGGTAGCCCTCGATCCCGACAACGGCGACGTCATCGCGCTCGAGAGCTCCCCGGGCTTCGATCCGAACCTCTTCGCCCGTGGCATCACTGTGAAGCAGTATGCGGATCTGGAAGGCGATCCCAACCGGCCGCTCTACGACCGGGCGTTACGCGGCGAATACTCTTCCGGGTCGACGATCAAGCCCGCACTGGCGCTCGGCGCGCTCACCGACGGGGTGATCGATCCGGACAAGCCGATCTTCTGCCCCGGCTACTATCACCTGCCCGGCGGCCGGCATATCTGGCACGACGCCAACCACGAGCGGCACGGCGAGACCAACCTCGACCTCGCGATCGCCCGATCCTGCGACGTCTACTTCTATGGTGTCGCGCACGAGATGGGGATCGATCGCATCTCCGCCTGGCTGCCGCTCTTCGGCTTCGGCCGGCCGACCGGCATCGACATCGGCGGCGAGAAGCCGGGGCTCGTGCCCTCGCGGGCCTGGAAAGAAGCTCATTTCGCCAATCCCGCCAACAAAGTGTGGTTCCCGGGAGAGACGGTCAACCTCGGCATCGGCCAGGGCTACTTCCTGGTCACGCCGCTGCAGTTGGCTCACTACGCAAGCATCCTGGCCTCACGCGGGCGCATCTGGAGGCCGCGGCTGGTGACCGGATTGCGCAGTCCCGACACAAGCAGGATCGAATGGCTGGCGCCCGTCAGTGAGGGCCGCCTATCCAACATCAGCGCCGATTCCTGGCAGCGGGTCATCCATGGAATGATCGGCGCCACGACCTATCCGAACGGCACCGCGTATGTGGCGATGCGCGGCTCCGTGTACACCATCGCGGGCAAGACGGGCACGGATCAGGTCGTGAACGAGTCGGTCACCGGCAATCTCGGCGAGGACAACGGCTTCAGCAAGATCAAGGAGCAGTACCGCGACAACGCCTGGTTCATCGCCTTCGCGCCCGCCGACGCGCCGCGCATCGCGGTCGCGGTGATCGTGGAGCACGCCGGATTCGGCTCCACCGGCGCGGCACCCATCGCCCGCAAGGTGATGGACGCCTATCTGCTCGGTCCCGACGGCAAGGTGCTGCCCGCCGCGCCACACGGGCCGTATTCGGAGCCCGCCGACCTCAAACCGAAAATCGAGCGTTCCCAGCCGACGCTGCCCGCCCCCGCGCCGCCCGCGCCCCAACAGGTAGCGGCGGCCAAATAGTCGCATGACCGATTCCGCATGATCTACGAAGAAGTCAGCATCGAGTCGCGGACACGCCGCACCCTCACCGGGGCGGCGCGCGTGCTCTCGGCCCTCAGAATGGACGGGCCACTGGTGGCCGCGCTCGGTCTCACCGCGGCCTATGGGCTCGTGGTGCTCTACAGCGCCTCGGCGGAGAACCTGCCAATGGTGCTGCGCACGGCGATGCGGCTGGTCTTGGGGACGGCAGCCATGCTCGCCCTGGCGCGCGTCAGCCCCAACTTCCTGCGCCGCACCTCCCCCTGGCTGTACTTCATCGGTGTGGGCCTGCTGCTCATCGTCGCGGTCGCCGGCCACGTGCGCCTCGGGGCGCAACGCTGGCTCAATCTGGGCATCATCAAGTTCCAGCCGTCCGAGCTCATGAAGCTCGCCGTGCCCATGATGTGCGCCTGGTACCTGCATGAGCGGCCACTGCCGCCGCGCTGGCCGGCGCTGCTCCTCCTCGGCGCCATCATCATGGTGCCGGCGGCCCTGGTGGCGGTGGAGCCCGACCTCGGCACCGCGGCGCTCATCGCCGCCGCCGGCGCACTGGTCGTCTTCCTCGGCGGCCTGCGCGTGCGGGTGATCGTGACGATGCTGGTCCTCGGGGTTGCCGCGGCGTGGTTCGGATTGAGATTCATGCACGGTTACCAGCGCCAGCGCCTGCTAACCTTCCTCAATCCGCAGTCGGATCCGCTTGGCGCCGGCTACCACATCATCCAATCGCAGATCGCGATCGGCTCCGGAGGAGTATTCGGCAAGGGATGGATGAACGGTAGCCAGGCGCAGCTCGACTTCCTGCCGGAGCGCACCACGGATTTCATTTTCGCGGTGATCGGCGAGGAGTTTGGCCTGCTCGGGCTCGCGGTGCTGTTGTTGCTCTATGCGTTCATCATTGGCCGCGCGCTTTACCTCGCCGTGCAGACGCCCGACACGTTCTCACGCCTGCTCGCCGGTAGCGTCGCGCTGACGTTCTTCGTGTATGTGTTCATCAATGCGGGAATGGTCACCGGTCTCCTGCCGGTCGTCGGCGTACCGCTGCCGCTCGTCAGCTATGGGGGAAGCTCGGTGGTGACCGTGCTCGCCGGCTTCGGTATTCTGATGTCGCTGCACGCCCACCGGAAACTCATGGGCTCTTGAGTGTCTCGATCCGTCACAACGCTCGCGCTCCTCGCCCTCGCGGTTCTCGTCATCGGCGGCGGCGCCCACGCGACGCAGTCCGAGCCCGGCCAGCCGTTTCCGCGCATGCAGCTCGCCAGGTTTGCGACGCAGGTGGCGCGGCGCGACGGACTCAACCGCAGGACGGTCCTCAAGGTGTTGCGGCACGCGCGCGCGCAGCCGGAGATCGTCGACAAGATCAGCCGCCCCGCCGAGCAGGTGCTCGAATGGTGGCAATACCGGCAGATCTTCCTCACCGACAAACGCGTCTCGGCGGGTGTCGAGTTCTGGCAGGAGCATCGCGATTCGCTCGAGCGGGTGAGCGCCGAGGAAGGCGTGCCGCCGCAGTACATCGTCGCCATCCTCGGCGCGGAAACCTATTACGGACGCATCACGGGCTCCTACCGCGTGCTCGATGCGCTGGCCACTCTGGCCTTCGACTACCCGCCGCGTGCGCGCTACTTCCGCAGCGAGCTCGAGCAGTTCCTGGTGCTCACCCAGCGGCAGAAGATCGATCCGCTGGCGGCGAAAGGCTCGTATGCCGGCGCCATGGGACCGCTGCAGTTCATGCCGTCGGCCTACCTCAAGTACGGCGTTGACGGCAATGGCGACGGCCAGCAGGATCTTTTCAGCGACTGGGACGACATCTTCGCCAGCATCGGCAACTACCTGCACGATTGCGGCTGGCAGGCCGGCGGCCCGGTCGTGGCCGATGTCAGGATCGATCCCGGCGCCACCTTCCAGATCGATCCGAGCAATCTCACGCTCGACGAGACGATCGACCGTCTGAATACCCAGGGTGTGCGGGTGGAAAGCGACGTGCCGGGCAACACGCCCGTCGTGCTGCTCCTGGCAGAGCAGCAGGATGGGCCCACCTACCGGGTCGGCTTCAACAACTTCCACGCGCTCACCCGCTACAACCACAGCGCCCTCTACGCGATGGCGGTAGATGATCTGGCGCGGGCCATCGCGCTGCGGCTCTCCCCTGCCAACCCGGGCATGACGCCGGCGGTGGTACCCAGCGCGAAATCGGCCGACGATGCGGACCACACCCATCCGTCCGCCAAGTGAGCGCGGCGCGTGAATGCCGCTGTCCGAGGTAGACCGGCGCAGCGGTATCTCATCTGGACGATTTCTCTGGCGGCGCTCCTCGCGGGCTGCGCAACCACCCGGCAACCCGAGCCGTCACCTCCCACCAACCTGCCGCCGCTGCCGCGGAACATCGTCTCCATCCCCAATGCCGTGCCGCGCTTCGAGCCGCGCGCTCCGCACGGCAACCCGGCCTTCTACGATGTAGATGGCAGACGCTACTACGTGCTTGCAAGCGCGGAGGGCTATGACGCTACCGGCGTGGCCTCCTGGTATGGGCCAACCTTCGACGGGCTGCGGACGGCCGATGGCGATCGCTATGACATGTATGCCATGACGGCGGCGCACAAGACCCTGCCGCTGCCGTGCTACGTGCGCGTCACGAACCTGAGAAACGGTCGCAGCATCGTCGTCAAGATAAACGACCGCGGCCCATTCGTGGCCAACCGCCTGATTGATCTCTCGTACGTTGCGGCCGCGAAGCTCGACATGCTCGCCACCGGCACCTCGCTCGTCGAAGTGCAGGCGATCACGACCGAGAGCCCGGTGATTACCCGCGTCACGGAGAGCCCACCCCCGACGCTCTACGTACAGGTGGGCGCGTTCGCCGTGCGAAGCAATGCAGAGCGCGTGGTCGCGCGCCTGCAGGCGGCCGGCTTTCCGGGAGCGTTCGTCTTCGGGCCGCCGGTGACGCGCAGCCCTCTATACCGTGTGCGCATCGGACCGGTGAGCGACGTGCCGGAATTCGATCGGCTGGTGGCGCGGCTCACCACTCTGGGCTTCCCTGCGCGCCTGGTCGCTCCGTAGTCTTGCTTTCGGGCGACGAGGTCGTACCATCCGCCCGCGTCTCTTGCGCAACTCACGAGGATTTTTAAGGATGCCCCGCTCTGCCGCTGCCCTGCTCGCACTCTCCGCCCTCGCGCTGGCCGCCGTGGCCGGCGCCGCCGTGCCCGTACCGCCGGCCCCCGATCTCGATGCCGGCTCGTACATCCTGATCGACAGCCAGAGCGGCAATGTGATTGCCCAGAAGAATGCCGACGAGCGGATGGAGCCGGCCAGTCTCACCAAGCTATTGACCTCGTACGTGGTCTTCGCGGCCCTCAAGGAGGGTCGTCTGAAGCTCAATGACCAGGTCACGATCAGTGAGGACGCCTGGCGCACGGGCGGCTCGCGGACCTTCGTCCAGGTGGGCAGTCAGGTTCCCGTCATCGACCTGATCAAGGGAATGATCGTGCAATCGGGGAATGATGCCACCGTGGCGCTGTCGGAGCGCGTGGGTGGCACGCGCGAGGGCTTCGTGCAACTCATGAACGAGTACGCGCAGCGGCTCGACATGAAGTCGTCGCACTTCAGCGATGTCGACGGCCTGCCGGACCCGCAGCACTACACGACCGCCCGCGACCTGGCGACGGTTGCCAATGCGCTGGTGCGTGATTTTCCGGAGTATTACTACATCTTCGGCATGAAGGACTTCACCTGGAACCGCATCAAGCAGCCCAACCGCAACGGCCTCCTGTGGTCGGACCCGTCGGTCGACGGGCTGAAGACCGGCCACACCGATGAGGCCGGCTTCTGCCTGATCGCCTCCGCCAAACGCAACGGCACGCGCCTGGTATCGGTGGTCCTCAAGGCGCCGAAGTGGCACTCGCGCGAGGCCGACAGCGAGGCTCTGCTCAACTACGGCTTCAATTTTTTCCAGACGGCGAGGATCGCGACCGCGCACGCGGCGGTTCTCAAGCCGCGCGTCTATGAATCCGCCGCCGGCTATGCGGCAATCGGCGCGCCCGCGGATCTCTACGTGACGCTGCCGCGCGGTCAGGCAGGGAGTGTGACGACGAATGCGGCGCTCACCAAAACCCGCCTGATTGCGCCGCTCGCGGCCGGCACCATCGTCGGCGAGCTGACCGTGACCGACGGCAACGGACAAGTGGTTGGACGCGAGCCGCTCGTTACGCTGCAAGCGGTGCCGGCCGGCGGACTGCTGACACGCGCCATGGATGGCATCCGCCTCTGGTTTCATTGATTTCAACTTCTCATGGCTGACCCGCTGCCGACATGTTATTTGAACGGCGAGTACCTGCCGCTCGCTGAAGCCCGCATCTCGCCGCTCGACCGGGGATTCCTTTACGGCGACGGGGCCTACGAAGTGCTGCCTGTTTACGGCGGCCGGCCATTTCGAATGGAGGCGCACTGCGCGCGCCTCACCCGCAGCCTCGGCGAGATACGGATGAGCGACCCGCACAGCCGCGCGCAGTGGTGCGACATCTTCGAGGCCCTCATCGGCCGCAACGGCGGCGGCAATCTATACATCTATTGGCAGGTGACACGCGGCGCGGAGCGCGGACGAAATCATGCGCCGCTGCCCGACATTCCACGCACGGTGTTCGCGTTTTGCGCGCCACTGCCGGTGGCCGCGCCGGCCGTGTTTGAAAAAGGGACTTCCTGCGTCACCGCCGAGGACACTCGTTGGGCGCACTGCGACATCAAGTCGGTATCCCTTCTTGCCAACGTGCTGCTGCGGCAACTGGCGGTGGACGCCAGCGCCGCGGAGACAATCCTGCTGCGCAACGGCGAGCTGATGGAGGCTTCGGCCTCCGCGGTGCACGTCGTCATCGGCGGGGAGCTGCGCGCGCCACCCAACTCGCGAAAAATCCTTCCGGGAACGACGCGCGGTGTGGTGGAGGAGCTCGCCACGCGCTTGGGCATACCGCACCACAGCGCGAACATCAGCGAAACGGAGCTGCGGCGCGCGGACGAGATCTGGATCTCAGCGGCGACACGCGAGGTACAACCGGTGACGACGCTCGACGGCAAAGCAGTGGGCACGGGCCGCCCCGGCCCGCTGTGGCGGCGCGTGTATGATGAGTTCCAGCGCTGGAAGCAGGAGCTGCAGCATCTGCCATGGCGGTGAACGAGACGCCACCCCTGCTCGAGTTTCCCACCGACTATCCGATCAAGGTCATCGGCAGACCCTCGGACGAGTTTCGGGCGCGCGTGCATGGCATCGTGGTGCGTCACGTGCCGCTCATCGAGCCGCAGAGAGTGACGGAGCGGCTCAGCGAGAACGGCAACTTCCTTTCCATCTCCTATCTGATCCGCGCGGAAAGTCGCGAGCAGGTGGTGGCGCTCACCTCCGACCTCAAGACTTGCGACGGAGTGCTGATGTTGATATAGGAAGCGGCTGAAATGAGCATGACAGGGGCAATGGCCGGCGTCGAAGGCCCTCGCCGCTCCTCGCGCATCGAGTCCATCGATCTCGCGCGGGGGCTGATCATGGTGATCATGGCGCTCGATCATTCGCACGACTTCTTCGGCAACTTCGCCGCGAACCCGACCGACCTCTCGACCACGACCGTGGCGCTGTTCTTCACGCGCTGGGTCACGCACATCTGCGCGCCGACGTTCTTCCTCCTGACCGGCCTGGGCGCCCGGCTCACCCTCGGCCGGATGTCGAAGCGCGAGCTCGGGCGCTACCTCGTCAGCCGCGGCCTGTGGCTGATCTTCCTCGAGCTCGTGGTGATGCGCTTCGCCCTGCAGTTCAATCTCGATTACCACGCGACGATCATCACCGTATTGTGGGCGCTCGGCTGGGCGATGATCGTCCTCGCGGGCCTCATCTGGCTGCCCTCATGGGCGATCGGTGGCTTCGGGGCGCTGCTCATCGTTGGCCACGACACCCTCGATGGCATCCAGGCGGCGTCCTTTGGTCCATTGAAGCCGCTCTGGCTCTTCCTGCACCAGCCCGGCATCGTGTTCGACAACGGGCGCTCGCTGGTGCTGGTGGCATATGTATTGATTCCCTGGGTTGGGGTCACGGCGCTCGGCTACGTGCTGGGCGCGACCTATCATGGCGACGCTGCTGCGCGTCGGCGTCTGCTGTCGCGCCTCGGCGCGGGAATGATCGCCGCATTCCTCATCCTGCGGTTCGTCAACCTGTACGGCGATCCGTCGCCCTGGTCGCAGCAGAGGACAGCGCTGTGGACGCTCCTGTCTTTCCTCGACACCAGCAAGTACCCGCCGTCGCTGCTGTTCCTGCTGATGACTCTGGGGCCCGCGCTTCTGCTGCTTCGCGCCTTTGACACGGGCGTTCCCCGACTCTGGCGTCCGGTACTCGTCTTCGGCAAGGTGCCGCTCTTCTTCTACGTGCTGCATTTCTATCTCATCCATCTCCTGGCCGTAGCGGTGAGTTGGCTGCGCTATCACCGGATAAGCGAGACGTTCGAGTCGCCGGACCTGGCCCATTTCCCTTTTAGCGCCCCTCCAGGCTGGGACCTGGGGCTGCCGATGGCCTATGCGGTATGGATCGTCGTGCTGCTCTCGCTTTACCCCCTATGCCGCTGGTATGCGGGGGTGCGCGCGCGCCACCACGTATGGTGGCTCAGTTACCTCTAGGATGGTCCGTCACCGTTTTGTCACCGGCCGGTAACCGGCGCGCGACTGACGGTAAGGGATGGCGCCGGTACGATGCCCCGGCGTGTCGATCACACTCGATCAACTGACCAAGCGCTATCAGGGCGTCCCGGTCGTCAACGATGTCTCGCTCGAGATCGGCGATGGGGAGTTTTTCGTGCTCCTCGGGCCGAGCGGCAGCGGCAAGAGCACGCTGCTGCGCGCGATAGCGGGGCTCTCGGGTCTGGATCACGGACGCATCGCGCTGCACGGGCGCGATGTCACTCATGTGGCGGCGAGACGGCGTGGAGTGGGACTGGTATTCCAGAACTACGCCCTGTTCCGGCACATGACGGTGGCGGAGAACATCGAGTTCGCGCTGCGAGTGCGGCGGATGCGCGCCGCGGAGCGGCGGCGGCGGCGGCAGGAGCTGCTGCGGCTCGTCGCGCTCGAGGGGCTCGACGAGCGGCTGCCGGCGCAGCTTTCCGGCGGCCAGCAACAGCGGGTGGCGGTGGCGCGGGCGCTGGCGCACAAACCGGAAGTGCTGCTGCTCGATGAGCCGTTCGGCGCACTCGACGCGAAGATCCGCGAGGGCCTGCGACGGACCATTCGTGAGGTGCAGCGGGAGCTCGGGATCACCACCATCCTGGTGACGCACGATCAGGAGGAAGCGTTTGCCATGGCCGATCGGATCGGGGTAATGAACCTCGGTCGGCTGTTGGAGAACGGCAGGCCACAGGACCTCTATGTCCGCCCGGCGACACGGTTCGTAGCGACGTTCCTCGGCGCGGCCAACCTCCTTCTGGCGCGACAGGGGGGCGATGGGCCGCGCTGGGGCGCATGGCCCGCGCTACATGGCTCGGGCGCCAGCACACCGCGCGAGCGGGAGGTTGTCGCGGTGGTGCGGCCGGAGGAGATCGAGATCGCACGCTCGCGCGAGGCCCTCACTTCTGCAACTTACCTTGGTCACGGCATCGTGGAAGAGGTGGTCTTCACCGGCGCGCTGGAGCGCGCACGCATCCGCATCGAGGAGGCGCCGGACGCTCCCATCCTTGCACATGCCAACGGGGATGGTGCCGTACTCCTCGAGGCAACACGCGCGCAGTTCGAGCAACGCGCGTTCGCGATCAGTCCGGGCCAGAGCGTCACCATCGGCGTCCGCCGCGCACACATCCTGCCCACGCCGCTCTCCAGCTTCACGATCTGTGCTCCCAACAGCTCCGCCGCCGAGAGACTCGCCGGCAACCCGCTGCTGCTCGACCTCTCTTCGCGCATGAAGACGCGCCTGCGCAAACACCTGGAGCCTATGCTGGGAACCTCGACGCCCATCCGCGACACCACCGCTTCGCTACCGGGAACGACCGTCATTGCGGCCGGAGGCGATGTGGCAGCGGATACGAAGTGGCTGTTGGAGCACGGAGTGGAGGAGATTCTCATCCTGCCGGAGCACGCACCGTCCCCCCAGCGGGTACTGATTCACTGGACGGATGACACCGCGCGCCGGGCAACGTTGGCCGTGTCCGCCAGCGTGCTGCGGCATGTTGCTGCGGAGGCCGTCTACGTCGACGTGCTCCCCGAACAGACTCCCGTGGCCGAGCGATCCTCCGGCATCCGAGCCCTGCTCGATGCCCGATCGGAAGCGCGCGCCGCACACGGCCTCGAGATCCGGACGGAAATGCGGTTCGGTGTGGCGGCAGAGGCTCTGCAGCAACGGCTGGAGGAGTCTCCGGCACAGATGCTCATCGTCGGCATCGGGCGCGTGAGTCAACTGACCGGCGAGCTCGGCGAATTGCTCGCCAGGCCGCGCTGGCCGGTGCTGCTGGTGCATCGCGAGCGGGAGGCGCCGGCGCACAGCCGCTCCGCGGCCTGAGCCGACCCATGAGAGACGGACAACCCACCGTCCTGCCCGGATTCGGGCTGACGCTGGGATTCACGACGTTCTTCCTGAGTGCCGTGGTGCTGCTGCCGCTCGCTGCGCTGGTGCTGCTCGCGGCCTCGACACCGCTGCACCAACTCATCGATGCCGTGGCCAGTCCGCGGGCACTCGCCTCCTACCGGCTTTCGTTCGGCGGCGCGTTGCTCGCGGCCAGCATCAATCTGGTCTTCGGCTTCATCATCGCCTGGACGCTCGCCCGTTATGAGTTCCCAGGGCGACGGCTCATGGACGCGATGATCGACATGCCGTTCGCGCTGCCGACCGCGGTCTCCGGTATCGCACTCACGGCAGTCTTCTCGGCCAACGGCTGGCTCGGCCACTACCTCGATCTGGCCGGCATCCACGTCGCCTACACCCGCCTTGGAGTCGTCCTGGCGATGACACTCATCGGGATGCCCTTTGCGGTCCGTACCGTACAGCCGGCTCTGCTCGAGGTGCAACGTGATCTGGAGGATGCCGCGGAGACGCTCGGCGCCGGCCGATGGTATGTATTCCGCAGAGTAGTCGTACCCGCGGTGCTGCCCGCGATGCTCACCGGATTCACCCTCGCGTTTGCACGGGCTCTCGGCGAGTACGGCTCGGTGATCTTCATCTCGGGCAATCTGCCCATGAAGACCGAGATCACACCCCTCCTCATCGTGATCCACCTGGAGGAGTTCGATTACCGCGGAGCCGCGGCGCTCGGCTTCGTGATGCTCGCCGCCTCGTTCGTCATCCTGCTCGCGATCAATCTGCTGCAGGCGTGGGGCAGGGACCGGCTGGTCCGGAGGGGCGCGTGATGGCGGCCGGCGCTCATTCCGAGGCTCTCGAGGAGCTCGACACGCGCCCAGGACGGGAAACGATCGTCAGCGCGCTCGTGCGTCGGGGCTTGATCGGCCTTTCCGTGGCGTTCCTGGCGGCGCTGCTGCTTGCGCCGCTCGCGGTCGTTTTCGCCACGGCCTTGCAGCACGGCCTGCAGACGTACTTTCGAACCTTCGCGGACCCTGATACCCGCGCAGCTATCCGCCTGACGCTTCTCACCGCGCTCGTCGTGGTGCCGATCAATACGGTTTTCGGGCTCGCCGCTTCGTGGGCGATCGCCAAATTCGAGTTCCGCGGCAAAAGCCTGCTGCTTACCGTGATCGACCTCCCCGTTGCCGTCTCCCCGGTGATCTCCGGGATGCTTTTCGTGCTGGTCTTCGGCATGCGCGGCTGGTTCGGGGCCTGGCTGGCGGCGAACGGCATCAGCATCGTCTTCGCCATCCCGGGTATCATGATCGCGACGCTCTTCGTGACGTTCCCCTATGTCGCGCGCGAGCTGATCCCGCTGATGCAGCAGCTTGGCAATGACGAGGAGGAAGCGGCCATCACGCTGGGCGCCGGGGCCTGGATGACCTTCTTTCGCGTGACCCTGCCCAAGATCCGCTGGGGACTGCTTTATGGTGTCATTCTCTGCAATGCCCGCGCCATGGGAGAATTCGGCGCAGTGTCGGTGGTCTCAGGTCACATCCGGGGATTGACCAATACCATGCCGCTCGCCATCGAGGCGCTGTACAACGACTACGACTTCACGGGTGCGTTCGCCGTCGCCTCGCTCCTCACGCTGCTGGCGGTGCTGACTCTCGTGCTCAAATCCCTGGTGGAGCGGACCGGATATCGCCGGTGGTGATGCGATGCCCGATTTCCTGCCGCGCCGACTGTTGACCACGCTCTGGCCCGATCCGGCCAACACCAGCCTCGCCTGGTGGATGGCCGCCGTCCAAGTGCTCCTCGTGCTGCTCGTCGGCGTCGGATTGTCGGCGACCGCCATCGGCATGCTGCACGTCCTCGCCGAGAGCCAAGGCAAAGCGCGGGTGCTGCTAGCTGGCGCGACTGCGCACGAGGATGTGCGCCGCATGACGGAGGACGCTCTGAACTCGGCACGCGTCCTCGCGCAACGTCCGACGCTGCAACGGCTGCTCGATGAGCATCAGAACGAGGCGCTGGCGCCGTTCCTGCAGCGATTCTGCGATACCTCCCAGCTCGATGCCTGCGCGGTTTTTTCCGGCGCGACGCTGCTCGCCGCGACCGGGCCGACGCTCGACTGGCAGGGCATCAAGTCGCAGAGCGCCGAACAGGGCCCGACCTTCCTCGCGCTGCCGACCAACCAGCGGCTCGCGGCGCTCGGGGCGTTCGTATCGATGCCCGGCCCGGGGGACATCAGGATCTACGTGCTGCGGCTCCTGGATGCACGGCTTGCCCATGACCTGACGAGTCGGGTCGGAACGCAGATCCGCTTCCTCGATTACCGGTCCTATACCGCCGATGCCGTCAATGCCGACACGCCGCTTTATTCGGCGGCGCTCGCCGACGGGCACTCCGCAGTGCGGCGAATAGACTCGCTCGGGCTCTACGAGGCGAGCGTGCCACTCTTTGCATCGAGCGGCGAGGCCATCGGCTTCATCGACGCCAGTGTGCCGATCAGTCTCGTGGAAAGCTCGACCACCCGGCTGATCCGCGACCTGGTCCTGACTACCCTGGTTCTCGCCGCATTCGCCGTGCTTGCCGGCACGATCCTGAGTCGGCGTGTCGTTGGACCCGTGAGGGCGCTCACCAACTCGGCGGTGCGCATCGGACAGGGCGATTTTTCGGTGTCGATTCCGCCGGGCGGTGCCGCTGAGGTCGGCGCGCTCGCCCGCACGATGGAAGACATGCGCCGCAACCTCCTGGAGCTGACAGGGGCGCTGCGGCGGCGGGAAGCTGAGGCGCAGGCCGTGCTCGGCGGAATCGTCGAAGGCGTCTACGCAGTCGATCAGCAGCGTAACGTCCGCTATCTCAACGCTCAGGCCGCCCGCCTCCTTCGTATCGACCCCCAGGACGCCGTCGGCCGATTCTGCGGCGATGTGCTCAAGCCGCTGCCGGAGGAAGGCCGGCGCCCCTGCGATCACCGCTGTCCCATCCTCAATGCGCGCGCCGAGGGCAGCTCGCAGTGCGTCGAGCGGCTGCGGCGCGGCGATGAGACACGCACGGCCGTCATTACCAGCGCCGGACCCGTCGACGGCCTCCAGGTGCAGGTGATCCGCGATGAGACGGAGCTCGAGGCGGTGCGCCGCGCACGCGATTCCGTACTCGCCAACATCTCGCACGAGTTCCGCACACCACTTGCCGCGCAGCTCGCCTCGATCGAGCTGCTGCTCGACAACCTCGACACCATGCTGCCCGCCCAGCGCCGCGAGCTCACCGAGTCGCTGCAGCGCGGCGCGCTGCGGCTCACCCGGCTCATCGACAATCTGCTCGAGAGCGTGCGCATCGAGTCCGGTCAGCTTGCAATCCGCCGTCAGAGCGTCGATCTGGCGGAGGTCATCGAGGATGCGCGTACGCTCATCGGCTCGCTCCTCGCCCTCAGGCGGCAGAGCCTGCAGATCGCCCTTCCCGAGGATCTGCCGCTCATCGAGGGGGACAAGCACCGGCTGACGCAGGTGTTCGTGAACCTTCTCGCCAATGCCAACAAGTTCGCGCCGGAGGACAGCACGGTGCGCATCGGCTGCGAGGCCGACGACGGTCGGCTGGCGGTGTGGGTGGAAGATGAGGGCCCCGGACCGTCCTCACCCGCAGGCGAAGGGCTCTTCGCGCCCTTCAGCCGCGGCACGCAGCAGGAGCCGGAGCCCGGCGGCCTCGGGCTCGGCCTCTGGATCGTGCGCTCCATCGTCGAGCGGCACGGCGGCACGGTAAGCGTGGAGCGCACCGCGGTGGGACGGACCCGGTTCACGATGAGCTTACCAATGGAGGTGACAGCGTGAAGATTCTGGTAGCGGACGATGACCGCGATCTGCGTGACCTGGTCGGCTTCACGCTGACACAGGCGGGCTACCTGGTCATCAAGGCACCGGACGGGGTGGCCGCCATCCGGGCGGTCGCCGATGAAGCGCCCGATCTCGTCATTCTCGACATCAATATGCCGGGTGCGAGCGGGTTTCAGGTCTGCGAATCGATCCGTCGCAACTCGCGGGTACCGGTCATGATGCTGACCGTGCGCGGTGAGGAAGAAGACCTGGTCCGGGCCCTCGAGCTCGGTGCCGACGACTATCTGACCAAGCCCTTCAGTCCCCGCACACTGTTGGCGCGCGCCAAGGCGTTGCTTCGGCGGGCGGGCACGGAAAGCGCGTCAGTTCTCTCGTCTGGAACGCTGACCCTCGATACCGACGAGCATACGGTGCGCATCGGCGAGGCCGAGCCCGTCCGCCTCACCAAGCTGGAGTTGCGGCTGCTGCAGATGCTGCTCGCAAATGCGGGCCGTACCGTCAGCTCCGACCGGCTCCTGGTGCATGTCTGGGGTCACCGCGGCTCCGGCGACCGTCAGCTCTTGAAGCAGCTCGTCCATCGCCTGCGGCAGAAGATCGAGGCCGATCCGGCCACACCGCAGCGGCTGCAAACCGCCGCGGGGGCCGGCTACAAGCTGATTGTGGACTGACGGCGGCCAGCGCCTCAGAACCAGAGCTGCGCACGCGCGCCGATGGTATTCGGGCGGTCTGTCCCGGCCCTGCCGAGATCGGCCTCGCCGTGCTCGTAGTTCAACACGAAGCGAATATGATCATTGGGATAGTAGTTGAGGCCCACGGTGAGGAGCTGGACTCTGTCTGCCGTCGCAAGAGCTGCTTTCGCGCCAGCCAGCGCGAGGCCTGTGTAGACGCCGTCGTCACCCTCGTTTCGGGCTTCATCGTAGCGAACCGAGACTTCCCACGCGCCGGAGCTGCGCGTCGGGGTAATTGTGCCGTAGGTCGCGTCCTGGGCGTTGTAGGAGCGCGCCTCGCCGGTCAGCGTATACGCTGCAGTCACTGAATAGGCCGTAATCGTGTTGTTCGGCTCACCGCTCTGATGGAATGCGACGTTGTCGTATTCCGCCTGCAGGTATGCCGGTCCGTAGACCCCGGCGAGCTCCCCGCTGACTGATCTCGAATGCGGCCTGGCGCCCGTACTCGAAACAGGGTAACTGGCGAGCGTCAGTTTCTCGTTGCTGTCGAAGCTATTTCCGTACGCATAGGCCGCGGTGAGCGCGTTGCTGCCGGCTGTGGTGCTGCCCGTGGCGGCGGTTGAGTCGATGATCGAGGCTCCGAGATGCAGCCACTCGCCTTTCGCGACGATCGGCGCGTAGGCGATGCGGGCATTGTAGGCGGATCCCTGCGTGCTGGTATCGGCACTGGCAGACGGCTTGTGCAGGGCGACCGCCGAGGCTCCAAGCCATAGATTGTCACTGTCGGTAAAAGCGTGGTCACTCCACTCGTAGAATACGCCGTCACTGTAAGTCGCCGCCGCGTTGACGCCGCTCGCCGAAACTATGTTGCGCTCGAGAAATGGCGTGTCGGGATTGCGCGCGATCTCATCCAGGCTGGCCCAGGGCTTGTCCTGACCGACGAAAAGCGAGCCGTGCGGCAACAGGTCGTGTTCGAGCCAGGCCCTTGCCAGGGCGCCGGTCACGGTATCGTAGTCGACGTGGTAGTGGAAGCCGTATACCTTCCCGGCCAAAGTGATCCAGACGCGGCGGAACCTGAAGGCATCATTGGCGCTGCCGTTGGCGACGCCGCTGCCGATCTTGCTGCTGCTGTCGTTCTCATCGCCGTAAGCGTCGAACTGCACGAGCGTGCCGACGGCGGCCGAGAAATCGCCATTCGACGATACGACTTTGATGCCGCCGGTGGTCGTCACCGCGTCGGCATGCGCGAGACCAGCGCTCGCGCCCGCGAGCACGGCGACCACGCCGCTCTTGACCAGGATGTTCATGCGCAATCTTCTCTCCGCGTGTTGAGTTTGACGGCGCAGTATATGACGCCGCAAATAACATCCTGGTTAGGCTGAGAATCGTCCCCGGTTGGAATTGAAACCGGTTTGTCACCGCGCCGCGACCCCGCCGGCACTGACACCGATCGGTCACCGAAATGAGACAGACTCGGCCACCGGCCTCATTGCAGGATGCCGCCCGTCCGCCGTCGTGGCGGGTAAAGCGGCAACGGAGGCTTTATGACGAAACTGGCTTTGGCGGGCGGGCGGCTCGCCAGGCCCGGGCTGGACCCCGCCGCCACGTTGTCTCTGGAGCGGCGCAACTTCGCCGCCCACCCCGCCCTGGCGGACTTCGGCATGGGCGCTCAAGGCGCGGACATCGCCCGCAACGGCCCGAGATTCGCCATGATCATCGACTTCGATCTGCGCTGCCACCGCGCGTTGCGCTATCGCTTGCCGGGCGAGCTGCCCTCACCGCTCGAGCTGATCGGGTGGGCCGTGGCGCTACGCCATCGCACAGGCGGGCCGCAACTGACGGCAACCTCTCATCTCGTGTAACAGAGCCGGAACCTCCGCCCCGAGCCGGCCTGCCGCCCGACGGCGGCCCGGCCGTGGGCTGTAACAAAGTCGTCATCTTTCTGAAATACGGATGTCGCACAAAGGTCGCACAGTACGGCCTCGCTGCGCGGTCGACGGCGGAAAAGGCGCCATTGGGACTTCAGCAGATGCCCGCCGATCGTGCGCATCGGCCCATTCCACCAATAATCAGGAGCCTGATGATGACTCGCACGAGCATCGAATTCGTTCGTTCGCACGACATTCCCGGACGGCGCTGCGGTCCGGCGGCGATAGCCGCAGCCGTCGCGATCTCCCTCGCAGCGGTCTCTGCGCCCGCGCTTGCGCAAACCGCGACCGCTCCGGCCCCTGCCATCCAGACGGGCCCCCTGACGCTCACGTTCGGCGGCTTTACGGAGCTTGCGACCATCTATCGCAACCGTAATCAATCGGCGGACGACGGCTCGGACTTCAATACCGGCATTCCGTTCTATAACAACGCGAACAGCCAGGTATCGGAGTTCCGCGAGAGCGCCCGTCAGAGCCGGTTCTCGCTCCTCGCCCAGGGTGAGGAATTCGACGGACTGAAGCCGGAAGCGTATCTGGAGACCGACTTCCTCAGCTCCGGAACGACCTCGAACTCCCGTGAAAGCAATAGCTATACGCTGCGCATGCGAAACTTCTATGGCCGGATGCAGACGGACTACGGACTGGATGTGGTCGCGGGCCAGAGCTGGAGCCTCGTGACTCTCTACAAGGATGGTCTGAACGTACGCGATGAGAACATACCGACGACCATAGATGCCCAGTACGTCGCGGGGTTCAACTGGACCCGCAATCCGCAGCTGCGCGTCGTCGAGCACTTCAGCAAGGCGTTCTCGCTGGGCGCCTCGCTCGAGAGTCCGCAGGCCGTGACCTCGAACGGCATCAACGCCGCGGGTCTGCCGACGGGTACGACTTTCCCCCCGGGGAGCGTCAATTACCAGAACTCCGGTGACTCGGCGGGGCTCGAGAACAACACCACCAACTACACGGATGATGTCGCGCCGGACGTGGTCATCAAAGCGGCCTTCGACCCCGGCTTCGGGCACTACGAGGTCTACGGCCTGGGCCGCGAATTCCGCTCCAGCATCGCCAGGTCGAGCTCAACCGCATCTGGCGGCGGCGTCGGCGGCGGCATGATCCTGCCGATTCTGCCGAAGCTGCTGACGTTTCAGCTGAGCGCCCTCGCCGGCAAGGGCATCGGCCGATACGGCTCGGCGCAGTTGCCCGATGTCACGATGAAGCCGACGGGCGAGCTCGCCCCGATCAAGGAGTACGAGGCCCTGATCGGAGTCACTCTTACCCCGACCGATCGGCTCAGCATCTACGCCTACGCCGGCCGGGAGAAGGAGAGCTCGACTTACTTCACCGTCGGCACCGCCACTTATGGGTACGGAGCGCCGGAATTCGACAATTCAGGATGCGAGGCCCTCACCGGGACCTGTCTCGGCAACACGAAGTCGATCGATGACGTGACCGGCGGCTTCTGGTGGAAGTACTACCAGGGCAGGCTCGGCAACCTGCAGTTTGGCGTCGAAGGCGAGTACCTGCAGCGCGACGCCTTCAACGGCAAAGGCGGAGCTCCGGAAGCCAACATGTTCGTCGGCATGGCTTCCTTCCGCTACTACCCCTATCAGAAATAGGCAGCCCGGCGCCTGCCGTTCGGAAAGCCAACCCAAGGCTCTCCGGGCGGCAGGGCCGCCGGCGATTGCGCGCGGCGCTTCGCCGTAACCGATACGAAACCCCGCCTCGACTGACTTGCTACGTCGGCGCCGGGAGACTGTGCGCTCACCCTGATCGGCGTGAGCTGCATGAACGTCAAATGGCTGGAAGACTTCCTGACTCTGTGCGAGACGCGTAGCTTCACCGAGGCCGCGCGCAAGCGCTTCCTGACGCAATCGGCACTCAGCAAGCACCTGCAGGCGCTCGAGATCTGGCTGGGAGCCGGAGCGCTGCTCGACCGCTCAACGAATCCGCTCGGGATCACCAGCGCCGGGCAGTCATTCAGGGAGACGGCATCGCGGATCGTGACGCTGCTGAATTCCGCGCGGCGCGCCGTCACGAAGAGCGGCATCGACGCCAAGAACATATACGTCTCGTCCACGCACTCGCTGTCGGCCACATTCGTACCGGCACTATCGAAGCTGCTGCATGAGAAGCTGGCCAGCCAGGCAGTCTGCCTGCACGTCACCGCCAACAACTTCGGCGAGGCGCTGTCGCAATACGAGCGCGCCGAAAGCGACTATTTCCTCTGCTATGGCAGCCCCGTGCATCGCGTTGCGCTCGATCGCGATGAGCATTCCAAGCTCACGCTCGGCACCGACTACCTGGTCCCGGTCAGCGTACCGGCCGCGCGGGGCGGCGAGCCTTACTATGCGATCTCGCATGCCTCCAGACGCCCTTTGCCCTACCTGGGATACACGGAGGAATCGCATCTCGGCAGGTTATTGCGAAGCCATGCGGCGTTTTCACGCATTGCCGATCGGCTGGTGGCGCACGCGAAGAGCGCCCACGCGGAAACATTGCGGGCCGGCGCTCTCACCGGGCTGGGGCTCGCATGGTTGCCCTACAGCCTGATAAGAACCAACCTGGAAGATGGCGAGCTTGCGCTGGCCAGCGCTGATGACGCTCATTACATCCCGCTGACGATAGATGTGTATCGACAAAGAGCGGCATCCCGCGATGAGGTCGTGGAGTGCTGGGAGATCTGGCGGACCCATCTTCCAAACCTCAATCATCTGACGCCCGCACTCCTGCGTCCCGCGCAATAAGACGGAGGCTCGAGCATATGCGAACCATCGTAATCATCGGTGCCGGATTCTCGGGAACGGCGACGGCCATCCATCTGCTGAGACATGCGCGCACGCCCATACGGGTCGTGCTGCTCGACGATCAGGCGGAGATGACCGCCGGCTTGGCCTACTCCGCCGAGCAGCGCGATTGCCTGCTCAACGTGCCAGCGGGTCAGATGTCACTCGATGTCACGCGGCCTGCCGGGCTCGTCGACTTCGCCAGACGGCAGGGCAAGCCGGTCGGCGCGCAGGACTTTCTCTCCCGGGCACTCTATGGCAGTTACCTTTCGGCGACCCTGCAGGATGCGATCGAGGCTTCGGTGGTGGAGTGCGCCCGCATCTGGGGACGCGCCAGGCGGCTCACGCAGCTTCACGGCCGTGCTCACTCCTGGCGGATCGATCTCGACGACGGTCATCTCCTTTTCGCGGACGAGGTCGTTCTCGCGCTGGGCAATCCGAGCCCCGCGCGCCTGCCGGCGCTGCGGGCGCTTCGCGCAACGCATGGCTATGTGAATGATCCCTGGAGCGCCTGGCCGGAAGTGAAGCCCACAGCAGCACCTCGGCGCGTTCTTCTGCTCGGCACCGGACTCACCATGGCCGATGTCGCTCTGCGTCTTGCATTTCGTGGCCCCGAGCCTCCCGAGATCCTCGCGCTATCGCGCCATGGCCGCCTGCCACAGCCGCAAACTGCTTTCAACCGGGCGGCGTTGCCCACCGATGCGGCTGCGACGATTCGCGCTTCGGCGGGCTCCCTGCGCGCGCTGGTGCGTGTCGTACGCACACTCTGTCGCCAGGTGGATGGAGCGGGCGGCGATTGGCGCGAGGTCATCAACGCCGTGCGCAGGATCGCACCGCGGCTCTGGGCGGGTCTCGGCATCGCCGACAGGCAGCAATTCCTGCGGCACGTACGCCCGATATGGGATGTCCATCGCCACAGGCTTCCGCCCGCGGCGGCGGTGGAGCTGCAACGACTGCGGGATGCCGGCAGGCTCATCGTCCGGGCAGGCACCATCGAGAGCGCAAGCATCAGGCGCGGTGGCATCGAAGTCACCTGGCGACCGAGAAACACCGACCAACGCGAGCGAGTCGTCGTCGGGCAGATATTCAACTGCACCGGTCCCGACTACCGGCCGTCCCGATCACCCAACATGCTGGTGCAGTCGCTGCTCTCGAGTGGCCTCATCGCGGCGGACCCACTCGAGCTCGGTATCCAGGTGCTTGCCGACGGCCAGGTCGTGGGCGCCGACGGCCACATCGTCGAAGGTCTCTCCTACATAGGTCCGTGGCTGCGAGCCAGGGACTGGGAAGCGACCGCCGTGCCGGAACTGCGCGAGCACGCCGGGCGCCTCGCTGAGCGGCTCGTCGGCACAGCGCTCAGAGGCCACCGGCGTCAGGAGCCGGAATCCGCCTGGCTGCCCAGGCAGGCGGCCCTTCATTGACCCTTGGAATAGATCTCGTCGAACACGCCGCCGTCGGCAAAGAACTTCTGCTGCACGCTCGACCAGCCGCCGAAATCGGCGATGGTCGCGAGCTCGATCTTCGGGTACTGCTTGGCGAACTCGGCCGCGACTTGCGGGTCGCGCGGCCGGTAGAAATTGCGGGCGATGATCTCCTGCCCCTCCCTGCCGTAGAGATACTGCAGATAGGCTGTCGCGAGCGGCCGCTGGCCATGCTGCAGGGCGTACTGGTCCACGACCGCGACCGGCGGTTCCGCGAGGATGCTGACGGACGGGTACACGATGGTGAGTCCGTCGCCCGGCTTCTCACGAATGGCGAGCAATGCCTCGTTCTCCCAGCCGATGAGTACGTCGCCGAGTCCGTGCTGCACGAAGGTCGTCGTAGCGGCGCGAGCGCTCGTATCCAGCACCGGAACGTGTTGGAACAGGTCGTGGAGATAAGCTTTGGCGCCCGCCTCACTGCCTCCAGGCTGCTTCAGCGCCCATGACCACGCGGCCAGGAAGTTCCAGCGTGCGCCGCCGGAAGTCTTCGGGTTGGGCGTGATGACCGAGACGCCGGGCCTGGTCAGATCGCTCCAGTCGTGGATGTTCTTCGGATTACCTTTGCGCACGAGCAAAACGATCGTCGAGGTATACGGAGAGCTGTCCCGCGGCAGGCGCGTCTGCCAGTTGAGCGGCAGCAGCTTTGCCTGCTGCGCGATGACATCGATGTCCGCCGCCAGGGCCAGCGTGACTACATCGGCTCCAAGGCCTTCCGCCACGGAGCGCGCCTGCAGCTCCGAGCCGCCGTAGGACATGTTCACGTGCACGGTCTGGCCGGTCTTGGCCTTCCAATATTTCTCGAAAGCGGCGTTGTAGTCGCCATAGAGCTCGCGTGTCGGTGAGTACGAAGCATTGAGGAGCGTCACCCCGGACGCGGCGGGGCGGGAGCAGCCGCAGATGACGCCAATGGCGAGGGCTGCCGTGACGAGCACGGCCACTCGAGGCAGCTTCTTGTGGATGAGTTGCATTGCCATTCCTCTGGAGGATAGCTGGCAATAGTGGAACGGACGCAGTTATGCCGTCAGTCGGGAGACGGTGACAGATCGGTTATGGACGTCCGTACAGGTGCCTCATCAGGTGCGGCTGCATTGCTTCGGCGACGACAGCTACGGAATTGACCGGGCTGTGATCGGCCAGTCGGGTCATCTCCAGACCGGGATAGCCGCAGGGATTGATGCGACGGAACGGCTCGAGGTCGGCACTGACGTTGAGCGCCACCCCGTGGTAGCTGGCGCCGCGGCGCACACGAATACCGACGCTCGCCAGCTTGCGGCCATCCACATAGACGCCCGGCGCCTTCCTGCGGCACTCGGCCGCGATCCCGAGCTCTGCGGCATAGTCGATGACGCTGCGTTCCAGCGCGGTCACGATGTCACGCACACTCAGAGCCGCACGCCGCAGGTCCACGAGAGGGTAAATGACGAGTTGGCCGGGGCCGTGATAAGTGACCTGGCCGCCGCGATCGATCTGTACGACGGGGATGTCGCCGGCGCTGAGAACATGATCCGGGCTGGCATTCATGCCGAGCGTGAATACCGGCGGATGCTCCAGGAACCAGATCTCATCGGCGGTGTCCGCGGCGCGCTCATCGGTGAAGCGCTGCATGGCGCGCCAGGTGGGCTCGTACTCCGCGAGCCCGAGCTTGCGCACGATGGGGCTCAAACCGCCTTCTTGTTGTCGAGGCCCGCGTTGTTGCGGTTCAGCGCCTGCTCCGCGCGGTAGCTGGAGCGCACCAGAGGTCCGGAAACGCACTCGAGGAAGCCGCGTGAAAGTGCATACTCACGGTAGCGGTCGAACTCCGCTGGGGTGACATATCGCTCAACGGGCAGGTGATTGACGGTTGGGCGCAGATACTGGCCGAGAGTGACGATGTCAACACCGGCCGCGCGCAGGTCTGCCAGCGTCTCTTCGATTTCCGCGCCGGTTTCGCCCAGGCCGAGCATCAGACTGCTTTTGGTCAACACGGCAGGCTTGCGCTGCTTCGCATGCGCGAGCACCCGCAACGTCTGCTCGTAGCCGGCGCGCGGATCCCTGACCGGATGCGTCAGGCGGCGCACCGTCTCCACGTTCTGCGCGAAGACATCCAAGCCTGAGTCGACGACGGTCGCGACGTCCGCGAGCACTCCCTGGAAGTCCGGCGTCAGCGCCTCAACTGCGGTGTTGGGATTGCGAAGCTTGATGGCCCGGATACAGGCGGCATAGTGTGCGGCGCCGCCGTCAGGCAGGTCATCGCGGTCGACGGAAGTCAGCACTACGTACTTGAGCTTCATCAGCTCGACACTGCTGGCGGCGTTCGCCGGCTCCTCCGGATCCAGCCAGCCATGCGGATTGCCGGTATCGACGGAGCAGAAGCGACAGGCGCGAGTGCAGACGGCTCCCATCAGCATGATCGTGGCGGTGCCCGCGTTCCAGCATTCGCCGATGTTCGGGCACTTCGCCTCTTCGCACACCGTGGCGAGGCGATGCTCCTTGACTATCCCCTTGACCGCCTGGAAGCCCGTGCCCGATGGCGCTCTGGCGCGTAACCATGCGGGCTTGCCGGTGCGCGCCGGCGACCCGGGCGCCCAGCCGCCGGCCGTGGCCGACCCCTTGATGCCGTCCCGAATTGCTGTAAATCCTTGAGGCGTAAGATATTTTTCCCCGCTGCGGGGAGCTTCTCGCGGTGCGGGCACACCGTCGGCGACGATGGCGATGTCTTTGAGACTGGGCATGACCGCTATTTTACGCCACTGGCTCCGCTGGGCCGCTCAAGTACCGCGAGCGGCCCGCTCTCTGGCGTCCAGCCACGCCAGTCGGTCAGGCGAGCCGATGTCGAGCCATTCTCCCCGATAAACCTCGCCGCGCAGACGTCGCGCCGCGATCGCGCGCCGCAGCAGCGGCAGCAGCGGAAACTTTCCCGGTGCGCAGCCCGCAAAGAGCTCGGGCCGGTATACCCCGATGCCGGTGTAGGTCAAGCGGTCGGCCTCCCGCTCCACCACGAAGTCATTCTCCAGACCGAAGTCGCCGCGCGGATGGTGCGGCGGATTCGGCGCCAGCAGCAGCCGCGCATCGGCACCTTCCTCCAGCGGCGGAATGCGGCCGAAATCGATATCGGTCCAGACATCGGAATTGACCACCAGAAAGGGAGCCTGACCGAGTAGAGGCAGGGCGCGATGAATGCCGCCGCCGGTCTCGAGCGGCACCGGTCCCTCCTCGCTGTACGCGATGCGCACGCCATAGCGGCTGCCGTCACCCAGAGCGCCGCGTATCTTTTCGCCGAGCCAGGAGAGATTGATGACCACGTCCCTGAGCTCGGCCCGTGCCAGCGCCTCGAGGTGGTAGACGATGAGCGGTTTACCGGCAATCTCGACCAGGGGCTTCGGCAGGCTGTCGGTGGTCGGCCGCAGCCGCTCGCCGCGTCCCGCCGCGAGCAACATGGCGTGGCGAGGGCGCACTGCCCGCGACCCGGTCACGCCGGCTGCGCCGTTTGCCGGGCCACGCGCTCATTGGCGCGCGGCAGCTCGGGAGCGACCCGGGTCTCGAGAAACCTGGAAAGGTCTGCGAGCTCCGGATAGAGAAGGCAGGTCTCGCGCACGTAGTCGAGCGTCAGCGGCAGGTCGCGCAGATACCCCGGCTTGCCGTCGCGGTACCAGAGGCGCGCGAAGATGCCGAGGACCTTGATGTGCCGCTGCACACCTATGAGGTCGAACCAGCGCAGGAACTGTGTCGGGCTGCCACCGACACGCCCGCCGCGCGCCTGCAGCAGCGAGCGATAGCCGCTCACCCACTGGAGGACACGCTCCCGCGGCCACGAGATGTAGCAATCCTTCAACAGCGAGACCAGATCATAGCCGACCGGGCCGCGCAAGGCGTCCTGGAAATCGATCACGCCGGGATTGCGCTCCCCAACCACCATCAGGTTGCGCGAGTGATAGTCGCGATGCACGAATACCTCGGGCTGCGACAGCGCCTCGCCGATCAGGAACTCGAACGCCGCGACGATCGTTTCCCGCTCCTCGGCAGTGAGCTGCAGCGCGAGGTGCCGGTCGAGGAACCACTCGGGCATCAGCGCCAGCTCGCGGGCGAGCGGCGCACGGTCATAGGGCGGCAGCTCCGCGGCCGGTGCTGCGCCGCGCAACTGGATCTCCGCGAGCGCCTGCAGCGCATCGCCATAGAGGATCCGCGGGTCGCCGCCAGCGTCGAGCTGAGCGAGGTAGTGCGTACTGCCCAGATCTTCGAGCAGCACGAATCCCCGCGCCGCGTCGACCTCGAATATGTGCGGCACGTGGATGCCGAGCGGCTCGAGCAGTGCCGTCACGTGCAGATAGGGCCGGACGTCCTCCGCCGGGGGTGGGGCGTCCATCGCCACGAGAGTGCAATCGTCGCACACCACACGAAAATAGCGCCGAAAGCTGGCATCGCTCGATGCGCGCTCGATGCGCGCCGGACGCAGACCGAGGTCGCGCACCAGCCAACCCTGCAGGAGCGCGAGACGCGCATCGTTCTCAGGCATCTGACCATTATAATGCCGCCCCACATGTCGCGTCGGAGCCCATTCTTAGCCGCCTTGCTGTCGTTCGGCGGCTTCATCCCGCTCGTGCACGCGGATCCGCCCGGTCCCGCGGCGAGCCCGGCGCCGCAGACAGCTCCGGCAACGCCCTCCGCCCGCCGCCCCACGGGCCGCGGCTCCTCGGCAGCCGAGAAGTCGCTCGCAGCCGGGGGGCCGGTCAGCATCCGAAGCGATCGCATGGTCGGCGAGAACGGCGTGCTGACCCTGAGCGGGCACGTGGTGGTGCGCCAGGGAAGTCGCACGATCAAGGGAAATCACGTCGAATACAACAGAAGCAACAATTCGCTGCGCACCCAGGGCGGCATCGACTACACCGATCCGGTCGCGCACATCACCGGCTCCGGCGGCAGCTACTCCCCCATCACGGGGGCACAGATCGAGTCGGCGAGCTTCAGCCTGATGCAGCGCTCGGCGCGCGGTGCCGCCAGGGAAATGCAACTCAGCCCACAGGGAATGATGCGCCTCGCGCATGTCACGTTCACCACCTGCCCGGTCAACGATCAGTCCTGGGTGTTGCGCGCCAAGAAGATCGTTCTCGACACCAAGAAGAAGGTCGGCACCGGCCGCGATGCGCAAATCGACTTCAAGGGCGTGCCCGTTCTCTACCTGCCCTGGGTGTCGTTTCCGCTCGGTAACGTCCGCAAGAGCGGCTTTCTCTTTCCGGTGCTCGGCGACAGCTCCACCAGTGGCGCGGAGATCTCGGTCCCTTACTACTGGAACATCGCTCCGAACGCAGATTTCACTTTCCAGCCCACGGAATACAGTCGCCGCGGACCAGACGTCGGTGGCGACGTTCGCTATCTCTCACAACAGGAGCACGGCGAGCTCACCTGGGACTATTTGCCGGACGATGCCGTCTACCATTCGAACCGCAGCCGCGTAAAGCTCGTCAACATCACCGACCTGCCCGATGGCCTGCGGCTGACGCTGGATGGGGAGAACGTCAGCGACACGCAGTACTTCGAGGATTTCTCGACCGGACCCGAAGGCACGAGCACCCCGTTCCTCGATCGGAGTGCGATTCTTTCCTACCGCGACCTGCACTGGAACATCGCCGGCATGGCCGAGCAGTACCAGACGATCGACAGCACGCTGGCGCTCGATCAGCGCCCCTATGCGCGGGTACCGGACCTCACGATCAGCTCCGATTACGGCTGGGGACCCGGCGCACTGGTGAGTTACGGTTTCGATTCGGAAGCGGTCGACTTCCAGCGCTCGACCGGGGTCACCGGCTGGCGGCTCGATCTCTATCCCAGGACTTCGCTCAATTTCGTCGGACCCGGCTACTTCCTGCGGCCGTCCGTCGGCTATCGCGCCACACAGTATCAACTGTCGAACACCGTGCCGGGAGAGCCGGCCAAGCCCTCGCGGGCGCTGCCGATCGCGAGCCTGGACACGGGCCTCGAGCTCGAGCGCGCCGCCGGCTCCCACGACCAGCGCACGGTCACCCTGGAGCCGCGCGCCATGTATCTCTACGTGCCGTACCGCGACCAGTCGCAGCTACCCGTGTTCGATACAGCGGTTCCCGACCTCGATCCGGTGGAGCTCTTCCGGACCAATCGCTACGTCGGGACGGATCGCGTGGGGGATGCGAATCAGGTGAGCCTCGGCGTGACGACGCGGCTGCTCAATGCCATCGACGGCCGGCAATATCTGACCGCCACGTTCGGACAGGAATTCTATTTCACGACGCCCCGTGTGACCCTGCCCACCGAAGTGCAGCGCACGGACCGGCGCTCGGACCTGGTGGCTCAGCTCGCGCTCACCGCCTTCCAGAACTGGAGCGCGGATGGCGCACTGCAATGGGACCCGCAGACATCGCAGTCGCAGCGCGGCGAGATCGAGATCCAGTATCGTCCCGCACCCGATCGGGTCGTGAACCTGGGTTATCGTTTCGAGCGCGGCATCCTCGAGGAAGCGGCCGTGGCGACCGGATACTATCCGCCGCAGACGACGGGCAGCCCGCCGCTCTGCGGCACCCCCGTGACGCCGAGTTGCAATGTGTCGCAGGTGGAGCTTTCGAGCGCCTGGCCGGTGGCCAAATCCTGGGACATCTTCGCCCGGGAGGTTTACTCCCTGGCGGACCACGGCGCGCTCGAGAGCTTTGCAGGCTTTCAGTACAGAGCCTGCTGCTGGAGCGTGCGCCTCGGCGCCCGCCGCTACGTCGGCGCCCGACCCCTGACCAGCACTGCCCGCACGGGCGCGCAGGACACCGGGATCTGGCTGCAGCTGGAACTCACGGGGCTCGCAAGTGTCGGATCGGCTTCGGATACCTCTCTCATCGAGGCCATTCCCGGCTACACTCCGCCGGAATCGAATTCCCGGTCACTCCTGGCCCCCCAGTGAGCGGCCATTCCACGAGGACGAAAGAGCGCATGCGGCGGATTTTCTCCTGGCCCACTTCCATGGTGGTGCTGCTTCTCGGCGCGCTGGCCTTCCACGGCACGGCGCAGGCCCAGACCCGTGATCTGTCCACCCAGGGCACCTTGCTCGACCGTATCGCCGCCATCGTCAATGACGGCGTGGTCATGGAGAGCGAGGTCGACGCGCAGATGCAGGAAGTGACGAGCCGCCTGCAGGCGCAGAACATGGCGCTGCCGCCGGATAGCGTGCTGCGCAAGCAGGTGCTCGATCGCCTGATCCTGCAGCGGATCGAGCTGGAGCAGGCGGATCGCGACGGCATCACGATCTCCGAGGATCAGCTGAACGCGGCGCTCTCGGATGTGGCCAAGCGCAACAATATCCCCTTCTCCAACCTGCCGAGCGTACTCGCACAGCAGGGCATCGACTATGCGAGCTACCGCGAGGAGATGCGCCAGCAGCTCACGCTCGGGCTGCTGCGACAGCGCGACGTGCTGCAGCGCATCGTGGTCACGCCCCGGGAGATCGACCAGTTCCTCACGAAGCAGGCCAAGGCGCCCGCCACCAATGAGGAATACAACGTTTCGCATATCCTGATCTCGGTGCCGCCGAACGCCACCCCGGACCAGATCGCTCAGGCACAGCAGCGGGCCGACGATGTCTACCGTCGCGCCAGCAAAGGCGAGGACTTCGGCAAGCTCGCGGTCGCCTATTCCAACAGCGAGGACGCGCTGCAGGGCGGCTCGCTCGGCTGGCGGCAGGGATCGGAGCTGCCGACCTTTCTTTCCAACCTGATCCTGGGTCTCAAAGCCGGTCAGGTCGGCGCTCCGCTGCGCACGCCGACCGGAATCCATATCGTCAGGCTCAACCAGGTGCGCAGCCCGCAGAAGAAGGACATCGTGGAGCAGATCCACGTGCGCCACATTCTCCTCAAGACCACCTCTCTGCAGGACGATGCGACCGTGCGGCAGCGGCTGGATCAGATCCGGCAGAAGATCCTGGCCGGCGAGAGCTTTGCGGTCGCGGCCGCGGCCGCCTCGCAGGACCCCGGCTCCGCCTCGGAAGGCGGCGATCTCGGCTGGGAAAGTCCCGATGTCTTCGATCCGAGCTTCTCGGCGCAGGTCGCGCAGCTCAAAGTCGGCGACATCAGCCAGCCGTTCAAGTCGCAATTCGGTTGGCACATCGCGCAGCTCCTCGGCCGGCGCAATCACGACGCGACGCAGGAAGTCGTACGGTTGAATGCGATGGAGGCAATCCGCGCCAGCAAGGCAGACGAGAACACGGAGCTGTGGCTGCAGCACCTGCGGGATGACGCGTACGTCAAGGTCATGACGGGCTGATCGGCCGGGGGCCTGCGTGTGCCGCGCATCGCGCTGACCTCGGGAGAGCCTGCCGGCATCGGCCCGGACGTGTGCCTCGCCATCGCGGCACAGCCGCGCGACTGCGACCTCGTCTGTCTGGGTGATCGGGATATGCTGACCGAGCGTGCACGCGCCCTCGGGCTCGATATCAAGCTGCGCCCATACGACAAGTCGTCCTCGCGACACATACCCGGGACGCTGGCGGTGGAGCATCATCCGCTGCGGGCGCCCGTCGTGGCAGGCCAACTCGATGCGCGTAACGGCCCATACGTCCTGCACCTTCTGGACCGCGCCTGCGACGGCGCTGTCAGCGGCGAATTCGCCGCCATCGTCACCGCGCCTGTGCATAAAGGCGTGATCAATGACGCCGGTATCCCCTTTACGGGCCACACGGAGTTTCTGGCCGAGCGCACACACGCACCACGGCCGGTGATGATGTTGGCGACCGCATCTCTGCGCGTCGCGCTTGCGACGACCCACCTGCCGCTGGCGCGCGTGAGTGACACCATCACCGCCGACTTGCTCTGCGAGGTGCTGGCGATCCTCGACCGGGATCTCGCCCGATGGTGGGGTATCGAGCGGCCGCGAATCGCCGTCTGCGGCCTCAATCCCCACGCCGGTGAAAGCGGCCACCTGGGCGATGAGGAGATCAGGGTCATCACGCCGGCGCTGGCGCGCATGCGCGAGCGGGGTTTGCGGATCTCGGGCCCTTTGCCCGCGGATACCGCCTTCGTGCCGCGCGTGCTCGCCGATTTCGACGTGGTGCTCGCCATGTACCACGACCAGGGCCTGCCGGTGATCAAGCACTCCGGATTCGAGAGTGCCGTGAATGTGACGCTCGGCCTGCCGATCCTGCGCACGTCAGTCGATCACGGCACCGCACTCGACCTCGCAGGCACGGGCCTGGCGGACGCGGGAAGCATGGCGGCCGCTATCGACCTCGCGGTGCAGCTCGCGTCGCGGACCGCGTAATGCCTCCGGCAGGCCGCGAGAACAGGCCCAGAAAGCGCTTCGGCCAGCACTTCCTGCACGATCCGGCCGTGATCGAGCGGATCGCCGCCGCGATTGCGCCACAAAGCGGCGATGCCGTGGTCGAGATCGGGCCCGGCCGCGGCGCCCTCACCCGCCGTCTGCTCGAGTCCGACTGTGGCGCGCTAGATGCGATCGAGATCGATCGCGATCTCGCCGCGCTACTGCACGCGGAATGGGGCGGCGACCCACGCTTCCACCTGCACAATGAGGATGCATTGCAGGTCGACTTCAGTGCCCTCGCGCGCCGGCGCGGCCGCAGATTGCGTGTCGTCGGCAACCTTCCCTACAACATCTCCACGCCGCTCATCTTCCACTTACTGCGTAGCGTGGGCGACATCCTTGACCTGCACGTGATGTTGCAGCGCGAGGTGATCGCGCGCATGGCTGCCCCTCCCGGTGATCGCGCGTATGGACGCCTCACGGTGATGCTCTCTCCGTGGGTCGAGGTCGAGCGGCTGTTCGATGTCGGCCCAGGGGCCTTCCGGCCACCGCCGAAGGTGTGGTCGGCCGTCGCGCGGCTCGTGATCCGCACCGCTCCGGCATTCCCGCTCTGCCCGGCGTTCCCCGCCGTCGTCGCGGCGGCTTTCTCGCATCGTCGCAAGACGCTGCGCAATGCCCTGCGCGGACTCGCCACCGCGGAGCAGATCGAAGCCTGCGGGGTGGATCCGGGGACCCGCCCGGAGACGGTCTCCCCGGCCCTCTTCAATGCCATCGCAGGCAAGGTGAAGCTGCCGTCCGCCTGAGTTAGGATTCAGCGGGCACCCCCTGTGCCCATTGGCAACCAGTTTCGAGGGCCGGCCCATGTCCAAGTATCCCTATCGTCGCATCCTGCTCGTGGTCGACCTGACCGAGGACAGCCTGCAGATCGGCCGGCGCGCCCGCGATCTCGCGGCAACTGTCGGCGGGGAGCTGGAGCTGCTGCACGTGGTGGAATTCATGGCGGTGGAGCCGATGGGCGAGACCATCATGCCCGCCGTGCGCATAGAGGAAGAGTTGCTCGTGCGCGCGCGCCAGCGCCTCACGGCGCTCGCGGAAGAACTGCAGCTGCCGGGCGCCGTGCAACGCGTGGAGTCCGGAAACGTCAAAGCGGAGGTCGTGAGGGTCGCCCGCGAGCGACAAGTCGATCTCATCGTGCTCGGCAGCCGCGAGCGCCACGGTTTGTCGATTCTGGTGAATTTCACCGAAGACACCGTCCTGCACGCCGCGCCCTGCGACGTGCTGGCGGTGCGGGTCGGCAAGACCGCGCCCGGGTAAAATCGAGCGCATGAGCCAGGAGCCGCACATGATCCGTGTCGAGGTCACGACGAGCTACCTCGACGAGCAGTCGAGCCCGAGCGAGCAGCGATATGTCTTCTCGTACACCATCACCATCCGCAACGAGGGTCAGCGCGCGGCCAGGCTGCTGACCCGACACTGGATCATCACCGACGCAAATGGGCGGGTGAAGGAAGTTCGCGGCGAGGGTGTCGTCGGCGAGCAGCCTCACCTGGAGCCGGGCCAGGGCTTTCGCTATTCGAGCGGTGCGGTGCTCGAAACGCCGGTAGGAACCATGGAAGGGAGCTATCAGATGGTGGACGCCGACGGACAGCACTTCGATGCGCCCATCCCGCCCTTCCGGTTGGCCATACCCGGAATCCTGCAGTGAGCCGCTACGCCATCGGCGATATCCAGGGCTGCTGCGATGAATTGCGCGCGCTCCTCACCCGCATAAGCTTTTCCGCGGACCGCGACCGGCTGTGGCTGGTCGGCGACCTGGTGAATCGCGGCCCGCAATCGCTCGAGGCGCTGCGCTTCGTGCGCGCCCTCGGCGACAACGTGGTCGTCGTTCTCGGCAACCACGACCTGCACCTGTTGGCCGTCGCCTGTGGCTGTCGCCCAGCCCGCCGCTCCGACACGCTGAATGAAATCCTGCAGGCGCCCGACCGCAACATCCTGCTCGAGTGGCTCGCGACCCGGCCACTGGCACATTTCGAGGCGGGAGATCTCCTCGTACACGCCGGCGTCGTACCACAGTGGACGGTGGAGACGACGCTGACCCTGGCACGCGAGGTCGAGCTCGCACTGCGCGATGATCCGCGTCATCTCTTCGATCACATGTACGGTGACGAGCCGGACCTCTGGAGCGCGGATCTCGAGGGTCCGGATCGCTTGCGGTTCGCCATCAACGTGCTGACACGAATGCGTGTCTGCACAAAAGAAGGACGTATCAACCTGCGTCTCAAGGGCAAGCCTCCGCCGGCCGGTTCTTCGTGGCTGCCCTGGTTCGATGTCGAGAGCCGCCATACGCAGGGCACTCGTGTCGTCTTCGGTCACTGGTCGGCGCTGGGGCTGGTCATGCGCGATGATGTCATCGGTCTCGACTCCGGTTGCGTGTGGGGCGGCACGCTCACGGCGATCGATCTCGACGCCAAGGGGTCCGGCGGACCCTCA
Organism: Steroidobacteraceae bacterium; assembly: GCA_036489335.1. Classification (GTDB taxonomy): domain Bacteria; phylum Pseudomonadota; class Gammaproteobacteria; order Steroidobacterales; family Steroidobacteraceae; genus 13-2-20CM-66-19. The sequence goes on from DASXFY010000019.1 coordinate 87,791, forward strand.
CCGATCGCGGTGTCGTGCGCCGGTTATCAATCGCCTGATGAGTGAGGAGCTCGGCATGAAGCCCCTGCAAGCATTCAACCTTCACCGCTGGATCGATCAGCACCGGCACGTTCTCAAGCCGCCGGTGGGCAACAAGCGAGTCTTCGAGGACGGCGATTTCATCATCATGGTGATCGGCGGTCCCAACTCGCGCCAGGATTATCACGTCGACCCGGGACAGGAATTCTTCTATCAGCTCGAGGGCGACATCGTGTTGAAGACCATGCAGGATGGCCGCCCGGTGGATGTGCCGATACGCCAGGGAGAGGTCCTGCTGATCCCGCCGAACATGCCGCATTCCCCGCGGCGGCCCGCCAACACGGTGGGCCTCGTGGTCGAGAGACAGCGCAGGCCCGGGGAGCGCGACGGTTTCCAGTGGTACTGCGAGCGCTGCGGCAACCTGCTGCACGAGGAATTCATCGAGCTGACCGACATCGAGAAGGAGCTCCCGCCGGTGTTCGAGCGCTTCTACGCCAGCCGGGAAGAGCGCACATGCACCCGCTGCGGCACGGTGCTGGAGCGCCCCGGTTGAATGCCCGCCTGCAGCTGGACGGAAGTGAGGTCCTGGTCGACCTTTCGCGGCCGTTCGACCTCAGCCTGGAGATCGACTTCGAAGCGGCGCAGGTGCGGCACTTCGGCGCGCCACGCGCCAGCTCGCGCCCCTACTCGGTCCCGGGCTTCTCCGGATCGGTGACACACGGCGCGAGCTGCAACTGTGACTCCATCACGGTGATTCCCCATTGCAACGGCACTCACACCGAGAGCGCGGGCCACCTGACACGGGAGCCGCTGCACGCACAGCGCATCGTGCCGCGCGGCCTGCTGCCGGCACTGCTGTTATCGGTGAAGCCGGTGCCGGCCGGCCAGACGGCGGAAAGCTCGGATCCGGCGCCGCAAGCCGAGGATCGCGTGGTGACGCGCAGTGCGCTGCAGACGGCGTGGCCCGAGTTGCCATTCACCCCGCGCGCGTTGGTGATCCGCACTCTTCCCAACGACGCCGGGAAGCGCACGCGCGATTACACGGATATCACTCCCCCGTACCTCACGCGCGAGGCAGCGCAACACCTGGTGGCGAAAGGCATCGAACATCTGGTGGTGGATCTGCCCTCGATCGACCGCGGGCACGACGCGGGCCGCCTGACGGCGCACCGGCTTTTCTTCGGGCTCTCGCCGGGGGAAGCGGCCCTGGCAAGCGCGACGCGATCGCGGTGCACTATCACGGAACTGGCGTATGTCCCGGACGACGGCACCGACGGCCCATATCTCCTGCAGCTACAAGTGCCGGCAATCAACGGCGATGCCGTACCCAGTCGGCCGTTGCTTTATCGGCTGGCGACCTGAGCGCATGTCATGACCTACGAGCCGACACTGGAGTTTGCCCACCGTCTGGACGAGGCGGAGCCGCTGCGTGACTTTCGTGAGCGTTTTGCAATGCCTCGTGGCGTCCGCGGCGAGACACTCGTGTACCTGTGCGGGCACTCCCTTGGCCTCATGCCGCTTGCGGCACGTGGGATCGTCATGGAGGAGCTGGACGATTGGGCACGACTCGCGGCCCTGGGGCACGAGCATGCGCACCGACCCTGGATCCCCTATGACGAGAATCTCCGTGGCGGCCTTGCGAGCCTCACGGGCGCGCGTCCCGGGGAAGTCGTGGCGATGAGCTCGCTGACGGTGAACCTGCATCTGCTGCTCGCGGCGTTCTATCGCCCGAGCGGCCAGAGGCGCCGCATCCTCATCGAGGCCGGCGCGTTCTCCTCCGATCGGCATGCCGTGGCTTCGCAGATCGCCTGGCACGGACTCGACATCGGCGACGCGCTGATCGAGCTGTCCCCGCCCGCAGGCACGGACACCATCCCGGAGGAATCGATCGAGGCATACCTCGAGGAGCACGGTGCCGAGGTGGCGCTCGTCCTGTGGCCCGGGGTGCAGTACAGAACCGGGCAGGCCTTCGATGGCGGCAGAATCGCGCGTGCGGCGCGTCGTGCCGGCTCCGTGGTCGGGATCGATCTCGCGCATGCCATCGGCAACATGCCGCTCGCCATGCACGACATCAATGCGGATTTCGCCGTGTGGTGCAGCTACAAATACCTTAACGCCGGTCCCGGCGCGATCGGCGGCTGCTTCGTCCATGAGCGGCACGACCGCCCTCACCTGGCCGGCTGGTGGGGAAACGAGCCTGCGACACGATTTCAGATGCGCCCCGAGTTTCATCCTGCTCCCGGCGTTGCGGGGTGGCAGATCAGCAACCCGCCAATTCTTTCCGCGGCTCCCCTCATCGCCTCGCTCGCGCTCTTCGAGCAGGCGGGAATGCAAAGGCTGCGGCAGAAGTCGGTAGCGCTCACCGGCTATCTGGAGTATCTCCTCGACCGCCTGGCGCCCGACGTCGAGCTCATAACACCGCGCGCCATCGACTCGCGCGGCTGTCAGCTCTCCATTCGCGTCAATGGCCCGCACGGCCGCGGACAACGCGTATTCGATGCCCTGACCAACCAGGGCGTGATTGGCGACTGGCGCGAGCCCGATACCATTCGCCTCGCTCCGATTCCGCTGTACAACAGCTTCGCCGACGCCTTCCACGGCGCCCATGCTCTCGCGCAAGCCCTGCGCCTCGAGCCGTGACACCCCCGCCCGAGCGACCGGTCAACGTCGTCGGCGCCGGGCTCGCAGGCGCGCTGCTCGCCGTCCTCCTGGCGCGACGCGGCTTCGCGGTCGAAGTCTACGAGCGCAGGGCCGATCCGCGCGACGCCGAGAGCGAGCGTGGCCGCTCCATCAACCTCGCGCTCGCCGCACGTGGCATGGCTGTGCTCGAGCGCGCCGGCGTCATGGAGCGCATCCGGCCACTCCTGATCCCGATGCGGGGGCGAATGATTCATTCGCTTTCGGGCGAGACGCAGTTGCAACCTTACGGCCAGCGGCAGGAGGAGGTCATCTACTCCGTCAGCCGCGCCGATCTCAACCGCGTGCTGATCGAGGAAGCCGCACGACATCCTCGCGTGCGGCTGCGATTCCGGCAGGTATGTCTGGCTGCCCAGCCGACTGGTGTGCTGCGCTTCCGCGACGAGCGCACGGGTGGCGAGTCCAATGTGCCGATAGCGCCGACGTTCGCCACCGATGGCGCCGGATCGGCCGTACGCTCGAGCCTCGCCGGCGACGGCCTCATCCAAGTAAGAGAGGTCCGGCTGGATCACGACTACAAGGAGCTGACCATCCCCGCGGCGGGCAACGGACGCCACGCGATGGATCCTAACGCGCTCCATATATGGCCGCGCGGCGGCTTCATGCTCATCGCCCTGCCCAACACCGACGGCAGCTTCACCGCCACCCTCTTTCTGGCGCGCAGTGGTCGTGACAGCTTCGACTCGCTCACCGGCCCGGATCGCGTGCGAGCGCTGTTCCAGAGCCAGTTCGCCGACGCGCTGCAACTCATGCCGCATCTCATCGAGGAATTCACTGGCCATCCTCAGGGCCAGCTCGGGACCGTGTACACGAACCCCTGGCACCTTGGCGGGCAGGTGATACTGCTCGGCGATGCCGCACATGCCATTGTCCCCTTCCATGGCCAGGGAATGAATGCAGCGTTCGAAGATTGTCTCGTCCTCGACGAGCTGCTCGACCGGCACGACAGCTGGGAGACGCTGTTCGCGGACCTGGAGCAGTCCCGGCTACCCAACACCGCCGCCATCGCGGAGATGGCGCTCGAGAACTACGTCGAGATGCGCGACACCGTGCGCGATCCGGGCTACCTGCGCCGCAAGGCACTCGCAATGGAGCTGGAGCGCCGGTTCCCCGACCGGTTCATCCCCCGCTACTCCATGGTGATGTTTCACCCGGAGATCTCCTATGCCGAGGCGCTGCGGCGGGGGCGTGTACAGGAAGGGATTCTGGAGCAGTTGGATGGCAGGAGCGGACAGGGACTGGATTTCCAGCTGGCGCAAAAGTTGATCGCAGACCGGCTCGATTAGCGACTTCGACGAATCTCACTCCCTCACTGTCCGTGCGTCGCGCTGAAGATCACCGCCAGAACGGATGCGGCGATGGTCGCCGCCGCCGAGATAGCGGTTAGCACGAAGGAAAACCGGCGCGTGCTGAAAGCATCGAGCTTGTTTTCAAACTTTGCATCGAGCCGATCGATCTTGGTATCGATCCGATCCATCTTCGCATCGAGCTTGTCGAACTTCTGATCCATCGATTTACGGAGGTCATGCAGATCGACCTCGACCCCCACAAGGCGAAGGTTGATCTGGGTAACTTCACCCTCGATTCTCGCGACCCGCGGCTCGAGCCGCACGACATCGTCTTCCACAAGAGATTCCGCTTTGAAGGCATGCATACGCGCCCCCGTCCTTCATATCGGGACTTTTAATCGGGATTACTAGAATCCCTCCTCGTCGTCCGCCAGCATGTTGTACATGTGTGAGCTCCGTCAGACCAGGGGAGACATTAGAGCACGAGCGGCACCGCCCGGAGAAGTCTCAAAACTGCAGGAATTCAATAGTTTCGTCGAGTATCGCCGTCATTTGTTCCGTTATACACGACGTCATTTGACGCGTTGGAAATATGCGTTCCGCTATCCCTCCGGCACAACAATCGCGTGAGTTGACTTCACTTCCTCCATGACGAAATACGTATGCGTCTGTTGTACGCCGCGTACCGACGCGATCGAGTCGCCGAGCACAGTGCGATAAGTCTCCATGTCCTTGACGCGCACCTTGAGCAGATAGTCGAAGCCGCCGGCCACCATGTGACATTCCATGATCTCGTCATGGGCCCGCACCACTTCCTTGAAATGTTCGAAAGCCTCCGGCGTGGTGCGATCGAGTGACACTTCGACGTAGGCCAGCAGACCGAGCCCGAGCTTGCGTGGGTTGAGGCGCGCGAAATAGCCATCGATGAAACCGCCGGCCTCGAGGCGCCGCACCCGCTCCAGCGTCGGGGTAATCGTCAGATTGACCTCCCGTGCGAGCTGCGAGACCGGGATGCGGCCGTCCTGCTGCAGCCGCGCGAGAAGCTTCCGGTCTATGCGGTCCAGCCGCCGCTCGCCAGCTGGCTGGTTCTGCTGTCTGGAGGGTGATTTGGCGGCCACAACAGTGAATATTACTGCTAATAGCGCTCAAATGTAAAATTATCCTCTGTCTGGCCGGATATCATAAGGATATTCAACTATCTGAACCGGGTATATCCGATCATCATGGCTGCCGTCCCCGAGCCCCGCCCGAGCTACCGGCCCAAGGAGAGCGAGCGCCTCCAGACCCTGCGAGAGCGCATACGCGCGGCCACATTTCGCCCGGAGCCGGAAGCCGTTGCAGAGCTGCGGTCGGAGTTGCTGCCGCTGGCGAGCCCGCTGAAGGCCGCCCGGCGGCGCGCCATGCTCTGGGTCAAGGCAGCCCGAGAGCACTCACGATCCAGGCCGCTCGCCGAGTCGCTCCTGGACCAGTTCCCTCTCGATAGCCGCCAGGGAAAGGCGCTCATGAGCCTGGCCGAGGCGCTGCTGCGTACTCCGGATCCTCGCTGCGCCGATCGTCTCATCGCCGAGCGGCTGGCCGCCCTGCGTGAAGGTGGGGTGAGGAGCTCCGACCTCACCGTCCGCATGTCCATGGCGTTGCTGGGTACCGCCAGCAAACTGTTGCCCGACCCCAGCACCGCGTTCGCAGGAAAGGCCGGTCGCCCCTTCCTCACACCGGTCATGGCGCCACTCGTGCGCAGCGCGCTGCGGCGCGGCATGCGGATGATGGGCCACGCGTTCATCGTCGGGGAGTCGATCGAGTCGGCGCTCGCCCGCGGCCAGCGCAATTCCGAGCTGGCGCTCTGCTCCTTCGATGTACTCGGGGAAGGCGCGCGATCCGAACCCGACGCGCAGCGATATTTCGTTGCCTATGAGAAGGCGATCGAAGCGCTGCGATCGCAGCCGGCCGGCTCCGTTCACCATCGGTCTGCGATCTCCGTGAAGCTCTCTGCCCTCGAGCCGCGGTACTCATTGACGCAGCATCCCAGGGTCATGGAGAGCCTCGTTCCGCGAATGCTCTCCCTCGCCCGCCGCGCCAGCAGCGCCGGCATCGCGATGACCATCGACGCCGAGGAAGCGGATCGACTCGATGTGTCACTCGATATCGTCGAGGCCCTGGCGCGTGATGTCGACACACGGGGATGGGACGGCCTGGGCCTTGCCGTTCAGGCCTACGGCAGACGCGCGCCCCTGGTGTTGGATTGGGTTGCGGAGCTCGCCAGGGCGACGGGCCGGCGCATGACGGTGCGCCTGGTCAAGGGCGCGTATTGGGACGCGGAGATCAAGCGCGCTCAGGAGCGCGGCCTCGACAGTTTCCCCGTGTATACCTCGAAAATCGCGACCGACGCCAGCTACCTCGTATGCGCGCGCCGGCTGTTTGCCGCGGCAGATGTGATCTACCCGCAGTTCGCTACGCACAACGCGCTGACCGTGGCGGCCGTGCTGGCAGTAGCGCCGAGGGGCGCGAGTTACGAGTTTCAGCGCCTCCACGGCATGGGGACAGCGCTCTACGATGCGGTTCGCGCGGACATGCGCGACTTCCCACCCGTGCGGGTTTACGCGCCGGTGGGCACGCATGAGGAGCTGCTGCCCTACCTCGTGCGCCGGCTGCTCGAGAACGGCGCCAACACTTCGTTCGTGCACCATTTCCTCAACAAAGACATTCCGGTGGAGCAGGTCGTGGGCCAAACAATTCCCGCAGCTTCGGACGGCGGCAATCCCTCCCGGATCCGCGAGCCGGGTCAGCTCTACGGCTCGCGGCGCAATTCCCGGGGCGCGGACTTCGGCAACCCGGCCGAACTGGCGGAACTGCAGAACGAGCTCGAGCAGGCGGCCCCCACCTCCTACCTGGGTGGACCTCTCCTCAGCCACGCCGACGCGATCGAAGCCAACGTGCCGGTGCGCTCGCCTGCCAATGCGGCGGTTGTCGTGGGTCTCACTCGCGATGCCACCGGGGCGGAGATCGCCGGCGCGATGGCAAGCGGCGCGCGGGCGCAACGCGCCTGGGATGCGACGCCTGCCGGACAACGGGCTGCCTGCCTGGAGAAGGCGGCGGATCTGTTGGAAAACCGGCGTGGCATTTTCCTCCACCTGCTGGTACGGGAGGCCGGGAAGACCCTGCCGGATGCGATCGCCGAGATCCGTGAGGCGGCGGACTTCTGCCGCTACTATGCGGTGCGCGGCCGCGAGCTCTTCGCCGCACCCCGGGAGCTCGACGGGCCGGTCGGCGAGCGGAACCTGCTGTCATTGCAGGGCCGCGGCGTGTTTACCTGCATCAGCCCGTGGAATTTTCCGCTGGCCATCTTCACGGGACAGATCACCGCGGCCCTGATGGCCGGCAATGCCGTGGTTGCCAAGCCGGCGCCGGCCACGACACTGGTCGCGCATGCGATGACACGGCTGCTGCACGAAGCGGGAGTCCCACGTGATGTGCTGCAGCTCGCACCGGCCGACGGTCCCCTCTTCGGTGCCACCGCTCTGACCCATCCGGCTCTCGCCGGTGTCGCATTCACCGGCTCGACGGCCACTGCCGCGACCATCAACCGCACGCTTGCCGGACGGGAAGGGCCGATCGTGCCCCTCATCGCCGAGACCGGCGGTGTGAATGCGATGATCGTCGATGCGACCGCGCTGCCGGAACAGGTCGTCGATGACGTGATTGCCTCGGCGTTCACCAGTGCAGGCCAGCGATGCTCGGCCCTGCGGGTGCTGTACCTGCAGGAGGAGATCGCGGACCGTGTCCTGGAGATGCTGATCGGCGCAATGAAGTGTCTGACGATCGGCGATCCCGCCGACCCGGCGACGGACGTGGGCCCGGTCATCTCCGCGGACGCACAGCAGCGCTTGAACAGGCACGCGGAGCGGATGATGCGCGCGGCAAGGCCGCTCTACGCCTGCCCGATCGGGCATTGCGAGCAGAGCGGTCACTTCTTCGGCCCGCGGCTCTTCGAGCTCGAATCCCCCGATCAGCAGAAGACGGAGGAGTTCGGCCCGATCCTGCACGTGTTCCGCTATCGCGCCGAGGAGCTCGGCAGGGTGTTGGAAGCGGTCCGCTCGACGGGATTCGGCCTGACACTGGGCGTGCACAGCCGGCTGGAGAGCATGGCGGAGCACGCCTTCCGGACGCTTCCGGTCGGCAACACCTACGTCAACCGCAACATGATCGGCGCGGTCGTCGGCGTGCAGCCGTTCGGCGGCCAGGGACTCTCGGGCACCGGACCCAAGGCGGGCGGCCCGAACTACCTGCAGCGCTTCGCCACCGAGCGGACTCTGACCATCAATACCGCGGCGATCGGCGGCGCCGTGGAGCTTCTGTCCTAGGGACGCAGGCTTGCGGTGAGTTCCGCGAAGGAGCTCAGGGGCTCGCCGCACACGTTGCCGCGGCAGATGTAGGCGACGGCGGGTCCTCTGGGCGCCTTCTCCGCGATTGCCGCGGGTAGGTCGGTCGCATCCGCGGGCACGGCGAGCACCATCCGCCGCGGCGAATACAACCTGGCGAGCTCGCCTCGCCAGCTCTCGATCGTCTCGCGGTCGCCACGCAGCACGACGATCTCCGGCGGATGCAACAGCTCCTCCAGGGCGATGAGCAGACTCGTGTGGCCCTGCGGGTATCGTTCCATCACCGTCCATCCGGCGCGAACCGTCTGCTGCGCAGCCTCGAGGTAACGCGTCTCGCCCAGAATGTATCCCATCCGCTGCAGCGCAAAGGCGGCGACGCCGTTGCCGGCCGGAGTGGCGTCATCGCCAAATGACTTCGGCCGGTGCATCAACTGCTCATGATCATCCGAGGTAAAGAAGAAACCGCCTGCACGCTCATCGCCGTAGTGCCGCAGGATCACCTCCAGCAACTCGCGGGCGAACAGCAGCTCATCGGCGCGGAAGCGGACCTGCTGCAGCTCCAACACCGCATCGGCCAGGAAAGCATAATCGTCGAGATAGGCGTTCAGGTGCGCGCGGCCATCGTTGTAGGTCGCGAGCAGCCGTCCATCGCGCCAGAGCGTGCGCCGCACGAATTCGAGCGCGCGCCCGGCGGAATCCACCAGCTCCTCACGGCCGAGCGCGCGCGCCGCGATGGCCATACCGCGGATCATCAGGCCGTTCCAGGATGCGAGGATCTTGTCATCCCGTCCGGGACGGACCCTGCCCTCCCGCAGCCGCAGCAATTTCCCGCGCGCCGAACTCAGCAGCGCCTCGACACTCTGCGCTGGATGGCCAACAGTGGTGGCGATGTCCTCGACCGAGCGGCAGACGTGCAGATGCCAACGCCCTTCGAAGTTGGGCTCGCGATCGAGGCCGTAGCGTGGCGCGAAAGCTTCGTACTCCTCGACCGGCAGGGCCGACTGCACCTCGCCCCGATCCCAGACGTAGAACTTGCCCTCGTGTCCTTCCGAATCGGCGTCCAGGCTGGAGTAATAGCCCCCTTCCGGCGACTGCATCTCACGGCGCACCCAATCGGCGGTCTCAGCGGCCACTTTGCCGTAGAAGGCATCGCCGGTCGCTACATATGCATCCGCGTACACTCCGAGGAGGCTACCGTTGTCGTACAGCATCTTCTCGAAGTGAGGGATCATCCAATAGTCATCGACCGAGTAGCGGCAGAATCCGCCCGCGAGCTGGTCGTTGATGCCACCATCGCCCATGCGCCGCAGCGTCAGGCCTGACATGTAGAGCGCATGCAGGTCCGGCGTATCGCTGTCGGCGCCGGCGCGCCACTCCCGCAGCAGCAGCTCCAGCGACTTCGGATGCGGAAACTTGGGCGCGCCGCCGAAGCCACCGAAGCGCGGGTCGAATGTCCGCTCGAGCGTCTGGCGGCAGAGGCGCAGCGGCGCATCACTCACCTCCACTGTGGCCTCGGGAGGTGGCGGATCGAGCTGCGCGAAAGCGGCTATCAGCGCTTCGTTCTGCTGACGCAGCTCCGCCTCGTGCTCGTGGTAGTAGCGCGATACCCGCAACAGCAGGTCCTTGAAGGCGGGCAGCCCGAAGCGCGCCTCCCTGGGAAAATAAGTTCCGCCGAAGAACGGCCGCCGGTCATCGGGAGTCAGGAACATGGTGAGCGGCCAGCCGCCGGAGCGCTGCGTCAGCATCTGCTGGGCGATCTGGTAGATGCGGTCCACGTCGGGCCGCTCCTCCCGGTCCACCTTGATGTTGACATAGCGCTCATTCAGTACCTGCGCCGTCGCCTCATCCTCGAAACTCTCGGCGGCGAGCACGTGGCACCAGTGACAGGCGGCATAGCCGACACTGAGATGGATGGGCTTTCGCTCCTGCAGCGCCCGCGTGAAGGCCTGCTCGCCCCATGGATACCAGTCGACCGGATTGTGCGCATGCTGGCGCAGATACGGGCTGGTCTCGGCGATCAGCCGGTTGGTGAATTTCGGGCTGCCGTCCGGGTTCAGATGTCGGATGTCCATGCAGCCCGGAAGAATACTCCATCATCTCCGGAGAGCACGTTTATACTGCCCGACCCGTCGAATCACCCCTCGAGCCTGCCTTTGCCCTCCCTGTCACCCGATTCCCGCGCCGACGACGGCAGCGTCCGTGAGCTGCGCCTGAAGCGCGGCGAAGAACGCCGTCTGGTCGCCGGGCATTTGTGGGTCTTCAGCAACGAAATCGATTCCGACGCCACACCACTCGCGGCGTTCGCGCCCGGTGATCTCGTGCAGATCAAGTCGCAGCGCGGGCAATTCCTCGGACATGCTTACGTCAACCCGCACGCGCTCATCTGCGCGCGCATCGTGAGCAGGGACCCGGCCCATCCGATCGATCGCAAGCTCATCGATGCTCGCCTGCGCGCGGCGCTCACGCTGCGGGAGCGACTCTATCGGGAGCCCTACTATCGACTCGTGTTCGGCGAATCCGACGGTTTGCCGGGGCTGATTCTCGACCGTTACGGCGACGTACTGGTGGGGCAGATCGCAACCGCTGGCATGGAGGCATTACAGGCAATAGTGACCGACGCGGTGCGCGAGTCTTTTTCGCCGACGGCTCTCTATTGGAAGAACGATTCCGGGGCGCGGCAGCTCGAGCAGCTGCCGCAGATCGCGGCGGCTGCCTTCGGTGAAGTCCCGCCGGAAGTCACCGCGGTCGAATCCGGCCTACGCTTCAACGCGCCTCTGACGCATGGGCAGAAAACCGGCTGGTTCTACGATCAGACTCACAACCGGGCGCGCCTCCTGCGCTATCTCTTGCCGGGGGCACGGGTTCTGGACGTTTGCAGCTACGTCGGCGCATGGGGCATCACCGCACTGAAGGCGGGCGCCGCCGCGGCAAGCTGCATCGATTCCTCCGAGACCGCGCTCGATTTCGCCCGCCGCAATGCGCAGGCGAATGGCGTCGCACTGGAGACGATTCGTGCCGACGCTTTCGAGGCGATGAAGGCGCTTCACGATCGGGGCGAGCGCTTCGATGTCGTCGTGCTCGATCCGCCGGCCTTCATCAAGCGCAAGAAGGACCTCCCGCAGGGGCAGGCGGCATACCGCAAGCTCAATCAGCTCGCGCTGGCGCTCATCGAAGACGAAGGGCTGCTGGTCTCCTGCTCCTGCTCGTATCACCTCGGGCAGGAGCAGCTGGCGGCGGCCATCCAGACGGCCGCCCGCCACACGCGGCGCTTCGTGCAGATCCTGGAGTCCGGCGGCCAGTCGCCCGACCACCCGGTGCATCCGGCCATCCCGGAAACTCGCTATCTGAAGGCTTTCTTCTGCCGCGTCAGACGCGAGGTCGGCTAAACTTCGCCGCCATGATTGTCTATCCGGACATCGACCCGATCGCCCTTCGGCTGGGGCCGATCAAGGTGCACTGGTACGGGATCATGTACCTGCTGGGGTTCGGCGCCGGATGGCTGCTGGCGCGCAGGCGCGCCGCCCGCCCAGGCTCCACCTGGAAGCCCGTGGATGTCGACGATCTCGTCTTCTTCGCCATGGTGGGCGGCATTCTCGGCGGCCGCATCGGTTATGTTCTCATTTACGGCCTGAGCTTCTGGACCGCGCAGAACCCGTGGTACCCGTTCGAGATCTGGGACGGGGGAATGTCCATCCACGGCGGTTTCATCGGCGCGATCCTCGCTCTCGCCCTGTTCGCGTGGCGGCGCGGCCGCAGCGTCGCCGATGTTTACGACTTCTCGACTGCCCTGCCGGCGCCGGGTCTGTTCTTTGGCCGCATCGGCAACTTCATCAACGGCGAGCTCTGGGGCAAGCCGACCACGCAGCCGTGGGGCTTCCTCATCGACCCGAGGCACCTGCATCACTCTCAGGCGAGCAATGCGCTCTCGGACTGCGCGCGCCTGGGGATTGCACCATGCATTCTGCGCGTCCAGCCGTCGCAGCTCTATGAAGGTTTCCTCGAAGGAATCGTGCTCTTCACGGTCATCTGGTGGTTCACCTCGAAGTCGCGCCCGCGGCTGGCCCCTTCGGGACTCTTCCTGTTGCTCTACGGCAGCTTTCGCTTCCTCGTCGAATTCGTACGCATGCCAGACCTGCAGATCGGGTATCTCGCCTGGGGCTGGCTCACGATGGGCCAGGTCCTGTCGTTGCCGATGATCCTCATCGGTTGCGCCTTGCTGGCTTACGCCTACCGCACCCGCGCGCCCTCGGGTAACTTCGTCACTGCGCAGTGAGCCGCGCGCGATGAAGCCTTACCTCGATCTGATGCGCCGCATCCTGGAGAGCGGTGCACGCAAGGGTGACCGCACCGGCACCGGCACCCTGTCGCTCTTCGGCGAGCAGCTGCGCTTCGATCTGGCGCGAGGATTCCCGCTGGTGACGACCAAGCGGGTACACCTGCGCTCGATGATCTGCGAGCTGCTCTGGTTCCTGCGCGGCGACACCAATGTCGCCTGGCTGCACGAGCAGGGCGTCACCATCTGGGACGAGTGGGCCGATGAGCGGGGCGAGCTGGGGCCGGTGTACGGCAAGCAATGGCGGTCGTGGCTGGCACCCGACGGACGCAGCATCGATCAGATCCGCGGCGCTCTCGAGCAGCTGCGTGGCAATCCGGATTCGCGCCGCATCCTGGTGAGCGCGTGGAACGTGGGCGAGCTCGAGCAGATGCACCTCATGCCGTGCCATGCGCTCTTTCAATTCTACGTCGCCGACGGCCGGCTGTCCTGTCAGCTCTATCAGCGAAGCGCCGATGTCTTTCTCGGCGTGCCGTTCAACATCGCGAGCTACGCTCTGCTCACTCACATGTTCGCGCAGCAGTGCGACCTCGAGCCCGGCGAGTTCATCTGGACCGGTGGCGACTGCCATCTCTATCTCAATCATCTCGAGCAGGCGAAGCTGCAGCTCGCGCGCGCGCCGTTCCCGCCGCCGCGGCTCAACATCAGGCGCCGCCCGGCATCCCTTTTCGACTACACCTTCGAGGATTTCGAGTTCGTGGGCTACCAGCATCATCCCGCCATCGCCGCCCCGGTTGCGGTCTGACATGGCGTCGCAACCACTGTTCGAAGTGCGCCGCTCCCTGGTCCATGGCCTCGGAGCTTTCGCCCTGCGCCGCATCACCAAGGGCACCCGGATCGTCGAATACCTCGGCGAGCGGGTGTCGCACCGGGAGGCCGACCGGCGCTACGAGGGCAAGGAAGCGAACGACGCCCACACGTTTTTGTTCATCGTCGACTCGAGAACGGTCATCGACGCGGGCGTCGACGGCAACGAGGCACGGTTCCTCAATCATTCCTGCAAGCCAAACTGCGAATCAGTGATCGAGAAGCGCCGGGTATTCATCGAGGCCCTGCGCACCATCCAGCCCGGCGAGGAGATGACTTACGACTATCAGATCCAGCGCGAGGACGACGATCCTCCCGGCATAGAGGAGATATTCGCCTGCCGCTGCGGCTTCCCGCAGTGCCGCGGCACGATGCTCTGGCCATCCGACCCGCCGAAAAAGCGGCCCAAGCGCAAGGCAAAGCGCGGAACCAACAGAAAGGTCTCGCTGCGCCGCTGACGGCGCGCGGCGCTCACCCCATGACTCACTCCCGTCGCTGGAATCTCACAGCGGTCGTCGGCGCGCTCGGCGTCGTCTATGGCGACATCGGCACGAGCCCGCTCTATGCGCTGGATGCCACGCTGACCGTGGCCGGGCGTTTCAATACCGAGCTGGTGCTCGGCGCACTGTCGCTCATCCTCTGGGCGCTGACCATCTCCGTGACCATCAAGTATGTCAGCGTGATCATGCGGGCGGACAACGATGGCGAAGGCGGCATCCTCGCGATGTTCGCGCTCGCGCAGCGCCAGCTGATCCCCGGCAGCCACTGGGCGCGTATCGCGGTGTGGCTGGCGCTCGCCGGCACGGCTTTCTTCTTCTGCGATTCTCTGATCACACCCGCCGTCTCGGTGTTGAGCGCCGTCGAGGGCCTGGAGGTCCTGAACCCCGGACTCAAGACCACGGTGGTTCCAGTTACCGTTGCGGTCATCGCGGGTCTTTTTGCCTATCAGCATCGCGGCACGGCGCGTATCGGCAGTCTCTTCGGTCCCATCATGGTGGTGTGGTTCGTGGTGATCGGATTCACGGGCGCCGTAGCCATCCGGCACGATCCGGTCGTGCTGGTCGCGCTCAACCCGCTCTACGGGATAGAGCTGCTGGTGCATCGCCCCGGTGTCGCGCTCGCGATCATCGGCGCGGTATTCCTCGCCATGACCGGCGGCGAGGCACTCTACGCGGACATGGGACAGTTCGGCAAAGAGCCCGTGCGCATCGGCTGGTTTGCGCTCGTGTGGCCAGCGCTCATACTCAACTACTTTGGTCAGGGGGCGCTGCTGCTGGCGCAGGGCAAATACCTGCCGCTGGCGCTCTATCTGCTGGTGCCCGCGCCGGCTCGCCCCTGGATGGTCATGCTGGCGACTGCGGCGACGGTCATCGCCTCGCAGGCAGTCATCTCCGGCGCTTTCTCCATGGCGCGCCAGGCGGTGCAGCTCGATCTATTGCCGCGCATTCGCGTCCTGCAGACTTCCGCCACCGAGCAGGGGCAGATCTACGTGCCGGTGGTCAACTGGCTGGTGTTCATCGCAGTAATCGCTTTCGTGATCGGCTTTGGCTCATCGGCCGCCCTCACGGGCGCCTACGGTGCGGCCGTGGTCGGCACCATGCTGGTCACGACCATTCTCGGCTCCTTCGTGGCATTGACCCAGTGGAGCTGGTCGAAGTGGTCGGTGGGGAGCCTCTTCGGCCTGCTGATGATCGTCGACACGATCTTCGTCCTCGGCAACATGACCAAAGTGCCGAGCGGCGGTTGGATTCCGCTCACGCTGGCGGCGATCCTCTTCACGGTGTTCATGACATGGCGCAGCGGGCGGCTGGAGCTGCGGGCCGCGCTCGCCAAGATGGCCGTGCCGCGCGCCGACCTGCCGAAGCTGATCGCGGGCACATATCGGGTGCACGGCACCGGCGTATTCCTCGCCAGCGACCCGAATCTCATACCCTCGGCGCTGATCCGCAACATCGAGCACAATGGGGTCGCGCACGAGCGGTTGATCATTCTCAACGTGGAGGTGGTGCGCACTCCGCGCCAGGACCCGGTAAGGCGCGTCGAGATCGAGGAAACGCTGCCCGGCGTCTACCTGGTGCACGCCCGATTCGGCTTCATGGAGACTCCGGACGTCGGTGAGGCGCTGAAGTCCTGCCGTGTTCGCGGGCTGCGGGTGTTCACGGAGGACAGCTCGTTCTTCGTCGGCCAGCACGTGGTGCGCGCGCGCCCGCTCCCGGGTTGGAAGGGCCTGCAGCGGCGGCTCTTCGCCTGGATGCAGCGGCACAGCACGCAGGCTGCGGAGTTCTTCCGCATGCCGTTCCGCGGCGTGGTCGTTCTCAACACCGTGGTCGAGATCTGACACCGCGTCCCGGCGTCCGCGCATCATGCTGCTGCAGCAACCACTCATCTCTCTCATAGCCGCGATGGCGGAGAACGGCACCATCGGGCGCGACAGCGCCCTGCCGTGGCGGCTCCCGGATGACATGAAGCGCTTCAAGGCGCTCACCATGGGCAAGCTGCTGCTGATGGGACGCAGGACCTACCAGTCGATAGGCAAGCCTCTTCCGGGACGCACCAGTCTGGTGCTGACGCGTGACCGGGACTGGCGGGCCGAGGGCGTGGTGGCCGTGCATTCGCTCGGGCAGGCGCTCGGCATCGCGCGCGACGCCGAAGAGCTCATCGCCATTGGCGGCGCGGAGATCTACCGCTTGCTCATGCCTTTTGCCCACCGCATCTATCTCACGCTGGTGCATGCGGAGATTCCGGGCGATACCTTCTTCCCGGACTTCGACCCTACGCAGTGGGCCGACGTCGAGTGCCACAGCTATCCGGCCGACGAGCGTAACGCCTATGCGTTCACGTTCGTGACCCTGGAGCGCAAGAGCGACCCGCAGGCGCCGGGGAATTATTAGCGCCCGAAGAGGTCCTTCAGCCGCTCGAAGAACGAGCCGGAGTGCATGTGCCGCAGCATTCCCGCCCACTGATCCTCGGCAATCAGCTTGCGCTGCAGATCGATCTCTTCCCGCTTCATCAGCTCCAGGACTTTCGTGTCCTCGTCGTCCTCGAGCCAGTAGCCATGCTGGTTGGGACAGAACTCCATCTCGAGATCGTAGAACCTGTAGTGGAACCGCTGCAGGCAAGCGGAGCATTCAGGACACTTGGCGCTGGTCGGCGTCGCACTGGGTACCAGGGTTCCCTTCCAGCGCTCGCCGAAATCGAAGACTTCGTCCTCGAGCTGCTCGAGCTCATCGTGCTCGAGCCACATTCCCTTGCACGACTGGCAATAATTGACCTTGAGCTTGTGCCGCTCCGCTAGCTGCAGATCCACACCACACCTTGGACACTTCACCGGAACCTCCTCTCCTCAGGCGAGCCACCCCTGAGATCATGGCACCCGGCCACCCGATCGGCTAGAGCGGCGACCGAAAATCGCTATTTGCATATGAATAAATACTGATATATCCTTTCTATAGAAAGGTATTACCGTGACCCTGCCCGCCGCCAATACCCATGCTGCCGCCGCGGTTCTGTCCAAGGCCACCGTGCGCGCGGCCGAGCAGCTGGATGTACGCCAGGCACAGCTCGCCAAGGTCCTGGGCCTGAGCGCCGCAACTACCTCGCGTCTGGCGGCCGGGGCCTGGCTGCTGCCGCAGGACAGCAAGGCATGGGAGCTGGCGGCGGCGTTCGTACGCCTCTACCGCTCCCTTGCCGCCATCACCGGAGGGAAGGCTCAGGCCATGCGCGATTGGCTGCATTCCGCCAACGACGCGCTGGGTGGCGAGCCCGCCAAACGGATTCTGACGGCTGAAGGACTCTTCCATGTCGTCCACTACCTGGACGCCGCACGCGGTCGCATCTGAGGCGAAGGCCTGCGAGCTGACGCTATGGCGCGCTGTCGAAGCACAGCACGTCGTTGCAACCCGCGCGCTGGTTGACAGCCTCGCGGAGCAGGAACTGCTCGAGTCGGTGCTCGAAGCTTCCAAGCCGCGCGTGCCGCCCGCATGCGCCGGCTTCGACTATCTGCTCTACACCCCTTTCCGGTATCCGCCGCCGTCGCGCGGCTCGCGTTTCCGCAGTTACGAGGATCCGGGTGTCTGGTATGGAGCGGAGGCGGTGCGCGCGAGTTGCGCGGAGCTCGGCTACTGGCGCTGGCGGTTCGTGATGGACAGCCACGGACTGACCAGGCTCGACGGGGTGCCACACACCGTTTTCCAGGCCGTCGCGCGCGGCCGAGGCGTGGACCTTCGCCAAAGGCCATTCACGCGCGACGATAAGACGTGGCGCGACCCCAACGACTATGACGGCTGCCAGGCGCTGGCACGTGTCGCCCGCGCAGCGGAGATGCAGGTCATCCGCTACGCGTCGGTTCGAGATCCCGAGCACGGCGGTTGCGGCGCCGTGCTCGACTGCCGCGCCTTCTCCGGCACGGGGGGCGTGCGTCAGCGGCAATCGTGGTTCCTGACAGTCGACAGGCAACGGGCCTCCTGGGTGCGCTCGGGCACGCGCAATGCCGCGACCTATGAATTCCTCTTTCAGCCCACGTGATCGCGATCACATCGACGCAATCAGTGGTTGACGATTAACTCAATATATGTAGACTTAAGGCATGGAGCGCACCAGAAAGCCGTCGGCTCATACCCTTCTCGTCCTGGAAGCGTTGAGTAAACGTCCCCGCGACTGGCATTACGGCTACGAGTTGTCTCAGCTCACCGGCCTCAAGTCGGGGACGCTGTATCCGATTTTGATGCGGCTTTGCGACCGGGCACTGCTCGACTCGGACTGGCAACCTGCCGCGCAGAGCGGACGTCCGCCGCGCCACGTCTATCGATTCACGGCAGCCGGCGCGACCTTCGCCCGGGGCGCACTCTCCCCCAGCAGCGCCTCGATGCGGCGGCGCCTCACGGCCGGAGGGCTTGCATGACCTCCACTTGGACCGATGGACGGCGGATGGCCGTACTTCTGCTCAAACTTGCAGCGCACATCTCACCCCCAACACGCAGAGAGTGGGTGCGCGCGATGCACAATGAACTGGAGCACCTGCCGCGGGGCGCCGCGGCGCTATCGTGGGCGCTCGGGTGCGCCCTGGTCAGTTATCGAGAGAGGGTCTCAGTCATGATCGGATCTCTGAACAGCGTTGCCCGATGGCTCCTTTCCATCGAAATGGCCGTCTGCCTCGTGCCGCTGACGTGGCTCTTCGTTGCTGTCTTCGCGATGACCGCACACGGAGCCATGCCGCTGGAATTCGGCATCCTCGCGGGCTCCGGGGCCCTGCTGGGCCCGATCGGCCTGCTCGTCGGGCTTCGAACCATCTTCGTTGCCAGAGGCTCGTTGAGTAAAACGACAGCCATCGTCGTGGCGTTACTGGCCGCGTGGACGGTAGTCGCCTACTGCCTGCAGGTCATGCGGGACGGGGCATCATTCTCGGACGGATGGCGGGATTTCGCGCTCGTCGTCGTCCTGCCGGCCTGGGCCGTGGCACACCTGCTGCGGATCAACGCGGCGCGTCGCCCGACCGCGGCTGTCATCTGATCGGGCTCGGATCACTGCGGAAACTTCAACTGCCGCTCGATCGCCTGGAAGCGCGGCTCCTGCCGCAATGGACTCAGCAGCGGGTCGGCCCTTAGCGCAACCAACCCAGAGTCACGCACGCGCATCGCCGCATCGAGGCGGGTGAGCGCCTTGCCATGATCGCCCCACTGAGCGTAGATCTGGGCGCATTGGTAGGCGGCGTCATCGCCAAAGGCCGCCTCGATCTTCGTCAGCTCGTCTTGCGCATCGGCGTGCCGACCGAGCTTGTCATAGACCATCGCCAGGCACACCTGACTCTGAAAGTTGTCGCGGTGGGACTCACAGGCCGTGAGCGCACTGCGGAGGTCACCGGTCTCATAGAAGGCCAGTCCGAGCGCTCCGTACCCCGGCGCGTAGTTGGGATCGACGCTGATGGATTCGGTGAAGACTTTGGCCGCTTCCCGGAATCGCTGGGCACCGAACAGGGCGGAGCCCAGACCCTGGTAGGTGAGGTAATCGAGAGGGTCCAAAGCAACCGCGCGACGTGCTTCTGCGATTCCCACATCGAAGCGCCCCATGTAGGCGGTAAATCCACCGGTCATTCCCAGTATCTGCGCATTGCCCGGCGCGAGGGCCAGTGCCCGCGCGAATTCCGCATTGGCTTGTGCGAAATCAAGAGTTGCGATCGACATGAATGCAAGCGCCCGATGCGCCTCGGCCAGTTCGGGGGCGAGCGCGACGGCATGGCGCGCGTCCGCTTCGGCCTTCTTGAAGCCCTCGCGAACCGCTGCCCCGGTGGCAGCACGTCCCGCGTACTCGGCGCGAGCCAGCGACCGGTCGGCAAACGCAAGCGCGTAGCCGGGGTCCAGGCGGATTGCGTCCGTGTACCCGGCAATCGCAATGGGAAGGTCTTTTTCCTGGTGCAGCGAGTGGAATGAGCTGGAGGCCCGCAGGTACGCATCGAATGCCGCGGCGTTGCGGGTGCCGCCGAGCTCGATCTTCGCCGAGACATCGCCGAGAAGTGTGACTTTGAGCGCCTCGGCGACCGCGGTCGCGATCTGGGTTTGCAGCTTCAGCACGTCCCCCAGATCCCGGTCATAACTCTGCGACCACACCTCGAAGCCCGTGACAGCGTTCATGAGCTGGGCGGTGATCCGTATCGTATGACCGGATCGCCGGACACTCCCCTCCAGAATGGCTCCGACGTTGAGCTCGTGGGCAATCGTGGCAAGGTCGGTGTCTTTGCCCCGGAAAGAAAATGCCGACGTTCGGCCGGAGACCTGCAGCCCGTTGATCTCCGTGAGCGAGTTGAGCAGCTCTTCGGTGAGCCCCTCGGAGAAGTACTCCTGATCCTTGTTCCCGCCCAGATTCACGAACGGTAACACCGCAATCGAATGCGGCGGTGGAGTAAATGCGGGGGGACCGGGCTTGGCGGCGACGGTCACTGATGACACCGGGGGATTCGAGATCCAGGGCCTTCCCATGATCAGGTAGATAGCGACTCCCAGGATCAGAGCGGCGGCAATGCTCAGCAGGCCGCGCTTGGACCACGAGGCCGCAGCGGGTGGTCTCTTCGGAGTGCCAGCTGACCGGATATCCGTCGCATCATGGCGAGGTGCCGTCGCAGCGTTGGCCGGCACCAGGAGTCGCTCGACGCGTTCAACAAAGCTCGGCGGCGTCTCGCCTCCCGGTAGTCGCGTCCACTGCACGTCCCGGAAGCGGTCGGGTACCTGCTCATCGTCGTCGCGCGTCCCGTCAATCACCACCGGCAACAGGAATGCACGGTTGGCCGACATCAAATCCGAGCGGTCAACCGCGAGCTTCCACTCGAGACGGAAATACCCCTCGTCGCGAGCGTGGGTGTTGCTGGAGATGACCGGGATGAAGAGCGCGCAATTCCTGATCTGTCGGCGGATGGAGTGGTCCCACGCATCCCCGCCTCGCAGCTCGCTCTGGTCGAACCAGACCTCGATGCCCGCTGCGCGCAGGGCCCCACAAATCTTCTGAGCCGCCTGCGCGTCCTGTGAGGCGTAACTCAGAAACACCGCATTCGACGACTCGGTCACGGAGTGGCAGCGCGATCGTCACCGCAGCTCGTTGTCGAAGAAGATCAGCGAGGCGGCGGCGTTGCCGACGCGCTGACTGAACGATGCCCCGATGTTGCCATGCCCCGCAGCCCGTCGCGTGAGCAGCAGTACTGGCAGGCCGGACGTGGTCGATCCCTGCAGCGCGGCAGCGAACTTGCGCGATTGCCAGGGCGCTACGCGCGCGTCGTTCTCGCCCGTCTCCAGCAGTACCGCCGGATAGCCGGTTTGCGGGCGCACGTTGTAGTACGGCGAATAGGCATAGAGAGCATGGAACTGCGCCGCATTGGCAACGGTTCCGTACTCGGCCTCGTTGTATCTGCCGTTCGGCCATAGCTGGTGGCGAAGCGAGTCGTAGATTCCGACGAAGCTCACCACGGCGCGATAGAGCTGCGGATGCTGTATCAGCTCCGCACCCATCAGCAGTCCGCCGTTGCTGCCGCCCATGATTCCGAGATGCCGCGGTGAGGTCCAGCCTGCCGAAACCAACGTCTGTGCCGCCGCGGCAAAATCGTCGAACACGTTCTGCTTGGCCGTGAGCCGGCCCTGGCGGTGCCAGGTTTCGCCGAACTCATCGCCGCCACGGATGTTCGCTTCGGCGTAGACGCCGCCGCGCTCGAGCCAGGCGAGCTCCGTACCCAGGAAATGGGGCACGACGGGTATCTCGTAACCGCCGTAGGAGCTCAATATCGCCGGGTTGTTGGATCCCTTCGCCGTCGACGCCAGGGCGAGCACCGTCACCGGAATGTGGGTGCCATCCTTCGAGATCGCGGTGAGCCTGTAGGTTCGGATGTTGGCATAATCCGCATCGGGCGGTCGCACCGCAAAGACGGTCTTCACCGAGCCCGACGCCGCGTCATAGAGCGCCCAACTGCTCGGGATGGTCCAGCCGGAGTAGGCGACGATCGCTTGCGACGAGCCGGCTTCGGACGCAATCGAGTCTATGCCGATACCCGTCTGCGGCAGCGGAACGCGGCGCACGAAGCGCCCATCGCTCGCGTACTGGTCGACGCGCCAGTCCGGTCCCCATAGCTTCGTCACCAGGAATCCGCCCTGGATAGGCGAAACGCCCGCCATCACCCAGTCCTTCTGCTCCGAGACCAGGGTGGCGGCTTTACCGTCCGCACCGACAGCCACGATACGCCCGTGGTCGCTCTTGTCGAACGATACGACCAACAGCCGATCGCCATCGAACGCAGCGGCCGTCACGGCTTCCTCCGGTCCGAAGACCGGCCGCCACTTTTCGTGACTCCGCAGATACACCCGAAACGGAGTGGCATCGCCGAACTGAACCAGCGCCGCGACCTCTTTGGCGTCGGGAGATGTGAGAAGCTCATACTCGCCGATGGGCGAAAGGCCCTGCCCGAACTCGAGCCGATCGCTCGACTGGGCTGTCCCGACAATGTGGTGATAGAGCGAGACCCCGAAGGGCGAGCCGTGCGGCAACCGCGCGTAGGTGAATCCCCGCTCATTGGCGTCCCAGGCGACGGCTGCATTGGTGGTCCCGCCACCGGCATCGGCCAGCGCATCCGGCAGGGCTTTGCCCGGGGCGCTCACCACGTGAATGGTGGTCGCTTCGCTCCCGTTGGCTGACGTGCCATACGCGACGTAGCGTCCGGAGGGTGAGGGCCAAACGTCCGCGATGGCCACGTGGCCACCTGAAGGATTGGTGTCGACGAGCACTCGCTGGGGCCCGTCCGGCCACGCCTGCGCGACGAGCACCGGCTGGGCCTGCGGCGGTGTGTCACGCATGAAGAACAACGTCCCGTGGACGAGCTGCGGCGCATACTGTTCCGTGCTCGTGATTGCAAGCTGGCGCACGCGATCGGTGATCGCCTTGGCGTCCTTGAATTGGCCCATTACGGTGTCCGCGTAGGCGTTCTGCGCGCCAATCCACGCCTCGACTTTCGGGCTATGGGCATTTTCCAGCCAGCGGTAGGGATCGCGAACGGTGACCCCGTGCATCACCGTGACCACGTCATGGCGAGGCGTAGGCGGCGGTGCGGCGGCAGCGATGGAGACGAGAAACACTGCCGGGATGGCAGCGCAACGGCACGCGAAGCTGCGAGAAAAGACTGTCGGCATGGCTTGATGACTCTCAGGCAGAAGGTTGCCCACTCAACTGCGCGAATCATACCGCAAGCAATGCAGCGGGCCCTGGGGTATCCGCCGCTCCCGCGGCTCGTCACATCGCGGGCGGCCGCCGCAGCCGATAAAGGACATGCCGGCGCAGCGGATGGCCCGGCGGCAGGCGCGGATGATCGAAATCATCGTCCACGGAATGTGTCATTCCGAGCTGCTCCATCACGCGCCGGGAGCGCCGGTTCGCGGGCACCGCGAACGCAACGATCTCCGTGAGTCCGAAGCGGCAGAATCCGTAGTCGGCGGCCGCGCGCGCCGCCTCGGTCGCATACCCATGTCCCCAGTGCTCGCGGGCGAGCCGCCAGCCAATCTCCACGCAAGGGGTGAAATGCGCCTCGAACGACGGCATCGAAAGCCCGACGAAGCCGACGAAATCCGCAACACCGCTCACCTCGACGGCCCAGAACCCGAAGCCTTGCTTCTGGAACTGATCGGCAATCGCCGCCGCCTGCCGGTCGCTCTCCTGCGCGGTCAGCACTTTGGGGAAATGCTCCATCACCCGCGGATCCGCATTCAACGCGGCGAACTGCGGCAGATCCTCGGGGCGCCAGGCCCGCAGGCGCAGCCGGGCCGTCGTCAGGCTGAGTGGTGCCCGATAACCCGTATCGAGGCTCAAACGCGCAGGCCAATGGCGCGCATCAGCTCGAGCCCGTTGCTCTTGGTTACGATGCCTTCCCGCAGCTTGTAGTCGAACCGCATGCGCCCATTCTCCATGTGATCCTCGAAGTGCATGTTGCGCAAGACACCATCGCCCAGGCCGCCGAGCTCCGTCAGCGCCAGATCGTGGGTGGTCGCGAGCCCGATTGCGCCTTGTGCGACCAGCGCGCCGAGGATTCCCTCCGCGCCGACACGCCGGTCGTTGGAATTCGTGCCCTGCAGCATCTCATCGATCAGGAAGAGGAGCGCGGGCTCGCTGCCGCAGAGATCCTTGAGCTGGCGCAGCCGCGTGATCTCCGCGTAGAAACGCGAGCTGCCCTCGCGCAGCGAATCGTTGATGCGGATGCTGGCGCCGACCTGCAGGGGTGTCAGCTCGAACGCCTGCGCTCGTACCGGCGCGCCGGCCATCGCCAGGACCACGTTGAGGCCGACAGACCGCAGCAGGGTACTCTTGCCGGACATGTTGGAACCGCTGACCAGCCAGACCCGCGCGGGCTCCGCAAGGCTGACGTCGTTGCGGATACACTGCGACTGCGGGATCAGGGGGTGGCCGAGCCCCTCGGCCCGCAGGCGCGCCTGGCCTTCCACGAAGGCGGGGAAAGGGTCCTGCGGGTGCTCGAAGCCGTACTGAGCAAGCGACGAAAGCGCTTCGAAACGCCCGCTCACGTCCATCCAGCCGCGAACGAGCATTCCGTACGCTCGGCGCCAGCGCTCCACAGCCAGCGCCACGTGCACCAGATACAGGAGGGGCACTTGGGCCCATCCAACCGCGGGGTTTTTGCGCTGCTCCGACAGTGCCATCAGCCGGGCGAGCTGCCTGATGCGGGCCGACGCGCGGACTTCACTGGAAGTCAACCCATCGGCCAGAGAGCGCAACCCCGGCGAAGCGAAACTCTGCCGCTCGATCTCGAGCAGCAATCCGCCGAAGGTTTTGAGCCCATCGAAGTCGAAAGCGCGCTCCACGGGAAAGAGGATCTGCTCCAGGGGCTTCCTGAGGCGATGCGCCGTGATCGCCTCGAGTGTCAAAACCAGCAGCACGGGCGACCAGATGCCGCTCAACGAGCCCGCGACCAACGCTGCGACGAGCAACGGCGGCAGCAGGTATGCGGCCCATCGGATCCACGGATCCCCGAGCGCGCCTGGAGCTTCTGCCCAGGCGAGCAATCTCCCGGGGTAAAGGACCGGCTCGCGATCGCTGCCCAGAATTCCGACGCGCTCTCTCAGATCCAGGCGGTCGCGCAGGTCGACGATGGCCGCCTGTCGCTCGCGGATTTCCGCGACGGTCGCCGGCGCCAGCAGCCAGCGCGCCAGCGTCTCCTCACCCATGCGGGTGCGCGCGGCGCACAGCAGCTCGAAGAGGCTTCCTTCGCCGAACAGGTCGAGGTCGGCGCTGTACACGTGATGGGGATCGCCGAATCGCTCTCCCCGGTTGCCGCCGCCGGCCCAGCGATCTTCGAGGCGAGCCAAGCCTCGTCGATAGAACTCCGCCGCGCGACTGACCTGCAAGTGATGGCGGCGTAGAACGGCGTGGTACGCGACTGCGAAGATGAAGGCGACAGCCGGCGCGAGCGCCCAGAGCGCCGATGACCAGTGCTCGCCCCAGGCCGACCAGGCCAGCACGAGAACGACGGCCGCGAGCACGAGGCGCGCGGCGCTCACACGTTTCTGCACCGCCTCCAGCCGGCGCATCCCTGCCTCTCGTGCGGCAAGTCGACTCGCGTATTCTGCGGCAGGCGCCATTGCTGCATTGTACCGCCGCTTCACAAGCAGCCGGCAGCCGCTCATCATATGGGGCAGCGCGCGCTCGCGCGCAAACGAATGGCGGCAAGGAATCTCATGCGACACTTTGGCGGCGCACGGCTGCTCGCCCTGCTCCTCGGAGTCCTCGCTCCCGTGCCATCCTTGGCGGCGCATTGGATCTATATCGGCAAGAGCAGTGACGGCGCCGACCGGGTCATGCTGGACGCCGATTCATTGAAGAACGACGGCCAGTTCACCTTCGTCGACATCCTGACGGTGTATGCCACGCCGCGGATGAATTCGTACGACATCACCATGGATCGATTCATGCAAAGGACCGCCTTCGATTGCAAGAATCACACTTTCGTCGCCGTGAAGACGACCGGCTACCTGCAGGGAAAACGCGTGGGCACCAGCCACGCGACGGTCGATTGGAAAGACGAGACCGTGCCGATACCCAGGGATCCCCTCTCCGACCGCATCTACGCGGCGGTATGCACACCGGCGGCGCAGCATTGAGGAGATGCGGTGGAATCCAGACGTGTGGCTTTGATCACCGGCGCAGCACAGGGTATCGGGCGTTGTATTGCCCGGACCCTGGGAGCGCGGGGATATGCGCTCGCGCTGAACGACTTGCGGGCTCCGGCCGATACGCTATCTGCAGTGCGCAGTGCCGGAAGCGAAGCAATCGAGGTCGTCGGAGACATCGCAGACGAGCGGGTGATCGAGGCCGGAGTCCAACAGATCATGTCGCGCTGGGGACGGTTGGACGTGCTCGTCAACAACGCGGGAGTGAGCTGTATCCGTCGCGCACAGGAGACCTCCACGGAGCAGTTCCGGCGGGTTCTCGAGATCAACCTGCTCGGCGCCTTCATCGCCGCGCGCGCGGCGGGGTCGGTCATGCTCGCTCAGCGGTGCGGCAGCATCATCAATATCGCATCGATCGCGGGTCTGGTCGGCATCGGCGACCGGGTCGCATACAATGCTTCCAAGCATGGACTCATCGGCATGACTCGTACGCTGGCGGCCGAGTGGGGCGGCCGCGGTGTGCGTTGCAACGCCGTCTGCCCCGGTTGGGTGAAGACCGAGATGGACACGGCGGACCAGGCCGGCGGCAACTACACGGATGCGGATATCACCGACCGGGTTCCGATGGGCCGGTTCGCCTCACCGGAGGACATTGCCAACGCCGTAAGCTTCCTGGCGGACCCGGCCGCGAGCGGATTCATCAACGGTCAGGCCATCGCCGTGGACGGCGGCTGGACGTCTGACGGCTCCTGGCAGAGCCTGCGCCTGCAGCACCGCTGAGAGACGCAGGCCATCTCCTAAGCCGGACCGGAGCGGGCAAGATCATACTTGGGGGGCCGGCCGCCCATGCAGTGCTATCATCAGCATCAACTGTGGTCGGTTTGTAGTTAAGAGGCGTCACATGCTCGAGCCCCTTCGTCACCTAAGGCAGGCCGGATGGATCGCCATGGCGGGCATACTGCTGCTCGTCGGCGGCTGCGGCATCAATAACATCCCGACCCAGAAGCAGCAGGTCGACGCCGCGTGGAGCCAGGTGCTGAACGAGTACCAGCGGCGCACCGATCTGATTCCGAACCTGGTGGCGACCGTGAAGGGGTATGCCACCCATGAGGCCAGCGTGCTCGAGGCGGTCACCGAGGCACGCGCGAAAGTCACCCAGACGCAGATACCGTCCGACGTGCTTACCAACCCACAGGCGTTCCAGGCCTTCGAGCGCAATCAGGCGACCCTGGGTGGCGCGCTGTCACGCCTGATGGTGGTCACGGAGAACTATCCCAACCTCAAGGCGGACCAGAACTTCCTTACCCTGCAGGCGCAATTGGAGGGGACCGAGAACCGGATCGCCGTGGCGCGCCGCGACTACATCCTGGCGGTGCAGCAGTACGACACGGAGCTCACGACCATTCCCGGCCGCTGGTACCGCTCGCTCTTCTACAGCGGCAATCAGCCCATCCAGAACTTCACGATCTCGGAGCAGGCGCAGCAGGCTCCGCAGGTGAAGTTCTAGCAGCCTGCATACCGCCGTGAGCGCAAGGTTGAGGGATTCCACCGCCCGGTGGCCATTCTGGCTGCTCGTCGCCTCGCTGCTGACGTTCGCAGCGATCCCGGCATTCGCGGCCCAGAGCTCGCTCGATGCCGGCATGCCGGCCTTTCCCGCCCTCACCGGTCCGGTGGTGGACGATGCACACCTGCTGCCCGCCGACGCGTTCGATCAGCTTTCGCAGAAGCTGTTGACCTACTCGCAGGCGAATGGCACTCAGGTCGTGGTGGCCACGCTTCCAACCCTCAACGGCTACCCCATCGACTACTACGCTTACCAGCTGCTGCGCCACTGGGGTATCGGCCAGAAGGGCAAGAACAACGGCGTGTTGCTCATCGTCGATGCGGGTGAGAGGCAGATGCGCATCGAGGTAGGCTATGGCCTCGAAGGCACGCTCACGGATGCACAGAGCATCCTGATCATTCACAACGTGATAACTCCGCGCTTCCGCCAAGGTGACTTCGCCGGTGGTGTCACCGCCGGCACCGACGCGATCCTCTCCGTTCTCGGTGGCAAACAGCTCGCGGTCCAGCAGCAACAGGTCCGGGAGCGCAGCGGCACCGGAATCCTCATGTTTCTGCTCGTGGCATTCGTGCTGTTGCCGCTGTTGCGGGCCATGCTCGGCCGCGGTCGCTCCGGAACAATGGGGGGCGGCTGGCTGGGATGGCTCCTCCTCGGCATGCTGAGCGGCGGTGGTGGCCGCGGCGGTGGCTGGGGTGGAGGCGGTTTCGGTGGCGGCGGTGGTTTTGGGGGCTTTTCCGGCGGCGGTGGCTCCTCCGGAGGCGGCGGCGCCTCGGGAGGCTGGTGAGTCATGATCCGCTTCTCCGCCGACGACAAGGCGCGGATCACGGCGGCAATTCATGCCTCCGAGAAGAGCACGAGCGGTGAGTTCGTCGCCGTCGTCGCGCGCGCCAGTGACCACTATGTCGTCGTGCCCCTCCTCTGGTCGGCGATACTCGCGCTGCTCTTTCCGGGCGCCTGCCTGCTCGGCGGCTTATCGCTGTCCTGGGTGCACATCTACCAGATCCAACTGCTCATCTTCATCGTGCTCGCCATCGTGCTCCTGTCCGTGCCGGGACTGCACCTCAAGCTCATTCCGCGGCATGTGAAGCACGCGCGCGCCAGCCGGCTGGCGCAAGCGCAGTTCTACGCTCAAGGTGTCCAGCTCACGAGGCACCACTCCGGCGTGCTCTTTTTCGTGTCTCTCGCGGAGCGCTACGTCGAAATCGTGGCCGACAAGGGAATCCACGAAAGGCTGGGCGAGGAGCACTGGCAAGGCATCATCGACACGTTCGTCGCTCACGTGAGCCGCGGTCGCGTGGTCGATGGCTTCGTGGATGCGATAGGCGCCTGCGGAGCCGCCATGGCCGAGCACTATCCGCCCGATCCAAATGAGACCAACCAGCTCTCCGACGGCCTGATCGAGCTGTAGGTCTCGCAGCAACGCTGTCAGGCATCCGAGGGCGCGAAGGCCGCAGCCATCAGCTCGATGTCAGCGCGCGCGATGCCGGCGCTCTCTGCTGCCTTGCGCCAGTGGCGCGTCTCTTCGACGATCTCGGCAACTATGGCGGCGCCACGATCCTTCGAGAGCCCATACCATTCGGAGGTCTCGATCGCGGTGGCGAGACTCGGGCGGTTGTCCGTCTCATCCAGGTTCAGCACGTGCTCGGCCTTATCGATGTTGGGATTGAGGTCGAACGCCGGTGCCAAGCGCCAACCGGTCGCTGTGAGTATGAATCCATGATTGCGCAAGTGATCATCGCGGTTGCCGACCGCAACGTTGAAGGCCACCCGTCGAAACAACTGCTCGAGATCTGAAGTGATGTGGTCCCGCGCGCCGTGATGGTGCAGGAATTCCGCCAGCTCCAGATAGCTCGTCCCTTCACTCACGTCCTTTCGCAGGACCGCCATCGCCGAGGCGTAGAAGCGGCGCCGGTCTCGAAGGCGGTCGAAGCGCTGCACGCAGAAGGTGTGATAGCCGCCGCCGAAGAAGCGCACGGCCGCCAGGGGCACTTCTACTCGCGCCCGCTTGGCAAGTGCGTGCGTGAGCCCCTCCCAGGCGCCGACGTCCCGTTCGTCGTCCCGAGCAGGGAACTTTGCGATCCACAAGCTGCCGTCCGAGTCGGTGAAGTTGGCTTTGGGCCGCGCACCGCCGAGAGAGGCGCCTGGCGCGACCAGTACGGCGAGCCAGCGACGGAGCGCGTTCAGATCATCGATTCGTTTGGCGGTGAGCTCCCGCGCCACGCTCTCGAGCTCGCGGAGGGTGGCAATCGGCGGGGCCGCAAGTGCATCATCGGCAAGGAATATATTCCCCCGAGGCATGCAGAAACGCAGTGCCCCTTGGCGCGTGAGATCCTGTACGCCAATCAGATAGTCCCACGCGTAGAGCGTACGCGGCGCTCGCCCCTCGTCTTTGGCCGCGAGAGCCTCGCGACGCTTCATGAGCATCTGGCCCCACCGGTCTGGCGCGGAGTCATCGAAGATTCGGAAGTTACCCTGCTCAGGCTTGGGGTAGTAGGCACCCTCTCCTAGCGAGAGATCCGGATCGAGCCCGAATGCGAGCGGATGCTGCAGCCACGTAGGTTCGTAACTGAAGCGCACGGTGCCTCGATCGTGGGCGAGCGTTCCAACCCGCAGGCGTTCGCCGACAAAATCCGCGTCGAGCCAGACTTCCAACGACTCGCTCATGAGCCTTTGTCAGAGTTGGCAGGTTTGTCACCGCGCTCTTGCCGAGAACGGCGGCGCGGCGCGAGCGAGCGGTCCTGGAGTACGCGCCCAAGCTTATCGTCGCGGCCGATCAGCTCCAGGTCGGACTCCAATCCGAGCACCGAGAGTAAGCGCACCAGCGTCCCGAGGGCGACGGCCGGACTGCCGGCCTCGGCGCGATAGAGAGTCATGCGCGAGACCCCGGCGCGCTCGCAAGTCACCGCGATACCCAGCTTTCGGCGCAGCCGGGCGAGACGCAGCCGCTCACCGAGCTCCGTCAGAAGCTTCTTCTGGGCCAGGTACATGGGTGGCTGCTTGGCCGGCATGTATCACATAATAGATGATCTTGTCCTGATAGTCTATAATGCGATACGAATCTTGCCAGCCGCTACCCGATCACCTTGCCCACCGCTTCGGCGAAGTACCCGACGTTGTCCAGCCGCAAGCCAGCGATGTTGATCCTGCCGTCGTCCATCATGTAGATGTGGTGTCGATCGCGTAACTCGCGGACTGCCTCGCCGTCGACACCCAGGTAGGAGAACATCCCGCGCTGGCGCGCGATGTAGCCGAAATCCTTGCCCGGGCATGCCGCGGCGAGTTGCTGCAGCGCCGCGGCGCGCAGCCGCTGAATCCTCAGGCGCATCGCCTCGACCTCGCTCTCCCAGGATTTGCGCAGCCGCCCGTCTGTCAGTATGGCGTGCGCGATGGCCGCGCCGTGATCCGGGGGCATGGAGTAGAGACCGCGGGCGATCCGCATGAGCTGGCTGATCGCGGCCTCGGCCGCGGTCGGCGTCGCGCTGAGCACGTGCAGTGCCCCGGTGCGCTCGCGATAGAGGCCGAAATTCTTCGAGCACGAGACAGCGACCAGCACCTCGGGCAGTTCCGCGCAGAAGAGCCGCGGGCCGTAGGCGTCCTCGGCCATTCCTCTGCCGAGCCCCTGATACGCCATGTCGATGAAAGGCAGCAGCGAGCGACGGCGCACCAACGCCAACAGCTCCCGCCATTGCTCGTCCTCGAGGTCCGCGCCCGTCGGGTTGTGACACGAGGCGTGCAGCAGCACCACGGAGCGCGCCGGCAGGCGGTCGAGGGCTGCCAGCATGGCGTCGAAGGCGACGCCGCCGGTGGCCGGATCGAAGTACGGGTAATGTTCGAGCCGCAACCCACAGTTTGAAAGGAGAGGCACGTGGTTGGCCCAGGTGGGCGTGCTCACATGGACCACGGCGTCAGGCGAGGCCGCGCGAATGAGCTCCGCGCCCAATCGCAGCGCACCGCACCCGCCCGGCGCCTGAATCGTCCGCAAGCGTCTCGATGCCAGCGCCGCGTGTTCCTGGCCCAACACCAGTCGTTCCATGGCCTCGTTGAATCCGGCATTGCCGACCGCCGCGACATAAGTCTTGGTCGTCTGCTTCGCAAGCAGGTCCTGCTCCGCTTCCCGGACTGCCTTCAGAACCGGCGTCTCTCCGGCATCATCGCGATAGACGCCAACGCCCAGGTCCACCTTGCGCGGATCCGGATCGGCACGAAAGGCGGCCATGACGCCGAGAATGGGATCCGGCGACAGCCGGTCGAGATGCTCGAGCACGTGTTCTCCTCGCCGCGTGGCTGCGGCAGGAGGTCGATTTTACATGCGCCCGGGGCTCAGCGCGAAGCTGCGATCTCGATGGTTCCGGCCGCGGGCGGCATCAGAATGGCCAGGATGATCGCAACGAGCAGGAGCGCCGGGACGTCTCCGAAGAGGTGTCCCCGGTGCTCGGGATATGCGATCGATTGCGCGGCCATGATTGCGCTGTGCACGACGCTCGACCAGACGGCGAACCAGATCAGACTCCGGTTCGAGAGCGGATCGCGCGACGCAAGGATGAGAAATACACCCAGCGTGGCGTAGATCCCGAGAATCATTTGCAGGTACAGGGACTGTCCCGTGTGATGCCAAGCCCAGCCTGACGGCCACAGGATAGTGAGCGGATAGACACCCACCAGGAAAATCAAACCAAACACGATCAACGCGACACGGAGGAATTTCAGACGATCTGAGGTTTTCATGGGCCCCCTTTTCGTTCATCGCCTCGCCCCGGCCCTTTTTGCGGCCGATGCGAGGTTATGGGGGTGGAGTTTACACCGCGTCAGCCGTGTGGCGGAGAGTCCGCGCCAGCATGCCGCGCCGGCCACGACCGGCCCGGATCAGGAAGGCGAAGTCGAGTTCGCGCTCTTCCAGCGTCTGAGTCGCAGCGCATCGCGGGGGCTCAGATAGCGCGGCGGTTGCGCCTGCATCGCCAGCGGCACCCGCTCCGGCACAGCGAGTGACGGATCCAGCACATCGTTGGCAGTCCCGGACTCCGTTACGCCCTCGGACGCGGTGCCGGGGTTGAGACGCGCCTGCAGCGCGGCCAGCTCGGCCGGCGGCTCACTCTCCTCCGGCGTCAGCAGGAGGCGATGCTTGCGCAGCCACTGGCCCGCCCCGGTGCGGCTCGTCACCACCGTGAGCGGCACCGCCAACACCATGCCGGCGAGCACCGGCAACAGCCACCAGATGTATCGCGGCGCAAAGTAGAGGATCACCGCCCCCCATGCAATGCCGATGGCCAGATGCCATTTATGCCGCATGAGCGCTTCGAGCACGCCGATGCCGCGATCGCCGCGCTCCTGCGCGTGCCACACGACCGGCTTGCCCAGTAGCGTGGTCACGACGAAAGTCGTGTGGAAGAGCATCATCGCAGGCGCCAGCAGGATGCTGAAAAACTGCTCGATTCCGAGACTCAGAAAGAGGCGCGGGCCGCCGCCAAAGCCGCGCCGCAATCTCGCGTCCTTCAGCGCAAGCAGCGCGCCGAAGAACTTCGGCAGGAAGAGCACGGCCACCGTGATCGATAGCAGCGCCACGATCTCCTTATCCCGATACTGCGGCCAGGTAGGAAAGAGCGCGTAAGAGCCCGGTTTGAAGTATTGATAGCCATGAACGGCATCCAGAATCACGACGGTGGAGCTCAAGAGCAGCACCAGCAGCCACAAGGGTGAGCTGGCGTAGGAGAGCACACCGGTGATGAGATGCAGGCGGCTCAGCCAGTGCAGCCCACGCATGGGCAGCAGGCCCATGTGCTGCAGGTTGCCCTGCGCCCAGCGGCGGTCGCGCGCCGCGTAATCGATGATGTTCGACGGCACCTCTTCCCAGCTGCCGCTGTCGTCCGGGATCAGCCACACCTGATATCCGGCGCGCCGCATGAATGCGGCCTCGACGAAATCGTGGCTCAGGATCTCGCCGCCGAGCGGCGGCGCGCCCGGCAGCTTCGGCAGGTCACAGAAGTCGGCGAACGGTTTCAGCCGCAGGATCGCGTTGTGACCCCAGTAGTTGCCCTCCCCGAGCTGCCACCAGGCGAGGCCGCTGGCGAGCATGGGACTCGACAGTCGCGCGGCAAACTGGATCAGCCGCGCAAAGAACGTCTCCCGGCCCGCCGGAATAGGCAGCGCCTGGATGATGCCAACCTGGGGATGCGCCTCCATGAGCCTGGCCAGCATCACCAGCGCCTCGCCCGACATGACGCTGTCGGCGTCGAGCACGATCGCATAGTCGTAGGCGCCGCCCCAGGCGCGCACGAAATCGGCGATGTTGCCGGCCTTGCGGCCGACATTCTCGGCACGCCGCCGGTAAAAAATACGTCCGCGGGCATGGTGGCGCGAGCTGAGCTCCCGCCACGCGGCTTCCTCCGCCGCCGCCATCTCGAGCTTGCGGGTATCGGAGAGAATGAAGAGGTCGAATGCCGCCTGCTCCGGCTGCCGCGCCAGCGAGGACCAGATGACATCGAGGCCGGCCATGACGCGCGCGGTTTCCTCGTTGTAGATCGGCATGATGATGGCGATACGGCTGGCGACAGGCCGGCCAACCAGCTCCTGCGGCTTGAGCCCTACCGGATCCCCGCCCCGCAGCCGGACTATGAGTCCGGCGAAGGCCGTCCAGAAGGCGCCGGTGATCCAGACGAACAGGATGTAGAAGAGCACCAGGCCGGCTTTTTTGAGGCCGGTCAGTCCGTTGGCGGCGAGTATGTCGCCCATCATGCCGGTCGCGGCCCCCGCCGTGAGCAGCGTCAACGCGAGGAACAGCGCCCGGCGCCAGTGCCCGGCGCGGCGCACTCGCCGCTGCTCCACGGCTACGCTCCCGACGGTGTCCACTGGTAAGTCCATGTTTCGGTCAAGGCTTCGCCATATAAATCGAGGTAACAACGCAAATCGACCGGCTCGTCGCCCGTAGGTTTCACCTGAATCGCCACGCGCCAGACGCCATTCTCAGGTACCCGCTGAACGGTGACATGAACGATCGAGCCACCGTCAGCGGACACGTCCGCATGTACCGGCTGCGATGACAATAGAGAATCGAGATCGCCGCCGGTGAAATCAATGAGAACAAGTCGCATGCCTGAGATCGGCGTCGTGCCGTTAAGGACCGGTCCGAAACGCGTCCCCGCCACCTTGCCGCCCGGAGGCCAGCGGCCGCCGGAGTTCAGGTAAGCCGACATCAGATACGAGAACCGGATCGGCGTGTGCGGCGTCACGGGAGCGCTGGGCACCCAGTACGCATCGATATTGTCGTGTATTTCCTCGTCGCTCGGTATTTCGACCAGCTCGATGCCGCCCTTGCCCCAGGCACCGAGCGGCTGAATCCAGTAGCTCGGCCGCCGCTCGAACTGCGAGTCCGGATCCTCGTAGTCGGCGAAGTTGCGGTCACGCTGGATGAGGCCGAAGCCCTTGGGGTTCTCGTCCATATAGCGGTTGACCTGAAGCTTCGCCGGGTCGTCGAGCGGCCGCCACAGCCACTCACCGGTGCCGGTCTGCATCATCAGGCCGTCGCTGTTATGCACCTCCGTCCGCCAGTCGTCAAAGGGCCGGCCGTCAGAGCTCTCGCCGTAGAGGAACATCGAGGTGAGCGGTGCAATGCCGAGCTTGTCCACCGCCTGCCGCGGGTACAGATTGGCCGTGACCTGAACCTGGGTAACGGTACCCGGACGTACATCGAACTCATAGGCGCCGGCCATGCTCGGACTGTCGAGCAGGGCATAAATGGTCATGCTGCGCGCATCCGGCGCCGGCTGGACCACCCAGAAGTCGGTGAAATACGGGAATTCCTCGCCCGCCGTGCTGGCGGTATCGACGGCGAGCCCGCGCGCCGAGACTCCATAGCCCTCGTTACGTCCCAGGGCGCGGAAGTAGGAGGCGCCGAGAAAGGCGATCGCCTCATCCTTGTAACCGGGCATGTTCAAAGGGTAATGCACACTCAGGCCCGCGAAGCCGAGGTTGGCGGGCAGCTCAACCCGCGGCACGCCCTGGCCGAACTGGAACATCGTGGGGTTGTAGGCCACCGTCCTCACTCCGGAAGGAAGCACCTCGTAGATATTGACGCGGCGGTCGAAATTGAAGCCGCGATGGAAAAATTGCACTTCGAACATCGACTGACCGTGCCACAGCGCGGCGGAGGGCCGGAATTGGATCTGGCTGTACTGGTCGTAATCGAGAGTCGCGAGCGCCCGCGGCAGTGGCGTCGAGCGGATGTGGTAAGGCCGCGCGGCACGTTCCTGCGCATACTTCTGCACGGTTGCGAAACTGAACGCCGGCTCCGGTGCTGGCGCCGCCGCCGGCGGCGGCGCCGTTGGCCGCTGCTGCGGGGCCTTCGCCGTCTGACCGATCGCGGACTGCAACAAGAGCAGCGCGAGGGCGGCGGCCAGCGGCATTCGATGAATCGACAACACCAATGCTCCCCTCAATCGGTCTGCTCGTGCCGCATCCGGTCTTCACGGCACAAACAGAGCCCCTCTGTCGCCATCGAGCGACAGTCCAATGGCTCTGCTCTGGTGGAATCCGGAGGGATTCTCGCAGCGTAACTCATTTGCAGGGTCTGAAAAACATGTCGGACGGAACTGACGCCGAAGGGAAATTATGACATCGCCGGCGGTCACGGTGCTCGTGGGACCGAAGCCACGCCGAAGCGGTAATCCGACGCACCCAATAGGGAGCGGCTCGCGTCGCCGCGCACCGCCGCGGTGCAAACACCGCCGAGCCAGGGCTCTGATCCGGCGCAATATATTGATTCTTAACGCGAAACTCACTTGGCATGGGGGATGCTTGAGCCGCCCGCCCAATGACATCCTTGGACAGAAAGAGAAGTCCCATGCAGAAGCCTTTGTTGCAGCGAATCCACATCGTCACGCTGGTCGCCGTTGCCGGCACGGTGCCGGCCGGCGCGCTGGCGGCCGATTCCCCCGTCACCACGCTGTCTCAGCTCCTGGCCAACTCCGGCATCACGGAGTCGGGCTACGTGGCGGCCTCCTATTACGACTCCTCGGGCTATGACACTTATCATCAATTCGACACGTCGCACGACACGTTCCAGCTCGACCAGGCGGGATTGCAGCTCGCCTATCAGCCGAAGTCCGGCTTCGGTGCCGTGCTGGACGTGATCGCAGGTGAGGACGCGAAGATCGTCGACGCCGCCGAGAGCGCCGGCGCCAGTGCCAACTCGTTCGACATCCTGCAGGGGTACGTGCAGTACGTGGACGGCCCCCTGACCGTGCAGGCGGGCAAGTTCACCACGCTCGCGGGCGCCGAGGTCATCGCGCCCACCGGAAATACCAATTTCTCGCGCTCACTGCTTTTCTTCGCGGAGCCTTTGACCCATACCGGATTACGCGCGACCTATGCGATCACCGGCACCGTGAGCGTGATCGTGGGGGTCAATAACGGCTGGAACTACACCAAGATCGACTACGGCTCGAAGACTGGCGAGCTGGGCGTCGCCTTCAACCCCAACAGGTATTTCTCGCTCACTGCGCAGATGTACGCGGGCAAGGACCCGGTCTACGGGGCTGAACGGACGTTCTTCGATACCGTCGCGACGTTCAACGCGACCTCGGCTCTGTCTTTCGTGGTGAGCTACGACTGGGGCAAGCAGCAAATCAGCACCGCAACGCCGGCCATCCTGACCGGGGGCGATTGGGACGGCGTCGGCGCGTACGTGAACTATCAGATCAACAGCGAGTGGCGCGTGTCGCTGCGCGGCGAGTACCTCGACGACAAGGACGGCACGACGCTGCTGACCGGTACACCGCAGAGCCTCAAGGAAGGCACGCTGACTTTCGGTTACGATCCGGTGGCGAGCTTCGAGCTGCGGCTGGAAGGTCGCTATGACACCTCGAGCGAGCCTACCTTCATCGACTCGATCACGCCGATCTTGCGCTACAGCGGCAACCAGAGCGAAGTCGCGGTGCAGGGCGTGTACAAGTTTTAGTCATTCGGGACCGCCGCGACGGACGATGAGTCCGCGCCCGGGGTCATAACCCAGGATGGCCAATGCCAAGAAGACGACGAGAGCGCCGAGCACGACAGCGCATGCCTCGCCATTGAACTGCTCGTACAGCGCGAAGCGGACCAGCTCCACCGCATGGGTGAACGGGTTGACCATGCAGATGTAGTAGAGCTTCTGGTTTGCCTCGCGCACCGTCCACAGCGGGTAGAGCGCGGACGAGGCGAAGAACATGGGGAAGATCACGAAATTCATCACCCCGGCGAAATTTTCCAGCTGACGGATCGCCGATGAGATGAAGAGCCCGAGCGCGCTCAGCATCATGCCCGACAGGATCAAAGCCGGAAGCACGGTGAGGTAACCGATGGCCGGCGGTTGGATCCCCCAGAACCAGGCGATGCCCAGGAAGACATACGACTGCAGGACCGCCACCGCCACCGTCGCGACCATCTTCGAGACCAGGAGAAACCAGCGCGGCAGCGGGCTCACCAGCAGGGTGCGCATGCTACCCATCTCCCGATCCCACACCATCGACAGGGTGCTCTGCATCGCCTGGAAGAGCTGGATCATGCCGATCAGGCCGGGAGCAATGTATTCCTCGTAGGGAATGTAGGTCTGGTAGGGCGGAATGATCGAAACACCCAATACGAAGCGGAACCCGGCGGCGAAGATCACCAGCCAGACCAACGGCCGCACCAGAGCCGCGACGAAACGGCCGCGCTGATTGACGAAGCGCAGCCCCTCCCGCCATACGATCCCGCGCAGGCAGCGGTAATAATGGACCGGCTTCATTCGCCCCGCTCGCCGGTCAGGTTATCGAACGCCTCGCGAATCGATGTCGCCTTCGCACGCTCGATCACGTCCGGCACCGGCCCTTCGGCCAGGATCCGTCCCCGGTGGAGCACGATCACGCGCGCGGCGGAATCGACTTCATCGATCAGATGGGTTGCCCACAGCGCGGCGAGCCCTTCTTCGCGACACAGCATGCGCACGTGATCGAGCAGGAACTGGCGGCTTGCGACGTCCAGTCCAACCGTCGGCTCATCGAGGAGCAGCATCTTCGGCCGATGGATCAGCGCGCGCGCGATCTCCACGCGACGCCGCTGACCACCGCTCAGTGTGCGCGCCTTCTCGTGCATGCGATCCGTCAGGCCGACGCGCTCGATCTCACGCTTGATGCGGACCGCCGCTTCGCGGCGCGGCAGTCCGTGTAGAGCCGCGTGATAAAAAAGGTTTTGCGCTACGGACAGGTCAGAGTCCAGGGTCGGCAGCTGGAAGACGACACCGAGCCGGGAAAGCGCTTCCGAGGGCTTCTTCTTGATCTCCCAGCCGAAGATCCGGATCGAGCCGCTGCGATGGTTGTAGAGGCGGGTGATCAGCGAAAAGAGCGTGGTCTTGCCCGCGCCATTCAGGCCGAGCAGCATGGTGCGGTCGCCGCGATCCAGCTCGAAGGAGACCTCGCGCAGTGCCTGCCGTTCGCCGAACGCGTGGCTCAGCCCGGAAACGATGAGGGGCCGCGCTTCTGTGCCATCACTTGCCGCCATGGCTCACTCCGCCCGCGACGCCGTTGCAGTCGCGGCACCGATCAACTCACGGTGGCGGCGCAGGATTTCATCACGCAGCAACTCGATGTCAGCGACGCTGTCGCGGCGATTGCGCGCCAGGCTCACCGGCACATCCGCCAGCACCCGGCCCGGAGTGCCGGACAGCAGCACCAGGCGATCGGCGAGCACCAGCGCCTCCCGCATGTCGTGCGTCACCAGCAGCACCGTCGTCGGCCGGGCATGCCACAACTTCAGCAACAGTTCACGCAGCTGTTCCACCGTATCATGATCGAGTGACACGAAGGGCTCGTCCATCAGCAGCAGGTCCGGCTCGATCGCAAAGGCCCGCGCGATCGCCACGCGTCGGCTCATTCCCACCGACAGCTGCGGCGGATACAGGTCCTGCACTTTGGGCAGGGCCACGGCCTTCAGCAAGTCTCCGACGACGGCGTTGGCGCGATGGGGCGGCAGCACCAACGCGATATTCTCGTAGACGGTACGCCAGGGAAGCAGCCGTGGCTCCTGAAACACGTACCCGACCCTCGCCGGTTGACCGTCGGGGCGCGGTGCGAGCTGGACGTCGCCGGCAAAGTCGCGGTCCAGCCCGGCAACGATGTTGAGAAACGTCGTCTTACCGCAGCCGGACGGCCCGACGAGGGCCACGAACTCGCCCGCGGTGACCTGCAGTGACAAGCCCGCCAATGCCACGTGGGGCTGCGCGCCGCGCGCGCGCGCGTAGCGCTTCTCGCGGATTTCCGCGACCAGGGCCGGAGTCAGGGGCGCCACCGCGCGGCGTGCCGCTCGAGCGGCTGGAATATCGCCCACTCGATCACCTGAATGACCACCATGAATGCAATGCTGTAAGCGAGGATGCGGGTCACGTCGAACTGCTGAAAGTAGAGCTGGATCTCGAAGCCGACGCCGTTGCTTCGCCCCAGCAGCTCGACGATCAGCACGATCTTCCACACGAGCGCCAGGCCGGAGCGCGCGGCGGCGAAAACGTAAGGATACAGCTGCGGCATGATCACGTGCCGAAGCGTGCGCCAGCGGCTGACGTGGAAGCTCGCCGCCATCTCCGAGTACTTGCGGTCGAGCGCGCGGGCGCCTTCACGCAGAGTCACGGCCGTGTTGGGGATCTTGTTGACCGCCACGGCGCCGATCGCCGCCGCCTCGGTGAGGCCGAACCAGACATAGGCCAGCACGATGATCACGAGCGCCGGCAGATTGAGCAACAGCACGAGCCAGCTGTCGAACAGGGCGTCCAAGGTCCGGGAGCGGCCCATCACGATGCCGATCGCCGTGCCGATGACCATCGCGATGATGAAGGCGGCGGCCACCCGTGCCAGAGTGATGCCGAGATGGAAGAGAAGCGGACCGTGGATGCACTCCTGGACCAGGACCACGAACACGGCGCTGGCAGAAGGCAGCAGCCGACTGTGGGCCGCGTCGGCCGCAATCTGCCAGACGGCGATGAAGAGGGCGATAGAGCCAATGCGCTGCGCCGCCGACGACGCCGCCATCCAGGAAGAGGCGCGTTGTGCGGTGGCGGCCACGCTCACTTCAGTAGCTCACGGTGTCGAGAAACGTGCCGGGCTGCAGGGTCGGGCTGGAGCCGACCAGTGTTTTACCACCGACCTTGGCGAAGAGCGCATACAGCGCGGCGGCCTCTTTCTGCTCGTCCTTGCCCCAGTGGGCCGGAATGCCTGCCCGGAACGCGTCGCGCAGCGCTTTCAGCTCGGCAGGATTGTGCGCACCCGTCCTTGGCCCGAGCCAGTTCCATTCGGCGTCGGACGTCGCCAGAATGGATTCCGCCTCACGCGTGGCGCTGACAAAGCCCGCCAACGCTCGTGGGTGCGCCCGCGCCCAGCGCTCCGACACGACGTAGCCCACGAGTGGGATCGGGGTCTTGAAGCCGAGCTGCCGTAAGGCGTCGCTCACCGACAAGACGCCAGGCAAGCCTCGGGTCTCGAGTGGCGCGGCAAAGTTCCAGTAAGTCAACACGGCGTCGAGACGGCCCGCCAGCAACTCCTGGTTGAGAAGCGGCGGCGCACCGAATGAGAGCTGAGCGTCATGCGCGAGGTCGAGGTGCTGCTCCTGCGCCAGCGCCTGCAGGATTACCCAGCTCTTGTCGAGCGGGCTGCCGGCCACGCCGAGCCGCCGATTGCGCAGGTCGGCCAGCCCATGGATGGGCGCGTCGCGCGCCGCGACCAGAGTGCCGAGGGCGGTGGAAAACGGGAAGAACGTCCAATCGGCGCCGGCGGCGCGCTGGCCCGAGACCCACAGCCAGTCGGACACCACGCAATCGACGCGCCCCGCCTGCAGCGCCACCAGGGTCGCCTGGTTGCTCGCCAACTCCAGTTCATCGATGTCGATGCCGTAGGTCTCGTCGAGCTCGTGATGCTGGATGACGTCCATCACCCAGCTCACGGTGCCGAATTTCAGGACCCCGATCCGCAGCGTGGTGTCGGCACGGGCAACTCCGCAGCCGGCTGTGAACGCGATGAGAAGCGGGAGGGCAAGCAGACGGACGCACCAGCCAGGTGAATGAGTCGCGCGCACTGGTCACCTCACGGTACGACGGCAATGCCCCACGGCAGGCGGCCGACAGGAACCGACTTCATCGCCTTCTGTGACGCCACATCGATAATCGTCACGTCATTCGTGAGGCCGTTTGCAACATAGAGCTTGCTCCTGTCGGGGCTGAACGTGAGCTGCCAGGGCCGCTGGCCGACCAGGATGTACTGTTGGACCGCATAAGTCCTGGCGTTGACCACGGCAACCCGATTGGAACGTCCCAAGGCCACGAACGCCGTACTGCCATCGGCGGTGAACTGTATGCCGACCGGACCGATGTATTGCTGGTCGACGCCGGGAATGTCGAAATTGATGACGTGTGCGACCTGGTGGCTTCCCGGGTCGATGACCGAGACCGTGCCGCCGACTTCCGACGACGCCCAGAGATACCGCTGATCCGGAGTGTATACGACAACCCGCGGCCTCGTGTCGACGAGGACATTGGCCACGACCTGCCAGGATTTCGTGTCGATGAAGTGTGCCATGCTGGTCTCCTCGGAGACCACCACCACGAGGCGCCCATCCCTGCTGACGGCGAGCCCTTCGGGCTCTATCCCGACCGCAATCTGCGTGATCCACTTGCCCGTCGCCAGATCGATCACCGTGACCAGCGCGTTGTTTTCATTGGACACATAGATTTTGTCACCGGACACGGACATCGCCAGCGTCTCGGGGTCCGGACCCGTATTTATCCTGCGCACCACCTTCAGCGTCTTCGTATCGATCACATCGATATTGCTCGAGTCCCCATCGCAGACCAGAACGGTCTTGTGATCGGCGGTCTCGATGATTCCTCTGGGCCTCTGGTCGGTCGGGATCGTCGCGATCACTTTGTAGCTGTCGCCGTCGAGCACCGTCACCGTATCGTCGACTTCGTTCGAGACGAATAGCTCGCTGGCACGCGCTCCAGCGGCGCAGGAGCACAGGGCGACGGCGAACAGGAGCAGCGCCGTGCGGCGCCCGGTCATTGCGCGAGGCGGCATTGTGTCTCCGGCTGATCGAAGCCCAGGGTGTCGGTCGTGTTCCCGGGGTGGAGGAAGCCGTTCTGCGGCGACATGGAGATGACCATCAGCGGCTGCGCAATCAGCACCGGCTGACGCAGCTGCTGATCCCACGAGCGAAAGGTCATCCCCTGCCCTTTGAAGCCGGCGATGAGGAATCTGCTCGAGCGCAGATAGGCGCGAATCCCGGCCGGAGATACGGTCTGCCCACGCATGACGGCGTCGCCGACGATGCCGACGGCAAGCCAGCCGCCATAGTCGCGCTCGGTCATCTCGCGGTGCGCGAAGAGTTCGAACCTGTGCTGCATCTGCAGTGCCGAATAAGACTGGAATGCCGGTGTCCAGGCCGCCGCGATCAGCCCTTGCGTCCCCACGACGGGACGCGCGTCGAAGGTGTTGTAGGGAAGATAATCTCCGAACAGATCCGTCTCGTCCGCGACGAAGAGGACGTCGTAGTC
The DNA here is from genome assembly GCA_036489335.1 of Steroidobacteraceae bacterium. Classification (GTDB taxonomy): domain Bacteria; phylum Pseudomonadota; class Gammaproteobacteria; order Steroidobacterales; family Steroidobacteraceae; genus 13-2-20CM-66-19. The sequence continues at coordinate 131,054 of DASXFY010000019.1, forward strand.
GGACCCGACCTGGGTCGCGAGCGGCATCTGCGTCTGAATCTGCTGATAGCCGGTGTCGCTGCGGCGTGACCCGGGATCGTAGTCATAGCTCTTGGCGGCCACGACGCGGGCACCGTACCGGGTCGCCGCGCGCCGGACGTCCGAAGCATATACCGCGTCCTGCGGAGTGGGGCCCTGTAGAAGAAACCATCGAGTCCAGCGTTTCTCCACCAGGAACTGCGCCAGCGCGTCGGCGCGCATCGCCTGATTCGGCAGAACGTGGAACACGCCCGCGCGGCACTGTTGCTGTCGCAGACTGTCGTCGGTCGTCCGCATGTCGAAGATCAAGGAACCCTTCACGGCCGGCGCATCGGCGAGCTTCAGCAGATCAGCCGCGCGCAGATCGGCCACGATGATCGCCGGACCCCGCGCAAATATGCGCCGGGCCTGCTCGGCCACGTCCGCACCCGCCGGGAGGGTCTCGACATAGAGCTTGAAATTCCAACCCAGGAACTTCCCGGTCGTGTTGATCTCCGCCGTCCCCTCCTCGGCGCCCGCCAAACCCTCATCCGCGGGCTGCGTCTCCAGCAGCGACGGCATGATCCCATTCACGGGATACGCTTCGCGCAGATAAACGATCGGAAAGGTGCGTGGCGCGGCAGCGCCCGCGGCCGCCGCAACGACGGGACCACTCACGCCGAAGATCAGAACCAGCGTGAGCAGCCCGAGCTCGACACGGCGCCACACGGTCAGGCGCCGGTTACTTCTCTTTGTGTTCCGGAGGCCCGATGTAGGCCGACCGGACCCAGGTGATGATCTTCCACAGGTCTTCATCGCTATGGATCAGAGGGCCCATCGATGGCATCGGAGCGGCAACGTTCTCCAATGCCTGCACCGTATAGCCGTCCGCCTGCAGCTTCTGCGACCCAAGGGAGACCAGGCGGAAGAGAGTGTCGTCATCGCCACCATAGATCCATACGCCGTTGATCAGCGGCGGACACATGCCACCGCCACCACCACCGCCGTGGCAGCCGTTGCAGCCGTACTGGAAGAACATCTTGTGGCCGGCCGCGGCCATCTGGGCATCGCCATCGAAGGGGTTGTGCAGCGACCCCTTGGGAGCCGTCGCCACGACCTCCAGCGGCGGCTTACCGGTGATTCCCTTCGGCAAGGAAGAGGCGGCGGTCCCGGCGGGAGCCTTCGAGCAGCCCGTTGCGGCCAATGCCAAAGTCAGAACAACTACGCCTGCGAAGCGGCTCATGGTTACCTCCGAGGGTCTTGAATGCAGTATGCCGCCGCTTACCGGCGAGCGAGCAGATCGAGAATCCGGATGGCGCCGAGATTGTCGTTCTCGACTGCGATATCGCGCGCGGTCTGGCCTGTCGTCGACTTCAGGCGCGGGTTCGCGCCCGATTGAATCAACAGACCGATCATCTGGGAATTGTCACGCGCCGCCGCGATCATGAGCGCGGTCACCCCATCGGCGTCCGCCGCGTTTACCTTTGCCTTGCGCGCGAGCAGCGCGCGCGCGACATCGATGGGTCCATGATCCTGCAGCACCTCGACGTCCCTGCTCTGCGGCGGCAGCTCGCTCGCGATGATCATGAGCGGTGTCAGCTTGTGCTCGCTGGCGGGGATATTCACCTTCGCGCCCGCTTGAATGAGCGCGTAAGCGGAATCGAGCTGGCCCTCCTCGACGGCAACCGACAAGGGCGTATAGCCGGCAGGGCCGCCGCTCTCGACGTTGGCGCCATGCGCCACCAGAAACCTTATGGCCGCCGCCTGGTTGCGCATGGCAGCGCCCATGAGCGCCGTCTGTTTGTCACTGTCGAGCCCATCCACCTTGGCCGCATGGTCGATGAGCAGCTGCATCATCTCAATGCAGCCGGAGCGCGCGGCGGTCTCGAGCGGCGGCGTGCCCAGGTTGTCCAATTTGTTGACGTCAGCTCCCTTGCCGATCAGGTAGCCGGCGCGGTCGACGTCATTGGCCACAACCGCGTCGGAAAGCTCCTGGTTGAGGTCGGATCCGCCCGCCAGCCACTGGTCGACCTGCGCGCGCGAGACCGTCCAATGCGCCGGTTTGCTCTCGTACATCGCCACGGACATCGGCGCGGTGTAGCCGCCGTTGCTCGGCAGGTCGCCCGGGACGATGCAGTCGGCGCATCTCACCAGTGGTACGCCATAGTCCGTCAGGATCTTTTCGACCTCGGCCCGATGCGCCTTCAGCGCATCGTCGAGCGCGAATTTCAGCAGCACGGCGCTTCGCGGCACCGCTACACCTAAGCTGAATTCCATCGGAGTCACATTGTCCATGAGGTTCGCCGGCTGCAGGGTGATCTGCGCGCCTTTCATGGTCTTCAGCCACCCGGCCATGGGCCCCCACGCGCCGACGATGTCGAGCTTGCCGTCGATGACCTCCTGCACCTGCCGCCACGGCTGATGCGCCGGGACCCATTCCGTGTCGGTGCTCACCGGCCACACCTTGACGTCGGCGAAAACACCGTGATCCTGCAGGGCCTCGCGCAGGGCCGAAATCTGGAATACACCCAGGCGCAATTGCCGCAGACGCGGATCGTCCAGGCTCTTGATGGACAGCTTCTCGTCGCTCCGCGACACGAATACATAGGTCGTGCGGTAAATCGGCACCGTGGACAGAGTGTCCTGATAGTTGGTCGGCATGTCCATCAGCAGGTCGCATTCGTCGCTCTGCCCGAACGCCTGTCCTACCAGGTTCCCGGTATAGGAACGCCAGTAGTAGCTCACCCTGGCGCCCAGCGCCTTGGCGAGCACCTCGACGATCTTGTTTTGATATCCCTCACCGGCGCGATCGGACAGCGGCATGTTGCCGGGATCCGCGCAGACCCGAAGAGTGGTGAAGTGAGTCGAGCGAGCGGCCTGTTTGGCCGCATCTATCTCGGCCTGATCCAGCTCATCGAAGTCCTTGCCCTCCCAGGGTCCCTGCAGACCGCCCGGGTTGGTCGCCGATTGAGTCGGGTTGGTGTCAGCGAGCGTGGGCGAGGCGAGAAAGGCGGCGACGATCAGCGCAGCGGCCGCCGAAGTCGCCCAGCGGCCAAAGAGCATTAAAGACATCGCATATCCTGTCGAAGGCGATCATCCGGCTCCCAGAAGGGAGGCATGGGACCCCGCGGCGCCGAAGGCCGTGCCGCCGCGGGGTACCAAAAAGGCTAGTCCCTATCCTTTATTTCAGCAACTGCTCATTCCAGACGGAAGGTGTACAGGGCGCCACCTTGCGGGATCTGAGTGAGGCCGGTTGCCTTGGCCATCGCCGTGGCGCCGATCGCGCCGTACTTGTCGCTCATGTCGAGCCCTGCCGTCACCGGCAGCCCGATCCAGCCGCCGATGCCACAGAAGACCGACACGTACTGATGCCCTTTGATCTCGTAGGTGATCGGATTACCGATGATTCCGGAGCCGAGCTTACGCGACCACAGCACCCTGCCGGACTTGCGATCGACGGCGCGGAAGTCACCGCCAAGGCTGCCATAGAACACGAGGCCGCCGTTGGTGTTGAGCGTTCCGCCCCAGTTCGGATACTTGTCCGGAATGTCCCACACCGTCTTGCCGGTCACCACATTGAACGCCTTCAAGCGGCCCGAGACGCCAGCCTTGTCCTCGTACATGTAGACGTTGGCAAAGACGTAGACCACACCCTGTTGCATGCTGGTACGCGTCTGCGGCGTATCCTGCATGCACCAGTTGTTCGTCGGCACGTAGAACACCTGCGGGTCTCTCGGATCCACCGAAGCCGGCTGCTGATCCTTGCCGCCCATGGCCGAAGGACAGGCCTGCGCCATCTGATTCACCAGCAACGGTGAATGCTCATAGACCTTCACGGGACGGCCGGTCTTCATGTCGACCTTTTCCGCCCAGTTCACGTCCACGTACTTGTGCGCCTCCAGAAGCGTGCCATCCGTCCGATCGAGCACGTACGCGAAGCCGTTACGATCGAAATGGACGAGCGTCTTCCGTGTCCTGCCGTCGATTTTCATGTCGACGAGAATGGGCTCGTTGACACCGTCATAGTCCCACTGATCGAACGGCGTCATCTGATAAGCCCACGCGACCTTGCCGGTATCGACATTGCGGGCAAAGATGGTCATCGACCACTTGTTGTCATATTTTCCCGCGTTGCAGGCTTCCTGGGTGGGCGGATTGGCGCCGCAACGATAGGCCGGGCTCCAGAGTCCCGGATTGCCTGAGCCGTAGTAGATGAGGTGCAGCTGCGGGTCATAGCTGTACCAGGCCCAGGGCGCTCCGCCGCCGCGCTTCCACTCATCGCCGGGATACGTCAACCCGGTGTTGTGGCCGTAGGTGCCGAACTGCGGATTGTCCTTGTTCGTGTCGGGGGTCAGGCCGATCTCTTCGTCCGTGCCATTGTCCCAGAATCTCCATAGCAGCTTGCCGCTGGCGAGGTCATAGGCCTCGATGCGTCCACGCGCCGCAAACTCATCACCGCCAAAGCCGACGATCACTTTGTCGTTGGCGATCAGCGGTGCGTTGGTTACGGTCTCGCCGTGATCGGGATAGGCGTGCTTGACCTCCCAATCCACGTTTCCGGTGCGGGCGTCCAGCGCGATGAGATATCCATCGAGCGTATTGAAAAGGACCTTGCCGTCCGCATAGTTCAGACCGCGATTGACCGTATCGCAGCAGGCGCGCGGCACGGCCGAAAGATCACGGTCGGTCTTCTTGAGGTAATTCCACACCTCGACAGGATGATCCGGATCCGACAGGTCCAATGCCTGGACGATGTTCGGCCACGCGCTGACGAAGTACATCATCGGCTTGCCGTCGACGTCGACGACGATCGGCTGGCCTTCATGGCCGCGTAGCGCGCCTGTGGACTGCGACCAGATCATCTGCAGATGCTTCACGGTGGTCGTGTTGATCTGGTTCAGCTTGCTGTTGCGATCGAGCGCGAGGTTCTGCCCCATCGACGCCCACAGATCGGGGTTTGCACTGTTCTGTGCTTCCTCGGCATCCGATCCGGCTTGCGCGAAAGCCGTGCCGCAGGCCAGGCCTGCCGCCAAGAGGATTGCTGCTGCCGGCGCCAGTATCGTGCGCCAATGTAGTGATTTCATATGTCCCCCTTTGGTTCGAAGGACTGGAACTGATAACTCATATCTCCTCCAAAAATTCTTGGTATTGCGGAAATACGGCCGCTTCTGCCGCTCCTCCATCAAGGCGGCCCGAAGCGGTGCCCTCCAGGGCGGACATGTTTTTAAGACGCATGTCGGGCACGGTTGCGTTGTCGGGGGCTATGAATACACCCGGCCTCAGCGCCCTGCAACCGTAAACCCGGCGCGGATGCGCCTGCACGAAGCGCCTGCCACGTGAGTGTGTCAGCCATGGAACGCCGTGTCTCCTTCGCGAGACCTGACATTACGGCCCTGTAAGGTAAGCTCGGGGAGCATGCTCGCGGCGCGAGGTCCCTAACACTCGCCGGTGAGCGAGCGAGCGCCGGCAGCTTCAGCGTCACCGCATCGAGCGGTCCATGGGCCGGCGGCGGGCGCGCCGGGCGCACTGCGGGAGCGCTGGCTGGGCCGTGCCCCTGATACGCCATGGCGCAGGGACCACGTTAAGTCGCCTCCTTGCGAGGCCCCGGCCTTGCCGCCGGACGAGCGTGCGCGCCCTCCCAAATGCCCCCGCCATTCCCTGTGCCATGAGGAACCGTGCTATGTTTAGTGGGTTTCACCGGCCACCCTGTGGAGCCCCCGACCGCCATGCCGTCCCGTCCCACCGCACCGAGCTCCGCGTCCCCCGCCGCCGCAGGGGCACCCCTGATCTGGACGAATATCCTACTGTTTTCATTGACCTTTCTGGGTGCGGCGGTACTGATCCCCTGGTACGGCCTGACGCATGGCTTCTCTATCTCGGGCTGGGTGCTGTTCGGCGTCTTCGTGGTCGCCAACGAGATGTCGATCACCGCCGGGTATCACCGGCTCTGGGCGCATCGCACGTACGACGCTCATTGGAGCCTGCGCCTGCTCTTCGTGATCTTCGGCTCGATGGCACTGCAGAACAGCGCCTGGGCGTGGTGCAGCGGGCACCGTCGGCATCATCTCAATGTGGACGACCTCGACGAGGACCCCTACTCCGCACTGCGCGGCTTCTGGTTCTCGCACATCGGCTGGATGGTGCGGGAGTACCCGAGCGGCCGCGAGGACTTCAGCAATATCCCCGACCTGCGGCGCGACCGCATGCTGGCTTTCCAGCATCGGCACTACGTTGCCCTCGTGCTGGTCACCAATTTCGGGTTGCCGCTCGCCTGCGGCTGGCTGGTGGGGGATCTCTGGGGCACCTTTTTACTGGCCGGTGTACTGCGACTGGTCGTGAGCCATCACTTCACCTTCTTCATCAACTCGCTGGCCCACATGTGGGGCGTGCGTCCGTACACCGAGGAGAACACCGCACGCGACAATCCTGTGCTGGCGGTACTCACCTTCGGCGAGGGCTATCACAACTTCCACCATAACTTCGCGCACGATTACCGCAATGGCGTGCGCTGGTGGCAGTGGGACCCGACCAAATGGCTGATCGCGAGCCTGCAATGGGTCGGGCTCACACGGCGGCTGAAGCGCACACCCGTATTCCAGATCCATCGGGCGCTGCTCGCGATGCAGTTCACCCGTGCACAGAGAAAGCTCGCGAGCCTGCCGGCGGTGGCGGTGCCCTCGGCGGCGAGTGAGCTGCGCCAGCGCGTCGCGCATGAATACGACACCTTCCTGGCCGCCGTGGCGGAATGGGCCAAAGTGAAGGAGCAATGGCTGGAAGGGAAGAAGCGCGCCGTCATCGAGCACTGGGATCATTCCAGCTTCCAGCAGCAGCTGCAGGAACTCGAGCGGCGGCTGCGGCTGCAGCGCCGCAGGCTGCGGGTGCTGCAAGCGCAGCTCGCCTGAGCGGCGAGGTCCCCCATGGGACGCATCTTCGAAGTCCGCAAACACACCATGTTTGCGCGCTGGAACCGCATGGCGAAGCAGTTCGCCCGCATCGCCAAGGACATCACCATGGCGGTGAAGTCCGGCGGCACCGATCCAGCTTCCAACCCGATGCTGCGACGCGTGATTCAGAACGCGCGCGCGGTCAACATGCCGAAGGACAAGGTCGAGGCGGCGATCAAGCGTGCCTCGGGGCGTGACGCGACCAATTATCACGAAGTGCACTACGAGGGCTACGCCCCCCACGGTGTAGCGCTGCTCGTAGAGGCCGCTACCGACAACCCGACCCGTACCGTCGCGTCCGTGCGCAATATCGTCACGAAGCACGGCGGCAATCTCGCCACATCAGGCAGTGTCGGCTTCCTCTTCAAGCGGATGGGAGTCTTCCGGCTCGACCCGGCAGGCATCGACCAGGATGACCTCGAGCTCTACCTCATCGACCACGGACTGGAAGAGATGGGCGAGAGCACCGGCGAGAAGGGCGAGCCGCAGCTCGTCATCCGCGGCGCTTTCGCCGATTTCGGCAAGCTCCAGGTAGCCCTGGAGGCGCGCGGCATCACCCCGCTATCCGCGGAGCACGAATACATCTGCACCGTGCCGACGGAGCTCCCCGAGGCGCAGGCGACGGAGGTGCTGGCTCTGATCGATAAGCTGGAGCAGGACGAGGACGTCCAGCGGGTATTCCACACATTGGTTTAGGCGCCACCTGCGGCGGCGGGGTACTTCCCTGTACCTGAACCCACCTGATTCGAAGGGCTACGGATGCGGCGGGGCCGAGGGCTGGCCCGGCTGTCCGGGCTGTGCGGGCTGCATCGGACGCGACGGCATTTGCGGCATCGCGCGCGCTGGCTGAACGCTGATCAGGTCGACGTCGAAGATCAGCATCGCGCCCGGCGGGATCGGCGCTCCCGGCGGCGGGCTGAGATCGTAGGCGAGCTGCGGCGGGATGTAGAGACGCCACTTCGCTCCGGGCTTCATGAGCTCCAGCGCCTCGTTCCAGCCCGGGATCACGCGACCCACGCTGAAGCTCGCCGGCTGATGGCGCTTGTAAGAGCTGTCGAACTCCGTGCCGTTGAGCAGCGCGCCGCGATAATTGACCAGCACCGAGTCGCCCATCTTGGGCGCGTTGCCCTGTCCTGCTTTCAGCACCTCGTACTGCAGACCGTCGGCCGTGGTGACGACACCATTTTTCTTGCCGTTGCGGACCAGAAAAGCGTGTGCGGCAGCATGATTCCTATCGCCGACGCGAGCGCGGGCGGTCATGATCAACGTCCGAATGCTCGTCTGATTGTTGGGGCCGAACGAGGTCTTGCCGCTGAGCCCGTCGCGTACGCCCTGCAGCAACCGCTGCGTCGAGATATCGTTGGCATTGACGGCCGCTCGGCTCAGGCTCTCACCCACGGAGAGGCCGATGCTATAGCTGCCCTCGGATTTGACCTGGGCGGGGCTTGGCTGCTTCGCCTGCGGCGGCGACGCCGTGGCGGGCATCCCCTGGGCCAGGGCCACGCTGCTCAGGCCGAGAAGGGCGGCGGCAGCGCAGGCTGCAGCCGATCGGATCATGGTGGGTGCGACGGCGTGTTTCATCCGGGAATTGTATATTGGCCGGATGCCGGCTGCGGCCCTTTTGGGAACCCCGCCTTGATCGTCGTCCGCCAACTCTGCCGCAGCTTCAGTGAGGGCGCGGGCGCGCACCGGGTACTGGACGGCGCGGACGCCTCGATCCGCACCGGCGAGATCGTAGCCATCGTCGGCCGCAGCGGTTCGGGCAAATCGACCCTGCTCAATATCGTGAGCGGCATCGACCGAGCGGACAGTGGTGAAGTGGCGATCGACGACCGGATCGTGACCTCGATGCAGGAGCCGGAGCGCACGCTCTTTCGACGCGCGCACCTCGGGTTCGTCTACCAGTTCTTCAATCTCATACCCACCCTCGACGTCGAGGAGAACGTGCGCCTCGCTCTCGAGCTGAATGGGATGCGAGGCACCGCGGCCCGTCGCCGCGGCGCTGCAATGCTCACCGAGGTCGGGCTCGGTGATCGGCTGCGCAGCGCCGTAGACCGGCTCTCAGGCGGCGAGCAGCAGCGGGTGGCTATCGCGCGCGCCCTGGTGCACGAGCCAGCCGTGTTGCTCGCCGACGAGCCGACCGGAAACCTGGATGAGGAAACCGCCTCGCAGGTGCTGCGCGTGCTCCTCTCACTGAGCAGGTCGCGTGGCACTACCGTCATCATCGTCACCCATGACGCCTGGCTGGCGCGCAACGCAGATCGCGTGCTGGAGCTGCGCGATGGAAAACTGCTGGCGGCCGAAGCTGCGCAGATGCGCCGGACCGGCGTCACGTGATGCCGGCTCCCGCGCCTACTCTCTGGGCCGCCAGCCTGCGTCATTTCCTGCGGCAACCGGCGCAGCTCGCCCTGGCACTCGTCGCCCTCACCGCCGGCGTGGCCACGATCGTCGCCGTGCACATCGCCACCGCGAGCTCGCGTCGGGCGTTCGACCTGTCGATGCGGGCGGTCAACGGACCTGCGACGCAGGTCATCACCGGCGGCCCGCAAGGCCTCGATCAGCAGCTCTATGTGCGCCTCTTCACCCGCACGAGTCCGAGCGGCAGTCCACAACCCGTCTACGCGCCGGTGGTTGCAGGCTATGTCACCGTCGGCGACCGGGTGATGCAGCTAGTCGGCGTGGACCCGTTTGCAAACGCCGCGCTGGATGGTTCACGGAAGGATGTGACAGGAGGCGCCGTTGCGCTCAGGCAGCTGCGGAGCTGGCTCCTCGAGCCCGGCGCCGTCGTCCTGGCGGCCGGCACCGCACGGCAGTTGGGACTGAGCGTGGGCGATTCACTGACCTTGGACGTCGGCGGCGTGCGGCAACGCGCAACCCTGATCGACGTCGTGCGCCAGGACACACCCGGCGACGCCACGCTGATTCTCACCGACATCGCGCAGGCTCAGGAATGGTTGGGCATGACGGGCCGGCTGACCCGCATCGATGTCAGGATGGCGCGCGGAGCCGCGAGCCGGGCGGCGCTCGCCGAGCTGCGGCACGAGCTGCCGCCGGGGGCGCAGCTCGAGCAGGCGGCCGGCGAGGTGCGGGAGACGCTCGATATGACGAGCGCCTTCTCAACCAACCTCACGGCGATGAGCCTGCTCGCCCTGCTCGTCAGTGCACTGCTCATCTATGGCGCTGTCAGCTTCACCGTGATCCAGCGCAGACGCAATATCGCCGTTCTGCGGGCGATCGGCGCGACCCGCCGGGAGATCCTGACGATCGTCCTCACCGAGGGGGCGGCACTCGGAGCGGCGGGCGCCGGGCTCGGCGTGCTGCTCGGCCTGGCTGTCGGCCATGGGCTCGTCCGCCTGGTATCGCAGACGGTCAATGATCTCTACTACGTCGTCGCGGTCCAACAGGTTACGCTGCCCGCGGGAGCCGTCCTCGAGGCGTTGGGCGCTGGACTCGGCACCGCTCTGGTCGCGAGCCTCGTGCCGGCGCTCGAGGCAGCCAGCAGTGCGCCGCAGCTCGGGCTCAGACGCTCCGTGCTCGAGGCCCGCGCGGCGCTCGTTACCGGCCACCTGTCGTGGCTCAGCCTGGCATTCGCCCTGGCGGCGTGGGGGCTGATCGCGGCGTCTCAACGCAGCGTGCTCGTCGGCTTTACGGCGCTCTTTCTACTGCTCCTCAGCGTCGCGGCGCTGACGCCTTCAGTGTTGCGCGTCCTGGCGAGGCTCGCCTCCAGGGCGGTTTCCGGTGTCAGCTCCGTCGCGCGCCTGGCGCTCGAAGATGTCGCCGCTTCCCTCAGCCGCACCGGCGTCGCCGTGGCGGCACTGGGAATGGCGGTCGCGGCGATGATCGGCGTATCCATCATGGTGGAGAGCTTCCGGGTATCCCTGGCTCACTGGCTCGCACAGACGATGCGCGCGGACATCTACGTTGCGGCGCCTGGCCCGGGCGTTGGCAGGCCGGAGCGGCGGATCGATCCCGCCGTGTTGGAGGCGTTGCTCGCAACTCCCGGAGTCGCCGACCACAGCGCCAGTCGCTCGGTCGTCGTGCGCTCATCGCGCGGCGACATCGCTCTCGATGCTCTGCACCTCGCGCCGGGCAGCTACGCCGGCATCGACTTGACAGCCGGAGATCCCCGAACCGTCTGGACCGCCTACGACGGCGGCGCGTTGCTGCTGTCGGACTCGCTTGCGTGGCGGCTCAACCTGCGGCCGGGCGAACATCTGTCACTGATCACGGCATCGGGTCCGCGCGAGTTCCCGGTCGCCGGCATCTACCACGAGTACGGCAGCGGGCTCGGCAGCGCGATGCTGAGCCTCGACATCTACCGCCGCATGTGGCGTGACGATGCGGTAACGGCGGTTGGCTTGTATCTCGCGCCCGGAATCGATGCGACCCGGGAGGTCCCCCGCCTGCAGGCCGCCGGCGGCGGACGCCAGGCCCTGCTGATACGATCCAACGCCGAGATCCGGACCATGTCGCTCGACATCTTCGACCGGACTTTCATCATCACACGGGTACTCTACTGGCTGGCGGCCGCAATCGCCGCCATCGGCCTGGTGAGCGCGCTCCTCGCCTGGGAGCTCGACAGGACGCGCGAGCTCTCCGTGCTGCGCGCGCTCGGGTTGACGCCGCGAGGCGCCGCGACGCTCGTCACGGCGCAGACAGTCTTCATGGCAGTCGCCGCGCTGGTGGCGGCGATTCCCACCGGCCTCATCATCGCGCTGGTGCTCACCAAGGTCGTCGACAGACGCGCCTTCGGCTGGCACATCGAGATGCACCTGCGCGCCGCGCAATTCCTGAACGCGCTCGCGCTAGCGCTCGCCGCCGCGCTCCTCGCCGGCCTGTATCCGGCCTGGCGGGCAGCCGTGGGGCCGATCGCAGCCGAGATGCGCGAGGAATGAAGGTGCGCCGCGCGGCTCTGGCGGCGACAGCCGTGATCGCATTGACGCTCGCAGCGCATGTCACCGGCGCGCAGCAGCCCTCCTTCGCCCAGGCGCTCGCTCCGCAGTCTCTGGAGTTTCCGCGGGACCAGGGCCCTCATCCGGACTACCGCCAGGAGTGGTGGTACCTGACTGGCAACCTGAGCTCCGCCGACGGTGAGCGCTTCGGGTTCGAGCTGACGATCTTCCGCTTCGCTCTGGCGCCCGGCACCCCGTCATCTGGCGTAGTGAGCTCCCACGCTGTCACCGCAAGCCCGTGGCGCACCCGCCAGATCTACCTGGGGCACTTCGCCGTCACTGACGTTGCACGTCATAGATTTCAATTCGCGGTGAAGCTTGCTCGTGGCGCGCTCGGGCTTGCCGGCGCGCAGGCGGATCCGTTGCGGGTCTGGGTCGGCGATTGGCAGATAGGAGCCGACGCGCTGCAGGCTGCCGGCAAGGGTTACGTCCTTGCGCTGACGACTCAGCCGCTGATGCCGCCCGTACTCAACGGCGAGCAGGGGTTGAGTCGCAAGTCGGCAGAGCCGGGAAATGCCACCTACTATTATTCCGTCCCGCGAATCGCCGTACAGGGCACGATCGTCCGCGACGGCCAGCCGCTACGGGTACATGGGCTGGCGTGGCTGGACAGGGAATGGGGCAGCGGCAGCCTCGGGCCGCGCGAAAGCGGCTGGGACTGGTTCGGGCTGCAGCTTGGCGATGGATCGTGTCTCATGTTCTACTCCCTTCGCGATCGCGATGGCGCCGAAGATCCCTACAGCGCGGGCACCTGGGTTGATCCCGCAGGTCACGCTCGACCGCTTTCGCGCGCTGACCTACGCATCGACGTGCTGAGTTATTGGACTGACGCAAGCGGTACGCGCTATCCCTCACGATGGCGATTGGTGATGCCGGCAAGCGGCCTCGACATCACCGTCCATCCCGTGCTGGCGGATCAGGAGCTCGTAACGTCCCCACGGTATTGGGAAGGGGCGGTGGATGTGTCCGGCAGCCGCGCCGGACGGCCGGTCGCCGGGCGCGGATACGTTGAGTTGGTGGGATACGCCGGAACGACCGCCGGATCAGTCGGAATCAGATGACGCCGCCCGCGGGCCTGAGGCAAACTGACTGCGATGACGACACGCAGCGGCTACGCGGACCTGCCCTTGCACGGCGGCCGCGTACCCGCGTGGCTCGCCACCCGCATGGCGACGCTCGGCCGCATCATCGCGGAAGCCATCGTGCATCATTACGGCGCCGACGAGCTGCTGCGCCGCCTGTCGCATCCGTTCTGGTTCCAGTCGTTCGGCTCCGTGATGGGCATGGACTGGCACTCCTCGGGAATCACCACCAGCGTGCTCGGCGCGCTGAAGCGCGGACTGGGCCCTGTCGAGCGCGAGCTCGGAATCTACGTCTGCGGCGGTCGGGGACGCGCCTCGCGCCGCACGCCTGATGAATTGCTGAGGGTCGGCGAGCGGACCGGCATCGATGCGGCGCGTCTGGCGCAGACCAGCCGACTGATCGCGAAGATCGACAGCGCGGCGGTGCAGGACGGCTACGACCTCTATCTGCACGGCTTCATAGTGGCCGGCAACGGTCGCTGGTGCGTCGTGCAGCAGGGCATGAGCGAGGTGCGCCGGGAGGCGCGGCGCTATCACTGGCTCTCCGAAGGCCTCGCAGGCTTTCTCGATTCCCCACACGCTGCCATAGAAGGCGTCAACCAGGGGCGCATCCTCAATCTGGCTGACGCACGCGCAAATGCCAGCCGTGCAGCAGGACTCGAGCTCGTGCGCGCGGGGCCCGAACGGACGCTCTCGGTACTGCGCCGCCTGCAGTCAGTGCGCGGGCATACGCTGAGCCTCTTCGCGGACGACGAGGCGGCCATCGTGGCGGAACCCCCGCAAACGCTCGCGCCCGTGCCCCATCTGCAGATGCCGGCCCGACACGAAGTGCTCGCTTCGGACATGATCCTGCGTCGTCTGCACGGCGCGCTGGCGGCGGCCGCGGATCGCGGGCCAGGGGACTTCGCTGATCTGCTGCTGACCCCCGGAGTCGGCGCGCGCACCGTTGCCGCGCTCGCTCTCGTTGCGGAGGTCGTCCACGGCACGCCGTCGCGCTTCTCGGATCCGGCTCGCTTTTCACTCGCGCACGGCGGCAAGGACGGGCATCCCTTCCCCGTACCTCTCGAGGTCTACGACGAGACCCTGCGCGTACTCAAACAGGCAGTCAGTCGGGCGCGGCTCGGCCACACGGAAGAGCTCGACGCACTGCGTCGCCTCGATGCGCATGCGCGCCGGCTGGAGCGCAGCGCGCGCGGGCCAACCTTCGAGAGGTATGTGGCAAGTGAGCGCGCGCAATCGCCCGGATGGGGCGGACGTACAGTTTTCGATCGCTGATTACACAGAGTTGGAGCAGCAATGAAAATTCTCAGGGGCATCGTTGGGGCCGCCGTCATCGTCATCGCGATGGGTGCCATGACAACCACCGCATTCGCGCAGATCAGCCGCGGCGACCGTTATTCAGGTGTGCCCTGGGCGACGCGCTCGCCGGTGCTGGCGCAGCACGGCATGGTCGCGAGCGAACAGCCGCTGGCTTCCGAAGCGGCGGTGCAGATTCTCAAAAAGGGCGGCAGCGCGGTGGATGCGGCCATCGCCGCCAATGCCATGATGGGTCTGATGCAGCCGGTGCTGAACGGCATCGGCGGCGATCTCTTCGCCATGGTCTACGATCCCAAGACCCACAAGCTCTACGGTTACAACGGCTCGGGCTGGTCACCGAAGGGCCGCGACCTCGCGCGGATGACCGCCGAAGTGGAAGCCGCCTACAAGAAGGCCGGCCTCAAGCCCAAGGCACACATCCCACCGGTAGGGTCGCTGCCGATCACGGTGCCGGGCGCGGTGGACGGGTGGTTCGCGCTGCACGGCAGGTTCGGCAAGCTGACGATGAGCGAAGACCTCGCGCCGGCCATCGCCTTTGCCACCAATGGCTTTCCGGTGACGGAGCTCATCTCGGATTACTGGAAGGGCAACATGGCGGCCTTTGTGCACTACAAGGGCCTGATCGAGGAAAGCGCCAACGCCCGCCATACGTATCTCATTCCCGACGCCAACGGTGGTCACACGCCAGCCCAGGGTGAGATTTTCCGCAATCCCGATCTCGCGCACACTCTGACCATGATTGCGCAGGGCGGGCGCGATGCGTACTACAAGGGCGCAATCGCGCACACCATCGACGCTTATTTCAAACGCATAGGCGGCGATCTACGTTATGCGGACTTCGCGGACTTCCACGGTGAGTGGGTCGAGCCGCTGTCGGTGAACTATCGCGGCTATGACGTCTACGAGCTGCCGCCCAACGGCCAGGGCCTGGCAACGCTCGAGATGCTGCAGATCCTCAAGCATTTCGATCTGAAGAAAATGGGCCCCGGCTCCGCCGACACGCTGACCGCGATGTTGGAAGCGAAGCGGCTCGCCTATGAAGACCTGGCGAAGTGGTATGCCGACCCGCGCTTCTTCCACGTGCCGCTCAAAGGGCTGATCTCCGATGCCTATGCGGATCAGCGCGTGAAGGAGATCGACCTGAAGCACGCCAATCCGAACATCGGTCCCGGCGATCCGCGACTCTACCAGGGCGATACCATCTATCTCACCACCGCCGACAAGGACGGCATGATGGTGTCGCTGATCCAGTCGAACTATCGCGGCATGGGCTCGGGGCTGGTGGCCGACCACCTGGGGTTCATGTTCCAGGATCGCGGCGAGCTCTACTCGCTCAACCCGAAGGACGCGAACGTCTATGCGGCGCGCAAGCGTCCGTTCCACACGATCATTCCCGCGTTCGTGATGAAGGACGGCGAGCCCTTCATGTCGTTTGGTCTGATGGGCGGCGATATGCAGCCGCAGGGTCACGTGCAGGTGCTGACGGACATTATCGACTTCGGCATGAACGTGCAGGAAGCCGGCGATGCGGCGCGCTGGCGTCACTTTGGCAACGCCGAGCCGACCGGCGAGGCTTCTCAGGGCATCGGCACGGTGGAAATGGAAAGCGGCTTCTCTCCCGCCGTGAAGGCGGAGCTGCAGAGGCGCGGCTACAAGGTCGTGCCGGGCACCGGCAGCTTCGGCGGCTATCAGGCCATCATGTTCGACCCCAAGCAGCACGTGTACTGGGGCGCGAGTGAGATGCGCAAAGACGGCGAAGCGGTAGGTTACTAAGCCGGGAGGAGGCCCGATGTCGATCTTCGCGGGCGGCGTTCGGCTATGGGTGAAAGCAGCCGATCGTGTAGCCAGGAGACCTCATGAAATACCTTGCCTTCATCCGCCATGCCGAATCGTACCGGGACGCTGGGCCGCCGCCAGCGCTGATGGAAGCCATGGGCCAGTTCGTGCAGAAATCGCTGCAGGACGGGTCGCTCGTCGATACCGGGGGCTTGCTGCCGAGCAAGGACGGCTTTCGCGTGCGTCTGTCGAAGGGCGTCATTTCGATGACCGACGGGCCCTTCAGCGAAACCAAGGAAGTGATCGGTGGCTGGGCCATCCTCAAAGGGGACTCCAAGGCCGAGGCGCTTCGCATCGCACGGGAATTCATGGAGCTGCACCGGAAGTATTGGCCCCAATTCGAGGGCGAAACGGAAGTCCGACCGATGTTCGAGCCCGGAGCAGGGCCGTAATCATCCCCGCTCGGCAATGAGAAACAGCCGGGGAAAGGCGAGCAGCACGTTGCCGTCGGCCAGTGGAGGATAGGCGGCGGCAACTCTGTCGGTGTAGGTTGCGATGAATTCCTTGCGCTCCGATTCCGAGAGAGGCTCGAGGAAAGGCCGCAGACCGGTGGCGCGGACGAACTCGACGATGGCGTCAGCGTCGCGAAGCGCATGGTGGTAGGTGGTGCGCCAGATGTCGACCCGTGAGGCGACGGGTTTCAGCGCCTCGTAATAGGCGCGCGCGGGCGGTAGCGGATCACGCACCGCGCCGGCGAGGCGTCCGCTCCAAGGGCCCGCAAGTGCCACCTCATGCATCAGCCGATGTGTCGGCTCCGACAGGTTGTCGGGCATCTGCACGGCGAGTGTGGCTCCTCCCGGCAAAGCCGCCAGGACACGCGGCAGGTGCTCGAGATGACGACGGACCCACTGATAGGTGGCGTTGGCAAACACCAGCTCCACGTCCGGAGCGGGCACCCAGATATCCGCGTTCGCGAACTCAAAGCGCACGCCCGGCAGGCGCCGATGCGCTTCCTCCAGCATGGCGGGCGAGTTGTCGATGCCGACGAGCTGCGCTTTTGGATAGCGGGCCGCCAGTAATTCAGTGGAGTTACCGGGTCCGCAGCCGACATCCACGATCTTTCGCACCGCCTCGGAGGGCACCTGTGCGAGCAGATCGCGGGCCGGCCGGGTGCGCTCGTCCTCGAATTTCAGATAGGTCGCTGGAGACCAGTCGGTGGTACTCAATGCGATTCCCGACTTTGCTCCGACTCTGACCTCTGACGCTGCCGCTCGCGATGCGCATGGCGTTCCGTGGTCATCCAAACCACCACGTCCCAGGCGTTATGGATGCCGATGAAGAGTAGCAACAAAACGGCGCCGCTCACGGCGTAGAGGCAAGCAGCCGGGTGATGCGGCAACATGAGTCCGGTGACTGCAAGCGCCACATACCCCAGCACCGGCAGCACGGCGTTCCAGATCCAGTCCGACAGGAACGGCTCGTAGCCGAAGGACCTCTTGAGCATCGGGCTAATCACACTTGCGCAGTAAATCAGTCCGCCAACGCCTGTAGCGCCGAGCAGGACTTCGAGTGCAAGCGTCGTCTGCCCGGGCATGGACATCACCGCCGAGAGCCACAGCGCCGCCGCGAAGTGCACCGCGGTCGGCGTGATGAACACGCGCAGTCCCGTGAGCCGCTGCGACGCCGAGTTCGCCAGATCCCGTCTCTCCGCCGAGAGCGTGATCACGACGAAAGTCAGGCCTGTGAGGGCGGCGGCCGATGAGCCCACCAGGACGTAGAAGCTCTGCCAGTCGGTCAGGGAGATTGAATGGCCCATTATCTCTGTCCGGTGGTGATCGTCAGGACCAGGTCCCGAGGCGGCGGCACCACCGTGTAGAAGGTATCGTGCTCGCCCGGCTGTATGGCGCCGATCCAGACGTACCCGGGCTTCGGCACCCGGATGTCATAACGCAGTGTGGCACCACCACGGGAAAAAGTCCCCGCGATCCGCGCCGGCCGGTCGACATAGACCAACATCAGCGGACTGCGGGAGCGCGCGTCCAGCCATTCCACCCGGCCCACGGGATCGATGCCGTTGCGCTGCAGCGCCTCGGGGGCAAGCCTCGCCAGGCGGGCGTCATGGGGGATAATGCTGAGGAACCGGAGATCGAAATCGGTGGGCTCGAGCTCGCTCTCGAGCCCCTCCTGAGTTCGATTGAGGTCGAGCGTGAAGCCACTCGTCGTCTGCCGCACGGGTATGACGAAGGCCCCTGTGTTGGCTGGCCCGTAGAAATCCCCCACGATGTAGGGAAAGATCAGCCGGTAGCCGTCGGCAGGCGGCGCCCCGATGACCTCGATACCCGAGTGAATCACCCAGTCCGGATGGTGCGGCTCACGGGTGCATGCGGGCAGCACTGCAATGAGAAGCGCGACCGCACAAAAGCGAATCAATAAGCAGCCCAGGGCCGTTCCCTGGGCCGCGAGGCCGAGCGCGGTCATAGCAGCGCGCTCGCGCAAATCGCCGGGAGCGATTTGCGCCAATCTAAGGCGGACTGGAGGGTGCTGCCTGCGTTCCCGGCGGCAATGGACTGGCCTGCGCCCCTGGACTGACCGGCGGCGGCGTGGCCTGCGCCGGCGGTGTCGCCTGGGCGGGGGTCATCTGCGGCGGCGTGGCGGTGATGGCCGCGCGGAACTGCTGCAGCTTCTGCTTGATGATGCTGGCGTTCTGCGGGCCCATGCGGATCAGCAGTTTCTGTCCTGCCGGCAGCGCCTCGAGCTTCGGATCCGAGAACTGATAGAACACCTTCGGCCGCACGACGGAGATCGGGCCCGACACATCCGGAGTGGCCAGCATGCTGTCGATGGCGAGGACCAGACGGTCGTTGAAGTACTTGCCCGGATAGCCGAGATTCTCATATGCCTGTTGGAAGAGCGGATACAGGCGGAAATAGGTGGTCGCCAGTGCCTTCGGGTCGGTCGAGCTCACGACCTGCATGAGCGGCGCGTAGCGCGCGAAATTCTGTTCGCTGAGAGTGGTCTGGCCGGCCTGGGTATCGACAGTCGTATCGCCCCCGGTCGGCTGCAGTGGCCGCAGCTCCGCGGCGACCTTCTTGCGGGGCAGATTGTCCACGGTAACCACGAAGTCGCGGATGACCTCGTGAGGCACCAGGAACTTCGCTATCGCCGGCTTGCCGAGCAGGTCCGTCAGCGAGTCGCGGACCACCGGGTCACTCTGATCCAGCGGCGGCAACGGTGCCTGTTGCTGCTCAGCAGTGGACGGGATCGGATGCTGTATGGCGGGCACGGGAGGCGGTGCCGGCTGCTGCGCGGCTGCCGGAGGCGGCGCCGGCGGCGGTGGTGCGGGCGAGTAATAGCGGTAGTACACGCCTATAGCGATGGCCGCGGCGATGACGATGCCGGCCGACCACCAGATCGCCTTGTCCCGGAAGGACTCTTCTGAGTCCGTCGGCTTGTTCCACATCCAGCGGCTCTCCGCGCGATGACGAATCGAGATACTCTACTCTGATCGCGTCCGGATCGCACTTGAGCGTCACCCGCGCTTCCCATCCCATGCGCCCAGCTTTTCATCCCGCCGTCGACCGCTGGCTGGACCGTGCTTTCGAAGCACCGACGCCGGCGCAGGAGCAGGCCTGGCCCGCGATCCAGGCGGGCCGGCATACGCTGATTGCCGCGCCGACCGGCTCCGGCAAGACGCTCGCCGCATTCCTGGCCGCGGTCGATATGCTGGTGCGCGAGGCTCTGGAGCGCGGCGGACTCAAGGACGAGACCTACATCGTTTACGTCTCCCCGCTCAAGGCGCTCTCCAACGACATCCGCCGCAATCTCGAGGCGCCGCTCGCCGGCATTCGCGACGAGCTGCGCGCGATGGAGCTGCCCGATGTGGAGATCCGCACCTTCGTGCGTACCGGCGACACGCCACAGCACGAGCGGCAGAGCATGCGCCGGCGCCCGCCGCACATCGTGGTCACCACTCCGGAGTCGCTCTACATTCTTCTCGGCTCGGAATCCGGACGCGCCATGCTCGCAAGCGTGCGCAGCGTCATCGTCGATGAGATCCACGCGATGGTGGGCAGCAAGCGCGGGCTTCACCTGGCGCTGTCTCTCGAGCGCCTGGAGGCGCTGGCCGGGCGCCGGTTGACGCGCATCGGGCTATCCGCAACTCAACGCCCGATCGAAGAGGTGGCGCGGTTTCTCGTCGGCACCCGGCAACTGCGCGCCGACGGGCAGGCGGATTGCGCGATCATCGATATCGGTCACGTCCGGCGCCGCGACCTGCAGATCGAGGTGCCGGCGACGCCGCTCGAAGCAGTCATGTCGGGCGACGTTTGGACCCAGGTATACGATCGTCTGGCCCAGCTCGCGAGCGAGCACCGCACGACGCTCATCTTCGTCAACACGCGCCGGCACTCGGAACGGATCGCGCGCCATCTATCCGAGCGCCTGGGCGAGGCGCAAGTCGCCGCGCACCACGGCAGTCTGGCGAAGGAGCTGCGCCTGTCGGCGGAATCGCGTCTGAAGCGGGGCGAGCTCAAGGCTCTCGTCGCCACCGCGTCGCTCGAGTTGGGGATAGACATCGGTGATGTCGACCTCGTGTGTCAGATCGGCTCGCCACGGTCCATCGCGGCGCTGCTGCAGCGCGTCGGACGCTCCGGCCACAGCCTCGGCGGAACGCCGAAGGGCAGGCTTTTCCCGCTATCCCGCGACGATCTGATCGAATGCGCGGCATTGCTCGACTGCGTGCGGCGCGGCGAGCTCGATCGCCTGCGCATTCCCACCAAGCCGCTCGATGTGGTGGCGCAGCAGATCGTGGCCGAGGTCGCCGCGCGCGAGTGGGATCTCGATGAGCTCTTCGCCCTGCTGCAACGCGCCTATCCCTACCGCGACCTGCAGCGCGCCGAGCTCGACGATGTCGTCCGGATGCTGGCCGATGGATTCACCACGCGACGCGGCCGACGCGGCGCTCTCATCCATTACGACGCAGTCAACCGCAAAGTGCGCGGCCGACGTGGCGCGCGCCTGACCGCGCTGACCTCTGGCGGGACGATCCCCGATACGGCCGACTACACAGTGCTGCTCGAGCCGCAATCGCAGCCCGTCGGTACCGTCAACGAGGACTTCGCCGTCGAAAGCCTGCAGGGCGACGTCTTCCAACTGGGCAACAGCTCCTATCGCATCCTGCGCGTCGAGCGAAGCACGGTGCGGGTGGAGGACGCGCATGGGCAGCCGCCTTCGATTCCGTTCTGGCTGGGCGAGGCGCCCGGCCGGTCGGATGAGCTGTCCCAGGGCGTTTCGCGTCTGCGCGGCGAGATCGAGCGCCGGCTCGACGACGGCCTCGAGGCGGCAGTGCGCTGGCTGCAGGACGAAGTCGGCATCGCCGGACCGGCCGCGGTGCAGGCCGCCGGTCATCTCTCTCGCGCGCGCGGCGCCCTCGGTGCCCTGCCCACCCTGGAGACGGTGATCCTCGAGCGCTTCTTCGACGAGGCGGGAGGCATGCAGCTCGTCATCCACTCGCCGTTCGGCAGCCGGGTGAATCGCGCCTGGGGACTGGCGTTGCGCAAGCGCTTCTGCCGCTCGTTCAACTTCGAGCTGCAGGCGGCGGCGACCGAGGATGCCATCGTGCTGTCGCTCACCACGGCGCACAGCTTCGAGCTCGAGGAGGTGGCGCGTTATCTTCATTCCAACACGGTGCGGCCGCTTCTCGTGCAGGCGTTGTGCGCCGCGCCGATGTTTGCCGCGCGCTGGCGCTGGAGCGCGGCGATCGCGCTGGCGCTGCCACGGTTTCGCGGCGGGCGAAAAGTCCCAGCGCCGCTCGCACGCATGGCGGCCGAAGACCTGCTCGCCTCTGTGTTTCCCGACCAGATGGCCTGCGCCGAGAACCTCACCGGCGAGCTCGAGATCCCCGATCATCCGCTGGTCCACCAGGCAATCCGTGATTGTCTCGAGGAGGCGATGGACATCGACGGCCTCGAGGCGCTGTTGCGCGGACTGGAAGCCGGCGCCATCCGCGTGGTCGCGCGCGATCTCACCGAGCCCTCACCGCTCGCCCTCGAGGTGTTGTCGGCAAGGCCCTATGCATTCCTCGATGACGCACCGCTCGAGGAGCGGCGCACGCAGGCGGTGTTGAGTCGCCGCTGGCTCGACCCCGAAGCAGCCGGTGACCTCGGCGCCCTCGACCCCGCGGCCATCGCCCGCGCGCGTGCGGAAGCGTGGCCCGATGCCACCGATGTCGACGAACTGCACGACACGCTCTGTTGGCTCACCTTCATGACCGAGGCCGAGGTGACCCGGCGTACCGACTGGGCCGATTGGGCCGCCACCCTCGCCGCCAACCGGCGGGCGGCCCGCCTGAGCGCGGGCGGCACGACGCTCTGGGTCGCCGCCGAGCGCCTGCCGCTGCTGCGGGCGATCCTCCCGGGCGCGCGCCCGGAGCCGCCTGTCGAAGCACCCGCCGAATACGCCCGACCGTGGACCTCGGATGAGGCTCTGATCGAGATCGCACGCGGCCGCCTGCAGGGCCTCGGTCCGGTGCCGGCGGCCGCCCTGGCGGCGCCGATCGGCGCCTCGATGGGCCAGATGACAGCGGCGCTCACGGCGCTGCAGGCGGAGGGATCGGCGATGCATGGCCGCTTCACACCCCAAGCGCCCGCCGACGGGGAGTGGTGTGAGCGCGGACTGCTCGCGCGCATCCATCGCTACACCGTGAAGCGCCTGCGTGCCGAGATCGAGCCCGTCGAGCCCCGGGACCTGCTGCGCTTCCTCCTCGACTGGCAGAGAGCCGCGCCACAGGCACGCATGGAAGGGCCGGACGCCGTCGCCGCCGTCCTCACTCAGCTGGAGGGATTCGAGGCGCCGGCCGGTGCCTGGGAGACGGAGATCCTGCCAACACGCATCAACGAGTACGATCCGGCGTGGCTCGATGAGCAATGCCTCGCCGGTCGCTTCGTTTGGACGCGGCTCGCGCGGCGTCGCACGGAGGCCTGCCCCGTCGGGGGGCCGGTCCGCGGCACACCCATTGCGCTGCTAGGCCGGCGACACCTGCGGACCTGGGCGGCTCTGGCGGGACCCGTCGATCCAGGCGCGCCGTCCTCGAAGGCTCGCAGGGTGTTGGAGTTCCTCGAGGCTCACGGCGCCTCTTTCTTCGACGAGATCGTCGAGGGCACGGGACTGCTTGCCGCGCAGGCGGAGGAAGGGCTGGCGGAGCTCGTGGGGCTGGGCCTGGTCAACTCCGACAGCTTCGGCGGACTGCGCGCGCTGCTGGTGCCATCGGACCGCCGCAGGTCCTCCACCGGGCTGCGCCGACGTCGCCGCGCCCTCTTCGGCATGGACTCGGCCGGGCGCTGGGCGCTCGTGCGACGCGAGCAAAGCGCGGCCGCAAACGGGCGCACCGACGCCGAAACCCTAGAGCTCGTCGCCCGCGGACTGTTGCGGCGCTGGGGCGTGGTCTTCTGGCGTCTGCTTGCCCGCGAAGCTGACTGGTTGCCGCCCTGGCGGGACCTTCTCTTCTGCTATCGGCGCCTCGAAGCGCGTGGCGAAATCCGCGGCGGTCGCTTCGTCGCGGGACTCACCGGCGAGCAGTTCGCGATACCCGAAGCAGTCGGACTTCTGCGGGAGATGCGCCGCCGGCCGCGCGAGGCGCAGTGGGTGTCGCTCTCCGCGGCCGACCCGCTCAACCTGCTCGGCATCCTGACACCGGGCCCGCGACTGCCGGCGATCGCCGGCAACAGGATTCTCTACCGCGACGGCGTGCCGCTCGCCATGCTCGCCGGCGGCGAGGCACGCTTTCTGGAGACACTGGATGCGGCGGCGCAGTGGGAAGCGCGCAACGTACTACTGCGGCGGCACGTGCCCGCCGTCCTCGCCGACATCGGCTGATGTCGCGCCCGTCGGCGCGTGGGCATGAGCGCCGCGCCCGAAGCGATAGAACAGCGTGCGGCGCACTTCCTGGTCCTGCGCCTGCTCCCAGGCGCGCAGCAGATCGCGCCAGCTGAGATAACCGGCCAGCTTCGAGTCGGCGCGGGATATCACAGGGACGTGTCCGGCGTTGGTGCGGATCATGCGGGTGATCACACCCTCCAGATATTCGTCCGGATGCGCAACCGCCACCGTGGTGCCGACGAGCAATGCGCCGATGACCGACTCGGGCGGCTTGCCCGCGCGCAGCCACGACTGCACCAGAGGCGGATCGACGACGCCGAGCACGCGGCGCTGCTCGTCGATGACCGGAAAGCTCGGGTGACGCGTCGCCGGATCGGCCAGGAAGGCAAGCGTCTGCTCCAGAGTCATGTTGGCGGGCAGTGTCTGCACCTCGCGCGTCATCACTTCGCTGACGGTGGCCAGCGCGAAGGGGTCGACCCGGTACTCGCGCAGCAGGTGGTGCCCTCGCCGCGCGATCTTCTCCGTCAGGATGGAGCGCTTGAGCAATAGCACGGTCACCAGATGCGAGGTGATGCAGGCCGTCGCGAGCGGCAGCAGAACATGTGTATTGCCGGTCACCTCGACGGCGAAGAAAGTCGCAGTCAGCGGCGAGCGCATGGTGCCGCCGAGAATCGCGGCCATGGCCAGCAGCGGCCAGAAGCCGCCGCTCGCGGCCGGCAGCCAGGGCGCGAGCGCCGCACCCATCCCGCCCCCCATGATGAGAAGCGGCGCCAGCACGCCGCCCGAGGTGCCGGAGCCGAGCGCCATGGCCCAGATCACCGCCTTGACCACCAGCAGCAGCAGTCCCGCGGCCGGCACCGTGCCGCCCTGCAGCATCTGTGAGATGTTGTGATAGCCGAGGCCGAGCGCATCGGGATCGATGAGCCCGCCCACACCGACGACCAGGCCGCCGATCGCCGGCCACCACATCCAGTGGATCGGCAGCTTCAGGAAGAGGTCCTCGCAGGCATAGACCAGGCGCGTCAATACCCCCGAGAGCACCCCCGACAGGAGGCCAATCAACACCCAGCACAAAAGCCCGGCCACCGAGGGGTCCATGCCGCCATGGAACGGAAAGAGCGGCTGCTGCAAGCCGAGCCACGGCCGCTCCATCGCGGCCGTGATCGCCGCTGCCGCGACCGGTATGAAGCTGCGCGGTGTCCACTCGAAAAGGAGCAGCTCGACCGCGATCATCATTGCGGCGATGGGTGTGCCGAAAACCGTCGTCATGCCGGCCGCCGCCCCTGCAACCAGCAGCGTCTTGCGCTCGCCGTCGGTCACCGGCAGCGCCTGCGCGATGAGCGAGCCGATGGCACCGCCCGTCATGATGATCGGGCCTTCGGCGCCGAAAGGCCCGCCCGTGCCGATGGATATGGCCGAGGACAGCGGCTTCAGGATGGCAACCTTGAGGTCCAGACGGCTGCGGCCGAGGAGGATGGCTTCGATCGCTTCCGGGATCCCGTGACCGCGGATCTTGTCCGTGCCGTAACGCGCCATGAGCCCGATGATCAGGCCACCCACGACCGGCACCGCGATCGCGGCTGCACCGAGGGGCGAGGCCGCCAGTGACAGATGCTGCAGCGTGGGCCGGCCGAAATAGGCGATATTGGTAAAGAAGCGGATGAGCTCGAGCAGCCCCAGGCCGACGAACGCGCCCGCCGTGCCGACCAGGATGGCAATGAGCGAAATGAGGAGGACGCGCGGCTTGGTGGTGAAGTCGCCGAGGCGGCGCACCTCCTCGAGGGCAAGGCCGAGCAAGTGACCATCGCCGCCGCTCGATGGTCCGTCTGTGCCTTCTTTTTGCGCCGAATTCTTCATGTCACAGGCCGTGCACAGCTAATCCACAAGCGATCCACAGCCGAGCCGGGATATGCTCCGGCACATGCCCTTCAGGCTCCCCAAGCGCCAGGGTCGCCGTGGCGATACCACGGTCCTCGGCACGTACCTGTTCTCCAGCCGCACCGTACAGGTGCTGCGGACGAGCGACGAGCGCATTGAATGGACCTGCGATTGCGAGCGGTTCCGCCGTCAGGGGCGGCTGGAAACCCCTCTCTGGTGCAAGCATATCGCGAAAGCCGCCGCACGACGCTCCCTGGAACGTCTGACCGCCCGGCGGATCGGCCCGTTTGGGGCCACCGAAGGCCCGCCGCTTACGCCTCGATGAGGCCGTGGCGGATGGCAAGCAGCGTGAGCTCGGACTGGTTGGAGACACCGAGTTTCTGCTTGACGTTGTAAAGATGCGTACCGACCGTGGAGGCAGAGAGGCTCAGGTCATCGGCGATGCGCTGCACGCTGGCGCCGCGCGCCAGGCGAATGAACACATCGAATTCCCGCTCCGACAACCGCTTGATCGGCGATGATTCCGTCCCTCCGATGTCCTCGAGCGCCAGCCTCTGCGCGACGCGCGGATCGATGTAGCGCTGGCCGCTGCCGACGGCTGGCACGGCCTCGAGCAAGGCCTCCGGCGCGCTGCGCTTCGACAGGAATCCGAGCGCTCCCTCCCGCAGCGCCCGCCGGGCATGCATTGGGTCATCGTGAGCGGAGAGCGCGAGGACCCTCGCCTGCGGGTCGTGCGCGCGGATGCGCCGCAGCGCTTCGATACCGCCCATGCCGGGCATCGCGATATCCATGACGACTACATCGGGCGACAGCTCGAGGTAACGCTGGCAGGCGGTCTCACCGGATTCGGCCTCGCCGACCACGACGATATCGGACCTCGCCTGCAGCAGCAGGCGAAAGCCGGTGCGTACCACCGCGTGATCGTCGACGAGCAGCACGCGGATCACGCGCCTGCTCCGGGCACGCCGGCGAGGGGGATTTCCGCCGCCAGAAGTGTCCCGCGACTGCCGTGATTGCGCAGCGTCAACTTACCGCCCAGGTTGCCAACACGCTCATCGAGGCCACGCAGTCCGTAGTGCCCCGGCCGGGACCAGTCTTCCGGCAGCCCGGTGCCATCGTCGGCGACCGTCACCGTGAGTTTTTCGGGCTCCGAGCGTAGCTCGACGTCCACGTGTGATGCATGCGCGTGCCGCAAGGCGTTGCTGAGCCCCTCCTGCGCGACCCGGTAGGCGGCCAGCGCGACGCTCGCGCCGGGATCGAACGCCAGCTCGTGCCGCAAAGTGAGCATCACTGCGGGGTGTCGGCGCTGCAGGTCGCGCACCAGACCCTCGAGCGCCTCGGAAAGGCTCAGGGTCTCGAGAGCAGCCGGCGCCAGCCGCGGTATCAGGCCGTGCATGGCGTCATAGAGCCGCGCGGCCTCTTCCGAGATGAGGCGCGCCGCGTCCTGCATCGGCGGCTGCGTCGACTGCGCCACGATCGCCTGCGCGAGGCTGCGGATCGCGGTCACCGACTGACCGAACTCATCGTGCAGCTCGTGGGCGATCAGGCGCCGCTCCTCATCCAGCCGCTGCTCGATCACGACCGGCGCCACAGCCCGCTCCACCATCCAGAGCGCGAGGCCATTGACGATGACGAGCATGACGGCGGCGACGGCGAGCAACCGGATGATCGCATCCCAACCGTCGAGGATGCCGCGTGACGGCGCGACCTGCACGACGATCTCCAGGCCCGAGGGCAGGGGAAAAATGTAACGCGGGATGCTCGGCGCGACCAGGTGCGCGAACCAGGCGGGTGCATAGTGGCCCGCCTTGTAAGTGGCGGGCGGCGAATGATAAAGGACGCGACCGTCGGGGTATTTCAGCACGATGTCGTTGGAGCGCACGTGCCCGAGTTGTGTCAGGAACTGGGTAACCACTGGCGTGCCGCCGATCAGTCCGTAGACATTCACCAGGCGGCCGAGAAGCTGGACGGTCACCTGGTTCGCCGACAGGATGTCCTCCCTTACCCGCGACTGCGTGAGCTGTACCTCGGACACGACCAGCACGATCACCCATGCGATCGTCAGGCCGGTGACCACCAGATGCAGGCGTGTGCGCAGCTTCATCGGCAAATGCCGGGCTCCAGACGGTGAGCGCCATCGTAACAGCGCCGCGGCACTCGCGACTCATGAAAATCATGAGGCGCGATTCATGATGATCCGCTACCCGGCGCCGCCGCGCTTTGGCGAGGATGGCTGCGCCGGGCCATCCGGTTTCACGGTAAACGACGAGGAGCTCGTCATGAAATGGGAAACTCCGCAGGCGATTGACCTCCGTTTCGGCATGGAAATCACGATGTACATCGCCCATCGCTGACCGGGAAGCGTGCGGCGCGTGTGTCGCCTCGCGGCGCATGCGCCGCCCGCACCTTGCGGGCGCATGAGAGTTCGCGTGCTCGGGTCCGCCGCGGGAGGCGGCTTCCCGCAGTGGAACTGCAACTGCCGCAACTGCGCCGGAGTGCGTGCGGGAACGCTGAGAGCACGCGCGCGGACTCAGTCATCCATCGCGGTCTGCGCCGGGGATGCCCCGTCCTGGGTGCTGGTCAACGCCTCCCCCGATCTCCTCGCCCAGCTTCGCGCGCATCCGGATTTTCAGCCCGGCCGCTCACCACGTGACACGGCAATCTGCGCGATCGTGCTCGTGGACGGTCAGGTCGATCACACGACCGGTCTTTACATGCTGCGCGAATCGACCCGTGCGTGGCAGCTTTGGTGCACCGATGCGGTATACGCGGACCTGACTCGAGGCAACCCGATCCTCGAGGTACTGTCCCACTACTGCGGCATCGAGCGCCGGCAGATGGCAGTCGATGGCAGCGATTTCCGGGTGGAGGGAGTAGCGGATGTCCGATGGCGCGCTCTGCCCATCGCGGGCAAGCCCGCGCCCTACTCCCCGAATCGCGCGCACCCCGTTGCCGGCGACAACGTGGCGCTCAGCTTGACGGATGAGCGTACGGGCAATGCGCTCTTCTATGCCCCCGGGCTGGGCGACATCGACGAGCCCACGTGGCGGGCCATGCGGTCGGCGGCCTGCGTGTTGGTCGACGGCACCTTCTGGAGCGACGATGAGATGCTCCGGCTCGGCCTCTCACGCAAGCGCGCACGCGACATCGGCCACCTGGCGCAGAGCGGACCCGGTGGCATGCTGGAGTGGCTCGGACGTCTGCCCGATGACACGCGCAGGATCCTGATCCACGTCAACAACACCAATCCCATCCTCGACGAGGACTCTGCGGAGCGCGCCGAGCTCGGCCGCCGCGGAATCGAAGTGGCCTGGGACGGGATGGAGATTGAGTTATGAGCGCGACTGCTTGGAGCCTGTCGGAGTTCGACCAGCGGTTGCGCGCCAAGGACCGCGCGTATCACATCCACCACCCTTTCAACGTCATGCTGAACAGCGGCCGCGCGCAGCCGGAGCAGATCCGCGGCTGGGTGGCCAATCGCTTCTATTACCAGGTCAACATCCCGATCAAGGATGCGGCGATACTGGCCAACTGTGGCGATCGTATGGTGCGGCGACACTGGGTGCAGCGCATCCTGGATCACGACGGTCATGGGGATGATCCCGGAGGCATCGACTCGTGGCTGCGGCTCGCGGATGCCGTTGGACTGGAGCGTTCCCGGGTCGAAAGCCTGACGGACGTATTGCCAGGCGTGCGCTTTGCCGTCGATGCGTACGTCAACTTTGCCCGCCGCGCGCCATGGCACGAAGCCGCCTGCGCCGCGCTGACGGAGCTCTTCGCGCCGCAGATCCACAAGCAGAGGCTCGCCGGCTGGCCTGAGCACTACCCGTGGATCGACCGCTCCGGCCTGCACTACTTCCAGAGCCGTGTGAGCCTCGCCAATCGCGATGCCGAATTCGCACTGGCTGCGACCCTGGAGCGCTTTCGCACCCGCGCCGAGCAGGAGCGCGCGCTCGAGATCCTCCAGTTCAAGCTCGATGTGCTCTGGCAGATGAACGATGCGATGGCGCTCAAATTCGGTGTCCCATGAATGCCGGCGCCGCAGCGAGCGGAATCGTCGACACCGCGGCGCGTCCGGCAATCGGCGGCGGCTTTCGTCTGCAATGGGAGCCCGCGCAAGAAGCGCACGTGCTGCTCTATCCCGAAGGAATGGTGAAGCTGAACCAGAGCGCCGCAGCCATCCTGACACGCTGTGACGGCGCGCGGACCGTTGCCGACATCGTCGCGGACCTCGAACGGACTTATGCGACTGCCGGACTGACGCCAGACGTCTGCGCGTTCGTCGCCATGGCGGTGGAGCGGACGTGGCTGGAGCTGCTGCCATGAGCGAGCTGCCATCGCGTCCCGGTCCACCACTCTGGCTCCTTCTCGAGCTGACCTACCGCTGTCCCCTGCACTGCGTCTTTTGCTACAACCCGACTGACTTCAGCAGCGTGGGCCGGGAGCTCGAGACCGCGGAGTGGCTGCGTGTGCTCGAGGAAGCCCGGGAGCTGGGAGCCGTGCAGCTCGGCCTCTCGGGTGGCGAGCCACTGGTGCGCGACGATCTCGAGACCATCGTCGCCGCGGCGCACCGGCTCGGCTTCTATACCAATCTCATCACCTCGGGGGTCGGCCTGACCGAGCAGCGTCTGCAGACGCTGCAGCAGGCCGGGCTCGATCACATCCAGCTCTCCTTCCAGGACAGCGCGCGCGAGATGAACGATTTCCTGAGCAGCACCCGCACCTTCGAGCTCAAGTCGCGGGTGGCCGCGCTCATCAAGAAATACCGCTACCCCATGGTCCTCAACGTGGTCCTGCATCGTCTCAACATCGATCACGTGCAGGCGATCCTCGACATGGCCGAGCGGATGGGTGCCGACTACGTCGAGCTCGCCAACACGCAGTATTACGGCTGGGCATGGCGCAATCGGGCGCAGCTGCTGCCGAGCCGGGCGCAGCTGCAGCGCGCGGAGGAGGTCACGGCGCGGTTTCGTGAGCGCATGGGCGCGCGCATGCGAATCTTCTTCGTGGTACCCGACTGGTTCGAGACCCGCCCGAAACCCTGCATGAACGGTCTCGGGCGCATCTTCCTCAGCATCGCTCCGGATGGAATCGCACTGCCCTGCCAGGCGGCACGGATGCTGCCGGGCCTGACCTTCCCGAGCGTGCGCACGGCGAGCATCCGCTCCATCTGGTACGACTCGCCTGCATTCAACCGCTACCGCGGCGAGGATTGGATGAAGGAGCCCTGCCGCAGCTGCCCGGAGCGCGGGCGGGACTTTGGCGGCTGCCGCTGTCAGGCCTACCTGCTGACGGGCGATCCGGCCAACACCGATCCGGTCTGCGATCTCTCGCCACATCATCATCTGGTGACCGCGGCCGTGGACCGAGCGGAGCGGCAAGGGGCCACGCTCGCTACCGAACAGCCGCTCGTATTCCGCGACCATCGCAACGACGAAGGGCGGCCGCCTGGGTGAGCCGGGGCGGCGGCCAAAGTGGTACATTCCCGCGCATGGCCGTACGACCGGTACTCAAGATGGGCGAGCCGCTGCTGCGGCAGGTGGCCGCTCCCGTGCAGCGCTTCGACGCGGAGCTCGTTGCGCTCGTCGCTGACATGAACGACACCATGCGCGCTCTGCACGGCGCCGGTCTGGCGGCGCCGCAGATCGGGGTCGGGCAGCGCGTGGTGATCTTCGAGGTCAGCTCCAATCCGCGCTACCCCGAAGTTGCGCCGATCCCTTACACCGTGCTGGTGAATCCCGAGCTGACACCGCTCGGTGAGGAGCAGGATGAGGGCTGGGAAGGCTGTCTCTCGGTTCCCGGGCTGCGTGGACTCGTGCCCCGGTTCAGAGCGCTGCGCTATCGCGGCTTCGATATCGAGGGCGCGCCCATCGATCGCACCGTGGAGGGCTTTCACGCCCGCGTGGTGCAGCACGAGGTCGATCACCTCGATGGCATCCTTTACCCGCAACGCATGCGCGATCTGCAAAACTTCGGCTTCGAGGATGCCCTCATCGGCCGCATGACTCCCATGCCGGACTGAGCGGGGTGTTCAGTTGATCTCGAATATCTGTCGACCACCCGTGCGATGCCGCAGTTACTGCGTGGGGTACTCCCAGAGATCGTTCATCTCGAAGCGGGTGTTGGTCGGATCGTCGAACGTGTAACCCCCGAAAATCCAGGTCCCGCTGCTATCCTGCCAGGTAGCCATCGCCGCACGCGCGCCCGGCACGTTCGCGACCGCAGCCGCACCCCGGGTGCCATACACTCCAGTTGCATCGAAGGTGTCGGAGCCGGCGACCCAGGTCCATTCGCCGCTCGCGGGCGAGTACTTCCACAGATCGTTCAAGCGATGATAGTACCTCGTGGAGACAAGGTATCCTTCGCCGCCGAACAGCCACAGATTGCCGCTGGTGTCCATCCAGGCAGCCCCCGAATCACGTGCGCTCGGCACATTCGTGCTCGCGGTGACGCCTTCGGTGCCATAAACACCTGTTGGATTCGCGATGTTGGACCCGCTTACCCAGGTCCATTCTCCGGCCGAGGGCGAGAACTCCCAAAGATCGTTCAGCTCCCCGCGCGATCCGGTGGAATCCCAGCCGATGCCGCCGAACAGCCAGAAGTTGCCCTTGGCGTCGGTCCAGTTGAGCGCTCCGGATCGCGCACCGGGCACGTTCGCGGCCGCAGCCGCCCCCTGGGCACCGTAGACCCCGCTTGCATCGTACGTGTCGGAGCCGCCCATCCAGGTCCACTCGCCGCTCGCGGGTGAATACTCCCAAAGATCATTCTGCTCCGAGAGGACGCTCGTGGAATTGTCGTATCCGTCCCCGCCAAACAGCCACAGATTGCCGCTGGCATCGGTCCACCTCGCGAAACCGGCGCGCCCACCCGGCATGTTGGCAGGCGCCGCCACACCCTCGGTGCCATAGACTCCATTGGCGTAGTTGGCCGTGGAGCCACCGACCCAGGTCCACTCACCACTCGACGGCGAGAACTTCCACAGGTCGTCGTACAGCAGGAAGGTGCCCGTGGAATCGCAGCCTCCTCCCCCGAACAGCCACACGTCGCCGCTGCTGTCCGTCCAGGAGGTCGTCGCAGTACGCGGCCCCGGCACGTTGGCAGCGGCGGCCATGCCCTGGGTGCCATAGACCGCTTGTGAGCAAGCGGCGTTCGAGCCGCCGACCCAGGTCCACTCGCCGCTCGCCGGCGAATATTCCCAAAGGTCGTTCATGAAATTGCCGGTCGCGGGATTTTTCGCGTTGGCGTATCCCGCGAAGCCGCCGAACAACCACAGGTTACCGTTGGCATCGGTCCAAGTCGCGCCGCCGTCACGCGACCCCGGTACGTTTGCGGCCGCGGCAACGCCTGGTGTCCCGTAAACTCCGGTTGCGTCCGTGGTGTTCGGCCCGGCGACCCAGGTAAAGGCGGCGGAGAAGCTCGCCGTAACGACGCAATTGGCGTTGATCGCCCCGGTGGTGTACGTATTGCCGGACAGACTGCCACCGCAGCCGCTGACGCTGCTGACGACATAGCCGCTGTTTGCCGTGACCGTGAAAGTCGCCGTTCCGCCGGCGGCCACTACAAAGGTCACTGGCGAAACGGTCCCCCCGGTTGCGACGGGGATGTTGACCGTGTAGGTCGTGACACCCGGAGAGCTCGCGGACGAGCCTCCTCCCCCGCAGGCCGTCAACAACATGAAGGCCGCACAGGGCGCGGTGACGCGCAATAGCTTCAAGGTGTCGGTCATGGTGGCTTCCCCCGCGTTGTCCTTCCGCCCCGCCGCTCCGGCGCCTTTAAGGGAGCGGTACCAATTATATGTTTTTGGTAGCGTAAACTCGGGCGGCGCGGATTGCAAGGCGAGCGCGGCGGCCAGGCTCGAGAGCGGTGGCCGCATCGGGCCGCGGGACCATCAGTCGGCGGCGCCGGTGTTGGCACCAGGATCGAAGCGCATGGGCTTGGTGACGCCCATGCGCGAAAGCTCTTTCAGCAGCGCTTCCGCAAGCTCCTGGTGCGTCGCGCGGTCGAAGAGCGGCGCCGCCTCCCAGTCGTACGCCCAGGGATGAGTTGTTTTCAACTCCACGAGCTCATCGGCATAACGGGGAATGACGTGGGCATGCAGCGCCGGCTCGAGGTTGCCGAGGATGGCGTAGTTTATCCGCTCCGCTCCAGTCACTTTGAGCACCGCATCCCCCAGCCGCGCGAGGTCCTGCAGGAAGAGCGTACGCTCGTGCGCACCGAGCGCGTTGAGGCTGGGGACGACCGGGTCGGGAAGAAGCAGCGCGTAACCGCGCAGGAATTGCCGCTCGCCGAATACGGCCCAACCCGAGAACAGACGCGCGATGACGCGCGGCTCGCGACCGGCTCTGGCCGCCGCCACCTGGCGGTGAATCGCGGTCTCCGGCGCGGCTTTGCTCTCGTTCTTCATATCAACACGCGACTCCGAGCTCGCGCAGGGCGGCGAGCGTCGTATCGTAGCCGTCGTGCACGATCCCGTGCCAGCCACGGCGACGCGCGGCCACGATGTTCTGCGCTCGGTCGTCGATGAACACGGTCTCAGCCGGAGTCAGTGAGAAGCGCCGTTCCGCCTCCACATAGATGCCCTCGTGCGGCTTCATCACGCCCGCCTGGAACGAGGGCAACGCGCCGTGACCGATGCGATGCAATTGGTATTCACGCGAGAGGTGCGCCCAGTGCAGGTCGCCGATGTTGGAGAGGAGATAAACCCGGTAACTGTCGCTCAGCTGGCGCGCCAGAGCCACCATCCGCGGCTGCAGCTCGAACATGTCGACCCAGCTCGCGTGCACCGCCTCGAGACTCATGGCCCGCGGCGCGAGTGCGGCGCAGCGCTCGAGCAATCCGCGCCCGTCCATGCGCCCGCACTCGTGCTCCTCGAGCGCCATGCGCGCGAGCACGGAGTCGAGATCGGGCGCATCCGCTCCATGGGCCGACAGGAAGTCGAGAAAGGGCTGGTGGTCCAGATGCACGAACACCCAGCCGATGTCGAACACGACGTTACGAATCAAGCCGCCGCCTCCGCGGGTCTGCAGGTCGCCTCGCCATTGTACGGCGAGCCTCCGCTATGCGGTGTGCGGTGGCCGGCGATTTGCGCCGGATCCTCACAGCGGGAACGGCATCACGGTACCGCTGTCGCCCGGTGTGCCATTCACCGCGACCACCGTCGCTTTAGGGAAGAAGTTGAACTCGGAAGCGCTGGCCCAGGTATACGCTCCCATGGCTCTGCCGACGATGAGGTCGCCCGCCTCCAGTTGCGGCAGCAAGAGATTTTCGGCGATGACATCGATGCTGTCGCACGTGGGTCCGGCCAGCACCGACGGCAGACGCTCCTCACTGTCGCGCAAGGGCTCCACGGGATAGCGCGCATGATCGTAGAGCTGTCCGCTGTAGGAACCGTAGAGCCCATCGTCGAGGTAATACCACCAGTGTCCCTCGCGGCGCGCGCGCCCCATCACGGACGCGACGCCTATGACGGATGGCCCCACGATGTAGCGACCCGGCTCGGCAATCACACGCACTCTTTTGGGGAGCTTCGCCAGAGCCTCGCGCAGCGGCTCGCAGAATCTGCCGATGTCCTGCACCGGCTGCGCGTAATCGATCGGAAAGCCGCCGCCGATGTCGAGCGTATCGAGCGGCCCGAGCTTCGCCTTGCGCCCCGCCGCCATGAGCTTCGCGCAGGCGACGAGGGCCTCGACGTGCTTCGCCGAGTCCGCCGCCTGGGAGCCGACATGAAACGACAGCCCGCGCACGGCGATGCCGAGCTCCGCCGCGACACGGGCCAGCGCCAGCGCGTCCTCCGGATCGCAGCCGAACTTGCGCGACAGGTCGCACATCGCACCGGGGCTGCGGAAGGAGACACGCAGCAGCAGCTCGACCCGATCGGCGAGCCGCTCGAATTTGCGCACCTCGTCGGGATTGTCGACTACGAAGGTGCGGACACCGAAATCGAGCGCATTGCGGATGTCCTGCGGGCGCTTGATCGGATGGCTGTGGATGCATCGGTCGGGCGTGACACCGAGACGCCGGACGAGCTGGACCTCACCGGTGGTCGCGAGATCGAGGAAGCCGCCTTCGTCCAGCACGGTGCGCACCACGGCCGCGTGCGGCATGGGTTTGAGCGCATAGTGGAGATCGACCGCCGGCAGCGCGGCGCGCAGCTTCCTGAATTGGACGCGGACGCGCTCGCAATCGAGGATGAGGAGCGGCGAGCCGAACTGATGCACCAGCCGGCGGATCTCCGCCGGTTGGAACGGATCGATGT
Source organism: Steroidobacteraceae bacterium (assembly GCA_036489335.1). Taxonomy (GTDB): domain Bacteria; phylum Pseudomonadota; class Gammaproteobacteria; order Steroidobacterales; family Steroidobacteraceae; genus 13-2-20CM-66-19. Next base: position 167,130 of record DASXFY010000019.1, read on the forward strand.
AGCGGGGACGTTTTCTCACGCGCCGATTATGGCAATACGGCCATCGTGCCGCTGTCGTCGACGTCGGCAACGCTGGTCGCCGCCCGCACCAGACGGTCGCGGATCGCGATCCAGCGCTCGCCCTCCGGAACATCCTGGACCAGGATCTCCTGACAGCCCGCTTTGTCGAGCGTGCGCAGGTTGGTGTAGAGATCGTGCCCAAACTGCTCCGGCCGCCGGCCGGCATTGATCCAAGTGACGTACTTATGGGCCTTGAGAGGCAGCCGCTGCGCCAGCACAGCCACGCGCCGGCCACCCTCCGAGAGCGTCGCGGCACGCGCGTCGATCTCGCCGGGCGGAACGATGGTCATCGGAGTCGTGGGTGCATAGTGGGAGGAGGCGCCACCGGGCACACGCGGCGACTCGACGTCCGCGCCGATCAGCAGCTCGCCGATGACCTGGCGGATCTGCGGCGCAGTGATGGCTCCGGGCCGCAGAAGCCGAACGCTCTGTCCCTGGAAAGCGATGATGGTCGACTCCAGCCCGATCTGACATTCGCCGCCGTCGAGAATCATCTTCACCTGCTCGCCGAGCTCCTCGCGCACGTGCTCGGCGCGCGTCGGCGAGAGCCTGCCGTAGCGATTCGCGGAGGGTGCGGCAATGCCGCCGCCGAAGGCTGTCAGGAGCTGCTGCGCCATCGGATGCGAAGGCACGCGGATGGCGACCGTATCCTGGCCGCCCGTCACGACATCGTGAACGTTTGTGGCGCGAGACATCACCATCGTGAGCGGTCCCGGCCAGAAGCGCTCCGCGAGCTGCATGGCGGCATCCGGCACCTCCCGCACCCAGCGATGCAGGAAGCGCGGGCTGTCGAGATGCACGATCACCGGATGACTGCTCGGCCTGCCCTTGGCGTCGAAAATCTTGCGCACCGCGGCCGGATTCTGCGCATTCGCGCCCAGACCGTAGACCGTCTCGGTCGGAAACGCCACGAGGTCGCCGTCGCGCAGCGCCTGCACGGCGCTCTCGATCTCGACCTGGGTAGCTCTGACCACTCGAACCATGATGGTGCGGATTCTAGCAAGGCCGGCGCGGCGCACAGCCGAAAGCAGGCGTTGCATTTTAACGACATGCGAAACACGTCATGAAGCGCGCAAAGCAGGCTTGCGTGCTGCGGCGCGAGGCGGGTTACTCCAGTGAATGCCGAGTCCAGCCGTCGGGCGTCCTCAGAAGCTCATAGGCGGGCCAGTAATGCGTGTCGAGCTTCAGGGTGATCACGTCCGGAGCATTGTTCCAGGTGATCGTGGTCAGTCGCAATGACGAGCGGTCCGATCGGCCGGCAACCGCCTTGAGGAACGCGTCGAGATTGGGCGTCGGCTGGCCATCGACCTGCACGATACGGCGTCCCGGGTAGAGCCCGTAGCGTGCCGCAGGCGAACCGTATGCAAAATAATCGACATAAACACCGAGGGGAGGAATGCCTCGCTGCGCGCGCATCGCTTGGAACGGCGCCTGCAGCGTCGCGCCTGCCCATTGCACTACTCTCTCGAGGCCAGACCCGGACAGCGTCACTGTCGGTACCGTGAGCGTCTGCTCGCTGCCACCTCTCCAAACGGTGACCTGCACTTCGGCACGATCGGCAGTCGCCTGCTCGACCTCGCGAAACTCCGTGACCACTTTGCCGTCGAGCGCCAGCACCAGATCGCCTGGTTGCAGGAGCGATGAGGCCGGCGAGCCGCCGACCATCCGTATGACCGTCAGAACCTGACGCTCCGTGGGACTGTGCGCGGCGAGCCTCGACGCCCAATCGGCCGAAAGGCTCATCTGTCGCGCGCTGGCAAGCGGCTCGGGATCGAGCTCGACATCGAGAGAATGCAAAGGATGGTCGCTGCGCACGCGGTCGACCATATCCGCGACCACATCGATCGGTACACCGCGCAGCGCCTGCGAGATCCCGTTGTCGGTGTCGTACGCAAAGCTCGACCAAGTTCCCAGCACATTGCCGGACGCATCGGTGAGCACACCGTCGAAATCGCCAGGCGGATTCACCAAACCAATGGTCTCGATATTGGTATCGCGGAAGCGCATGGTGCGCGAAAGCGGCAGAGCGAGCGGATCGATGCTGGCGATCTGCGTCGCGCGCGCGTGCATCTGGCTGTCATCGCCGAGGCCCACGACCCAGATCGTCTCGCCCGGAGTGAGCTTCTGCGGCTCGAGAGTCGCGGCTTTCACTGGCGTCGTGCCGATGAGCCGCGGATCGTAGGCGACGATCGCGAAGTTATGTACGGGATCGATGTAGACGACCCGGCCGGGAACCTGGACCGTGCCCGCGAACGTCACCGTGACATCGCCGAGTGAGACCGGCACCGTGTCGCGGTCGACGACAACGAGGCCGCGCTGCGCGTCCACGACGAGTCCGGTGCCGTGATAGAAGTGCTCGGTCACGCCGGAGACCGAGTACGGCATGTTGAAGGACACGGTCGCCAGTGACGGGGCGAGAGCCGTGAGCCGCGGATCCGGGTACCGCGGGAATCCCGTGGAGCTCACCGGATTGGGCTTGGGCGCCGGCCCCAGGTCGATCGCCGTGCAGGGCCAGGTGCCGAGCTCATCGTCGCGCACGCAATGCTGCGCCGGGTACCACAGCCGGTCCATGCGAAAGGAGCCGAGCTCGCTGCTGTTGGGATCGTCGACCGTCGTGAAGCGTACGTTGGCGTAGTCGCCGTTGCCGAGATGGCCGAGCGCCGCGCGAAAATCGGCGAGATCGTCGATCGGCGCGGAATTGACCTGACTGATCACCGCGCCCCGCGGTATCCCGGCAGCGCCGAACACGAAGCCCGGATTGGCGACGAACACACCGCGCGGCGGCACATTGAGCTGGCGCGCCTCCTCGTACGAGAGCGTATTGACGACCGCGTCGCCGAACTGCACGTATGTGTCCGGCGTGATGGCCGTCAGGTCGCCGACGGCGAGCGTCACCGACACCGGCTTGCCGCCGCGCACGAGATCCAAGCGGACCTGCTGCCCGACCGAGGAGTCGACGGTCTCCTCGAGCGGATCAAACGTGGTCACATAACGGCCGTTGACCCGCAGCAGGATATCTCCCGGCTGCAGCCCGAGCGCACTCGGCGTCCCCGGCAGCACGCTCGCGACCACCAGCATGCCGGTGCGCTGCGGGAATTGCTTGCGCACGGCCGATTCGATGTCGAGCGGCAGCCCCAGGCGCTGCAGCTCGTCATATGGCGTGTAGTTGAAGACCGTATAGAGTGTTCCGCGGGTGACCGGGTGTCCCGCCTGAATCAGCTGCAGCGCCCGTTGCACGCGCTCGAGCGGCAGATAGAAGCTCGACGCGGAATTGTCGGCGCCGCCAGCGTTGAGCGCGACGACCCGGCCCCGGATGTCGATCACCGGCGAGCCGGAAGAGCCGCCGGAAGTTCCTGACGCCGCCTGCAGGTAGAAAGTGTTGAAGTCGTTGTACTTGCCGAAGCCGTACTCCGGCGCCTGCCGATCGAGCCGGGCAAGCGTGCCGGCGAGGATCGAGAGCTGCTCGCCGGCATTGTTGCCCACCACCCGGATCTCCCGGCCGACCGCGGCGCCCTGAGGATAGAGCGCAAGCGGTTTCGGCTGGATGTAGTGCAGCTTCTTCGGGTCGTAGTGATAGAAGCCGAAGTCATGCACGGGATCGCGATAGATCGGATAGAGCTGCACCACCTCGCGATCGAGGAACACCGCTTCGGCGGTAACCGGGCCGGGTGTAACGACGTGCCGATTGGTGAGGATGATGCCGTGCTTCGCGTCCACGACGAAGCCGGTCGCCTGCGCGGTCTCGTTCCAATCAGTGTCGAAGGAACGCACCTCATCGACGTTGATGGAGACCACGCTGCTCGCGATGTGCTCGAGAGTGGCGGCCCAGGTGGCGTTGGTCTCGACGGCCGCTGCCTGGTGGGCAAGATGCGCCGCTTGCGACGTCCCGCCCGGCGGCGGCCTGCCCGGCTGCATTGGACCGCTCACCGGCGGCAGATTCTGCTGGGCGGCGAGGCTCAGGGGCGCGCAGGCGGCAAGCAGGAGAAGGCTAAGACTAAGACATCGGGGGAGTCGCATGGGCACCAGTCGGCTTCCAGGTGAGGTCCAATTGCTTCGCCGCCCGAACATCATCCAGGCGCCGTACAGGCATGGTATGCGGAGCGCTGGTGACGCGCTCGGGTTCTTGCGCGGCCTCGGCGAGGATCTCGCCCATGGCGGCGATGAAGGCATCGAGCGCCGCCTTGCTCTCGGTCTCAGTCGGCTCGATGAGCAGACACTCCGGCACGAGGAGCGGGAAGTACGTCGTCGGCGCGTGCATGCCGTGATCGAGCAGCCGCTTGGCGAAATCCATGGCGGTCACGCCCAGCTCCTTCGCCTGACGCTTGAGAGTGATGATGAGCTCGTGGCTGGCGCGGCGGTCGGGATAAGCGGCATCGAAACCGGCGCGGGTCAGTCGCGCGAGCAGATAGTTGGCATTGAGAGTGGCGTGCTCGCTCACCCGCGCCATCCCATCCCGGCCGAGCATGCGCATGTAGATGTAGGCGCGCAACAGAACGCCGGCGTTGCCCATGAATGCCGACAGCCGGCCGATGGATTGCGGCACGTCCCGCTCGGTCAGCCAGCAATAGCGCTCACCGCGCCGCGCGACGATCGGTATCGGCAGAAAGGGCGCCAACCGGGCGCTGACTCCAACCGGGCCTGCGCCGGGACCGCCGCCGCCGTGCGGCGTGGAGAAGGTCTTGTGCAGGTTGACGTGGATGACATCGAAGCCCATGTCGCCCGGCCGCACCTTGCCGAGAATGGCGTTGAGATTCGCGCCATCGTAATAGAGCAGGCCCCCGGCGGTGTGCACCGTGTGCGCCACCTCCTCGATCCGCCGCTCGAACACCCCGAGCGTGGAGGGGTTGGTGAGCATGATGCCCGCGGTCCTGGGGCCGACAGCGGGCTTCAGCGCCTCGATGTCGACATCGCCTTCGGCGTTGACGGGCACCTCGCGCACCACACAGCCGCACATGGTCGCGGTGGCCGGGTTGGTGCCGTGCGCCGCCCCGGGAACGATGATCTCGTTGCGCTCGAGATCGCCGCGTGCGCGGTGATAGGCGCGGATCATTGCGACGCCGGCGAATTCGCCCTGCGCGCCGGCCATCGGGCTCAACGCCACCGCCTGCATCCCGGTCACCGCCTTCAGCATCTCCTGCAGCTCGTACATGCAGGCAAGAAAGCCCTGTCCGACGCTCTCGGGCGCGAGCGGATGGCGCCCCAGGAGCTCCGGCAGCATCGCATACTGATTGCAGGCCTTCGGGTTGTACTTCATCGTGCACGACCCGAGCGGGTAGAAGTGCGTGTCGATGGAGAAGTTGAGCTGTGACAGGCGGGTGAAGTGCCGCACAGCCTCCAGCTCGCTCACCTCGGGCAGCAGGGGTCGCGCGCCGCGGCGCAAGTGCGCCGGCAGATCATCGGCGGCGGCCGCTCCGGGGTCGTGCGGCCATTGGTCCTCGGCACCGCGGCCCGGGACGGAATACTCGAAGATGGGTTTTTCCAGTCGGGTGGTCATGATGTTGCAGCCTCAGGCCGCGCGCGCTTCGCGCAGGCACTCGGCGAGCGCGCTCGCATAGCGCTCGATGTCGGCAGATGTCTTGGTCTCGGTCGCACAGACGAGCAGCGCAGGGCCGAGCTCGGGATAGTGCTCGCTGAGATCGAGGCCAGCGAGTATGCCGCGCGCGGTGAGCTTCTCCAGCACGGGAGCCAGCGGGCGATCGAGCGCGACGACCTCCTCATGGAAGACCGGCCCGCGGAACAGGCGCCGCACGCCCGGCACACGGGTCAACGCGCCGACGAGCTCGCGGGTACGCGCGTGGGCTGCGGCGGCGACCCGCTCCAGGCCCGTGGGCCCCATCAGCGAGAGGTAGATTGCCGCCGCCGTCACCAGCAGCCCCTGGTTGGTGCAGATGTTGGAAGTTGCCTTGGCGCGGCGGATGTGCTGTTCGCGGGCCTGCAATGTCAGCGTGAAGCCGGCGCGGCCGGCGGCATCCACCGTGCGTCCGACGATGCGGCCCGGCATCTGGCGCACGTGCTCCATGCGGGTGGCCATGAAGCCGAAGTACGGGCCGCCCGAGGAAAGCGGCACTCCGAGCGGCTGGCCTTCGCCGACCGCGATGTCCGCGCCGCCCTTGTTCGCGCCCTGGGAGCCCCATTGGCCCGGCGGCTTCAGGAGCGCGAGCGAGGTGGGATTCACCACCGCCACCACCAGCACTCCGCGTGCGCGCGCCCAGTCGCAGAGCGCATCGACATCCTCCAGCCGCCCGAAAAAGTTGGGCTGTTGAATGACGAGGGCGGTGATGTCCTGGCCGTCATAGCGGTCGAGTGCGCCGGCCGGTATGCAGCCTTCATCGGTGCAGTACGGCAGCTCCTCGAAGATCAGTCCCTGATTGCCTGCCACGGCCGCGGCCGCCTTCCGGTAGTGCGGATGCACCGTGGTCGGCATGAGAATCCGCTGCGACCGCGACCTGCGGTTGGCGCGCACCGCCATCAGGCAGGCCTCGCCCACAGCGCTCGCACCGTCGTAGAGCGATGCGTTGGAGACCTCCATGCCCGTCAGGCTGGCCATCATGGTCTGGTATTCGTAGAGGAGCTGCAGCGTGCCCTGACTCGCCTCCGCCTGATATGGCGTGTAGGCGCTGTAGAACTCGCCGCGCGTCGTGACGGCCCACACGGCGGCGGGAATGTGGTGCTCGTAGGCGCCCGCGCCAATGAAGCAGAGCGGGCGGCCGTCGAGGCGCGCCCGTTCGGTCATGAGGCGGCCGACCTCCATCTCGGTCGCGGCCTCTGGCACGCCGGCGAGCGCGGCCAGCCGCAGGTTGGCCGGGATCTCGTCGAAGAGCTGCTCGATGCTGCCGACACCGATGGCGGCGAGCATCGTCGCGACATCCTCACGAGTGTGCGGAATGAAGGCCATCAGCCGCCCTCCTCCGCTATCAGCTTCTCGTAGTCCGCCGGGCTGAGGAATGTGGCGGCCGCGGCGCCCGCCGGCCGCACGCGCATCAGCCAGCCCTTGCCATAGGCGTCGGAATTGATGACTTCCGGCTCGGAGGCCAGTGCCGCATTGCTTGCGGTCACCTCGCCCGTAACCGGTGAGTAGACATCCGAGGCCGCCTTGACCGATTCCACGACGGCGAACGGCTGCCCGGCCGAGAGCCTTCGCCCGGCCTCGGGCACCTCCACGAATACCAGATCGCCGAGCGCGTGCTGGGCGTGGTCGGTGATGCCGACCTCCACCGTGCCGTCGGGCAGGGTGCGCACCCACTCATGGGTCTTGGTGTACTTGAGATCGGAAGGAACGTTGCTCATGCGGCGCTCCAGAGTTTGAACTTGGATTGGAGAACGGGGTGAGGGTTGGGAATCGACGCCGTCGCGATCAACTGACCAGCGCCTTGCCGTGACGGACGAATGGCGGCCGCACGATGCGCGCATCGAGCAGCTTGCCACGAATATCGACCTGCACGCGGGCGCTGGCCGCGGGCGGCACGCGGGCCAGCGCAATCGAGCGCTCCAGGGTCGGTGAAAACGTTCCGCTGGTGATCTCGCCTTCGCCGCCGTCGGCTACGAGCACCTTCTGGTGCGAGCGCAGGACGCCGCGCCCCTCGAGCAGCAGGCCCACCAGCTTGCGCTGCGGGCCACGAGAGCGAATGGCTTCGAGCGCCTCGCGGCCGATGAATGCGCGCTCGCGCGGCTCGAGCGCCACCGTCCAGCCGAGGCCTGACTCGAACGGGTGGGTGCTCTCGTCCATGTCGCTGCCGTAGAGGTTCATGCCGGCCTCGAGGCGCAAAGTGTCACGCGCACCGAGCCCACACGAGGTAACACCGGCGGAATTCAACGCCTTCCACACGCGCTCCGCTTCCGTCGCAGGTAACATAATCTCGAAGCCATCTTCGCCTGTGTACCCGGTACGCGCGATAAACCAACGGTCGATCTCCCGCCCGAAGAAGGGCTCGAGAGCAAGTGCGCTCGTGGCACCGGCGGGTGAGAGCAGACTCATCGCCTTGCTCCGGGCTTGCGGACCCTGCACCGCCAACATGGCGAGGTCCGTTCGCTCCACGACCTCGACGCCGAATTCGGTCGCGTGCCGGCGTATCCAGGCGAGATCCTTGTCGCGCGTGCCTGCGTTGACGACCGCGCGGAACCAGGATTCGTCGAGAAAATAGACGATCAGATCGTCGATGACACCGCCGGCCTCATTCAGCATGCAGCCGTAGAGCGCCTTTCCCGGCGCCGTCAGCCTGCCGACATCGTTGGCGAGCAGTCGCTGGAGGAATTGCCGCACGCGCGCACCCTTGAGGTCGGTGACACACATGTGCGAGACGTCGAAGATGCCCGCACCGCGGCGTACGGCGTGATGTTCCGCGATCTGCGAGCCGTACTGCAGCGGCATGTCCCAGCCGCCGAAATCGACGATTCTCGCGCCGAGCTTCTGGTGCAGGTCGAATAGCGGGGTTCGTCGTGTCACAGGCGCTCCGGACTCCAATAGCGAACGGCAGGCATAGGATGCCCTTGCCGCCCTCTGTCCGCTGACCTGAGAGATCGGGCGCCTGGCGCCGCTCCCCTTCGGTGGGTGGCCGCCATGAGCGTCCACCACTCTCCAGAGCCCCTGCGATCTGCCGTTCGTATGCCTGAGCGTTTCCGGGCGGAGCTTGCGCCTTCGGCGTTCCGGCGGTGGCCGGACTCTCTCCGACAGACCGATTGTGGGGTACGCGAATCATACCATGTAAAATGTCCGGTTCCAGGAACCACTGAGCAGACCATGTCCTCCATCCAGCGTCGCAAGTCCGTCCAGGTGTCCATCGGCCCCGTCCGGGTCGGCGGGACGGCACCGATCGTCGTGCAGTCCATGACGAACACCGATACGGCGGACGCCGAGGGCACCGCCCAGCAGGTGAAGTCTCTGGCACGCACGGGGTCGGAGCTGGTCCGCATCACAGTGAACACGGCGGAAGCCGCTGAGGCCGTGCCGCACATCCGTGATCGGCTGGATCAGCTCGGTGTGACGGTGCCGCTGATCGGCGACTTTCACTTCAATGGCCACAAGCTCCTGCGCGAGCATCCGGGCTGCGCGGAAGCCCTGGCCAAGTACCGCATCAACCCGGGCAACGTCGGCCGCGGCAGCAAGCGCGACCCGCAGTTCGCGGAGATGATCGAGACGGCCTGCCGCTACGGCAAGCCGGTGCGGATCGGCGTCAACTGGGGCAGCCTCGATCAGGACCTGCTCACGCGACT
>DASXFY010000015.1:0-4255 GCA_036489335.1 Steroidobacteraceae bacterium
AGGTGCGCGACTTCGTGTTCGTGGACGATGTGGTCGCGGTCAATCTCTGGTTCCTGCGCAATCCGGGGCGCAGCGGCATTTTCAATGTCGGCACCGGCAGGGCGCAGCCTTTCAACGACGTGGCGCATGCGACCATCAATGTCTCGCGGGCGCTGCGCGGCGAGGCGCCGCTGAGCCTGGAGCAGCAGGTTTCCCAGGGCCTGATCGAGTACGTGCCCTTTCCTCCGGCTCTGGTCGGGAAATATCAATGCCACACCCAGGCGGACCTGACATCGCTTCGCGCGTCAGGTTGTGACGTGGCGTTCGCCGATGTGGCGACGGGCGTCCGTCGCTATGGGGAGTGGCTGACGGGTCAGGATGTCGCCTGACAAAGACGAGCAGCCCATAATTGGGCGGTTCACCCAGAAATGGGGAGTGGCGCCGTGCGGCTCGTCGCGAGATGATGATGGCCGCCGCTTGTAGTCCGGGGCCTGTCGCGAGGAGCATCGATGAGTGCCTTCTACCTGGAAATGGTTGCGATCAATCCCAAGCGGGAAGAGCTCCGCTCGGAGCCCGTGCGCGTGATGGTGGATTCGGGTTCGGAGCTCAGCTGGATGCCCGCTGACGCGCTCACGCGCGCCGGAATCACTCCGCGTCGCAAGAGAAACTTTCGGATGGCCGACGGGCGAGTCATGAGTCGTGACGTGGGATACTGCATTCTGGAAGCCCAAGGGTTCGCCACCGCCGACGAGGTGGTCTTTGCGGAGCCTGGCGATATGCATCTGCTGGGAGTCCGCACGCTGGAGGGCTTTGGTGTGATGGTCGACGCTATTGCTCATCGACTTCTGAGCACCGTCACCATCGTGGCTGGCACAGCGGCTTGATGGAAATCGATGTCGGATCTGCCGGCCTCATTGCGTCGCAAACTCGTCCAGGCCGGTGAAGTTCCCGGCCGGGATTGGCCGCGCCCGCTGGTATTCACCAACGGGGTGTTCGACGTTCTGCACCGCGGGCACGTCGTCTATCTGGCGGCGGCCCGCGAGCTCGGTGCCGCGCTGCTCGTCGCGGTCAACACCGACTCGTCCGCGAGGCGGCTCGGGAAGGGTCCGGACCGGCCGATCAGCGGCGAGAGTGACCGTTTGCTCGTGGTTGCCGCGCTGGAGAGCGTGTCCTTCGTCACCACCTTTGACGAGCCGACTCCATGCGAATTGCTGCGGCGTTGCCGCCCCGACGTCTACGTCAAGGGCGGTGATTACGATATCGAGAGTCTGGAGGAGACTCGCCTCGTACGCGGCTGGGGCGGCCGCTCCGTGGTCATTCCGTTCGTGGACGGGTATTCGACCAGTGCGCTTGTCCAACGTATCCGCGGCGGTTCATGAGCCGGAAAGCGGCGTTCATCGATCGCGATGGCGTGCTCAACGAGGAGCGGGCCTTCGTGCACCGGATCGAGGATTTCGCGCTGCTGCCCGGAGCGGTCGCGGCGTTGCGCCTGATCAAGGAGGCGGGCTACCTCCTCGTGGTGGTCACCAACCAATCCGGAATCGCCCGCGGCCTCTACTCCGAGGCCGACTACCTCGCGCTCACGGGACACATTCGCGCGCAGCTCGAGGGCGCGGGAGTCCCACTGGATGCGGTCGAATACTGCCCGCACCTGCCCGATGCGCCGGTCGCGCGTTATCGCGTCGACTGCGACTGCAGGAAGCCGAAGCCCGGCATGCTCAGACGGGCCATCCAGGCTCTCGATGTCGAGCCCGGGGCGTCTTTCCTGGTGGGTGACCGGCTATCCGACATCGAGGCCGGTCGCGCGACCGGCGTGGGACGCTGTTTCCTCGTCCGAACGGGGTATACGCTGCCCGACGATGCCGTGGCGCGAGCGGATGCCGTGTACGATGATCTGCTCGCTTGCGCCAGGTCCGTCGTGGCAAGCTCCCGCTAAAAGCTCAGCAGAGGAATCAAGAACTTGAAAGGCATCGTTCTCGCCGGTGGCGCGGGCACGCGGCTGCACCCCGTGACCCTGAGCATCAGCAAGCAGCTCCTGCCGGTCTACGACAAGCCGATGGTCTATTACCCGCTGGCGGCGCTGATGCTGGCGGGGATCCGCGACATCCTGCTCATCTCCACGCCCGAGGACCTGCCGCTCTTTCGCCGCCTGCTCGGGGACGGTGCCAAGTGGGGGATCTCGCTGTCCTACGCCGAGCAGCCCCGGCCCGAGGGGTTGGCGCAGGCGTTCATCATCGGCCGGCGGTTCGTCGGCAACGATCGCATCGCGCTGGTCCTCGGCGACAACATCTTCTACGGCCAGGGTTTGCCGGAACAGCTCGAGGCTGCCGCCCAGCACGGCGGCGGCGCCACGGTATTCGCCTATCGGGTGCGGGACCCCGAGCGTTATGGCGTCGTGCAGTTCGACGAGGCGGGCCGCGCGCTCGACATCGAGGAGAAGCCCGCGCAGCCGAAATCGCATTTCGCGGTGACCGGCCTCTATTTCTACGACAATCAGGTGCTCGACATCGCCGCGGCCCTCAAGCCCTCCGCGCGTGGCGAGCTCGAGATCACCGACGTCAACCGCGAGTATCTCGAGCGCGGCACGCTGCGGGTGGAGCAGCTCGGCCGCGGCGTGGCCTGGCTCGACACCGGCACCCATGAGTCGCTGCTTCAGGCCTCCATGTTCATCGAGGCGATCGAGACCCGGCAGGGGCTGAAGGTGTGCTGCCCCGAGGAGATCGCCTTTCGCAAGGGCTATATCTCCCCCGAAAAGCTGGAGGCGCTCGCGCTGCCGCTCGCCAAGACCGGATACGGTGCCTACCTTCTCGACATCCTGAAGGGGCAGGCCTGAGATGGAGTTCGTCCCAACCGACATTCCCGACGTCGTGCTCATCCGGCCGAAGGTGTTCGGCGATGAGCGCGGCTACTTCATGGAATCATGGGAAGCGCGCAAGTTCGCGGCTGCGGGATTGGACGTGAGCTTCGTCCAGGACAACCACAGTTACTCCGCGCGGCACATCCTGCGGGGGCTGCATTACCAGATAAAGCAGCCGCAGGGAAAGCTCGTTCGAGTCGTGACCGGGACGGTGTTCGACGTCGCCGTGGACATCCGCCGCAGCTCGCCAACCTTCGGCAAGTGGGTGGGCGTGGTGCTTTCGGCGGCGAATCACCACATGCTCTGGGTTCCCCCCGGCTTCGCCCACGGCTACCTCGTGCTGAGCGATTACGCGGACTTCCTCTACAAGGTCACGGACTTCTGGGCACCCTCCCACGAGCGGGCGATCCGCTGGAACGATCCTGAGATCGGAGTGCAATGGCCGCTGCCCGCCGGCGCGGAGCCCATACTTTCAGCCAAGGATGCGGCGGCGACCGTGTTTCGTGACGCGGATGTCTTCCCTTGAGCCCAGCCGCGGCACCCAGAACTAAGGTCCTGATCACGGGGGCCGCGGGGCAGGTGGGGCGCGCACTGCTCGATGCCGTGCCGGACAACTTCGAGGCAGTCGCTTGCACACATGCCGACCTCGACATCGGTGCGAGCGAGGCGGTACGTGGTTGCGTCGGCCGCCACCAGCCCGCCACGATCATCAATGCCGCGGCGTATACGGCGGTCGATAAGGCCGAATCGGAGCCGGAAGCCGCGCAGCGGATCAACGCCGAGGGGCCCGGGCATCTGGCTGCAGCGGCTCGTGAATGCGGCGCCCGCCTGCTGCATATCTCGACCGATTTCGTGTTCGATGGCGAGGCGTCCGTGCCCTATCGAACGGATTCCGCCACGCACCCGCTCAGCGTTTATGGGAAGAGCAAGCGGGATGGCGAGCGGGCCGTGCTGGCAGCGCTTCCCGAGCAGTCCACGATAGTGCGCACCGCGTGGGTCTACGCGGCGACCGGAACCAATTTCCTGCGTACGATGTTGCGCATCATGCGGGCGAATGGCGCGGTACGCGTGGTCGCGGATCAGGTGGGAACACCGACCGCGGCGCGCTCCCTCGCGGAGACGCTCTGGCGAATCGCGGCCAATCCGGAGATCCGCGGCATCCACCACTGGACCGACGCCGGGGTGGCGAGCTGGTACGACTTCGCGGTCGCGATCGCGGAAGAGGGTGGACACCTGGGATTGCTTCCGCCCGAGGTCGCCGTCACACCCATCACGACTACTGAGTACCCGACACCCGCGCGCCGTCCTTCCTACAGCGTGCTAGACAACCGCTCGCTGGCCGCTCATGGCCTTGCACCCATCCACTGGCGTAAGCGCTTGCGTGCCGTGCTGAGAGAGATACCCAGTGCCTAGGCTGCT
>DASXFY010000048.1:0-4267 GCA_036489335.1 Steroidobacteraceae bacterium
CCGGTCCTGTCAACGGTGTTGCAGCCGCAGGCTCTCCCAGGAGCCATCGGCCGTCCAGCCGCCGTCCACGGCGATGGCCTGACCGTTGACGAAACCGCTGACGGCGGGGTCCGCGAGAAAGCTCACTGTGTTTGCGATGTCTTCGGGTGAGGCGAAGCGGCCCATCGGAACCCGATCGGTGATATCCGCATCCGAGTAGCTGCCGCTCGCCTGGTCCGCCACATCCATCTCGGTTTTGACCCAGCTGGGGCATACCGCATTGCAACGCACGCCACGGCCGCCCCATTCGGCCGCGAGCGTGCGGGTCATGCCGATGAGCCCATGTTTGGAGGCGTTGTACGCGACTCTGTCCGCGACCCCGACCAGACCCGCGATCGAGGCGATGTTGATGATGCTGCCGGAGCGCTGCGCGAGCATGACGGAACCCGCTGCGCGCGCGGCGACGAACGCGCCCAACAGATTGATCTCGAGAACGCGGCGAAACTGTTCCGTGGAGGTTTCCTGTGCCGGAAGGATGCAGCTCACGCCGGCGTTGTTCACGAGAACGTCCAGCCGCCCCCAGCGGGACTTGATGTGCCCGACACCTGCCTCGATCAGCCGCTCGTCGGCGACGTCGCCGATGAGCTCGATGGCTTCGCATCCGGCATTGCGCAAGGCAGTGAGCGTTTCCACTGGAGCGCGCACGTCGTTCAGCGCAAGCGCATATCCCCTCGCTCCGAGGGTCTGGGCAATGCAACGCCCGATACCCTGTGCCGCGCCTGTGATCAGAGCCACACGCCTGGCTTCCACTGTCTCTCCGGATTCGTCACGGATGGCCGCGGATTATACCGCCGCGGCACTTCGGGCATGATTTGGCGTAAGCTCGCCAATGCATGCAGATAGCCTCGCTACGCGATTTTCTCGCCCGGCACCGCAGGCTTTTCGTCCTGACCGGGGCCGGGTGCAGCACGGATTCGGGCATTCCGGACTATCGCGACGCGGCCGGCGGCTGGAAACGCTCGCCACCGGTCAACTTTCAATCATTCATGGGCAGCGAAGCAGTGCGACGCCGCTATTGGGCGCGGAGCTTGGTCGGCTGGCAGCGCTTCCGCCGGGCAGAGCCTAACGCAGCGCACGCGGCTCTGGCGCGACTCGAGCAGCAGGGAAGGCTGCAGCACCTGGTTACGCAGAACGTGGACGGGCTGCACCAGGCTGCCGGCAGCATGAATGTGATAGACCTGCATGGACGGCTGAACCGCGTGCGGTGCATGGACTGCGAGTTCCTCGTGCCGCGCGAGGAACTGCAAGCGGAGCTGCTGCGGCGCAATTCCGAGTGGAGCGGGCTGCAGGGACAGCCGGCGCCCGATGGCGACGCCGACCTGGAAGGGCTGCCGTTCGATGAGTTCGCGGTCCCTTCGTGTACTCGCTGCGATGGGGTCTTGAAGCCGGACGTCGTATTCTTTGGTGAGAGCGTTCCGCGGCCTCGGGTCGATGCGGCGATGCAGCAGCTCGAGCAGGCTGACGCCATGCTCGTGGTCGGCTCTTCGCTGATGGTGTATTCCGGCTATCGGTTCGCGCATGCGGCGGCGCAGTCGGGCAAGCCGATTGCCGCAGTCAATCTCGGTCGCACGCGCGCCGACGAGTTGCTGTCTTTGAAAGTGTCCGAGCCCTGCGACCTGGCGTTGGCCGCCGGACTGTAGGCCGGCGTCGTGCCGGTGAATCCGCGCAAAGCCTATGTCGACGGATTTGCGCTGCAGATAGGTAATCGCGCCACGCTGATCCCTTCCGCCCGCGCTCGTGCTTACGGGATGGTCATAGCGCCCACGCATTCGGAACTCGAAAGGCTGTATGGGGCTCCCGGCCTCGATCAATACCGGGCAGAGGCCGTTTTGGCAGGCTGTATGGACGGCGGCGCCGTCCCTGCACTGTGCTACAACCTGCTCGTTGCACCGGGAGCGGACGAGAGGAACCGGGATTACGCGGCCCGATTGCGCAAGGTGCTCGGCGCTGAAGTTCCCCGAAGAGTACGTCAACTCGATCTAGCGGCTGATTGCCGCTTGCGAGGGCGCTGTAGAATGAGAGCGTGACGCCCGGTCCGGAATACGCGAGTCGACTTGCTGCAAGAGAGGCGGCCATGCGCCGGCTGGAGGCGGTCCAGCAACGGGTGAGCGCCACGCGCCTCGTGCTCGCGGCCGTCGTTGTCGCTCTGGCTTGGTCGACCTGGGGCAAGCATTGGTTGTCGGCGGCATGGGTGCTCCTGCCTGTTGTAGCCTTCATCTGTGCAGTCGCCTACCACGCCGTGCTCCGCCGCCGCCACTCTGAGATCGGCCGCGCGGCGGAGTTCTATCGACGAGGAGTCGCTCGCCTGGAGGAGCGTTGGGCGGGCAGCGGCAACCGGGGAGAGCGATTCGGCGACGGCCATCATGTCTACAGCGCCGATCTGGATCTCTTCGGCGAGGGTAGCCTCTTCGAGCTGCTCTGTGCCGCACGCACGCAAATGGGTGAGGACATGCTCGCGCGCTGGCTCCTGGCACCGGCAGCAGTGGCAGAAATCGGCGAGCGACAGGTCGGCGTCCGGGAGCTCCGCGACCGCCTGGATCTGAGAGAGCGTGTCGGCACTCTGGGCAGCGAGCGGGAGCCCGTGCTCCAACCGGAAAGATTGCTGGCGTGGGCCGAGGCGCCAGCCGCGCTCAGGGAGGCGTGGATCCGTTGGGCCGCACACGTGCTGCCCGCTTTACTCATCGCTGCAGTGGTCGCTGGATCGCTGACCGGCTTCTGGACGCCGACACTGCTCGTCCTGACGCTAGAGGCGGTCACGCTGTATCGGCTCAGGGAGCCGCTGCAGCAGATTCTCCTCCCCGCAGAGCGCGCTTTCGACTTCGATGGTCTGAAGACGTTCGCCGGATTGCTCCGCGAGGTCGAGCGGGAAAGATTCGACTCGGCGCCGATGCGCGCGCTGATCGATGGCCTCTCGTCCGGTGCGAACTACGCGTCGGCCCGAATCGGTCGGCTCGCGACTCTCATGATGCTGTCGGAGCACCGCAAGAACCTCATGGTGGGCTGGCTCCGAGTGCCACTGCTTTACACGCTGCACATGGCGCTGGCCGCCGAGCGCTGGCGCCGCGCGCACGGAGAGTTCGTCCGCAGATGGGTGGAGGCGGCTGGTCGCTTCGAAGCGCTCTCGTCGCTCGCCCAGTACAGCTTCGAGCACCCGGATGATCCCTTCCCTGCATTCGTCGAGGGTCGCGCGTGCCTGCGGGGCCGGGGGATCGGCCACCCACTGATCCCGCACTCACAATGCGTTCGCAACGACGTGAGTCTTGGAGATCCGGCGCGAGTCTGGCTGGTGAGCGGCTCGAACATGTCCGGCAAGAGCACGCTGCTGCGATCGCTCGGCCTCAACGTGGTCCTTGCGATGGCCGGCGCGCCGGTGCGAGCGCAGGCTTTCGAGCTGACACCTCTGCAAGTCGGCGCCAGCATCCGCATCAACGACTCGCTGCGCGAGGGCAGCTCCAGGTTCCATGCGGAGATCACCCGACTGCGCCAGCTCAAGGACCTCTGCGGGCGTGAGCCCGAGCTCCTGTTCCTGATCGACGAGATGCTGCAGGGTACCAACTCCAACGATCGGCGCATCGGCGCGGAGGGAATCCTTGGAGCCCTGGTCGAACAGGGCGCAATCGGGTTGGCAACCACGCACGATCTGGCGCTGACAGCGCTCGGCGGCTTGGGCGGAGGTGTCCTGCGCAACGTGCACTTCGAGGATCATATGGAAAACGGCCACATGCGATTCGACTACAGGCTGCGGGAAGGCGTCGTGACGAAAAGCAACGGGCTCGAGCTGATGCGCGCCATTGGGCTGCGCGTTTGAGCGTTGCGACGGGGCGGCAAGGGCCGATCATCCTGACTATGGGGCGCCTGTGTCTGAGGCCCTGCCGGCCTGCGGCCATCGGAGGCGTGAAGGCGACAGACACCCAGTGGTCGCGCCTGTTGTGGCGGTATGATGCGGGGGATTGAGTAAGTGCTCAACCTTAAGGCATCCAGAGCCACAAATATGCCGACACCCGTCCATCGTAACTCCGCCTGCTGGTGCGCACTTGTCTCAGCGGTGTTCTCCTCATCCGCTGCCGCGGCGTCACCGCCGCCGACACCTCGCGAAGACGTCGTTACGGTCATGCACGGTGTCACCGTTCACGATCCTTACCGTTGGCTGGAAAATGCCAAAAGTCCCAAGGTTCTGACCTGGATCGGCGCCCAGAACGCGTTCGCGGACAGCGTGATGGGTGGCTTC
>DASXFY010000066.1:0-56347 GCA_036489335.1 Steroidobacteraceae bacterium
CGACGGGACATCGGGCATGGTTGCGGTCCGTTCATTCGGCCAGGAGCGTGCGCAGCTCATCCTCGCAGGCCCGGCGGCTCGTTTCATTGAAGTCGCGCACTACCTGACGAATTTTTCCATCACGATCGATCAACACCGTCAGCGGCAGATTGTCGACGTCATAGGTGCGGGCAACGGTCTTGCCCGGGTCGAGCAGCAGCGGAAATGTGACACGCGTCCCGCGCGCGAACCGCAGCGCCGCGACCTGGTCATCGGCCACCTCCACGCCGTAGACCCGCAGACCCTGCGCCTGATAGCCGCTGAAGTCCCGCTCCAGGGCCTGGAGCTGGGCCCTGCAGGCATCACAATCGCTGCCCCAGAACGAGACCACGATGACCTGGCCGATGTGCTCGGACAGGCGCACGTTGGGGCCGGCGAGGGCCCGCAGCGCGAAGTCCGGAGCGGCGACACCCGGTACGGCGTGAAACCGCGCGGCGTGGGCCGGCAGGATCGATGCGATGGCCAGCGTGAAGAGCAGCGCGGTCGCGAGCGAGCGCCAGCGCTTCATACTAGACGATCGAGCCGAACGCGATGAGCCCGGCCTGGTCGCTCGGCGATCCGAGCCCCTGCTGCGGGAAGAGCTTGCCGAACTGGCCTTCCACCCCCTGCAGAGCCATGTAGTTGAGGACCAGCATCTCGACCAGCTGCTCGACCGAGTTGGCGCCCGGGCTCGAGGTGCTGACGACCGAGCCGTCGGAACTGAAATAGCCGAGCTGCTGGTTGGCCACGCTCACCGGCTGCGGCCGGCCCTTCGGGCTGTAGACGAGGAAGAAAGTCGATGCGACCGCAGACGAATCGCCCTGCCAGGCGAGCTTGTCGCGGCCCGCCGGGGTCGTGTCGACCATGCTGCTCGAAGTGAGCGAGCCGTCGCTCACCACGTAGATCATGACGGGGGTCGCGAGACGGTGCGCGTACTCGAGCACGGCGCCGATCATCTGGCCCGCCTGAAAATTGCGCATCTCGCCGGTTGCGCGGGTGTTGTCGTGATAGTCGAACCCGCTGAGGGAGATGGTACCCGCGCCCGCGAAGCCGTTCAGCACGAGCTTCATGACCGAGGCGGTCATGGCGACGTCGTTGTCGCTGAACTGCGAGGCGCTGAAGATCGGCGTACCGCCGATGATGTTCTGGTCCTTGGTCGGATCGAGATCGGATGGATTGCCGAACTTCGCCGCGTTGTTGACGGCCTTCACATAGTTGCAGCGCACCTGGTTCTTCAGCTGCGCGTCATCGGCCGCCTGCGTCGGATCGGCGCTCGTGTAGAGCTGGACTCCCGGAGTGCCGCCGTTCGGCTGGCTGAGAACTCCGGTGAACACGGCGGCGGGGTCGGAACCGCCCGGGGCGTATTGGGTGGTGCCGCTGCTGATGCGCTCCTGTGATTCCTGGATTTCCACCGACAGGTTGGTGGCGCTGGCGCCGCCCGAGCTGACCAACCCGATCGCATCGCTCGGCTGGTCGATGGTGCTCGGCTGCAGCGAGGGGTCGATGGGGACGCCGCCGAGATTCGGTGGTGAGACGGAATTGCCGCCCGAAACCGTCGGCTCGGTGCCGACCAGCGCCAGCAGCGAGCCGTTGGCCCCCACCTTCGCGATGCCATACATGGGGTTGTGAGGATTGATGTCGGTATCGTTCTCCGACATCGCGGGGAACACCGCACCGTTGGTATTGGCCTGGGCACCCGCGCTCGCCACTGACATGATGCCGCGCAGGATCGCGCCGTCCGAATGCCACAGCAGGCCAAGAGCGCTGCTGACGAAGCCGCTGGCACTGGGCACCATGTTGCCCGGAACGCCCATCTTGCCGTAGCCGGCGGTCGAGAGGAAATTCGCCTGGCCGCCCTGCACTCCCACCATCACTTCGGAGCCGACCAGGTTGGCCCCTCCCGCGAGATCGAAGCAGATGAACGGTATGAGGCCCGCGCCCTGACTGACGTTGCACTGGCTCTGGGCGAGCAGCGGCGAGATGTCGCCGTCCAGGCCGATCTGCTGCGCGCGCGCCGTACCCGCCTTCAACAGAGCGGCGAGCCAGGCCGGCGCCATGACCAAGCCTGAGGCGCCCAGGAAGCCCGCCGAGAGCATCTCACGACGCGTGACCGGACGCCGGTGATTCTCGTGCAGGATCGGCTCGTGCAGCGCGTGCGGGCGGGGAAGCTTCTTGCGAATGAGCATGGCGGATGATCTCCTCGAGCCCGGTCACTTAAGGGTGAGAGCGGCACTGCCGAGTGCCGCCTGGCAGGCCGCCTGAACGGCCATGCCGACGGTGGGCGTGGTGCTGACGGACGGGATGTCGTCAATCAGCGCGCTGAGCTGGGTTTGCAGCCCCGCGGCAAAGGTCGGCTCCACCGTGGTGCCGACGGCCAGCGCAGTCATCAGCGGCGCGATGACCAGGTTCTGGTTGGCATTGGTGCCTGAAGTGCCGAAGAAGGAAGCCGATGAGTTGACGAGGTTGGCCTCGACGGTTGCGCCGAACAGGTTGGTGAACCGCTGCTGGTTCTTGATCAGCTCGCTGCAATAGACGCCCGCGAGCTGCGAGACCGCGGTCTGCTCCGAGGCGGTGAATGCAGTGATCTGCGGCACCGCCGGCAGCGACTGCTCCTCCGTGGCGTAGAGCGCGGCAACGGCCGAGTCATTGACCGGTATTCCGGTCGCTACCGACATTGCGGCGTTGACCTCGGCGAACAGGTGCACTCCGAAATCCGGCTGCGGCGTATCGTCGGTGACCGTCGGATTCGGCGGAACGACCGGATCGACGTAGACGTGCGTCTGGCTGCCGAGCTGGTCGAACGACAGGAAAAACATGTCGTTGGTGACCCCGAGGTCGACGCCGATCACCGCCCCGACACTCGAGAGCAGCTGACCGTTCGCGGCCGTGTAGGCCGAGCCGCCGATCGTGGTATTCACGGTGGCGAACGACTGTCCGACGGACGAGATCGAGCCGTTGATGCCGATCCGCATGCCGGCAACCGGGATGTTCTGCGGCTGCGCATTCGCGGTGAGGCTGATGAAGGTCGGATCGTAGAAGAGATAGCTGTAATTGTCGTACTGCATGGCGGTCATCAGGATGTACGACTGCGGGATGCCCACGATGCTGCTCACATCGAACAGCAGGAAGTACTTCTGCCCGACGCCGGCGCTGAAGTTCTGCTGCACCTGCGCGGCGGTGAGGGCCGAGTCATGGATGGCGAGGAAGCGGATCTCGCCCAGCCACTGCTTGTCACCGGTGGTCTCGTTGCCCAGCACCAAAGCGAACGTGTTGTCCCAGTTGGCGAGTGAGCCGCCGCTGTTCGGATCGACGTCGCCGGTGAACTGGCCGTTGACGTAGATCTTCTGTCCATTCACCGGATCGTAAGTAAGCACGACGTGCTGCAGCGCCGCCTGGGCGAAGGCCCCAGTCTCCGAGGTCAGCAGCGGCGTCCCACCGTTGGTGTCCGTCTTGCTGCTGCGGGTCCAGGCCTCGTATTGCGAGGCATCCTGGCCCAGCGTGGCGTCGCGCTCGGTATCACTGCCCGAATAACTGACAATGTTGGCAGCCGTCTGGGTCACGTTCGCCGGCGAGGCCCATACCTCGATCGAGTATTCACCGGTCGTCTGCACGAGGTCGGTGATCTTCTGGCTGCTCGTGGTCAGCGCCTGCGCACGGCTGCCCTGCGCGAAGATGACTCCCCAGGCCTGGTCCCAGGTCACGTTGCCGGAGACGGTCAGATCCGACTCCGGGCTCACGCCGCTGGTGTCATAAGCGATACTGCCGGCGCCTTCCTTGAACTCGTATTTGGCGATGGTATCGGCGTCATAGCGGCTGCCGCCCGAGGCAATGATGCCCTGCTGCAGCATGATCGCCTTGGAGACCACCAGCGTCGGATCGACCGTCGTCACCGGAATCGTGTTGGCGTAGGCGGTGATCGCCGCCTGCATCTGGGCCGCGCTGCCCGGGCAGTCCGGGGCGCCGCCGGCCGTGGTCGGCCAGCAGTGGTGCGATTCGGCGGCCAGCCGCTCCACGAAGCGCGATGCGCCGGGATCATCCAGATTGATCTTCGGCTGCGCCTCGAGATACGCCTGGTTCGGATCGGAGCTCGCGAAATACGGCGCCTGCGGCGTCGATGAATTAGGGTCGTGACAGCCACTGCAGAACTGCCGCAGCATCGGCGTCCACAGCAGCGCCTGGAACTGGGTGGAGTCGGCCGGGAACTGCTTGGTTCCCCCGACCGACTGCGCCGGCGGCGGCACCAGCTGAATCTTTTCCGCGGCGCCCGCACCGCTACCGATCCAGTTCTGGATCCAGGTGAGCATCGTGTCGGCACACGCCTGCGGCGAGGCTACCCAGCAGTTGTGTCCGCTGCCGACCTGCAGCACGAAAGTCGACTGCCCGGGCTGCGAGGCGTTGATCAGCGGCAGCGCTGCCTGATACGCGAGATTCACGTTATCGGAACGTGCGAACTGCGGCGACTGTCCGCCCGCGTAGTGGCAACCGCCACAACGGTCGGGAGTGCGAATGTTGTTCCACAGCGCCACCTCGAACGCCTGCACGTCCTTGCTGGCGGGCGCGGGCCCGGTATAGGCGCTCGCATTCTGGCTGGTGCCTGTCGGCTGGTTGACCGTGGTCGCGGGGCCGCTCGGGCCGCAGGCCGCAAGCGCCACGGCGAGCAGCAAGCCCGTTGCCGCGGTGAGCAGCGGCGAGATTCGCGGGATGACTTCGAGGCGTCTCATTGCGCGTATCCTCCGGCGTGTCGGCTCAAGAGCCCGCGCACGCGGCAGCCGACTGCTGGAACACCTGCTTCAGGTCGTAGTTGCTCTGCACGAACAGGCTCTGGATGGTGGCGACGGTCGCCTGGTCGGCACTGCTCGTCGGCGCCCGCATGCATACGGTCTGGAAGACCTTGACCACCTGGCAGTTGGCGAACGCCTTGGTGTTCTCGAGCTCCTGACCGAGAGCCGCAGCGCCCTCGCCGCTGCCGGGCAGGCTCGAGTCCCAGCCGAGGTCGGCGTTGGGACCGGTGCGCCAGCGATTCCGCCAGGTGTCATCGGGCGTGACGAAACCCCAGATGAAGTCCAGCGGATTTTTCACGTACTTCGGCTGCACCTGCCCAGGTGTGTACACCATCTGGTTGGTGGTGGTGCTGAAGTCATAGTAGGCGAAGGCCTGCGCCATCGGATCCATGCCGCTGTGGCAGGCGGCGCAGTTGTTGAGGAACACCCGGCTGTCGCCGCCCGGTGAGCGCGCCACATCCTGACGGACCCGATCGGTCGGCCGCGTATTGTCCATGACCAGCTGCATGTCGTGACAGAGATAGTTCAGCATGGTGAAGCGGAATTGCGCCCGGTTCGTGCCCAGCACGAAATACGCGGCGGCACCCGCCCGTGTGGTCCACACGCCCGCCACGCCCTGAGAGGGTGTGCCATAGGCGGTGGTCTGGCTGGTCTTGGTCAGCGCGGCCGAGAAGTCGACACCGTTGGCCTCGGCTGTCGCATAGTGATCGTTGTTGGCTGGAGAAGGCGGCGGCAGGTTCGGCGCGTTGACGGTATAGAGGATATTCGCCGACAGCACCGTGTTGAACGGAACGTCGTCGCGGATCATGCCGATCACGGTCGCGGTATAGTCGTTGAACGGGACGAACGCCGATTGATTGCGATTGGTCCAGGGATTGATGAATTCCTTCAGCGTCACGTCGTAGAAGTTTGGCGCAGTCGCGGGAGTCGTGGCGACCACCGCCGCTGTCAGCAGGCCGTTACCGCCCGTATTGTTGATGATGTCGTTGGCCATGGTCTGCAGCACCGAGGACGACGGCGGCACGCCATCGAGGCGCTCGTAGATACGCCTGGCCTGTTCATATGCGCCCGCGAAGGCCGGAGGCGCCGCTTGCGTCGCCAACAGAGCAAGGACGCACGCGCTGCAGGTGGCGCGCCTCGCGACACCATCACGCCGACGTCGGTTTTTAGATCGCTGTTTCATGGCACCCGTCCACTCTCAAATGCCGATGCACGGGCGGCACTATACAGGCTGGAAAATAGCGAAACCAACGTCGCCGGACGCAGACAGCCTTGCTGTTTGATGTCACTTTAAAACCGTCTCTGTCCACCACTGTCGCCATCCGCGCGGCCGACGACACCGACACCCGCCAAAGTGCGAGTCCGTTCACGGCAGCGCACTGACATAAGAGGGCCTACTAGCGACGCTCGGAATCGCGGACCTGCCGGAAGCGTGACGGGATCGACACGGCCGCAAGAACGGCCGTGGCGATATCCGAGGTTATGTTACGTTCGCCCGTGACCTGAGCCGGGCGTGAAGGGTCCGTCCGGAGTCGCTGACATGAGCTTGCTGCGTGAAATCGTGACGCCGTTCTCAGTGAGACCGCGGATCCGGGCCCAGGGCGGCCGCGCCGCGGCGGCAGTCATCCTCTGCCTGGCGCTGACCTTCGGCGGCTGCGGCGGAAGCGGCGGCGGCACCGTCAATATCGCCAACAGTCAGGGGGCGGATCCGGGGACCGTCGACTTCCCGATCTTCTACGTCAAGCGAACGATTCCGATGACCGCGGCCGGCGACATCGAGCAGGACGACCTGCGCATGATGCGCGTCACCTTTCCGTCGGCGAACCTCTACATGCGTGCCGCAGCATCGCCTGGCGCACCCGAAACGAATATCACGGCGAGCATCACCACTGGCGCCAGCTATGACGTCAAGGATGTGGATGTCTCTCCGGACGGCACCAAGGTCGCTTTCGCGATGCGGGGGCCGCTTACTCCGAATATGAATCCGGAGGACGCTCCCTCCTGGCGTATTTACGAGTACACGATCGCGACCGGTGCGCTGACGCCGATGATCAACCCTTCGGCGGACACGGCCCCGGATACGGTGAACGACGTCTCGCCGCACTATCTTACGGACGGCAGCATCGTCTTCTCCTCCACACGCCAGAGGAACTCACAGGCGATCCTGATCAACGAGGGCAAGCCGGAGTTCATTGCCGAGGATGAGGCGCGGACCGAGCCGATCTTCGATCTGCACGTGATCAGCCCCGACCGCACCACGATCAGCCAGATCGAATTCAATCAGAGCCATGATCGCGACGCCACGGTGCTGGCGGGCGGTCGCATCCTCTTCACGCGTTGGAACCACACGCCCGCCAAGGATCAGATGGATCTCTACACCATCAATCCCGACGGCACGGATCTCGAGCTCTACTACGGTGCCCGGAGCCATATGACCGGCACCAACGACAGCGTGATCGAGTTCTCGCATCCGCGCGAGATGCAAAGCGGCGACGTTCTCGTCATCGCACGACAGTACACCGACGTCGATTTTGGCGGCCAGCTCGAGATCATCGACGGCAACCACTACGTGGAGAACACCCAATCGCTGCTCGCTTACCCGACCCTCACCGGGCCGGCGCAAACGCCAGCGACGTCCAACCCGGTGAGTACGCTGCCGGGACCGTCCGCGGGCGGCCGATTCAATTCCGCGTGGCCGCTCTGGGACGGCACCGGACGCATCCTGGTGAGCTGGACCCAGTGCCGGCTGCTCGACGATGCGCAAAATCCGCCGACTGTCGTGCCCTGCACCACCGCGGGGCTTGCGCAAGCCGACGCAAAGGCCGGTCCGCCGCTCTACAGCCTTTGGATGTTCGATCCCGCGCAGAACACCTTCACCCCGATCGAGCAACCGGCCGAGGGCGTGATGATCACCGACGTGGCTGCCGCCCAGCCGCGGACCACGCCGAAGATCATCCCCCCCATCACTCCGGATCCGGAGCTGCAGGGCGAAGGCGTGGGCGAAATCGACATCAACAGCGTCTATGACTTCGATGGGGTCGACACCGCCCCCGGCGGCATCGTCGCCCTGTCCGACGGCAAGACGCCGGCGGCTCAGCGACCCGCCCGCTTCATCCGCCTGGTGAAGGCGGTTTCGATTCCCGACAAGAAGGTGATCAAACTCGCGCAGGAAGCGTTCGGCGCATCCGACTACATGCGCGAGATCATGGGCTACGCGCCCGTCGAGCCCGACGGCTCCGTGCTCATCAAGGTGCCGGCGGATGTAGCCTTCGAGATCAACATCCTGGATGTGAACGGGCGGCGACTGGCCGGCTTCCCGGAGCACAGTGACTGGCTGCAGGTGCGGGCAGGCGAGGTGCTCAAGTGCGACGGCTGCCATACGCCTCCGAGCCAGGCGAAACCCCACTCCCATGGCCGCGACGGCCTCTTCCCCTCTGCCTATGGCGGGGCGGCGGGCGGCGCGCCCTTTCCCGACAGCGTAGCCACTTACCTGCCTGCGGCGGGCCAGACCATGGCCGAGACGCGCGCGGTGGTGACCTGTATCGGCAGCGCCCTGTCCACGGCGCAGTGCAGCATGACGCCGAGCATCGACGTCTTTTATACCGATGTCTGGACCAATACCGCGTTCGGCCAGGCCAATCCGCCCATCGCTTATCAATACTCAGCGTTGCCCACGCCGGAAATCCCGCCGATCCCGGCGGCCACTCCCGGTTGCGAGGGTGCCTGGGCTTCCAACTGCCGCGTGGTCATCAACTACCCCGAGCACATCCAGCAGCTCTGGGATCAGACGCGGACCGACTCGACGGGCGGCAATCACACCTGCACCCAGGGCGGCTGCCACAGTCCGACCAACGCGGCCGGGGCGGCGGCGCAGCCTGCCGGCAATCTCGATCTTTCGAACACCGCCTCGAATGCCGATCCGGACGAGCTGGTGTCCTACGTCGATCTGCTTTTTGCGCACAACGTGCCCGGCCCACTGGATGCCAACGGTAATCCGACGACGATCTCCGTAGGGCCGTTCCTCGACGCCGGCAGCGCCAACGGCGCGCAGTCGAGCGCTTCGCTGGCGCTATTCGCCCCCAACAGCGGTGATGCTGTCCATGCGGGGATCCTCTCACCCGATGAGCTACGCATGATCTCCGAGTGGCTCGACATCGGCGCGCAGAATTTCAACAACCCGTTCGACCCGAACGTGCCGAAGAATTAGGTCCCGCTTGCGCAGCCCAGCCACTGTCCTGCTCCTCGTGCTCGCCGCGTTCATGGCGCCCACCATGTGTAGCGCGCACCTCTTTACGCGGCACGCACGGCGCTATGTGCAGTTATTCGTCAAGACTCCCTATCTCGAGCTTCACACCGGGCCCGGACGCGGCTATCCGGTATTCGATGTCGTTCCCCAGGGCGAGAGCGTCATCGTGCTCTTCCGGCGCACGCAATGGCTGAAAGTCCGCACTCGCCGCGGCGTCGACGGATGGGCGTCAGAGGATGACATGCTCGAGACGGTGCTTGCCGATGGCAAGCCTCTGCCGCTCCAGATCGGCACGCGCGCAGGCTTTACTTCGCATCGCTTCGAGGCAGGCGCCTTCGCCGGCGCATTCGGCGGCGCGAACCTCGTTTCCGCGTATACCTCGATGTCGTTCAACTCGCAGATGGCCGTCGAGGCCGCCTTCGGCCAGTTCCTCGGCAGGTATTCGAACGGCGTGACCGCCGATATCGGTCTCACTCACGTGCCCATGCCGCAATGGCGCCTGAGCCCCTTCCTGATGCTCGGCATCGGGGTATTGCACGTCGAGCCGAAAGCCACGCTGGTCCAACCTTCGGACCGCACCGAGCAGACGGCATACGTGGGCGGCGGCTTCCGCTATTACATCGGCCGCAGCTTCTTCCTGCGCGCCGAATACAAAACTCATGTCGTGATCACGACGCAGAATCGAAACCAAGTGGAGGACGAATGGAAACTCGGGTTCGCGGTCTTCTTCTGACGGCGGTGCTGGTAACGCTGCCGCTGTTGCCCGGCTGCGCCACGGTGCATCGCTGGCGCGCGCACCGCGCCGAAGTGCGGGCAGCCAAGGAAGAGGCGCGCACCGAGGCGGCACAGGCGAATCCGTCGGCGGGCAGCGACAGCGTGCCGGCGGGCGTGGTGCAGCCGCAGGTTGCGCGGCACGAGGTCGAAGTGCCGAGGATCCGCAGCTCGAACATCGAGCTCGGCGGCCATTATGGCCTGATGTCGATCGAGGATTTCGGCTCCCACCCCTCCTATGGACTCGATCTCGCCTACCACATCACGGAAGACCTGTTCGTCCGCGCCGAGGCGGGCCGCTCCACCGGCGGGCTGACCAGCTTCGAGACCTTGAGCGGCAACATCCGCCTGCTGACCGAAGGTGAGAGGAAGTTCACGTACTACGATCTCGGACTCGGCTACAACTTCCTTTCGGGCGAGGCATTTTTCGGCCGCAGCCGCGCCATGACGAGCTCTTTCTACCTGGTCGGCGGAGCGGGGTCCACCCAGTTCGCCGGCGACAAGAAGTTCACCGTCACCGTCGGCGCCGGCTACCAGGTGCTGCCGCTCGACTGGCTGGCGGTTCGCTTCGGTTTCGAGGATCACATGTTTCAGTCGAACCTGCTCGGCACCGATAAGTTGACCCACAATTTCGAGGCCGGCCTCGGCCTCACAGCGTTCTTTTGAGGCTCGGAGGAAAAGTCATGCGGAATCGAATCGCGGCACTCGCCGCCATCCTGATGCTCGCTCTGCCGGCCTGGGGCGCAACCGCCGACGTGCAGCAAGCCCCCGCTTTCGCACTGCAGTCCGTCGACGGCAAGACGGTGAGCCTGGCGCAGTTCAAAGGCGACGTGGTGATGATCAATTTCTGGGCGAGCTGGTGCGGTCCCTGCCGTCAGGAGATGCCGCTGCTCGACGACATCTACAAACAGTACAAGGACATGGGCTTCGTCCTGCTCGGCGTCAACGTCGAGCCTGACGCGCACGATGCCAACGCCTGGCTGCAGAAAACCCCTGTGAGCTACCCCATTCTCTACGATCCCAAGAGCCAGGTGAGTCAGCTCTATCAGGTGCAGGCGATGCCCACCACGGTGATCGTCGACCGCCAGGGTAACGTGCGCTTCATGCACAACGGCTACGTGCCCGGAGACGAGAACCAGTACATGAACAGCATCCGGGCTCTGGTGGTCCAGTAGGCCACCATGGGCAGCACCTTCCATTGGCCGGCTTGCTTTCGGACTGTCGCTGTAGTGGTGGCACTCGTCACGGCGACCTCGGCGTGCGCGCCGATCGAGCCGTGGGTCAAGCCGTACGAGCGCGAGCACCTCGCCGATCCGATCATGGCGCTCGATCGCAATCCGGTATCGAGCACCTACCTCGACCACGTATTCGAAACCCGTGAGGGCGCGCGAGGCGCCACGGGCGCTGTCGGCGGCGGCTGCGGATGCAACTGAGGCTTACAAGACGCGGCGCCCCGTGCGGCTGGTGCGTTCGCGCCACGGCGATGCTGCTGTTCGCGGGCGTTCCGGCCGTCGCCGGAGTGCTGCCGGAAGACAGCGTCGACCTGCTCTATCACCGCTATCAGGGTGGCGGCATCACCGTCCAGGGACCCTCGATTCTCATCCAGAAGAG
Source organism: Steroidobacteraceae bacterium (assembly GCA_036489335.1). GTDB lineage: Bacteria > Pseudomonadota > Gammaproteobacteria > Steroidobacterales > Steroidobacteraceae > 13-2-20CM-66-19. The sequence goes on from DASXFY010000066.1 coordinate 11,428, forward strand.
GATCGGCGATCACTTCGCCGTCAACGCCAACTACTACCAGGACATGATCTCGAGCGCCTCGATCGACGTCCTGCTGTCCGCGAGCCCCTACAAGGAGACGCGCACGCAGAAAAGCGCCGGCGCCGAGTATCTGCACGGGAAGACGACCTACAGCGCCGGATTCATCAACAGCGTGGAGCCGGACTACAAGGCGAACACCGCCTACTACTCGGTCAGCCAGGACATGTTCGGCGATCTGACTACGGTCTCGCTCAGCTACAGCCGCGGCTGGGACCAGATATTCCGCGACATCAAGGTGAATGGGGTGATCGTCAACGATCCGACCTTCCATCAGCGGGCCGATCACCGGGTCTACGGGGCGAGCGTCAGCCAGATCCTGACCCGCAGTCTCATCGGTACGCTCAATTATCAGTTTTCCACCGATGAGGGTTATCTCTCGAGCCCTTACCGCGAGATCCGCTACGTCGATCCGAACAATCCCGTCGGCTACTCTCTTGCCCCGCAGATCTATCCCAACACGCGCACCATGGAGGCGGCGTCGGTCTCACTGAAGTACTATCTCCACTATCGTGCGGCGCTCACCGGCAAGTACCGATTCTTCAGCGACTCCTGGGGCATCGTCGCGCATACGCTCCAGATCGACTACGTGCAGCCGGTGATGCGGCACTGGACGCTCGACGGCAGCGTCCGCTACTACCGCCAGGGGGCGGCCAGCTTCTACAGCGATATATTTCCCTACGTCAACTACTCCAACTACATGGCGCGTGACCGCGAGCTGGCGGCATTCCACAGCATCACGCTCGGCGCCGAGGCGACGTACTCCTTCTCGATCCCGCACCTCACGTGGATACAGAAGAGCACCGCGACTCTCAGCTTCGATCGAATGATGCTTCACTACCTCGACTATCGCGACGCGCTCTACTCGAAGTACGATCCCGGCGCGTTCAAGGGGGGCGAGGAGCCGCTCTACTCGCTCGATGCGAATATCATTCAGGCATACGTGACACTTTGGTACTGAACGCGCGCTGAACACGGTGCCGCCCGCGCTGAGCGACCGCTCATCGGTACCGACTCCCTCCAGCCAGTCGATCTGCGGTAAGCTTCGAGCAGTCCTTGCCGCCGGCTCCGGCTTGTCGGTACCCGGCGATGGCATTGGGGGAACTCAGGCATGCGTACCCGTACCCGATTACTCACCACTCTCGTTGGCGTCGCGCTTGCGGTCACGACCGTCGCCGCGCACGCGCAGGCCCGGGAGGAAGGACGGCTACTCCTCGCCACACAGGTGCTGAACGATGTCCGCGACGCGCGCGATCAGGGCATTCCCGATCGACTGCTGGAGCGCGCCTATGGCATCGCGGTCATCCCGGATTTCACCAAGGTCGCCTTCTTCCTCGGCGGCGAGCGCGGACACGGTGTACTGGTGGTCAGGGACAGCAGCGGCCACTTCACCGGTCCCGTTTTCGTGACACTCACAGGCGGCAGCTTTGGTTTTCAATGGGGTGTGCAGAAGACCGACCTGGTGCTGGTCTTCACCTCGCGCAAAGGCATCGAAGGCATCACCGGCGGCAAGCTGACGCTGGGCGGTGACGTCTCGGTGGCAGCGGGACCGGTTGGCCGTCAGGCATCCGCGGCAACCGACCAAGCCTTCAACGCCGGGGTGTACTCGTATTCAGCTACCAGGGGCATCTTCGCTGGAGTCGCGCTCGCCGGCGCCGCGTTGACGATCGACGATTCCGCGAACGCGGAGCTCTACCATCGCCCGGGCCTTCTCTCTGGCGACATTATCTCAGGTGCGGTGCGCACCGACGACGATGCTGCACGTCGCTTCTCGACTGCCGTGGATGAGGGCGCCGGCCTGCAGCCTGCCTCGTCGGTGGCGAGCTCGGCACCGACAACGACTCCGGCCGCGCAGCCCGCCCCGCGATCGAACGGATCGCCGGCACAGGCCTTCCCGCTGCAGGACTCCAACCCGGGCAGCAATCCGAACAGTCCGAACAATCCTCCTTGATGGATCGTTGACGCGCTGGATCCTGCACGAAGGAGGAGTCGACCCCCTCGAGCTCACGGCTGACGAGCGGGTCAGGCCCGCAACCTGAGCCTGTGCCAAAGGAGAGATGGGATTCTGCGGTCCGATCCGGCAAAGTGTGAGTGTGAACGAGACCGCAGCAAGCATCAGCCGGGCGAGCGCCGCCGGCCGCACCGCCTTCTCGGTGCTGGCCGCGATCAGCTTCTGCCATCTGCTGAACGACATGATGCAGTCGCTGCTGCCGGCCTTGTATCCGATGCTGAAGAGCTCCTACTCGCTGAGCTTCGGCCAGATCGGCGTCCTCACTTTCACCTACCAGATCACCGCTTCGCTCCTGCAGCCGTTGATCGGCCGCTACACCGACAGCAAGCCGCGGCCGTACTCGCTCCCCGCGGGCATGGGCTTCACCCTGGCCGGCCTCGCGCTGCTCGCCTCAGCACGTAGCTATTCGCTGCTCCTCTTCGCGGCCGCGATGATCGGCACGGGTTCCTCCGTCTTTCACCCGGAGTCCTCGCGAGTGGCCCGCATGGCCTCGGGCGGCCGGCATGGACTCGCGCAGTCGGTATTCCAGGTCGGCGGTAATTTCGGCACCGCGATCGGCCCGCTGCTCGCCGCCTTCATCGTCCTGCCGCGCGGGCAGGGCAGCGTTCTCTGGTTCTCCTGCGCGGCGCTGCTCGGCATCTTCGTGCTGATCAACGTGGGCCATTGGTACAAGCTTCACGGCATGGCGCTCCTCAAGCCGCGCGCCACGGCCGCGGGCACACACGCGGCGCCCACGCACAAGCAGGTCATCGTCGCCATGACCGTTCTGCTCGCGCTCATCTTCTCCAAGTATTTCTATCTGGCGAGCCTCACCAGCTACTACACCTTCTATCTGATCAGCCGTTTCCACGTATCCGTGCAGGCCTCGCAGGTGTATCTGTTCGTGTTCCTGGGTTCGGTGGCGCTCGGCACGATCCTGGGAGGGCCGGTGGGCGACCGCATCGGCCGCAAATACGTGATCTGGGGCTCCATCGTCGGGGTCTTGCCGTTCACGCTGCTGCTGCCGCACGCCAATCTGCTATGGACGGCTATATTGACCGTTCCGATCGGCGTCATCCTGGCCTCGGCCTTTCCGGCCATCATCGTCTACGCGCAGGAGCTGCTCCCGGGCCGCACCGGAACGGTGGCAGGGCTCTTTTTCGGCCTTGCCTTCGGCATGGGCGGCATCGGCGCCGCCGTCCTGGGCAAGGTCGCCGACTCCTTCGGCATCAATCTGGTCTACGAGATCTGCGCCTTCCTGCCGATCATCGGGCTTCTGGCGGGCTTCCTGCCCGACGTCGACAGCTCGGGCGCAGTCAAACCGGCGCGGACCTGATCCCGGCGCTCATCGCGCGGCCACTTTGGGTGGCGGCACCAGGACCTGGGCACTCAGGTGGGTCCCGAGGGTCAGCTCATGTGGCACACAGGTAGAGCCGTAGTTGATCTTGCGGGTCGTGAAGAGCGGCAGGAAGGTTTCCTTGAACTGCTCGATCAGCTCGCAGTTACCCTGGTCTTCGAACGATGCGTTGCTCGGCATCAGCACCACCTGCTGCCACTGCGCCTGTACCGACGGGCTTCCGCTCGGGGCCTTGGAGGCCTCCGCGGATGAGGCCGGCACGAGCACTCTCATGTTCACGATGACGCCTGGGAACGGCGTGGGTCCTTCCGGCCTCGTGCAGGCAAACTGCTGGACCTTGAGGTCCTGCGCGCCGAGCTTCCGCAGCATGTCCCGGATCTGGTCCTGCAGTCCGCCGCAGGAATAGTGGGTCGTGAACCCCTGGTAGATGAACTCGATGTGCTTCGGCACCCAGACGGCCGCCACACTGTCCTGGGCCGCGGCCAGCGCGGGCATTGCGGCCAGCAGCGTCGTCGCCGCTGCCGCCGAAACCAATCGGAGAATGGATCGAATGGGGCTCATGGGCAACACCTCCATCTTTCTCAAAACGCCTGTCGCGATAGATATACAACGCACCGGGCAGGTTCCGCGTTTACTGCCGTCATAAATACTGCTGTCGCTGCGCCGCCGGCGGCGGCGAGTATTGGTACATCCAGGTCTCGGTCAACGCCTGCCCGTCGAGGGACAGATAGAGTCTCAGATCGATCGGCTGCCCGCTGTCATCCGGCACCAGGTCGAACATCGCACGCCAGCCCTTGAGCGGCAGCAACGGCCGCGCCGAGGTGACTTCCATCTGTCCGCGCGAAGCGGTGATGACCGGGACCACCTTGGCGTCGGGGCCGAGCATGTCGAGGTTGCCGCCGACGAAATCGATCACGAAGCGCCACGCGAAGTGAGTGCGCTTCTGGCCGACCACGCCGCCGATGCCGTCGCGGGTCGCCTCGACGCGCGCGAGATGGGGCGGGAAGGGGTTCTCGCGGCACCAGTAGACTCTATACCCATAGAGGTACTCGCGCCCGGGCTCGGACTTGTCGGCGGGCGTCCAGAAAGCCACGATGTTGTCCATGGTCTCGTCGCCGGTTGGGATCTCCACCAGCATGACGCCGCCCTTGCCCCAGGGACCTTTCGGCTGCACCCAGCAATCCGGGCGCTTGTCGTAGAAGACGCCGTCGTCCTGGTATTGCGAGAAGCGCCGCTCCCGCTGCATCAGCCCGAAGCCACGCGGATTCTCATCGACGTAGGTGTTGACGCGCAGCGCGCTCGGATTGACGAGCGGGCGCCAGATCCACTCGCCGGCGCCCGTGGCCATCTGCAGGCCGTCGGAATCATGGATCTGGGGCCGCCAGTCATCGTCCACCCGATGGTCGTTCTCGCCGACCAGGAACATGCTGGTGCAGGGCGCGATGCCGAGGCGCTGGATCTCCTTGCGCGGATACAGGGCTGCATCGATGTCCATCACCAGGGTGCTGGCGACGTCGATGACGAACCGGTAAGCGCCGGCGACGCTCGGCGAATCGAGCAGCCCGTGCACGGTGAGGAACGAGGACCCCTTTGCCGGCTTCTCGAGATAAAAGGCGACGAAGTCGGGAAACTCCTCCGGCACCGACATGCCGGTGTCGATCGCGAGACCGCGTTGCGACATGCCGTACTGTCCATCCCCGTCCACCGCGCGAAAGTAGGACGCACCCTGAAACACCGCCCGATCGCTTCCCCAGTCCGTGTGGAAGAGTACGTTGAAGCCGGCGAAGCCGAGATCCTTCGGCAAATCCGTGGGCTTGAGTCCCGACCTGCCGTAGTCGAACAGCGTCGGGTCGAAGAGGATCTCCCGCGCCTGACCGCTCTCCACCACATACAGCTGCACGGGCTTGGAGAAGCTGAAGCCGAGGTGATCGAAGCGGATGCGGAAGGAAAGGTCCTCCCCGTACCAGAGCGCCCGCTCGGGGCGGCAGACGATCGATTCCCACTGGTCCCAGGTGAGGTGCTGCAGCGGCGCTGGCAGCGGCTTGTACTGCTCGCCGTATGGCGCGGCCGCCATCGAGCGCGCGAGCCCCTTGAGCGTCGCATAGCTGAAAGCCTGCGGCTTGCCCATCATCGTCACGCCCTTGGCCGGCGGCGCTGGCGCCTTGCGGCGGTTGAACACCCACGGCCAGGGCGCGAAACCCGCCACGGTGGAGCTGCTAGCGCGCAAAAACCCACGTCGATGCATTACTGATCCTCGTCATTCATGGCCCGGAGCGCAGCCTTGCAAGCCAGCCGCATGCCCGACAGCCGTCCGCGGGCGTCTATTTTAGACTGAGCGCGACCGTAACCCCGCCAGCCGTAGCCGGCTGGGCCGCCGCCGCTGTCGTCCCCACCCTCGCCGCCGCCACCCCGGCCGCGAGAATGGCCGCCCTGACGGCCTGCGCGCGCCGCTCGCCGAGAGCCTGCAAATCGGCGTCAGGGACCACCGTACGCTTGAGCAGTGCCGCCTGCATTTCGAGGATGGCGGGGTCGTAGGGCGGTACCTTTTGCGCAGCCGCCGGCAGCGGCGCCTTCGGGCCGAAGGCGCTCTGGTAGGCCGCGCGCAGCAGGCGATAGTGCTCCCCGGGAAGCTCCAGGACCTCCCGTCCGGCCGCCGGCGTGGCCGCCTGCTGTCCGCCACGAGCCGCCTTTCCATGGCCCGCGGGCGCGCCCGCCCCGCTACGGGCGAGCGTGATCAGCTCGTGTCGCAGCTGCCGTTGCGCCAGCGCCGGCCTGTCGATGTCCGGATTGAACGCAGCTGGCACCTGCAACTGCAGTTGTGGGCGCTGCGCGAGCGCCTTGGCGACCGCGGCCACCTGTGCCTGCGCGGCGGGCAGAAGGCTGGCGCTTCCCGGCGGGAAGGCGATGCGGTTCATGTTCGCCCCGCCGCCGACCAACCTCCCCAACATGGCGAACGGCGCCATGACCGCCTTCTTCAACACGTTGAGCAGCGCCATGCCGATGAGCGGCCCCAGGCTGAACTGCGGGTTGTTGAGACTGCCGGTCACCGGCAGTCCGAGGCGGATGACACCGTTGCGGTCCTTGAGCAGCGCGATCGCAAGCCTCAGGGGCAGCCTGGTTGCGTGCGGGCTCGGGACCTGATCGCCGAGCTCCAGTTGATCGATGACCAGCGTGTGATTGGCATCGAGCTTGCCGTTGTCCAGCTTGTAGTGCAGGTCGGCGTCGAGTGTGCCGCTCGCAATCTTGTAGCCGGCGAAGCGCACCGAGTAGGGAGTCATGCGCGTCAGCTCGAGGCCGCGGAACTTCATCGTCACGTCGCTGTAGGTCGTGGCGGCGAGGAGATTCACCACGCCGCTGATGTCGACCGGGGCATAGCGATCGACGCGCCCCTGCAGCTCGAGCGTCGCGCGCGAGCTCGGGTCCGAAGACAGGCCCTTGACCGTGCCGTGCAGATCCTGGATGCCGGTTGCGAAGTTGGGTTGCATCGAGAAATCGGCGTAATCGGCCGTGCCGTTGGCGACGCGCACCAGGCCGATGGTCATCGCCATCGCTGCCGCGGAGCGCACCGGCGCTTTGCCGCCGGCAGCAGCGGCCTGAGCCTGTGCGGCCTTCGCGGCCGCCTTGGCGCGGCTGCCGCGCGGGTGCAGAGCCTCCGATACATTGACGGTGTGGTCCGCTCCGATGATGACGCGTGCGTATGGCGCCACGGCGGTGATGTGGTCGATATGCAGGCTCGCGGGGCTGGAGGCGTAGCGGAGGCCGACGATGTGCAGGCCCTGCCACTTGATGAAATCCTGCTTGAGGTCATCGTCCACGGCGCGCATATCGGTGACATCGATCCGGCCGGCGGTGCTGAGCCGTCCGTCGGCGCCCCGGTCGACCTCGAGCGTGCTGCCGAGGATGCCGCTGGCCAGCGTGAGCGCCGTGTATTTGCTCATGTAGGGCTGCAGCGCCCGCAGGTCGATGTCGCTCACGGCCAGGTTTGCCTTCAGCGCTTCGGGCTGCAGCGTCCCGGCGGCCGTCAGGTGCAGCTGCCCCTTGCCGTTGATCGCTGTTTGCAGCGAGAGCGAAAGGGGGCTCTGCGGCGAGGTGGCGTATCCCGTGATCCGGGCCGTTATCCCGCTGAGGATCAGATGCGCGGCCGGCTTGACGCCCCGGTCCTCCAGCGACACGCGCGTATCCGCGACGCGTATATCCGGAGCTGCAATGCGCCAGACCGGGGCGCGGGATGCGGGGTGCGCAGGGGCCGGCGCCGGCTGCGGCGCACCTGGCGCGGGCGGAGCTGAATTCGACGCCGCGGCGGACCGGCCGAGGAGCTCGAGGAGATTGAGCTTGCCGTGCTCATCGAGCCAGGCGCGAACATCGGCGCCCGCGAGGACGATGCGGCCCACCCGGATGGAGCGATGCCCGAGGTCGATGTGCGCGTTGCCGAGAGTGAAGCGGTTGAGTTGCACGTAATTCGAGGTCCCCTGCCGGGGCCTGACACCCAACCCGCTCACCTCTGCCTGCGGCACGTCGACGGTCATCCTGACACCGGCGCCGCCGGCGCCGCCCGCCGTGCTGTCGATCGCAAAGCTTCCCCGGAGCGCGACGGTGCCGCGCGAGATCTCGGCCGGCAGGACGGGACCGAGATAGGCCCCCACCATCTGCGCGCTCAGTCCATCGAGCTGCAGCGCGCCCTGGAGGGAAACCGGCTGGGTGCGGATGGTGCCGCTCCAATCCAGTCGGCCGCCCTGGCCGATCGTAGCGGTCAGGTGATAGCTGCCGGCCGTGCTCCCGGTGGTGCTGAAGTTGCTCAGCTCGAAACCGAGCGGATTGAGGTCGAGACGGAAGGGCGCGGGCCGTGAGTCATCCTCGTAGGTCGCACTGCCGTTCTCGACCGCGAGCCTATCGACGAACAGCTTGAAGGGCTTGGAGCTCGCCGCCGGGTTCGTGGCCGGCGCCGGCTGGCCAGCGGGTTTCGCGAGATCGGCAAGGTTGAGCTTGCCGTCACGCCGCACCACTGCGTTGACGCGCGGGTTGTCGAGCACGATGTCGCTCAGGCTCGGCGCGAGACGGGTCACGCTGGAGAAGCTCACCGCGACCTCGAGGCTGCCGAAGGAGATCATCGGCCTGCCGTCGGCATCCGGCAGCGAGAAGTCCGTGATGACCAGCTTCCAGGTGAAAGGATTGAAGCTGACGTCCCCGATGGAGAGCGTCCTGCCGAAGTCCCGGGCAGTGAGCTGCACCAGCTCCGAGCGCGTCCAGCGCGGCACCAGCAGAAAGCCTATCGCGGCATACAAGCCGACGAGGCCCGCGAGCACCGCCAGGATGACCAGCCAGCGTCGACCCCGCACTCCAGACATGGAGGCACCTATCTTGTCAGGTTACGTACGGAGAAAAATGACCCCGGCCGCCCGCAGCGACGAGCGAAGCCAGGGCAGCTTCGGCTAGGCCATTATACTCCGATCAGTAGCCGACGGCCCGGGCAGCCTCGGTGCGGGGATCGCTCGCTCCCAGACGCTCGCCGGTATCCGGATCGACCTCGATGCACTCGGCATCTCCCTCGTCCCCGAAGGCGATGTGGTAGCCGTGGGAGGCAAGGAGCCGCAGCGTATCGGGCGAGAAGCGGGCGGGCTCCATGTAGATCTCGTCCGGGATCCACTGCTGGTGGAACCTCGGTGCGGCGACCGCCTGTTTGATGTTGAGGCCGTAGTCCGCGGCATCGATCAGGACATTAGCCACGGTCGTGATGATCGTCGGGCCGCCCGGGCTTCCGAGCACCAGCCAGAGCTTGCCGTCCTTCAGCACGATGGTCGGAGTCATGGAAGAGAGCGGACGCTTGCCCGGACCGACGGCATTGGCCGCCCCCTGCAGGATGCCGAACATGTTGGGCACGCCCACTTTCGCGGCGAAGTCGTCCATCTCATCGTTGAGCAGGAAACCGAGGTGTCCCGCGGTCACACCGGAGCCATACCAGGCATTGAGCGTGGTAGTCACGGAAACGGCATCGCCCGCCGCATCCACGACGGAGTAGTGCGTGGTCTGGCGCGACTCCGGTGCCTGTCCGAGTACCGGATGGGCCGCCGCATAGCGCGTGAGCTGCGGGAAGGTGGTGGGCCGCCGCAGCGGCAGCGAGGGGCTGGCATCCTGCGGCAGGATGGAGCTGCGCCACGCCGCGGCATAGCGCTTGTCGAGGAGCAGCATCATCGGCGAGTCGGTGTACGCCGGATCACCCATGAATTCCGCGCGATCGAAGAAGGCGCGTCGGTAGGCCTCGGTGATCAGATGGATGGAGGCCGCCGAGTCGAGGCCGGCGCTCTTCAGGTCGTAGCCTTCCAGAATGTTCAACAACTCGATGAGCACGATGCCGCCCGATGAAGGCGGCGGGGAGCTGATCACGGTGAATCCGCGATAGGTCCCGGTGACCGGCTTGCGATCGAGCACCTTGTAGTCGGCCAGGTCCTTGGCGGTGATCAGGCCGCCGCCCTTCTGCAGGTAGTCGGCGAGCTGTCGCGCCATCGTCCCGGTGTAGAAGGTATCCGGATCGCGCTCGATGCGCTCGAGCGTTTGCGCGAGCTCCGGCTGCCGGAACACATCGCCCTCGTGCCAACCCTTGCCGTCGTTCTGGAAAACGCGCCGCGAATCCGCGAACGGTGTCAGGCGGCTGTCACTGCTCAGCAGGCTTGCATCGCCGTAGCTGAGCGCGTACCCCATGCGCGCGAGGTGAATGGCCGGCGCCATGACGCGCGCCAGTCCGAGCTTGCCGAAGTGCTGCTCGGCATACACCAGACCCTTCACGGAGCCCGGCACTCCGATCGCCTTATAACCCACGGTGCTCAAGTCGGGGATCACATTTCCGGCGGCGTCCTGGTACATGGTCGCCGTGGCCTTGGCGGGTGCGGCCTCCCGGTAATCGATGAAATGGGTCGCTCCATCATGCAGGCGGATCAGCATGAAGCCGCCGCCGCCGATATTGCCCGCCTGCGGATGAACCACGGCGAGCGCGAAACCGGTCGCGACGGCGGCATCCACTGCGTTGCCGCCCTCCTTCATGATCTCGACGCCGGCCGCGGACGCCATCTCACTGCTGCTGGCCACCATGCCGTGCTGCGCATGTACCGGCGCGAACTCGCCGCTCGAGGGCATGCGACGCGCGGCCAGTGCTTGTGGCACCGGAGCGGCAGCGACGAGAATCAGCAGGGCAAGGACTGGAGATCGTGCCTTCATTGCGCACCTTCGGACCACCGGATACGGATGTGACCCAGTATAGGGCTTCCCACGGTGCAGACAGAAGAGCGGCCCAGGGGACTGCTCTCCTGGGCCGCTATCCGCTTGCTTTTGAGCGATCGATGATCAGTCGCGGATGCCGGGCGCCTCCGGCGAGATGGAGACGAAGATCGGCTTCAGGCCCGCGGGTATCGGGTTGGTGCCCGGAACGGGGGTCAGTTTCCCCGTTGTCGCGCTGATCGCGAATCCCGAGATATTCCCCGTGCCCTCGTTGGCGGTATAGCCGAACTTACCGCTGGGATCGATCGTGATGAACTGCGGCTCACTGCCTGCGCCGGTGCTGGTGGAGGCCGGCGAAAGCGCCGTGAGCGCACCAGTGGTCTGATTGATCGAGTAGCCGAACACCTCCGCTCCACCTTTGCTCGAAACATAGGCGAACGGGGCGGTTGGGTCGATTGCCAGGTACACGGGACCGACACCCGCGGGTGTGCTGCCGATCTTCGTAAGCATCCCATTGGCATCATTGATGGTGTAGGCCTCGACCGCTCCTGCGGTCGACCCGTTGGCCACGGGCGCGTAGAGGTGAGTGCCGCTCGCATCGATTGTCAGATCCTGCGGATGCTCGTCCGCCGCAAAGGTCGCGGTCGACAACGGAGTGAGCGCGCCCGCGCTGTTCACTGAGAAGCCGGAGATCAGGTCCTGACCCGAATCGGCCACGTAAGCGTACTTTTGGTCCGGCGTGAAGACAATCCAGCTCGGGTCCGCGCCGGCTCCCACGGAAAACGGGCTACCGGCAATCGGGGTCAGTGAGCCGTCAGAGCCGATCGAGTATCCGGAAACGGAATTGTTGCCGGTTCCCGTCGCACCCTCATCCATGACGTACAGGAATTTGCCGTCGGGGCTAAACGCCGGGATGGCACCCGCACCCGCGCCCGCCGGATAGGGGCTGCGTGCCAAGGCGGTGAGCGCACCGGTCGTCCCATTGATTGCAAACCCCGCGACTTCTTTGTCGCCGGCGCTGGCGAGATAGAGGTGCGCGCTCTGCGAGTCAACAGCGATGTCCGGGAATGCCGAGCCGGTTGAGAATCCCGTGGTGTAGGTGCCCACCAGGGTGAGCCCTCCCGAGGTCTGGTTGATCGTATAGGCCTGAATTTTCGTTCCGTTATTGCTCGCAGAGAACGCGAACTTGCCGTTCGGCGCCAGGGATACCGCGGCCGGTGCCGGGCCGTCACCAATTGGACTTCCGGCAATAGCGGTGAGCGCACCGCTGCTCGGATCGATCGTATATTCGGAAATCGTCCCATCGCCGTTATTCGCCGTATAGGCGAACTTTCCGACCGAGGCGGTCGCAGTCCCGCAGTTGACCGCCACGGTGGTCACGTTGGTGCTGCCTGTCGTGCCGGTGCCGGTCGTCACTGTGCATGTCTGGCCGGTCGGCTGGGTGAGTACGGTCACCGCATACGCGGCACCGCTGGCCAGCGCGGTCGCAAACGTGAAGGAGCCGTTCGCTGTGACAGCGAGATTGTCGCCGCCGTTGTCCTGCAGCACGAGACCCGTGCCGGTGAGACCCGTGACTGTTCCGCCGATCGTCACGTTCGCGGCCCCGCTCGCGCAGGAGACTGCAACGCTGGTTACGTTGGCGCTGGCCGTGCCACTGCCGGTCGCCACCGTGCAGGTTTGCCCGGTGGGTTGCGTCATGACGGTGACGCTGTACGCCGCCCCGGAGCTCACCTTGGTAGCAAAAGTGAACGAACCATTTGCCGTGACTGAAAGGTTATCGCCGCCATTGTCCTGCAGGACGAGCCCCGTTCCCGTCAGTCCGCTGACGGATCCACCGATGCTGTAGGTGGTTGGAGGAGGACTCGTGCCGCCGCCGCCCCCACCACCACCGCCTCCTCCACCGCCGCCTCCTCCGCAGGCCGCGAGTGATAGAGCGGCGACACCCGCCGCCACCCAGCCAAACACGGAACGAATATCCGGCGGCCTCCCGGCAACTGTTACACGACTCCGGCAACTTCCCGCCAGAGAGCCGTTTGCGCCGCGCACGGGCGCATCAAATCCGATACCAAGGATTTTCATGTCGAGAGGCCTCGCAACTGTTGATTGTCATCCCCCACCCCGCCGGCCGGGAAACCGACGGAAGGTGAGACGCTCGATGTGCCTTCAGGAAAGGCTTTGACGTCCGCTCAGCACGAAGCGTGCCGAGCTGGGGCTCGAGGCGTGCCACGGTGCTGAGGCGCAGGCTTTGCGGCAGCGCTATGATGCGCATCTGCGAGATCAATGATGAGCACCGGACCATGAAGCGCTCCTCGATTTGCCTCTTGCCTGTTCTCTGGGTGATCTTGGCAACGGCGGCTGCCGCCCCGGCCCAACGTGCCATCCAGTACGACCTCATCGTCCGCGGCGGCACCATCTATGACGGCTCCGGAAGCGCGCCCTTCCACGGCGATGTCGCGGTTCGGGGCGACCGGATCGTCTACGTAGGTCCTCACGCTCCAGGGGCTGCCCGCACCGAGATCGATGCCCGCGGCAAGGCCGTCAGCCCGGGCTTCATCAACATGTTGGCTCATCCAGAGGAGTCTTTCTTCGCCGACGGGCGCGCGCTCAGCGATCTGACACAGGGCGTCACGCTGGAAGTTTTGGGCGAGGACTCGATGGGACCGCTCAATCCCACCATGAAACGCCTGATGACCGAACGGCAGGGCGATATCCACTACGCGGTTACGTGGACCACCCTTGGTGAGTACCTCGAGACCCTGCAGCGGCGAGGCATCTCACCCAATGTCGCCTCCCTGGTGGGCGCCGGGACGGTACGCACCTACGTGCTTGGCGAGCGCGATGTGCAGCCGAAGCCGGAGCAGCTCGAGCGGATGCGCGCGCTCGTGCACCAGGCAATGGAACAAGGGGCCCTCGGCCTCACGACCGCACTGATCTACGCCCCTAACGAGTATGCGAAAACCCCTGAGCTCATCGCGCTCGCGAAGGAGTCGGCGCGCTGCGGCGGCATCTACACCGTGCACATGCGCAGCGAGGGCGATCGCATCGAGCGGGGGCTCGAGGAGACGATCGATATCGCCCGAGCGAGCGGCGCGCCCGCCGAGATCTATCACCTGAAGGCAGCCGGCCGTGACAACTGGGGAAAGCTCGGCTGGGTGATCGACACCGTCAACAAAGCGCGCGCTTCGGGTGTCCGAATCACGGCAGACATGTACACCTACACAGCCGGCGCAACCGGGCTCGATGCGGCCATGCCGCCCTGGGTGCAGGACGGAGGGCTCGAAGCCTGGATCGCGCGGCTCAAGAAGCCTGAGGTGCGGGCACGGGTGATCGCGGAGATGCGAAACCCCCATCCCAAGGATTGGGAGAACCTCTACGCGGCGGCCGGGCCTCAGGGCACGCTGCTGCTCGCCTTCAAGAACCCGAAGCTGAAGCCCCTCACCGGCAAAACGCTTGCGGAAGTGGCGCGCGAGCGCCATGAGACTCCCGAGGATGCAGCGATCGACCTCGTGATCGAGGACGGCACGCGGGTCGGTGTCGCTTACTTTCTGATGAGCGAGGCCAATGTGCGGCGGGAGGTCGGATTGCCTTGGGTGAGCTTCGGTTCAGACGAAGCCGGAGATGCTCCGCAGGGCGTTTTCCTGTTGTCGGCCGCTCACCCGCGTGCCTACGGAAATTTCGCGCGCGTGCTCGCCGAGTATGTTCGCAAGGAGCACGTCCTCACGCTCCAGGACGCGATACGCAAGCTGACAACCCTGCCTGCCGACAATCTATCGCTCCCGGATCGCGGCCGCCTTCGCCAGGGCGCTTACGCCGATGTGGTGGTGTTTGATCGCGCGACCATCCAGGATCATGCGACGTACGAGAAGCCGCATCAGCTCAGCACCGGCGTGACCGATGTGCTCGTGAACGGGAGATTCGCCATCGAGGATGGAGTCGCGACGGGCGCGCCGACGGGGCGTGTGGTGCGCGGTCGAGCGTGGACGGGAGTCCCCGGGGGCGGCTGCCGTAAATCCGCGTCCGATTGGACGTGGCAATGGAACAACAGTAGCTCGTGAGCAGCGCAATCAATGCGCCGGAGCCAGCGCCTTGCCACCAATCGGACACGAAACACCGGTCCCCTCCAACCCGCAATATCCATTCGGGTTCTTGGCAAGGTACTGTTGGTGATAGTCCTCGGCGTAGTAGAACTGCGGGCCGGAGCGAATCTCAGTGGTGATGGCGCCTTTGCCGGCGGTAGTGAGTCTGGCCTGGTAGGCGCTCTTCGACTCCTCGGCGGCCTGCCGCTGTTCCGCATCGGTGACGTAGATGGCCGAGCGGTACTGCGTGCCGATGTCGTTTTGCTGACGCATGCCTTGCGTCGGGTCGTGCGCTTCCCAGAAGACCTTGAGCAGGTCCTCGTAGTCGATCTTTTCGGGATCGTAGATGACGCGCACCACTTCCGCGTGACCCGTGCGTCCGCTGCAGACTTCCTCGTATGTCGGATTCGGCGTGAAGCCGCCGGCATAACCGACCGCGGTCGAGTAGACCCCCGGTAGCTCCCAGAAGAGACGCTCCGCACCCCAGAAGCAGCCGAGGCCGAAGACTGCCTCGTGCAGACCCGCCGGAAAGGGCGGGACGATACGGTGGCCATTGACGAAATGCGTCTGTGGCACCTCGAGCGGCGTGCTGCGCCCGGGCAATGCTTCGGCGACTTCGGGCATCGCGGTCTTCCTGCGAAGAAAGGCCATGGTAGAGCTCTCCAAGGGTGGCATCTTTCCGGGCGATCGGCTCGCTCCGGTAGGCCCTCTAGTGTGGGGGCCGCTCGGCGCCAACTCAAGTCCACCTAGAGCTGACGCGCGGCTATCTGGCCCGTTGCCGAGGGGCCAGGAGATCGTCCAGATAGTCGGGGCTGGTGTCGTCCCGCCGCAAGTGAGGTGCGCGCAGCCCGCCGTTGTAATGAACGAGATGGCGCTCAACCGAGCCGGCGTTCACCACGATGAACTCGATGGCGGGGCCGTTTGCTTTGGACTGCGCCACCACTCGATCCAACTCCTCGATCGAGAATGGATGGCCGCCGACGGACAGGATGCGGGTATAGGGGCTCATGCCGGCCTGTGCAACCGACATCCCCGGTACCACATCCTCAATCCGCCCATCCTTTTGCACGACGAGTCCCAGGGACGAGGTGTAGTCTCCCTTGGAGAAGGCCGCCTGTTGCGCGCTCAGGATGACGTTGGGTACATCGTCGTACGCGAGCGACCAGCCACTGTGAGCCAATCCTGACAATGGCGCCTCCGGACCGGTGTAATCCAGCCGCTGGCGCAGGAAGCGACGCCAGTCATAGGGAGCCACCTCATTCAGCGTGTTCACCAGGTCGGCAAAACTGTATGGCGCAACAACGGGCGCGCCGCTCGGCCCGGCAAGGAACAGGCGACAGAAATCGTCGATGGACCTGGTTCCGTGAGTGAGTCTGCGGATGGTGGTATCCACATCCAGCCAAAGGAAAATGCTTTCCGGGTAGAAATCGGTGCTGCGCCTGATGGAGGTCCACTCGCTGGGGGCAAAGTACAGCAATTGAGCACTATCGGCGGTGTCCTGCAACGAGCGCCAGGAGCGGCCCGCGCGATGGGCCAGCGTGGAGGCGACGGCCGCCAGTTGCTCGTGGGCCTCAGCAACCGTCCAGAGCCCGCTTCGTGCCGAGAGTACCGTGCCGAGAAACTCCGTGAGACCCTCGTACACCCAAAGCAGATCCCCGCGCGCGGGCTGCTGGAAATCGGCAGTCGCGAGCCCATCGGGGCGTCGATATTGCCCGTTCCACGAATGGGTGTACTCATGAGGCAACAGGTCGGCGAACAGCAGGCGCCTGTTGGGATCCGAGAGCGTGTGCTCGGCGGTCCGATCGTCGCTGCTCTCGTGATGCTCCTGGCCCAGGGGCAGGACGTTATCGCTCAGGGTGAGCAGGAAGTGGTAACTGCG
Organism: Steroidobacteraceae bacterium; assembly: GCA_036489335.1. Lineage (GTDB taxonomy): Bacteria > Pseudomonadota > Gammaproteobacteria > Steroidobacterales > Steroidobacteraceae > 13-2-20CM-66-19. The sequence continues at coordinate 27,996 of DASXFY010000066.1, forward strand.
ATAATGATGCGATTGGTAAAGCAGCTGCGCCTGCTCGATGAGGCTCTTGTAGTGCACGATCAATTCCGGCGCAATGTCGAGCGCCCAGGGATCATCGGCGGCCAGGTCCAATTCGCGAATCGGCGCCGAGCTCAGTGGGATTGCCCTGATGAATTCACCGGACTGTACCGGCGAATCAACCAGCAGCTCGAGGGAAGTGGTCGCGAACTCGATGGGATCGCCCGCGTGTGTCACCGGCAGAGCCGTATTGAATCTCCAGCCGGGAGGCAGCTTCAGTTGCGGCGCAAACAGGATGTCGTGGGCGGACCGCCCTTTGGGATACAAAAGTACCTGGTTCCACATGAGAACCAGGATCTTGGCGGAGGCAGAGGCGGCGAAATCAATGGTCGGCCCCGGCGCCGACAGCAGGAAATCCAAGTGCACCGTCAGGGTATGAGCTCCCCGCGGAATCTGCAGATGGAACGCATACATATCAACGAGGTCGCGTCGCCACGGTATCGGCCTGCCGTTGATGGAGAACTCGAGCCCGGTCAGATTCGTGATTGGGCCGTCCGGCGAGTGATCGGCCACCATCCACTTCGGATAATAGAGAGTGAGCGCCCCGGGAGTCACCGGCATGGTCAGAACGGAGTGCAGTATCTTTTGCGGCGCTTGCGTGCCGTCGACCGAGATCCGGATGGGTTGCGTGACCGGCGGCAGGGCCAATGCCAGCGACGACCAGCCGAGCATCCCGAGCACCAACAGTGCTTTGTACATGACTCCCCCGACCTCAGAAGTATCCTGGTGATGCTTGCCATGGGTGACGGCATTACCATCAACGAGATTACCGAGCGCGCGATGACGAAGCAATCGGCGCCCGGCCTTACGCGATCGGGTCGGTTCGGGCAAGCGTATCCCTGAGGATGGATGGGACTCGCGATGACAGGAAACCACGCGACGGTTAAAGTGAAGCGGAGGCAGGATTAAAATCCGTTCAGGTAGCCCCGGAATGCCGGCTCGCGTAAGCTTCCGCGCCTATGGGAATCAGCCAGCCACAGAACCTGCGCGCGCTGCCGCTCGAGCGGCAGCGCCCCTTCGGCATCCGTGTGAGCCTCCCGCCGGGCGACCCGTTCCGCAAGATCCTCGGCCCCGAGTGGCACCGCATCCACTGGTATCCCACGCCCGCCGAGCGCGATACCGCGCTCGAGGAGATGAGCCGGCGCCACCAATACTCGCGGGGCGGGGACAGACCGTCGCTCGTCTTCGACAAAATCGAGAATCTGGCGGAAAGCCGGGGATTATAGGCGTCTAGAAAGTCCGGCCGAGGAATAGGTAGAACGACTGATTACCGTGGTCGTCGAAGCCGCTCCCCAGGTAGACCGGCCCTAGGAGGGTGTCGGCTCCGAGGAAAATGCTGGCGTCCTCGTGCAGGTTGTTGAACTTGGCGTTGCTCATGTTCTCCCACACGTTTCCCGCCTCCAGCGACATGCCGACATAGATCGGCACGTCGAGGTACCCCGGGCCGCCACGATCGACTTTCCGATAGAAAAGCAGGCGGCCGATGCCGTAATGCGGCCCCCACAGCGAGTACTGCTTCATCCCCGAGAGATTGAGGAAGCCACCGAGCGGGAACTCCATCAGGAGGTCCGTGGGACGCTCGAGATCGCTGCCGCCCGAGAGCGAGAGCGAGACCGTATTGCGGTCCCTCCAGGTGTGGGCAGCGAGAAAATCGAGGGTCACCTGGTTCAGGTTCGGCACTCCGCCAACCACATTGCGCTCGCCGCTCCACTGCAGCGTCGCCCGCTCGCCGAAATGCGGAAAGTTGATGTCGTCCAGGGTGTCATAGGTGAAGCGCGTGAAATACGTGCGCGAGCCGAAGGCCTGATGCGCCGGGAAGGGAAGCTGCGCGTCATCAGCATCGCCGATCATCAGCCGCGAGCGGTCCTCGTCACGGTAGGCGCCGGCGCGGATCTCGCCCCAATTGCCGAATTGCTTGCCGAAATCGAGCCCCCAATCGAAGGTATCGACCCGATACTGTGCCAGCTCCTCCTGGCCGATGAAAAACGGCAGGTTGCGATCCTCCACCGCGATGTGCGGCATGACGAACCAACCGGAGAAATGCGACAGCGGCAGGAAGACCTCGGTCGACAGGAGCGAGGTCTGGCCGATCTGGGCATCCGTGACCCACTCTCCCCCCGAGCGCGTGATGTCGGACATCACATAGCGCGCCGCCAGATCGTAGTAGGAATCGCCCTCGAAGTCGTCCTGCAGGCTCAGGCCGAAGCGAACGTAGTTGGGGCCGATGGAATTGCCGCGCGCATCGACCAGCAGTCCGTACTGGTCGTCCTGGTGCAGGACGCGATAATCCAACGTATCGAGGCCGCCTTCGCCGTATAGCGTGGTGATCCTGCGTGCGACGGCATCGGGATCGAGCTGTTTGCCGACCAGGTCATGAAAGAGTTCCTCGATCCCTTGCGAGTAGACCGCCGAGCCCGTCTGAACCTTGACGAAGTCGATGCGCGGCGGCGGCAGGCGCGGCGCCTGGCGTCGCTGCTGGTAAGCCCGGTAGCGCGCCGGGCTCTCCGCCAGCGCCGCCAGCTGCTCGCGCATCTGCCAGGCAGCGTCCGCGCCGATGCCCAACAGCCGGTGGACGTTGCCGAAATCGAACGACGAGGTGTCGCCGAGCTGCGGACGGATCAGGATGTCGTGCGGGCCGAGGCTCGCGAGCTCCTGTTGTGACTTGCGCCGCATCAGGATCGCGAGCATCTGATTGGAGATTGCCCCGACGCTGGTGAGCTTCTTGCGCGGCAGCAGCGGGAATCCGACATCGACCACGATCACCACGTCGACGCCCATCGCACGCGCCACATCGACCGGCACGTTGTCGGAGATTCCGCCATCGACCAGCATGCGGCCGCCGCGCTCGACGGGCGCAAATACACCGGGCGCCGACAGGCTGGCGCGCATGGCGCTGGTGAGATCGCCGGAAGCGATGACGACTTCCTGCCCGGTCTCGAGATCGGTCGCCACGGCCCGAAACCGCGTCGGCAGGTCATCGAAGCGGTCGATCCGGGCAACGGGCAGGGTCAGGAGGCGCAGGACCTCCGTGAGACTCTGTCCCTCTATCAGGCCCATCGGCAGCACCGGCCTGCCGGCCCTGATGCCGATTGGGAACTTGACCAGGAAGTTCTCATCCTCCTGCTTGCGTCGCAGCGTCAGATCGTCGCGCGGCGGGCGGTCGCTGAACGCCTCCTGCCAGTTCACCGAGCGCAGCGTCGCGGCGATCTGCTCCGGGGAGAGGCCGCTGGCGTAGAGGCCGCCGACCACGGCCCCCATGCTGGTGCCGGCGATGGCATCGATCGGCACGTGCAGCTGTTCCAGCACCCGCAGAACACCTACGTGCGCCATGCCGCGCGCGCCACCGCCGGAAAGCACGAGACCGATCCGCAGCCGATGCGGCGCACCCGGTTGTACAACCTGCTGCGCTGCCGCGGCCATGCAGCACAAGAGTCCGAGAACACCCAGTGTGAGCCGCGGCCATGGAGCCGCGAAGCGTGACCACCCCATGGCGCCGAGCATATCGCATCAGACGGCAGGCCAGGCCTGACAACGGGCCGTCGCAAGGAGATGCGTTACGATAGCGGCATGGCAATCATCTACCTCCTGCTGCCTTATCTCCTTCAGGGGACGGCGATCGTCCATTGCATCAAGACCGGCCGCAACTGGCTCTGGATCTGGGTACTCATCTGGCCGGGTATCGGCCTGGTTGCCGCTCTGGCCTACGTGGCGATCGAAATCTTCCCCGACCTCTTCCGTAGCCGCGCGGCGCGCAGCACCGCCCGCGGATTCAAGCGCGCGGTCGACCCGTTCGCGGATCTGCGCCGCTTCGAGAACGAGGCGCGTCTCGCCGGCAACGTCGCCGCGCGGCAACGCTACGCCGATGAGCTGGTGCGCCACGGACGCTACGAGGAAGGGGCCGAGCAGTACCGCCAGGCGCTCACCGGACTCTACGAGCGGGATCCCAACCTGATGATGGGCCTGGCCCGGGCGCAGTTCGGCAGCGGCGCGGCCGCGGCGGCCCGCGCCACGCTGGAGGAGCTGTTTCGCGCCAACCCCGACTTCCGCTCACCCGAGGGCCAACTTCTATACGCACGCGCGCTCGAGAGCGAGGGCGGCGTAGAGAAGGCGCTGGAGCAGTATCGGATGCTGGCCAACTCCTATCCGGGAGCTGAAGCCGCAGTCAGGTATGCGCAGCTGCTCGACACCCAGGGACAGCGGGACGAGGCCCGTAAAGTTGCGCGCGAGCTGCTCGATCAGGCGCGTATCGCGCCCGGCCATTACCGGCGCGCGCAGCGCACCTGGCTGGACCTGGCGCAAAGGCTGGCGGGTTGACTGATCGCCTTCAGTGCAATCTCGTGGGCCCCGGCCTCGTGCGCGCGATTTCGTAGCTCGGGATCTGCTGCGTGATGCAGTGGATACCGCCGCCGCCGAGAAGGATCTCGCGCGCCGGGACGCCGACGATCAGCCGGTCGGGGCAGGCCCGCCGCAGCACCGCGGCGGCCTGCTCGTCGGTGCGCGGATCGAGCAGCGGCATGATGATGCCACCGTTGGCGAAGTAGAAGTTCACGTAGCTCGCCGCGAGCCGGTCGCCCGCGTAACGCCGCTTCATCGACTCGCTCGGCACCAGTCCGCGCGCCTCCTCCTCCGTCATGTGCAGCGGAGCGGGCATCGGTACCTTGAACACCTCGAGACGCCGGCCGAGCGCGTCGCGTGCATCGTTCAGGCGCTCCCAGGCATCGAGTGAGATCGCATATTGGGGATCGTTCGTGTCATCCGTCCAGGAAAGACACACCTTGCCGGGCGCGACGAAACAGACAAGGTTGTCGATGTGGCCGCTCGTCTCATCGTTGAAGACACCCTTGCCCAGCCAGATAACCTGACTGACACCGAGATAATCGCGCAGCACCGCCTCCACCTGCTCACGCGTCATGCCGGGATTGCGGTTGGGGTTGAGCGCGCACTCCTCCGTCAGCAGCACGGTCCCCTGGCCGTCCACGTGGATGGCGCCGCCCTCGAGCACGATCGGCGCGGCATAGCGATCCCGCATCTCCCTGCCGAAGGCGTCCGACGAGATCTCGCGCGGCACGGTCAGATCGCGCGTGTAGGGCTGGTAGAGACCGCCCCAGGCATTGAAGCGCCACTGGATGCTGCGCAGCGTATCCGGCTGCTCCGCGACCAGGAACGTCGGCCCGATGTCACGCACCCAGATATCGTCGTATTCGATGCTCGCGGTCGTCACACCCGCCGGAGTGATCGCCCTGACTCCATCGAACAGTTGCGGGCTGACACCGAGATTCACCGGCTCGAAGTGGCGGATGGCGGCGGCGACTTTGAGAACCGCCTCCTGTGCGGGACGCGCGCTGTCGCGCCAGTTGTCGGTGCGCTCCGGCCAGAGGAGCCACGTCGCCCAGTGCGGCTCGAACTCCGCGGGCATCCAGTAGCCTTCGGCGGCCGGTGTCTTCTCCCGCAGGTCGAAAGTGGCCTGATCGACTGTCTCCCAATACTCTTCGCCGAGCTCGTCCTCCTCCTCGGGAGTCATGACTTCTCCAGTCGCATCCTGCTATGTCTGTAACCGTACAGCGCGTAGATCGCGAAGCCGAGCACGGTCCATAGGACGAGCCGGATCCACGTGGCATCGGAGAGGAAGTAGGTCGTGCCCGCGCACACTATCGTGCCGAGCGGGCAGAGCAACCACGCCGCCGGGACGCGAAATGGCCTGTGGACATCCGGGCGGCTGCGGCGCATCACCAGCACCCCGATGCAGACCACGGCAAATGCCAGCAGGATCCCGATGGAAATCAGGTCCGCCAGCACATCGAGCGGAAACACACCGGCGATCAAAGCCGCACCGACGCCCGTGACCACGGTCGACACGTGCGGCGTCTTGAAGCGGGGATGACAACGGCTCATCGCGGGCGGCAACAGGCCGTCATCGGCCATGGAGAGGAGGATACGCGGCTGCCCAAGGAGCGAAGTCAGGATCACGGAGGTCATGCCGGCGATGATGCCGATCTTGAGAAAGACGCCGAGCCACGCGAGTGCCGGGTGCGCATCGAGCGCCACGGCGACCGGCTCGGCGTTGTTCAACTTCAAATACGGCACCATGCCGGTGATCGCGGCGGCCATCGCCACATACAGCACCGTGGAAACCACCAGCGTACCGATGATCCCGATCGGCAGGTCGCGCTGGGGATTGCGCGCCTCCAGCGCCGTGGTCGATGCCGTATCGAACCCCACGTAAGAGAAAAAGATGATTGCCGCGCCCTGCATCACACCCGTCCAGCCGAAGTGGCCGAAGGTGCCCGTATTCGGCGGGATGTAGGGATGCCAATTGCCGGGATTGATGAACTTCAGCCCCGCAACCACGAAGATAACGATGACTCCAACCTTCACGGCCACCATCAGGTTGGTGGCGCCGGCCGTTTCCCTGATACCGACATAGCAGAACCAGCTCATCGCCGCGATGATCAGCACCGCGGGCAGATTGATGAGGGCGCCGGTGGCGACCAGGTGACCGCTCGCATTCTCCTGCAACGGCGCGTTGACCAGGATCGCCGGCAGGTGGATGTGCACTTCGGCGAGGAGGTTGATCACGTACGCCGACCAGCTCACGGCCACCGCGGAAGCCGATATGCCGTATTCGAGCAGAAGATTCCAGCCGATGAACCAGGCGATTGCCTCGCCGAGGGTGGCGTACGTATAGCTGTAGGCGCTACCCGGCACCGGCAGGAAGGCGGCAAACTCCGCGTAACAGAGCGCCGCCAGCGTGCTGCCGAAAGCCGCGATCAGCAGCGACAGTGTGATGGCAGGTCCCGACTGGTTGGCGGCCACCGTGCCGGTGAGCACGAAAACGCCGGTACCGACGGTGGCGCCAATGCCGATCGACATCAGCGACCAGGCGCTCAGGGCCTGCTTGAGGCGCTCTGCCCCGGCACAGTCGCGTGCCTGTACGGGCCGTACGGCGAGAAGATTGCGCAGCAGGGATCGCTTGGCCGCCGGCTGGCCAGCGCCGCTATCGGTCGCGTTGTACATCGCGGGAGTTTCGCATACTCGCGACACATGCGTCGCGCCCCCACGGAGCGACTGAACCACCTGTGCTAGCATGCGGTGCTCGGCCGCGGCGCTCAGCTCATCCCGCGGCGACCGCAATCCCCAGGAGTCCACGTAATGTCCACGGCCGCGCCTTTGAAGCTCACGCCGCCCCCTCAGGGTGCCAAGATCACCCTGCGCGATGGCAAGCTGGTCGTCCCCGACAACCCCATCATCCCCTTCATCGAGGGCGATGGCACCGGCCCGGACATCTGGCGCGCCAGCGTGCGCGTGATGGACGCGGCAGTGCGGAAGGCCTATGGGGTCCGGCGCAAGATCCACTGGATGGAGGTGTTCGCGGGCGAGAAATCGAACCGCCAGTTCAGCAGCTGGCTGCCGGATGAGACGGTGACCGCCTGCCGCGAGTACCTCGTCTCGATAAAGGGTCCGCTCACCACCCCCGTCGGCGGTGGCATCCGCTCGCTCAACGTGGCGCTGCGCCAGCTTCTCGACCTCTACGTCTGCCTGCGCCCGGTGCGCTGGTTCAAAGGCGTGCCCTCCCCGGTGAAGCATCCGGAGAAGGTGGACATGGTGATCTTCCGCGAGAACACCGAGGACATCTACGCCGGCATCGAGTTCGAGGCCGGCACCGAGGAAAACCGCAAGTTCCTCGAGCTCTTCAAGCAGCACTTCCCCAAGGCATACGGCAAGATCCGTTTCCCGGCGAGCTCCGGCATCGGCATCAAGCCGGTGTCGCAGGAAGGTTCGGAACGGCTCATCCGCTCGGCCATCCAGTACGCGATCACCAATAAGCGCCGCAACCTCACCCTGGTCCACAAGGGCAACATCCAGAAATTCACCGAGGGCGCCTTCCGCAACTGGGGCTACCAGCTCGCCGAGCGGGAGTTTGCCGGCACCACCTATACCTGGGAGCAATGGGAGCGCACCAAGGCCGCCGCCGGCGAGAAGGCGGCCAACACGGAGATGGAAGAGGCCAAGCGCGCCGGCAGGATCATCATCAAGGACGCGATCGCCGACATCACCCTGCAGCAGGTGCTGACCCGCCCCGACGAGTTCGATGTCATCGCAACCTTGAATCTCAATGGCGATTACCTCTCGGACGCCCTCGCCGCCCAGGTCGGCGGCATCGGCATCGCCCCCGGCGGCAACATCAACTACCTGACCGGGCACGCCGTGTTCGAGGCCACGCACGGCACCGCCCCGAAGTACGCCAATCTCGACAAAGTGAACCCCGGCTCCGTCATCCTCTCCGGAGAGATGATGTTCCGGTATATGGGTTGGACGGAGGCCGCCGACGCCATCATTCAGGCCATGGACAAGGCCATCGGCCAGAAGACCGTCACCTACGACTTCGCTCGCCTGATGGAAGGCGCCCACGAGGTCTCGACGTCAGCGTTCGGCGACGCCCTCATCCGCAACATGTAACAGACAGCTCTGGACTCGAATGTGACCCTGCTCGATTGGGCCCGCAAAGTACAGGCGATCGCTCAGAACGGCCTGGCCTTCACCACGGACCCCTTCGACAAGGAGCGCTACATCCAGCTCACCGAGCTGGTTGCCTCCATCCTGGCCACCGAGCTCGACATTCCCGTGGCTCAGGCAAAGGGATTCTGGGAGGGAGACACTGGCTACGTGACGCCCAAGGTGGACGTGCGCGGCGGCATTTTCGAGGACGGCAGCGTGCTCCTCGTCCGGGAGCGCTCGGACGGCAAGTGGACCCTCCCGGGTGGCTGGGTCGACATCAACGACTCCCCCTCCGACGCCGTCGTGCGCGAGATCCGCGAGGAGTCCGGCTACCACGCACGGGCGGTGAAGCTCGCGGCGCTCATCGACAAGCTCCGCCATCCGCACCCGCCCGGCATCCATCACATCTACAAGCTGTTCTTCCTCTGCGAGCGCATCGGCGGCGCTGCCGCGACCAGCAGCGAGACCGACGCGGTGCAGTTCTTTCCGGTGCGGGCGCTGCCCGAGCTCTCCACCGGGCGCGTCCTCGCCTCGCAGATCGAGCGGCTCCATCAACATCAGCTGCACCCGGAGCTGCCGACATATTTTGACTGAGATCGTACCGCTGGCCGCCCGGCGGATCGCCGCCGCCTTCGTGCAATACAACGCGGAGTTCCGCGCCATCACGCGCCGCGCACCCCTGCGGTTCGACGGTCGTGACTGGAAAGGCAGCCAGCGCGATGCCGTCGAGCGCATCGAGCTCTATGACCGTTACGTTGCCCACACCGTGGCCGAGCTCAGAGCGCTGCTCGGCGAGCAGGCGCGAGACCGCGATCTCTGGACCCGGATCCGCGCTGATTTCGCCGCGCGCATTGCCGACCTGGCCGATACGGAATTCACCAAGACCTTCTTCAGCTCGATCAGCCGGCGGCTCTTCGGCACCGTGGGCGTGGCTCCGGACATCGAGTTCGTGGCCACGGATCTCGATCCCCTGGCACACGTGTCCTCCTCGGTCACCACCAACACCTACATCAATCACGGCTCGCTCGCTCTTCTTTTCGAAGGCCTGCTCGGCGACGTGCGTTTCCGCTCGCCGTGGAAGGATCTCGACAACAGCATCCATCACGTGACCACCGAGGTGCTGGCGCATCTGGCGGCCCGTGGCGAGCAGCGGGCGGTGCAGCGTGTCGAAGTCATCCGCCCGGTGTTCTATCAGATATCCCGTGCGTATATCGTCGGGCGGCTGATTGGACGCAACTTCCTCGTGCCGCTCGTCATCGCCCTGAAAAACACCGACGGCGGGATGCTGGTCGATGCGGTCATGCTCGCGGAGGGCGATGTCAGCATCGTCTTCAGCTTCTCGCGCTCATACTTCCATGCGGATCTCGAGCACGTGGCGGAAGCCGTCGTCTTCCTCAAGTCCCTGATGCCGAGGAAGCCCGTGAGCGAGCTCTTCACCGTGCTCGGGCGCGCCAGGCAGGGTAAGACGGAGCGCTACCGCGAGATCATGCGACACCTCGCCGGCACGCCGGATCGCTTCGTGCATGCCCCGGGGCAGCGCGGTCTCGTCATGGTGTGCTTCACCCTGACCTCGTTCGACGTGGTGTTCAAGGTGATCCGCGACCGCTTCGCGTCCCCCAAGAGCGTGCTGCGCGAGGAGGTCCTGGCGAAATACCAGCTCGTCTTCCGCCACGATCGCGCCGGGCGCCTGGTCGACGCGCAGGAGTTCCGCCGGCTGCGCTTCCCGAAGGCGCTATTCGATCCGCAGCTGCTCGCCGAGCTGCTCGCGGAAGCCTCGCTCACCGTGCGCGAGGCCGGTGAGCACCTGGTCTTCGATCACATGTACATCGAGCGGCGGATGACTCCCCTCGACGTCTATCTGAGCACTGCCTCCCTGTCCGCTGGCGAGCAGGTGGCGCTCGAGTATGGCCAGTGCATCCGCGACCTGGCCCACACCAACATCTTTCCCGGCGACCTGCTGCTGAAGAATTTCGGCGTCACCCGCCACGGGCGCGTCATCTTCTACGACTATGACGAGCTCTGTCTGGTGACGGACTGCCATTTCCGCGACGTGCCGCAGGCGGCGAATCCCGAGGACGAGATGCGCGGCGAGCCCTGGTTCTACGTCGGCGAGCACGATGTCTTTCCCGAAACCTTCCTCGGTTTCGTGGCCTTCGACGCAGCACAGCGCGCAGCGCTCGTGCGCACGCACGGGGAGATCTTCACGGCGCGATTCTGGCAGCAGGTGCAGCGGCGCCTGTCGGAGGGAGAGGTCCTCGAGGTCCTGCCGTATCACCCGCACCGCGTCCGGGTCGCGAGCAGCGCATGACCCCCTGGGTCTCAGGCGCCGAGCGCCTGCGTCACGTCCGCCAGCAGGTCATCGATGTCCTCCAGCCCTATCGAGAGGCGTACCGTGCCTTCCGTTACGCCCGAGACCGCCTGCTGATCGGTCGTGAGGTCGCGGCCACCCATGATGTGGGCCGTGACCACCAGCGACTCCGTCGAGCCGAGGCTCGCCGCCATGGCGAAGAGCTGCAGCGCGTCGGCAAAGCGGCCGCTCGCCTCCAGGCCGCCCCTGAGATCGAAGCTCACTATCGTGCCGAAGTCCTTCATCTGCGCGCGCGCCAGCGCATGCTGCGGGTGCGAGGAAAGTCCCGGGTAGTGCACGCGCGCGACCGAGGGGTGTGAAGCGAGGAGCTCCGCGACACGCTGCGCGCTCGCCGACTGGGCCTCGTAGCGGACGAAGTAGGTCTTGAGTCCCCGCAGGATGAGATACGCGGCGTGCGGATCGAGCGTCCCGCCGATCATCCCGAAATCCGTCCGCATCGCGCGGATCAGCTCGCTGCGCGCTATGACCGCGCCGCCGAGCACATCGCCTGCCCCGGAGGCGTACTTGGTCAGGCTGTGCACGAACACGTCGATGTCATACTCGCCGTGCTGATGGAGTCCCGCGAAAGTGTTGTCCATCGTGACCAGGGCGCCAGCGCCTCTTGCAAGACGCGTGATGGCGGCGATGTCGGCCACCTTGGTCACCGGGTTGGTCGGGCTCTCGAACCACACGAGCCGCGTCGGATGCGCCGCCAGCGCGCGCTCGATGCCGGCTAGATCCTCGATCGAGATCATCGTATGCGTCACGCCGAAGCGGCCGAGGAGCCTGCGGATGAGATAACGCGATGGGTTGTAGGTCTCGACGAAGCAGAGAATATGGTCTCCCTGCTTGGTGAGCGCCAGCAGGGTCTGCGCCACCGCGCCTACGCCCGAGGCGGTCACCAGACACTCCTCCCGGCCCTGCATCTCCGCGAGCAGGAGCTCGAGCTGGCGCGTCGTGGGGTTCGAGGCCCGGGTGTAGAAAAATCCGGAACGCTCGCCGCGCAGATAACGTTCAGTCTCTGCAAGCGTGTCGAATTCGAACTTGACGCTCTGGTAGATGGGAGTGGTCACCGCGTGGTTGTCGGCGGCGAGCTCCACCGGCGGCGGATGATTGACTCGAGTGGATTTCTTCAATGGCCACCCGCCCGGCTGAGTTGCGCACCGAGCTCGCCGAGGCGCACTGCCGCCTCATCGAGCGTCTGGTCGCGCTTGGCGATGCAGAGCCGCACGATGGACAACTGCGGCGGCTCGCGATAAAAAGGTGACAGCGGGATGGTAGCCACCCGCGCCTCGGTCAGCGCGCGCTCGGCGAACGCCAGGTCGCCGGGCGGCAGCAGGCGGCTGAAATCGAGCAGCTGAAAGAAGGTGCCTTGGGCAGGAGGCAGCACGAAGCCGGAGCCAGCGAGCGCGGCACGCAGACGGTCGCGCTTTGCCTGGAAGAAGGCGGACAGCTCCCGTCCGGTTTGCGGACGCTCCTGCAGATATGCGGCGATGGCTTGCTGCAGCGGGTTCGCGATGCTGAAGGTGTTGAATTGATGAACCTTGCGCAGCTCGCTCGTGAGCGCTGCAGCCGCGACACAGTAGCCGACACGCAAGCCCGTCGCGTGCAACGTCTTGCCGAAGGAGAAAACCGCAAAACTCCTCTCTCGCAGCTCCGGATGCGCCAGCACGGATGCGTGCACGCGTCCGTCGAAGACCACGTGCTCGTAGACTTCATCGGACAGCACCACGATGTCGCGTCCCCGGATGATAGCGGCCAGGGCGTCGAGATCCGCTTCACTCGCCGCAGTGCAGGCAGGATTGTGAGGAGTGTTGAAGAGGATCAGCCGGGTGCGGGCAGTGATGGCGCCGCGGACGCGATCCCAGTCGTAACCGAAGTCGGGCGGCATCAGGGGCAATCGAATGCATCGGCCACCGGCGAGCCGCACGGCCGGCTCGTAAGAGTCGTATGCGGGATCGAACGCTATGGCCTCGTCGCCCGGCCCGACTATCGCCTGTACGGCCGAGTAGATAGCCTCGGTGGCGCCGAGTGTGATCGTGATCTGCGACTGCGCATCGAACTGCCCGCCGTAGCTCGCGGCCAGCTTGTGCGCGATGCGCTCGCGCAACTCCGGCACACCCTCCATCGGCGCGTACTGATTGTGCCCCTGACGCATCGCCTCGGCGGTGAGCTCCGCGAGCCGCGGGTCGATGTCGTAGTCCGGGAAGCCCTGGCCGAGGTTGAGCGCACCCAGCTCGCGTGCGCGGCGCGACATGACGGTGAAGATCGTCGTGCCGAAGTCGGTCAGCTTGCTATACATCGGCTTCCGCGGCCGCGAGCGCTGCACCGAGGACGCCTGCCTGATTGCCGAAATGTGCCGGCCTGACCTCCGCCTCACAATGCAGCAGCGGCGCAAAATCCGCGAAGCGCTCGCTGATCGCGCCGCCGAGGATGAAGAGGTCCGGCCAGAAGAGCGCCTGCATGCGGTCGAGGTAGACATTGACCCGGTCCATCCAGGCGCGCCAGTCGAGATTGAGCATGGCCTTCACGTGGGCCGAGGCGTATTTCTCCGCATCCATGCCATTGAGCTCCATGTGGCCGAGCTCGGTGTTCGGGAAGAGCCTGCCGTCCATGAACAGCGCCGAACCTATGCCGGTGCCGAAGGTCAGCATGAGGACCGAGCCTTTCACCCCCCGACCGGCGCCCAGGCGCATCTCCGCCAGGCCGGCCGCATCGGCGTCGTTGAGAAAGAGCGCGCCGCGGTCGAGCGTACGCCGGATGAGCGCTGCGCCGTCGGCTCCAATCCACGAATGATCGATGTTGGCGGCGGTGCGCGCCTTGCCGTTCCTGACAACAGCGGGAAAAGCGAGGCCCACCGGTCCGGTGGTCGCCGGCAGCCGCGCGGCGAGGCCGGCGATCGTCGGCATCATCGCCTCCGGGGTCGAGGGCTGTGGCGTAGGAGCGGATATCAGCTCCCCGACGAGGTGTCCGGCCCCGACGTCCACTACACCTGCCTTGATGAATGAGCCCCCGACGTCGATACCCAGCAATTTGCGAGACATAGGCGTTTTCCGCTCAAAGGTTCGCGGCGGCGGCGAGCTGTGCATCATGCTCGCGCCGCCTCTGTCGATGCCGCATCCACACGGTGGCAACCACCACTCCGCTCGCCACCACCGACACCATCAGGGTGGCGAGCGCGTTCACATCCGGGCTGACGCCGAGCCGCACCTTGGAGAAGATCACCATCGGCAGCGTGCTCGAGCCCGGCCCGGCGACGAACTGCGAGACCACCAGATCATCCCACGATAGGGTGAAGGCGAGCAGCCATCCGGCAAGCACCGCCGGCAGGATGAGCGGCAGCGTGATGCGCCAGAACACCTTCGCCGGCCGCGCGCCCAGGTCCTGTGCCGCCTCCGTGAGCGACTCGTCGAAGCCGGCCAGGCGCGACTGTATCACCACGGTGACGTAAGCCATGCAAAAGGAGATGTGGGCGAGCGTGATCGTGAGCGCGCCCATGCCCTGAGGCCAGCCGATGGCCTGCTGCAGAGCGACGAAGAGGAGCAGCAGCGAAAGGCCGCTGATGACCTCCGGCATGACGATGGGCGCCGTCGTCATGCCGACGAGAAGGGAGCGGCCGCGGAAGGCGCCGAATCGCGCCAACGCCGTGCCCGCGAGGGTCCCGAGGATGGTGGACACGGTTGCAGCGCACACGGCAACTCGCAGCGACAGCCAGGCCGCGTCGAGAACCTCTCCGTCGGAAAAGAGCACGCCGTACCACTTCAGGGTGGGCGAGTGTGCCGCATCCCAGACCGTGACCAGGCGGCTGTTGTTGAAGGAGTAGACGATCATCGACACGATCGGCACGTACAGGAAGACGAGCCCGAGCACGAGTGCGCTGCGCGAAAAGAGCCCTCGCGTCCTCATGACTCGGCCTCCAGTTGCCGCCGCTCGACCCTCTGCAGCAGCACGATGGGTATGACGAGAAGCAGGAGGATCAGGACCGCCACGCCGCTCGCCACCGGCCAGTCGCGATTGTCGAAGAACTCATCCGACAGCATGCGCCCGATCATGATCTGATCGGTGCGGCCGAGCAGCGTCGGGATCACGTACTCGCCGACCACCGGAATGAAGACGAGCAACGAGCCGGCGGCGATGCCGGGCAGCGACTGCGGCAGCGTCACGCGCAGAAACGCGGTCAGCGGCCGCGCGCCAAGATCGGCGGCCGCCTCGAGGAACGCCGGGTCGTGCTTCTCCAGGTTGGCGTAGAGAGGCAGGATCATGAAAGGCAGATAGGAGTAGACGATGCCGACGTAAAGCGAAAAGTCCGTCTGCAGCAGGGTGATCGGATGATGGATCAGGCCCAGGAGCAGCAGCACATTGTTGATCAGGCCGTCGTTCTGCAGCAGTCCGATCCAGGCGTAGACACGCAGCAGGAACGAGGTCCAGAACGGCAACACGATCAGCATCAGCAGGAAGGTGCGCCACGCATCCCCGGCGCGCGCGATGGCATACGCCATGGGATATCCGATCAGCAGACAGAAGAGCGTGGAGACCGCCGCCACCATGATGGAGTAGAGGTAGGAGCGCAGATAGAGCGGATCGGTGAAGAGATACGCGTAGCCCGACAGATGAATCTGTGGCACCGGCAAGCCATGCAGCCAGCTGATGAGCGGCGCGTAGGGTGGAATGGCGAGCCGCGCTTCCGAGAACGAGATCTTGAGAACGACCAGGAACGGAATGACGAAGAAAACCGTGAGCCAGAGAGCGGGTATGCCCGCAACGAACTGCCGGCCCGGAAACCGCCGAGGAGTGATCTTCTGCCCCTCACGCTGTTCCATGACGGTCGCCTAACGTGTCAGGATCACGAGGCTCTCGGCATCCCACGACAGCGTCACTGACGCATGTCTCAGGTCACGCTGCGCCGCAAGCCCCGTGCGGTTGGGCAGTGTCACGCGCACGGTCTTGCCGGAATCGATCTCGACCAGGCAGATCGACACATCGCCCATGTATGCGACTTCCCGGACTTTGCCGCGGACGCGGTTGTCTCCTGACGCTTCGAGCGGCGAGCCCTCGCTCGCGAGGGCGATCTTCTCCGGGCGGATCGCCGCCCACACGGTGTCTCCCGGCGCGCACTCGACGCATCGCGTCGTACGGACGGTGCAGCCGAATGGCTCGCAACGGATCGTGAGGTCACGCTCACCGCGAGCCGCCACCCTGCCCTCCATGAGATTCACCGAGCCGATGAAGTCGGCGACGAAGCGGTTGACCGGCGCCTCGTAGATCTCCGCCGGAGTCCCCACCTGGGCGATTCGCCCGCTCTCCATGACACCCATGCGGCTGGACAGCGTCATCGCCTCCTCCTGGTCGTGCGTAACCACGATGAAGGTGACGCCGAGGCGCTCCTGGATGTTGAGCAGCTCGAACTGGGTGCGCTCGCGTAGTTTGCGGTCGAGCGCCGCCAGCGGCTCATCGAGCAGCAGCAGCTTCGGACGCTTGGCGAGCGCGCGCGCGAGCGCAACCCGCTGGCGCTGCCCGCCGGAGAGCTGATGCGGCCTGCGGCCCGTGTAGGCGCTCATCTGCACGATCTCCAGGATCTCGGCTACCCGCCGGCGGACCTCGGGGCGCCCGAGCCGCTCCTGCTCGAGACCGAAGGCGACGTTCTTCTCCACGGTCATGTGGGGAAAGAGCGCATACGACTGGAACATCATGTTGACGGGCCGCTCGTAAGGCGGCACCGCGCTCATGTCCTCGCCATCGATATAGATGCGCCCGGCGCTCGGAGTCTCGAAACCCGCCAGCATCCGCAGCAGCGTCGTCTTGCCCGAGCCGGAGCCGCCGAGCAGACAGAAGATCTCGCCGCGCCGGATCTCGAGCGAGACCTCATCCACAGCGAGGAACTCGCCGAACTTCTTGCTGACGGCCTCGAGGCGAACGTAGGGCAGCGCCGGATCGGACACCATCGACGGTTGGGCGTTCATCGGTTGCCGCCTGCGCTCAGCCGCCGGTCTTGAAGTCAGTCCACGCACGGGTCAGCAGGCGCATGAACTGCATGGACTTCGCCCGCTCCGGCACCAGCGTGCGCATGACGGCCGGAGGCGGATAGACGCCGGAGTCGTCGCGCACCGACTTCTCCAGGTACTGCAGGGATGCCGCATCGCCGTTGGCATACTTCACGAGATTGGAGTTGCGGGCGGCGACGTGCGGATCCAGGAGATAGTTGATGAACAGGTTGGCATTGCGCGCATGCGGCGCATTGGCCGGAATCGCCAGCGTATCGAAATTCTGTACCGCTCCCTCCCTGGGGATCGAGTAGGTGATGGTGTAGGTTCTGCCCGCCTGCTGCGCCCGGTCTTCCGCCTGCTTGACATCGCCGGACCATCCGAGCGCCAGACAGATCTCGCCGTTGGCCAGGTCGTCGATGTAACGTGAGGAATTGACGTAGCGTACGTATGGGCGGATGGCCATGAGAACCTTCATGGCAGCCGCGAGGTCGTTCGGCGACTCGCTGTTCGGGTTCTTGCCCAGATAGAGAAGCGCCGTGCCCACGACCTCCGTCGGCTCGTCGAGCACCGTCACGCCGCAGTCCTTGAGCTTGGAGACCACCGCCGGATCATAGAGCAGCCGCCAGCTGTTGACGGGCGCATCAGGCAGGCGACTCTGAAGCGCCTGCACGTTGTATCCCAGCCCTGACGTGATCCACATGTAGTCGACGGCGTACTGGTTGCCGGGATCGTACTGCGCGACCGTGCTCTGCACGGCCGGGTCCATGTACTTCAGGTTCGGCAGCTCGGACTTGTCGAGCTTCTCGAGCGCACCGGCGCGGATCTCGAGCTCCAGGAACGGGGCCGACGGCACGACGACGTCGAAGCCGGTGTTGCCGGTGAGGAGCTTCGTCTCGAGCACCTCGTTCTTGTCGAAGACGTCGTAGTTGACCTTGATGCCGTATTGCTTCTCGAAGTCCTTCAGCACCTGCGGATCGATGTAGTCCGACCAGTTGTATACGTTGACGACTTTGTCGCTCGATTGCGATCCACCGGAACAGGCGGCGAGCAGGGCCGCCAATGCCGCAGCCAGAACCGCGGCGTGCCATCGTCTCATATAGGGGGCGACCTCTTCACACGTTGAGCAGCAGGTGCTCCCGCTCCCAGGAACTGATCACCTGCAGAAACACCTCGTATTCGGCTTCCTTGACGATGGTGAAGGCGGAGACGAACGGCTCGCCGAGCAGCCTCACCAGCGGCTCGCTGTGGCGCAGCTCCCGCAGGGCCTCGTCGAGCGAGCGCGGCAGGCCGAAGGGCAGCTCATGCGCGCTGCCGGTGATGGGGTCGCCCGGTTGCACTCCCTCGACCATACCAAGATAACCGCAGGCCAGCGATGCCGCGAGGGCGATGTAAGGATTGGCGTCGGCGCCGCTCACGCGATTCTCGACTCGCCGATCCTCCGGCCCGGACATCGGCACGCGCAGCCCCGCGGTGCGGTTGTCATAGCCCCAGTGCACGTTGATCGGCGCCGAAAGGTAGCGGGTGAGGCGCCGATAGGAATTGACGTTGGGGCAAAAGAGCGCCATTCCCGCGGGCAGGTACTTCTGCAGTCCGCCGATGTGCGCGAAGAAGAGCTGTGACGGGGTGCCGTCGGGATTGCTGAAGATGTTGCGCCTGGTCTTGATGTCCACCACGCTCTGGTGGATGTGCATGGCGCTGCCGGGCTCCTTCGCATGCGGCTTCGCCATGAAAGTGGCGTAGATCTTGTGGCGCAGCGCCGCCTCGCGGGCCGTGCGCTTGAAGAGGAACGCCTGATCGGCGAGGTCGAGCGGCGGCCCATGGATCAGGTTGATCTCCATCTGCGCCGGTCCGTCCTCGTGGATCAGGGTGTCGATCTCGATCTCCTGGTCCTCGCAGAACTGATAGATGTCATCGAAGAGCGGATCGAACTCGTTGACGGCGGCGATACTGTAAGACTGCCTGCCGGGCTCCGACCGTCCAGAGCGGCCGACCGGCGCGCGTAGAGGATAGTCGGCATCCTTGTTCTGCTCGACCAAATAGAACTCGAGCTCCGGCGCCACCACCGGCTCCCAGCCGCGCTGGGCGTAGAGCTCGAGGACGTTCCGTAGCACGTGCCGCGGCGCCATCGTCACCCGGCGACCGTCAGAATAGAAGCAATCGTGAATCACCTGCGCGGTGGGCTCCGCCGCCCAGGGCACGCGCCGTACCGTTTTCGGGTCGGCTTTGAGAATGATGTCGATCTCGGCCGGACTCATTGCCGCACCGGTCTCCGGCGGGTAATCGCCCGTGACCGTCTGCAGGAAGACACTCTCCGGCAGGCGCATGCCGCCGTCCTCGGCGAACTTCTCCGCCGGCATGATCTTTCCACGTGCAATGCCAGCCATGTCGGGGATGATGGCCTCGACTTCTGAGATGCCGTGGTCACGGAAGAATTGGCGGATCTCGCTCACCATGGACAGTTGCCTTTCACCTGGATTCGGCGCGGTCGCGGCAGGCGGCACCGAAAGCCGAGAACAGCGCGCGCGCGAACGGGCTGTCCATTACCTTCCACTCCGGATGCCATTGCACCGCGAGCGCAAAGCGCGCCGCGTCTTCGACTCTGAATGCCTCGATCAACCCATCCGGCGCACGCGCCTCCACCGCAAGACCCTCGCCGAGCCGCTCGATGCCCTGCCAGTGCAGGGAGTTGACCCGTATCCGCTCGGCCCCCGCCAGCGAGTGCAGCAACCCTCCGGGCTGCAGAACCACCTCGTGGGCGGGCCCGTACTGCACCTCGAGCGGCTGACTGCGGTCGTCACGGTGATCGATGTGTCCGGCAACCTCGTGCACGCGCTGATACAGGCTGCCGCCGAAAGCGACGTTGATCTCCTGGAATCCGCGGCAGATGCCGAACACGGGCACCCCGGCCTGCACCGCTTTGCGGATGAGGGGCAACGTGGTGGCATCGCGCGCCGGATCGTGCAGCGTCCCGGGTTCGCTGGGCGGACCCTCGTAGTGGTGCGGCTCGACGTTTGAGGGACTGCCGGTAAAGAGGAGTCCATCGAGACGCTCCACCAGCTCATCGAGGTGCAGCTCCGCGGCGAGTGCGGGAATGAGGAGTGGCAGCCCGTCCGCGGCGTCCAGCACCGCGCGGGCGTACTTATCCCCTACCGCGTGAAAAGGGTGCCGGCCGATCATCTGCCGGTCCGCGGGAAGGCCAATGAGGGGGCGAGCCGGTGCCATGGGGGTGCCAATTAGACCACAGCCGAGGCCACGAAGGTCGGGCGAGCCCCGTGCAGGACGCCCCCTCGATTGCCGCCCTCGGCGCCAGGTGGCTATGCTTCCCGGAGGCTTCAGGCCTGACCTGTCCCTTTACATAATCCGAGCGAACCGAGAGCCCTATGGTGGCCGTCCACGCCGCTTCCTACTACGCCGCCTCGGCAAGTCCCGCTCCCGAGCGGGCGGCGCTCGCTGGCTCTGTGGAATGCGACGTCTGCGTGGTCGGTGGGGGTATCGCGGGCTGCTCGGCAGCGCTGCACCTCGCGGAGCGGGGCTACTCCGTGGTCTTGCTCGAGCAGCAACGGATCGGCTGGGGCGCCTCCGGCCGCAGCGGCGCCCAGGCGATCCACGGGGTAGCTTCCGGACAGGGCAAGCTGGAGAGGCTTATCGGCCGGACCGCCGCCAGGGCAGTCTGGGATATCAGCATCGAAGGCCTCGCGCTCATGCGCGAGCTCATTGCACGGCACCACATCGATTGCGACTGGGTCGACGGCTACATGCTGACGGCGGTAAAGCCCCGTCATGACCGGGAGCTGCGGCAGGAGCTGGACGAGCTGCAGGAAAGGCTTCAGTACCGCAGTGTGCGCTACATGCCGCGCGAGGAGGTTCGGGCAACTCTCGCCACCCGCAGATACCTGAGTGCACTCTACGATTCCAACGGCGGCCATCTGCACCCGCTCAACTACACACTCGGTCTCGCCGCGGCCGCGGCGCGGGCCGGTGTTCGCATCTACGAGGACACACTCGCCACAGGCTTCACTTCGGCACGCGTACGCACGCCGGGCGGCGAAGTCCGCGCCCGCCATCTGGTCCTCTGCGGCAACGTCTATCTCGGCAACACCGCACCGGCGCTCGCCTCCAAGATCATGGCGGTCGGCACCCACATCGTCGCCACGGAGCCGCTCGGGGCGGAGCGTGCCCTCCGCTTGATCGCCAACAATGCCGCGGTCAGCGATATGAACTGGGTGCTCGACTACTTCCGCCGCTCGGCGGACCATCGGCTGCTCTTCGGCGGCCGTGTCAGCTACTCCGGGCTGAGCTCATTCACGGTACCCGGCGCGACGCGCGCCCGCATGCTCAGGGTCTTCCCGCAGCTCGCCGACGTGAAGCTGGAGTATTCGTGGGGCGGATACGTCGACATCACTCTCAACCGTGCGCCGCATTTCGGCCAGCTGATGCCGAACGTGTATTTCCTGCAGGGATTCTCCGGGCACGGCATCGCCCTCACCGGCATCGCCGGCAAGCTGGTGGCGGAGGCGATCGCGGGGCAGGCGGAGCGGTTCGATGTGTTCGCGCGCATTCCGCACCGGAATTTCCCCGGCGGCGCCATCCTGCGCCGGCCGGTATTGGTGCTCGCGATGTTGTATTACCGGCTGCGAGACCTGCTGTGAGCGTCAGTCCGGTGGATTGTGCGCCCGCAGGGTTGGTCAGAGCAGCTCCGCGATCTGCACCGCATTCAGCGCGGCGCCCTTGAGGAGCTGGTCGCCGGCGACGAAGAGCGCGATCGAGCGGCCGCTCGGGTCGCTGCTGTCGCGGCGGATGCGCCCGACCAGGATGGGGTCCTGGCCGGAGGCATCCTTCGGCATGGGAAAGTAGTTGCGCTCGGGGTCGTCGACCAGCTTCACGCCGGGGGCGGTCTGCATGAGGTCGCGGACCTGCTCGGGCGTGATGAGGCGCTCGCACTCGAAGTTGATGGCGATCGAGTGGGCGCGCAGCACCGGCACCCGCACGCAGGTAGCAGCGATGCGGATGGAGTCATCGCCGTAGATCTTGTGCGTCTCGCGCACCACCTTGATCTCTTCCTCGTTGTAACCGGTCGCCGGGTCGATCCTGGTGTTGTGGCTGAAGAGATTGAAGGCGTACGGGTGGGGCAGCACGCGATTTTCGTATGGCCGGCCCTCGAGATAGGCGCGGGTCGATTCGCGCAACTCCTCCATGGCGGCGGCACCGGCGCCGGAAGCGGCCTGATAGGTCGCGACGATCATCCGCCGCAGGCGGTTGATGCGGTGCACCGGCCAGAGCGGCGTGATGGCGATGATGGTCGAGCAGTTTGGCACCGCGATGATGCCAGGGTGTCCGCGCATTGCTTCAGGGTTGATCTCCGGGATGACCAGCGGCACCGCCGCGTCCATGCGGAAGGCGGAGGAGTTGTCCACGACCACCGCTCCCTGCTGCACGGCGAGCGGCGCAAAGCGCTTGGAGATGCCGCTGCCCGCGGAAAAGAGCGCGAGGCCGACGCCGCGGAAGCTGTCCTCCTTCAGTTCGTGCACCGGGAGGGATTGGCCGCGGAAGGAAAGCGTCTTGCCCGCCGAGCGCGCGGACGCGAACAGACGCAACTCCGAGAGAGGAAAGCGCCTTTCCTCGAGACAGCGGATGAGCTCGATGCCGACGGCGCCGGTGGCGCCGGCGATCGCGACCACCGGCGCGGAGCCGGCTGAACGACCAGACTGCATGGACAAACTCCAAAACGAACGAGGCCCCGACGGCGGTGCCGGCGGGGCCTCTGGTTGACTCGCGATGTTCCGACTCTGCTAAGCGCGCGCGAGATCCGCCAGGGCCCCCGACGAGGGCTTCTTCGTGGTGATCTTGCACGTTTTCATCAGGCCGGACATACCTTACCGACCCTACCGGAAGCCTGGCCGGCTGTAAAGATACAGTGAGCGGTTTTGTGCCGACCGGATCTCAAATCAGCGTGCCGGGGCGGTTGCTCAGCGTCCGGTACTCCAGACAATCAGATCGCAGTGCTTTGCAGCGCAAATGAAGTCATTGTCGGCGGTGAGTAGAGTGAGGCTATGGCGGATGCAGAGCTGAGCCAGCAGCGCATCGATCGTGCCGAGCTGTACACCCGAGCGCCGGCAGTGATTGCGTAAGTCCGCCGCATCGATGTAATCCTGGCGGTCCGGTGCCAACAGAGGCAGCGCCGAGAAGCGCTCGACGATCTCGAGGCGCGCACGCGGCCCTGCAAATCCTTGCAGTAACTCCTGCAGAATCAGCCCGGCGGTGACGATCGCCTCCCCGCCGCCCAAGGCAATGCGCAACGCGCTTACCTGTGGCGCATCGACCGTTGCGTCGCGTCGCAACGCCAACGACCACACGCTGGTGTCCACCAGCAAGGTCATTACCGGGAACGCTCGGCCTTGTAATCGAAAGAATCATCCCACTCGAGCTTGCCCATCAGCTCGAGCAATCGCTTCTGTCGGCGACGAGCAATGAATTCCTCCAGAGCTTTCGTCACCGCCGCCTTCTTCGTACGCTCGCCGCTCACTTGCAAAGCGCGCTCGAGCAATTGCGGATCGATCGACAGATTGGTAGCCATGCCCATAAATGATGTGTGAGTAACCACACACGATTCTACACATATTGCGGGCTTGTCGCCAGCTCACGATTCACTCACCCGCCGCCCGTCACCTGGCCGGATCTCGAAACAGCGGTGGATCCGTGGGTTGCGCTCGAAATCGCGAGGCAGAGTGGCGGCGGACACATCGCGAATCGCATGCCGCTCGGCCAGGGCTGGGTCGAGTCGGAAGCGCTGGGCGTTGGTGGAGAAGACGAGTAAACCGTCCGGCGCGAGGAGGCGCATACAGGCATCGACGAGCGCCGGATGGTCGCGCTCGACGTCGAGCACTCCCTCCATGCGCTTGGAGTTCGAGAACGTCGGCGGGTCGAGGAAGATCAGCTCGTAGCGCTCCACGGCCCGGGCACCATCGCGCAGCCACTCGACACAGTCCGCCTGCACGAAATCATGCCGCGGCCGAGCGGCCGCGCTGCGCGGCGAGTTGCCGCTGTTGCGGGCGAGATTGCGCTGCGCCCAGTCGAGGTATGTCCGTGACATGTCGATGGAGGTCGTTGCGACCGCGCCGCCCGCAGCCGCGTAGATGGTCGCCGTGCCCGTGTAGGCGAAAAGATTGAGGAAGCGCTTGCCAGCGGCCGCGTCCCGCAGGCGCGCCCGCGTGATCCGATGATCGAGGAACAGACCCGTGTCCAGGTAGTCGTCGAAGTTGACGATGAACTGCAGGCCGCCTTCGAGCACCACGTGAGAATCGGACCGGTTGTCGAGCTTGTCGTACTGCTCGCCGCGGCCGGTTCGCCGGCGGGTGCGCAGCTTGATCCGCTCCGGCGGAATTCCGATCACGCCCGGCAGTGCCGACAGCGCCTCGCCGCGACGACGGCGGACCGCATCGACCTCGATCTCGGCGGGCGCCGCATATTCCTGCACGTAGAGCCACGTCTCCTCAGGCTCCACGGTGCGGTAGATGTCGATCGCGAACGCGTATTCCGGCATGTCGGCGTCATACACCCGGTAACATGACACGCCGGCCTTGTCGGCCCAGCCCCGCAGGCGCTTCAGATTCTTCGCCAGGCGATTGGCGAACATGCGCGCGCCGGGAGTATCCCGCAGGACCGAGTCCTCCCGCGCCAGTGAGCCCGGCCGGCGCAGGCTCGCCGCCTCCACGGTCATCCTCAGCAGCCGACACTCGATCGCGCCGTTCCACAGGGCATGGGTGCGGGCGGCGCGGATGCCGAACTCCATGCCGAGCTGCGGTGCGCCGGTCAACACCGCCGCCTGCCACCCCTGGAATCGCGCGCGCAGCACCTCGCCGAGCTCGCGATGGATGGCGCGGGCCACATCGAGATCCTCCATCCGAATGCCGTAGGGAGGATTGGTGCACAGCAGGCCACGGGATGTCTGCCCCGGCTCGGAAGCGCTGCCGCCGGGCTCGCTTGCGCGCGCCGGCGCCGCATTCGCCAGCGGCTGCATCTCGAACTCCACCCATGACCCTATGCCCGCTCGCTGAGCGTTGGCACGCGCGTCCCTCACGGCGACCGGATCGCGGTCATGACCGCGAATGATGCTCGTTGGCGGCGTGTCGGCCACGCACCGGGCCTTCGCCTCCGCGCGCAGCCGCTGCCACAGCGTCGCATCGTGTCCGCGCCAACCGAGAAATCCGAAATAATCGCGCCGCAGCGCCGGTGCGCAGCGCGCGGCCATCAGGGCCGCTTCGATGACCAGCGTACCGGAGCCGCACATCGGGTCGAGAAATTCCGCGCCGGTCGCGGCCAGGTCCGGCCATCCCGCCCGCATGAGCACACCCGCGGCAACGTTCTCCTTCAACGGCGCCTCACCCGCCGCGCCGCGATAGCCGCGGCGGTGCAGGCTCTCTCCGGCCAGATCGATGGATAAGGTGATCGTCGTGCCGTGAGCATGTGCGTGCACACGCACGCTCGGCCGCTCCAACATGACATCGGGGCGGCCACCGGTCGCATCCCGGAGCGCATCCACTATCGCGTCCTTGAGCTTCAGGGCACCGAAGTGGCTGTGGGTGATCGTCGGATGCTTGCCGCTGAAATCGCAGGCGAGCGTTGCGCCGGGGCCCAGATGTTGGCTCCAGTCGCATTCGCGGGCCGCGGCGTAAAAGCTTTCGGCGCTCGCGGCCTCGAAGCGCGCGATCTCGAGAAATATCCGGTTGGCGAGCCGCGACTCGAGGCAGGCGCGATATGCGATCTCGATCCCGCCGGAGAACACTACTCCGGTCGTCCGCTCCCGCACGTCGGCCGCGCCGAAGGTCGTGAGCTCCCTTGCCAGAAGATCCGCGAGCCCGCGCGGCACGCTCGCCACAAATTGACGGATGGTCACGATCCGGAACACCGGACGGGCAGGCAAATCCGGTGGTTTGGCTCCACGTGCGGCATTTCCTTATGATAAGAGGCTCTCACCCCACGTAGCCACCCTTTAGGCACCCGCGAGCATCTCATGGCAGCTTCCGATCCCCTTTCCCGCGATGCGCTCGACGCATTCTGGATGCCCTTCACCGCGAACCGCCAGTTCAAGGCGAAGCCGCGCCTGCTCTCCCGCGCCAGCGGCATGCACTATTTCACCCCGGACGGCCGCCAGATCCTCGACGCTGTCGCCGGCCTCTGGTGCGTCAATGCCGGCCACGGCCGCAGCGAGATCACCGAAGCGGTCGCGCGCCAGCTGGCCAATCTGGACTTTGCGCCGACGTTCCAGATGGCGCACCCCTCGGCCTTCGAGCTGGCCAATGCCCTGGCGCGGATCGCGCCAGCCGGCCTCGATCGGGTGTTCTTCACCAACTCGGGCTCGGAATCGGTGGACACCGCGCTCAAGATCGCGCTCGCCTACCATCGCATCCGCGGCGATGCGGCGCGCACGAAGCTCATCGGCCGGGAGCGCGCTTATCACGGCGTCGGCTTCGGCGGCATTTCCGTCGGCGGCATCGGCGGCAACCGCAAGACCTGGTCGGCCTCGCTGCTGCCTGGGGTGGACCACCTGCCGCACACTCACGACCTCAAGCGCAATGCTTTCTCGCGCGGCCAGCCCGCCCACGGCGCGGAGCTGGCGAACGAGCTGGAGCGCCTGCTGGCACTGCACGATCCATCGACGGTCGCCGCGGTGATCGTGGAGCCGATCGCAGGCTCGACCGGAGTGCTGATCCCGCCGCGCGGCTATCTGGAGCGTTTGCGCGAGATCTGCGACCGGCACGGCATCCTCCTCATCTTCGATGAGGTGATCACCGCCTTCGGACGTGTTGGAGCACCTTTTGCCGCGCAGGAATTCGGCGTGACTCCCGACATGATCACCACGGCGAAGGGCCTGACGAACGGTGCCATACCGATGGGCGCCGTGCTAGCGAAGCGGTCCGTGCATGACGCCTTCATGCAGGGCCCGGAGGCGACGATCGAGCTCTTCCACGGCTACACGTACTCGGCGCATCCGACTTCCTGCGCCGCCGCGCTCGCAACGCTCGGGATCTACGAGCGGGAAGGCCTGTTGACGCGGGCGAAATCGCTCGCGCAATACTGGGAGGATGCCGCGCATTCACTGCGCGGCTTGCCGAATGTCATCGACGTACGCAACTACGGATTGATTCTGGGCCTCGAGCTGGAGCCGGCGGCGGGCCGGCCGGGCACGCGAGCCTATGGCATCTTTCTCGAATGCTTCGAGCGCGGTCTGCTCGTGCGTCAGACCGGCGACACCATCGCGCTCTCGCCACCCCTCATCGTCGAGCGCTCCCACATCGATCAGATGTTCGGGATGCTCGCGGAAGCGCTACGCAATCAACGGTGACGGTGATGGCGCGTGTGCGTCAACGCCATCCAGCCGATGGCCGCGACGATGATGACGCTGACGACGAGCAGCTCCATGTCGAACGCCGAGATGAGACGCGTCGATGCAATAGTAACGGTGGGCAGCATGGCATTTCTCCGAGGCTGCGGACTCCGGCGCTGCGGAGTTTCGCTCGCCGGAAAGGGTGCCAGCCTCCCCGGGCCGGGTGAAGCCGCGGTTCGCTTATTTGCGACGCCCTTCACCCGGCCCGCGAGTTATGTCGCCTAGCGCGCGTCCGCCACCGCAGGCTCAGCGCCGCTCGACAGCACCACCGCCACCCCCTCCAAGCGCACCGTCACGCGTCTGTCCAGGGCGTAGGCGTCGAGATCGCCGCGCGGGCTGGCGGACTGCGAGGAGCCGTGGGCGGCAATCACCAGCCTGTCCTGCGGACAACCCGCCTTCTCCAGCGTCAGGGCCACGGTCTGCGCACGGCGCAGCGACAGGTTGTCGTTGAACGTCGCCGGCCCCCTGGGGTCGGCATAGCCGTCGATCCGCACTTTCGCGCCCGGCGGGAGCGATGCGGCGAGCGCACCGATCTTGCGCAGCGCCGGCAACTGCAGGTTGTTGACGGAATCATCAGCCGTCCTGAAAGCCACTTCGGTCTCGATGTCATCGGACAGCTGCACGGTGCGGTCGAGGTCCGCGCGCTGCGCCTTGACGGCGGTGAGCGATTGACTGGCGAGATCCAGCTTCCCTGCCAGTGCCTCACGGTCCTGCTGCGTCTGGCTGAGGCTCGCCGTGAGCGCATGGTTCTGCGCCGTCAGGGCGTGGTTCTGCGCAGCCAGATCATGGTTGGCGACGCTCTGCCGGTGATAGTGATAGCCCAGCAGTCCGCCGGCCACCATGCCCACCATTGCGCCTATCGGCCCGCCGGCCGCTGCCCCTACCGCTGCCCCGGTCAGGACACCGATGTTCTCCTGCTTGGAGGCAGGCTGCTGGCTGGTGACCGCCGTCTGGGCCGCCGACACCGGCAGGGCAGCCAGGGACATGGCGGCCACTGTGATACCCATCGTTGCCACACGAACCTTGTTGCTCAGGATGCTCATATGCTGGCCCTCTTGCTGTGTGCTGGCGCGCTTGGCGCCGT
>DASXFY010000071.1:0-10142 GCA_036489335.1 Steroidobacteraceae bacterium
CGCCGCACGGCTCGCGATGCGCGGCGACGGCTCGCACAAGGTCACGCTCGATCACGTCATCGCCACCATGCGCCAGACCGGCGCCGACATGTCGACCATCTACAAGGAAACCTCGCAGGGTGGCCTGGCTGTCAACGTGACTGAATGTTAGCGCTGGATCCGGGCTCCTGCCCGGCCCAGCGCGCCGCGAGCAACAAGCGTGGTTCTTGCTCGCGGCGCCGCCACCTGCGGCGGCGGGGCACATCCCTGTGCCCGGGTGCCAACCTTCCGGGCTAGCGCCGGCGGGCGTGCACCGGAGATTGACGGCCGCGGCTACCGCGTGAGCGGCCGCTGGACATACGGCTGTCCTCTTCCTCTTCCTGCATGTCCCGTCCATCGGCTTCCTCGCCCATGAGCTGCGCCTTGCGCATCTCCAGCCGCTCGCCCAGGGAGTCGAGGTCGAGCGAGGTGCGCTCGAGCTTCGGGAAGAGCTCGGTCTCTTCCTCTTTGACGTGATGCTTGACGAACTCGCCCATGACATGCACTTTCGCCTCGTACTCCTCGTCCACGTTCCTGGCCTGCTCTATCTGTTGGATGAGCGCCTTGACCGAGGCGTGCTCGACATCGGCCTCGGCCACCAGATGCGCATCATCCGCGCGAAACACTCCGCGCGCGGTTGGATAGAGGATCTCCTCCTCGATCTGCGTGTGCACGCTGAGCATCCTGCAGATGCGCTGCGCGATGGACTGCTTCTCTTCGTGTCCGGCGGACTCGAACTCCTCCAGCGCCGCCGCCACCTCGCGGTGATCCTGCCGCAACAGCTTCACCGCGTACGGCGCGGATGAGCCGGAGCGGCGGCCCCGCTTGGCGCGGCCGGTGCCGGCTGTGCGGCGGCTGGCGCTCAGCGAGCGGGTGGGCGGCTTGCCGCGCCTGCTCTTGCCGCCGCCGCGCTTGCCTGCGGCCGAGCGATTGCCGGTTTTCGAGCGTCGTGATGCCATGACCTTGCCCCTTGCGACGTGAAAGATCGCAAGGCTGGAGCAATTCGTGTTCCGTGCGTCAGGAAGCGGCTGAGCTGTCGGCGGCGTTGCGAGCGGCGAGTGCGACGCGATTTCGGCCAGCGTCTTTGGCGTCGTAGAGCGCTTCGTCAGCTCGGTGACGCAGGGATTCCAGGGTATCGCCAGGCTCGCCGATGGCGACTCCAATCGATAGCGTCACAGCGCCGACGTATTGCATGCCATCAGCGCGAGTGATAATGGTCCGGGTAGCCATTGCGCGGACGTCCTCCGCTAGCGCGGCGGCGGCGTCGAGAGATTTGCCTGGCAGGAACATCGCAAACTCATCGCCACCGACACGTGCGGCGATGTCCTCCCCGGTCAGGTGCTCGCGCAGGATCTCGGCGACTCTGGCCAGCACCTTGTCGCCGATGACGTGCCCGTGCGTGTCGTTGACGCGCTTGAAATGATCGACATCGATACAGAGGAAGGCAACGCCGAAGAGCCCGGAGCTCTCGCGCGCCTCGAGGGCGCGGCGCAGGCCGTGAAGGTTGTTCAGGCCGGTGAGCGGGTCGCGCAGCGGCTCGGTTTGAGCGCGCTCCAGGCGCTCCATCACGTGGTCGACCTCCTCACGCTGCTTGGCGAGTTGCTGGTGCAGCACGCCGAGAACGGACTGCAGCATGGAGGCCTCCGCCAGCACTCTATTGACCTTTTCGGCGAAGGCATCGGCGCCTTCCGCATGCCGTCGCGCCTCGTCGATGGCATCGTCCAGAGTGGACGTGAAGCGCTTGACCGTCCGCTCCGCATGCGCGGCCTCCTTTTCCGACTCGCCGAGCACTTCACGAAGCTGATTCTGTGCCAGCTCGAACGCCTGGACGTCGCGACCGGCAATGTGTAGAGCGTGGAGCCGGCATATCTCGGCATCCGACAGCATATTGTCAGCGGCCAGAAGCTTGTCGAGCTCCCGGGTCAGGCCCGGGTTGAGGTCGGCGGCGTGCTCGTACCATACCGCATAGCTCACCGGATGGTAGCCGGCCTTGTGAGGGGACATGAGCTGCAGCGCCCGCCGCAGGATCGCGGCGCTTTCTTCCCTCGAATGCTGGTAGCGCATTTTTGTTAGTAACGCCTCTCGCGGGGCTGGTTTCAAATAATTGTACACCCCCGGAGGTGTTGGGCGAGACTGCGACCCCCGTCGCAGTCGTCGCGGACGTTCCCCAAGGGGCTCCCCCCGGAACCCATCCGCGACGTCTCCTACGAGGCCCCCGTCAGGCGGGCGGAGCCGATGCGAACCCCGTCTTCTGCTTCTCGGCAGCCTCGGCGGCGTGCTCTCTCTTGATGCGCTCGTAGATCTCCTCGCGGTGCACCGCGATGCTCTTCGGCGCATTGATACCGACGCGCACCTGATTGCCCTTGACCCCCAGAACGGTGATCGTCACGTCGTCCCCGATCATGATGGTCTCACCCACGCGCCTCGTAAGAATCAACATACTGGTTATCCTCTGTAGTTGTGATGGTCCAATTAGCCGTATGCACTGGAAACTCAGCGCTCGCCCGCCCCGCGCGGCCCGGGCTTGGCAGCCACCGGACGGTAGCCGAGGACGACCGCATCTTCGTCGTGCGTGACGCTGACGGGAGCGATTCGGCTGAGCCGGTCGAGCGTGGCGTTGATGTCCCGGACACTGAAGGCGCCGCCCACCTGCTGAGTTGCGGCGCGCGGGTCGGCGATCACGATGCGCTCGGTGGTGTAGCGGCTGAGGTCGCTGACGAAGTCTTTCAGCGGCTCGCCCTGAGTCTCCAGCATGCCCTCCCGCCAGCGGATGACCTTCGGCGCCACGATGGAGTGCACGTCGGCCACGAGGCCTACCGGCGAGTATTCGATCTGCTGGCCAGAGGTGAGACGCCTGCTCCAGGACGGTACGCCCTGACCGTCGTCCAGCGCCTCAACAGCTACCGTCCCGCTCATGACGCTGACACGAACATCACCGTTTGCCATCTGATAGACGTCGAAACGCGTGCCGAGTACCTGCACCTGGCTGTGCGCAAGCAGGATGCGGAAAGGCCGGCTGGCGTCGTGCACCACCTGGAAATAAGCCTCGCCGCGGATGAGACGCACGCGCCGATCATTCGGGCTGCCGACCCACTCGAGCTCCGTCTGCGTATTGAGACCGACGATGCTGCCGTCCGGCAGAACCACGTTGCGAACCTGTCCGGTGGACGTCCGATACGTCTGCGCCACGTAACCTTCACTGCGCAGTACCGACCAACTGAACGTAACTGTCAGCAGCGCGACGGCGGTTACCACGCCCGAGGCCCACATCCGCCCGGGGGCGAGCCAGTGATGCAGCCCCGAAGCCCGGGACAGCGCCGGTTTCAGCTCGCCAACGCTCTTGAGCACGTCCGCACGCAGCGGTCCCTTGAGCTCCATCGACATGTCGAGCAGATAGCGTTGGGCGTTGTATTCCCGGGCGTTCGCCGGCTCCGCGATCCAGCCTTCAAAGTCCTGGCGCTCCACGATCGAGAGACCGCGGGCAATGCGGGTATGCCAGCCGGCCGCCTCATCGCGCGCCTGGTGCCGCCGCCGCAACAAGTGCCCCAAAATCACTCTACCTCCGCCAGGTCGATGCCACGGGCGCAGAGGCGGTCGCGACAGCTCTTGAGCGCCTTGGTCATGCGCTTGTCGACTCGCTTCTCCGAGATGCCGAGCACGGCGGCGATCTCTTTGCGGGGTTTGCCTTGGACGTGCGCCATCACAAAAACACTGCGAAGATTTGGACGTAACTCTTTGATAACATTGGCTAAATGCTGCGCGATCTGATCGGCCATCGCCTGCCGGTCCGGACCCATGCGATGGTCTGGTACCTCCTCCATTCCCGCCGAGCCCGTGATCATGGCGTTCTCGAGACGCCGCCGCCGCAGATGCATCAGCGCGAAATTCGTCGCCACCTTGAACAGCATGGCGCGCGGGAACAGCACCTGCTCGGGGCGATACGTCCGGTGTATTTGCTCGAAAGCCTCTTGCGCCACCTCGCGCGCGATCTCGGGCCTACCCAGCATCTGCGTCAGATAGGCCAGCAGCTGCGCCTCGTGCGTACGGCACAACCGCTCCACGAACTCGTCGGCCCGCCCCTGAGAGGGGAAGCGTTTGACCTCGCCCATGTCTCTCTTATCCAATCCCTATCCCTCTACCCTGTGAAATGCGCCGCCGAGCGAAAGCCCCCCTCCCGCGAAAGAGCGGCCATTTTGTAGATCATATCCTACAACCGGGTAGCCGGTACCGTCAGGCGGCCGCGCGGCGGATTCCGTCTCCCCAGCGACGCAGCCAGGACTCGATCCCGGCGTACTCGAACACCTCCCCGGAGCCGCAGGCGATGCGCGTGGCTCTGCCGGAAAGCACCTCGGCCAGGCGCCCCCTGTCGACTATCCCCTGCCGCACCAGGGCGCCATCCAACAGCAGCTCCCGCAGGAAGGCGCGGTTGTGCTCCAGGGTGTGGCGCAAGTGCTCTTCGATGCCGCCCTTGTTGCGGCGGTTACGGATCTCGGGCGGCAGATCGTCGTAGAACGCCCGGCGAGCCACGGCGCGGTCCCAGCCGCCATGAGTGAGCACATAAGTTGGAATACGCAGGCAGAGCTCCAGGATCGGCTGCGAGAAGAGCGGCGAGATCCGCTCCGCATCGTCTTCGCGGCCGAGCGGATCATAGAAATCGAACGGCTGGCTGACCTGATGCGCGTGCCAGAGCTTGCCGCTCGGCGCGCCCCGCGGATGACGCAGCAGCGGATGCAGGAAACCGGCGCTGCGCTTCGCTTCCTCGATCACTGCCGGCACGAGCAACGGCCGCATTCGTCCCGCCTCCTGCAGGGGGCTCCAACGCTGGTGTACGAGGTAGCCTGAAATCGCCTGCACCAACACGCGCCAGATCGAGATCTGATCCATCTGCGCGGCATCGAGCGCGACCCGCAGCACACCCGGCCGCGGCCCACGGCGGTGGAGAAAATCCCCGGGCGCCCACTCGGCGCGGTCCTGATAGAAGAGCTGATCGCCGCCGTAGCCGATGACCAGCACCGCGGCGCCGCACTCGGCGGCGAGCTGCGCCTCGAGCCGGCTGTGCTCGAGGAAATAGGGATAGTTGGTGGGCTCCGGCGCACGGTGCACGGTGAGCAGCGGCTGCAGGCTGTAAGAAGAGTCGCGCGGCCGCTCGAGCAACTCCAGGCCGGCCTTGGCGGCCGCGGCGCGCGCGTACGCGCGCTCGTCGAGGTCGGCCCCCAGAGGGTAGTAATGAAAGCAGGTGACCCGCGGCCGCGACGGCGCATCCTTCAGACACGCGAGCACGATCGAGGAGTCGAGGCCGCCGGAGAGCGACAACAACATGTGATCGTAGCAGGATGCCCACGCGTGGATGACATCCCGCACGCACTGCCTCATGGCCGTGACCGCCGCGGCGAGGTCTTCGATCGTGTCGGTGTTGGCGATCTGCAGCGGGTCCCAATAGAAGAAACGTTTGCAGACGCCCGCGCGGGTCTCGACGCATTCGCCGGCCAGAATCTGGGTAACCTCGCGCAGGGCCGTTCCCTGGGAATGCTCGCGCAGGAAGCAGACGCTTGCGATGAGGTAGGCCCAGTTGACCTCGAGCGGCGCATCGAGGAGAGCGGCGATGTCATCGATCCAGGAAAAGTAGATGTCGACTCCGCGGCAGCGCACCAGATAGCACGGCAGGCCGCCCGTCGGGTCGCGCACCACCCAGGTCGCTCGGGCCGGCGTGTCGTGGAGGAAGGCGACATAGCGTCCCCAGAAGCTTTCGATGAGATGACGCCCATCGCTGTCGAGCAGCGCGCGGCTGTCGGCCGCCGCGAGCTGTGGCGGAGCCGGGGTGGAAACACCCTCCTGCGAGCGTGCGAAGAGAGTCCCCAGCACGACACCGCCGCCGTCGGCGAGGAGATAGGCGGTGCAGGCGGCAGTGCCGCTCTTCACGTAGCGCACTTCCGCACCACTGCCGCGCAGCGCCACCTGCCACTCGTCCGCGGAGGCTGAATGGCGCTGCAGCATGCCGCGCGCGGACTCCCGGACCGCGGGATCCTGCTCGTTCCAGACGAAAGCCACGTAACGAAACACGTCTAGACGACCAGAATGGGCGCGTACTGCCGCACTCGATCCGGAGCGTCGTTGAGCACGACGTCGCCGTGCTGAACCCAACAGTGAGCGTCGAAGGGCTCCGTCTTGACGCCAAACACCCATTCGGGCTGGATGCCCTCGGCGGCGAGGAAATGCACCAGTGTCAGGGAATCGAGCAGGCAGGCGTTGCGCAGCGTGTAGAAAAGCGGCCGCAATCGCATGAATGCGGCCACCAGCGCCCGCAGGCGGACCGGGTCGGCTTCCCGGCAGCCGTGCTGAGCCCGCCGCGCCTTGCGATCGCGTACCGCCTCGACGATGGACTGGATGGGCCGCAGCTTGAGGGAGAGCTGTGCGCGCGCGCAGCTCCTGCCGAAGCGCCAGAGAAGCGCTGCCCCCGCCCGCGGGCGGGTATCGAGATCGAACTCCACGAGGCTGCCCGCGGCACGCGCGGCGCAGACAGGGACGGCGGGCTTGCCGACATGCGGATCGCTCACCAGCATGCCGTGAGCGAGCATTTGGGACACGAGAGCGTCCGCGTCCGCGTCCGCGTCCGCGTCACGAGGTAAATGTGCGGTCTGAGCCGCCCCAACGGGCCAACCGCGCAC
This sequence comes from Steroidobacteraceae bacterium, assembly GCA_036489335.1. Taxonomy (GTDB): domain Bacteria; phylum Pseudomonadota; class Gammaproteobacteria; order Steroidobacterales; family Steroidobacteraceae; genus 13-2-20CM-66-19. The sequence continues at coordinate 6,684 of DASXFY010000071.1, forward strand.
CCAGGCGGCCAGTCGGTCCGCGGGAACGACGGCGACGTACTTGTCGCGCTCGAGGTCCATCAGGACCACGTGTTGCCCGCTGACGCATGGATAGACATGCGGCGCGAGAAGGTACGGCTGCATCCACTCCCCCCTGCCTTTCCAAGGCGCCGAGCGCTCGCATTGTATCCCGGGTATCACTGTTGCTACCACTAGGAGGCGTGACCATCGCCTGTCCCGATTGCGGAACTTTGGAGGAGCTGCCGCGGCTGCTGCGGCGCGACACCGCCGTCTGCATCCGCTGTCAGAGCGACCTGGAGAAGACCAGTGGGCGCAGCATCGGCGCGGCGCTCGCCTGCTCGCTCGCGACACTGCTGCTGCTGGTGCCGGTCAACGTGCTGCCGTTGCTGCGGGTCGACATATTCGGCATGCATACGCAGACCGTCACCGCGGTGGGAGTGGCCGAGCTCTGGGGGCGAGGTTGGATTCTCCTCGCCGGACTCTGCGCCCTGTTCGTCATCCTCTTCCCCTTCCTGCGCTTCGGCCTGCTGTCGGTGGTGCTCGCGGCGCTCAGGCTCGGATGCCGGCCCCCCTGGCTCGGCACCGCATTCCGCTGGTCGCTCTGGCTCGATCCCTGGGCCATGATCGATGTCTATCTCCTCGCTGGCTGCATCGGCTACTTTCGCCTCATCAACATCGACCAGGCGCACCTCACCATCGAGCCAGGCGGTGCCTGCTTCATCGCCGCCGCCTTCCTCACCATGCTGTCGCGGGCGACGCTCGATGCGCGTACGGTCTGGCGGGCGATAGGCGGGGAGACACGCGTACAGAAGGGCGAGGCGCTGGTGGGGTGCACGACGTGCGATCTCGTCCTGCCCCTCTCACGCGAAGGGCAGCGCTGTCCACGCTGCGGCGCGCGGCTGCAGCTGCGCAAGCCCGATGCGACCCTATGGACCGCAGCGCTGCTCGTCGCCGCGCTGGCCCTGGTCCTGCCAGCCAACATCTTCCCCATGAACATCTCGAATCACCTCGGCCAGCAGGTGCACTACACCATCATGACCGGCGTGCAGGACCTTTTCCAAGCGGGCCTCTATCCGCTCGGGGTGCTCATCTTCTGCACCAGTATCCTGACTCCCGGGGTGAAGATCTTCGCGCTCGGCTGGTGTGTGTTGTCGGTCTGGCGCGGCTCGCGACGGCACCTGGTCACCAAGACCAAGGTGTTGCGCGTCATCGCGGAGATGGGCAGGTGGTCGAAGACCGACCCTTTCGCCATCCTGTTCTTCGTGCCGCTGGTCCATTTTGGCTCGCTCGGCTCCGAGGATGCCGGCTGGGGCGCTACTGCCTTCATGATGATGAGCTTCTTTACCATGGCGGCCTCGGTGACCTTCGACCCGCGCCTGATGTGGGACGTCGCGCAATGAGTGAGCGCCCCGCAGACAGCGGCAGCGGGTCCGGAGCACCGGGAGCCCCCGAGCGCGTCCAGGCCGGCGTGCGCCACGGCTGGTGGCCGGGTTGGATCTGGGCGATACCGATCGCGGCGCTGATCGTCGTCATCTGGTTGGGCGGCCGTGCCCTGCTGGCCGGAGGCACCAGCATCACCATCCGCTTCAATGATGCCCACGGGATGAAGGAGCAGAATACCGACGTGGTGATGCGCGGCGCGCAGATCGGCCACGTCACTGACATTGCGCTCACCCCCGACGGCGCGGGCGTCATCGTGAAAGCATCGATCGACAATGAGGCCAAGAGGTTCCTGACGACCGGGACGCGCTTCTGGCTGCGGGGCGCCAACCCGTCGCTGAACAACCTGTCATCGCTCGGCTCGCTGCTTTCGGGCCCGACCATCGTCCTGGATCCCGGCCCGGGCAAGAGCGCGCGCAGCTTCCTCGGGCTCGAGCAGGAGCCCATTGCCGCGCCGGGCCGCCCGCTCCTTTACGAAGTCACCCTGGGGAGCGAGGCGGGCTCGCTCGCCGGCGGCGATCCGGTCACGCTCCGTGGCTTCACCGTGGGCGAGGTGCGCGACGTCGGCTTCGCTTATGATCCGACGACGGGCGAGCTGTCGACTCCGGCCACGCTCGCGATTTATCCTTCGCTCTTTCACGCCAAAGGCATGCGTACGGCCCCGAATGCAACCGAGGTGTCAGCCGAGATCGCGCTCCTCATCGGCAAGGGGCTGCGGGCGCAGCTCGGCCGCGATCCGCCGCTCGTCGGCAGCTACCAGGTGAGCCTCGAGATCACTGCGGGCGCCAAGCCGCCGGCGGGTCCGGTCACGGCGGCCGACGGACTGCCGCTCATTCCAGTCACCGAGCAGGGCGACATCGGCAGCATCGTCACGCGCATCAACAAGGTGCCGATCGAGCAGATCTCGCACAACCTGCTGAGCATCACCGCGCACGTCTCCGCATTGACCTCCTCGCCGAAGCTGAAGGACGCGGTGGTGCAGCTCGATGCCGCACTGCGGCAGATTCACAGCATGACCGCCAAGGCCGGACCGCAGGTGCCGGTGGTCATCGCGCATCTGCGCCAGGCGGCGGGCGACCTCGATGCCACGGCGAAGTCGGCCAACCGGCTGATGAGCGGCACCGCCACGCAGAACGGACTCGCGGACACCGTCCAGGAGATCACCGAGACCGCGCGCGCCGTCCGCTCGCTCGCCGATTACCTCGACCGGCACCCGGAGGCTCTGCTGCGGGGAAGAGGAGACAAGCAATGATGATCCGGCTGATCCCCGCGCTCGCGCTGCTGACACTCGCCGGCTGCGCCTCGAGTCCGCCGACCCGCTACTTCGCCCTGGATCCGGCACCGCCCGCCGCGCCCGCCGCCGGCCAGGCCGCCGGCGAGCCGGTGAAAGTCGACTCGGTGCACATTCCGCCGGCGCTCGATCGCGACTCGATGGTACGCGGCGAAAGCGACAACCAGCTGCAGATCTCCTCGCAGGACCGTTGGGCCGGAGATCTCGGCGAGATGATCCGCCGGGTGTTGACTCAGGACCTCTCGCAGCGCCTGCCGTCTGCCATGGTAATCGCGCCGCAGTCGCCGGCACCGCCGAGCGCCCGCGGCCTGGTGCTCGACATCCTGACTTTCCAGCCGCAGGCGGGCGAGGTCGTGCTCGATGCCGACTGGACACTGGTTCAAGGCACGCAATCCAACCCGGTGCTGCGCCGCTCGGTCCACCTCACCGCGCCCGACGCATCCTCGGCGCAGGGCCAGGCGCAGGCGATGAGCACCCTCCTCGGCCAGTTGGCCGACGGCATCGCGGCACAGATCGACAGCGCGCAGCCGCAGCGCTGACGGCTTAGATCCCGGTAGAATACCGGGATGCCCTTTGTTCGTGAGCTACGGGACGCGATCGCGCGGCCCTCGCTGCAGATTGCGCTCATCGTCGCCTGCGCGCAGTTCATGCAGAACCTCGACGGCACCATCATCGTGACCGCGCTGCCCGCCATGGCGCAGAGCTTCGCGACCACCGCGAGCCGCATG
>DASXFY010000047.1:0-83665 GCA_036489335.1 Steroidobacteraceae bacterium
AGGCCCTCGAAGCGCTGTTGCCCTGGAACGCTCGCAGCTCGCTGCCGGCCACCCGCCGGGCCGCCTGAGGCGTCCCGCCGCCGCCCTTCCCCTATGCGGAGATGCCGGCGCCCGCAAGAACGGGCATGCCGGAGTGCTTACAGCGTAGCGGACGAAACCGGCTCTTAATCTCTTGGTCGTAGGTTCGATCCCTACACGGCCCACCATTATAACCTTCTGAATTCTCAGTCGGTTCTTCCGATGCCCCTAACACCTCCGCAGGGGCTTTCGGACCCTCTGCTACCATTTTGCTACCAAAAAGAACGCCGGCGATGTCGATCGCCGTAGCTTGATCGAGTCGCGCCGCCCATTCGTCCGCATACGAATGCACGCCATGGTCAGTCTGCGACACGTTGCCAGTCGATCGAGCTGCCAATACCATCAAGACCTTCTCTCGGTCGAATCGGATCCGCCGCCCGACTCGCACGGAAGGCAGCACGCCTGCCTTGGTAAGCTCGTAAACGGTCGACCGTGACATATGAGTGGCCTCGGCAATCTCGTCTGCGGTCACCAGGGCCGACGAGCTCGGTGAGAGGGCAGAGACGACAGACGGCGCCGCGAGTTCCGCGCCGCTCTGGAGGGCCTCCCGAAACAGGTCTGCCGATAGGGCGAGCCATCGCCCATCGGGCAGGCAGATCAGTACGCGGTCGGTCATTTTTTGCAGCATCGGTGCACACCTCCGTCCTGGTACCGCGTCAGTCTCGGACGCGGACAGAGATATGTTTCCCCAGCGCGCTCCGCGGCATAAGGCGCGAAAGGGCCGAATGCGCACAGAATTGCCCATTGCCGGTCTGCTGGCGAGCCAAGCCCGATGCAACTCGTTGCCGCGCTCTGCAACGCGCCTCGACATGGTGCATCGCAATGCATCACTCCCGCTGAGCATGCGTTGCATGAGCCTACCCTACGCAGCCCTCACCGGCCGAGCCCGAGCAGCACCTTGAGGCGCGCTCGGACGGCCTGCAACGTCGTCCGCGGCACAACGCAGAGCTTCGTCGCGTTTCGTGCCTTGATGTCGATCGTTCGCATCTGGTGAGGAAGAACGACGCCCGTAGCCGCCATTCCGGGTGGGATTGGGACTTCCAGATCATTCCGCGCGCCTGTCGAGCGGCCGCCGTGGGTCGTGATCGCACAGACCATGGCTAGTCCGAGCGCAGAATGCAGGGCATCGACGGAAACGACCAGTACGGGCCGCCGCCCGCGCTGCTCATGTCCGACGGCTGAATCCGCGTCGATCTCGAGGACGTCTCCCTCCACGACAGCCATTACAGAATCTCGTTGCCACGGGGTCTACCGAGATCGATCAGCTCCTTCTTGGCTCTCCGCAACGCCTTGACCAGATCACGATCGGTGAAGCTTGGCATCTCATCGGCCTTCTCGACGATGAGCTGCGTTCCCTCGATACGGAACTCGACCTCGGCGCCTTCCTCGATCTCCATCTGCTTCGCGATGGCTGAGGGAATGCGGAACGCGAGACTGTTTCCCCACTTCAGGATGGCCTGGGACATGGTGGCTCCTCAGTCGTTAGAGTATAGCCATAGTATAAACATTGCGGACGCCATTACAAGTGCATGGCGAATTAGGGGCGAGCGTTAAACCTACCGACCATCGAACCCGCGATTCCACGCAGCAAGTCGACGTGGATGCCACTGTTGATGTTCGCGCCATGCGCGCAGATCCCAGTCGCGTTGACGCGTCTGCTTCGGAGCGAGGACGGCATCTTGCGCACGATCGCTCTGCGGCGTGAGTGGCGAATCGGACGAGCTATCGCAGATTCAAGTGTTGCCGGCGTCCTACCGACTCAGGCTACTGCAGCGGATTGCATCCCTCTGCAACATGTCCGGATAGCGTGCAGCCTTGCAGACTGAGATATTCGTCGCCTTATTGCCGAAGCTTTGCAGCAGATTTTCAATAGTTGGGCTAGATTAGGCTGACGGCAGAAGGCAGTGAGGAGCAATATCGTGCCGGGGAAATCGCGTCGGCCTGGCGATACTGAGGATTACTGGACATCGGCCATCATGAGCACCGGAAGCAGGCGCCCGGACGACTACCTTGCGCAGGACACCCGCGCGACATCTGAGATAGTTACAGCCTACCTCGGGGACCAGCGAGAAGGAGACTCCTCGTGCTCTCTTGCCACAGTGCATTACCGCGGCGGGCTTGAAGAGTTTCAATCGGGTCTTGCACTGCTCTCGAGTTCCGATCCGTTCGAGCGCGCTGTGGGTGCCGATGTCTTGGCTCAGCTTGGCTGGCGGATAATGATGCAGGAATGGTCGGATTACATTGACTCGTTGCGACGGGGCGTCGCCACGGCCCGAGCATCCGTAGACAAGGCCGCCTAGATTAGCTAGTCAGGGACATAAGTCATGCCGACTCGCGGACATGGTGTCTTCGCTGACCAGTACATTCGAGAGTAGTGTTGCGATGAGCTGGCTCTGTCTGTTCACGCCGATCTTGTGCATGGCCTGCTTGCAATACCAACGTGCCGTCTCGAACGTCATATCCAGCCTCTGCGCCGCCCCCTTTACGGTGAGGCCGCGTAGCAGCAGATCAGCGAACTGAGCCTCCTTGTTGGACAATTTCCACAGCTGCTTGAAGTGCGCGATTCGCGATGGGGGGGCCGGCGACGCGTCGATCACGAAGATAGTCACGGCGCGCTTCGGTGTCGACAGGAATGATGCGGCTTGCAGATGGCTCGACAAATGCATTGTCATGGGCGCCGTTGTCGCGCGGATGTCGATCCGCGCATGCCCGCCGCCGCCGGCCAGCAGACCCATGGCGCGCTCCAGTTCCTGCTGATACTGCGGGTCGGCCGCGCAAAGATGATGGTCGCGCAGAACGATCCCGCTGCGGGCTCGCAGCAGCGCCTCGCCATTGAAATTGGCGAACAGTAGCCGACGCGCAGCGTCGACGATGACCACACCGATTCCAAGTCGATTGGGCGATGCCTCGGCGAGCTCGTGTGTCCAGCGGTGCGCCTCGATCTGACCGCTGAGCTCGACCGACTTGGCAACGTGACACGACAGTCTGCGAAACGCCGCCACTTCCCTTTCCCGGTACGCGCCCGCTCGCGAGCTGCGTAGAAAGGTGAAATTGAGATGACTGCCCGCGGTATCCGCCAGTGTCCCTCCGAGAACGTGGCGCAGGCCGAGATGCTTGATCCATTCCTGATAGAACGCGGTCCGCGTGAAGGCACGCGGGTCCTGGCGGATCACCTCGATTGAGGTGTCGGTAAGCGCGCAACCCGGCCGCATCAGTCCCGGGATTTGATACCAGGGATTCTGCGCGGCGAGGTGGCGATTGTAGAAGGCCATCTCAGCGTCATCGATGGCCCCCACCATCCGCGAGACACGTGACGCCGCATCCTCGCAGTACACCCACATGCCGGCCGTTTCCGAGTTGAAGCTGGCCGCCAGATCCAGGAACACCGCATCCCACCGTTGCGGGTAGATGGCCGCCTCATAGATGTGCTCGATCATCGTCGTCGTGCTTCGCCTCATCGCTTCGCCTCGGAGTACGGTACCCCCCATTTGGGAGGCTTACGCCTGCCAGCTCGGCATATAACATAGAAACGCGATTTCGACACACCCGGCCGGCGGTCCCCGTCGCGAGGTGACACCCAATTCCGCCGAAACGATGCCGGACAGTTCAAAGAGATCGAGACACGGGCTCATGAGCAGATCTGCAACTCACAGGCACCGGCGAGATGCACTCTTGGGGTGCACCCGGCTTCCTGGCACCGCAGCGGCCTTCCGTATCGCGCCGCCGCGGTCGGCATTGCCTGGAGCTCGCCGCCTGCGGCGGTGAGGGCACCCAGGGGGACAGCATATCGACTGCGCCCCCGGCCACCCAGATCGGAGTTGCGCCGCGATTCGGTGTATAACGGGTTCCAAGCAGCATTCCAGAGCAAATGAGGGGGGCACGATCCATGCGAAAATTACCGCTCGCGATCTTTGGACTGGCGTTGTTGTGTGCGTCGCAAGCCCCAGCTGGCACGGCGACGCGCGACGGCGTCAAGCCCGTACTGCAGGCGCATTACAGCTTTTGCTGGGACGAGGCCCCAGGGCCAAAAATCGTCTATTTCAGCGCCGTGATGACTTGGGCACCGAGCCTCACCCTTCCCGCCGAACTCAACGGTCCCTTCTCGAGCTATCTGACCAAGACTTACGGTGCACACGCGGGCCTCCCCGCGTGCCGGACCTGGCCCTCCAAGGACAACGTGGTCGCCCTAAAGAAGCAGCAAGACGCTGAATACGTCTGGAGGAAGTGGAAAATCGTCGAAACGAACTGGGCGCGGGCTGACGTCCCGGGTGCGGCTTCGTCTCTCACCACGCCGCCTACTGCGAGTGCAAACGCTCAGACTTCGCCACCGCCTGCGGCGCAAGCCGTTACCGATACGGCCAAAGCGCAAGTCAATGGGCAGATCAAACAGGCTGGGAAAAAGCTGTCCGACAAGCTTCTTCCGCCCTGATTGACGGGTCTACGATAAAGGCGGTCTCTTCCGGCTTAGCAGCTCCGTGTCTCCGTGTGAAACTATGGAAGAAATGATGGGTTGAATGAGAACGCCGCAGGGTTGCTCTGCTATCTCGGGCTATGGATTACCGGATTGATCTTCCTTCTGATCGACAAGCGGCCGTTCGTGCGCTTCCATGCCGCCCAGTCCATCGCCGTTTTCGGCGGGTTGCAGGTCATGTATATCGTGTTCGGCATACTTTTCGGAACGGTCGGCGGAATCGGCGCACGGCTGGGGTTTTTCTCCCTAGTCTCCGCCGTTATTCGAGTAGTCGAGCTTGTGGGCGTCGCGCTCTGGATTTTGCTTATGGTCAAAGCGTTCCAGCACGAGAAGTTCAAACTTCCGGTGATCGGGGAAATTACCGACGCGCTCCTCCGACAGGGATAGCCGTGGCCCAGCCTGACCAGAGTTGTACATGTCCGACAAAGGCAACTGATCCAAACACTTAGGGCGTCCTTCTCGTCTGCCTGTCAGAATAGCGGGTGTTCCCAGAACTATCGATTGGCCGTAACCAAGAGCCATGGAACTGTCGAAGATGCTGCGCGGCCAATTTCGCGGCTTCTCCGAGCGCAAGCTGCCTTTCCGGATTAGTATGGGGACGGGTGCCCCATCCAAGCTCCCACGGCATGACCCCTTCGTAGTCTCTTCGGCGATGAGTGGGACTCAAGTGCGAAGACTTTCTCCTCCTACCGCCGTCCCAGGCGAGCCCTTCGCGCGCCCACGCGTAAGCCGCTCGGGTGTGCGGCCGTTTCACGGCCGCCTCTCGTAGCTCTCGGGCGCCCTCCTGATTCTCGCCGTTGGCAGGCGAGAGGGCATCAGGAGCTTCCCAGTGGTCCCCCCACAAACCGTCCGGCGGGACGGGCACGGTGCAACGCCGTCCGCTCCCCAAGAGCGGCTTCCCGGTATGGCTGGAAACAGCATCCGGGAAAGGACGTAAACGCTCAAGTTACGCCGCGGAGTCCTCCCCTGGACTCCGGAATCGCCCAGCAGATTGGTAGCAATGCGTAGCAGAGGAGATCGGATGATATGACGAGAAATCAAGGCGCCGGCGGCAGACGTGCCGGCGCCACTGGCGGGTGGAAGGGATCGCTCGCGGATGTGCTCAAGGCGCACAACGGAGCGCGACGGGATGGAGCGGTGGCGAGCTTCGCCACGCAGGACAAGCGCGCCGATGTGGTGTACGCGAGCTTCAAGAGCCTGCACGCGCTCGGCTTCCGCATGGACACGGTGATGAGCCTCCGCGGAAAGCACATCGAGGCCTTGGCGAAGGATTGGCACACACGGGGACTCTCCGCCTCAACCTTGCAAAACAGCCTCTCGATCCTTCGCACCTTCGCGGAGTGGATCGGCAAGGCGGCCGAGGTGCCAGGCCGTCGGCCGGCTGCGGGCTGTGGACTACGGGGATAACCGAGCCTCCACGCATCCCATCACCGCTTGCGCCGTAATTCTGTTTGGATGGCTGATACGGTGGCCGCTACTGCCCCGACCACGCCGCTTGCCTCCAGCCATGCGTCCTTTCCGGCCGTCGTGTATGCGAGTGTTATCTTGGCTCGGATGAGTGATCGCGCGTCATCGGTCAGCTTCATGACACGCCGAGCGCTGCGGCGATCTCGCGGCGAGGTTTCCCTTCCACGTGCGCCAGCACGAAGACATGTCTTCGATTTGGCGGGTCAGGTCATCGGCGAGGCAACAGCGCTCTGGCGGGCACCGGCAGGCTTGGGGTATGAATCAAGGTATCTTCAGGAGCGTGGGTTGGTAAAGTTCCGCGTTTTCAGGCAGTTATGACGAGACTGCGATCCCTACACGGCCCACCACTTCTCTCCAATACCAGCAGCTTCGTCCGGCGGTCTTCGCTAGACAAGCTTGTGCGTCTTCAGATATCGCCCGACTTCGCTGTAGGCATCATCAGCACCGGCGTACTTCACCAGGTTTCGCGCGGTCTTGAGCCAATCCAGAGTCGAGGCATTCACGGAGCGCGCTGCTTTCAGCAGATCCTGTTGCTGGACACCACGCTCGGCATTCTGAGTGAGATGCTCCTCGAGTACGTAGTCCTTCGCGAGCTCGACCAGCCCCTCGATGTCGGCGCCGGAGAAGTGCGGCGTGACCGCGGCGATTGCTCGAGAATCGATGGCATCATGCGGCACGCCTGCCAGTTTGAGCTCGACGATTCGGGCACGCGCGTCCTCATCCGGCGGTGGCACGAAGACCTGGCGGCTGAAGCGACCTGGACGCTTCAGGGCCGAGTCGACATCCCACGGCATGTTGGTAGCTGCCAGAATGAGCACCTCATGGTTGTCCGTCCCAAAGCCATCCAGTTGCGCGAGGAATTCGTTCACGATCTGACGGGTGTGCTCGGAGTGCGCCTTCGAGCGGGCAAAGCCCAGCGCATCGATTTCGTCGAAGAAGAGAACGCAGGGACGGCTGTGCCGCGCCTTCTCGAACAGGGCTGCCAGGTTGCGCTCGCTCTCTCCGATGTAAAGGTTGAGGACATCCGATATGCCAACCGAGATGAACTCTGCCCGGCACTCCGTGGCAACCGCCCGCGCGATCATGGTCTTGCCGCAGCCTGGTGGTCCATACAGCAACACGCCGCCGCCGGCACGCTTCTTGAATTTCGCAAATAACCCGGGTTTCAGGAACGGTTCTATGATCTGAAGGCGGATCGTGCGCTTGAGATCTTCGAGTCCGGCAACGTCATCGAAGCGGGTACGCTCCTGGATAGGCGCACCGAGCTCCACGACATTGTCGCTGCGGCCGCCCTCAAGGACCGACAATTTTGGCGAATGAGCCCGGGTAGTGGCGGCCAGGTGAGCCTCGAGCTCCTCGTGTGGGATGAAGCCCTTCAGCTGGCGTGCGCCGGCATAACGTCTGGCCGCCTCGGCAGGTTGTCCGAGCAGCAGCAGAGCGCGTGCAGCACCGACGTGTAGGGGAGCTGCTTCGGGCGCTTGACGTATGAGGATCTCGTACTGTGCCAGAGCGGCCGCGTGCTCAGCCGCGGCGAGCAGACACTCCGCGTACCGGCCGCGCACCTCGCCGTTGAAGGGATCGCCCAACAGGGCGCGCTCAAGATCTTCGCGCGATTCGCTCATGATTCCTACAGGGGTGTGTGGTTCGTGCTCAAAGGAAACGGCGGAGCAGCTTGGGCCATACCCAGCTGTAGACTACGTACGCCAACCAGATCCACGTCAGAGTCTCCAGTACAGGTGGCGGCAGGGCCTTTTCCCCCGCGCTGAGGCCGACGATTGCCAGCAGTGTGATTGCGATCGCCGCGGTCCACCCCCACCGTTGCATGGGGTATAGCGGCAGCATGCTCCAGTGGGTCCGTGCCTTGAGACTGCGGACCAGTGTCAGCAAATTTCGTGAGTCCGGCTGGTTCCGCAAAAGTTCCTGGGCAATCCGCAGCGCACCGCGGTCGTTGCCCTTCGCGCTGAGCGCAATGACCAGCGCGATGGCGGATCGAGTGTGCTCGGGATGCTCGCGGAGCATGCGCTGAAGATGGTGACTCTCGGCGCCGCTTCGGTTACGAATCAAATCGATCATGGCCGCCAGGTAGAGACAGCCGGCATGTTCCGGGGATTGGCGCAAGCCCTCCTGGGCAAGACGTCGTGCCTTTTCCAGATTCAGTGTCTTCAGCATCAAGTCGCCATAACCCGCAAAGCAATCGGCGCTCTGCGGGTAGTCTCGCAGGAGATCGATCCAGACGAGCTCCGCTTCCGGGAACTGCTTGGCATCCTGCAGGAGGTGGGCGTGCAAGGTACGAGCACCGTAGTGCTGCGGCGCTTGTGACAGAAGAGCTCTGACGTCCTGGATCGCCTGCTCGGGTCGGTCGCAGGCATAGTCGATGAATGCCGCGAGGTATTGCAGCTCAACACTCTCCGGAAAGTCCTTGAGCCCACGGCCCACCGCGACCTGAGCCTGTGAGTAACGGCGGCGCTCGACGAGCGCGCGCGTCTCATGCTCGATCGCCGCATGGTCTCGCGACCCGCCGGAATCGCCGTTCACGAGAGCACCGCCGCGAGCCAGAAGCTCACCGCATTGCCTCCCACAACCGCTGCGATTCCGATGATCCAGCCCGAAGGGGGGGTGAGGCCAAGCAACATCATGTTACGGTAGTACTGCCGATGCCAACCATACACCAGAGCGAAGAATCCCAAGCCGAGCGCACGGAATGCGGCTTCTCGGAGGCCGCCGCCCGCATGAGCAGCGATCCATTGAGCGCCACCTCGGAACCACCACCACATCGGACCGATCGTCACCGCAATGGCGAGCAGGCCGAGAGGCCAGTCGGTCCGCAGGCGTTTGAGCCGATACGCGTTCAGCAGCGCGATCGTGGCGCCCGCCAGCGGGCCGCCCAGGAAGGATACGACATATCCTGTTTGCGCAGAGTAGATCGACGTCGCAGGACTGCCGCGATGTCCAAGGGTGGGCTGCAGCAGGTCGTCGGGAGTTTCCATCGTCGTGGATTATTTCAGAAGAGCAGCTTGGCCGCATCTGTAGGACCGCGCGACGGTGCGGAACAATCGAAATGCTGCTCAATTGATACTGTCCATTCACTTCAGTTCCATGGCCGTAAGCCGGGAGAGCCGTATGAGCACTGCTTCAGGACCTAGCTCCGCCATCTGCGCATTAAAAGTCATTGGCACCAACGTTCAGGACCCGACCGGCAAGAAGATCGGCGAAGTCGAAGATGTCGTTCTCGACAAGCGATCGAACAGTATCCTGTTCGCGGTCGTGGGCTTCGGCGGCCTGCTGGGCGTTGCCGAGAAATATCATCCGATCCCATGGGCCTCGCTGACGTTTGACCAGGACGAGAACGCATATGTCGTCGGCTACACGAAAGAGCAGCTTCAGGCTGCGCCGGCCGGCTCAATCGATGAGCTGACGCAGGATGGCGGACTCTCGGTGCGCGAGCGCACCTACACCTATTACAAGGCGGATCCCGACTGGCGGTCTTGAGCGCCGGCCCCGGCAATCCAGTCGGAGTCGCTTATGGAGTCATTGCTGCGGCGGTTTGCGCGGCAGTATGACCCGAAACACCGTGCGGCCGTCCACGCCCGATTGGACCTCGACGCGCCCACCGTGGCCGCCGATGATCTGCTGCACGATGTAGAGGCCCAGGCCGAGCCCCCGGCTCTTCACCGACTGGCCTTGCTGGAATGGATCGAACAACCGAGGCACGAGCTCTTCCGGAATCGTGCCCCGGTTGATCACGGAGAGTAAGAGAGTCTCTGCGGCGGTACCGTCAAGGTGCACCTGGATTGGATTGCCCGCCTCGCCGTGCTCGATGGCATTGCCGATGAGATTCGTGAGAACCTGCCGCAGGCGATCCTCATCCCACACTCCCATGAGCGGGCCCTCGCGAGTGATTTCGATGGCGCGGTCCGGGTGAGTGGTCTGATAGGCGGCCACGACGCTCTCGACCAACGCATCGAGTACGGTCGGCTCGCATCGGATGGGCAACCCGCCGCCCAGGTGCAATCGCGCCAAATCGAGCACATCGCCGATCATGCGGCTCATCCATCGTCCGTTGGAAAGGATCCGCGCGGCCGCATCCCGCGCAGTCGCCTCGTCGGGCCGCCGCTCGAGCAGATGAGCGCAATTGACGATGGCGCTCAGCGGGTTGCGCAAGTCATGGCCCAGGACGGCGGTGAACATCTCGTTCAGGCGCAACCTTTCGGTGCGCTCCTTGAGCTCCCGGGCGAGCTGTTGCTGCTGGCGGTAGAGCTGGAAGAAGACCGCGGCCTTACTCAAGAGAACATGCGGCTCGAAGGGCTTGAAGAGAAAGTCCACGGCACCGATCTCATAGCCGCGGAAGAGCCGGCGCTGATCGTGCGCGCCGGCAGTCATGAAAATGATCGGCACATGGCTCGTCCGCTTGCTGCCGCGCATCAGTTCGGCGAGCTCGAAACCGTCCATCTCCGGCATCTGCACATCGAGAAGGGCCAGCGCTACCTCGTGCGTCAGGAGCAGCTCGAGGGCTTCAGGTCCGGAATGCGCCGGGAGCAACTCCACATCGTCATGCTGCAGCAGTGCGGTGAGGATCTCCAGGTTTCCCTCCCTGTCATCGACGATCAGGCACTTCACACGGCATGTGGCCTCGAAATCCTCCCCTGTCATCGTTCAATTCTCCTCAAAAGAGCAGCGATTTCCTCGAGCGGCAGCACGTAATCGACCGCGCAGCGCTCGAGTGCCGAAGTGATCATGAGAGGCGCCGCGGCGCTCCCGGGCTCCTGCACGACAGTGAGGCCCCCGGCGGCGCGCACGGCAGCAAGCCCTAAGGCGCCATCCGCGCTCGCGCCACTCAAGATGACTCCCATCAAAGCGGGACCGTAGACGTCCGCTGCTGACTCGAAGAGCACGTCAGCGGAGGGCCGCGAGAGGTTCACCGGATCATCCACCGATAGCGCCAGGTATCGACCCTGCTCGATGAGCAGGTGATAGTCCGGTGGCGCAAAATAAATCGTGCCGGGGCGCACGGGCGCCTTGTCTTCAGCCTCCTCGATGGGGAGCACGCACTTTGCAGCAAAGATTTCAGTCAGCATGCTTGGTCTGTCCCGTGGCAGATGCAGCACGATGAAGATGGCGGCGGGAAACCGGGGCGGTAACGTCGGCAGCAGCGAGTCGAGCGCCTCGATAGCGCCGGCAGAGCCTCCAATGACGATGCCGTCGATGTGCGGCGTCAGCGCGTCGGAGCGCATCAGGCGCCGTCCCTCTTCTGGAACAGGCGATGCTCGCGCGAAATTTCGGTGAACGCCGAGCCGTGCTCCGAGAACTGCAGCGACTCCCTGGCCCCGATCCCGAGAAACCCTTTGCGGCAGAGCGCCTCCCGAAACAGGCCAACCGCCCGGCTCTGCAGCTCATGCTTGAAATAGATCAGCACGTTGCGGCAGGAGATGAGCTCCACCTCCGCGAACACGCTATCGGTCGCGAGACTGTGATCGGAAAAAAGGATGCGCTGCTTGAAGGACCGATCGAATGCCGCCCGCCCATATGCCGCCGTGTAGTATTCGGACAGGGAGCGATTCGCCCCGGACCTACGGTGGTTCTCGGTGAACTGTGCGATACGATCGAGATCGTAGACGCCCGCCTGCGCTGCCTCCAGCCAATGCGGGTTGATGTCGGTGGCGTAGATGAGAGTACGTCCCAGCAGGTTCGCCTCGTGAAGGAGTATGGCCATGGAGTAGGCCTCCTCTCCCGTGCTGCATCCTGCGACCCACACCTTCAACGACGGGTACGTTCTCAGTACCGGCATCACCTGCTCTCGCAGGGCGCGGAAATATTCCGGATCGCGGAACATCTCGCTCACCGGCACCGTCAGCGCATCGAGCAGCGCGGGAAAGGCGGTCGCATCGTGCAGAATGCGACCCTGCAATTGCGACAGCGTATGGCATCCCAGGCGGTTCATTGCCGCTTGCAGGCGCCGCTTGATCGAGGCAGCGGCGTAGGCGCGGAAATCGTAGTGATATCTCTGATACACGGCCTCGAGCAACAGCTGCTGCTCGATCTGACCGCCGCTGTCGGGTGATGCCTGTCCTATTTCGGCATCCATATGCGCACGAGCGAGAGGAGCTTGTCGACGTCCAGGGGCTTGGCAATGTAGTCGCTCGCGCCCGCCGCCAGGCACTTCTCACGATCGCCCTTCATTGCCTTGGCGGTGAGAGCGATGATCGGAATCCTGTTCCACTCAGGGCGCTTGCGGATCTCGCGCATTGCGGTGAGGCCGTCCATCTCCGGCATCATGATATCCATCAGTATGAGGTCGATTGGGCTGCCTCCCGCGCCATCTTTGCGCCCTAACGCGTCGAGGGCTTCACGGCCGTTACGCGCAATTTCCACTTTCGCCCCCTTGGGCTCGAGCACCCTGGAGAGCGCGAAGACGTTGCGCACGTCGTCCTCGACCACAAGAATGCGACGCTCTTCGAGTATGGCGTCTCGATCGCGTGCCTTCTTCAGCATCAACCGACGCTCGGGCGGAAGCTCCGATTCGACTTGATGGAGAAAGAGAGTGACCTCATCGAGCAGCCGCTCCGGCGAGCGGGCGTCCTTGATGATGATCGAGCTCGAGAACCGCCGCAGCTGCTCCTCCTCCGCCCGCGAGAGCGAGCGGCCGGTGTAGACGATCACCGGCGGAAAGGCAACCCCGTCGTGTGCTGCCATCTGCTTGAGCAGCTCGTAGCCGGAGAGATCCGGCAGACTCAAGTCGAGCACCATGCAATCGAAGGTCGTTGCCCGGAGTGCCTCGAAGGCGGCGCCTGCGCTCGACACCGGCGTGATCGCCACGTTATTGGTTGCAAGAAGGTGCTCGATGCTCGCGCGCTGGCGATCATTATCCTCCACCACGAGCACCCGGCGAGTCTCCTGCGAGAGCTTCACCTCCAGCCGCTGGAACGCTTCGATCAGGCGCTCGCGCTCGACCGGCTTGACGGCGTAGCCGACGGCGCCGCGCTCCAGGGCTTCCCGCTCGAGATGGGCCATGGAGACGATATGCACGGGAATGTGCCTGACGCGGGAGTCGCGTTTCAACTGATCCAGAACGGCAAGGCCAGAGGAGTCAGGGAGCCGCATGTCGAGCACGATCGCGCTTGGATGCAAGGTGGTCGCCGCGACCAGCGCGTCATGGGCCGTATGCGTAATCACGCACTGGAAGCTCATGTCATGAGCGAGGTCACGCAGGATACCGGCGAAGTGGACGTCATCCTCGACGATGAGGATCATCCTGGACCCGGGCGTCAGATGCTCGCGGTCATCGTGCAGGGCGACAGGCGAGAGGGGTGGCACCTTCGCCTGCGTCCGCATCGGCTGCGGACCGAGCGTTGACACGGACGGGATGTTGGGTTGCTGCGCGCGCCGGCGCTCATCCTGGGGAGCCAGCGAACCTGAGTGTCGAGGCAGAACGCGAGGCAGCCTCAGCTCAAAATTACTGCCGGCGCCCGGGGTGCTTGCGACGCCGATGTCACCGCCGAGCACGCGCGCCAAATCGCGTGAGATCGAAAGCCCGAGTCCCGTGCCGCCATACTTTCGGTGGGTACTTCCATCGGCTTGTCGAAAGGCCTCGAAAATGACTTCGTGCTGCTCCGGGGCAATGCCGATGCCGGTATCGCGAACCGCAAACGACACGCTCTGCGGATCGGGGGCGCTGAGCGTGAGGCTCACAGTTCCCCGCTCGGTAAATTTGCAAGCGTTGGCCAGCAGGTTGCGCAGAATCTGACCGAGCCGCCCCGCGTCGGTCTCGATGCGCTCGGGCACATCGGGCGCGACACGTATCTCGAAGTTAAGTCCCTTCTGTTGCGCAGTGGCCCGGAAACTTGCCTCGAATGGCTCGAGCAGGCTCGCGAGCACGACCGGGCCGGAACTGACTTCGATCATTCCGGCCTCGATCTTGGACAGATCGAGCACATCATTGATCACGGCGAGCAGCTCGTGACCCGCAGAGGTGATCGTGCGCGCGAAATGCACTTGGTCCTCGGTGAGATTCCCCGACTTGTTGTCAGCGAGGAGCTTGGCGAGGATCAGCGTGGAGTTGAGGGGTGTCCGCAGCTCGTGGCTCATGTTGGCCAGGAATTCACTCTTGTAGTGATTGGCGCGCTCGAGCTCGATCGCCTTCGCCTGAAGCGCGTATTGGGAACGGGTGAGCTCATCGCGCTGCTTCTCGAGGAGGTGAGTTTGCTCCTCGAGGTGCGCATTGGTCTGCTCGAGCTCGGCTTGCTGCGACTCGAGCTGCGCCTGGGATTCCTTGAGCGAACGGCTCTGAACCTCGAGCTCTTCATTCGAGACACGCAGTTCCTCCTGCTGCGTTTGCAATACCTCGGCCTGACGCTGTGTCTCCCCAAAGAGCTCCTCGAGGCGAGTCCGATCCCTGGAGGACCGTACCGCGACGGCGAGCGCCTCGGAGATGTGCGCGAGGAGCTCGCGATCGACCGCACCCACGCGGCGGAAGAATCCCAGCTCGACTACGCCCTGGACCGTCTCATCGACAGCCGCGGGTGTCAGGATGAGCTCGCGCGGCTTGCCCTTGCCCACGCCCGATACGACGGACAGGTAGTCTTCGGGAATCTCCGTGATGTGCAGTGGCAGACCTTCCTTGCCGCACTGACCGACGAGCCCCTCACCCGATCGGAAACTCTCCTTTTCCGCTCCGGGTGGCGCCGCAAACGCGGCCACCCGCTCAAAAACGCCGCCCGCCCCGGCGATGTAGACCGCACCGGCTTGCGCATCCAGGTACCCGGCGAGGAAGCTGAGCAGGCGCTCCCCGAGCTTTTCCAGACGGTGCTCGCCGCCCAGTCGCGCGGCTAGAGCTATCTGGCCTGCGCGGACCCAGGCCTTGGCAGCGAGCTGTCGATAGTTCCTCGAGGTCATGAGCGCGGCGGCAAGTACCAGCGCGAGCAGAATCAGGGAATCTCCCGCCGTTACGAACAGCGACTCGCGCGACGCGGCCTCCCATTGAGCTTCGCGACGCGCGAGCAGGCTGCGTTCCTCGGCCTGCATATTGTCGATGGCGGCTGCGCTGCGCGTCATGGCCTCCTTGCCCCGGTCCGTCCGCACGATCGCGAGGGCGGCGCTCGCATTGCCCGCGCGTCGCAGCGCGACTGTCTGCTCGAGCTCGGCCATCTTGTCGGCCGTAGCCTGCTCGAGCACGTCCAGCCATTGCTGCTGCCGCGGATCGTCGGCGGTCAGGCGACGCAGGTGTTTCAGCTCGCCCGGAAGCTCTGCCCGTGCGCGCTCATAAGGCTGGATATAGC
The DNA here is from genome assembly GCA_036489335.1 of Steroidobacteraceae bacterium. Lineage (GTDB taxonomy): Bacteria > Pseudomonadota > Gammaproteobacteria > Steroidobacterales > Steroidobacteraceae > 13-2-20CM-66-19. The sequence goes on from DASXFY010000047.1 coordinate 15,289, forward strand.
TTTCGTCGTTGGTCAGCAGGAATCCGCGTTGGCCCGTCTCGGCGTCGCGGATCGTCAGATCCATCGTCTGCAATTGCTGCACCACCTGGAAACTGTGGAGGACGAGATCCGCCACCCCGGTGCGGTAGCGCAACTCCCGCATGGAGAAGAACGCTATGAAAAAGATCGCCAGGATGGCGATGAGAAAGCCGGCTGCCACCCCCAAGGGCAGCGGTAGTGCAGAAGCACCGGTACGACGAGACTCCAGGGCGACCGAAGCGCTTGACATCGAACGTAATCCTCCGCGGCCTGGGCTCGGCAGCCAAGGGTGGCCGTTGCACCGAAAATTTTGAGCGCGTGCACTCGGATCGATTATTACAGACGGTCCAGGCCGCGTCAGTGGCCGTCTGATGATCTACTGCGTCAAGGATTCGTTGAGCTACAGCCGTAGCTCGGCGTGACAGCGCGAGCCGGCATCGGGCCAGCTTGCCCAGTTCAGCGTACCGGTATGGCCGCTGGTCGCACGCTCAGGAATTTCGGTTGAATCCCCCGAGACTCAGGGTTTGCATGATGAGCGCCTTGGCCGCCTCGGGATCGATAGCCGGCTTGACGTGCGCCTGCGCTACCCAGAAGCCGTCAATCATCATCGCCGCCGCTTCCGCCAGCGCGAAGGCACGACTCTTTCCAACCACCGGCTCGAGTGCATTACGCAGATTCGATCGCAGCCGCGAACGATTGATGCGCTCGATTCTGGCGAGTGCCGGTTGGTGCGTGGCTTGCGCCCAAAACGACAACCATGCGATGGCGATCTCTCGATTGAAGACCTCGCGATGCAGGTTGCTCGAGACGATCGCCTCCAGACGCTCCTCCGGCGCGCGTGCAGCCGCAAGCGCCCTTACGGAAGCGGAACGCATGTCTTCGAGGATGCTGCGCATGGCTGCCTCGAGCAGACCCTCTTTACCCCCGAAATAGTGGTGTATCTGTCCCGCCGATATGCCGGCAATATCGGCGATGCGCATCACGCTGGCTTCTGCAAAGCCGTATTTTGCGATAGCTTCGAGAGTGGCGACCACGAGTTGGCGCCTGCGAGAGTCATGAAGCGCCGGCAACACGGGACGCCCACGTCGTGCCCGAGTGCGCTGAGAGCGGGTCGCAGCCGATTGCGATGATGTCTTCAACTGTCTTCTCACGCCGCAATGAGCGGTCCATTTTCGGGTCGAGCCGAAGCTTGCCACGAACCGGGGGAGGAGGCAAAAGGACCGCGAGCCGCCATTGCTCGCAGCCATTTAATTGCATGGACAATTAATATAATAGCATGTATATCTTGGCTTCGTGACCGAGCGCGGAAACCATGCGATTACACAGGAAAAGCCGATGATAGCGACACCCGGGTACGCCCAGGCGACCTCGCAGGCCAGCTTCACCACCGTCAACCCGGCGACGGGCGAAGTGTTGGCTCGGATCGCGATTGACGGTGCCGCCGAGGTGGCCGGGGCTGTCGCCCGGGCCTCGGCGGCGCAGAAGGACTGGGCGAGTCTGCCCGGTGTTGCGCGCGGTCGCATCCTGCGCCGTGCCGCGGACATCCTGCGTGCCCGCAACGCGGAGCTGGCGGAGCTCGAGACGCGCGACACCGGCAAGCCGATTCAGGAGACGAGCGCGGTCGATGTACTCTCGGGCGCCGACAGCCTCGAATACTATGCTGGCCTCGCCGCGGGCATCGCAGGCGAATACCTGGACCTCGGGCCGCAAGCATTCGGCTACACGCGCCGCGAGCCGCTCGGCGTCGTCGCCGGCATCGGCGCCTGGAACTATCCGCTGCAGATCGCCTGTTGGAAGGCAGCGCCGGCGCTTGCCTGCGGCAATGCCATGATCTTCAAGCCCGCGGAGCTGACGCCGCTCACGGCCATCAGGCTGCACGAGGTTTTCGCCGAGGCGGGCCTGCCGGCGGGGGTGTTTCAGGTCGTGCAGGGCATGGCGGACACCGGGCGCCTGCTTACCGCGCATCCGGAGATCCGCAAGGTCTCGCTGACCGGTGAGGTCGGGACCGGCAAGGCAGTGATGGCGGACTCGGCCGCCTCGCTGAAGCAGGTGACGCTCGAGCTGGGAGGCAAATCACCGCTCATCGTCTTCGAGGACGCCGCCCTCGAGAATGCGGTCGCCGGCGCTTTGCTCGGCAACTTCTATTCCGGAGGCGAGGTCTGCTCGAACGGCACCCGCGTGTTCGTCCATCGGGCCATCAAGACCGCCTTCCTCGAGCGGCTCGCGACGCGGGTGCGGGCCATGCGCATCGGCGATCCGCTGGACCCGGCGACACAGGTCGGCGCACTGATCTGCGAAGATCACATGAACAAGGTGCTGACTTACATCGCCCGCGGCGTGGCCGAGGGCGCCCGCCTGGTCACGGGCGGGCATCGCGCCACGACCGGCGACCTCGAGAACGGCTTCTTCGTCGCGCCGACCGTCTTCGACGAATGCCATGACGACATGGCCATCGTGCGGGAGGAGATCTTCGGACCTGTGATGTCGCTGCTCGAGTTCGAGGACGAGGAGGAGGTGATCGCGCGCGCCAACGCGACCGAGTTCGGGCTGGCCGCGGGCGTCTTCACCAACGATCTGACACGGGCGCACCGCACCATCGCCCGGCTGCAGGCCGGTACCTGCTGGATCAACCACTACAACGTCACGCCGATCGAGCTGCCGTTCGGCGGCGTGAAGCTGTCCGGACTCGGTCGCGAGAATGGCCGGGCGGCGATCGAGCACTACACTCAACTCAAGAGCGTCTACGTTGCCATGGGCGACGTCGCAGCGCCCTATTAGTCATGCGTCAAGATACCTTCGACTATGTCATCGTGGGGGCGGGCTCCGCCGGCTGCGTGCTCGCGGACCGGCTGACCGAGAGCGGCGAGCATTCCGTGCTGCTGCTGGAGTACGGCGGCTCCGATCGTTCGATCTACATCCAGATGCCCGCGGCGCTGTCGATTCCAATGAATATGCCGCGCTACAATTGGTTTTTCCATACCGAGCCCGAGCCGGGTCTCGGTGGGCGCAGCCTCCATACGCCGCGCGGCAAGGTGCTGGGCGGATCGTCCTCCATCAACGGACTCGTCTATGTCCGGGGCAATCCGCTCGACTTCGAGCGCTGGGCCGCGGAAGGGGCGAGCGGTTGGGCGTACCGGGATGTGCTGCCCTATTTCAAGCGCACGGAGCGCCGCGACAGCGGCGGAGATACCTATCGCGGTGGCTGCGGCAAAATAGCCACCCGCTACGGTCCGCTCGGCAATCCGCTGCACAAAGTCTGGCTCGAGGCCGGCCGGCAAGCGGGCTATCCTGTCACCCAGGATATGAATGGCTTCCGGCAGGAAGGCTTCGGCCGCATGGATATGACGGTGGGCAATGGCCGCCGCTCGAGCGCCGCGAATGCCTATCTGCGGCCGGCGATGCGTCGCCGCAATCTCCTCGTGCGCACTCACTCGCTTGCAACCCGGGTGCTGTTCGAAGGTCGCCGTGCGGTTGGGGTGGCCTATCGCCGCGGGAACGACGGCAGCGTTGCCCGAGCGCGGCGCGAGGTGATCCTGAGCGCCGGACCCATTCAGTCGCCGAAGTTGCTGAAGCTCTCGGGCGTCGGGCCGGCGCAGGAGCTGGCGCAGCACGGCATCGGGGTCATCCAGGATCGGCCGGGTGTCGGTGAGAACCTTCAGGATCACCTGGAGTTTTATTTGCAGATGGCGTGCACCCAACCGGTGACGCTCTACTCGCAGATGTCCCCGTTTCGCAAGGCGCTCATCGGCATGCGCTGGCTGCTCACCAAGGACGGGCTCGGGGCGAGCAATCACTTCGAGACCGGCGGCTTCATCCGCAGCGGCGCCGGCGTGCGTTACCCGAACGTCCAGTATCACTTCCTGCCCATGGTCGTGAACTATGACGGCTCGTCTTCGGCGCAGGCGCATGGCTTCCAGGCCCACGTCGGGCCGATGCGCTCGCGGAGCAAAGGTTGGGTGCGCCTAGCCTCCGCCGACCCGAACGAGAAGCCCAAGGTGTTCTTCAACTACCTGTCATGGCCGGAGGACCTGGAGGAAATGCGGGCCTGCGTGCGGCTCACCCGCGAGATCTTCGCGCAACCGGCGTTCGCCCCCTATCGGGGCCGGGAAATTCAGCCGGGCATGACCGTACAAAGTGACGAGCAGATCGACGACTTCGTGCGGCGACACGCCGAGAGCGCCTATCACCCCTCCTGCACTTGCAGGATGGGAAGCCCGCAGGATCCGCTGACCGTGGTCGATCCGCAGGCACGGGTGATTGGTTTGGAGGGCTTGCGGGTCGTCGACTCGTCGATCATGCCGTCGATCCCCACCGGGAATCTCAACGCGCCCACCCTCATGTTGGCGGAGAAGGCTGCCGACCACATCCGCGGCAAGCCTGGTCTGCCGCCGGAGGACGCTCCGTTTTACCTCGCGCCGCACTGGGAGAGCGCGCAGCGTTGAGCATTAAAACTCATAGCCGAAGGAAAGGTCGATGACCCGCGGTCTGACAGGAGTCTGCTCGACGATGAATTGATCGGCGCTGGTGAATGTGCTGGCGTTGGAGTTGCCCAGGTTCTCACCGTGAGCATCCAGGTGCCATGAGCCGTAGGAAACGCCGACCGCGGCATCGACCGTCGAATAGGCGGGATTCTCGAAGCGCCCGCGGGAGGTGGTGAGTGAGCCGCCCGAGCTGATCAGGGGGTTGGCGCCGGCCTGCGAGAACGCATGGTCGGTATGCATGACACCTGCCTGAACGTAAGGAGAATATCCGCCAATGTGCCATTGGTAACGGGCGCGCAGGCTGAATTGCATCGGCGGCGAGTCGGCACTCGGCGCGCCAATCGGCCCGAAGGGATTGCTCACCGGCGTGCAGCCGCCGCCGCTGCATACCTGGCTGATGACCCTGCCGTAGCCCGCGCTTGCCCGATTGTTGTCGATCAGCGCCGGCGAATTGGTCTGACTGCTCTCGTTCCAGTCCACCGCGCCCTGTACCGTGAGGTCGGCGGAGACTCGGACAGCGAGCGAGGTCTCGATGCCCTTGATGAGGAAATTCTGGCCGTTCGTGTCGTAGAACAGGTTGCCGACAACGCTCGGATCGAAGAAATTCACCTGCGCGTCGTCCCAGTTGTCGTAGTACACCGCACCGTCCCACTGCACGCGATGATCCAGCAGCAACGTCTTCCAGCCTATCTCATTGTTCGTCAGGCTATCGGAAGCGTAGGACGTCGGCACCACGTATTGCGCCACGCCATCCGGGCCGTCGCCGTGGAGCGCCCCGCCGTTCTGGTTGAAGCCTCCCGGACGAAAACCCTGGGAGAACGTGTAGTACAACATCAGGTCCGGGCGCACGTGCCAGGTGAGGTTTGCGCGCACCCTATTACCGTCCTCGGTATTCGACAGGTGCTCCGCATTGAGTTTGTAGCTGGAGGCCGATTGACAGCCGCCCGGCGGCAGGCCAGCCTGGAAACAGCCGAAGCTCGAGAGGACGCTGCCGGCATCGGAATTCAGAAAACGGAAATGACGGATGCCCCCGGTCAGCGTCAACCGATGCGGCACCAGGTCGTAGCTGGCCGAGAAATAGAAGGCGATCTGGCGAACCTGGCGCAGCTCGTCCTGGTAGAACGACGTGTTGTCGCCCAGAACCCCGGGGTTCTGTACAGTCGTGCCCGGGAAGGTGCCGACGTCCGACAGGCAGCCGGTGTTGCCTGGTGTGCCTGCTGCGCCGCTTGAGGTGCACGCGGGAATGGTCTTGTATTGCCAGCCGGTCTGGTCGTCCAGGACGTTGTCTTCGTAGTACACGCCGCCGATCGTCCGCCACCGCCAGTCGTCCGGCGTGCTGAGGCGCACCTCATGCTGCTCGTGCACGTTGCGCTCGACGGAGTGCCAGGTAGCGCTCGGCGAGAAGCATGTTGGCGTCAATGGATTCACGGCGGAGCCGGGTCCGTAGCACTGATAGTAGTCGGCGTAAACGCCGCGCGCATAGTTGGTGTAATCACCGACCTGCTCAACGTTGCGATCGAGGTAGCCGCCGGTGTAGACGAAATCCAGAAACCCGACCTTGCCATGGACCGTCCAAGCGGTGTCCTCGAATCTGTCCTTGTCATGGGCATTGTTGAACAGGGTCACCTCGAGAGGCCCAAGCGGTGCTCCGTTGGACGCGTACGGCTGCTGATAGAAAACGCCCTGTGAATCTATGTCCTGGTAGGACTGGGTCATCAGCAAGTCCCAGTCGTCGCTCACCTTGTAGAGGGCCTCCAGCCGCGCGCCCTGGTAGCTCACGGGATTGATGGCCCGCCCCGTGACGGCCTCGTTGCTCACCGTCGGACTTCCGGGCGGCACACACCAGCCGCTGTTCGGCTGTCCATCCGGGCACTGTCCGTCCGTGGCCGGGTAGCCAGCGTAATGGATGCCGGTGTCGGTATTCTTGCGTGTAAAGATCGCAGGCACGTTGTCGATGTAGCCCCCTTGCTGGGCGTCATAGACCACGGCGCGCGCCGCCAGGCGGCCTGTGATCAGGGGCAGGTTCAGAACCGCGGACAGCTCTGAATTCGTGCTGCCATGGGCGGTAGTGCCATAACCGGCGTCGACGCTTGCAGAAGTGACGTCAAGCTCCGGCTTATTGGTGATGTATCGGATGACGCCGGCCTCGGCTCCGGCACCGAAAAGCGTCCCCTGCGGACCTTCCAGCACCTCGATGCGCTGTAAGTCGACGGCATAGATGTCGAGATTCCGATTCGGCAACTGCACGGACTGATCGTCGAGGTAGACGGCAACGTTGGGCCAGAGCCCGGTCGAGCCGCTGCCCTGGCTCGGCTGCGATCCGGCACTAACGCCCCGCATGAAGATCTCGCTCTGACTGGGTCCGTTGTTCGCCGCCGTCACGTTCGGCAGGTATTTGACGTAGTCGTTGAACGTCACGATGTTGAGTTGCTGCAGAGTCTGGGAGGCGAGTGCCTGCATCGAAATCGGCACATCCTGAATGTTCTCCGAGCGGCGCTGCGCGGTAACGACGACGGTGGTGAGCTGAGCCGCGCCGGTGCTCGCGTCGGAGCTGTTGCCGGCTTCCGCAGCCGTAGTGGTGCCTGCACTGCCGTCTGTCGGTGACGCGGCGGGCGCCGCCGTGGGCGGCGCGGCGAGTGCCCGGAGAGCCGTGGCGGCCAGAATAGCGGCGACTGCGTACGGAACACTTGATTTCATGAGTGACCCCCAACGTGAGCCGATGCCGGCGCAGTCTATGTGCTCCTGCGTCCCCGATCAATAATAAATTGCACAAGCGAATAATATAATGATTAAATACTGGCGCAGTGGCAAACAGTGCGTTTCACAGGAGAATCAGCATGGTCGTGGATAGCAAGAGCCGACGGGGGATCGAAGCCTTCGACCTGACCGGCAAGGTGGCGGTGGTAACCGGGGCCGGGAGGGGGCTGGGGCGGGCTATTGCGCTCGGGTTGGCTTCAGCGGGCGCCAAGACACTGCTCGGATCGCGAAACGCGGCGCACCTGGCCGACACGGCCAAGTCGATCACGAACGCAGGCGGCATCGTGAAAACCGCCGCTGTCGACATCAGCGTACCGGAGCAGTGCGAGGCTCTGGTCTCGCAGGCCGAGGAGCACTATGGAGCGCTGGATGTGCTGGTCTGTAACGCGGCAACCAATATTCAAGGGCCTGCGGCGACCACCAGCCCGGCCGATTGGCGACGCGTCCTCGACACCGAGCTATCCGGCTACTTCTATCTCTGCAAGGCAGCGTACCGCCTGATGTCGCGGCGCAGCTCGGGCTCGATCATCATGGTGTCTGCTAACTCGAGCGTGGTCGGATACATCGACCTCATTGGCGTCTCCACGGCCAAGGGAGGTCTCGACATGATGGCTCGCAATCTGGCGGTCGAGTGGGGCGCGGTGGGAATCCGAGTGAATACTATCAATCCCGGCTGGACGGATCACGTGCCACCCGATGGTGCCGATGTCGCGGCGGGAGCCGGCGATCTGGAAGCGGATATCCGCGCCACTACGCCGTTGCAACGTCGAGGCCGGATGGAGGAGTTCGCATTTCCGGCGATCTTCCTCGCCTCGGATGCTTCTTCCTACATTACCGGCCAGAACCTGGTCATCGACGGCGGGTATTCAGTGAGATAGGAAAGGGCACCGGGAGCTCCAGATGTCGACTGAAACGTCGCCCACCGCGCCGCGAGCGCGGCCGGGCAAGCCCAACCGCCAGCGCGCACGTCCGGTGCACCCTGCCGTAGCTCCCTTCATCACGCGCACGCTACCGCCTTTCGAGCTGCTCGGGGAGGAGCAACTCCTTCTCATCGAGCGGCAGGCCGATCGCATACTGCAGGAGATCGGTATGGAGATTCGGGGGGACCCGGCAGCCATTCGCCTGTGGAAAGAGGCTGGCGCGGACATAGAAGGGGAAACTCGGGTGCGCGTGCCCCTGGGCCTCGCACGCCAGGTAGTACAGAGGTCTGCGCGCGCAGAGTTCACGCAGTTCGCGCGCAATGCGGCTCGCTCGGTCACGATCGGCGGGGCCGCCACGGTGTTCGCGCCTGCCTACGGGCCGCCGTTTGTCAGCGATGCTCAAAACGGACGACGCTACGGAACGCTCGATGACTTCAAGAATTTCGTAAAGCTCGCCTACATGAGTCCCTGGTTGCACCATTCGGGTGGGACTGTCTGCGAGCCGACCGATGTTCCCGTCAACAAGCGTCATCTCGACATGTTGTATACACACATGACGCTCTCCGACAAGCCATTCATGGGCTCGGTCACCACGGCCTCCCGTGCAGCGGATTCGATCGAGATGTGTCGGATTTTGTTTGGCCCCGAGTATTTGAACGATCACTGCGTGATCCTCGGCAATGTCAACGTCAATTCCCCGCTGGTGCTGGACGGCGAAGCAAGCCGTGTCATCCGCACGTACGCGGCGGCCAATCAGGCTCCGGTCTGCGTGCCATTCATCCTGGGTGGTGCAATGGGTCCAGTCACCACCGCTGCGGGGATCGCGCAGTCCTTTGCCGAGGGGCTGTTTTGCGTGGCGCTGGCGCAGCTCGAACGGCCCGGAGCCCCGGTCATTCTCGGCAACTTCCTCTCTTCCATGTCGCTCAAGAGCGGCGCGCCCACATTTGGAACTCCCGAGCCTTCGCTGGCCTACCTTGCCATTGGACAGCTCGCACGGCGGCTCGGCGTTCCGCTTCGCTGTGGCGGCAACCTGTGCGCGTCCAAGGTACCCGATGCGCAGGCCGCCTACGAAAGCGCAAGCTCCCTGTGGCCGGCATTCATGGCCGGGGCCAATTTCGTGCTGCATTCGGCGGGGTGGCTCGAGGCGGGACTAGTCATGTCGTACGAGAAATTCGTGATGGATGCCGAACAGTGTGGTGCATTCCACGTGATCGGACGAGGTCTGACGCTGGATGAGAATGGGTTCGCAATGGACGCTTTTCACGAGGTGGGGCCGGGAAGTCACTTCCTCGGCTCGGCGCACACGTTGCGTAACTACGAAACTGCATTTTTTGATTTTCAACTTTCAGACAATAACTCATTCGAGCAATGGTCCCAGGAAGGATCACACGACATCGTCTGGCGCGCGAGTCAGAAGTGGAAGGCGATGCTGGATGTCTACGAGCAGCCGCCGATCGACCCGGCTACCCGGGAGGCGCTGGAAGCGTTCATTGGGCAGCGCAAGGCATCGATGCCGGACATGAACTACTGACGGTTACACACCCGATGAGCCGTTGGCTGAATTGATCCAAGAGGCGAATATGTCCGTCACCGATCATACCGTGGCCCCGCTGGGCCTTGACATTCAGTCGCGGCTCGCGGCGATAGATCAGGCGGAAATGAGGCGAGGGCGATTGGCGAAAGTGCGCGCGGAGCTGGCCAAGCGGGACTATGCCGCGGCGCTGCTTGCGGATGCGATCAACATCCGCTATGCGTGCGGCGCCAGGAACCTCGGAGTTTGGACACTGCACGCTCCGGGGCGGTATCTCTTCGTCCCGGTCGACGGCCCCGTCGTACTGTTTGAATTCGAAGCGTCGCGCCACGTGAGCGTCGGCCTCGAGACGGTCGATCAGGTGCGTAAGAGCATTCCCTGGTTCTATTTCCTGGCCGGTCCGCGTACCGCGGAAAAGACCGCTCTCTGGGCGAAGGAGATTGCTTCGTTGATGCGTGAGTGCGGGCGGGCAAATCAGAGACTTGCCGTGGATCGCTGCGAGCCCTGGGGGGCAAGAATGCTGGTCGATGAGGGCATCAGCCTCTTCGATGCCCAGGAGCCAATCGAGATGGCGCGCCTGCTCAAGACTCCCGAGGAGATCGCGGCGATGCAGCTTTCGATGGATGTCTGCGACGTCGCCGTGGATCGCCTGCGCAGAAGCCTGCGGCCGGGCATCACTGAAAACCAGACTTGGAGCGTGCTGCACGATACCAATATCGCCCATGACGGCGAATGGATCGAATGCCGGCTGCTGGCATCCGGTCCGCGGACCAATCCCTGGTTCCAAGAGTGTGGCAATAGACGGCTGCAAGCCGGTGACCTGGTCGTATTCGATACGGACATGATCGGGCCGCTCGGTTATCTCGCCGACATTTCGCGGGCGTTCGTTTGCCCGGGGCGGCGCGCGACCGGGGAACAAAAGAGTCTCTATGGGCTCGCCTTGGAGCAGCTGACGCACAACATGGGGCTGATTCGCCCGGGTCTGACATTCCTGGAATTCTCCGAGCGCTGCTGGGCCGTACCGGCGGAATACGTTGCCAACCGTTACATGATGATGGTGCATGGAGCGGGCATGGCCGACGAGTATCCGTCTATCTCATACCTCGCCGACCGGGCAGAGTGGGGATATGACGGTGAATTCCAGGAAAACATGGTTGTGTGCGTGGAGAGTTATATAGGTGCCGTCGGCGGGTCTCAGGGTGTCAAACTGGAGCAGCAGCTGTTGGTGACGAAAGACGGCACCGATGTCATGTCGAAGTCGCCGATCGTCGACAGCCTCGAGTTCTGAGTGCCGCGAGAGCGAAGGCATGGGCAAAAGGGAGACGGGGCAGGGCACAGACGGCGGAATGGAGCACTTCGGCTACCGGCAGTCGCTTGACCGCGGCGTCGGGGCATTCGGCAGTTTCGCTGCCGGGGTCAGCTATATTTCGATACTCACCGGCACCTCCCAGCTGTTTTACTTCGGCTTCGGTACGGCCGGCCCAGCCTACCTCTGGTCGTGGCCAGTGGTACTCGTCGGACAGCTGGCAGTCGCTCTGTGCTTCATGGAGTTGGCCGCGATGTACCCGATTGCCGGATCCGTCTACAACTGGTCCAAGGTGCTGAGCGGCTGGTTCGTGGGTTGGTCCTGCGGATGGTTGATGCTTACCGCCTCAATTGTAACCCTGTCGGCCACCGTGCTCGCGATGCAGCTCAACCTGCCTCGGTTGTGGGGCGGATTTCAGATCATCGGAAATGGGAATGACGCCCATGGATTCGCGGCAAATGCCGTGGTTCTCGGCACGGCGTTGATCGCGATCACTACCGTCATAAATGCATTGGGAGTGCGGCTGATGACGATGGTCAACAGCCTGGGCGTTCTCATCGAGCTCATTGCGGCCTGCCTCATCGCGATCATCCTGGCATTGTCCGTGCGACGGGGGCCGGGAGTGTTTTTCTCCACCAACGGCTACGGCGCCGGCGAGAGTGGCGGGTTTTTGGGCGTATTTCTGATCGCCTCGCTGGCATCTGGTTACGTGATGTACGGTTTCGATAGCGCCAGCTCGCTGGGTGAGGAGACTTTGGAGCCCAGGCGAACCGCCCCGAAGGCGATTCTGCGGGCCATACTCGCCTCGTTCGTCATCGGCGGGGCAATACTGGCCTTCGCGATCATGGCTGTGCCGAACCTGGCTGATCCGATGATCGGTAGCAGCGCAGGTGGCCTGCAGTACATCCTCGAGCAGGTGATGTGGGGTCCTCTGGGCAAGGTGTTTTTGATTTGCATCGTGATCGCGGTGTCGGTGTGCTCGCTGGCCGTACATACCGCGGCCGTCCGCTTGGTGTTCGCCATGGCGCGCGACAATGCTCTGCCGTTCGGCGAAAGACTCGCGCGGGTCAATTTGCGAACGCAGGCACCCACCGTACCCGCCATCGTCGTCGGCATGGTTTCCGCGGCAGTGCTCCTCATCAACATCGGGCAGCCAAGAATTTTCACCGTGCTGACCTCGATTGCCGTCATCATGATCTACATCGCTTACCTCATCGTGACCGCTTCGCTACTGCAAAAGCGGCTGCAGGGGCGATGGCCTCTGCCGGATCTTGCCGCTGGCGGCTATTTTACGCTGGGCAGATGGGGGCTCATGATCAACATCTTCGCCGTTCTGTGGGGTGTTGGAATGGCGCTCAACCTGGCCTGGCCGCGCGTGGCGGTATATGGAACACCTTGGTACAACACCTGGGGAGCATGCATCTACATTGCCATCATTCTTGGGGCTGGTTTGTGTTGGTACACCGTCAAAGGTCGGCATCACGTCGGCACTCTGGCGGCGCATTCGGCGAACGTGAACGCGGCGATGGGATGTACTGATGCAGCGGAAGAGCGATGTGACGCGAAATCAGAAGGCGATGTCTCCGGAGGAGTGAGGTATGGCGACGACATCCAATGACCCTCTCCTGCAGCCGTTCAGGCTGCGTCATTTAACGATGCGAAACCGGCTCATGACCACCGCTCACGAGCCTGCCTACCCGGAGGACGGCATGCCGAAGGCGCGGTATCGGGCCTATCACGTGGAGAGGGCGAAGGGCGGGATCGCGCTCACGATGACGGCCGGCTCCGCCGCGGTCTCCCGGGACAGTCCTCCTGCGTTCAACAACATTCTTCTCTATCGAGACGAGGTGGTTTCCTGGCTGAAAGAGCTGGCGGATGCCTGCCACGACGAAGGCGCAGCCGTGATGATCCAGATCACCCACCTCGGCCGCCGCACGCGCTGGGATCGTGGATTCTGGCTGCCGGTGGTGTCGTCTTCGCATCGGAAAGAGGCGGCTCACCGCGCCCACCCGAAAATGATCGAGGACTGGGACATCCGCAGGATCGTCCGCGACTACGCCGATGCCGCCGAGCGCGTGCGAGCGGCGGGGCTCGACGGTATCGAGCTCGAGGCCTATGGGCACCTGATGGACCAATTCTGGTCGCCGCTCACGAACGATCTGGAGCCGCCATACGGCGGCTCTCTGGAGAATCGGCTCCGGTTCTCGATGGAGGTGCTCACAGCGGTGCGCGAGCGCGTCGGCGCCGATTTCATCGTTGGCATCCGGTACACGGCTGATGAGGTTCTCGCGGGGGGTATAAGCCCGGAGGACGGACTGGAAATCTCACGAAGGCTCAAGGCGAGCGGTATGGTCGACTTCCTCAATGTCATCCGTGGGCACATCGACACTGACGCCGGTCTGACGGATGTCATTCCAATTCAGGGCATGCCGAGCGCACCGCACCTGGACTTCGCCGGCGAGATCCGCGCGCAGATCGGACTGCCGACTTTCCACGCAGGGCGGATCCAGGACCTGGCGACCGCGCGGCATGCCATTGCCGGGGGGAAGCTCGACATGGTGGGCATGACGCGCGCGCACATGGCGGACCCGCACATCGTGCGCAAGATCGAGGCGGGAAGGGAGGAGGACATCCGCCCGTGCGTCGGCGCCAACTACTGCCTCGACCGGATCTATCAGGGCGGATCGGCATACTGCACTCACAATGCCGCCACCGGTCGCGAGCTCTATATGCCGCATCAGATCGCTCCGGCGACAGTGAGCCGCAAGGTCGTGATCGTGGGCGCCGGGCCGGCGGGTCTCGAGGCGGCCCGAGTCGCCGCGGAGCGCGGCCACCAGGCGCTGGTGCTCGAGGCGGCGTCGGAGCCTGGAGGCCAGATCAGGCTCGCCGCGCGCAGCCGCCGTCGTAAAGAGATGATCGGCATCATCGATTGGCGTATGGCGCAGTGTACCGCGCGCGGTGTCAGGTTCCGTTTCGAGACCTGGGCAGAAGCGGACGAGATCCTCGCAGAGTCGCCCGAGGTCGTGATAGTGGCGACGGGCGGTGTCCCGCACACCGAGGTCCTCGAGCGAGGCAACGATCTCCTCGTTTCGAGCTGGGACATCCTTTCAGGGAGCGTTGCCCCGCGCCCAAACGTGCTCCTGTTCGATGACGCAGGCGACCACGTGGGAATGCAGGCTGCCGAGATCATCGCCGCCGCAGGCTCGCGGTTAGAGATCATGACCCCAGACCGCTCTTTCGCCCCGGAGGTCATGGGCATGAATCTCGTACCCTATATGCGTACCCTGCAGAGGTGCAACGTCACTTTCACAGTCACCTTGCGCCTGCAGCATGTCAGTCTCGATGGCGATGAGTTGCTGGCTGTCGTGGGCAGCGACTACGGCGGAGTGCGGCAGGAGCGGCGCATCGATCAGGTGGTCGTGAACGACGGCACCGTGCCGAACGATGAGCTCTATTTTGCGCTCAAGCCCCTATCCGCCAATCTCGGGGAGCTCGACCATGAGCGGCTGATCGAGGGGCTTCCGCAGAGCCTCTGCAGAAACCCCCAGGGTCGGTTTCAGCTCTTTCGGATCGGAGACGCCGTCGCTTCGCGCAATACCCACGCCGCGATCTATGACGCGCTGCGGCTCCTCAAGGATCTCTAACCTCCACGGGAGAGAACGATATGTCCGAAGTGTCAGCCCCCGAGAAGTCCCCCGGTGCCGTTGCACGGGGCCGCTGCCTGTGCGGGGCGGTTCGAGGTTCACGGCCCTCTTCGGCCCATTATCTATTGTCATTGCAATATGTGTCGCCGCTCGGGCGGCCATTTCAATGGCGCGACGGCCTGCGCCCCCGAGCACCTGCGCCTCATGGGCTCCGAGGCTCTGCGCTGGTATCAATCTTCCACCGTCGCGCGGCGAGGTTTTTGCGGCTGCTGCGGATCCTTGCTGTTCTGGCCCCTGGCCACGGCCGCCACATCAGCATCTGGGCCGGCAGTCTGCATGCGCCGACCGGCCTCAAGGCGTCAAAGCACATCTTCGTGGCCGAAAAAGGTGATTACTACGAGATTGCGGACAGCCTGCCGCAGTGGCCGGGAAAACCACCGCCTGACGGGTGAGCGGCATATCGTGTATCGATTGAGGCCCGTTACCTTTCAAAAGGAGGCAGTCCCCGGGGGTCCCTGTCGGTTGCCGGGACGCCGCTGGTGGTGACATACCATTCAAGCAGCTGCTCGCGCAACTGCTGCACTTTGCTCGCCGAAGCCACATCGTCAATCAGGTTGTTCGCTAGCTCCGGATCCGTGCGGCAATCATAAAGTTCGCTCTGCCCGCCTGGCCGTACGATCAATTTATGGGTGCGGGTTCTGACCGATACGCAACGCGCGATCATCTCCGGGTGCTCGTTCTGCAGCCGTGTCTTGGGTTCGTAGATGCCGGGCAGAATGGGCTCAAAGACCTGCGGCTCCTGGAGATTGTAGCCACCTTCAGAGAAGGCCGCCCGATCGACGTCCCCAGGAGATCCTCTGAGTTGTGCCACGAGGCTGCGTGCAAAATGCGCATGCTGAGGGCGCGTGCCTGCCAGCTCCAGCATCGTCGGCATGATGTCGAACAGCTCCGTCATCTCGGAAACGACGTGCGCCGCCGCGGCGCCGGTCACGGAGACTATGAGTGGTACGCGTGTCAGGCAGTCCTCGAGACCGCTCGGCCACTTCTCGACCAGCCCGTAGTCACCGGCGTAATCTCCATGATCGGAGGTTAGGATGACGACTGTGTCGCGCGTATGCCCGGTGCGAGCGAGCGCTTCCATCAATTCGCCCAACAGCCAGTCGGTGTAGCTCACCTGTCCGAGATAGACGGCGCGCAGCTCGCGCAATGTGAGTTCCGGCACGACTGCGAGCCGCGAATATTTGCGCAAGCCGGCGTGAAACGCGGGCTTCTTGGGCAGACCGGGCGGCAGCAGCGGTGGAATGTCCCTGGCGCGATACAAATAGTGGAAATCCGCGGGTGCGCGGTATGGCGGATGAGGGTTGAGCAGCGGCAGGAAAATGCAGAAGGGCCGCGCGGCCTCGCGCCGCTCCAGGATGCCGATCACCGAGAGCAGATTCAAATAGTCGCCGGTCTCGGTGCGGCTGGCCTCATCCGGCGGATAGAGCATCGTGACCGAGCCCGGCGTGACGCTGTCATTTGTCAGCAGCTGTTCCGGCGCCAGCGAGGGTCGCGAATCGCTCCAGGCGGTAACGCTGTCGCGAAAGCTCGCGGCCGCCAACGCATCGTTCTTACCGAACCAGAACACGTCATATCCCGCCTGACGCAGATAGCGGAAGAGATTCGGCTCCTCCGGGCGCAGCAGATAATAGAGCGATCGATGTCCGCGCACGCTGGCCGGCCAGCCCGTAAGCAGACTGCAGCGCGACGCGCCGCAAACCGGGAACTGGGCGTGACACTGTGTAAACATCGTGCCGCCCTTGGCCAGGGCGTCAAAGTTCGGTGTTTTCGCGACCGGATTGCCGTAGGCGCCCAACGCGTCGGCGCGCAGCTCGTCGGCCATGAACAGGATGAAATTCGGTTGCGGGTCGGACATGTCATCGCGACGATCGAATGGGAATCACCGCCAGGGCACCCAGGATCGAGACCACTGTCGCCGCCACGAACAATGCTGGATAATTTCCGCCCTTGCCCAGGGCGAGAACGAATGGCGCCAAGGCCGGCGCCAGCGACTGGGGCAATAGACTCGCCAGCGTCATCACCGCCATGTACCTGCCGGAGTTGAGTTTATCCGGAAGAACCGCCGAGACCAGCGCAAGGTCCACGGCGAAATACAGCCCCTCTCCCGAGCCGGTCATGGTTGCGCCCAGATAGTAGGCGGACTGCGAGCTGCCGATGCCGAGCAATACCAGGCCCATGGCCATCATGAGCACGCCGCCTGCGACGAAGGGTTTGCGCCGACCGATCAAATCGGAGGCCCAGCCGCCTGACAGACAGGCGATCAGGGTCGCAATGCTCGACAAAGTCGTGGCCCGAAACACCATTGCGGGAATTTGCAATGCGGCCACGCCGAGGTGATCCATCAAATAATAAGATTGATAACTGAGGAACACCGCGTAGCCGAGCACGACGAGGAACCGATTCAACCAACACAGGCCGAAATCCGCGTTGCTGAAGGGGTTGACCCAGAAGGCGGCAATGAGATGCATGGCCGACAGCCTGGTCCGTTCGCGCGGGACCACGCGGTCGGGTAAGACGGTGAGCAGCCAGATCGCCCCCGCAAGGTAAAATGCCAGCGGCGCGACGAACATGAGCGCGACATGGCGCCGTAGGATTTGCGCGAGAAGGGTGCCGACCACGAGACCCGCGGGAAACGACAGTCCGATCAAACCGGACACGCGACCGCGATAGCGCTCCGGTATAACGTCAGGAACGCACGCGTTCATGACCGTTTGGCCCATGTTGAGTGTGAGCACGACGGTGCACCACCCCAGCAGCATCTGCCAGATATGCGTGGCCAGGGCAACGACCGTAAAACTCAAGGGAGTGAGAACTATGGAGGCGAGCAGCCAGGGGCGCCGCCTGCCCAAGCGTGATACGGTGCGATCGGATAGATGGCCCCAGATCGGTCCGACAAGCGCCGACATCAGCGCACCTGCACCCAGGATCGATGAGAGATTCACGGTTTTGTCGCCTGGGCTGATCTGCGCAACGCGCAGTGGCAGGGTGACCATGATGGGGGTCATGACGGTGATCCAGGCGCCGAAGTAGGCGGCGATCAACGCCGCCGCGAACCAGAGATCCAGAGAACCCTCGCGTTGTTCACCCACCAGCTCATGGGTGGTCGCGATCGGCATGTCGGCGCTGGCGCTCACGCGGGAATGTGCGTGCGCAGGAAATCGCGCAGCTTGCGCATGGCAAGGTCGGCTTCCGGCGTGCCCGCACAAGTCTTTTGAAACACGTGGGGCATGCCCTCGTACAGGTCGAGCTTGGCCGGTACGCCGCAAGATTCGAGCGCTTGGAAGTGGCGCACGCAATTGCTCACGAAGATGTCGCGTGTGCCGCCCTGAATCAGCGTCGGCGGAAAGCCTTTGCTGTAATCGCCATACACGGGAGATACGTACGGATGGCGATGGTCCGACGTTCGAGCATAAGCGAGCGCCGCCGCCGCCAGGTCTCGCCGGTAGCACAGCATCGGATCGGCATCTTGCAAAGTTTCGTAGGTATCGCCGATCTCGGCGATGTCCGACCAGGGCGAGCGCAGCACCACAGCGCCGGGCAACGCGTAACCCTGGTCGCGCATTTTCAATACCGCACCCGCGGCCAGACTGCCGCCGGCTGAATCGCCGCAGAGGGCGATACGCCGCGCCGCATAGCCTTCAGATTGCAGGGCGTGCAGCGCACGCGCAACTTCATCGGTAATCTGCTGCCACTTCGCGTGCGGCGCCAGCGTGTAGTCAATGGACAAAGTCCGATAGCCCGTGAGCTCCGCCATCGAGACAGCGTCAGGCAAGCTCAAACGCGCGCTGCCGAACACATATCCTCCGCCGTGCAGATAAACAATTACGGCGTCCGCCGCCAGTGGCAGCGCGGGTTTGATGTCGATGGCCGGCACGCCGTCGAGCACGGCCTCCGAGGACGCAAATCGACCGTCGGGTAGAGTGCCGAAAACTTGCGCCGTCAGGCTCGCGAAGCGATTCTGCGCTTCGCGCCACCCGGTCTGATCGTCCGGCCCCGGCAATGCCGGCGCCTGGGTGGCAATCCGACGCTCAACAAAATCGAGCAGCGCACGATAAGCCAGCTTGGCCGGCTCGGAGATTGTATCGGGCACAGAATGCGTTCGAGCCATGGCGCTTAGAGGCAATAATTGCAATGCGCGCCGTCCGTCGGTTCCAGGCCCTGTCGCATCGTCGCCCCCGAGTGTGTTCAGGTTGTCGTGCGGCGATTATGCCAGAATGACTAGCGCTGTCAAAGAAAGCCCCAGCGCTGTCAGGCCATGCTCGCAGCCTCGAGATGCGCTTCGGCCTTTGCGGCAAATCGCCTCTCATGTCGCCGCCGCCGCAGGTAGATCCGATCGGCGGAAATCACCCGGTGGGCCCAATCGGAGAAATGGTGCACTATAATGCGAGCGATGCCAAAACCGCAGAAGGCCGCAACACGCAGCTTGCGCCGCACCACCATCAGCGATGTCGCGCGCGAGGCGGGAGTCGCGATCAAGACCATTTCGCGCTTCCTCAACAATGACGCCAGCATCAAGCCCAGCACCCGGGAACGCGTGCAGAAGGCCGTCAAGGCGTTGAATTACAGTCCCAATCCGGCCGCGCGCGCCCTGGCTGGCACTCGCTCGTTCCTGATCGGTCTGCTGTACAACAACCCCAGCGCTTACTACATGGATTGCGTGCAGGAGGCCATCCTCGACGTATGCAGGGCTCATGGTTATCACCTGTTGGTCGAGACCTGTTCGGCGGATCCGACGCAGATGCTGCATGATGTCCCTTCGATGATTGCGCAGACCCGCGTGGACGGAGTCATATTGACGCCGACGGTGTCGGACAATCCGCTGGTGCTCGCCGCCTTGCGGCGCGACAGGGTGCCGCATGTCGTCATCGCCCCCTCACCGCCCCAGGGCCGTTCTCTCTCGGTTCACATGGACCATGAGGGTGCCGCGTACGAAATGGCGACTTCTCTGTTCAATCTGGGTCACCGCCGCATCGGATTCATCAAAGGGCACCCGCAGCATTCCGCCTCGAGGCTGCGCTACCAGGGCTTTTGCAGGGCGCTCATCGATCGCGGGATCGAGCCGGACTTGAATCTCGTGGCGCAGGGTCACTTCTCGTTCGAGACCGGCCACGCTTGCGCCCGCACGCTGTTGCAAGCAGCGAATCGGCCGACCGCGATTTTTGCCGCCAACGATGACATGGCGGCGGGGTGCATCACGGCCGCTCATGAGTTGGGGCTCGGCGTGCCGGAAGACGTCTCGATCGCCGGATTCAATGACACGCCGGTTGCGCTGATCACCTGGCCGACGTTGACCACCGTGCATCAACCTATTCGGGAGATGGCGGCGGGCGCCGCCAAACTGCTTTTTGGAAGCATCGCCGCCAAGGCACGCCAGGCTAAGTCCCGCTCCGTCTCATCCGAGCAATTTCATCACAGGATAATCCTGCGCGGCTCGACCTCATCTCCACGCAACTAGGGTGAGGTCCAACGAGAAACCCGTGCGGCGCGCTCAGGTTTCGCCCGAAAAGTCCTCTTCCCAGAATTCGCAGGCCCTGCGCCCAGGTTGTGCTCCCCGCTCATGTTCCGCATTACGCAGGTCAACCCGCCGGATCTTCCCCGAGATCGTCTTCGGCAATGCCGCGAACTCGATTCGCCGCACACGCTTGTAGGGTGACAGGCGTGCGCGCACGTGATCAAAGATCGAGCGCGCTGTTTGCGCATCAGGCGCGCCGCCCGGCACCAAGTCGACAAAGGCCTTCGGCACGTAAAGCTTCACCGGATGCGGTGATGGCACCACCGCCGCCTCGGCCACCCATTCGTGCTCAATCAGGACGCTTTCGAGCTCGAACGGGCTGATGCGGTAGTCCGATGATTTGAACACGTCGTCAATACGGCCGACGTAAGTGAGATATCCATCGGCGTCGCGTGATGCAAGGTCGCCGGTATGGTAGTAGCCTTCTCTGATCGCCTGAGCGCTGCGCTCAGGATCATCGAGATAGCCGCTCATCAGGGCGAGTGGCTGTTGCTCGAGGTCGATACAGATCTCGCCTTCCTCGGCGGGGCGCCCATTGGAATCGAGGAGCGCAATCGGGCAACCTGGCAATGGCCGCCCGATGGCCCCGGGCTTGACCGCGATTCCCGGAGGGCAGCCGATCTGGGCCGTCGTTTCCGTTTGCCCGAATCCGTCGCGTACCGTGATCCCCCAGGCCTCCCGGACCCGCTCGATGATGTTCGGGCTGAGAGGCTCGCCCGCGCTCGTCGCCTCCCGCAGGTGCACCCGCCAGCTTGCGAGGTCCAGCTGAATCAGTAGCCGCCACACGGTGGGCGGAGCGCAGAAGGTAGTGGCGCCGCAGCGAACCATCTGATCCAGAACCGCTCGCGCGTCAAATCTCTCGTATTGGAGACTGAGCACGCAGGCTTCAGCGTTCCAGGGGGCAAAGAACGAGGACCAGGCATGCTTGGCCCAGCCGGCCGTGCTCAGATTGAGGTGCACGTCTCCGGGTCTGAGGCCGAGCCAGTACATCGTCGAGAGATGCCCGACGGGATAACTCACATGCGTATGGGCGACGATCTTGGGGCGTGCCGTGGTACCAGAAGTGAAATACAGCAGCAGAAGATCATCCGCACGCGTTGGTCTGGTGGTCTCAAAGCGGTCACTTTCACCGTACGATTGATCGTAGGCCACCCAGCCGGCTCGCGCCTCGCCCACCACAATCCGGGACGCGGCGGCATCGATCCCCGCAAGTCGATCGGCCAATGGCGCAGTCGTGACGATCGCCTTTGACCGGCCTCGCACGAGCCGATCTTCCAGCTCCGCCCGCTCGACAAGCGTCGTGGTCGGGATAATGACCGCGCCAAGCTTGATCGCCGCCAGCATGACCTCCCAAAGCGGAACGATGTTCGGCAGCATGAGCAAAATGCGATCGCCGGGGCCGATGCCTTGCGCAGCCAGGAAGTTCGCGACCTGTGAGGAGCGTCGCGCCAACTCCGCAAACGAGAGAACGTGTTCGATTCCAGCGCTGCCGGCTATCTTGAGCGCCGGCCGGTCATTGCCGCGGGCAATGACGTCGAAGTAGTCGTGCGCCCAATTAAAATTGTCGAACCGCGGCCAGCGGAATTCCTGAGCCCGCTTGGTCGGGTCCTTCCTGTAAGGCAGCAGGAAATTCCTTGCCGCGATGAACTCTTCTGTACTGGTCATGAGCTCTGCCGCCATGGGTTCGAGCCATGTCGCTCAGAAGTTGAAGTTGATGTATGCGCCGATCGTGCGTCGCGCATCCGGTGTGAAGCTTTGCAGGATGCCGTTGAAGGCGATCACGCCGGTGGGATAGGTCTGATCGAGCAGATTGCGGCCGTACAGGCCCGCACCCCATTTGCCGTCGGCCGGCTCCAGGCCCAGCCGCATCGCCAGATCGCCGTGGCCGGGGATGCGGGAAAGCGGATTGCCGACGATGCCGATGACCGCGCTGCGATAGGAATAATTCAGATACTCCGTGATTCGATAGGTGCCCCGGGGCGACTGCCAGGCGCGCGCGCCCAGCGTGCTCGACCAGCGTGGCGCATTCGGATACGGATCGCCGTCATAGTCGTTGGCGCCGCTGCGGTAATCGACATAAACCGCGTTGCTGAAATTGGTGGTTGAAACGAACGACAGGTTGTCGGTGGCCCTGTATTCCAGATCCATGTCGACGCCGCGAGTCCGCAATTCGCCCGCGTTATTGATCGAGATCGCGAGTATCGGCCCGATTTGCGTGAGCTCCGAGGCTTGGAAATCCGTGTAGCGCTCATCATAGAGTCCGAGATTCAGCCGCAGCGTCTGGCCGAGCCACAGACTCTTAATGCCCGCTTCCCAAAGTCGCGCGTGCTCCGCGAGGAATGGATGCCTGATGGCGGTGATGTATGCGACCCCAGGTGCCTTGTATCCCGTGGCGTAGGTGCCGTACACGTTGAAGTCAGGCGTGATCTTATAGGCGAGACTTGCGCGGTACGATACATTGCTGCCGTCGACCGCGCCGGACGGTGCGGTAGGCTTCGCCCCAATGTCGATCTGCGTATAGCCGCCGACGGGCAATTGAATCAAGGACGCGGTCTGCCGGTCGTGCGTGTAGCGTAGCCCTGCCGACAGCGACAGTCTGTCCGTAAGATGCGCGAGGCCCTGGGCGAATGCCGCCGCACTCGTGCTGCCGTCAGCCTGATGGTTCTCGCCGTTGGTGAGGCTCTGGTAGGTATTGAGCGGCAGTGAGGTTTTGCCCAGCTGGCCGGCCTGCTGGATAGTGGTGTCTTCCTGCACATCGGCGTAATAGACCCCCGCCACATACTCGAGCAAGCGACCTCGCGGCGATGCCAGCCGAATCTCCTGGGTCACCTGCCGGTCCTGCGCCGTCGACAGGTTGATGGGAAAGTAAAACGACGGCACCATGTCGACCGGAAAGTTTTGCGTGGTCGATGCCTGGCGCCACGCAGAGATGGAGGTGAGCGAATAGCCGCTGAACTCATAGTCGACCTTCAGCGAGGTGCCGTATTCCCCGCGGTTGTAATACGAGGCGGTCGAGTCGGCGTTGTTGGTCTGATGAATCCCGGGCGCCGCGTCGTAGGCGATCTGCTCATCGAGCAGCGCCGCGTTGGTTTGAACGCCCTGCACCCGCGCCGCATTATCCTGATGGCTGGCATAATCCCCCGAGAGCGTGAAGCTCAAATTGCTCCAGGGCCGATACAGAAGCTTGGCGCGAACTCCGTTTTCCTGGGTGTTGCCCTGCCGCTCGTGCTGCAGCGTCGGTGCCGTGTAGAAACCGGGGCCGCCCTCGCCTTGAGAAAAGGCGCTGGCGCTGACGGCCATCGTGTCGCTTAACGGAATATTGAGCTTGGCGTTTATGTTGCGGTCGTTGCGAGTGCCGTATTCGGCGTTGGCGAACGCGAACAAGGTTCCCAATTGCGGCTGCTGCGTCGTCACCGAGATGACCCCGGAGTCCGCGTTCTTGCCGAACAGCATGCCTTGCGGGCCTTTCAGGATTTCCACCTGCTGAATGTCGTTGAGACCCAGCAGACCGAACTGTTGATGAAACAGCATCACGACATCGTCGACCACGACGCTTACACCCTGTTCCACCGAGTTGTCGAAGGTATTCGCGCCGATGCCCCGGATCTGATAGCCGCCGCCGTTGGTCGTGATCGGGGTGTAATTCAGGCTGGCGCTCAAGTCCTTCAAATCCGACAGCTCGTGGATGCCGGACTGCTGGACGGTGCCGCCCGAGATCACGGAGACATCGACCGGTACGGACTGCAGGTCCTCGCTGCGTCGAGTGGCGGTCACGGTGATCGACTCGAGCTGGGTGGGCGCCTCGGCGAGAGGTGCGGTCTGCGATATCGCGGGCCGCGCCGCGCCGGCGGCGGCCAAGATCGATCCGCAGAGTGAAATAACCCTTCTGCCATGCGGTTTTGAATTGAAGTACATCGTCGCCCCCCGGGTGTATGCCTGCGGCCGCTCGAGCGGCGCATGTTCAGATCGTGGTGCCGCGATTATGCCAGAATGACTAGCGCTGTCAAAAAAAGCGTAGCGCTGTCATTTTGGGCCTTTTAGGCACACGAATTGGCTACGGGGCACTTGCGGAGCCGGGACTGATGATCCGACGCGGCCGATTACGACTGCTGCGGTCGGGTTCTCTCCAGCTCGCGCAGATCGCGGCCGCGCGTCTCATGTCCGTAGAGCGAGAGCAGCGCGAGACCCAGCGCTACGGGCACGGCGGTCTCCAGCGCAGCCGTGCCAATCGCAGGCACTAGGGCGAGGCTGCCCAGGCCCTGACACACCAGACCGCCGCTCTTGCTGACGCCCGCGACCCACCCGGTGGCGCGACCGCGGATGCGGATGGGATAACTCTCGGCGGTGTACGGAAGGATGATGGAGATGACGCCGGTCGAGCCGACGATGAGCAGCGTGAGCGCGACGACCGGGTTGGCCGCAGCGTGCGCGCCACTCTCGCGCAGCATCAGCGCGAGGAGTCCGGCCGCGGAGATGCCAATCATGACGAGTAGCGCCCCCTTGGTGCTCCAGCGGGAGTACAGCAGCGCCGCTATGACGATGACGGGCGCCGAAATGAACGTCGAGCGAGCGATGATCGCCGCCGCCACACCCATGTCATGACCTTCCGCGATCAACTGGCCTGGGAGCCACAGCAGCACCCCATAGCTGAGCAGGCCCCAGGCGAGCGCCACCAGGGTGAGCGCAACCGTGGTGCCAAGATAGCGTGTGTCGATCGGAGGCAGATGAGAGTGGTCCAGCTTCGCCTCATCGTCCCAGTCCGCGGTCTCATTCACCACGACCGAGCCGAAGCGCGCGAGCGTGGCGCGCGCCTCCTGCGGCCTTCCAATGTGGAGGAGAAAGCGGGCCGATTCCGGGATGAGCGGGCTCAGCGCGACGAGGAGCAACCCCGAAGGCAGGTTGAGAAACCACATGATGCGCCAGCCGAATATCGGTTGCAGCAGCGCCGACATGCCCGACGCAACCAGGTACCCGCCCAGGGTGCCCGCGCCACCGATGAGGACGAGACTCCAGCCGCGATGGCGTGTCGGCATGATCTCCGCGAGCAAAGCGTACGCCACAGGCAGCATCCCGCCCGCGGAGCCTCCCATGAGGAAGCACATCACGAGGTTCCAGTGAAAAGACGGCATGGCGCCGCAAATGGAGGTGCCGATGAACATCACCCCCGAGAGCAGGATGGTCGCGCGGCGGCCATACTGATCCGCGAGGGCGCCCCAGACGAACGAGCCCACTGTCGCTCCAGTCAACGCCGAGAGGGGTAGGAGCGCGACGCCAGCCGGGGTAATCGCGTACTCGACCCGCATCCCCGGGATCACGAATCCCAGGCTGCTGATCTTCATGGTGTCGACCACCAGGGCCATCACGAGCGCGGCGCCGGCGATCCAGTGCCAAGCGGTCAGCGACGCATCTTCCGGGGCGACGATCCGCTCGTGGAACGCCGCTGCCTCAGCGCTGGCTTCCTTGGGTCGTAGTCCGTATAGCGCCGCGGCAATACCACCAACGATGAGGGCCATCCCACACAGCATGCCGGTACCCATCGGCATGCCGGCCATCCGGTAGTGCATCGACCGGGCCATCAGGAACATCGGCATGTGCAGCAGTACGCCGACTACCGTGAGCAGCGCGCCGAGCCAGAATGCCGCCGGGCTGCGCCGGTCGGCAAACATGAAGAGACTCTCGGTCCGGTGGATCGTTGACGGCATACGTGCGGGTCCCTCACGCGCTTGCGAGCAGCTGCTCGCGAGCGCGTTGCGCCCAGGCGCATCGACAGCTTCGCAAAGTGGGAACTCCGCACGGCCCTCGAGCGCGTGCAGCACCATAAGTATTACGTTATTGTGCTGCTCGAGGCAAGCCCATGAATGACAAGCCAATCGCGGCCCGGGAGAGACTCCGCGAACGAGCAAAGCGCCGGCTCCTCGGCGCGCAATCCAGGCGGCTCTTTCTCCAGGTGGGCTTGCCATGGGCGGCGGCGCTTCTCGTGGGCCTGGTCTCGGTTGCGTATGCCGACTTGAGCACGGACGCTTCCAATGCCTTTCTCCACCTGATCGCCGGCCGCCCCTGGCTCGCCTTCGTGATCACACCGGCGCTGACCGTTCTGGCGCTCTTCCTCACCCGGCGCTGGTTCACGGGTAGCGAGGGCAGCGGCATTCCGCAGGTGATTGCTGCGCTTCATGCGCCGCGCGCGGAAGAGGACACGCTGATGCGCCGCTTGTTCGGGCTGCGCGTCATAGTCGGGAAGATCGTCGT
Source organism: Steroidobacteraceae bacterium (assembly GCA_036489335.1). Lineage (GTDB taxonomy): Bacteria > Pseudomonadota > Gammaproteobacteria > Steroidobacterales > Steroidobacteraceae > 13-2-20CM-66-19. The sequence continues at coordinate 41,764 of DASXFY010000047.1, forward strand.
CTCTCTCATCGGTCTGCTGGGGGGCCTCACCATCGGCCGCGAGGGGCCGACGGTGCACATCGGCGCGGCGATCATGGCGGAGACCCGTCGCTTCTATCCGCATCGCAATTCGCTGCTCGAGCGAAGGCTGCTGCTGGCCGGTGCGGCAGCGGGACTGTCGGCGGCGTTCAACACCCCGCTTGCCGGCATCATCTTCGCCATCGAGGAGCTGGCGCGTGACTTCGAGAGCCGCACCAACGGCATCATGATCACCGCCGTCGTGTTTTCCGGCCTGACTTCGCTCGCACTCGCGGGCAACTATCTCTACTTCGGCCAGATCAACGTGCCGCAGAACCTGGGTGACGCGTTCGTGCTGCCGGTGATCCTCTCAGCGGCGCTCTGTGGCCTTTTCGGCGCGGCTTTCAACCTGGCAGTACTGCGTTGGCGAACGTGGATGCCGAATTGGCTCATCGCATTGCGCGCGCGCTGGCCGTTGCTCTATGCGCTGGTCATCGGGCTGCTCGTGGCGGCGCTCGGCGTCGGTACGCACGGAGAGACATGGGGCAGTGGCTACGACCAGGCACGCCATCTTCTGACGGGCACGGCGCCGCTCTCCGAAGCCTATGGGCTCACCAAGTGGGGCGCCATGGTGGTGACCTACATGGCCGGCATTCCGGGCGGGCTCTTCTCGCCGACTCTCTCGATCGGCGCGGGAGTCGCGCAGTGGGTGCACGCGGCGTTCGGCTGGGCGCCGATGTCGGCGGTGATCGCGCTCTGCATGACGGGATATCTCGCGGCGGTCACGCAATCACCGATTACGTCGTTTGTCATCGTGATGGAGATGACCAACGGCACCGGAATGGTCATTCCGATGATGGCAACGGCACTCATTGCCTCGCGCATCTCGGCCTTCTTCACGCCGCCTCTCTACGAGGCCCTCGCGGAAAGCAACTACTTCCACGTGGGCAGCCTGCCTACAGGGAGTTTTCTGCAAAAGAGGCCGGTACCACCGCCGGGAGCTTAGGCCGGCCGGGCCTGCCGTTGGTCAGGCAGCCGCCGGTACTGCGGCGACTGCCTGGACCATTCCGTCACTCGCTGATTGCAACGCCGCTGAACGCAGGCACTCCGATGGCGCTCGCCGTGGCTTCCGGCGTCAGGTCGCCGTATCTGTCGATCGCGAATACGGCCACATAGCTGCTGCCGTTCGCCGAGTAGATGACAGCCAGCCACTTGTGATCCCGCGCGACCGTGATATCGGTCGGCGCACCGGGCAGAGGCAAGGACTTGTAGAACACTCCGCCCCGGCCGTCGCCGAAGAATATGGAGATCGCGTGCCCGGGGCTGTTGCTCGTGTACCACGTATTGCCCGGCCCTTTCGCCACCCAGCACGGCGCGTTGGATGGATAGGGTGGCGTTGGCCCCGTGATCGGATAGACGTTCCGCCGCGCATCCACGATTGCAAAGCTGTCGGGACTATGCGCTGGAGTGAAGCCGAGAATGTCGCCCCAGAACGCGGCGCCCAAGGGGGTGTTGTTGGCGTCGCCTGGCAGGGCGATCGAAGTGACGGAGCCGTTCAGAGTACCCCAACCCGTGAGACCTACTTGCGTGACCGAGCCGGACGTGAAGGTCACTGCGCCCCAGGTCTTCCCTACCGCGACCTGGGCGGCCGACGCATCGGAGAGGCGGACGACCGCGCCGTCCAGGGCACCCGACGGCCACGCGTGGCTCTCCACGCAGTTTGCGCCAGCGACAAAGAGCTGCTCATCCGTGAGAGCCACCGAGTCGGGCTTCGAGCACCCGGACGCGAGCCTGATCCGCCCCCTGACCCGCACGAAGTCTCCCTCTCTCTCGAGTGCGCTGACGCTGTTTGAGCCGTAGTTTGCCACGGCGCCGAAGTCATCCTTCATTTGCAGGATGCCGGCATTGCCGCTCGCACCACCACTGCCGCCAGTGGGCAACGTCTGCACCAAAGAGAGAGCGGGATCGGTGCCGGTCTCTAACTGATATACCAGAACGTGATTGGCGTTCGAATCATTCGTGCTCGTCAGAACGAGCAGGCCGCGGTCGGGCTCGCCGGCAAGCGCCAGACCGCCCGCGAGGAAGGAGGCGGCTACGGCTATGCCGGCGCGCCCGGTCATGAATCGAGTCAGGTTTCGCAACCGCATGGGGGTCTCCTGGTTTGGTGTTCGTTCATCCGCCTATTTCGCAGCCGGGCCGCCGGTGTTACAGGGCCGTGGGTTTTTTTTTGGTTTGTGGTTTGCGAACCGCCCGCGTTAGAATCGCCCGGCCCGCGCGTCGCGGGTGAGTCGACCACCCGTGCTGCAGCAGGACACCGAAGAGCGCCTCCGGCCGCTGATGAGCCGCAGCCTGGAGGGGGATTCGGGCGCACACCGTGAGCTTCTCGAGGCCCTCGGCCGTTACCTCCGTGGATATTTTGGCCGCCGTATCGGCACCGCTGCCGCCGAGGTCGAAGACCTCGTGCAGGAGACGCTCCTCGCAGTCCATTTGAAGCGCGACAGCTACGACCGGTCTCTTCCATTCACCCCGTGGGCGTACGCCCTGGCCCGTTACAAGCTCATCGATCATCTGCGTCGCCGGAAGCGGGCGATTCAGGTCCCGCTCGAGGATGCCGATGCTCTTTTTTCCACGGGCGACGCTGAGGAGGGGGCGGTACGTAACGATCTCGACCGGCTATTGCAACGTTTGCCCGAGCGGCAGCGAACTCTCATCGAGGATGTGAAGCTGCAGGGCCTCTCCGTCGAGGAAGCCGCGCAGAAACGCGGTGTGACCGCCGTGTCAGCGCGCGTCATGCTGCATCGAAGCCTCAAATGGCTGAGTCAGGCTCTACGCGATGAGAACATCTGACTTCATAGCGCTTCTCGCGCGCGATGTGCGGGCGACCCCGCCTGGGGTCGTCAACAGAAGGCTGCTTGCGGCTCTCGTCGCGGGCGGCCTGGTGACCTTCGTCATTGTCGCGCTGGGGCTGCGCTGCCAACCGCTGCTCATAGCCGCGCAGCAGCCATGGTTCTGGATGAAGGCCGCCTACACGGGGTTGCTGACGGTAGCGGGCGTGATCAGCGTGCGGCGACTTTCTGTGCCCGGCGCCACGATCGGTGCGGCTCTGCCCGTGGCCGCGCTGATCGTCCTCGTCATGCTCGCCCTGGGGACCGGTCAGATCTTCTTTGCCGCACCCGCCGGCCGCCTCGCCCTATGGCTGGGCCACACCTGGAAGGTCTGCTCGCCGCTCATTCTGCTGCTCGCGGCGCCGATCTACGCCGCCCTGATCACGGCCATTCGCAAGCTGGCGCCCACCCGGCTGGCCCTGACGGGCGCCGCAGCAGGTTTCCTGGCCGGCGCGCTTGCCGCCACGCTCTACGGGCTGCACTGTCCGGAACAGGCAGCCGCTTTCGTGGCTACCTGGTACACGCTGGGAATCGCGGCGGCGACTACCCTCGGGGGCATCATCGGGGCCCGGTTGCTGCGTTGGTGAGGCGGCTTCTCCTCGGCAGCTGTAACATTGCGCCACCGGCCGCGAAATAGTGGGTGGGCAGGCCGTGGGCGTATGCGAGCCTCTTGCAAACTGAAGGAGAGAAATGTCGACCCCTCCCGCCGAAGCGGTACCCGAAACCGATAAACGAGGCGCCCGCCAGCGGCGGGAAGTCATCCACCGGCATACCTGGCCGGTCCGCCTGACGCACTGGATCAATGCGCTGACGATCTTCATCATGATCGGCAGCGGGCTCAACATCCTCAACGCTCATCCGCGACTCTACTGGGGGCAAGCGGGAGCGGATCTCGACAAGCCATTCCTAGCTCTACGCGCGTGGCCGGATTGGATGACCATACCCAGCTACATGGACCTGGCCGATGCCCGCCACTGGCATTTCTTCTTCGCATGGATACTGCTCGTCAACGGCGCACTGTACCAGGCATGGAGTCTTGCCAGCCGGCACCTGCAGCGCAACTTATGGCCGACCGGGACTGATCTGCGCGCCATCCCGCGCTCAATCATCGACCACCTCAAACTGAGACATCCCAAGGGCGAGGCCGCCAAGCGCTACAACGTCCTGCAACGGCTCGCCTATCTCGGCCTGGTGATACTAGTGATCGGCATGGTGCTGACGGGCCTGAGCATGTCGCCGGGCCTCGATGCATTCGCGCCCTGGCTGGTCGTGGTGCTGGGCGGGCGACAGAGCGCGCGTACTCTGCACTTTCTATTCGCCTCGGCGATCGTGTTGTTCATCGCGATCCACCTCATCGAAGTGGTGCTCGCGGGGCCCTTCAACGAGCTGCGCTCGATGATCACCGGCCGATACGCCGTCCCCCCGGAGCACGACTGAAATGACGATCATCACCCGCCGCCAGGCGCTGATTGGCGGTCTCACGGGCAGCGGCCTGCTCCTCAGCGGGTGCAGCAAGATCTTCCACGCCGACGCGCTGACGGACAGCGAGAGCTTCCAGCGCGTATTGGCGGTCGCGCAGGGCTGGACCCGCGCCACGCAACGCTTCCTGCTCGCCGGCGGCCAGATGGCGCGGCAATACAAGCCGTCCGACATCTCGCCCTATTTCAAGCCCAACGGGACCTTCAGGCCGGGCGGCACGTACTATGGCCGCCAGGCCGCCGCGAATTTCGTGAACTGGCGGTTGCGGATCGACGGCATGGTTGCGCATCCGCTGTCACTGAGCATCGCGGACCTTCGCCGGCTTCCCGCGCGAAGTCAGATCACACGACACGACTGCGTCGAAGGCTGGAGTGCGATAGGCGGCTGGACCGGTGTCCCGCTGTCTCTGTTACTCACAGCGGCAGGCATCCGGGCCGCCGCCAAGTACGTGGTCTTTTACTGCGCTGACAATCTGGGCGGCGATCCCGCGAAGGGCGGTGATCAGAGCCTCGGTCAGTACTACGAGAGCATCGGCCTCGCCGATGCCTACCATCCGCAAACGCTCATCGCCTACGATATGAACGGCAAACCGCTCGATGTGCCCCACGGCGCGCCGTTGCGGCTGCGGGTGGAGCGCCAGCTCGGCTACAAGCAGGCCAAGTACATCCAGCGCATCCAGCTCGTGAGCGACTTCCGCGGCATCTCGGGCGGCAATGGCGGCTACTGGGAAGACCGCGGCTACGACTGGTATGCCGGAATCTAGTATGACTTCCGCTCAAGCAGAAGTGTCGGCGAACGCAATGTTGACGTTGGGAAACCAGATGTCCTGCCAGCGTGCGATCTTCTCTTCGCCAGAGAGCGCTTTGGGTGAGACAGGCTGTTCCGCCGCGAAATCCGTTCCACCTTCGATAGCTTTTACGTTGACCGCGCCGATGACCCGGTCATCGCTGCGATAGATCACGCCCACCATCACGCCGCAGTTTTTGCAGACGAGACATTCGGCGAGACTACTCCCTTGCCGGTAGGCTGTCATGTTGGAGGCATCTCGAACCCGAATCGCAAGGGTGCCCCGCGGGTCTGACAAATAGGCGGCGCCGTGCTTGCGGCAGAAGTCGCAATCACAGGCTCTGGGACGATAGCTCGCGGGCTCGCGCGTAAGCTCGAGTCTTACCTGCACATTGCCGCAATGGCAGCCGCCGCTCAGGCTATACATTGGCTCCGCCAGCGGATTGAATCGCACTCATCAGTGCGAGCTCTCTTGAGGGGACGCCGCGCCGGGTTGCGCCCAGAGCAAATTGATCTCTTTTGCGAGCGTCGGTATCTCGCTCTCGTTGTATCCGACGTGGATGGCGGCGATTCGACCGTCACGGCCGATTATGATCATGTGCGGGAGCGAATTCACGTCGTACTCGCGGCCCAGGTGGTCTCCCGAGTCGTCCAACAGCGTGAGATCCACCTTCTGCAACACTCTCCTGAGCTGTTGAAAAATCCCAGGGTCGTCTTGCCAGTCCACGGCGAATACGACGACCCTGTCACGGGTCGCCTGCTTCTGGATCGCCGCCAGAACGGGTAACTCCTTGCGGCAAGGTGGGCACCACGATGCCCAGAACGAGATAATGACGATCTTGCCGCGGAAGTCGCTGAGGTTCAGATTCCAGGCGAGCTTCGGGGGCGGCAGGTCGCCTACTTTCGGACCCGCTGCCAGCGCCGCAGGTAGCGTCGCGAAGCCCGCGCCGAGCAGGAGAGCCGCCAGCAGCAACGGTCCAGCACGCTTTGACATCTCCGAACCCCCTCCGCACCCAAGATACGCGCGGTCTGTTGCGCTCGGATATTACTCGCGCCGGCACGGGAGTTGCGAGGCGCAGCGCATGATCCGCAAGCTCAAGTCTGGAAAGTACCGGCTTTATTCGCGCAAGGCCAACCCGAAGACCCGGCGGCGGCGGAATCTCGGGACGTTCGAGACGCGCGCCGCGGCGGAAAAGCACGAACGGGCCGTTCAGTTCTTCAAGCGCAAATAGCTGCGCCGAGAATCAGCAGGGCGTTATTTCTGCCGCGCGGGCTGCAACTGCTCGCATGCGCTGATCATCCGGCCGCTCCGGTGTCCCAGAACCGCCTCGAGTAGCGTGCGCGCGGCAACTCGAACTTCTTCCTGCATGGCCTGATCGGCGTCGAGCTCCAGGTGATTGAGCGCGTAGGGTTTCCAGTATCCGATGTAGCGATCCACCTCGGCGAGAGCGCCGGCCGGTACGAGGTGCATGGAGCGCAGCCAGTCGGACAAGCTCCGGCGGACGCCCTCCGCTCCTTCCGCATCGCCATGAACGATCACGGAAAAAACGCGGCCGGCCAAGTGTGCCGGATAGTCCCAGCCTTCGAGCTCGATTGCTTTTGCTTCCCGGACCTTCTTGCCGTGCGTTCGCGAGGGATCTGGATTGCCGCCATCCGCGCACACCAGCCGATCCATCATCAGCTTGATAGGAGAGGACACCTGATACCAGTTGACTGGCGTCACGATGAGAATGCCGTGGGCGGCGACCCAGAATGGGTAGATCTCATTCATCCAATCCTGAGTCTGACCGAGCGAGTAGTTCGGGTAGCAGGAGCAGGGCCAGTGACACAGCGCGGGTGAGGTCGAGAAGCAGGCTTTGCATGGATGTATGTGCCGCCCGTATTCAGCCGCGAGCCGGTGCAGTTCCAGCACCTTGAGCTCGACGCCGTGATGGGCGGCCAACACCTTGCTCGCGAGCTCGATGAGCCGGTAGCTCTTGGAAACCTCGCCCGGGCAGGTGTGCTCGCTGCGCGACGAGCCACTGATGAGAAGGATGCGTGTCGGCCCTTCGGCGTCATCGTGCTGCCGCTGCGCGGCTTGAACGGCAGCCTGTGCGGCAAGCCAGTCAACGCCAATCTCATAGTCGGGATCGGCGAATCCGGGGCCTGCCCTGCGGGTGTGCGGGCTCTTGCGGTGGTTGCGGTAGGCGTCCCAGGCGGCTGCGGTAATCGAGTCGAGCGCTTCGGTCAGCGGCTCGAAGGCGGGGTCCTGGAACTGGCTGCGGAAGCGAGCCGCGAACGTGGCCTCGTCGAGCTCGACATCAGGTGAGCCTTTCCGGGGTTCTGTTTGCTGCTCAGGGAATTTGGCCATGCATAGGAACAACCCGCGCAGCTGCCTCGTGTTCCGGAGGCACTGCTTCCCAGCTCGAGCTCAATCCTCGGGACTGGTCTCGAAGCGCAGCACGTCTTTGCGGAAGCCTCGAGTGCGCAGAGCGCCGACGATCACTCCCACGACCATCCAGCTCGCCCCCACCAGCTTCGCGGCGTTGCTCAAGTTGACCCAAAGGAGCAGACAGGTGACGAATCCGGCCGCCGGGAGCCACAGATCGCGGAATCTCCTAGAGGGGTTGCGCACGTAATAGCGCGCCAGGGCGGCGGCGTTGACGCCCATGTAGGCGAACAGCGCCCCGAAATTCAGTATTTCGGCCCCGAGCCCGTAGTCGATCAGGAGCGCTCCCGCGAGCGCGATGAGGCCGACGAGAATCACGTTGTTGCGTGGAATGCGGTGTTTCGGGTCGACGGCAGCGAAGAATTTAGGAGGCAGGGCGTTGCTGCGGCCCATGCCGTAAAGGAGCCTCGCCGCACCCAGATGTGAGCCCACGCCGGAGCCGATGTTGGCCACCAGAAGAGCGAGATTCATCACCACGAAGAGCCAGGGCCCGGCGGCTTTCGCGGCGACCTCCACGAACGCAGTGTCGATATCCTTGAAAGGCAGCGCCGTGGGCCATACCAGCTGTGCAGCATAGACTTCGATCGCCGACAGGATGCCGACCACTATGCACGTTCCGACGGTCGCGAACAGGATGTTGCGGCGAGGGTCCTCGACCTCCTCCGAGAGCGTCGAGATGCCGTCGAAACCTATATATGTGAGCACGGCGATCGAGGTGCCACCGAGAACCGCCCCGACGTGAAAGGTCTTGGGGTCGTAGAACGGGTGTGTGAAGAACCCCGGCGTGCCCGGATTGTGATGCCAGACATACCATCCCGCGCAGACGATGAATACGAGAACGACGGCGCCCGTCGTCGCGGCAATCACACCCGAGATGCGTGCCGAGTTCTTGATACCGACCAGGTTCACCGAGGTGAAGAGTGCGAAAAATGCAACTGCCCACACTGCATACGGCACCTGCGGCGCGAAGTTCATTGCCGCACGGCTGCCCCATATGATGCAGATGAGGGGATTGAGCACGTAGTCCATGAGCATTGCCCAACCCGTCACGTAGCCCAGGAGCGGGGAGAACTCCCGAGTCACGTACGTGAAGGCCGAGCCGGCACTGGGATACGCCTGCGCCATGCGACCGTAACTGATCGCGGTGAATGCCATCGCGATCATGGCCAGCAGAATGGTCGTCACGACATGACCGTTCGCCCGCCCGCTCAGGACGCCGAAGACCGGCATGGGCGCGGTGAGCTGGATCACGATCACTCCATAGAGGATCAGGTCCCAGCGAGTCAGCGCCCGCTTGAGGCTTGTGGGTCCGTCATTCACCGGGTCGGCACCGTGCAGCCATCATGAGGGACCTCGCGGCTGGGGGCGGCCGCGGCGCACTGCGCGGTCTCCCGATGTTGGCGCAGGGCTTGCGCCGCGGCGCAGATGGCGCCGACGAGCCCGGCGCGATCGCCAAGCTGGCTGGGAGCGATAGCGATGGGCCGTGAGAAGAGGGCGGGGAGGGCCTGCTGCACGCGTGTGTACAACTCGGGACGCACACCGATGCTGCCGCCGAACACGATGAGCTCCAGGTCGAGGAGCGATTGCAGTGTCGCGACGGCTAGCGCCACCCAGCGCGCCGTCGCGTCCAGGACCGACGCCGCTATCGGGTCTCCTTCCTCGAGGAGCTGGAAAATATCACGCACCGTGACGGCGGCAGTCCCACCCCGGCGCCGGTAGCGATCGACGATGGCGAGCGAGCCTACTTCGCGCTCGAATGCGCCGTGGGCAGATGGCGCGCCTGAAGTCGGGTCGCGACCGATTGGCAGGTCCGCGATTTCCCCTGCGGAGCCGCGCGCCCCGCGGAACAGCCTGCCGTCGATGAGAAGGCCGAGTCCTGCGCCCGTACCGAGCGCCAGGAACGCCGCATTGCGGCACTGGCTCGCGCAACCGAGCATCTGCTCACCGAGCATCGCCAGGTTGACGTCGTTCTCGATCACCACATCCGGCCCGAAGCGGCCGCGCAGATAGCCGAGGACATCGAAATCCTGCAGTCCCGCAATGTGTGGAGTCAGGGAGACACGGCCCGAGTGGGGATCGATCGCTCCAGGTACTCCCACCATGACATGACGCACGCGCGTGGCTTCAATCCCGACAGTCTGTGCCAGCCTATCGGCGCAGCCGGCGATCTGCTCGGCCACAAAAGCTCCGCCGCGCGGGTCCGTGGGCTCGGTCATTTCCGCAACGATCCGGCCGTGCCCGTCGGCCAGGGCCGCGGCTAGCTTCGTTCCGCCCAGGTCCGCCGCAAAACAATGGGCAGTCTCGAATGTCATGGACATGCACTACGAGGCGCGCAACGGGGGCAGGGGCAGAGTCGCGGCGAGCTCCGCAAGGCCGAAGAGCTCATCGTGCAGTCGACTCAGGGCGACGGACAAGGCGCCCACGACGCCCGCGCGTTTGCCGAGCGTACTGGTGCGAATCTCCACGGGCCGCGGCGCGAGCCGCAACAACACGCGCGCGACCTTGTCCGCAAAGTCCGGCCGTGCTCCGACTGAGCCACCGAGAACGATCAATTGGGGATCCACCGTGGCGATGACCGTCGCGGCCGCCAGCCCTGTCAGCCGCGCTGTCTCGTCGACCACGCCCGAGGCGAGAGGATCGCCCGCCTGCGCGCGCTCAAAGACCTGCCTGACCGAATCGACGTCGGAACCGCCGGCTTCCCGGTATCGCCGTATGACACCGGCGGCGCCAACCTGATATTCGAGGCAGCCCTGCAGGCGAGCCTCGGCTTGCAATGGATCGCCACCGATCGGCAGGTAGCCGATCTCACCGGCGGCGCCGTTCTCGCCGCGAACGAGCTGGCCGTTGACATACAGTCCCACTCCAACGCCGGTACCGAGAGCGAGGAAGGCCACGTTGGCAACGTTTTGCGCGCAGCCATGCCACATCTCACCCAGAAGCGCTAGATTGATGTCATTTTCGATGGCGACGGGACTGCCGAGCTTCTCACCGAGCAGACCCACGACATTGAGATTGCCCAGACCGGCGATGTTGGGCGCCATCTCGACGGCGCCGCTCCTGGGATTCACCACCCCGGGCGTGGCCAGTACGATGGAGCGAATCCGGCTCGGGTGTGTGTGGTTGTCACGGGCCAGACGGCCGGCGAGACGGGAGATCTGATCGAGTGCCCAGGCTCCGCCGCGACCGTCGGTGGGCTCGTCGGCCTCGGCGAGGACCCTGCCCGCAATGTCGGCCAGGGCGACCGTCAGCCGGGCTCCCAGGTCGATCCCGAGCACGTGGCCACCTTCCGGGCTCAATTCATATAACACTGCCGTGCGGCCGACGTTGCCGCTCGTTCGGCCGATCGGGCGAACCAGTCCCTGCTGGTCGAATGCGTCGATGACCTCTGAGGTGGTCTGTTTCGACAAGCCGGTCACCTTGGCAAGGTCCGCCCGCGATATCGGGCTGCGGTGCAGAAGGGCTTCGAAAACGCTCCGCCGCGACAACTGGCGGGTCACACTCGCCATCGGCTGGGAAGGCATGGTTGTCCTAAGGTTGATTCGTCATCCGCCCGAACTATTATAAGCAGATTATTGAATAACGCCACCAGCTTGACACCAAATTACAATCAGCGCACCATTGATTCGTCAGGGGACCGAATCAATAGCGTGTGCAGCGCATGAGAAATGGGGCGATCGGCCAACGAGGTCGAGCAGAGGGTGTCTCGACGACGTTATTTCGGACCCCGGGTGTCGGCGGGACGCTCGTCGCGTTGGTCGTATGGCTTGCGACGACGGGGATCGCGGCTGCGGCGCCTGGAGCATCCGGCTGGTCCCTGTTACCTCAGCCCGCGTCCGTGCATCTTGCCGGATCGGGAGCGGTGAAGATCGCCGATGGCGCCCTGGTCGTGGTCCGTGGCGCGGACCGCCCGCAAGTTCAGCCCATAGCGGATCGGTTCGTGCGGTTGGTGACAGATACGCGCGGGTTGCACTTACGCGCGGGGGACACGGACGACACGCACGCCGCGATCACGTTTGAAGTAAATCCTCACGCGCATGTCGTTGGGGACGCCGGTTACCGCATTGTTGTAGGCGCCCAGGGTATCCAGGTTATCGCCCGCTCACCGCGTGGTGTCTTCTATGGGAGCGTCACCCTTTGGCAGCTGCTGACGCCGCGCGGCTGGAGCCGCGGCAGCGAGGCTGAGATTCCCGACGGGGTCATCGACGATCACCCGCGCTTCGCATGGCGTGCCCTGTTACTCGATTCAGGGCGGCATTTCCAGAGCGTCGCCGACATCGAGAAACTGATCGACTGGATGTCGCTCGACAAGCTCAATGTGCTGCTCTGGCACTTGACGGAGGATCAGGGCTGGCGCCTCGAGATCCCCAAGTACCCGGCACTCACGAAAACCGGCGCGTGCCGCGAGGCGGTGGGTACCGACATCGAATTGGCCGGCGGTGCCGGCAAGCCCTACTGCGGCTTCTATACGGAAACGCAGGTACGCGACATCGTGCGTTATGCGAAAGCACGTTTCGTCACCGTCGTGCCGGGAATAGACCTTCCAGGACACTCGCAGGCGGCGGTGGCGGCATATCCATGGCTGGGTGTCACCGGCAAGCGTCCATCCGTGTGGACAGAGTGGGGAGTCAGTCCCTGGTTGCTGAAACCCGACGAAAAGACCCTGCAGTTCGTCGACGACGTGCTGGACGAGGTGATGCGCCTCTTCCCCTCGCAATACATTTCCATCGGTGGCGACGAGGCTGACAAACAGCAGTGGAGCGCGTCGCCGGAAGTGCGTGCCCGGATGCACCGGCTCGGGCTCGCCAACATGGATCAGCTCCAGGGTTGGTTCACCGGCCAGGTCGCTGGCTATCTCCTCAAGCATGGGCGCACGCCGGTCGGCTGGGACGATGAGCTGGTCGCGGGCGCGACGCTTCCGGCATCGGAAGTGGTGATGTCGTGGCACGGAAGAGAGCGCGTGGCTCTCACTGCGATCAGGCAGGGCCACGACGTGGTCCTGACGCCCCAGGAGTCGCTGTACTTCGACCATTATCAATCGGAGCTGGCTGACGAATGGCCGGGCCAGCCTCCCGAGGTGACGCTGCGCCAGGCCTATGACACGGTTGTCGTCCCAGACGGTGCAAACGCCGCTGAGGCCCGGCGCGTCATCGGCGTGCAAGCCTGTCTCTGGACGGAGTACATGCCGAGTTTCGCGCGCGACCAGCATGCCCTGTTTCCCCGCATCGCCGCCCTGTCAGAGCTGGGCTGGTCGCCGGCGGGTGCGCATGACTGGAACGGCTTTTTGCAGCGCCTGACCGCCGAGCTCGCGCGTTACCGTGCTCTTGGCATCGGATATGCCGACACCGCGTTTGAGCCAGCGTTCGACGTGGCGGGTAGCAATGGAACGCTGCACGTCACACTGTCCAATCAGACGAACTACGGGAAGATCCGCTACACCACGGACGGATCCGTGCCGACTTCGACGTCCACACAGTATGTCGGTCCGATAGAGTCGTCCGCACAAGCCAGAATCACGCTGCGCGCGGCGACATTCGCGGCTGATGGCTTCGGCCTTGCCACGCCACGCACGCAGGCCGTCGCCGCAGCAACTCTGCTCACTCGCGACGGTAGCCGCCTTGCAACCTGCTCAAACGAGCCGGGAATGCGTGTCGGCGGCAGTCGGCCGACACACGGCCCAAGGCCGGTGTACACGATGGACGTCGGCAACATGTGCTGGCTATGGCAGCGTGCCCCGCTGAAAGGCGACAAGCGCGTCAGCTTGACTGTCGCGCGCGTGACATGGCGCTTCGGCGACGAGGCAAAGGACGCCGTCGTACGGCCGAAGGCGAGCGCGGCAGGCGAGTTCGAGATCCACGCCGACTCCTGCAAGGGGCCTCTGCTCGCCACCCTGCCGCTCGCGCCTGCGGTGCCGGCGTCGGGCCAGATCCAACTCAACGCCAGGATTGCGACGCCGCAGCGAAAGCGCTTCGGCAACCTGTGCATCTTCGCGACCGGTGACCCGCGCGATGGCCAATGGGCCCTGGCGCGAGTGGCACTTTTGCAATAGGCAGTACGTGAAATACGCATTCCGCAGGGGAAAACGCCGAGTGGAAGCGGTCCTGGCACGGAAGACATCCATCAAGAGGTAAAGGCCTGTGTCCAACCTACATCGCAAGCACCCCGTGTCAATCGCCGTATCCATGGCATTGCTCGCCGCCATGGCGGCATCGGCCACGGCATCACCGCGCACAGGTGCCCCGGCAGACAACCCGGGCGCACAGGGTTCCGCGCCCCAAGACGTGCCGACGACACCAGCGGCCGATGCCAAGAAGGCAAGCGAGACGGTCGAGTTGCAGACCATCACGGTCGTCGGAGTGCGCGAGTCGCAGATCCGCTCTATCGAGCTGAAGCGTCTGGCTCCGGACATCCAGGACAGCATTTCGGCGGAGAGCATCGGCCAATTGCCCGACACGACCATCACCGACGCGCTGCAGCGCATCACCGGCGTGCAGATCGATCGTAACGCCGGCGAGGGGGCCCAGGTGGACGTGCGCGGCCTGCCTCAAGTCGGCAGCATGTTGAACGGAGAGGTATTCATCACTCCGGACCAGGTCACATCGCAACAGCCCGACTTCGAAACGCTGCCGGCGACTCTCTTCAATCAGGTGGACGTCATCAAGTCGCCCACCGCAAGCCAGACCGAGACCGGCATCAGCGGCTCGCTCAATCTACACACCTTTCGGCCGTGGGATCTGCCGCATGGATTCACGTTCAGCTATAGCGCCGACGGGGAACGGGGCTCCGTGAGCCGAAAGAATGGACCGGAGGCCAGCGGCCTGGTTTCATTCAACGACGATGGTCGCTGGGGTTTGCTGCTTTCCGCCGATTTCTCCGACACCACGCGCAACGGCCCTGAAGGCAACGGTGCCAACGCAGGCTCGAGCGAGGGCCTCGATCAGTATGGCGTCGTTCTGGACGGTGAAAACGCTGAGAGTGCAGGGGCCTACAACGGCTTCGTGGGGGCGTGGAACGGTCTGCCAATTCCTTCAAAGATCGTGCAGAATCCGGACGGTAGTGTCGATGTAAACGGCGACGGCAAGTCCAACGGCATATTCATGGGAAGCCAGGACATCGGCCTCTACCAATCGAGCATCGAGCGCAAGCGCGAAGCCGGCAATGCTTCGTTCCAGCTGGACATGGGTCATGGGTTCACATTGACCAGCGACTACTTCTACACGCAGCAGAGGCAGTGGAACCGCGACGTCGGCCTGCAGTTCAATTCCACCGACTGGCAGGGCGCGACCTTCGTGCCGCTGCAGTCGGAGAACACCGGCGCCACCGCGCTGAGTCAGTACAATACGCCGCCGCAGGACCCGGCTTTTGCCGGCTCTCAGATCTACACCACCCAGGTGTACGAAAAGTGGCCGGGCGACGTCGAATCGTTCTCGCAGGTCGAGAATACCGGCTCTACCGCGCAGAACGCCAATCTCGAGATCAATTTCGACAATGGCGGCAACTTCAGAGGCAGCCTGCGCGGGATACGCGAGACGGCGACCCAGGCATTTGTCGAGACCGATCTCAACATTTCCGATTCCGACGGCTGCCTGTGGCCCAATCAGTTGCTGCCCGATGTCGCCTCGAGCGAGGCGCCGCCCTGCAATACCTTCATCTATCCGTCGCAACTGGGCGGCAACCGCGTATTCAATCCGATCGGCATTCCCGAGGACTCCGAGCCGATCGTCGCGAATTTCACCGGACGCAACATCACGATCGGCATGCCCGCATCCATGGCCGCCAACTTCGCCAACCCCAACGGCTGGTCGTTCAAGACCATCGAATCCTCGGGCGACTACAGCGACGATGCGGGGATTACCGCACTACGCTTCGATGGACACTACGATCTTCAGCACGGCTTCCACCTCGACTTCGGTGTGCGCAACAGTATCCATACCGCTGACAACTACGGCTACACTCTGGTCGCTCCCGTGTACGCTGGCATGGGCGCCAGCGACCCGAACGGGTGCCTGGTGCGCTACGTCGGCGCCGATGTGATCCTGGCCGGAGACGGCAACGGTGGTGGCTGCACCGCCGGCAACTCACTGGGCTACTTCCGCGCGGGCCCGTTGTCGGCGGTTCAGATGCCGAACGCCGCGGCGCCGCTGTCGAGCAACTGGCAGGAATACACCAACCTTCTCGGCTCGGGGATCAACTTCTGGGCAGTCAATCCCAACGCCATGGACAACCCCCTGGCGTATTGGAAGTCGCTCTATCCCCAGACCACCACCCAGGAGGATCCCGGAAACACATGGGCCGTGTGGATGAAGGAATCGTCCGCCTATCTGCAGACCGACTTCGGCGAGCAGTTGGGTGACATGCCATTCAGCGGTAATCTGGGCGTGCGCGTGATCCACACCAGCCTCGAGGTCTCGCAACATTTGTCCGGCGCGCCAGGATTATATGGCGACGAGTCCGCGGACATTGGCACCTCGGTCACCCGGCGCGGCTACTACGACGTCCTGCCGGATCTCAACCTGGCGCTGGATTTGACCAGCAAGCTGACGCTTCGCTTCGCCGCATCGAAGAACATGCAGCCGCTCGATCTGCAGACCTGGGGCGGCGGACTGGAGCTGAACTATTCTCTGGCATATGTCACCAACCCGAATAACCCGACCGGTCCCAAGCAACAGTTGTACGAAGTGGCGGCGGGCAATTCCAACGGCAATCCGGGCCTCGACCCGTGGCGCTCCACTAATTATGGCGCTTCGCTCGAGTACTACATCAATAACGTGAGCATGGTCAGCCTCGAGCTGTTCCGCATCGACGTGAAGAGCTTCATCGAGAACGGCAACGTACAAAATTGCAGCCTGCCGGACGAGGACGGTATCGTGCGCCACCGGTGCATCACGATCGTCGAGCCGGTGCAGGGCAGCGGTAACAGCATCCAGGGCGCGGAGGTCGATTACCGGCAGGGATTCACCTTCCTTCCCGGGCTTCTGCGTTATACCGGCATGGAGGTCAACGCCACCTACGCGCCGAGCAAGACCGGGCAGACCGATCTGGCCGGGAACGCGATTCCGTTCCAGGACAACTCGACCGAATCGGGCAATTTCATCCTGTGGTTCCAGAGCAAGCGCTTCCAGGTCCGCGCGGCATACAACTATCGCTCGAAGCGGGCGGTGGAGAACCAGGTGGGCAGCATCGCCGGTCTGGAAATGTACGAGGCGCCGCAGGAGTATCTCGACGCGTCCATCCAATACACCCTGAGCAAATACGCCACCATCTTCCTGGACGGCACCAATCTGACCAACGAGTACGAGCGGTTCTATCTCGTGTGGCCCAGTCAGGAGGGACACGCGAACTTCTCCGAACGCAGTTACACGCTCGGCGTGCGCGGGCAGTGGTGATCGGAAGGAGTAAGTGACACCATGCGAAGCCCGGCCAAGCCTGTATCCTCGAGCAAAGTGGCGCTGGCGGCGGTTGCTGCACTCGCGAGCGGACCGCTCGCCTGCGCGGCGACACCCTTCGCGCCCACCAGGGTGGATGGCGGCGCCGGTTCCACGACCGCCATAGCCAGCTGGGAGATTCAGACCAGCGCCAAGGCGCAGCAGGGCGGTGCCGATATCTCCGCGGCCGGCTTTTCGACCCAGGGATGGTATCCGGTAAGCGGCCGCGCGACGGTAATGGCGGGGCTGCTGGAGAACGGCACATACAGGAATGTATTCCACGGCGACAACCTCCGTGCGGCATCGGAGCCCGATTCCAGCGGTAGCGTGTTCGTGGTTCCCTGGTGGTATCGCACCGAGTTCACCGTCGGCAAAGGAACTCGCGCGATACGCACGTTGGTGCGCATCAACGGCATGATTGCCAGCGCGGATGTTTGGGTGAACGGGCATCTGGTGGCCGACCACGCCGCCGTCGCCGGTGCCTATCCCGTGCATGAGTTCGACGTGACACGCTGGGTACATGCAGGCAGCAACGGCCTTGCGTTACGGGTGCGGCCGGGAGATCCGAGGACGAGCCTCTCGATCGGCTGGGTCGACTGGAACCCGACGCCACCGGACAACAACATGGGTCCATGGCGGGGTGTGGACATCGTGCGGGCGGGCCCGGTCGAGCTTCGTTTTCCGCAGGTGACCTCCACCCTGTCGCTGCCCGATCTCGCGCAAGCCGCACTGACCGTGAGTGTGCAGGCGCGGGACCTCGATACGGTGGCGCACGACGCAACGATCACGGGCGTGGTGGCCGGCGTTTCGCTGCGGCGAACGATCCACCTCGCACCCGGGCAGACACTGACAGTGTCGTTTTCGCCGGCTGCCGATCCGGGCCTGAACCTGACCCATCCACGGGTCTGGTGGCCAATCGGCATGGGCGCGCATCCGCTTTACGGTTTGCAGATGGCTGCCGCCGTCGATGGAGCGATCTCTGACCGGGCCGGCACGACCTTCGGCATACGCAGTGTCAGCTCCCGGCTCACCAGCCAGGGCTATCGCCAATTCATCATCAACGGCAAACCGGTCCTGATTCGCGGCGCCGGCTGGGCACCGGACATGTTCCTGCGCGACGACCCGAAGCGGATGGAGGCGGAGTTCAGTTACGTGCGCAACCTCGGGCTCAATGCCATCCGCAGCGAAGGCAAGCTGGAGGACTCGCGCTTTTATGATTTCGCCGATCGTGACGGCATCATGATACTGGCCGGCTGGGAGTGTTGCGACAAGTGGGAATCGGCGGCCAAGACGGGCGGTGAGCCGTGGGACGCCGACGACGATAAGGAGGCTGCCGCTTCGATGGCCAGCGAGGCGCGGCTGTTGCGAGACCATCCGTCCGTGATCGCGTTTCTGATCGGCAGCGACAATGCGCCGCCGCCGGCCATTGCAAAGATGTACGTCGACACCTTGCGGACGGAGGAGTGGCCGCTGCCGATCATCGCGGCGGCATCGGAACAGGGCACCACCGAAACCGGACCGTCCGGCATGAAGATGACCGGGCCCTACGCATGGGTTCCGCCATCGTACTGGTATGCCGACAAGCTGGGCGGCGCGTTCGGCTTCAATTCCGAGACCAGCGCGGGCGCCAGCATTCCGCCGCTGGACGACCTCACCCGCATGCTTTCGCCGCAGGAGCTGGAGGCTCTGTGGAAGAGCCCGCAGGTACGGCAGTACCACGCCGCCGCCGACTGGTCGCCGTTCTCGCGGATCGCACCGTTCGACACCGCATTGGCGCGGCGCTATGGCGAACCCAGGGACCTTGCGGACTACGTCGCCAAGGCGCAGCTCGAAAACTACGACGATGCCCGCGCGCAATTCGAGGCCTTCAATGCCCACATGAATGCGGCCAGTCCTGCGACTGGCGTGATCTACTGGATGCTCAACAATGCCTGGCCGTCACTGCACTGGCACTTGTACGATTATTCGCTGAATCCGGCCGGAGCATATTTCGGCGCTAAGACGGCCAACGAGCCGGTGCACATCCAGTACTCGTACGACACGCACGCGATCGTGCTGGTCAACCACACGCTGATCAGGGAGCATGGCTTACAGGCGGTCATCCGCGTGCGCAACCTGGATGACAGCATACGCTACGAACGGCATCTGCAAAACATCGACCTCGCCGGCAACAGCGCACAGCAGCTGACGACGCTGCCGGTGCTGCCCGACTTGTCACACACCTACTTCATCGAGCTGGAACTCACCGCCGCCGACGGCAAGCCAGTCAGCCGCAACGTCTATTGGCTCTCCACCCAATCCGACGAGCTCGATTGGGCGCACTCGAACTGGTACCTCACGCCGGTGACGCAATACGCCGATCTGACCGCGTTGCAGTCCTTGCCGGCCGCGACGAGCGAGGTCCGGGCGACGATGCGGCGACAGGGGACCGAGGGCATTGCTACTGTCACCCTGACGGTACCGGAATCGTCCCGAGCCGTGGCGGTGTTCCAGCATATATCGATCAAGCAATCCGCAAATGGTGCACCGGTAGTGCCGATTCTATGGAGCGACAACGACGTCACGCTGTGGCCCGGCGAATCGCTTACTTTGACGGCGCATTTCGCCATGGAGGGGGTGGCGACGCCAGTCGTGCAGGTGAGCGGATGGAACGTTCCCAGCCAGAGCGTCCCGCTCGCCGTCAAGAAGCGGTCGGACGCGTCTACCTTGTAGCCCGGACCGCGTACCATCGGCCAGGCGCCCCGGCGGGGCGCTTTTGTACAATACGCGTCACCGATCCACAGGAGAGTGCCCCTATGGCCGCACCCGCCGTCGCGAAGACCGCTCGGAAGTTCCACTTCATTTCCGGGCTGCCGCGGTCCGGCACCACGCTTCTGGCCGCCATCCTCAACCAGAACCCGCGGTTCCGCGCGGGCATGACCAGCCCACTGGCGGACATCATGGGAGTGGTGATCGCGGAAGCCAGCTCCAAGAACGATTTTTCGTTCGATGTCTCCGATGAGCAGCGCGCTGCAATGCTGCGCGGCCTGGTCGAGAGCTTTTACGCGGGACAGGCGGACGCCGGCATCGTATTCGACACCAGCCGGCTGTGGTGCAGCCGGATGCAATTGCTCGAAACGCTGTTTCCGGACGGCAAGGTCATCGCGTGCGTTCGCCAGTTGTCCTGGGTGCTGGACAGTATGGAACGGCTGGTGCGCAAGCAGTCGGTCGGCGTCAGCAAGGTGTTCCGCTTCGATACCAACACCACCGTGTATTCGCGTGTCGAGGCGCTGACCGATCCGCGGGGCATGCTGGGATTCGCCTTCCAGGCCACCAAGGATGCATTCTATGGCCGATATGCCCCGGGCCACCTGCTGCTGCTGACCTACGAAAGCCTGGTTCGTAACCCCTCGGCGGCCATGCGCGCCGTCTACCAGTTCATCGGCGAACCCTGGTTCGAACATGATTTCGATCACGTCGCCTACAACGCCGACGAGTTCGACGCGCGGGTTGGCATGCCCGGCCTGCATACGGTGCGCCAGAAGGTGGAGCCGATCGAGCGCGCCTCCATCCTGCCGCGAGAGATTTTTACCCGCTTCGCGAACGAATCGTTTTGGATGGACCCGAAGAACAACGTCAGCCAGGTGCCGGTCGTGTAGGCGGGATGCGCCCGCAGGAACCCCGCGCCGAAAACGGCGAAGGTCAGCAGCGCAAGCGGGGCGTCGGCCCATTATGGCTGATGCAGGCTCCGTTCTTGCTACGGTCGCGTCGGCACAAGCAGCCGAAACGCACGGGTGACTGACTCTCACGGTTCCGCAAGGCGCCCGCAACGGCAGCCGTCCAACGGCAAGAGACGATTGCGACCGTGGGAGGCCCTGGGTCCTGGGCTGATCACCGGGGCGGCTGACGACGATCCCAGTGGAATTGCAACCTACGCGCAGGCTGGAGCCCAGTACGGATTCGGGCTCGCCTGGACTCTGGTATTGGCGTATCCGCTGATGGTTGCCATCCAGGCGATCTGCGCCCGAATCGGGCGCACCACCGGCCTCGGTATAACCGGCAATATACGCAAGCATTATCCCGCTTCGATTTTGTCAGGCATCGTAGGCCTCCTCTTTGTGGCCAACGTGCTCAACATAGGCGCCGATCTCGGTGCCATGGCGGAATCGCTCCGACTGCTGGTCGCGGTCCCGATATGGCTCGGCGTGCTGTTGTTCGGTTCCATCACGGTTGGCGGGCAGATTCTTTTGAAGCATGCGAGGTACGTTGGCCTGCTGAAGTGGCTGACTCTCTCGCTCCTGGCTTACTTCGGCACCCTGGCGACGGTGCGCATCCCCTGGGCAAGTCTCATCCGCGGCCTCGTTTGGCCCGACATCAGGCTCGACCAGGGCTTCTGGCTGATGGTCGTCGCGATTTTCGGCACGACCATCAGCCCCTATCTCTTCTTCTGGCAGGCCGGTCAGGAAGTGGAGGATACGAAGTCCTGGCCGTCCCGGCAGCCTCTGCTCAAGCAGCCGAGCCAGGCAGGTCGTGCGCTTGCCCGTATCCGGCTCGACACTCTCATCGGCATGGCATTCTCGAATCTCGTGGCGCTTGCAATACTGATCACTTCGGCCGTCACGCTGAAGACCGCCGGCGCCGCGACCATCCAGACGGCGGCCCAGGCCGCCGCAGCCTTGCGCCCCGTGGCCGGCGCGTCCGCTTCCGTTCTGTTCGCCCTCGGAATCATCGGCACCGGCCTGCTTTCAGTGCCGGTGCTTGCCGGCTCTGCCGGCTATGCGTTGGGTGAGGCGCGTCAGTGGCCGGTCGGTTTCTCAAGAGCGCCCTCGCGGGCCAAGGCGTTCTATGCGGCGATAGCGCTGGCGACGCTGTTCGGTGCGCTCGGCAACTTCCTGCGGATCAGCCCGATGAAGGCCCTCGTCTGGGCCGCGGTGCTCAACGGCGTCGTGTCAGTACCGGTCATGGCGATGGTGATGCTGCTTGGCGCGCGCGCCGACATCATGGGAAAATTCCGCATCTCGCTGCGCCTCAAGCTGACAGGCTGGACGGCGACCGCCGTGATGGCGATCGCATCCGCCTTCTTCCTCTATTCGTCATTCTGATTGGCGCATTCCGAAGCTGAATGTGTAATGGGCGCGTAAAGAGAGAGCGCTAGCGTCCGACGCTTTGATCATTGCCCATGCTCAGTCTCCATTCGCGCTGGTGCCTGCTCGCGGTCGCGCTCGGCTTGGCCGGCCGAGCCGTAGCGGGTGACCTGCCTCGTGACTGGTGTCCGCGACCCGCGCCGGGCAGCGTGGTGCCGGAACCCGAGTATCTGCGCAGCCGCAACGGCGTCCTCGAGCTCGATCTCACCTTCCATGATTTCAAGGAGAAGGATGGCTCGGTCCGCTATTGCTACCTGCTGCCCGACGGAACGCAGTCACCGACGCTGCGACTGCATCCGGGTGACCTGCTGATCCTGCATCTCACGAATCGTCTGGTTGACTTCGATACGGCCGTCGCGGGCGCGAACGCGGTGCGCAGCTCCGCCAAGCAGGGGCCGAGGATGGGCACGATGACGATGGATATGAAGCCGGCGTCATCGGATCCGTGCAGCCGCGGTACGATGTCAGCAGTCGCGACCAACCTTCACTTCCACGGACTCACCGTTCCGCCCGTGTGTCATGAGGACGATGTGCTCAAGACATCGGTCCTGCCTGGTGATCCGCCGTTCGAGTACCGCTTCCGCATTCCGGCGAATGAGCCTCCGGGCCTCTACTGGTATCACCCTCACATCCATGGCTTCAGCGAGGTGGAGGTGCTCGGCGGCGCATCCGGCGCCCTGGTCATCGACGGCATCGAGCGAGCCAACACCGCTCTGGCGGGTCTGCCTGAGCGCGTCTTCGTCATCCGCGATCAGGACCTGCTGAATCCGCAAGCGCCGCCTTCGAAGTCCGAGCCGGTGGTTCCGAAGCTGTTCATCGACCACGACGGCGACTCCGCCAACAACGGCACCGGTTTCGGGCTGCCGGCGAAAGACCTGTCGCTCAACTTCGTGCCGGTCCCGTACCCCGACTACCCGCCGGCCCGCATCACGATGAGGCCGCGCGAGCGGCAGCTGTGGCGCGTCGTGAACGCATCGGCGATCACGTACCTCGATCTCGCGGTGCTGTTCGACCATGTCCCGCAGCGGCTCGGAGTCGTTGCGATCGACGGCGTTACGCTGCGTTGGGGTGGCAGCCCGGGCCCGCCGATCGCGTGGGTGGACCACATCGGTTTGCCGCCGGCGGGGAGAGCAGAGTTCGTCATCGACGGGCCGCCGCTTGGCGTTCCCGGGTTGCTCGTGACCCGCACGATCGATACAGGACCCGGCGGCGAGAACGATCCCAACCGCGCCCTGGCGACCATCATCACCGCGCAGGATGCGCCGGAGCCGCAATTGGCGCTGCCGCTGCGGCCGAAGCCGTTGCCGCCTCCGACCCTGCCATGGGTCGGTGATGTGCAGCCGGTCCGGGTGAGGCGGCTCTATTTTTCTGAAAAACTCAAGAATCCGAGCGATCCGACCAGTGCCTTCGAGTTCTACCTGACGGTCGACGGGCAGGCCCCCAGGCCGTTCGACCCCAACTCCCCGATGCCGAACATCGTGGTCAGGCAAGGCACCGTGGAGGACTGGATCATCGAGAATCGCTCCGCGGAGCTGCATGCGTTCCACATCCATCAGCTTCATTTCGAGCTGGTGGCCTGGAACGGCGTGCCGGTGCACGAACCTTTCCTGCGCGACACGGTCAACGTGCCGTATTACAGCGGCCGCATGCTCGAGTATCCGAGCGTGCGCTTGCGCATGGACTTTCGTGATCCGGACACCGTCGGAATTTTTCTCTATCACTGTCACATTCTCGATCACGAAGATGCAGGCATGATGGGCACCATCCGCGTCGAGCGGGCAACGCCCCGTAATCATCCGGACACGCGGCGGTAACAATCATCCACTAGAAATCATCCCGTGGCGTCCAACCATTCAGGGGAGATTTCTATGACCGTCATGCGAGGCTTCAGGTCCAGGCTGGCGAGCTGTGCGCGCCTGGGATTGAGTTCACTTGCGCTGCTGCAGATGTCAATTGGCCCCGCGATCGCGATGGTGGCCGTCCCGAGCGGCCCGGCTTCGAGCGACACGTCGTCGTACGCCGACAACAACACGGTCAGCCCGATCAAGCACGTCATCGTGATCATCGGCGAGAATCGCAGCTTCGATCACGTGTTCGCGACCTTCGTGCCGAAAAAACACGGCGTGACGGTCCGAAATCTGCTCGCCGAGGGTATCATCGCCCTGGATGCCAACAGGAATGCCGTTCCGGGCCCGAAGTTCGACAAGGCGCGGCAGCTTGCCGCCGCCGACTCGGGTGCGAGCGATCCGTTCCTGCTGAGCCCGCCGAAGCAGGCGTTCCCGAGCGACCAACTGCCTGCGCCGCTGGTCGGCGGTCCCAAAGTTTCCAACATTCCGAACCAGTGTGGCCCGAGCACGCCGATCAGCCAATGCGCGGCCAGCCTGACGCTCGCCCAGCAGTCCGAGAGTGGCCTGCCGCAGTCTTACTACCAGGATCTGCTCACCGGCGGCACGGGTCAGACCAGTGGAACGCCGGATCAGCGCATCAGT
Source organism: Steroidobacteraceae bacterium (assembly GCA_036489335.1). Lineage (GTDB taxonomy): Bacteria > Pseudomonadota > Gammaproteobacteria > Steroidobacterales > Steroidobacteraceae > 13-2-20CM-66-19. The sequence goes on from DASXFY010000047.1 coordinate 66,373, forward strand.
AACGTGAGCGCGCTGCCAGCCGGCCCCTTTCAGCTCACCAACGGCTCGACGTTCGCCTACGACGATTACTCGCAGAGCCCGGTTCACCGCTTCTATCAGATGTGGCAACAGTTGAACTGCAGCGTCTCGAGGTCCACGGCCGACAACCCTTCGGGCTGCAACGAGAAGCTCTTCTCCTGGGTCGAAGTGACCGTTGGTGCCGGCGCGAATGGCGTCACGCAGCCTGCCGCCTGCAACCCCAAGAGTCCGACTCCCGGGTGCTTCAGCACCAACTATCTGCCTGGCGCGACGACGACCGGAGAGGGCTCGACCGCGCTCGGCTTCTACAACGTGCAGAAGGGCGATGTGCCGTATTTCACCAGCCTCGCCAACATCTATGCGATGAGCGACAACTTCCACCAGTCGGTCAATGGTGGCACGGGCGCCAATCACATCATGTTCGGCCACGGCGACATGATCTGGTTCAGCGACGCGAACGGCAGGCCGTCCGTGCCGCCGAACGGCGCGCAGGTGTTTCACGGCACACCGGATGCGGGTGTCGTCCATGAGGTCGAGAACCCCAATCCGGCGGCCGGTACGAACAACTGGTACGCCGAGGACGGCTACGGCAACAGCTTCAATGCCGGCTTTCCACCGCCCTATACCAACTCTCCGGTCTCAGGCGGCGGGTCCTACAGCGACTGCTCCAATCCGAATCAACCGGGCGTACGAACGATCGTCGACTACCTTTCCAGCCTGCCGCGGGCGATCGATCCGCACTGCGAGCCGGGCCATTACTATCTGCTGAACAACTACAACCCCGGCTACTTCGGCAACGGCAAGAACGCCTATGTCGACCGCAATCCGGCCAACACGCCGTTCACGGTCCCGCCGTCGTCTACGCCGAGCATTGGCGATGATATGAACGAGCACGGCGTGTCCTGGAAGTACTACGGGGACCAGTGGAACAATTACGTCAACGATCCGTACCAGCTCAATTACGGCACCGCCGGGCCGAATGCGGATGAGTATTGCAACATCTGCAACCCGTTCCAGTACGACACCTCGATCATGACGCGCCCGGATCAGGTGGCGGCGCACATCCAGGACTCGGTGAACCTGTATTCGGACATCGCGCGCGGCACTCTGCCGGCGGTGTCGATCGTCAAGCCGAGCGGGTACACCGACGGGCATCCGGCATCCTCCAAGCTGGACCTGTTCGAAGGATTCGTGCAGAAGATCGTGTCTCAGGTCGAGGCTTGCCGGTACGCGAAAGACACCGCCATCTTCATTACCTTCGATGAAGGCGGCGGCTACTATGACTCGGGTTACGTGCAGCCGCTGGACTACTTCGGTGATGGCACGCGCATCCCGCTTCTCGTGGTGTCTCCATACGCGAAGCCGGGATATATCTCGCACGAGTACACGGATCACGTATCGATCCTGAAGTTCATCGAGCGTAACTGGCGTCTGCCGCCGGTGTCATATCGCAGTCGCGACCGGCTGCCGAATCCCCAGACGAGGCGAGACAATCCGTACGTGCCGGTCAACACCCCGGCACTCGGAGATCTCTTCGACTTCTTCGATTTCTCACACGGTGGCGGTAATCACTGAGCTGGCGCCAGGACGTCCCGCAGGCCGGCCAGGTGGTCTGCGGGGCTTCGACTCCGTGATGTTGTCTCCAATCGGAGACGGAGCTGGCACGAAGCTTGCTCCAAATCATGGACTCAATGGAGAGGGACTTCGCTTCGTGCTTCGCCTCATATTCCACGATCCTTTGGAAGCCCCGGCGGCTGTGGTCGAGGCGTCCGAGATTCGAATCACCGGCGGAGTGCTCTGGAGCCACAGTGAGCACGGCCTCATCGCGTGCTACTCCTGCGGCTCCTGGAAACACCGTGGCAGGTACTTTCCGAGCATCTCCGTCGCCGGGGGCTGCGTCCTGGTGTTCGGCATCACGCGCGACGCGCTCGTCTCCGACCCGATCTCCCTTTTTGCAGTGACCGGTAACGTCTTCCGCGCCAACGGTGTAGCGATTGCGGAGTACGACGAGAAGCGGGACCTCTGGCAGGGACTGATCCGGCGCATCACGTGGCAGTCCATGCGCATCCTCAGCGCGGCGGCCGCATCGGCCGTGACCGATAGCGACCGGCCCATGATTCTCAATCCTTGGGATTACCCGGGCGACGAGCGGCCGTCGGCAACTTCTTCATCGAAGTAGACCAGATAGCGTCCGTGAGCGACGCGGTGGAAAGGTACCAGCCGCACGTCTGTCGGCTGCCCCACGCCCCGAGTGTGCCAGACCAGAGGCTGTGCCGGATCGGGCTGCACCCAGTCCTCCACCGGCCGCCCCCGAATGGCGAGCGTCGGAATCGCTACCGGGTCCGGAACCTTCGCGAACTGGTATTGATCGACGCCTGCCGTCGGGATGGGCGGCGACATCAGCGCATCACCCAGATCCGCTGCCAAGACGATGGGCCCTGCCAGGATCGCCAGCTTGGACGGGCGGTCGGCCATGCGCTCGATCCTCACCGGCGTGCGCAGCTCGACATCCAGAACATCTCCGTCCCGCCACTGCCTGGTTAGGTCGAGCCACGTGCCGGGCTTGCCGGCAGCGACGGGTTTGCCGTTGAGCCTCACGGCCATCGCCGGCGCCGACCAGTAAGGGTGTCGCAATCTCAGCGTAGCGCGTACCGGACGCGCGCAAGCGATCTGCAGGCGCACGTGATTCGACTCCGGAAAGCGGGTGTGTTGGCGGATCGTGAGCCCTTTCTGCCGCCAGCGCAGCTCCGATGCCAGGTAGAGGTTCACCCACAGGGTATCGGCATCGTGATAGTAGATGCCGCGCGAATACTTCGCGTGATTCTCCAGGCCCGTGCCGTCGCAGCACCAACACGAGTCCCAGCGCGACGAGAAAGTCTTGAAGTGTCCCGGCTGCATGGACAAGTAGTAGGTCATACCGCTGCCCGTGGCCGGGTCCTGCGAGCCGAGAATGTGGTTGATCAGCGCGCGCTCGTAGAAGTCGGCGGCTTCCATGGAAGCGTTCCAGCAGAAGTAATGATTCGTCAGCTTGAGTATGTTGTAAGTGCAGCAGGTCTCGGCCGAGCCCGCGGAAAGGTGCCGCCAGGCATCGCCGATGGGGAAGAAGTTCTCCCGATCGCCATGGCCGCCGAAGACGAAGCTGCGCTGGCGGACCACGTTCTGCCAGAAGAACTCAGCGCCGGTGCGATAATCGCTGCTGCCTGTGAGTTCGTACTGGCGAGCGATGCCGATCACCCGCGGGATGTACTGGTTCGAATGCTGCCCCGTCAGGATATCCTCGTGGCGCATGAGCGGGGCAAGCTGCGCGGCCTGATTGAACTGCTCGGCGAGTGTGCGGTGTTCCCCCTTGCCGGTAATGGCATAAACGTCCGCCAAGACCTCATTCATGCCGCCCTGCTCGCTGATGAGCATGGTCTGCATCTGCGCGACGCTCAAGCGGCGCGGGAATTGTGCAGCCCAGTCCGTCATGCCGAGGAGGATATCCCTGGCCTGGGCGCGGCCCATCTGCAGCCACACATCGCGCAGGCCGGCCATGATCTTGTGCACCGTATACCAGGGCGACCATAACCCGTTGAGCGCGAAGCTATAGAGCGCGCGCGGGTCGCGGACATCGATGTGCCCGGCGAGCACCCGCCTGAAGGCGGTCTTGCTTTGCGGGATGCCGGCGCAGTAGCCGTGGAAGTCCGGGTCGGCGCGGCCGTTGGCGGCCTGGCAGGCCGCTAGCCGCGGCAGCAGCTCTGCGACCTTGCGCGCCAGCCGCGGATCGCGCGTATGAGCGTGCATCATCGCCGCGGCGGACAGGTAGTGGCCGCAGTAGTGACTCGCGAGACCCTGGCTCTCCCAGCCGCCGAGGCTGGGCGCCCGCGCCGGCAGGCCCGCCACCTGCTCGAAGGGCGCGAGCAGCCGATCGCAGTCGAAGCTTGCCATGTACTCGAGGTCCCGCGTCATGTTGTCGCGGAAAGGCCCCGGCAGCAGCGTGACGTCGGCGAGGCCGAATTCCCGGCATGCGAGCGGCACCGCCGCGTCCAGCTCGAGTCCCGACTGCCTGGCCTGCGGCACGATCGCGATGGCCCGCTTGCCGGCCCAGGCCGCGAAGCCCGCGGCCGCCGACAACAACACCCGGCGGCGAGTGGTCGCTGCGCTCACGGCGGGATCGTCGCAATTCTCGTACAAATTGGCAAGGTCGCGGCCGGCCACGCCCGTGGGAGGAGCGGCGCGGGCACGAATCCTGCCTGCAACGCCATGCATGAACACAGTACACCCGCCGGCGGCCCCGCCGGCCATCGAGCCCCGGCGGTTGTTGCGCGGGCAGAAGGCGCTGGTGACCGGCGCAAATTCCGGCATTGGCCGGGCGACTGCAATCGCGTTGGGCCAGGCTGGCGCCGATGTCGTCGTGAATTACGTGACGGGTAAGGAGAGCGCCGAAGCAGTCGTCGAGGAGATCCGCCGGGCCGGGGTGCGTGCCTACGCCCATTGCGCGGATGTTTCCAACGAAGAGCAGGTTAAGGAGATGTTCGGCCGCATGGTGGGCGAGCTCGGCACCATCGATGTTCTGGTCAACAACGCCGGGCGCCAGAAAGACGCCAGGTTCGTCGACATGAGCCTGGCGGACTGGAACGCGGTGATCAGTGTCAATCTCACCGGGCAATTTCTCTGCGCACGGGAAGCGATCAGGGAGTTCCTCCGTCGCGGTGTCGTCGCAGCCGTATCCTGTGCTGCAGGCAAGATCGTCTGCATGAGCTCCGTGCACGAGGCCATCCCATGGGCGGGGCATGCGAACTACGCCGCCTCCAAGGGCGGCATCATGATGATGATGAAGAGCATCGCACAGGAATTCGCGCCGCACCGCGTCCGTGTCAACAGCATCGCGCCGGGCGCGATCCGCACCCCGATCAACACCGCGGCTTGGAGCACGCCCGAGGCGTATCGCAGCCTGATGGAGCTGGTGCCATACGGGCGCATCGGCGAGCCCGAGGACATCGCGCGCACCGCGGTCTGGCTCGCCTCCGATGAGTCGGACTACCTGGTGGGCGCTACGATCTTCGTGGATGGCGGCATGACGCTCTACCCCGGGTTCACCGAGAACGGCTGAGCCGCCGGAAGGTCAGCTCAGCTCGCGGGCAGCGGCTTGCCCTGCGCATACTGGTTCAGCCAATCGTTGGTCGGCAGTCCGATCTCGGTCGCCCAACGACCGTGGGCGTCGCGATAGAGCAGGGTGGGGGTGCCGTTGGCGCCGAGGCTATCCATGGCTGACACGTGCGCCTGCAGCACGTCCTGCAGTGCTTTGACCTGCGAGCTGGCGGGTGCGACCCCCCCCGACTCATGGGTCACGTCGAAGCGATCTTCGTCCGCATGCAGGGCCGCGCGCGGGTCGGGCGCCGACAGGATCGCAGTCGCTTTGGCGCCGCTGGTCGCCTGCAGGAAGGCGACCATCACCCAGCGAATCTGCAACCGTCCGGATGAGACCAGCGGCTCCGCCATGCGGTAAAAGTGGTAGCAGAAGATGCAGTTGGGATCGGCGAAGACGTACAGCAGAGGTGCAGTGGCGCGGCCCTCGCTGATGAGATGTCCGCGGGCGTCGAGCCCGCTCACCACCGTCGCATAGTCCGGTTTGGGGCTATAGCGCTCACGATAGCCGTCGGTGAGATCGACCCCTTTTGGCGAGATCACGTGGCCCACGAACAGGTAGCCGGCGTCGCCGTAGACAACCTGAGTGCTGCCGTCCGGGCTGGTGACGATAAAGCCCGTAATGCCGGGCACTTCGGTGGCGAATCGGCTCACTACCTTCAACTTCCCGGATGTGACCAGGTTGGCCAGCATCGGCGGCAGAGGAGGCGCGGAAGCCGGGGTCGCGGCGAAGACAGGCAGGGCAAGGAGCAGTATGCCGAGGCCGATGAGGCTGCGGCGCGGGACGCTGGGCTTCATGGAATCCTGGATGGGGCTGTCAGACCGGAGAGTTTACCCCATCGCGGGGGCGCGGGGCGGGGGAGCCAGCTTCCGCCCCGCGCGCCATCGCACAGTTTCCGAATCTAGTCAGGCCGCATGCGGGTGCCCCGCCGCGTGATCCACGTGGTCGTCATTGGGGCTGTGACCCTCACGTCCGAAGACGATCACATCGGAGGCGGAGATGGTCGCGGCGATAATGGAGCTGATGAGCCCCAGATAGCCGCTGATGAGCTCCAGTATCCTGACGTCCGTCCAGCCGTAGATCGCCTTCGCGAGGAAGGTGAGCGCAATGCCGAGCAGGAAGAGCTGCCGCGGCAACTCCGCCCTGAAGGACCCCAACCACAGATAGGCGAAGAAGACCGCCCAGACGATCCAGTACCATCCGATATAACTCATCGGTGCCGGAGCGCTCCCGGCCGCCATGGCTATCATTTCCGTGTGCGCCGAGGTGTAGAGCGCGGCGAACGCGAAAAAGGCGATGGAGTCGAGGCTGCGGCCGTGCAGATAGGCGAGGATGCCGATGATCGCGAGCAGCGCCGCGAACGGCAGCATGAGGGATGTTCCGGCGAGGTACAAATGGTCGTACCATCCGGCTGCCGACATCGATAGCATCCAGCCCGTCAGGGCAAGCGCCATGTAGCCCACCGTGGAGGTGGTGACGCATCGGTTGTTAAGGTCTGTGACATTGATAGCCATCGTAGTTACCTCTTGTTCTCGAGAGAGTTGCGGTTGAGCACGTCTCCTTGTCCGATTGCAGCCGTGGATTTTACTCCTAACTGCACAGCAACAGCCGATGGGGCCGAAGCTCGAGCGTGGCGGTGGCGCGAGCGCAACCGTGGCGCGGCGGCCCGGCGCTCGTCCCGGCCCGATCGGGGGTTCGTCCTCGGGAACCGCATCGCTTCTGGTGCGTAAACATGGGATCTCCCCTCTGGAAGCCAGCCCCGCTCGCTGATCGGACCGCGGTGCACCCAAAGCTCGCTCTCGTCTATCTGCTCGCCGCGGGTCTGGCCGCGGCTGCGCTCACCGGTTGCGGCGGGGGTGGCGGCGCCGGCACGACCCAGGGCTCCCCCGGCTCGAGCTCTCCGCCACCGATATCGTCGACGCACACGGACGTGATTACCTTTCGCGACGACGCTGCGCGCACAGGCGTGAACGCGACGGAATCCCTCCTGACGCCCGCCAATGTGAATTCCTCGTCGTTCGGCCTGCTGCGTATTCTCCCTGTCGACGGCAAAGTCGATGCGCAGCCGCTCTATCTCTCGCAGGTTTCCGTCGGGGGTGGCACTCACGATGTCGTTTTCGTCGCGACGGAGAACGACTCCGTCTATGCCTTCGACCCGCGGACCGGTGCCGCCCTCTGGCATGTGTCGCTGCTCGGAGCGGGAGAGACGCCGAGCGATGATCGCGGCTGCGGCCAGATCGCGCCGGAGATCGGCGTCACCTCCACCCCGGTCATCGATCGCAGCGCCGGGCCCAACGGAGCGATATTCCTCGTCGCCATGTCGAAGGACAGCTCCACGAACTATTACCAGCGCGTACATGCACTGGACATCACCACCGGCGCGGAGCTCTTCAGCGGCCCGGTGACGGTGAATCCGACCTATTCGAGCGCTGCCGGCGGGCAGCAGACCTTCTCGCCGGGTCAGTATGCCGAGCGGGCCGCATTGCTCCTCGAGAATGGCACGGTCTATACGAGCTGGACCTCGCATTGCGATGCCCAGCCTTATTCCGGTTGGGTGGTCGGATACAGCGAGAGCACTCTCGCGCAGACCGCCGTTCTCAATGTAGCGGCCGACAGCGAGGCTGGGCCGTCCATATGGATGAGCGGCGGCGGTCTCGCCGCCGACAGCAGTGGCAATATCTATCTGCTGACCGCCAACGGTGGCTTCGAGACGACGCTGAATTCCGGTGGTTTTCCCCAGTACGGCGATTACGGCAATTCGTTCCTGAAGCTTTCGACGAGCGGGGGCGGCCTGGCCGTGGCGGACTATTTCGCGCCGTTCAACGAGGTGGCGGAATCGGCAGCGGATGAGGACCTGGGCTCCGGCGGCGTGATGCTTCTGCCCGATCAGACCGACGCCGGCGGAGTCGTACGCCATCTCATGGTCGGAGGAGGCAAGGACAGCAATCTCTATGTCATCAATCGCGACAACATGGGCAAGTTCAACTCATCGAGCAATGCCGACTGGCAGGAGCTCGACGGCGTACTGCCTGGCGGCTCCTACGCGACGGCCGGCTATTTCAATGGAGCGATTTACTACGGCGGCGTCGGGGTTCCGCTGGAGGCGTTCACCGTCAGCGGCGCGCGGGTGTCCGGGCAGCCGGCATCCGAGACTACCACTGAGTTTTCCTATCCCGGCGTGTCTCCCGCCATCTCCGCCAACGGCACATCGGACGGGATCGTCTGGGCGGCTGAGAACGGCAATCCCGCGGTGCTGCATGCGTACGATGCGATGGATCTCACCCACGAGGTCTATAACAGCGATCAGGCGGCGGGCAATCGCGACAACTTCGGCACCGGCAACAAGTTCATCACCCCAACCGTGGCCGATGGCATGGTCTTCGTAGGGACCACCAGCGGCGTGGCGGTATTCGGGCTGTTGTAGCCGGGCTCAGAGCTGTACGAGCTCGCTCAGGGCGCCGGAGCTGACCAGGGCCGCCGCGGCCTCGATGTCCGGGGCGAAGAAGCGATCGCGGTCATAGCTCGGCACAGCGTGCCGCAGCGTGCGCAGAACCGCCTCGAGGGGGCGGGAGCTGGTGAGCGGACGGTGGAACTCGATCCCCTGCGCCGCCGCGAGCAGCTCGATAGCGACCACGTTCACGGCATTGGCAGCCATCTCGAGCAGGCGCCGTGCACCGTGGGTTGCCATGGAGACGTGATCCTCCTGCCCGGCAGAGGTCGGGATGCTGTCGACGCTCGCCGGCGTGGCAAGGGTCTTGTTCTCGGCCACGAGCGCCGCAGCCGTGACCTGCGGCACCATGAAGCCGGAGTTGACGCCGCCCTCCTTCACCAGAAAGGCCGGCAGTCCGCTCATCTTCGGGTCGATGAGCAGGGCCGTGCGCCGCTCGCTCAAGGAGCCGATTTCGGCGACGGCCAGGGCGAGTTGATCGGCCGCAAGCGCGACGGGCTCGGCGTGGAAGTTGCCGCCGGACAGCACCTCGCCGTCGGCTGCGAACACCAACGGGTTGTCGGTGACCGCATTGGCTTCACGAATGAGCGTCTGCGCCGCGGACTCGATGACGTCCAGGCACGCACCCATCACCTGCGGCTGGCAACGCAGCGAGTAAGGGTCCTGCACCCGCTCGCAGGTGAGATGCGAGGCGCGGATGCGGCTGCCGGCGAGCAGCCGCTTCAGTGCGCGGGCAACGCGCCGCTGACCGGGTTGGCGCCTGAGGACATGGATGCGATCGTCGAATGGGACATCGCTACCCTTCAGCGCATCGACCGACAGCGCGCCCGCGACGATTGCGGCGCCAAAGACGTCCTGGATGCCAAAGAGGCCGGCGAGCGCCAGAGCGGTCGAGACCTGTGTGCCGTTGAGCAGTGCGAGGCCTTCCTTCGGCGCGAGCTGCAGCGGCTGCAGGCCGATGCGGCGCAGTCCCTCCGCGGCCGGCATCACGCGGCCGCTGGCGCGCACCTGGCCGACGCCGAGCAGGCTCGCCGCAAGGTGCGCGAGCGGCGCCAGGTCGCCCGAAGCGCCGACGGAGCCCTTGCCCGGAATGCAGGGGTACGTCCCGGTTTCCAGCAGCCGGACGAGGGCGAGGAGCGTCTGCGGCCGCACACCCGAGAAACCCTGCGCCAGGCTGCCGATCTTGAGAACCAACACGAGCCGCACTATCGCATCGGGCAGCAACGCGCCGACACCCGCGGAATGGGACAGCACGAGGTTGCGCTGCAGTGCGGAAAGCTGACCTGTTGGAATGCGCGTCTGCGCGAGCAGTCCGAACCCGGTATTCACGCCATACACCGCGCCGCCGCGGGCGATCATCCGGTCGACAGTCGCTGCCGAGCGGCGTACCCGCGCCATCTGTGTGCGGCTCAGGGTCACGGAAACCGGCTGTGAATACGCGGCGCGAAGCGATGTCAGGGAGAACGCATCGGTGCGCATGGCCGCGCGCCGCTGCGACGTGCGCGCTGCGCTCACTGGTCCGCTCCGCGCCGGGAGGTCGCCGGGATCATGGGCAATTGCAACTCGTGCTCCGCCGCACAGGCGAGCGCTTCCGGGTAGCCGGCGTCCGCGTGACGCATCACTCCGGTCGCGGGGTCGTTCCACAACACGCGGCGGATGCGCCGCTCCGCGGCCTTGGTCCCGTCACAGACGATGACGACACCGGCGTGCTGGGAAAACCCCATGCCGACGCCACCGCCGTGGTGCAGCGACACCCAGGTGGCGCCGCTTGCCGTGTTGAGAAGCGCGTTCAGCATGGCCCAGTCCGAAACAGCATCCGAGCCATCGCGCATGCTCTCGGTTTCCCGGTTGGGGCTCGCCACCGAGCCGCCATCGAGGTGGTCGCGCCCGATGACGATCGGCGCCGATAGCTCGCCGGAGGCGACCATTTCGTTGAAAGCGACGCCCAGGCGATCCCTCTGTCCGAGTCCTACCCAGCAGATGCGGGCCGGCAGGCCCTGGAAGGCGATGCGCGAGCCCGCCATGTCGAGCCATTGATGCAGGTGCGGATCGTCGGGGATGAGCTCTCTCACCCTGGCATCGGTCTTGGCGATGTCTTGCGGATCGCCGGAGAGCGCCGCCCAGCGGAAGGGTCCGATGCCGCGGCAGAAGAGGGGACGGATGTATTGCGGAACGAAGCCCGGCACCTCGAACGCATCCTTCACGCCGTGCTCGCTCGCCACCTGCCGCAGGTTGTTGCCGTAATCGAATACCGGGATCCCGCGTCGGCGGAATTCGACCAGGGCGCGCATGTGCGTCGCCATGGAAGGTTCGGCCTCGGCCGCGACGCGCCGCGGATCGCTGCGCTGCAGCGATTCCCACTGCTCGACGCTCCAGCCGAGCGGAAGATACCCATGCACCGGGTCGTGAGCGGAGGTCTGATCCGTTACTGCATCGGGCCGTACGCCCCGGCGAAGCAGCTCCGGTACCAGCTCCGCGGCGTTGCCGCAGACGGCGACCGATATCGGCTTCTGCGTGCGGGTGCTGTCTTCGATGATGGCCAACGCCTCATCGAGGGAGCTTGCCTGCCGGTCGAGGTAGCGGCTCGAGAGGCGCTTCTCGATACGCGACTGGCGGCACTCGATCGCCAACAATGATGCGCCGGCCATGGTCGCTGCGAGCGGCTGCGCGCCGCCCATCCCGCCGAGGCCTGCGGTCAGGATCCAGCGCCCGCGAAGATTGCCTTCATAGTGCCGCCGTCCCATCTCCACGAAAGTCTCGTATGTGCCCTGCACGATGCCCTGGCTGCCGATGTAGATCCAGGAGCCCGCGGTCATCTGGCCGAACATCATCAGGCCCTTGCGGTCGAGCTCGTTGAATTTCTCCCAGCTCGCCCACCGTGGTACCAGGTTGGAATTGGCGAGCAGCACCCGCGGCGCATCCTCATGGGTGGTGAATATGCCGACCGGCTTGCCGGACTGCACCAACAGCGTCTGTTCCGGGCCGAGGCGGGTCAGCGCGGCGACGATCTCGTCGTAGCACGCCCAGTTGCGCGCGGCCTTGCCAATGCCGCCGTAGACGACCAGATCCTCGGGCCGCTCCGCGACCTCGGGGTCGAGGTTATTCATCAGCATGCGCAGCGGCGCCTCGGTGAGCCAGGACCTGGCGGTGAGGCGGCTGCCGCGGGCCGCGCGGATCGACCCGCGGGAGGAGGAAGAAGACTCTGTCATGCTACATTCACCTCATGAAACCGCATGCCCGGCATGTAACGCTTGCGATCATCCTGGCACTCATTCTGTTGGCGGTCGCCACTGTAGTGGCTCGGACCTGGTAGATCGCAAGACCTCAACGCGCGAGCCTCACCAGGCGCGCGATTGCTTCGGCGTCCACGGTGTTGCGCCCGCGGGCGAGATCATACGCGGCCGCGATCAAGGCAGAGCGCTTCGCAGGAGGGAGGTCGAGGCCCGCGCCGCGCAGCTCAGTATCGGCGGCAGCGATCACCGTCTCGAGCAGCGGCAGATCGATCGTTCCGCGCGCTGAGTGCCCATAGGGTGACGTGGCTTCTCTGACGGCCGATCCGGAGTCCGCTTCCGTTTGCATGTGCCGCGGACCCTCGCCGGTGACCAGCCAGTCGATGCGGGTGTGCGTCACCTCGCTGATCGCGCGCAGATCAGTCACGTTGGGCTCCGATTCGCCGCGCAGCCACTTGCGTACCGCTCCTTCGGAGCGAGCGATGGCCTTCGCGAGGGCACTCGCGCTGCCATGTCCCTTGAGCACCTGCCGCAGACGTGTGGCAAAGCCTCCGGCCTCCTGTCTTTCGCGCCGTCCAGTGTTCACGCGGCTAACTCACGCAGAGTGAGAGGTTGCCGCACAAATGTAGTCCCAAGTGGCCCCCGCCGCCAAGTCCGACGTCATGAAAGTATTGACCTTGCGTACTTATGTGGCGTAGGTTGCACGACATGGCGCGCGGCCGGCCAAAACAACGGAATGCTGGCGCGATTCGCCCGCGCCTGCCGCGGCGCGAGCTGGCTTTGCACGAAGTCATCCTGCACCTGCGGCACGTGCATTCCGCTGTGGTCGTCGCGGTTGCCGCGCTGCGGATGCAGAACTGCGAGCTCGACGCGGACATCGCCAGCCTGCTGCAGCGCTGTGTCTGTGATCGCCTCGATGACCAGCTCGAAAAGCTGGAAGCCTGCCGGCGGCCTTCTCGCGCGCGTGCGCGGCGTCTGATCCCGCTATAATTCCGGATCCTGCCCGCTACCTTGCGAAAGTGGCGGAACTGGTAGACGCGCTGGACTTAGAATCCAGTGGGGAAACCCGTGAGGGTTCGAGTCCCTCCTTTCGCATTCCCGCTTCGTTTTGTCCTGAGGATGTTCTTTGATGCAAGTTTCAGTGTCCGCCACTTCCGGCCTCGGTCGCCGCATGGAAGTGGCCGTACCGGCCGATCAGATCGCTACGGCAATCGAGCAGCGCCTGAAGGAGATCTCCCGTACCGCGCGCCTCAAGGGCTTCCGCCCGGGCAAGGCGCCGCTGCCCGTGGTGCGCAAGCAGTTTGGCGAGCAGGTGCGAGCGGAGGTCGTGGGCGATCTCATGCGCAGTTCGCTGGCGGAGGCGCTCAGCCGCGAGAAGCTGACGCCGGCGGCCGGGCCGCGCATCGAGCCCATTGCGGTGGCGCCAGGATCGGACCTCAAGTTCGCGGCCACCTTCGAGGTGATGCCGGAGATCCGGGTGAAGTCACCGGCGACGATCGCAGTGGAGCGGCCTGGCGCCTTGGTGGTGGATGCGGACATTGACGCGATGCTGGAAAGCATGCGCCGCCAGCGGCCTGTCTTCGCCGCTGTCGACCGCCCCGCGCGGGACACCGATCGCCTCATGGTGGACTACACCGGGCGTATCGGCGGCGAGCCTTTCGAGGGCGGGGACGGCAAGGATGTCGCGATAGTCATCGGCTCGCGCCAATCGCGGCCGGAGCTCGAGGAGGGGCTAAAGGGTGCCGTGGCGGGCGAGAATCGCGCCATTGCGGTGACGTTCCCGGCCGAGGTTTCCAACAAAACAATCGCCGGCAGGACGGCCGAGCTGGCGCTCACCGTGAAGACGGTCGAGGAGCAGTCGCTGCCGGCCGTCGATGAGGAATTCTGCCGCGCCTTCGGTGTCGAAGAAGGTCGAGTCGACGCGCTGCGGACCGAGGTTCGAAAAAGCATGGAGCGAGAGCTCGCGGATGTGATCCGCAACAGAGTTCGGACCCAGGTTCTCGATGCACTCTATGCCGAGAACCCCATCGACGTTCCGCGAGCCCTGATTGAAGAGCAGGTCCAGCAGTTGCAGATCGACGCGGCGCGGCGCATGGGCGTGCGTGAAGCTTCCCAGCTGCCGCCACGGGAGCCGTTTGAGGCACCAGCCCGCAAACGTGTGGCCCTCGGGCTGCTCATGGGCCAGATCGTCAAGGCGGAGGGCATCGCGGTCGACCGACAGCGTGTCCAGGCACGCATCGAGGAGCTGGCGGCGAGCTATCCGAATCCGGACGAGGCGCGCCGTGCGTACCAGCACAACGCGGAGGCCCTGCGGCAGATCGAGTCCGTGGTGCTCGAGGATCAGGTGATCGACTGGATCCTGGAGCGCGCCAAGGTGACCGATGTGCCCATGACCTTCCAGGAGATTACCGGGTTCGGCACGAATGCCGACCCGCAAGCAGCCGAGAAAACCCCATCATGAACGAGCGTGCACTGAACCTGGTCCCGATTGTCGTCGAGCAGACCGCTCGCGGTGAGAGGGCTTATGACATCTACTCCCGCCTCCTCAAGGAGCGCCTGATCTTCATCGTCGGCCCGATCGACGATTACATGGCCAACATCGTGGTCGCGCAGATGCTCTTCCTGGAGTCCGAGAACCCCGAGAAGGACATCTCGATCTACATCAATTCCCCGGGCGGGGTCGTGAGCTCAGGGCTCGCGGTCTACGACACGATGCAGTTCATCGGGCCCGACGTCAGCACGGTCTGCATCGGCCAGGCGGCCAGCATGGGGGCGGTTCTGCTCGCGGGCGGGACGGCCGGCAAACGCTACTGCCTGCCGCACGCGCGGGTGATGATCCACCAGCCCCTCGGCGGCTTTCAGGGCCAGGCGGCGGATATGGAGATCCACGCCAAAGAGATGCTGGAGACCCGGGACCGTTTGAACAAAATCCTGGCCAAGCACACCGGCCAGAGTGTGGAGCGGATCAAGCAGGACACGGACCGCGACCGGTTCATGGCATGGGACGAGGCCGTGCGCTATGGTCTCATCGATGCGGTGCTGGAGAAGCGTCCGACGGATGGTGCTACGCCCCGAAACGGGGATAAGAGTGGAAAATCGACCTGAGCGCCCCGAAATTACCCCTGGAGGGGGGTAGCTACCCGCTTCTTGCACATCCAGGCCTAAGGACCCGTTCGGCGTAAAAGTGAAACCGATCATACAAATCCCATTGTTACAACGACTTAGCTGTGTCCCGGTCCTTTGCTTCGCGGGCGCGGCGCGTGCTATACATGCAATGCGAGGCTTTAATGCCTTACACGAGGGCCTTTGATGAGCAGCGACGATTCCCGCGGCCGCCACGACGACGGTAAGCTCCTCTACTGCTCCTTCTGTGGCAAAAGCCAGCACGAGGTCCGCAAGCTCATCGCCGGACCGTCCGTTTTCGTGTGTGACGAGTGCGTAGAGCTCTGCAACGACATCATTCGTGAAGAGCTGGAGGACCGGGCCGAGCGGGCACGGGACAAGCTCCCGAAGCCGCACGAGATCAAGAAGGTTCTCGACGAGTATGTGATCGGCCAGGAGCGCGCCAAGAAGGTGCTCGCGGTCGCGGTCTACAACCACTACAAGCGTTTGCAGACCCGTACCGGCACCGCGCGAGCCAAGGAAGAGGTCGAGATCGCCAAGAGCAACATCCTGCTCATCGGCCCCACCGGTTGCGGCAAGACCCTTCTGGCGGAGACCCTGGCGCGTCTGCTCAACGTACCGTTCACGATCGCTGACGCCACCACCCTCACGGAGGCGGGATATGTCGGCGAGGATGTCGAGAACATCATCCAGAAGCTGCTGCAGAAGTGCGACTACGACGTCGAGAAGGCGCAGACCGGCATCGTCTACATCGATGAGATCGACAAGATCTCGCGCAAGTCGGACAACCCTTCGATCACGCGCGATGTGTCCGGCGAGGGTGTACAGCAGGCGCTGCTGAAGCTCATCGAGGGCACTATCGCCTCGGTGCCGCCCCAGGGCGGGCGCAAGCACCCGCAGCAGGAGTTCCTGCAGGTCGACACCAGTAATATTCTCTTCATATGCGGCGGCGCCTTCGCGGGCCTCGAAAAGATCATTCTCAACCGCACGCAGAAGAGCGGCATCGGCTTTACCTCCGAAGTGCGCGCGGTCGACTCACGTCCGCACGGCAGCGACCTCTTTCATGACGTGGAGCCAGAGGACCTCATCAAGTACGGTCTCATCCCGGAATTCGTCGGCAGGCTTCCGGTGGTGGCAACGCTCGATGAGCTCGATGAGGCCGCGCTCGTGTCCATCCTCACGGACCCGAAGAACGCGCTCACCAAGCAGTACCGCCGCCTCTTCGAGATGGAAGGCGCGGAGCTCGAGTTCCGGGACGATGCCCTGAAGGCGGTGGCGCACCGCGCCATGCAGCGCAAGACCGGCGCCCGCGGTCTGCGCACGATCCTGGAGACGGTGCTGCTCGATACGATGTACGAGTTGCCGTCGATGCGCAGTGTCGCCAAGGTCGTGATCGATGAGACCGTGATCGAAGGGGCGACCCAGCCCTACGTGGTCTATCGCTCCGATGACGGCCGACTCGCCAGCGTCGATGAGCCGCGCCGTGCTGTATCGAAATAAGCATATCTGCTGATAAGCCTATCTCCCGCCTTCGACTACCGTTGAAACCTGCTAGCGGCGCCCGCATTTGCCGCTAGAATGGTTTCAATCCGGTGACGGCCTCCTGCGCACCAGAGGAGCCGCCGCCCTCATCGCACCGAGGACTTGAGCGTGTCTGAACCTACTGCTCCTACTCATCCCACGACGACCGGCAGCCCACAGGGAGGGGTCCCGGTGCTGCCGTTACGGGACGTTGTCGTTTATCCCCACATGGTGATTCCGCTGTTCGTAGGGCGGGAAAAGTCCATCCAGGCTCTGGATGTGGCCATGCGCAGCGACAAGCGCATCATGCTGGTCGCGCAGAAGCAGGCCGACGTCGACGATCCCAAGGGCGAGGACCTCTACCGGATCGGCACGGTGGCCACGATCCTGCAGCTGCTGAAGCTGCCGGACGGAACGGTCAAGGTGCTGGTGGAAGGCGTCGACCGTGCCCGCATCGACAAGCTCAATCCGGGCGACTACTACTCCGCGGAGCTGGCGCTCCTCCCTGACGTCGAGGCTTACGACGAGCGGGAGATGGACGTGCTCGCGCGGTCGGTCATTTCGCAGTTCGAGCAGTACGTAAAGCTCAACAAGAAGGTCCCCCCGGAAGTGCTGACCGCCCTCGCGGGGATCGAGCACGCGGGACGGCTCGCGGACACGGTTGCGGCGCACATGTCGCTGAAACTCGGCGAGAAGCAGAAGGTGCTGGAGATTCTCGACATCCGTAAGCGCCTCGAGCACATCCTGGTCGCCATCGAGGGCGAGATGGACGTGCTGCAGATCGAGAAGCGCATCCGCGGCCGCGTCAAGGCGCAGATGGAGAAG
>DASXFY010000027.1:0-24214 GCA_036489335.1 Steroidobacteraceae bacterium
GGCCGCCGCCGATGACGACGACGTCGAAGGAATCTGCCATGTTTAAATCCCCAACAGCATGCGGCCGGGATCCTCGAGGCAATCCTTGACCGTTACGAGGAACTGCACGGCCTCACGGCCATCGATGATGCGGTGATCGTAAGTGATTGCGATATACATCATGGGCCGGATGGCGATCTGCCCGGCGACCACCATTGGCCGCTCCTGGATCTTGTGCATTCCCAATATGGCGCTCTGTGGCGCGTTTACAATGGGTGTCGACATCAGCGAGCCGAACACCCCACCGTTGGTGATGGTGAACGTGCCGCCCGTCAGATCTTCGATCGCCAGACCGCCAGAGCGCGCCTTTTTCGCGTACTCGCCGATCTCCTTTTCGAGGGTGGCGAAGCTTTTGACGTCGGCATCCCTGACGATGGGCACCACGAGACCGCGGTCTGTCGAGACTGCCACGCCGATGTCGTAGAACTCGTGATAGACGATGTCGCTGCCATCGATCGAGGCGTTGGTGACCGGGAATTTCTTCAGGGCCTCGATCGAGGCCTTGACGAAGAAGGACATGAAGCCGAGCTTCACGCCGTGCTCTTTCTCGAAGCGGTCCTTGTAGCGCGCGCGCAGCTCCTGCACGGCGGTCAGGTCGACTTCATTAAAGGAAGTCAGCAGCGCCTGAGTCGACTGCGCCTCGATCAGGCGTTGTGCAATTCGTTGGCGCAGACGCGTCATCGCCACGCGTTGCACGCCGCGGGCGCTCGCTGGCAGAGCTGGCGCCGCGGGCGCCGGTGCGCGCGCGGCGGGAGCGGAGGCAGGAGCTGCAGGCGGTGCGCTGGAGGCAGCGCTCGGTTTCCTGCCGAGGAAATCCACGACATCGGATTTCGTCAGCCGGCCATCACGGCCGCTCGCCGGAATGGCGGCGGCATCGAGCCGATTCTCCTCGATGAGACGTCGGACCGAGGGGCTCAGCTTCTCCTTGCCGGCGTCGTTGCCCGTGGCCTTGAGCTCTTCCGCCGGCGGCGCCTCTTTGGCCGCGGCTGGCGCGGCGGCGGCCTGCGCGCCTTCATCGAACAGCGCCAGCAGTTGCCCCGCGGTCACCACCGTGCCCTTCTGAACCTTCACCTCGCGCAATACACCGTTGGCGGGCGC
The DNA here is from genome assembly GCA_036489335.1 of Steroidobacteraceae bacterium. Lineage (GTDB taxonomy): Bacteria > Pseudomonadota > Gammaproteobacteria > Steroidobacterales > Steroidobacteraceae > 13-2-20CM-66-19. The sequence continues at coordinate 1,138 of DASXFY010000027.1, forward strand.
GGGAACTTCGAGCACCACCTTGTCGGTCTCGAGGTCGGCGAGGTTCTCATCGCGCTTGACGGCATCGCCCGGGTTCTTGTGCCAGGCGACGAGTGTCGCATCGGTGATGGACTCTGGGAGCTGGGGGACTTTGATCTCGGTCGTCATGAAGTCTTCTTTCTGAGCGGTGTCGCGGCGGAAGCGTCCGGCGTGAGCCGTGTCGTCTCCCTTGCCGAATCCTCCGTCGCCGTGGCGTGCAGCGCCGCATTGATGAGTGACTGCTGCTCGGCTTCGTGAATCTTGCCAATCCCGGTGGCAGGCGCGGCGGCCGGCGCTCGTCCCGCGTAGAGGACGATCCGCCGCTGTCCCAGAGGCTCCTGCAGGCGGTGACGGATCTGGTACCAGGCGCCCTGATTCTGCGGCTCCTCCTGACACCAGACCACCTCGCGCAAGTTCGGGTGGCGCGCCAGCACGGCCTCGTACTCCTCGCCCGGGAACGGATACAGCTGCTCGATCCGCACCAAAGCGACCTCACGGCTGCCGTCCTTGCGTCGCGCCTTCAGCAGATCGAAGTAGACCTTGCCGCTGCAGAAGACCACGCGGCGCACGCTCTGCGCCGGCAGGTCATCGCTCTCCGGGATCACGCGGGCAAAGCCGCCCCGAGTCAGGTCCTCCAGACTCGAGACCGAGAGATCGTGGCGCAAGAGGCTCTTCGGCGTCATGACGATGAGCGGCTTGCGGAAGGACTGCAGCATCTGCCGGCGAACCATGTGAAACATCTGCGCCGGCGTCGAAGGCACACACACCTGCATGTTGGATTCCGCGCACAACTGCAGATAGCGCTCGAGACGCGCGGAGGAATGCTCCGGTCCCGCCCCTTCGTAGCCGTGCGGCAGGAAAAGCGCCAGACCGCAGTAGCGCTCCCACTTGGCCTCGCCCGAACTGATGAACTGGTCGATGATCACCTGCGCGCCGTTGGCGAAATCGCCGTACTGGCCTTCCCAGATCGAGAGGCAATTGGGCTCCGTGGTCGAGTAGCCGTACTCGAAGCCCATGACGGCCTCTTCCGACAGCACCGAGTCGATGATCTCGACCCGTGGCTGCGGACTTGCGAGGTGCTGCAGCGGCACGTAGACCCGATTGGACCCCTGATCGTGCAGCACCGCGTGCCGGTGGAAGAAGGTGCCGCGGCCGCTGTCCTGCCCGCAGATGCGCACGGAGAAGCCTTCCTCCACGAGCGAGCCGTAGGCGAGCGTTTCGGCGCAGCCCCAGTCGAGCGGCATCTCCCCGGCGAGCATCTTCTTGCGATTGCCCATGATGTTGGCAACACGAGGATGCAGCGTCACATCCGGCGGCAATTCCAGCAGGCGCTTGCCGAGCGATTCGAGGCGCGCGGGCTCAACACCCGTGCGTACCCTCTCCGTCCAGTCGGCCTGGGAGTAACGCGTCCAGTCGACCGTGAACTTGTTGCCGATCATGCCCAGCGCGGCGCGGGCCTGCGGCCGGCCCTGGTCGAGGCCGTCGCGATACTGCTCCGGCATCGCCTCGACGTCCGCCTGCGTCAGCGCACCCTCGGCCACAAGGCGCTGCGCATAGAGCTGCCGTGTGGTGGAGTGTTGGCGAATGACCTTGTACATGTCGGGCTGGGTCGCCGCGGGCTCATCAGCCTCGTTGTGGCCGTGCCGGCGATAGCAGACCAGATCGATCACGACGTCCTTGTGGAAGCGCATGCGGTACTCGAGCGCCAGGCGCGCGACGAACACGGCCGCCTCCGGGTCATCGCCGTTGACGTGAAATATCGGCGCCTCCAACATCTTGGCGACGTCGCTGCAATAGAGCGTCGAGCGGGCATCGCTCGGCTCCGAAGTGGTGAAGCCAACCTGGTTGTTGATGATGACGTGGACAGTGCCGCCGGTGTAGAACCCGCGCGCCTGCGAAAGCTGCAGCGTCTCCATCACGACGCCCTGACCGGCAAACGCCGCATCGCCATGAATGAGGAGCGGCAGCACCCGCTCGCCCTTGGCATCGTTGCGCCGCTCCTGACGGGCGCGCACCGAGCCCTCGACCACGGGATTGACGACCTCCAGGTGCGAGGGGTTGAAGGCGAGGACAGTGTGAACGTTACCCGCGGCGGTGCGCAGGTCCGCGGAGAAGCCCTTGTGATACTTCACGTCGCCCGAGCCCTTGAGGTGACTCAGGTCGTACGCGCCTTCGAACTCCGAGAAGAGCGTCGCCGGCGACTTGCCGAGCAGGTTCACCAGCACGTTGAGGCGCCCGCGATGGGCCATGCCGATCACGACCTCCTCGATCTTCGCGCTGCCGCAGCTCTGGATGAGATCGTCGAGGAGCGGCACCAGCGTCTCCCCGCCCTCGAGCGAGAAGCGCTTCTGGCCGACGTACTTCGTATGGAGGTAGCGCTCCAGCCCCTCGGCGGCGGTGAGCTGCCAGAGGATGGTGCGTTTCTCTTCCGTGGTGAAGCGGTGCAGCAGCCTGCCGGACTGGAATTGATCCTGCAGCCAGAGGCGCTCGCGCGACTCCGACATGTGCGCGAACTCCGCGCCTATGGATCCGGCATAGATGGTCTCGAGCTGCTTCAGGATCTCCCGCAGCTTCATCCGCTCCGACACCGCGCCGGTGCGGCTGGCGGTGAAGAACTCCGCTTCCAGGTCGGCGGGCTCGAGACCGAAGTACTCGAGATCGAGCACTGGCGGCCGGGGGCGCTGCGTCAGGCCAAGCGGATCGAGCTTCGCCACCAGGTGACCGCGATTGGTCCAGACCTGGATGAGCCGCGAGACCGCTGCCTGCTTGGCATTGACCTGTCCCTCGAAGCCCGCAGGGCGCAGGGGGACGGCCCTGCGCGCACGCTCGGCTAGTGCCGCCTCGACGGGTCCCTGTGGACGCTCCGCGCCCTTCGGCCCCGGAAGGCTGTCGAAATAGCGTCGCCACTTGTCTTCGACGCTCGCCGGATCGCGAAGGTACTGTTCGTACAGGGCATCGAGGAAGGCGGCATTGCCGCCGAAAAGAGGTGTAGGTTCGAGCATGGGGAAGCGCAGACAGCGAAGCGCTAGTTTAGCAGCTTCCTAGACCCTGCTGAGCAGGTATAGCTCGTAGCCGATCAGAACGCCGTAGCCGATGAGGACGCCGTAGAGGACCATCGCAATGGGCAGGCGGCCGAAGGCCTTGAGTCGTGAGAGGAGCGTGAGCAGCACGACGCTCATGCCCGTTAGCCCGACCTTCACCGTCACGAAGAGCGCATCGGAGCCGTGCATGAGCGGCGCGAGCACAGGGTTGAGCTCATACGCGCCGCGGTTGATGAGCACCACGGTGAGGACCGCATCGCTGCCGCAGAGCGCGAGAATGAGAGTGGCGATCGCCAGCCACCAGGGGTGATACCAGTCGATGGCACCGACTCTGTCCTCGCCAGTGCGCCGCGGCCCGAGCCGGCGCGGCTTGAAGCTGCCATGCACCAGAGCCCGTGCCACATGCGTACGCCTGTCAGGTCCGTGCCGCCGGTCTGCTGCGCTCTCGGTGGCGGGGGCCGACTGGCGGCGATTGAACAGAATGGGCACGGCCTTGTTCGCTTCGACTGGTGTTCCTGTGTCCCGTAATTGTAGCGGCGGCGCAGCCCGCGTACCCGGTAGTGGATCGTGACGGCCGTCACTAATCATGCGCTGCGAGCCGGGAGAGCCGGGCACCCGGGGAACCCAGGCCGGGGGCTGTCCGTTGCAGGGCTATGACACCGGTCATCGTGGCTCTATTTGACGATTATGGGATCGCGGACCGCGTCCGTACGGAACTCGTCGCCGACGGCTTTCCCACGGACCGGGTGGAGCTCACCTCGCTCGTCGAGACGGGCCAAGCCGATTCCGAGCCTGGCGATGCCTTCGTGGCGCGGGTATCCAATTACTTCCACACACTGCTCGATCAGGACCCGGAGCACAACGGTGGGGCTGACGAGTTCGCGCAGCGCGTGCGTAACGGCAACTCGGCAATCACCGTGCATCCGCGTACGGACTACGAGATCGACAGCGCGCGCGCAATCCTCCATCGCAACAAACCCGTCGCGGTGGAGGAGATTCAATGATCGTCCCCGCCTAATGCCGTGCCGCGGCCGCGGCATCGTGGGCGCGTCGCCCGGTCTCGAGAAACACCTTCATCCGCAACAGGTCGTCGTCGAGCTCCGATTTCGGATCGGCGCCAAAGAGCCTCGCGACCGCATGACCCAACGCGCCCGCCGGCGGCGTGTAGCTCATCGTCACCAGGACACGGGTGCCTCCTTCGGTCGGCTCGAACCGCAGCAGGCCCGCATGCTCCACGCCTGATCCCGGGAGTGTTCGCCAAGCGATGAGCCTGTTTGGCTCGAGGCGTGTCGTGACGGCTTCCCAGGAGATCATGCCACCCGCGGGTCCCTCCACCACCCATCGTGAAGTGCCATCGCCGCGCACCTGGACTTCGCGCACATGCTTCATGAACTCGGGGAAGCGCTCGAGTTGCGAGAAAGTCTCGAACACCTGCTCGACGGGAGCCGCGACATCGATGCACTTCTGCAGCTCCATCGCGGGACGGCGCACCCCGACCAGCCGATCGATCGACATGTTGGTACCGCTGCGCGCAATCAGCGCCGCGCCGCCGAGTCCGCCCAGAAATCCGAGGGCGCTGCGCCCGCCGGCGAGCGCATTGATGATGAGCGCGCCGCCCACCGCCCCCATGACCACCCGCACACCCGGCGGCCAGCTTTCCCGCCACGGACCAAAGCCCCGCTCACGCGGTCTGCCGCCGCCCTGCAGGGCCGAGATCCCGGCCGGGCTTTCATACACGGCCAACCGGTCTTCGACATCGGTAACCCCGCGGACGGCCCAGACGGCGCGCAGCAGGCGCACGTACTCACGCTCGAGCACGGCTCCGCTCAGGGTCACCCTGCCCGAGAGCGCCGCGACCTCGATCGCGCCGGGGTGCGAGACGGCCCCGCCGAGGCGCGAGCGCACACGCTCGCGGAGGATCTCATCCGATACTTCTTCGTGCGTGAAGCGCGCGCGGAACTCGTGGGCAACGCCGCGCGCACGGTTTCGCAAGTCGCGCGAGGCAACGCTGGTCGCATCGTCGAGCCGGCTGATGCCGCTCGCTACCCGGTCGCTCATCACGGCGCGGCGACGCCGGCCGTGGTCGGGATCGAGAAGATACATCGAAATAGCGCCCGCAGCCGCGGCACCCAGGAAAAGACGAGCAGCCATGGCACCTCCGTCGGAAATGAGCCGTAGATGGAAACCACAAGCAAGCCGCGCGCCTGAATTATGGCGCTGGATCCGGGCATCCTGCCCGGCCCAGCGCGGGCTCAGGGCAAAAAGCGTGGTTTTGGCCCTGGGCTCCGCCACCTGCGGCGGCGGGGCACATCCTGTGCCTAACGCTTGATATCAAGCTCAGCCTCAGTCTGCGAGGCCCAACTTCTTCGCCAGGAACGTGTAGGAGAGCGCCCAGTACTCGGCTTCCTGCGAATGAGTCGCGCCGGGTCCATGACCGCCCTCGCTGGCCTCGTTGTAGAGCACATCATGGCCCTGCGCCTCCATCTTGGCGGCCATCATGCGCCCAAACACGGGCGTCACCCGATCGTCAGTCGTCTCCGCGACGAACAGGATCGGCGGATAGTCGACACTGCGCTTCACGTTCTGGAACGGCGAGTAGGTGCGGATGTAGGCCGCCATCCGCGGATCGGCGGGGTCGCCGTATTCACCGATCCATGATGCCCCGGCACCGTAATGGGTGTAGCGCAGCATGTCGATGAGCGGACGCTGACAAACCACCGCGGCAAAGAGGTCGGGCCGCTCGACCATCACGGTCGAGACGAGGAGCCCGCCATTGGAGGCCCCCACGATGCCCAGCTGTTTGGGCGTCGAGAGGCCGCGCTGCTCGATGTCGGCGGCGACCGCTTCGAAATCATCGTAGGCGCGCTGGCGATGATATTTCAGGGCTGCCTGATGCCACGCAGGACCGAACTCGCCGCCGCCGCGGATGTTGGCCACGGCGATGGCGCCACCGTGGCTGATCCAGGTCTCTCCCGCATCCAGCGGCTTGTGCCCGTCATTCCAATACCAGGGAGTCAGTGAGAGTTGGAAACCGCCGTAAGCGTAGAGGATGGTCGGGATGGCGCCCCTGTCCTTCTTTTGCCGGATGAGGAAGTACGGCACCTTCGTGCCATCGCGCGAGGTCGCCCAGTACTGCCGCACGACAATGCCGTGCCCATCGAAGACGGTCGGCTGCGCCTTGATGAGCGCGGGCGACCCGCCGCCGCCGTAGGCATACAGGGATGGCGGCGTGACGAAACTTTGATATTCGAAGGTGGCCTGCGGACCCCAATCATTGCTCGAGACGATGGAGGTGGAGCCACCGCGCGGGAGCGCGAGGCGCGCATCACTCCAATGTCCACGCGCAGGTCGGAACTCGTGAATCGAGCCGGTTACGTTTTCGTAGATCGCGGCATATACGGCGTCCTGGCCTGCCGAGACCTGGTCGATCATCGCATGCGCGCCGGGTGTGTAGAGCACCGATACCGGCTGCGACTGCCCAGTGCGTGCAAACGCCATCACGGGATAAGCGATGAGCGCACCCTGGCCGATGGTCCGGCCGTCAACAGTCCAGGCATCCTGCAAAGTCACGATCAGCTGACCGCGGGTGACACCCTCGATCTCCGCATCTCGTGGCAACGGTACCTTGAGCGTCGTCCCGTCGGAGCGCACGACGTAATAATCGGCCTCGAAGAAGCTCGGGCGCCGCGTGATCACCGCCACGCTGCCATACGGTCCGTGAAACACATGCGGCGAGACCGCCATGTCATCCGGCCTCGCTTCGAAGACGGTCCTGGCGCTCGCCAGGGGCTCGCCCCGATGCCACAACCTCACCAGCCGCGGATACGAGGATGGAGTCATCGTGCCCGGCCCGAAGTCAGTAGCGACGAGCACATTGTCGGGATCGAGATAGACAGCCTCGCCCTTGGCAACCGGAAGCTCGAAGCCTCCCGACACGAAGCTGCGCGTCCTGGGGTCGTATTCACGCACTTCGACGGCATCGCCGCCGCCGGGAGAGAGGCTCACCAGGCAGCGATCGAAGGCGGCAGTGCAGTCGGCGCCTTTCCAGACCCAGCTCTCGTGCAGCTGAATGTCGAGTTGATCGAGATCGAGGAGCGTTTGCCAATGCGGCATCTTGCGCGCGTAGTCGGCGATGGTCGTGCGCCGCCAGATACCGCGCACGTGATCGGCGCCCTGCCAGAAGTTGAGCACCCAGCCGTGATCGAGTGTGCCCTCGGGAATCCGCGTGTCGGCGTTCAGCACGTCGATCATCAGCGAGCGGTCGCGGGCGTAGGTCGGATCCGCTTCCAGCGCGAGATCGCTGCGGCCGGTCTGCGCCCGCGCCCACGCGAGTGCTTTCTGCCCGTGGATCTGCGCCAGCCAGAGATAAGGGTTGGAGCCGGCAGCGTCAGCGGCGTGAGCGCGCGGCGTCGGCAGCGCGGCCAGCGCTACGGCTGCCAGAATGCCGGCAAATGCCGCTGCGGCGGGAGTCGACTGTTTGTTTCGCATGGGGCGCCTCCTCAGAGCGCCCGCAGCCTACCACGTGACTGTGAGTGCCTGACGGATGCTCTCGACGGGCAGCAGCAAATATGCGGTCGAGTCGTGCACATTCCAGCGCCAGTCGGCCGCGCGCCGGCCGTCGAGCTCGATGACCGTCGGCCGGTGCGCGGTGTGAATCCGCACGCCGTACGCCCTCGCCTGCCGCTGCCCGGCGTAGGAGCCGGTGGTGGGGCCTATGACGAGCCGGTGGCTACCCGCGGAAGTGCGGTATGTCATCGGCGTGAGCGCGTGGCCGCCATGCTCGTAATCGAGAGACACTCCATCGTCCTCGTAAAGATCGAAGCGGCCATTGCCCTCGCCGTAAACATCGAGCGTCAGATCATCCAGCCCCGCCCGCGCATGAGGGCGCGGCGCTTCCTGCTGCGGAATGATCGCTCCTTCGCGCACGAAGACCGGGGTTGCATCGACCGCGTAGCGAGCGGTGAGCGTGCTGTCGCCCCGATAGCGCTTGCCGGTGAAGAAATCGATCCAACTTCCCGGCGGCAGGTAGATGGTGCGCTTGCCGTCCGCCGCCAGAACCGGCGCGACCAGCATCTGCGCGCCGAAACCGTACTCGTGGAAGTGCCGGTAAGCCTGATCGAGGTCCGGCCATTCGAGGTAGAGCGGGCGCAGGATCGGCAGCGAGCGCTGGTGCGCCTGCCAGGAGTAGCTGTAGAGATAGGGTATGAGCCGCTCGCGCAGGGTGAAATATTTCCGCATGAGCGCGACGCCTTTCGGCCCGTACACCCAGGGCATGCGCGTGTTGCCCTCGAGCGGATTCTCGTGCGCGCTGTGCATGCGCAGGATGGGGCTGAAGGTGCCGAACTCGATCCAGCGCGCATAGAGGTCGAAGGGGATCTTCGCGCCATGGAAACCGCCGATGTCGTTGCTGATATAGGGGACGAGCACGTTGCCGCCGCGCGCGGTGTAGGCAACTTCGTAGGCGAGCACGCGCCACTCCGAGTAGGCGTCACCGGTGAAGAACCCGGGATAGCGCTCGCTGCCCCAGCCGCCGTAGCGGCTGAGGATGAAGGCCCGCTTGCCGGTCTGCTGCCGCGTGGCGTCGTAGAAGACTTCGTTGGTCCAGAGCTGGGGATCGAGGCCGGGCATCTGTGCGGCGCCGCCGCCGCCATCCACCCACCAGAAATCCATCCCCTGGTGGATGAGCGGCGCGTGCAGGTCCTGCATGGAGACCCGTGCCTGCTTGCGGTCGGCGAGGTTGAAATAGATGCGCGGCGGCGGCGGCACATCGCGCAACGCGACCGGACCGCGCAGAATTCCGGCCGGACTTGCAGGCCTCGGCTGCGGCGGCGGCTCGACACGCAAGGCGATGACGTTGCGCTGTCCAGGATGCAACGCCGTTCTGATGTCCGCGTAAGTCAGGCGGCGCGGCCACTGCACGTGACTGTGCCGCACCTCCCCGCCGTTGACGAAGAGCTGATACGGGCCTGATACCTCACCGAGATACAGGTAGACGGCGGGCGGCAAAGTGACCGGCACGCGCACGGAAATCCGGTACCAGCCGACTCCAGGGTGCTTGGAATCAACACTGAATTTCCAGGCTTGCGGCAGATTCTGGTCGTAGGACGGGCGTGGCGGCGGCGGCTGTCCAAGGTCGCGCAGCGCCTGCGGCGAATGGCTGTCGCTGTAGGAAAGGATGCTCTCCTCCGTGTTGGCATAGCCCGGATGGTCGTTGAGGGAGAGCTCCAGGCCGCGCGCGTGCAGCCAGTCTATGAGCGCCCGCGGTTGCGGCACGAGCGGGCTCCAGTCGTATCCGCCCTGCCAGCCGTAGTTGTGCCACGCGAAATCGAGCACCAGCCCGGCGAGCGGAATGCCGCTGTCGAGGAGTCGGCTCACCTCGGTCTCAAGATGCTGCTCGCCGTAGCGGCGCATCACCGGCAGCCGAGTCTCGGCCGTGCCGGGGAAGTACTCGAAGTTGAGGTCGGTGATCCAGGGCCCGAATGCCTGGCGCGGAATCATCGGCACCGGCCCACAGAGCTCGGCGTATTGCGCAAGCGGCCGGCGGTAGTCGTGATAGTACGTAAAGAGATACCAGTCCTCACCCTTCGGTCCTGGACGCGGCTCGATCCAGCGGTGCCCTGCGTTCCACACCGGACTCACGCTGTCGTCGAGCAGCGCGTAGCCGCTGCGACTCAAGAGGCCGGGCGTCGCGGGCGGCAACAGCACCTCGATGCCCGGAATCACATCGTGCACCGGACTGCCTAGGTCATCGCCCGGCGGCGGCAGATTGGCGCTCTCGATGTTGTCGAGCGAGTACGTGAGCCCGCCGAGATTGCCGGGATCGGGCTGTCCCGGAAGCCACGCATGCCGGCCGCCGGCGGGATCCCGCCAGCTCACGGAGAGGTTGACTGCGGCGAACGCGCCCGAGTCGAGCCGGTAGCGCAGACTCATCGCCCCTGTGCTGAGAATCAGCCAGCCGCCGCTTCGGACTTCGCTGACCGCGACCGCAGGCCAATCCCTCTTCTGTACGACGGCCGTCGGCGCATCGACGAACTGCGCTCGCGGTGAGTACTCCATGCGCACGAGGGATGGCGTCAGGAACTCGAAGCGTGCGTTTCCCGCCGTGATCGCCGTAGTCGCATGAGCCTGCGCAAGCAGAACGAAGAGCGCAGCCGCGGCGACGCCGAAGGTGCGAAGGATCCTCATGCGGGGGCTGCCATCCATCTCACTGTGACGACGGCTGAGCCGGCGAAATCCGCTACTGCCCCGCCGGGGCTGTGCCCCGCTCATCGGGACGGATTGGTGTAGCCATCCGTCAGAGTGTCGAGGAAGGCAATGACGTCCTGTATCTGCGCGGGAGTGAGCGCAGGCGGATCGCCGAGGTGGCGATCGAACGGTGCGTCCACCGTATCGACGTTGGCCTGATACTGCGAAGGAATGTCATCGTACTTGATCACGTGGCCGGCTGCATCGCGCGGATAAAAGCGCCCCGGATCGATGTCCCGATCGACGTAGAAATCGAGTACCCGCGTCAGATTGTGGAATACCCCGTTGTGGAAGAACACCTTGCGCAGCGCGACATTTCTCAGAGTCGGCGTCAGGAACATGCTGCAGTACTGCTTCGCCGTGCGCATGTCGGTGCGGTACGGGCCGCAAATTCCGAGGTCGTGATAATGCGGATCGTCGTTCGCGGGGATGGCCGGATTGCGTGGCGCGCCGAGCGCCTCGAACTGATGGTCGGTGAAGAGCGGTGGCGCGCCCTCGCGGGTCGGCTGATCCAGATGACAGGCGGCGCAGTTGCCTTTCGCCGGATCGTTGAAGAGGAGATAGCCCGCGAGCTCGGCGCGCCTCAGCCGCGCCTTTCCTGCGAGCCATGCGTCGTACTTGCTGGTGAAGGGATGAAAGGCGGGGTTCTCTATCTGATAGCGCCCGATGGCGAACATCGCTTCATCGACCGTCATGCCGGGATTCTCGAGCAGGCCGGCGCCGAAGAGCTGCTGCAGCTGCGCCGCGTAGGGACCGGAAGCCAACTTGTGCGCCACCTGCTGCAGCGTGCCGCCATCCATCTCGGCGGGATTGTAGAGGGGACCGTTGGCCTGCTGCTCGAGCGTGTCGGCGCGGCCGTCCCAGAAGAGCCCTCCCTGCGGAACGAGGTTGGTCGCCGCCGCCTGGGGTGTTACCGCCGTCTTCAGCGCGCGCGACTGTCCGGTGGCGGCCTGCGCCTGCTGAGTGAGCGGCACAGGAACGTCGTTACCGTTCTCCACGTCCGGACCGATCGTAAAGGCCGGCTGGCGGTAGAGATATCGCAGCGACGGCACTGCGCGAAACCCGGGCGTGTGCACCTCGGGTCCGCCCATGACGACTGGCATGCTTCCGGGGGGCCCGTATGCCAGTGCCGGATCGTGACAGCTGGCGCAGGACAGTCGTCCGGAGCCCGAAAGGCCCGGGTCACTGAAGAGGCGCGCGCCGAGCTGCGCCACCGCTGAAAGCGGCGGGTCCGCGGGCACGACGAGCGTTACCGGATGCGGGTTCTCACCCAGCGCGAGCCAGAGCGCAGCGCCCGGTGTGCTCATCCACGTGCTCAGGGGTACCGGCGACCCAACGCCGAAGCCGGCGGCCGCCAGGAGCAAAGCTCCCAGCAGCACGCCGGCGATCAGGGTTGCTCGGATTCGAGAGGACTCAGGCGCCAGCCCTGGACCCCTTCTGCGGGTGCGTAGCCGTATACCACGGACTCACGAAGACCGGCTCACCCGTCTGCTCGTCGAGGAAGAGCTGCGGGTTCGGCCGTCTGGCGTGGAAGTCGAACATGTCCATGATGCTGCCCGTCGTGGCATCGAAAGCACCGCCGCCCAGGCGGTCCCCGTGCAGCCAGTTGTCCTCGATGAAGCGCACGATCGACGCCTGCGAGACGTAGGTATGGCTCACGTAGTTGGCCCTGGCCCAGGGCGAGATCACGAGGAACGGCGTACGCGTGCCCGGACCGCAGCGACCGTTGACCGGCTTGCCGGCGAGGCCGCGAGGCGGGGTTCCCTTGCCGCAGATCCCTGCCCCATCCAGCTGGTCGGCCGGGAAGTCGAACGACGGACTCGTCGGCCTGGCGAAAGCGTGGTCATACCAGCCATCGGAATCGTCCCAGGCGATGATCACCGCCGTGTCGCGCCACTCGGGTTGCCGCTCGAGGAAGTTGACCACCTTCGCGATCCAGGCCTGCTCATCGAGCGGGTCGGAATACCCCGCGTGACCGTCCTGAAATGCAGGCGCCTTGAGAAAGGATACGGCCGGGAAGTTGCCCGCGCTCACGGCGGCATAGAAGTCATCTACGTCGTACTCGTGATTCGCAGGATCCGCCTGACCGTTCGCATCGTAGGTGTGCCCAACGGATCCAACGGACGCCGGGCGAGCGTGAGTCGGGTTGGCAGTGGATTTGAAATACTGGAACCAGTTGTGATGTTGGATGTAATCGCTCTCGGTCACAGCGGTGACCGCCGAGGTCGTGTTGCGGCCGCAGCTGGTGGTGCCATTGGGATTGATGGTCTGGAGGTTGAATCCGCCCATGAAGCCACCCCAGCTGATGCTCCTGGCGTTCAGCAGGTCGCCGATATTGCGGCCGAGCATCGCCGCCTGGTTGGTCGCGCTCGAGCAGATGTCAAATGCCGGATCGACGTCGCCGATCAAGTTGATACCGCCCGCGCCGTCCTGAACGTAGTAGCTGCTGGAGTTCGTCGCGACGAGGTTGACGCCGTTGGTCTGACCCGAAACCGCCTCGAGCGCGCCGGGAGTCGACGGGCCGTACGTATCGGTGTAGGCGTTGTCGCTCATCGCGAAGTGCTGCGCGTAGTTCCATAGCGCGGTCACGGTATTGCCGTCGTAGTAGCCCATGACCTGTCCCTTGGTGCCGAAGGCGCCGACACCGCCTGCCGTGGCGGTACCGGTATCGAGCGGAAAGAGGTCGGCCTTGCCGCCGTCATACGCCTCCTCCTCGGCCGTGTAGCCGTGGTTCTGGTCCGCCGTCGCAGCCTGAGTGCGGTCGAGGCGGAAAGGATTGGCGGCATTGGTCCCGTTCAGGGGATTGGTGAAATTGGGATTGTGAGTCAGCAGCCGGGCATTGGTCAGGTTGTTGACCTGCGGGGTGCCCCGGAAGGCCCGGAACGACGGCTCCCCGGTTGGATTGGTCGCCGACGGATAAGTGGCGAAGTAGTGGTCGAACGAAACGTTCTCGTCGTAGATGACCACGAGATGCTTGATCGGCGTCGCGGTCTGATCACCGCCGCGGTAATACGAGGGGCTCTGAGCGAGCGCCGCGGATCCGGCGCAGGACACGACGGCTGCGGCGCCCAGAACGGTCGGCAGCTTGCTAAGCAGATTTCTCATGGAGCGGGCTCCCTTCATCGAGGAAATGCGGTTGTCATGAGCCGGCGGGCACTGCTCCCATGGCGGGGCCGCGCTCCAGTCCGGGTCGGCAGGACTGTAGCGAGGCACTGTGACGCCCCGGTGACAGCACGGGCCGCATTCGCTTCGTCGCGGCGCCGGGGGCACTTGCCGCAGATCACCCCCGGGGAGACGCTATCGGGTACTCGGGCGGTGCGGTGATCGGGCATGATTGCCGCCGCCGCCGGCCCCAGGTCCGAGCCGGCCTGGCTGGAGGTATCTCGAAATGAAGCAAGCGGTCACATTGATCGCGGCGTTCTCGATCACCACCGCCGCAGCGTTCGCCGCGCCGCCAAAGAGCGCATTGGGTACGAGCGCGCCGGAATCCGGCCCGGCACCCGCGAGCGTCTTTACGCCACACGCGGTGAAGAGCACGGGAACGGTGACCGTCGAAGGTCATAAGATCGGCTACGACGCCGTCGCTGGCACTCTCATCGTGCACCCAAAGGGTTGGGATGACGCAGCCCCGCCGAAGGGCCCGAAGGGCGCGATTGGCACGGCGAATGGGCCGCCCGTCGCCTCGATGTTCTACATCGCCTACTTCAAGCAGGGTGCCGATCCGCGCACCCGCCCGGTCACCTTCCTTTATAACGGCGGCCCGGGCTCATCGACCATCTGGTTGCACATGGGCGCCTTCGGTCCGGTGCGGGTCGTGACGACCAACGACTCGCACACGCCGCCCGCCCCCTACCGCTCGGTGGACAACGCCTACAGCCTGCTCGATGCCTCGGACCTCGTCTTCATCGACGCTCCGGGCACCGGCTTCAGCCGCATCGAAGGCAAGGGCAAGCAGCAGGCGTTCTGGGGAGTCGACCAGGACGGCGACGCGTTCACCTCCTTCATCACCCAGTTCTTGTCGAAATACAACCGCTGGAACTCGCCGAAGTTTCTCTTCGGTGAAAGCTACGGCACGCCGCGCTCAGCGGTGCTGATCAACGATCTGGAGACCGGCGCGGACGTCGACTTCAACGGCGTCATCCTCCTCTCGCAGGTCCTCAACTTCAATCTGATGGCCGACAGCCCGGAGGGCAATCCCGGCGTCGATCTGCCGTATGAGATCGAGCTGCCGACCTTCGCGGCCACCGCCTGGTATCACCACAAGCTCGGCTCGCAGTCGACCGACCTGGAGAGTTTTCTGCAGGAGGTCGAGCAGTTCGCCCTGGGCGACTATGCCGATGCGCTCGCACAGGGCGCGAACCTGCCCGAGGATCAATTCAACGCCATCGCCGCCAAGCTCCACGACTACACCGGGCTGCCTCTCGCCTACCTCAAGAAGGCGGGCCTGCGCGTCAGCGGCCGCGAGTTCTCCCAGGAGCTGCAGAGCGCCTCGGACCTGACCACGGGCCGGTTGGACACGCGCTTCGCCGGTCCCACCATGGACCCACTGGGCGAGTACGCCGAATACGACCCGCAGTCGGCGTCCATCGGTTCCGCGTACGTTTCAGTATTCAACCAATACGTGCGCCGCGACCTGCACTACACGACGCAGCAGGAGTACCTCCCCGAGATCCCGATCTGGAACATCTGGCAGTTCAAGCATCAGCCGCCTGGCGCACCCTTCCAAATGCAGGGCGCCGTCAACGTGATGCCGGACCTCGCCCAGGCGATGAAGTACGACCCCAAGCTCAAGGTCAGCCTGAATGGCGGCTACTACGATCTGGCGACCCCTTTCTTCCAGGGCATGTACGAGATGCATCACCTGCCGATCCCCGCGAACCTGCAGTCCAACATTGAGTATCACTACTACCAGTCTGGCCACATGGTCTACGCCAACGAGGCCTCGCTGAAGCAACTCCACGACAACGTGGCGGCCTTCATCCGCAAGAACACCGACCAGGCAGGGGAATGACCATGAGCGACCCCGTAAGAGGCAAATTCGTGAGGAAGGGCATTTCGGCGGTAGCAGCCGCTTCCCTGTTCGCTCTGGTGCAGGGCTGCGCCATGCAGCCGTCGCAGAATCAGCAATCGGCCGACTCCGCGGCGACAGATACCTCGACGACTGATTCCACCACGACCGGGCAGATGTCCTCGGATAGCGGAGCCGACGCGAAGAAATCCCATGGGCACCATCAGGGCAACCCCTACTTCAACACCGCCACCAGCACCACTGAAGGCTCGGTGACCGTCGAAGGCAACACGATCCACTATCACGCCGTGGCCGGCCTGCTGGTCGTGCATCCGAAAGGCTGGAACGATGCGGCCGACAAGAACGGTGGCGACGATCCGCCGATGGGCCCTCACATGGGGCCGAGGCACGGCCATCATGCCAGCAAGAGGCCGCCTGAAGCTTCGATGTTCTATGTCGCTTACTTCAAGGACGGCGAGAAGCCTGGCGACCGGCCGATCACGTTCGCCTACAACGGCGGCCCGGGCTCCGCGACCATGTGGCTGCACATGGGCTGCTTCGGCCCGCACCGGATCGCTACCGCGGACCACTCGCCTACTCCGGCCGCCCCTTACCAGCTGGTCAACAACGACTACAGCCTGCTCGATGCCAGCGACCTCGTGTTCATCGATGCCCCGGGCACCGGCTTCTCGCGGGTGACGGCGGGCGCGGAGAAGGACTTCTATGGGGCGGATCAGGACGTGCACGCCTTCTCCGAGTTCATCATGCAATTCCTGTCCAAGTACGGCCGCTGGAACTCGCCCAAGTATCTCTTCGGCGAGAGCTATGGCACGCCGCGCTCGGCCAACCTCATCAACGTGCTCGAGACCGAGGATGACACGGACTTCAACGGCGTGATCCTCCTGTCGCAGATCCTGAGCTACGACGAGTCGACCGGGATGGCTCGCTACAATCCCGGCGTCGATCTGCCGTACGAAGTGGCCCTACCCACCTACGCCGCGACCGCGTGGTACCACCACAAGCTGCCCAACTCCGGCCAGCCGCTCGAGCCCTTCCTCAAGGAAGTGGAGCAGTTCGCGCTGACGGACTATGCGCGGGCGCTGCGTGCCGGCTCGACCTTGAGCTCCGACCAGTTCGATGCGATCGCCGCGAAGCTGCACGACTACACGGGTCTGCCGGTGAGCTACATCAAGCAGGCGGACCTGCGCATCGACGGCGGTGAGTTCGAGCAGAACCTCCAAGGCGATTCCGACACGACCACGGGCCGGCTCGATACACGCTTCTCGGGACCGTCGCTCGACCCGTTGAGTGAGCGTGCAGGATATGACCCCCAGTCGGCCGCGATTGGCTCCGCGTACGTCTCGGCCTTCAACAAGTATGTTCGCGAGGATTTGCACTACGGAATGAAGATGAGCTACCGGCCGTCGGCGCGCCTCTTCGGTACCTGGGACTCGCGGCACCAGCCGCCGGGCGCACACGGGGCGCTGCCGCAGGCACTGAACGTGATGCCGGACC
Source organism: Steroidobacteraceae bacterium (assembly GCA_036489335.1). GTDB lineage: Bacteria > Pseudomonadota > Gammaproteobacteria > Steroidobacterales > Steroidobacteraceae > 13-2-20CM-66-19. The sequence goes on from DASXFY010000027.1 coordinate 17,965, forward strand.
TCGCCAATGCGATGAAGCTCGACCCGGACCTCAAGGTCATGCTGAACGGCGGCTACTTCGATCTCGCCACGCCATTCTTCGAAGGCATGTACGAGATGGCGCACCTGCCGATGCAGAAGAAGCTGCAGGCGAACATCGAATACCACTACTACGAGTCCGGCCACATGGTGTACGCGCACGTGCCGGCGCTGAAGCAGCTGCACGACAACGTCGCGGCCTTCATCGCCAACACAGAGCACCAGCAGCAGGCCGATCAGCAATAACGTCCCCATGCGGGGCATCGTGGGCGGATTGCGGCCGCCGGCCTGCATGGGTCGGCGGCGGCATCAGAGGTATATCTAAAATGAAGCAGACGCTCTCATTCGTTGCGGCGTTGTCGCTCGCCACAGGCGCTTTCGCGGCGCCGCCCAAAGCCGCGCCCGTCAAGAGCGCGCCCGAGTCAGGGGGAATTCCCGCGGGCGCCTTCGCCGGCCAGAGTGCGAAGAGCACTGGAGCGGTGACGGTCGAGGGGCACAAGATCGCCTACGACGCCGTGGCCGGCACGATCGTCGTCCATCCGAAGGGCTGGGACGATGCCGCCAAGTCCCAGGGTGCGAAGGACGCCATCGGTACAGCGGATGGTCCGCCCGTCGCCGCGATGTTCTATGTCGCCTACTTCAAGCAGGGCGAGGACTTGCGCACACGGCCTGTGACCTTCCTTTATAACGGCGGTCCCGGCTCCTCCACCGTATGGCTGCACATGGGCGCTTTCGGCCCGGTGCGCGTGGTCACGAGCAACGATAGCCACACGCCCCCCGCACCCTACGGGGCAGTCAACAACGCCTACAGTCTCCTAGATGCCTCTGATCTCGTCTTCATCGACGCGCCCGGCACGGGCTTCAGCCGTATCGAGGGAAAGAACAAGGAGAAGGCGTTCTACGGCGTCGATCAGGATGGCTACGCGTTCTCCGCCTTCATTGCGCAATTCCTGACGAAGTACGGCCGCTGGAACTCGCCCAAGTACCTCTTCGGCGAGAGCTACGGCACGCCCCGCTCGGCGGTGCTCATCAACGACCTCGAGTCCGACCGGTCCATCGACTTCAACGGTGTCATCCTGCTCTCCCAGATCCTCAATTTCGATCTGGCCGCGGACCAGCCCGAAACGAATCCCGGCGTCGATATTCCCTACGCGATCGAGCTGCCGACCTTCGCGGCCACCGCCTGGTACCACCATCTGCTCCGCTCGCAGCCGGCCGACCTGGAGAGCTTCCTGCAGGAGGTGGAGCAGTTCGCCATGGGTGATTACATGCACGCGCTCGAACAGGGCGCGAACCTCCCCGAGGACCAGTTCAACACTATCGCCGAGAAGCTCCACGACTATACGGGTCTGTCGCTCGCGTACCTCAAGAAGGCGGACCTGCGAGTGAGCGGCGCCCAGTTCGAGCAGCAGCTGCAGAACGATTCCGGCCTGACCACCGGCCGGCTCGACTCGCGCTTCTCGGGCCCCACCATGGACCCACTGGGCGAGTATGCGGCCTACGATCCGCAGTCGGCATCGATCGGCTCGGCATACGTCTCGGTGTTCAACGGCTACGTGCGCCAAACACTCCACTACGCCACCGCCGAGAGCTACTACCCCGAGATCGACAACAACTCCTGGGAATTCAAGCATAAGCTGCCCGGCGTGCCCTTCGCGCTGCCGGTGTCGGTCAACGTGATGCCCGATCTCGCCACCGCGATGAAGTACGACCCGAAGCTCAGGATCTGCCTGAACGGCGGCTACTTCGATCTCGCGACACCCTTCTTCGAGGGCATGTACGAGATGCATCACCTGCAGATCCCGGCGAGCCTGCAGTCCAACATCGAATATCACTACTATCAGTCGGGTCACATGGTCTACGCCAACGAGGCTTCGTTGAAGCAGCTGCATGACAACGTGGCAGCCTTCATCCGCAAGACCGACAATCAGGCGGGGGGCTGAGCATGAGCGAGCAGATGCGCACGTCACTCGTTGCAAAGAGCGTCTCCGCAGCCATTGCCGCCTGCGTGTTCGCACTCATCCAAGGCTGCGCCATGCAGCCGACGCAGACCCAGGGCGCGCCCGGTTACGCGTCGTCGGATTCCGCGGCGAGCGATCCCGCACCCGCCGATCCCAAGCCTGCCGGCAAATCGCGTTGGGCGAAGGCGCATGGTCACATGGGCAACCCGTACTTCCGCACCGTCACCAGCACGAGCGAAGGCTCGGTGGACGTCGAAGGCAACACGATTCACTACCACGCGGTCACGGGTCTGCTGATCGTACATCCGAAGGGCTGGAATGATGCGGCGGACAAAGAGCATCACGGGCAGAAAAAGTCGCCCGAAGCTTCGATGTACTACGTGGCTTACTTCAAGGACGGCGAGCGCCCCGGCAACCGGCCGATCACCTTCCTCTACAACGGTGGCCCCGGCTCCTCCACCGTTTGGCTGCACATGGGCGCCTTCGGGCCGCGGCGGGTGGTCACCGCGGACCATACGCATACCGTGCCCGCCCCTTATCAGGTAGCCAACAATGACTACAGCCTGCTCGATGCCAGCGACCTCGTATTCATCGATGCGCCCGGCACCGGTTTCTCGCGCGTAAAGCCGGGCGCCGAGAAGGACTTCTTCGGTGCCGACCCGGACGTGCATGCCTTCTCCGACTTCATCATGCAGTTCCTGTCGAAGTACGGGCGCTGGGACTCACCCAAGTATCTCTTCGGGGAAAGCTACGGCACGCCGCGCTCCGCGAATTTGATCAACGTGCTGGAGACGGAGGACGACGCGGATTTCAATGGCGTGATCCTGCTGTCGCAGATCCTCAACTTCGACGATTCGGCGGACATCGTCAGCGTCAATCCGGGCGTCGATCTTGCGTATCAGTTAGCGCTGCCGACCTACGCCGCAACCGCCTGGTACCACCACAAGCTGGCGGGCAATACCGAGCCGCTGGAGCAGCTGCTGGGTGAGGTCGAGCAGTTCGCAATGGGGGATTACGCCGCGGCGCTGCGCGCGGGCTCGACCTTGAGCTCCGACCAGTTCGATGCGATCGCCGCGACGCTGCACGACTACACCGGCCTGCCGGTGAGCTACATCAGGAAGGCCAACCTCCGCATCACCGGCGGTGAGTTCGAGCACAGCCTGCAGGCCGACTCCGACCTCACCACCGGGCGGCTCGACTCCCGCTTCTCGGGACCGTCGCTCGACCCGTTGAGCGAGGGCGCGGACTATGATCCGCAGTCCGCTTCTATCGCCTCAGCCTATGTCGCAGCATTCAATGATTACGTGCGCAACGACCTCCACTATGGAATGCGGATGACCTACAAGCCGGAGGCTTCGGTCTTCCTGTCGTGGAACTTCCAGCATCAGCCCCCCGGCGTCGACTCGCCACTGACGCAGGCCCTCAACGTGATGCCAGACCTCGCCAACGCGATGAAGTACGACCCGCAGCTCAAGATCTCCCTGAACGGCGGCTACTTCGACCTGGCGACTCCCTTCTATGAGGGCATGTACGAGATGGCTCACCTGCCCATGCCGCGCAAGCTCCAGGCGAACATCGAGTATCACTACTACGAGTCAGGGCACATGGTCTATGCGCACATTCCGGCGCTGAAGCAGCTGCACGACAATGTCGCGGCCTTCATCGCGAATACGGAGCACCCGCCTCACTCATAACGCAGCGCGTGTATCGGGTTGGTGCTCGCGAGACGCAATGTGATTGCGTATACCGTCGCCCAGGCGATCAATAGCGCACCTGCGCTGGTGGCCAGGAAGTACAGCGGATTGAGGGGGATCCGGTACGCATAGCCTGCGAGCCATCGATGCAGGTAGTAGTAAGCGACCGGCCAGGCGATGAGATTCGCCGCGAGCACGGGAATGGAGATACGCCACAGCATCAGCCGCACCAGCTCGCCCGTGCGCGCGCCTACGACCTTGCGCACCCCGATTTCCTTGGTACGACGCTCAGCCGTGAAGGTGGCGAGGCCGAAGAGGCCAAGGCAGGCGATGAATATGGCGATCGCCACGAAGAAGCCGAGGAGGATGCCCTCGCGATCCGCCGAGCGAAAGAAGTCATCGAAGGTCTGGGAGAGAGAGTGTCGCTGGATCGCCGCGCCGGGCTGGAACCGCCGCCAGGTCCGGTCGATGAAGGAGAGCGCGTTTGTCGCCTGACCCGCTCGAATGCGCACGGACAGATCGGTCAGTTTGAAGCCGTCCGCAGGAGCGAACCAGAAGATCATCGGCTCCAGGGCATCCTGGATTCCGCGCAGATTGGCATCACTCAATACCCCGACCACCGTTGTGTGGTCGCCCAATCCCCGCAGCCGCACTCCCACAGCCTGCGCAGGGGAGAGCCCGAGACGCCGTGCCGCCGTGGCATTGATGAGCACGTCATTGACAACCGGCAACTTCGACGTGTCTTCCGCGCGATCCTCGGATAGCAGCCGACCGGCGAGCAGCCGCATCCCGTAGAGCGAGGGAAAACCCGGAGTCATATTGATGGCTTCAGCCTCCAGAGCCGGCTGCCCTGGAACCTGCAGTTGGGCGAAAAATCCGTGCAGGGCAAAGGGCGAGCCGCCCGAGTAAGCCACACTCTCGATGCCGCCGTTGCTCTCGAGTGCACCGGCAAGACTGTCGCGCTGGCTCGGGCTGAGTCTCGCAACGCCCTGAATGATTACGACTCCGTCGCGCCGGATGCCGAGATCCGCGTGCCGAGCGAAATCGATCTGCCTGAGGACAACCACGGCGGCAATCGCAAGGCCGATGGAAACGGCGAATTGCGCGACGACCAGTATCGCCGCAGAAGTCCCGATCCTGATCTGACGCTCGCCCCGGGCTTAAGTCCTTCCACCGGCCTCAGGGCCGAGATCACGAGCGCTGGATAGAAGCCGCTCAGCAAGCCCACGGCCACGGCTCCTGCGGTCAACTCTACGACCAGGCGAAAGTCGCGATAGTGCAGCACAATCGGCTCGTCCAGAAGGCGGCCAAAGGCCGGCAACAACACCTCGACCAGCGACAGAGCGATCGCCAGCGAAACCAGTGTCGTGACCACCGCTTCACCGAGAAATTGCGCGATGATCTGCCGGCGTCCGGCTCCGGTGATCTTGCGAAGCGCAATCTCCCGGGTGCGCAGCGTCGCCCGCGCCGTCGCAAGATTCATGAAATTGCAGGACGCGACCAGCACTATCAGCAGAGCAATGATGGAAAGCCCGTAAACGACGGCCCAGCTACCGGCAGGTCGCATCCCGTACGTCTCATCGCTCGACAGGTGGACGTCCCTGAAGCGCGTGAGGGAATATCTCTCACTGTGACTCACGGGTGCAGTCAGGCCGTACTCGTGGTAGTCGAAGGACCGATCGACCAGCGGACCGATCGCGGCGGTCACCGCTTCCGGCTTCGCGTTCGCCGACAACTCGAGGTAACCATAGTCGCCGTCGTTCGCCCGCCAGTCGGATGCTTTCTCTCTTGCTGACAGACCGTCGGCTCGCGACGTGTTTGGCATCACGAGATCGGCGATCAGCTGGGTATTGTGCGGTAGGTCCCGCACCACACCGGTGACAGTCAGCAGATAGCTTGCATCCAGGCAGGAAGTGTCCTCTCCCCCGCAGGCGTCGTTATGGTCCGGGCTCACGGCTACTGTGCGTCCGACCGGATCCGCCTGGCCGAAAAGCTTGTGAGCCACGGTCTGCGACAATACGATCGATTCGGGTTGGCTCAGGACACGAGCCGGATCTCCCTCGACGAGAGGCAGGCGGATGATCCCGAAGAAGCCAGGATCCACGACGGTCACGATCTCGTGGAATGAGCGATCACCGGTTCGCACGGTCATCTGCTCCGGCATGACGTGCGTGAACGCCTTCACCCCCGGGACTTGCTCTCCGACCACCTTTACGACGGGAAAAGGGGCCATAGCCGTCCGCAGCAGGCCATGACCGGGAACCTGCCCCGCTCGCTCCAGCCTGTAAAGGTGCGACGTTCCAGGGATCCAGGCGTCGTAGGAGAGTTGATCGCGTACGTACAGCGTGATCAGGATCGCTGCGGCCAGCGCGATTGAAAATCCGACGATGTTGATGACGCTATAGAGCTTGTGTCGTACGAGCCCCCGCGTCGCGGTCACTAGTGGCGTGTAACGTATGAAACGGGAGTATGATTGTGCTCATGAGCAGCACAATCAGTCTTTCTAAGGCGGAGCGCGTGGAGCTGACCCAGAGAGCAACGAGTCAGGCGGGACGAGCGGATAGCGCGCGCCGGGCAC
>DASXFY010000044.1:0-57152 GCA_036489335.1 Steroidobacteraceae bacterium
GGACAAGGTGCGCAAGGTGCTGAAGATCGCCAAGGAGCCGATCTCCATGGAGACGCCGATCGGCGATGACGAGGACTCGCATCTCGGCGACTTCATCGAGGACACCTCGGTGGCCTCGCCGATCGATCAGGCGACCATGGAATCACTGCGTGAGACCACGCACGCGGTGCTCGCCCAGCTTACCCCGCGCGAGGCGAAGGTCCTGCGCATGCGCTTCGGCATCGACATGAATACCGACCACACCCTGGAAGAGGTCGGCAAGCAGTTCGATGTCACGCGCGAGCGGATCCGTCAGATCGAGGCGAAAGCGCTGCGCAAGCTTCGGCATCCGAGCCGCAGCGAGCAGCTGCGCAGCTTCCTGATGGAAGATTGAGCGCCTTAAATCCCTGCCCTGACCAGGACGTCGATCACTTCGCGGATCACCTCGGCGAGCCCGGGGTGATCCGCCTCGAAGCGGACGGCCAGGGCCTCTAGCCTCGGTACGTGCGCATTCGCGGCGTCCCTCGACCCGTCGCGTCCCAGCGTACCGTCGATATCGGTCACCAGCGCGGAAACGTGCGTCCGCGAGTCCGCGTCCAGACTCGCGTGGCTCAGCCGCTCGCGCACGCGAGCAAGCAAGTCGCGCAATGTCTTCTCACTCGCGCGGCCGCCGCTCATTGCCCGTCACTTGCACGCATCATATCGACAGATTGTAGACGCGCAGCCCGTGGTCTACTAGTGGACTATCATGCGGTCAGCAGGTAGAACAGTGGCCTAGCCAAAGCCAGTGTCACAGAACAAATAGGCCCATGGATAAAATCGATCGCGAGCTGGTGCGGCTGCTCGAGGACGACGCGCGCGTGTCCTTCGCGGAGCTCGGCCACCAGGTCGGCCTGTCGAAGACCCCCTGCTGGCAGCGGGTGCGGGAGCTCGAGCGGCGCGGACTGATCCGCGGCTACCGCACGGAGCTGGATGCGGAGGGTCTCGGCCTGCATGTGCATGCATTCGTGCACGTGACCATCAATGCGGCCCAGCACGCGGAGTTCGAAGCCGCCGCCGCGAGCCACCCCTCGGTCCTGCAGTGCTTCACGACAGCCGGTCAGGCGGACTACCTGATGCACGTGCTGGTCGGCGAGATCGCGCAGCTCGATCAACTGTTGCGGATGGAGATCCGCCGCATGCCGGGCGTGCAGAAGCTCGAGACGACGGTCTGCATGAAGACCATCAAGCCTCGGGCACCGATCACCGGCTGCCTGCGCTAGTCAGCTACTCTTCGGTGGCAGCCTCGGTCTCCATCCCGCCACCCAGCGCCGCCGAAGGCGCCGCGGCCTGGCCATTGAGCAGCCCCTTCCAGCTGAGCTCCTGCCCCTTGCGTCTGCCCTTCTCCGTGAGCTTGAGACCGTCGGGGGAGATGGCCAGCATATAGGCCTTGCCGTCCACATCGATCTCGCGCTTCAGGGTCTTCTCGAGCTTGGTAGCCATGTCATTCCTCAGCTGATTCTTCGTTTGGGACGGGCCAGCACCTTCGATTTTGCGCCATTGCGCGGACCGAAGGCCAGTATTTCCCGCGTGGATACAGCTCTAGCCGCTGTCCGGCTGCCGCGTCGCGGCACCCTGCAACAGGGCCTCGAGGCCGTTGGGGTCGATGGGCTTGGTCAGATGATGGTCGAATCCGGCCGCCAGGGCTTGCCGCTTGTCCTGCTCCTGCCCCCAGCCGGTGATGGCGATCAGCACGGCCCGGGGTCCCCAGCTGGTGGCACGGATGCGCTGCGCGAGTTGGTAGCCGTTGAGCTCCGGCATTCCGATGTCGAGCAGCAGCGCGTCCGGCTTCAGCCGGCAGGCGACATCGAAGGCCTCGCGCCCTGTATGTGCCACGCTGACCTCATGGCCGGATGCCTCGAGCAGAGCGGCGCAGGTCGCCGCGCTGTCGCGGTTGTCATCCGCCACCATCAGGCGAAGCGATTTCGCGGTTGCGCATTTGGGCGCGTCCGCCGCATGACTGCCATTGACATGCCGGGGCTCGCCGATCGGCAGCCGCACCACGAACTCACTGCCCTGCCCGAGGCCGCCGCTGTTCGCGGTCACTGTACCGCCATGCAGCTCGACCAATCCGCGTATCAGCGCCAGGCCGATGCCGAGGCCGCCTTCGGAGCGCTCGAGGGCCGGCGACGCCTGCGCGAAGAGAGTGAACACCCGCGGCATCATCTCCGCGGCGATGCCGATCCCGTTGTCACGGACCGCGATGATGAGTTCAGCCGCCTCTCGCCTGGCCTCGAGCACGATGCGGCCACCGGAGTCAGTGTACTTCGCGGCATTGATCAGCAGATTGGCGAGCACCTGCGCCAGCCGGACCGGGTCGGCCACCAACTGCAGGGTTTCCGCGGGTAGCCGCACGACCAGGCTGTGGCTTCGTGCCTCGATGAGCGGCCGAGCCGCCTCCTGCGCGGCGGCCACCACGGAGCCCAGGTCGATGGTCGAATGCCGCAGAATGAGTGTGCCGCGGGTGATTCGCGACACATCGAGAAGGTCATCGAGCAAGCGGCCCATGTGCTCGACCTGGCGCTCGATGATCGCCCGCGCCTGCAGCCGCTCCGCCTCGGGCCTGCCCTCCTTGCGCGCCATCGCGACCGCGTAGCGGATCGGCGCCAGCGGGTTGCGCAGCTCGTGAGCCAGCACGGCGAGGAATTCGTCTTTGCGCTGATCCGCCTCCCGCAGGGCCTCCTCGGCGCGCCGGAGCTCGCCGATGGCGCGCTGTTGGGCGCGCTCCGCTGCCTTCTGCGCGCTGATATCACGCGCGATCTTCGAAGCGCCGATGATCGCGCCGTTGGCGTCGAAGATGGGCGATATGGTGAGCGCGACGTCGATGCGACGGCCGCTCTTGGCTACACGCACGGTCTCGAAGTGATCGATGCGCTCGCCGCGGCGCAGCTCGGCGAGGATTCCGTGCTCCTCCTGCACGCGCTCCGCGGGAATGATCAGCGTGATGGGCTGCCCTACCGCCTCTTCCGCGGTATAGCCGAACAGCCGCTCCGCGGCTCTGTTCCAGGAGCGGATGATGCCTTCCAGGGTCTTGCTCACGATGGCGTCGTCGGAAGACTCGACGATAGCGGCGAGATGCGCGCGGGCGCGCTCAGCCAGCCTCTCGTGACTGACGTCGCGTACGAACCAGCGGCTGTGGATCAGTCTGCCCGCATCCCATTGAGAGTTGGCGGCGATCCGCACGTGGCGCACCGAGCCGTCGCCGCGGCGCAGCGCGGTTGCGTGGTTGCACAAGGTCTCTCCGGCGCGCAGCCGCCGAAGCGAGACGGCCGCATCGTCCGGGTCGACATGAAATTCCTCGATCGACCGGCCGACGCACTGCGCAGCGTCGCAACCCAACAACTCGAGGCCGGCACCGTTCACCCAGAAAACCATACCGTCGGATCCGACTTTGAGGAGACCCTCGAGCGCGTTCTCCAGAAAGTCGCTGAGCTCCCGGTCCCGGTCCGCGAGCGTGCGCTCCACCATGATGCGCCGCTGAACCTCCCACTCGAGCGCCCGCGCCTTCTCCTCCAGCTGCGCGATGAGCTCCAATCTTCCCTCCGGTGCTGACTGCTCGTTCTCGCCCGGCTCGCGCCGGGTGGCCGGCGCCACTTTATGGTTGAAATCGACGATATTCATGCCGATCGCCCTTGAATCGATGCCTGCCGTCCCGCCGCCGGCATCCGGGTCCGGGCAACACCGCGACGATGCGTGCCGCCCGCCACTCTCTCGATCGCGGGCAAGAGCGGTCGCGACGATTCGGCGTAGTCCTTCCAGGCTCCGCTGCGGTCCAGCAGTGCCCGCGCCGTGCGAACAGTGAATTTCCGGGGGTCGAGTCCCGTTCGCGCCTGGCTCCAGTTGAGCGGCATCGACACCGTCGCGCCGGCTCGCGCGCGCGGCGAGAGAGGCGCCACCGCGGTCGCGGTCCGATCGTTGCGCAGATAGTCGAGGAATATGTGCCCGGTCCGCACGCTCTTCGCCATGTTGATGACGTATCGATGCGGGCTGTCGGCTGCCATCCGCGCGCAGAGCTCTCGCGCGAAGGACTTCACCACCGCCCAGTCGAGCGTGTTGCTGCGTGGCTGAGTGAAAGGTGTCACGACGTGCAGCCCCTTGCCCCCCGTCGTCTTGAGGAAGCTTTCGAGGCCCAGCTCGCCGAGCCGCTCGCGCAGCTCGCGTGCCGCATCGATCGTCGCTTCGAGACCGACATCCGGCGCCGGATCGAGATCGAACACCAGTCGGCCCGGCACATCCGGCTGCTGCGGCACGCAGTTCCACGGATGTAGCTCCAGCGCAGCGATCTGTGCCAGCGCGGCGAGTCCCTCGACACGATCGACCTGAACGTAGGGCTTGCGGTCCCCCGACATCCGCGCAAGGCTGATCAGGCTGGAGAGGCCGGGCATGGCATGGCGTTGGAAGAAACGTTGGCCGCCGATGCCGTCCGGGCAGCGGACGAGAGAGCAGGGTCTGCCCTCGATGTGCGGCAGCATCCACTCGCCCACGGCGGCGAGATATTCCGCCAATTCGCGCTTGGTCACCGGGCGGCCGTCGCCGGCATCGGGCCACAGCGCCTTGTCGGGGTTGGAAATGGTCACGCCGAGAATCGGTCCGCCGGTGCCCGTCGCACGCGATCCGCGGACCGGCGCGCGCCCGCGGTGAGCTGCGCTCTTGCCGCGCTCACGGCGAGATGCTGTCGGAATCCCGGGTTCTTCCAGTGCGACCGGGGCCGCCGTCTCGGCCTGCACCTCGCGCGCCGGCTTGTCCTCGCGCAGGCCTTTGAAAGCCGCCTGTCTGACGTTGCCGCCTTCCGTCCAACCCGCGAATTCGATCTCCGCCACCAGCTGCGGCTTCAGCCAGTGGATCTGCCGGCCCGAGGGCACCGGAACGCGCGTGCCGAAGGGATTCTGCCTGCTGGCCAGCTTTTTCAACTTCGGCATGAGCTGACGCACCTTCGCGGCGCCGAAGCCGGTGCCGACGCGCCCTACCGGAACGAGGCGTCCATCGCGATACACCCCGGCGATGAGTGAGCTGAGATTGGCGCCTTCGGAGGTCCAACCGCCGATGACCACCTCATGCCCGGTACGGCATTTTGCTTTCACCCAACTCCCGGTCCGCCCCGATTCGTAGGCTGCCTGCAGACGTTTGGAGACTACTCCCTCCAGGGAGAGACGGCAGGCGGACTCGAGAACTGCGGCGCCAGGACGGCTGAAGTGCTCGAGGTAACGCAGCCGGGAGCGGCTTCCCGCCGGCAGAGACTGCAACGCCTTCGTCAGCGTTTCCTTGCGCTGCTCGAGCGGCAGGTGTCGCAGGTCCCGACCCTCGAGGAACATGAGATCGAACGCGAAGAGAACCAGCGCCGACTCGCGCCCCTCGGAGAGCGCGGCCTGCAGAGCGGAGAAATCCGAGACGCCCTCGCGACTGAGCGCCACTACTTCACCGTCGATGAGGCAGTCCGGCAGCGCTTCGGCCGCGCGGGCAATGGACTTGAAACGCTCGGTCCAGTCCAGTCCCTTGCGCGTCAGCAGCGTCGCATGCCCATCCTCCACGCGAAGCTGCAGCCTGTAGCCGTCGAGCTTGATCTCATGTGCCCAATCGGCTTCCTCGGGTGGCCGCGGCAACAGCTTGCAGAGCGCAGGCTCGATGAACTTCGGCATGCGGGCTCGAGCACCGCGCGCAGGGTTGGACGCGGCGGCAGGCTTGGACGTAGCGTTGGAATGCCATACGGCGTCCGCCTTGGCGGCGCGGCCCGCTGATTTCATGAACGGTTTCGGCCCGCGCCCCTTGCCGGCGGCGATCTGCTCCATCGTTCGTCCGGAGGCCACCGAGCGGTCGTCGTCATGCAGCAGGCCATTGCCTGCGCGCGCGAACTCATCGCGATGTTTGATGAGGAGCCAGCTCGGCCGCTTGCCCGAGCGCGAATTGCGCAGACGAACGAGCACCCAGCCGCCGCGCAGCCGCTCGCCCGCCAGGATCAGCTTGAGCTCGCCCGCCGCGAGGGCCTGTTCGGGCGTGCCCTTCACCTGCGGCTCCCAGTAACCTCTGTCCCAGATCTGCACGGCTCCGCCGCCATATTGCCCCTGCGGGATCGTCCCCTCGAAGTCTCCATACTCGAGCGGATGGTCCTCGACCTCGACCGCGAGGCGCTTGTCGGCGGGATTGAGCGATGGCCCGCGCGTCACCGCCCAGGATTTGAATACACCATCCAGCTCGAGGCGCAGGTCATAGTGGAGTCGTCGCGCGTCGTGCTTCTGTATCACGAACCTGAGGCGCGACGACGGCGCCACGAGCCCGCGGCCGGACGGCTCCGCGGTGTTGGTGAAATCGCGTTTTGCGCGATAGGTAGAGAGTCTCCGCCTGGCCATCAGCTGCCTTATCGTGAGCGCGGCCGGATGGAGGCAGGCCCCGCGCCGGATGACGCGTCCTGTAAGCCCAGCGCCCGGCACCGACCTGCGGGCACGTGTAGCGACAAACGTGCCCGGGCAGCCCCAGCCCACTGTCGCGACCCGCGCTCAGCTTGAGGCCGCGGCGCGGGCGGCGATTTCACAGGCGGGTCCACCGCACTCCGCCGCGCGATTCGCCGTGTTGGGAGTTTGGGCCCGGTAGGATTCGAACCTACGACCAAGGGATTCACTCTGCCCCGACGTTTCCGCCGGGAGTGGACTATCTCTTCACCCGCGAACCGAGTGTGCCGCCGATATCGGCGACCCACCCCGTTCGTGTGGGTGCGGGATGCTCCTGCCTGTCATTAAGGGCACTGAAGCCCTCAGGTAGTCTCTGCACCTTCCGGCGGTGTACCGCCGGCTCGGCTCAGGATTGCCATGAGCTGGATTGCGCTTCGCAGCTCGAAGGTTCCCCTGAATTCTTCCCGTCCACTGTGCGCGTTTCCGCGCACAGGCACCTTCTCCCGATGAGTCCCCTGCACTAACCGCTGTGCTACAGGCCCAACGCCCGTATTGTACCAATCGCGCCGGTATTTGCGCTTGCTGCGCGCTTGACATGCAAGTAATTACTTGCCTATTATCCTTGCCGCCGGATCCATGAATGAATGACCCCGACCTTCTGTTCAAAGCTCTGGCGGATCCCAGCCGCCGCAGACTGCTCGACCTTCTCTATGCCAATGACGGACAAACGCTAGGCGATTTGTGCAAGCACCTGGACATGACGCGCCAGGCAGTCACCCAGCATCTGGGGCTGCTCGAGGCCGCGAACCTGATCGCGACCGTGCGCCGCGGACGGGAGAAGCTGCACTTTCTCAATCCGGTGCCGCTGCAGGAAATTTACGAGCGCTGGATCCGCAAGTTCGAAAAGCCGCGGCTCAGGGCGTTGCACGACCTCAAGCGAATTCTGGAAGGTGACCATGATGAATAGATCGACCTTCATGTACGTGACCTATATCCGCACGACGCCGGAGAAACTCTGGTCCGCACTGACGGATCCGGCGACCATGAAGCAATACTGGTTCGGCATGCACCAGGAGACCGACTGGCTGCCCGGGTCCGCGTGGAAGCTCGTTTTCCCGGACGGGCGCATCGCCGACAGCGGCGAGGTCGTCGAGGCCGAGCGTCCCAGGCGCCTGGTCATCAAGTGGCGCAACGAATTCAAGCCCGAGCTGAAGACCGAGGGGTACTCGCGCTGCACTATGGAGCTCGAGCCCGAGAAAGACACCGTCAAGCTCACCATCACCCATGTGATGGAGCAGGGCGACTCCAAGTTCATCGAAGCCGTGTCCGGCGGCTGGCCGAAGATCGCCTCCAACCTCAAGTCGCTGCTGGAGACCGGTGAGAGCACGCTCCGCTGAGCGGACGCGTCCTTACGAAAATCCGGGGGGGACCCGGTAGCCGCCGAACTCCCGCTCCGCGAGCTGCGCGAACTCGAGCGTCGTGCGGTCCTCGAGATAGGGTCCTATGATCTGCACGCCGACCGGCAGCCCGCTGCTGCCGAGGCCTATCGGCATTGCCGTGGCCGGCAGCCCCGACAAAGAGGAAAGCCCCGACCAGACCGCCTGCAATCCATAGGAAATCCGCTGTCCGTCGACATCGATGGTCCGCTGACTCATTTCCGTATCATCGTGCGGGAAGGCCGTGGTCGGCAGCACCGGACAGATCACGACATCCCACTCTCTGAAGAGCTGCCGCCATTGATGGGAAATGGCGATGCGAGTCCGCTGCGCGCGGGCCCAATCGCGATGGCTCGAGACGAGCGCTCTCGCCTGCCCGGCCTCGCGGCTCCTGTCCTCCGCCGGCAGTCGCGCCGCCCTCTCCCGCCGGCTCGCATATGCCTCATCCGGGTAGGTGGCACCGAGCAACGCCATCAGCACCCAGCCGAAGGTCTCCTCCAGTTGGGTCAGGTCGGGCAGCAGCGGACTCGTATCGCCGACGGTTGCGCCAGCGCCGCGCAGATGACCGGCGAATTGTTGCATCGCCTCTCCGACCTCGCTCGCGAGTGAGACCAACGGATGCTTCTCGAGCACCAGCACTCTGAAGTCTCGCAGGCGCGCATGGCGCGCCGAGGGCAGTGCGAGCCGATAGGCGGCGGCCTGCGCGTCGTCGGGTCCCGCAAGAACATCCAGCGCCAGAATGAGATCGCCTGCAGTGCGCGCCAGCGGGCCGACCACGCCGAGCTCGGTGTCGACTCCCACGGACAGCTCCGGGGTGCCAGGCGGTGCGTGACCGCGCGCTGGAATCAGAGCATGGGTCGGCCGGTGAGCGAACACTCCGCAGCAATAGGCCGGGATCCGCAGCGAGCCGAACAAATCCGAGCCCATCTCGAGCGATACGAATCCCGCGGCCAGCGCCGCGGCGGCCCCGCCGGAGGACCCGCCTGGCGTGCGCCCGAGATCCCAGGGATTGCGTGTGCGCCCATACACGGCATTGACACTCTGCCAATCGCCGAGATAGGTCGCGATGTTTGTTTTGCCGAGGATGACGGCCCCGCTCGCTTTGAGCCGCGCGACGGCGACGGCATCGTGCCGCGGCAGCGTGCCCGCGCTACCCGGCACGCCCCAGGTCGTCGGCAGGCCCGCGACGTTGAATGACTCCTTGACGGTCATCGGCACGCCGAGCAGCGGCCGCCGATCGCCCCGGGCCAGCGCGGCATCGGCCGCAACGGCCGCGGTGCGCGCCCGCTCGAAATCCTTCACGACAACCGCGTTGATTTCGCCGTCCCGGGCCTCGATCCTGCCGATCGCCTGTTCCAGCGCCGCGAGCGCGGAAATTCGGCCTGACCGCAGATCCTCCACCAGGGCTGTCGTCGATGAAAAGGTCATTCAGAAGACCATGTTGATCGCGAACACCGGAGTTACCGTCGCGCCGACGTTGCGGCCCGCGACGGCGACTCTCGCGCCCGCGATCACGCCCATCCTGGCGCTCCAGTTGTATTCCACCGCCGGCGCCAGATAGAAAATCGAGTCCGATCCGGAATCCTGCACGAGGTAGGGCAGTCCCCCGGTCGTGGTCGGCGGGTAAGCTCCCGCCACGCGCGTATTGGCATCGTGCTCCAAATCGAAATCGTTGGCCAGCACCCACTTCTGAGTGACGCTGTACTCGAATGACAGGGTGCCGACGAAGCTCGGCCCGGGACGGGCCCGGCCATCGAAGCCGTCGCCTGTGCCATACACACTGACGCCGTGTACCTGAGCCCAGCGATACACCTGATAGGACAGGTCCAGTCGCGAGCGGAGAATGCGTCCGTTGGGCATCCAGAAGTAGGTCTGCGAGTACAACGACACGGTGGTCGAATACGCGCCGCTGCCGAGGGCGCCATCGGTCTGCCCGTTCAGCCGATCGTACTTTCCTGTCGGAAACGTCTCGCCGATCACGATCGAGGTCGAAGGCAGCCAGCTTCCCGGGTGAAATTGTGTCAGACCAAACGCGCCCTGCAGTGTGGTGTCACCGATCTCGGCTCCGGATGAGTCCTGTGCCGCGCTCGATTCGTGCAGCCCGAAACGGGGTATGAGGCCCAGGGTGAACCTATCGAGCAGACCGTACTCGATGTAAGACTGCGAGCCGAGGTCATGCGCCGCGGAGGTGCTCCGCAGGCTGCCGTTCCGGTCGTATCGACCGTAGGTCATGACATCGTAAAAGTAAGGCTCGAACAGCCAATGCCCCTGCGGCAGCGTCGATGCGTTGGGTGCCAGGAGCGGGCCGGTCCACCAGGCCTCATCCACTGTCTCCTGCGGTGACACGCCACTCCCTGACGTTGCTCCTGCGACCGCGCTGACGCCGATGCTCATTGCGCATAGGACCGCTCGCAGCACTAGGGTACGGAGCCGTTTGGTTGGTATGTATGTACCTTGCGTCTTCATGGCGCAGCTGACCTTAGCATCCCGATTTCGGGGGACACTTCGTGGTGGATCGAACTGTTTATCTCGCGCGGCGTGTCGTTCGCCGCAAATGCAATTTGAGGACGACAGCGGCGGCCGCGCCGTTATTTTGGCTCGGCGCCGCGCAAAAGACCAAGGCCACTTGGTGCCAAAATCGGGGCACCCGCACGTGCCAAATGCGGGCGCAATGGTCGCGCGGATCTACTCCGGCAGCGTGATTCCCGAGCCACCCATCTCCTTGGGAACATCCTTCAGCTTCGGCAGTCCGTCCTTGATACTGACGGCCTTCTCCCCGTAGGCGATGTGGAGCGCGGGTTTGAAAGCGAGCGTGGGCAGCACGGCGGCATAGACGTCGACGAGCTTCATCCCCGGATGATCGGTGAACAGGTGGCCACCGCATTTCGTGCACCACTTGCGGTAGCTATTGGCCGTTTTATGGAAGGTGCCGATGTGCTCGGCGCCTTTGAGAACTTTGAGCGAGTCGGGCTGCCACAGCGTGAAGGCGTTGACGGGCCCGGCGGACCAGTGCCGGCACGACTCACAGTGACAGTAGCCCATGGCCACCGGCTCTCCCGAGACCGAGAACTCGACCGCGCCGCAGAAGCACTTGCCACGATGCTCGCTCATATGGGTATCTCCAGAAGGCTCTGTCCGCATGATGGGCCAAGGTCGCGCTGCCCGCAATCGGGGTGCGCACATCCGCCGCGCCCGCATAGAATGTGGCGCGCACCGCGCCCAGGCGAGCTGATAGAGCATCATGAACACCGTGTTGGTAACCGGCGCTTCGCGCGGCATCGGCCGCGCAACGGCCCTGCTCGCGGCGGAGCGTGGCTGGCCTGTCGCCATCAATTATCGCAATGACGCGAAAGCTGCGGCGGATACCGCGGCGGAAGTGCAAAAGCGGGGCGCACCTGTGACCACGGTTCGGGGCGACGTCTCGGTGGAGGCGGACGTGGTGGCGATGTTCGCCAAGGCGCAAGCCGACCTCGGGCCGCTCGGCGGCGTGGTCATCAACGCGGGCATCACCGCACCCGCCATGCGCCTCGCCGACATGAGCGCGGAACGCCTGGAGAAGATGTTCAAGGTCAATGTCCTCGGCGCATATCTTTGTGCGCGCGAGGCGGCGCGCGCGATGGCGCGCAGCCGCGGCGGCAAAGGCGGGTCGGTCGTGCTGATATCGTCCGGGGCGGCGCGGCTCGGCTCGCCGGGGACATACGTCGATTACGCCGGCTCCAAGGCCGCGCTCGACACGCTCGCCATCGGCCTCGGCAAGGAGCTCGGGCCCGATGGCGTGCGCGTCAATGCCATCAGGCCGGGCCTGATCGAGACCGAGATTCATGCCACGACGGGTGATCCGGATCGAGCCCGCAAGCTCGGCGCCGGCACGCCGCTGGGCCGGGCCGGGAAGCCTGAGGAGATCGCCGCTGCCGTCATCTGGCTGCTGAGCGATGCCGCCTCTTACATCACCGGCTCAGTGCTGGACATCACCGGGGGCATATAGCATGTTGACGGAACGGCAGCAGCAGGCTGCGGCGGAGATCGCGGAGCGAACGGGCATTGACGCCGTGATGATCGATCGTCTGGTCCGCACGTTTTACGGCAAGGTCCGGCGGGATGAGGTGCTGGCGCCGGTGTTCGCCGCCCGCATATCCGACTGGGAGCCGCACCTCGTCCGCATGTGCGAGTTCTGGTCCTCCGTCGCGCTGATGACCGGCATTTATCACGGCCGGCCGATGGAGAAGCATCTGCTGCTGCCCGTCGATGGGCGCCATTTCGATCGCTGGCTGCGGCTTTTTCGCGAGGCGGCCCACGAGGTGTGTCCAGCCGTTGCGGCCGCTCATTTCATCGAGCGCGCGGAGCGTGTGGCCCAGAGCCTGGAGATGGGGATTGCAGTGAGCCAGGGCATCCTGCTGCCCCGCGGCCAGCGTCTGCACCGACCGGACGCCGAGGTCTGCCTGCCCTCGTAGGGCCACTCCAACGCGCTTCCGCCCTGGACCAAGTCCAGCCGGATCCCCTGGAACCCCCTGAATCGGGCCTCAGGCGCCCCCGCACCCCCTCGGGAGAGCGGGCGCCGGGCGCCGGGCCGCTCCCTGAGGTAGCCTTGCGCGTTTTCGCGGCTCATTACGCGGCGGCTCAGGCCTGGCCGGCTGTAACTTTCCGGCACCCGCCGTGTTCTTGCCTCAAACGATGACACACCCGTGCAATTGGCAAGCTCCCGGCCCACTGACCCGAATGAGTTCGCAGCATTTATGCGCGCCTATCAGGATATGGTTTTCTCGACCGCCGTCCGGCTGACGTCCAACCCCGCCCAGGCGGAGGACATCAGTCAGGAAGTTTTCCTGCGCGCCTACGAGAGTTTCGACAATCTGCGCACCAGCCCAAAGGCCGGCGGCTGGCTGAAGACGGTCGCCACCAATCTGACGCTCAATCACCTCACCCGGCACCGTAAGCGCTGGAGGCTCTTCTCGGAAGTGTTCTCCGACGACACCCGCGAGGAGGCGCTCGATGCCGCCGCCGGCGTTTTCGACACCGTGCTCTCGGAGTTGGAGACGGATGAGCGGCGGGCGCGGGTGGAGCGGGCGCTCGACCGCCTGCCTGATCATCAGCGGATTCCCCTCGTGCTGTATCACTACGAGGAGATGCCCTATCAGGACATCGCCAACCGGCTGGGCATCTCCCTCGCCAAGGTCAAGACCGACATTCTCCGTGGACGAGTCGCCATGGCGGGCCTGCTGGTCCCGGGCGGCTCTCCCTCTACCCCACGCGGTGCGCAATCATGAGCTCACACGATCAGAGTGATGAGAAGCTCGAGCGCCTGGTGACCCAGGTGCTCCGGGATCAGCCGCTGCGGCAGGCGCCCGCCTCGCTCGAGGCGCGCGTGCTGACCGAGCTCGCGGCGCGCTCGCGGCTGCCATGGTGGCGCCGCGGCGTCGCGACCTGGCCTGCCATGGTGCGTGTCCCGGTCATCACGGGCTGCGCCATTTGCGTGCCGCTGGTATGGATTCTGTCGGTGTGGCTGGCGACGCATCTGGTCTCCGCAACCCGGTCGCGCATCGCGGGCCCGCTCGCCACGCTGCAGGACACCGGACACACGCTGGCCTCGCTCGGCGCGGCCACGACCCACATCTTCCAGAGCATTCCGCGCGAATGGCTGCTGGGCGGAATGATCGCCAGCGCGACCGTGTACGCGGCTCTTTTCGCGCTCATCGCGCTCGGCTACTCGCTGCTCTTTCCAAGACCCGCATATTCCAAGGCTCATCTGACATGAAGAACAACATCCTCCGCGGGCTGTTGGCCTGCGCCATGCTCGCATGCCTCTGCGGCTGCCTGCCTCCGGCACAGGCGCAGGACAGCGATGGCTGGAAGGGCCAGAACGATCGCGACATAGTCAACATAGACCACAACTCCCTGCTGCCTGCGGGCGAGACTGCCGAGGACGTGGTCGCGGTCATGGGTAACTCCGAGGTTGACGGCGACGTATCCGATTCCGCCGTCGCGGTGATGGGCAACGTGACTGTGAACGGAACCGTCGGTAGCGGCGGCGCAGTCGCTGTATTGGGTAACGCCTACATCAACGGCAAGGTCGATGGCGACGTCGTCGCCGTCCTGGGCAACGTTATCCTCGGACCGCAGGCGGTGATCAGCGGTGAAGTCACGGAAGTGATGGGGACCGTGCAACGTAGTCCCACAGCGGTGATAAGTGGCGGCACGGTCGGCGTCCTCTCCGGAATATTCGGCGATGTGGAAGGGCTGCACGCCTGGGTGCGGGAGTGCCTCCTCTTCGGGCGGCCGCTCGCTCCGTCGGTCGCCGTAGCCTGGGCGTGGTGGCTGGCGCTTGCGGCCCTCGCGTTCTACATCCTGATCGCGGCTTTGTTCCCGGGTGGGCTGCGGCGATGCGAGCAGACTCTTGAAACGCATCCCGGCCCGTCTGTTCTCGCGACGATCATCGTGACGTTGCTCATGCCGGTCGTGATCGTCGCACTCTGTATCACGGTGATCGGCATCGCCGTCATTCCCATCCTGTGGTTCGCACTCTTCTGTGCAGGGATATTCGGACGGGTGGTCGCCATCGCCTGGTTGGGTGGCCGCTGCCTGCGGCTCGCCAGCCCGCACTCTGCTTCGAAGGCGGCCCTCGAAGTGTTGGTCGGTGGCGTGCTCGTGCTGGCTCTGTATATGGTCCCGGTCCTCGGGTTTCTGGTCTCCATGCTGCTCGGCGCGTTCGGCTTTGGCGCAGTGATGTACACGCTGCTGCTCGCGGCAAGACCGGCACACGCGAAACCCGTATCCGACGGACCAGGCAGCGGCGCAGGCGGCCCCTCCACCCCAGGCGCACCGGGTAGCGGTCCGACGACCGGCGAGCAACAACCGGCGGGAACCGCCGGCGCCGGGGTCCCGCCGCCCTCGTGGACCGCGAGCACCACCACCGGCAACGCTTTCAGCGAGAGTGCGGCTGGCACCGCTCCCCCGCCGCCACCGCCGCCGCCGGCGGCGCACTCGGTACACGCACTCGACCTGGCAACACTGCCGCGTGCCGGATTCTGGATCCGCATGCTGGCGCTGCTGATCGACCTGATCCTGGTCGGTGTCGCGCTGAGTTGGTTGCATCACGGTGACAGTGGGATGCTGCTGCTGCTGGCGACCTACGGCGCCATCATGTGGAAACTGAAAGGCACCACGGTGGGCGGCATCGTCTTCGATCTGAAGGTGGTGCGCAACAGCGGTGGTCCGCTCGACTGGGGGACCGCGATCGTCCGCGCCCTCGGCTGCTTTCTCTCTCTCGTGGTCTGCGGTCTCGGTTTCATCTGGATCGCCGTCGATCATGATCATCAGGCGTGGCACGACAAGATCGCCGGTACGGTGGTCGTGCGGGTACCCAAGGGCGTTGGACTGATCTAGGAGCTGTCATGGCTGCTCAGCCGCAAGAAAATACTGAATCCAGGGTGTTGGTGTTCGATCAGGGCCGGAGCCGCTCGCAGCGGAAGTGGCTGTTCGGCGCCGCTGGGATCGTCGTCGCGGCGGCAGTCGCCGCCGCCGTCTGGATGAGCCGGACGTCAACGCCCAAGGCCACCGCGACCCTGGCAGGCAACGGCTCCGTTCCCCTCGTGAGCGTCGTGACTCCCGGCGTGCAGCCCGTCGCGACCGATGTGACCTTCACCGGAACCGTCGAGGCGCGCCACGAGCTGCCGATCGGCAATTCCGGCGATACCGGACGAATCGTCGCGGTAGATGTGCAGGTGGGCGACCAGGTGAGGCGCGGCCAGGTACTCGCGCAGCTCGATGACTCCGTGCTCGCGCCGCAGGTCGCGCAGTTGAGCGCGGCGCTCGATCAGGCACGCGCTCAGGCGGCACTGTCCGCCGCCGAATACCGCCGCGGTGTCGCCGCCGGTCCGGCGGGCGGTCTGTCGGCGCAGGACATCGAGAAGCTGCACGCCGCCTCCATCATGGATGAGGCGAACATCAAGGTGGTGTCCGCGCAGGTCGCGGTCATGCGCGCGAAGCTGGCGTTGACGCGAATCGTCGCTCCCGTGGACGGCCTGGTCCTCACCCGCAATGCAGAGGTGGGTCAGATCGCCGGCTCGGGCGGCCCGGCGTTGTTCCAGCTCGAGGACGCGGGCCAGGTCGAGATGATCGGTCAGGTCGCCGAGCAGGACATGGCGAATCTCGAGGTCGGCCAGTCGGCCGCCGTCTACCTGATCGGCAACCCGCAGCCGTTCGTCGGCCGGATCTGGCTGCTCGGCGCGGTGATCGATTCGCAGAGCCGCCTCGGCGAAGTTCGCATTGCACTGCCTCCCAATCCCGCGCTGCGACCGGGCGCTTTCGCCCGCAGCATGGTGACGCTCGCGCAGGCGCAGCGGCCAGTGCTGCCTCAGACCGCCGTCATGGCCGACAACGATGGGTCATACGTCTATGTAGTGGGACGCGACGGCCAGGTGCAGCGCCGCACGGTCGACGTGGGCAACGTCATTCCCGCCGGCGTCGTCATCACGAATGGCCTGTCAGGGCGGGAGCGCGTGGTATCGCTGGACGGCGGCTTCCTCCACAGCGGTGAGAGGGTGACCGTCACCTCGGCGGGAGCGCCCCAGATATGAAGAACATCTCCGCCTGGGCCATCCGGCACCCGGTGCTGCCCATGGTGCTGTTTGCGGTGCTGCTGTTCGCGGGCATGGTGGCGTTCATCCGGCTGCCGGTCACGCTGAATCCGCCCATTCAGTACCCGATGGTGTCGGTGACCATCAGCCAGCCCGGGGCCGCCCCCGAGGAAGTCGAGACCCAGATCGTCCGCCGGGTCGAGGCCGCGGTGGCCAGCATCCCCGACATCAATCACATCAACTCGGTCGCCAGCGAGGGCACGGCCGAGACCGACATCGAATTCCGCATCGGCACCCCCATCGATCGCGCCGTGGCCGACGTGCGCAACGTCGTGGACCAGGTGCAGGTCGATCTGCCCCAGGACATCCAGCCACCGATCGTGCAGCAGATCCGGGTCGGCGGCGGCCCCCTCGTGTATTACGACGTCAGCTCTCCCGGCATGTCGCCGCAGGCCGTGTCCTGGTTCATCGACAACACCATCAGCAAGAATCTGTTGACGGTGCCGGGCGTGGCGCAGGTTTCACGCGCCGGCGGCGTCGATCGCCAGATCCGGGTGGAGCTCGATCCGGCCCGCATGCAGGCGCTCGGCGTCACCGCCTCACAAGTCAACGACCAGCTGCGCGATCTCAACATCGACATGCCTGGCGGCCAGGCGGATCTGGGCGACGGCGAGCAGCTCATCCGCGTCCTGGGCGGGGCGGATACCGTACGGCAGCTCGCCAACACGCAGATCGTGCTGCCCGGCGGACGGTTCGGCAAGCTGGCGGACATAGCCGACGTGCGCGACGGCGCGGCCGAAATCCGCAGCTACGACCTCCACGACGGCCGTCCGGCCATTTCCTTCTCGGTGTCCCAGGCGCCAAACGTCTCGGATGTCGCGGTGCTGAACGGGGTGCGGCAGGCGCTCGACAAGATCCGCCAGCAGTATCCCGCCGTCAAGATCAACCAGACCTTCACGACGGCGACCTACACGGAACTGAACTATCACTCCGCGATGAAAGCCCTCATCGAAGGCTCCATCCTTGCGGTATTGATGGTGTGGCTATTCCTGCGCGACGTGCGCGCGACGCTGATCTCGGCGCTCGCCATCCCGCTCGCGACCATTCCGACGTTCCTCTTCATGCAATGGGTCGGCTTCTCGCTCAACCAGATCAGCCTGCTCGCGCTGTCGCTGGTGTCCGGCGTTCTGGTGGACGATGCGATCGTCGAGATCGAGAACATCGTACGCCACAAGAAGATGGGTAAGAGCGCCTTCCAGGCGGCGATCGACGCCGCCGATCAGATCGGCCTCGCCGTCATCGCGACCTCGGCGACCATCATCGCCGTGTTCCTGCCCGTGAGCTTCATGGGGGGCATCATCGGGCAGTTCTTCAAGCAGTTCGGACTCACCGTCGCCGCCGCCGTCTTCTTCTCGCTGCTGGTGGCGCGCTTGCTGACTCCGGTGATCGCAGCTTATGCGCTGACGTCCAACAGCGGCCATGTCGAAACGCCAGACGGGCCGATCATGACCGGCTACCTCAGGGTGCTGCGCTGGTGCGTGCGGCACCGCTGGAAGACGATCATCGCCGGCACGCTGTTTTTCGCCGTGTCCATCGTCGGCCTGGCGCTCATGCCGAAATCGTTCATTCCCGATTCCGATCAAAGCAACACGTCTTTGCACATCGAGCTGCCACCCGGCGTGTCGCTCGATGACACCAGGAAGGTCGCTGACGACGTCTATCGCATCATCGCGCGACAGCCCGAAGTGGCCAGCGCCGACGAGTCTGTCGGCAACGGCTCCCTGAACGTCGCCGATCTCTACATCACGCTGGTGCCGCGCAAGCAGCGCAGCGTGAGCCAGCAGGACTGGCAAAAGCGCGTCATTGGGCTGTTGAAGTCGGTGCCCGATGCGCGAATGAACTTTCAGACGCAGAACGGCGATTCCGACGGTCATGCCGTCACCATCGACCTGACAGGCGATGACCTGGGGCTGGTTTCCCGTACGGCTCGCGGGATCATGGAGCAGATGCGCTCGCTGCCGGGACTCGTCGATGTCGGCTCCGACGATGACCTGCCGCAACCGGAGATCCTGATTCATCCGCGATTCGATCTCGCGGCGCGTCTTGGCGTCACCGTGGCGAACATCAGCGATACCATTCGTATCGCCACGCTCGGCGATCTGGTGCAGAACGACGCCAAGTTCACTCTCCCCGACCGTCAGGTGCCGATCCTCGTCAGCTTGCAGCGCTCTGCCAGGCAGGATCTCAACGCTCTGGAGAACCTGCCTGTCCCGACCACCGCGGGCGGCACAGTGCCGCTGAAGGCGGTGGCGGACTTCAGCTTCGGCCAGGGGCCGACGACCATCAACAGTTACGATCAGAGCCTGCGCGTTGCGATCGATGCCGACTTGAACGGCATCGAGCTCGGCACCGCGATGAAGGAGATCTACGCCCTGCCGTCGCTGAAGCACCTGCCTGCGGGCGTGCGCCTGGTCGAGACGGGCAATGCGCAGCTGATGAGCGAGCTCTTCACCGACTTCGGCATCGCCATGCTGACCGGAATACTGATGGTGTTCGCGGTGCTGGTGCTCCTTTTCGTCAGGGTGCTGCAGCCGCTCACGATCCTCTCCTCACTGCCTCTGTCGCTCGGCGGCGCCGTGCTCGCGCTGGTGGTGACCCGCAACGCGCTGTCGCTGGGAGTGATGATCGGCTTTTTGATGCTGATGGGCATCGTCGCCAAGAACGCCATCCTGCTCGTCGATTTCGCGATCGAGGAAATGCGTGCCGGCAAGGACCGGATGACGGCCCTCATGGAGTCGGGTCACAAGCGCGCCCGGCCCATCGTCATGACGACCGTGGCGATGGTCGCCGGCATGCTCCCCGTTGCACTCGCAGTCGGCGATGCGTTCCGCGCCCCGATGGCGATCGCGGTGATTGGCGGCCTCATCACCTCCACGGCGCTCACGCTGATCGTCGTACCGGCAGGCTTCACGATAATCGACGACGTCGAGCGCTGGCTCGCCCCGAGGGTGAGCCGCGTGCTGATCGCGGAGCCTCATGCCGTGTCGTCCCCGGAGCACCAGCCCGCGGCTTGATTCAGGGTTGCAGGCCGTTGCCACCCTGATTCACGGTGGCACGTCGTACGAGACGATCACCTGATCGTATCGGCCGAGGCGAATCAGCCGCCCTTTCTTTATAATTTGTCCACTGCGGAGAAGGCCAATCCGCGCCCGTGGACACTACCACTATGAGCTCCGGCACACCCCCAGCACCGCAGCCTCCTCTGCTCGCCCGCATCAACGAGCTGGCAGTGGACATGCGCGCGGTGCGCCATGACCTGCATCGCCACCCGGAGCTCGCCTACGGCGAGAGCCGGACCGCTTCCGTCGTCGCGAAGCTGTTACGCGAATGGGGCATCGAAGTGCACGAGGGCATCGGCAAGACGGGCGTCGTCGGCGTCATCGCGGGCGGCAGCGGCGGCAAGGCAATCGGCCTGCGCGCGGACATGGATGCGTTGCCGATCCAGGAGACTTCCGGCGCCCCGCACGCCAGCGTCAATGCCGGTGTTGCGCATAGCTGCGGGCATGACGGGCACATGGCGATGTTGCTTTGCGCCGCGCGCTATCTCGCCGAGACGCGACGCTTCAACGGCCGCGTGCATCTCCTTTTTCAACCGGCGGAGGAAGGGCTGGCAGGCGCGAAGGCGATGATCGAGGACGGGCTCTTCGAGCGATTTCCCTGCGCCGAAGTCTACGCGCTGCACAACTGGCCGACCTTGCCGGCCGGCACCATCGCCACCCGGGCGGGGGCCATCATGGGCGCCTCCGACCGCTTCACCATCACGGTGCGCGGAGTGGGCGGCCATGCGGCAATGCCGCATCTCACCTCCGACACCGTCCTCTGTGCGGCGCAGATCGTGACGGGCGCCCACACCCTCATCCCACGCCGCATCGATCCTGCGGCAACAGCGGTGCTGTCCATCACTCGCATACAGGGCGGCACCTCATTCAATGTGCTGCCGCCCGAGGTACAGCTTGACGGTACCGTGCGCACGTTCGATCCCGCCGTACAGGACAAGCTCGAAGCAACGCTGCGCGAATGGGTGGAGGTCACCGCGAAAGCCGCCGGATGCACTGCCACGCTGGAGTACCGGCGCATCTATCCCGCAACCATCAACGACGCCACGTGTGCGCAGCACGCGCTCGATGCCGCTGGGGCACTCTTCGGGAAAGCCTTGCGGGCGGAGTCACCGGCCGCGACGGCCGAGGACTTCGCCTTCATGCTGCAACAGGTGCCGGGCGCCTACATCTGGGTCGGCAGCCGCAAGGGCGAGAGAAGCCCGTCCCTGCATCACCCGGCGTTCGACTTCAACGACGAGGCGCTGCCCGCGGGTGCCGCGCTGTTGGCAAGCCTGGCCGAGCGCCGTCTGCCGGCCTGAGCGTGGCCGCTCAATGCGAGTCGTGAGCACTTCCTGGAAACAGCCGGCAGTACACGCAATGCGGTGCGTCCGGCCCTGACTCTAACCAAAGCGTGCGTACCCACGGCAGGCTGCGCGGAGCAGCCGCAAACTCCCACGAGCGCTCCTGCAGGTCACGCTCCAGCATCTCGTCGGGACGGGCGTGCCCGAGCAACTCCGCCGCACGTCGCACCTCGATATCCCCGCGTGGCAGCACGGTGATCGCGACGGCGCCCTGCTCGATTCTCTCGGCGAGGCGATGGGCATGCTGCGCCCCCTCGGCGTGGGCGAACAACGTGTGGAAGTATTGCGCCAGCCGATCGTGCAGCGCGGGAGCAGGCTCGCTCACAGCGTGCCCCGGCTCACTGCGCGCGGTGAGCGCGATGCGATCGGTCGGAAAGCCGTCGCGAAACAGCGCCAGGCGGGCGCGCTCGGCGGTATCGAAGTCATTGAACACGGCCAGCAGGACTGCGCTCATGTGTCGGCCTCCTTACGGTAAAGCCGCCGAAAATTGTACGCCCGCCGTCGGCGGCCGGCCTCATTAGGTACCCCGTGGCCGGGTAATATGTTCATGGAACCCAAACCACCGCGCCGTGGTCAACGGACTCGGACGCGCTTCCGCTCCAAAACCAGAGGAAACCGATGATGACTGCTGGCCTGAGCCCCCTCGGCGCGAAGCCCCCACGAACCGGCAGCGCCACCCACACCGCCTTCCTTCGGCTGCGGCAGTACCTGAGCAGCCAGATCATCGGGCAGACGGGTCTGGTCGAGCGGCTCCTGGTCGCGCTCCTGGCGGACGGGCATCTGCTGGTCGAGGGCCCGCCGGGACTGGCCAAGACACGGGCGGTGAAGGCGCTCGCACACGCGCTCGATGCTGACTTCCAGCGGCTGCAGTTCACCCCCGACCTGCTGCCGGCGGACCTGACGGGCTCGGATATCTACCGGCCGGAGGAAGGTGTCTTCCGCTTCCAGCGCGGCCCGCTCTTTCACAACCTGATCCTGGCCGACGAGGTCAACCGCGCGCCGGCCAAGGTGCAATCAGCGCTGCTGGAGGCGATGGCCGAAGCGCAGATCAGCGTCGGCGCGGCGACGTATCCGCTGCCGCCGCTCTTTCTGGTGGTGGCGACGCAGAATCCGATCGAGCAGGAAGGCACTTATCCGCTGCCGGAGGCGCAGCTCGATCGCTTCATGTTGCACACGCGGGTGGACTATCCCGATCGGGCGACGACGCTGGCGATCATGGAACTGGCGCGGCGGGAGGCGATGACCCAGCGGGAGCTGCCGCCGCCGGAACAGCGGATCGCGCAGGAGACGGTGTTTGCAGGGAGGCGTGAAGTGCTGGGTCTCACGCTGTCGGAGCCTGTGGCCGACTACATCGCGGCGCTGGTGGATGCGACGCGCCGGCCTGAGCCCTACAGCGCGCAGCTGCGCGAGTGGCTGCGCTGGGGAGCCAGCCCGCGGGCGGCGATCGCAATCGAGCGCGGCGCGCGCGCGCTGGCGTGGCTGGATGCGCGCGAGTTCGTCACGCCCGAGGACGTGCAGGCAATCGTCCCCGATGCATTGCGGCATCGCTTGTTGCTCGACTACGCGGCACAGGCGCGCGGGGTGTCTGCCCAGACCTGCATAGAGGAGCTGTTGAGTCGGGTCCCGGCGCCATGATCGTACCTGACCTCGCCGAGCTGTTGGCGTTGCGCGGCGCCGCGCACGGCATGTCGCTGCATGGCCGCAAGACGGCGCGCGCAGCACTGCTCGGAGTGCATTCCAGCGCCCTGCGTGGACGCGGCCTGGAATTCCAGGAAGTGCGACCGTACGTCGCCGGCGATGATCCCCGTAACATCGACTGGCGTGTCACGGCCCGGCGGGGTCGGCCGCATACCAAGCTCTTTCGTGAGGAGCGCGAGCGCCCCGTCTGGCTGCTGATCGACCTGCAGCCAGGGCTCTTCTTTGGCACCCGCAGGCAATTGAAATCGGCGCTCGCGGTACGCACGGCGGCGTTGCTGGCATGGGTTGCATCGCTCGGCGGCGATCGAGTGGGCGCGGTGATCGCCCATGGCGCCGCGCAGACGCGGATCCTGCCGGCTCGCGCCCGCCAGGCGGGGGTGTTGCCGTTGCTGGAGGCGCTGTTGCAATCGCAACCGCGGGCTCCGGGGCAGCCTGCGCCGCTCGCGGTGGAGGAAGCGCTGCGCGCGCTCCTGCCGCTGGTGCGCCCGGGCAGTCAGGTTCTCGCCATCAGCGATTTCGCGGGTCTGCGGGAGCAGGCAGGCAGTCTCTGGGCCGCGCTCGCCGCGCACACCGACCTGAGGCTCTTCTGGATCACCGATGCGCTGGAGGAAGAGGGCTTGCCGAATGGACGGTTTCGCGCCGGCCTGCCGGGTCTCCTGCGCATTCTGGACGGCGCCGGCGTGCGCGCGCGCTGGCGGCAGACCTGGGCGGAGCGTGAGGCACGCATCGCCGCGCTGTCCCAGCACAATGCAGCTCCGGTCGTGCGGCTCGACACTCGTGAGCCGGTCGAGAGTGTCCTTCGGCCGCTGCTGCGGCCGCGGCAATGGGCGGCATGACACCGGGCTGGCTGTCACAACTCGCTCCCGCGCACGCGCTGCCGCCACCCGGCTGGTGGCCGCCCGCTCCCGGCTGGTGGCTGTTGGCGGCGCTGTGGCTCGTGGCGACGGCGAGCGCCATCTGGTGGTGGCGTGATCCGTACCGTAGAAGCCGGCGAGTGGCGTTGCGGGAACTGCGCGTCATCCGTGCCGGGGGCGGCGACCTCGTCGCCAGCGCGCGCGCCATCGAGAGTCTGTTGCGTCGCTTCGCCCTCGCCGTCTTCGGCGCGGCACGGGTCGCCCGGCTGACAGGCGACGCCTGGCTGGCATTCGTGGCCGCTCAGGGCGGCACGCCGCTCGCCGGCGAGGCCGGGCGCTCGTTGCTGACCACCGCGTTCGGCGGCGGTCCGACCGATGACCGCGATTGTTGGCTTGCGGGCGCCGATGCGTTCGTGCGTCAGGCGCGACGCACGACGCAGCCGGCACGCGCGGAGCAGCTCTGATGTTCCATCTCGCCTGGCCGTGGATGGCACTGCTGCTGCCGCTGCCGTGGATCATGCTGCGGACGCGCCGTGCTGCCGGGCCGAACGGCTCGGCTCTGTATCTGCCGTTCGCCGCCTCGGTTGCCGGCCCCGCCGCCGCCGTGAGCGTGCCGCGCGGCCTGATCGCGCTGCTGGCCGCGGTCTGGGGACTGTTGGTTCTGGCGGGGATGCGGCCGCAATGGCTCGGCCAGCCGCTGCCGGTGCCCACGACCGGGCGGCAGGTCATGCTGGCGATCGATTGCTCGGGCTCCATGGCATCGCAGGACATGGGCGGCGGCGAGAGCAGGTTGCAGGTCGTGCAGCAGGTTGCCGGGCAGTTCATCGACCAGCGGCGCGGCGATCAGATCGGCCTCATTCTTTTCGGCAGCCGTCCTTACCTGCAGGCGCCGCTCACTACCGATATCCCGACGGTGCATCAGTTCCTGAACGAGTCCGTGGTCGGCGTCGCAGGCCCGCAGACGGCCATCGGCGATGCGATCGGGCTGGCGATCAAGCAGCTGCGCCAGCGTCAGAGCACGGGCGGAGCCACGATGCGGCAGTCGGTGCTGATTCTGCTCACTGACGGCGGCAACGACGCCGGAGTCATGCCGCCGCTGCAGGCAGCGCGGCTCGCGGCCCAGACGGGACTGCGCGTCTTTACGATCGGCGTCGGCGCCGCGGAGGAGCAGTCCCTCTTCGGGCTCAGCGCCGGCAACAGCGATCTCGACGTGGATCTGTTGCGGAAGATAGCCAGCATCACCGGCGGTGAGTACTTCCGCGCCACGGATGCGGCGACACTCAGTGCCGTGTACCAGAAGATCGATGAGCTCGAGCCCGCTTCCGGCGACAAGCACTGGCTGCGGCCCGCCGCCGAATGGTTCAGCTGGCCGCTGGCGCTGGCGTTGCTGCTCAGCCTGCCCGCCGCCTGGCTGATGGCGGAGCGGATCTGACCCATGAGCCGCTTCCACTTCATGTATCCCTACTGGCTGTTGGCGCTGCCGCCGCTCCTGGCGCTCGCCGTGTGGCTGGCGCGCCACCGCGGGCGCGAAGGGGCATGGCAGCGGCTGTTGGATGGCGAGCTGCTGTCGCTCCTGCGCTTGAGCGATGGCGGCGCGGGGCGCTCGCCGTGGCCGCTCATCGGTCTCATCTGGACGTTGGCGGTGCTGGCGCTCGCCGGCCCCACGTGGCAGCGCCAGATCACTCCCGCCTATCGCGCGCCGGCCGCATGGATAGTAGCGCTCGAGGTGTCGCCCTCGATGGATGCCCAGGACATCCCGCCGAGCAGGATGGCGCGAGCGCGTTATGCGATCGACGATCTGCTGTCGGCCGCGCACGATGCGCGTGTGGGGCTCGTCGTATTTGCCGGTGATGCCTACACCGTAGCGCCTCTCACCAGCGATGTGACTACGATTCGCAATCTCGCTCAGCCGCTGGCTCCAGGCCTGATGCCGGAGTCGGGTAACCGCCTGGCGCCCGGTCTCGAGGAGGCCGCCCACCTGCTGCAGGCATCGCCGGGAACTGATCGCCAGGTCGTTGTGCTGACCGATGGATTCACCGATGCGGCCCAGGCTCTGAGTCAGGCTCAGCAGCTGCACCGTCAGGGAATCGACGTGAATGTCGTCGGCGTGGGTACAGCGAGCGGCGCGCCTGCGCCGGACGGTAACGGCGGCTTCGTGCGTGATGCGAGCGGTCAGGTTGTGTTGACGCGTCTCGACAGCGATCTTCTGCAGCGTGTTGCGACCGCTGGCGGCGGCCGCTTCGTGCCGTTGAGCGCGTTGCCGCAGCTTGTCGGCGATCTGCAGCACGCCGGCTCGCATACGATGAGCGCTGGGGTCGCGGCACCGAAAGTAAAGCTCGCGAGCTGGCTCAACGACGGAGTGTGGCTGCTGCCCGTGCTTCTTCTGCTGGCGGCGCTGATTGCCCGGCGGGGATGGGTATGAGCTCGCGGGCCGCACTGCTGGCAGCACTCTGCTTCGCTGCCCTCATGGGCCGGACGGTGCTGGCGGCCAACGCGCCGAGCGCATGGTCCAATCTCTGGCGCACGCCGGACCAGCAAGGGCAGGCACTGCTCGAGGCCGGCCAGCCGGCTCGAGCGGCGGAGCGCTTCCAGGATCCGCGGCGGCGTGCCTACGCCGATCTCGAGGCGGGCCAGTACGATGAGGCGGCAAAGCAGCTCGCGCCATTCAACGATGTGCAGTCGGAATACAACCGTGGCAACGCGCTGGCGAGATCCGGGAAGCTGCAGGCGGCATTGTCGGCCTACGACGCCGCGCTGAAGCAGGCTCCCGCCGACGTGGATATCCGTCACAACCGGGACTTGGTGGCGCGTGCGCTGCAGCAACAGCGCCAGTCGCCGCAGTCGACCTCGCAAAATGGCCGCCAGGGCCAGCAGTCGCAGGCCGGCGCCAAAAAGCAGGGAGGATCGGGATCGCGGCAGTCAGGCAACGGCTCGCAGTCGCCCGGCGGCAGCCAGTCGGCACCCAACGGCTCGCAGGCCGACGCCAACCGTGGCAATGGCGCGCAGCAGCGTGCAACCGCCAATGGCTCCAACTCCACGGCCGAAGCGCCCGGCCAGGCACAACGCGATGCGGCGCAAGCCGCGGCCATCGCCCGTGCACAGCGCGGGCGAGGCGCGCCAGGTGACAAGGCGCAGGGTCAGGACGCGCAACGAAACGGCATGCTGGCGGGTGGTACACAGACCCCGAAACAGCAACCCGAGACCGAGCGGCAGTTGGCGCTCGATCAGTGGCTGCGACAGATCCCTGATAGCGCTGCCGGCCTGCTGCAGCGCAAGTTTCTCATCGAGCACATGATGAGGCAGCAGGACAGCGGTCAGTGAGCGCACGGCTGCCCGGCGTCCTCCTTCTGCTTCTCCTCGGCTGCGCGGCTGCCGTCCAGGCGCTCGCCGACGTCAGGGCGTCACTCGATGCCTCTCAGATCGCTGCCGGCGACACGGTGCTGTTGACCTTGGAGCATGACGGCCGCACGAGCGGTCAGCCCGATGTCACTTTGCTGCAGCAGGACTTCGACATCCTCGGCACCAGCAGCAGCACGACCTTCGAGCTCATCAACGGCAGCGCCTCCGAAAAGACGGAGGTGGTACTGACATTGGCGCCGAAAGTCAGTGGACACCTGACGATCCCGCCTCTCTCGTGGGACGGCGAGCGAAGCCAGCCGCTGTTGCTCGATGTGACCGGGCCAGCCGGCAGCGGGCAGCGCGCGGCGGCAGGCGCGCCGTCCGCGGCAAAAGTATTCATGGAGACCAGCTCGGCACCGGAGCGACCTTACGTAGAGGCGGCCGTCCAACTGACCGTCCGACTCTACATCGCCGAAACGCTTTACCACCCTGAGCTCGACTTCCCGGAAAGCAGCGACGTCATCGTGAAGCGGCTCGGCACGGACGTGACCAGCGAAGCGGAGCGCAACGGCCAGAGCTACCAGGTGGTCACGCGCCAGTATCTGCTCTTTCCGCTGAACAGCGGCAAGCTGATCCTCCCCGGTCCGGTTCTCGAAGCGGAGGTCGCCGTCGGGCAGCCGGCGGGCAACAGCGATCCGTTCGGCAATGCCTTCGGCGGCTCACCGTTCGGCACCCTGTTGCGGGCTGTGCGCCCCATGCGCCTGCATGGCGATCCAATCGTACTCACGGTACGGCCCCGTCCGGCCAGTGCGGTCGGCAACTACTGGCTGCCGGCACGCGAAGTCAGCCTCAGTTCCAGCTGGAACCCGCCGCAGCTCAGCGCGCGAACGGGCGAGCCGGTGACCGTGGATCTCGATCTGCAGGCGACCGGTCTCGCCGCGGCACAGCTGCCCGACCTGGCTTCGCTGTTGAGTCTCCCCTCGGGGCTCAAGGCGTACCCTGACCAGCCGAAACTGGATGACTCGGCACGGGATGGCAACCTGGTCGGCAACCGCAACCAGAGCATCGCTCTGATGGCCGATTCGCCCGGGCACTACTCGATTCCAGCGCTCACCGTCAAATGGTGGGACACGCAAGCCAACCAACCGCGGACGGCGACTTTGCCCGCGCGAACGTTGGTCATCCTGCCCGCGCCCGCCAGTTCGGCCGCCGCCGCCCCGCCAGCGCCCGTGCCACCGGCGCCCGCGGCGCAGCCGCCACCGGCTCCGATCGCATCCCAACATGCCGCGCCGCCTCCGCCCGCGCCGAAGTCGCCATCGGCCCGCTCTCCCTCCGAGTGGGAATGGATCAGTATCGGCCTCGCCGTGGTGTGGCTCGCGACTCTGGCGGCATGGCTGTGGCCACGACGGGCGCGAGCCGCTCCGCATCCCGCCGCCGTCACTCGCCGCAGCGCGCGCCAACTCCGACCCGATCCCGCCAAAGAGCGGGCGGCGTTTCACGCCGGCTGCGAAGCCAACGACCCTCGTGCGGCCAGATCGCATCTGCTCGCGTGGGCCACGGCACTCTGGGGCACGGCCCCGGCCGGCATCAACGCGATCGCCGCACGGATCGGCGACGCCACGATAGCGGAGTTGCTGCGCGATCTGGATCGCGCCTGCTATGCGGGCGGTACCTGGCAGGGCGGCCCGCTGGCTGCCGCTCTCACGGAGCTTCCCGGGCCGACCGGCAAAACAGCACGCCAACGCGACCGCCTGGCACCTCTCTACCCCTGAAGGGCCGCTGGATCGCATTTTTGGATGAACGCGCAGGCTAATCGCGTTGTCCGACAGCGACGTCACTGACATCCTGCTGCCGTGACTGAGTCCGGCGGGAGCGGTAGACTCGTGCGATCGAAGCTGCGAAGCCAAGCCATCGTGGAAGCCTCCTCCTCGCATCGCCGGATCACCGTCGACGAATACTACGACATGGCACGGACTGGCTTGTTCGCGCCGGATGCGCGGGTGGAGTTGATCGAGGGAGAGGTCGTCCGCATGGCACCGATCGGAGACCGGCACTGCGCCGCCGTGGAAGAGCTCGATGAGCTGCTGCATCGGGCGGTGGCAGGTCGCGCACGGGTCCGCTGTCAGATGCCGGTGCGGCTGGACGACTATTCGCAGCCGGAGCCTGACTTCGTGGTGATGAGACAGAGAGTCGGCCGGGACGACCGGGCGCACCCGTCAGTTGTCGACGTTTTCCTGATCGTCGAAATCAGCGACTCAACGCTGCGTTACGATCTTGATGTCAAGGTGCCGCTGTATGCTCGGCACGGCGTGCCGGAAGTATGGGTGATAGAGCTGCTGCATCGTAAACTGCACCTTTACCGCTGCCCTGTAGCGGGCAGCTACGAGGACGTAACCTCGGTGTCGGACGGGTGCACTACCGCGGTTCCAGGCGTCAGCAGTGCAACGGTTGATTTGTCCGAAATCCTCAGCGGTTGAGTCTCGACCCGCAGTCAGACCGGTGACCCGAACCCGCCGCCGCCGGGCGTTTCAATGATGAACACATCGCCCTCGGCCATCTCGACGACCTGAGTTGCCCCGAGGACCTCGACCGCTCCCGACACCCGACGGACCTCGTTCCTGCCGAGCCGCCCCGCCTCCCCTCCTCCCACACCAAAGGGCGGCACACGGCGGCGGTTGGAGAGAATCGCCGCGGTCATGGGCGTCCTGAAGCGGATGTGACGGACGACGCCGTTGCCACCGTGGTGGCGGCCGGAGCCTCCCGAGCCTCCGCGGATCTCGAAGCGGTCCAGAAGAACAGGGAAGCGCCACTCCAACACCTCGGGGTCCGTCATCAGGCTGTTGGTGGCATGAGTGTGGACCGCATCCGTGCCGTTGAAGTCGGGTCCCGCGCCCGAGCCGCCGCAGATGGTCTCGTAGTATTGATGCTCGCCATCGCCGAAGGTGAAGTTGTTCATCGTGCCCTGCGCGGCGGCGAGGACTCCCAGGGCGCCATAAAGCGTGTCGATAATCGTCTGGCTGGTCTCCACGTTGCCGGCCACGACGGCCGCCGGATAACTCGGGCGCAGCATCGAGCCCTCGGGGATGACGATCTCGAGCGGCAGCAGACAGCCATCGTTCATCGGGATGTCGTCGTCCACCAGTGTGCGGAACACATACAGGACCGCCGCACGGGAGATCGACGGCGGCGCATTGAAGTTGTTGGGCCGCTGCGGGCTCGTGCCGCTGAAATCGATTCTGGCGCTGCGGGCCGCGCGATCTATGGTGATACGCGCCCGAATGACAGACCCATCGTCCATCTCGTACGCGAACTTTCCGTCGTGCAGAACATCGAGCACGCGGCGGACCGCTTCCGCCGCATGATCCTGCACGTGCCGCATGTAGGCACTCACCACGGGCAAGCCGAACTGGCGCACCATCCGCCTCAGCTCCTCAGCTCCCTTGGCGCAGGCCGCGACCTGCGCCTTGAGGTCGGCGATGTTCTGCCCGGGATTGCGCGACGGATACGCTCCGCTACCCAGCAGCGCGAGCGTCTCCTGCTCGCGAAAACGTCCCGCGTCGACCAGCTGGAAGTCATCGATCAGCACACCTTCCTCCGTGATGGTGCGGCTGCCCGGCGGCATCGAGCCGGGCGTAATGCCGCCGATATCGGCGTGATGACCGCGCGAGGCAACGTAGAAGAGCGGCTCTGGCGTACCGGTGGTCGATACCCCGACGTCGAAGACGGGCATGATGACGGTGATATCCGGAAGATGCGTGCCACCGTTATAGGGGGCGTTGAGCGCGTAGACATCCCCCGGGACCATGCCTCGGCCATCCGCCCGCTGTTGTCTCGAGGCGATGATGACCTTCACGCTCTCGCCCATCGACCCGAGGTGAATGGGCATGTGCGGCGCATTCGCGATCAGCGCGCCATCGCGATCGAACACCGCGCAGGAGTAATCCAGCCGCTCCTTGATGTTCACCGAGCGCGATGTGCTCTGCAGCGCGACTCCCATCTGCTCGGCGATCGACATATAAAGATTGCCGAACACTTCCAGCATGACCGGATCGGCGGCGGTTCCTATCGCAGTACGCCGCGGCAACGCCTCGACGCGATCCAGCACGAGATTGTGGAGGCTATCGACAGTCGCGCGCCACCCGGGCTCCACGACGGTGGTCGCCGATGCTTCGGTGATGATCGCCGGCCCATCGACCGCCTGCCCGGACCGGAGGTGCTCGCGGGCGTAGATCGGTGTCTCGACCGCGGCGGCGCCGAACCAGATTGCGCGCTGTGTGTGCATCGCCGGCGGCGAGACCGCTGCGACAGCGACGCTCGATGGCCCGCCCGCCACTTCGCCCGCGCCGATGACCTCGACGGAGGCGGCTTCGACGATCAGCGTCGCCTCCGGCACATCGAAGCCGAATCGCCCGCGGTGAGCGGCGGCGAAGGCCTCCGAGGTGGCGCGCGTCTCGCCGAAGGGAATCACCAGCGCGAGATCGGTGCCCTTGTACTTCAAGTGCAGATTCCGCAGGACGGTTATGTTGTCGGCTGCCACCCCTTGGGCTTTCATTTCCGCCACGCCTTCGCGCTCGAGCTCCGCGAGGATGCGCTGCAGCTGCGGCCGCAGCGCATCCGCCAACGGCGCTTCGACCGCCTTTTGCTTGAGCACGCGAAGGTCCGCCAGCCCCATGCCGTAAGCCGACAGCACGCCGGCCAAACGGTGGATGAGGATCCTGCGCATGCCCAGGGCGTCAGCCACCAGGCAGGCATGTTGGCCGCCGGCTCCGCCGAAGCAGGCCAGCGTGTAAGCGGTGACGTCGTGGCCGCGCTGGATGGAGATCTGCTTGATCGCATTCGCCATGTTCTCCACCGCGATGCGGAGAAATCCATGTGCCAGCTCCTGCGCCGACCTGTGCGCGCCCGTTGCGCGCGCGACTTCCTGCGACATTGCGCCGAACCGGGCGGCTACCACCTCGGGATCGATTGGGGCATCGCCCGCGGGCCCGAAGACATGCGGAAAGAAGTCAGCCTGCAGACGTCCCAACATGACGTTGCAGTCCGTCACGGTCAACGGTCCTTCATGACGATAACATGCCGGGCCAGGGACAGCCCCCGCGGACTGCGGTCCTACGCGTAAACGAATACCGTCGAAGCGGCAGGTCGAGCC
Organism: Steroidobacteraceae bacterium; assembly: GCA_036489335.1. Lineage (GTDB taxonomy): Bacteria > Pseudomonadota > Gammaproteobacteria > Steroidobacterales > Steroidobacteraceae > 13-2-20CM-66-19. The sequence continues at coordinate 31,910 of DASXFY010000044.1, forward strand.
GCCTCCCGCGGCGACCGTATGGATATGCATCATCGGCGCGCGAATGCGCACACCCGCAACCACGGTTTCAAAGGTGCGCTCGAGCTCGCCGTCGTAATGTGAAACGTCGGTCGAAGTGCCTCCCATATCGAAACCGATGACGCGCTTCGCACCGGCCTCGGTGGACGTGCGCACCATACCGACGATGCCCCCCGCGGGCCCGGAAAGGATGGCATCTTTGCCGTGAAACCTGCGGGCCTCCACGAGGCCGCCATTGGACTGCATGAATAGCAGACGCACGCTTTCGCCCAGCTCGCCACGTACCTGGTCCACATACTTGCGCAGCACCGGAGACAGGTATGCGTCGACCACGGTCGTATCGCCCCTCCCGACGAGCTTTGCGAGTGGGCTGACCTCGTGACTGACGGATACCTGCGTGAAGCCGATTTCGCGGGCCAGATGTGCAAATGCGCGCTCATGCTGCGGAAAGCGATATCCGTGCATGAAGACGACCGCGATCGCGTGGATACCGTCCTCGAAGGCCCGCACCAACTGGCCGCGCGCAGCCTCCAGGTCGATGGCGGCCAGGGTTTCACCCTGGGCGCTCATCCGCTCTTCGACCTCGAGCACCCGCTCGTACAGCAGCTCCGGCAGCACGATATGCCGGTCGAACAGCCTCGGCCGATTCTGATATCCGATCCGCAACGCGTCGCCGAACCCGGCCGTGATGGCGAGAAGCGTACGGACGCCGCGTCGCTCGAGCAGCGCGTTCGTCGCGACTGTCGTCCCCATCTTGACGGCCGTTATGGCCTGGGAAGGGATCGGCGAGCCTGGCGCTACCCCGAGTAGCCGACGGATACCTTCGACAGCGGCGTCCGAGTATCGATCCGGGCTCTCCGACAGCAGCTTCTGAGTGCGCAGACTCCCGTCAGGTGCCCGCGCGACGATGTCCGTGAAGGTACCGCCGCGATCGATCCAGAACTGCCAGCCGTCGCTAACCATCGTCACATTGCGTTGCCATCGAACGTTTCGCTCTGCAGCTTGTCGAGGAACGCCTCGAGCTCCGCCGCGCGCGCTGCCCCGATCCGGCGCGCGGTCCTGGTGATGAGCCGGGGCGGGATGCTCTTGACGAATCCACGCAGCGTCTTCACCGCCGGCGCGAAGCTCGGCCCTTTCTCACCGGTGAGCGCGATCAGCCGTGCCGCGCCGATATCGCCGAGGAAATCGAGCGAATCGGCGTCATGCAACACTATGGCGTTGGGATCGTTGCCGGCATCGCTGTAGAACATGTGGCCGCTCTCGGCGGCCTGCACTGCAGCGAGCTTCTGCATCGGAAAGCCGGTGCCGCGCAGCATCGCTGCCGCCTGATGGGCGGCGCACACACCGTGCTCCTCCTTCGGGTCGGCGCCGACGCACGGCATGAAGGCGGCCATGTCGTGCAGGAAGGCCGCTGCAAACAACACATCCTTGTCGACGTGCAGACCATCGCCCTTTGCGAGCTGCACTGCCATGAGGTAGTCACGCTCGGAATGTGTCCAGCCCCACGCCGGATGCAGGAACTTCGAATGGGCGAGCTGGTAGATCCTCACCTTCCAAGGCGCATCGAGCGGGATTCCGGCCGTGGCGACAGGTGCGGCGGCGGCAAAGGCCGGCGCGATGAGACTCAGCATCAGGGTCAGAAGCGTTGCGGTTCTAGTGCTCATGACATGCTCACTTTCGGTCTAGTGCGGTAGTGATTGCAGCCAGGTGATCACGGCGGCCTCCAATGCGATCCGATGATCGGAATAGACGTGGTCGGTATCCAAGTGCACGGCGGCGACCGACGGGTTGCCATGGGCGCGCAATGCACCGGCCAGGGCATCATCCGACGGACGGTATCTGTCGTTGGCCGTGATGACGAGCAGCGGCACGTGGCCAATCCGGTCATAGGCCTGATCGAATCGCCACTTCGTCGCGTGCGCCTCCAGCTCCGCGGCCATCCGTTCCGGCGTCTCGTCGGCGAGAGACTCCATCAGGGTCGCCAGAAATTTGATCAGCTGCGCGTGCGGCATGCTGCCGGGAAAGTCCTTGCTCATGTCGGCGGCGGAAATCAGCGCCACGCCGGCCAGCCGATGATCACGTGCCGCGGTCTCCACAGCGACCCAGCCGCCCATGCTGTGACCCACGATCGCGATGCGCGTGGCATCGATGCCGAGGCTTTGGGCAACAGGCTGGGTGCGCAGGTAGGTCAATACCGCCGCGGCATCCTGCACACAATGGGCAAAGCGGAAACCGCCCGGGCTGCCCCATGAGCCCCGGTAAAAGAAGGTGATCGCGTTCCAGCCGGCACGTCGCACCGCCTGCACCAGATCCAGGTTCTTCTCGTTGCCGGGCAGGCCAATGAAGAAGACGGCGGTGGGGTGCAGACCGGCACCGGCCGCCAGATAGGCGACGCCGTTGATCTCCACCCCGCTGGAGGGAATGTGCAACACCTGCATGCGTGGCGGATGGAGTTGGTCGCTCGGCGGGTCCGTATAGATGGCTGGCGGGATCGCCGCAGCCCATGCGCCGCCGGTCGCCAGCGACAGTCCCAGCAACATCAACGCCCAACGCAACTCTTGTCGCCGGATCATGGTTGCCCTCCGCCCGATCTTCGTCTACCTCTCCTGCGTACCCGCGCCCTTCCCGTTGCGCTCATCCTGCATCCACCGGTCAACGACCTGATCGAGGACAGTGAGCGGCAGAGCACCGTGCTCCAGCACCGCGGCGTGGAACTCCTTGATATCGAAGCGGGCGCCCAGCTCGCCCCTGGCCTTCTGCCGCAGGCGCTGGATGTCCAGCTCGCCGATCATGTAGGCAAGCGCCTGCCCGGGCCAGGCGATGTAGCGGTCGACCTCGGTGTCGATGTTCTGCTCGGCGAGGGCGCTGTTGTCCTCGAAGTAGCGTATCGCCTGGGCGCGCGTCCAGCCCTCGGAATGCATGCCCGTGTCCACCACCAGCCTGACCGCGCGCCACATCTGGTAGTCCAGGTAGCCGAACCTGGAATAAGGATCGTCGTATAAACCCATGTCGTCGCAGAGCGTCTCCGTGTATAGCGCCCAACCCTCGCCATAGGAGCTGTAATAGTCGAAGCGGCGGAAGTCCGGCAGGTTCTGCAGCTCCATCGTGATCGGGATCTGCAGCTGATGGCCGGGACGCGCCTCATGGCAGGTCAACACCTGGATCTCGTACTTCGGCCGGCTGTCGGGCTTGTAGAGATTGACCGACATGTAGCCGGCAACGCTGCCATCGCCGGCGGGCGGATCGGAATACGCCGGATAGGTGTCGGGAGCGAGTGATGCCGGAATCGGGCGGATGCCGTACGGGATTCGCGGCAGGATCCTGACCGGGAACTCGTTCACGAGCAGCGGGTCGACGCGCTTGGCCGCGATGCGGTAGGCGTCGAGCAGCTGCTTCGGGTCCTTGTAGTAGAAACGCGGGTCGGTGCGCAGGTAGTGCACGAAGTCCTTGTAGCTGCCCTTGAAGCCGATCTGTCGGAAGACCTGCTCCATCTGCGCATGGATCTGCGCCACCTTGCGCAGCCCCATGGCGTGTATCTGTTCCGGCGTCAGGTCGGTGGTCGTGTACTCGCGCACCTGGAAGGCGTAATAGGCCTTGCCGTTGGGCAGCGACTGCGCCGCGATGCTGCTGCGGCTGTGCGGCAGATAGTCGTGGTCGAAATACTGCTGGAATTCGCGATACGCCGGTGTGACCTCACTGGTGATCGCCGCTTTCGCGGCGGCGCGCAGCCGCGCCTGCTCGGCCGCGGGAATGATGTCCGGCATCTTCTCGAACGGCTCGTAGAACGGGCTCGCCGCCGGATCGGCCACCACATAGGGTGTGATCTGGTGCGGCACGCGCTGCATCACCACCTGCGGCTCCGTCATGCCCTGCGCGACGCCCTGTTTCAGCAGCGCGATCGTCTCGTCCATGTAAGGCTTGAAGGTCTGCAGGCGTTGGACGAAGTGGCGGTAGTCGGTGTCGTTCTCGAAACGCAGCGACTGCGTCAGAGTTCTCAGGGTCTGGATGCCGGCCAGCTCGGTGACGGGCATCAGCCGGTCCTTGAGCCCGTAATCCTCCACCCGCATCCGGTAACGGTACTCGAAGAGGTCGTAACTGATCTGATCCTCGCCGGTAAGGACACTCCGATCGATGGCCGCGAGCTCGTGCAGCGTCTGGATGTCTTCCTGATGCCCGCGATCGAGCGCGGCGGCACTCACATCGGGCCAGAGGCCGTCATACTGGTGAAAGCCGTCGGCGGAAGCCTGCAGCGGGTCTTCGCGCATCTCGCGCAACCATTCGGTCTGCATCAGGTTGTGGAAGGAGGCGGCCGCGGAGTTCGCAGGTGCGGCTGCATCCGCCGCCGCGGTTGCCGCGAGGCCGGCGGCACCGGCGAGGAGAGCAGTGAGGCAAAGACTGGCTCGCGCGACTCGGATCATGGCCGGACCCCCCGATCTGCCGCGACTCGCGGCAAGCAGCCGGTGAAACTATCACGAGGCGCAGCGGCGCAGGCTTCCTCCGTCGCCCGCCCCTCTCGGCTGGGCGCTAAGCCCGGGTCTTCTCCGGCAGGGCGACGCTCAGCTCGAGTACCTCGTGCCCTTCCTCGCTCCCGAGGTTGATCTGCACCGCCTCCGGATCGACATTGACATACTTGTGGATCACCTGCAGCAGCTCGCGCCTGAGCAGCGGCAGGTAATCCGGGCTGCCCCGCGCGCTGCGCTCCTGCGCAACGATGATGCGCAGCCGCTCCTTGGCGACGCTGGCCGAAGAGGGTGCGCGGCGAAATAGAGCTAGCAGCCCCACGTCAGCCTCCGAACATCCGGGCGAAGAAGCCTCGCTTGGGCTCCTCCAGGAAGCGCATCGGCAGCTCCTCGCCGAGCAGGCGTCCAACTGCATCGTCGTAGGCGAGCGACGCGTTGCTGTCATCGTTGAGGATCACCGGAACGCCGGCATTGGATGCGGCCAGGACATCGGGCGACTCCGGTACCACGCCAATCACATCGAGCCCCAGGATCTCCTTCACATCATCCACGCTCATCATCTCTCCGCTCGCGACCCGTTTCGGGTTGTATCGCGTCAGCAGAAGATGTTCCTTGACACCGCCGTTACCCCGCTCCGCGCGCTGCGTCTTGCTGGCAAGGAGTCCCAGGATCCGGTCGGAGTCGCGAACCGACGAGACTTCGGGGTTGACCACGACCACCGCGCGATCGGCGTAGTACATCGCCAGGTGCGCGCCCTTCTCGATGCCGGCGGGAGAGTCGCACAGGATGTAGTCGAAGCCATCGGCGATCAGGTCGTCGAGCACCTTTTTGACGCCCTCGGGGGTCAGCGCATCCTTGTCGCGCGTCTGCGAAGCAGCGAGCACGTGCAACGTCTCGAAACGTTTGTCCTTTATCAGTGCCTGCTTCAGCGTGCAGTCGCCCTGAATGACGTTGACGAAGTCGTACACGACCCGGCGCTCGCACCCCATGATGAGGTCGAGGTTGCGCAGCCCGATGTCGAAGTCGATCACCACCACGCGCTTGCCGCGCCGGGCGAGACCGCATGCCACACTCGCGGATGTGGTCGTCTTGCCGACACCGCCCTTGCCTGAAGTCACCACGATGATTTCGGTCAATCTCGCCTCCTCACCACATTTCAACTGCCAATTGGGGCGAAACGCAAATCGTCGCCATCCAGCCACGCCTGCACCGGCTTGCCGGCAAGCTCCGGCGGCAGGGTCTCGAATACCCGGAATACACCCGCGACCGATACCAGTTCCGCACGGAATTCCTGACAGAACACCCGCGCGCTGGTCTCGCCACGTGCTCCGGCCACAGCGCGGCCGCGTAACGAGCCGTAAACGTGCACACACCCGTCCGCGATCGCCTCCGCTCCGGCGCCGACCGTGGAAGTGACGATGAGATCGCGGCTGCGCGCGTAGAGGCGCTGCCCCGAGCGCACGGGCTGATGTTGGATCAGCGCCGGAATGCCCGGCTCCGTGCGCTCTGCCGGCTGCGCGACCGGTGCTGGCTGCACGATCGGTGCCACTTGCGTCTGCGACCGGAAAGGCGCGAGCACGGGCAGCCCGAGCGCCGCCGACAGCGACTCCATCGCGGCGGATCCGCCCACGAGCCCCACCGGCAGCATGCCCGCGCGGCGCACGGCATCCATCACCGCACGCATCTCTTCGAGCTGCGGCTCCCGGCCGAGGGCGGTGAGGTCGAGACACGCGCCGGTTCGCTGGAAGAAAAGCGGCGCGCTGGCCACGCGCCCCGTCAGCTCATCGAGAATCGCGCCCGGGTCGGTCGAGCGGATGCGCAGCTGCATGAGGCCCACCTGCCCGAAACGTAAGTCGATGGCCGGCGCGGCTGCGGCGGCATCCAATGGCTGCGTCATCATCGCTATTGACGACCCGTCAGACTTGCTTGATCTGTACTGCGCCTGCAATCCGGCATAGCACGCCCTTTGCGCGTGCTGCGCGCCCGAGTGCAAAGCGGGATGGCGCGCAGTGTACCGGCTTACTTTCGCCGCCGCACGCCTCTGACAGGCTCCGCTTCGAGCGGATTCTCCGGCCAGTAGTGCTTTGGATAGCGGCCACGCATGTCCTTGCGCACTTCGGCGTAGGAGCCGCGCCAGAAGCTCGCCAGATCGCGCGTCACCTGCACCGGGCGCTGCGCCGGTGAGAGCAGCTTGAAGGTGACCGGCACGCGACCGCCGCCGATCCGCGGCGTCGCCTCGAGGCCAAAGACCTCCTGCAGGCGGACGGCCACCGCGGGCGCGCTCTCGTCCGTGTAATCGATGTGTATACGCGAACCGCTGGGCACGGCCAGATGGGTGGGTGCCAGCGCATCGAGCTCGCGCCGCTCATCCCAACTCAGCCGCGCCAGCAGCGCATCGGGCAGGCGGATGCGGGCGAGGTGCTCGCGACGAGTGATCCCGTCGAGCCAGGAGCTGAGCCAGTCGGCGAGCGTCGCCGCGAGTGTCGCATCGGCAAGGTCCGGCCAGCCCTCGAAATCAGCGCCCAGCCGCCGCACGAAAGCGACGCGCGCCCGCAGATCGCGGGCCTCTCGGCTCCAGGGAAGCGATTCGATTCCAAGCTGGCGAATTCCTTCCAGCATGGCGGCACGGGCTGCCTCGCGCGGCACCTCGGGCAGGGCGCTCTCCGCCAGCACGAGGCCGTCGAGCCGCAGGACGCGCCGGGCGAGCACCGCCTGCTCGCGCGCATTCCACTCGACCGAATCAGCGCGCACCAGGCGCGAAGCCATGTGCTCGTCGATGTCCTCACGGCTCAGGGGCGCAGCGAGCCGGATGCGCGCGTCCCGCTCGCGGTCGTCCACATCCACCGCGACAATCAGCTCGTGGCGAGCGAGCGCCTGCGGCTCGGCGAAATGCGCCCCCCGGCCGTTGGTCAGGGTGAAACGCCCTTCGCCGCCGGCTCGCCGCCGCCCGATGCGATCCGGGAAGGCCAGCGCGAGCAGTCCGCCGACCGTCCCGTTGCCCTTCGCATTTCCCGTATTGGATTGCGCACCCGTGGCGAGCTGTCGCAGCAGGTCGCGTGCGCTGCGCCGGGCCCTATGCAGCGCCGCGCGATCTATGGCGCCGGACTCGCTCTCCCCGCGCAGGGCTTCGATGCGCTCGCGAATGTCGGCGTCGCGTGCGCTCGCGGTCCCGCGCAGGAGATCCCGCTCCGACAACAGCGCGGCGAGATCCGCAGCGAGCGGCAAAGAGCCCGCTTCCCTTGCCCGCAGCAGCATGTGCGCAAGCCGCGGATGCACGCCGAGCCTCGTCATCTCGCGCCCATGCGGCGTGATGCGCCCGCCCGCATCGAGGGCACCCAGGCGCTCGAGCAGATCGCGCGCGCTCGCCAGCATGGCGGCAGGCGGCGGATCCAGCCAGCGAAGCGTCGCCGCCTCGCGCACCCCCCAGCCGGCCAACTCCAGCGCCAGCGGCGTCAGGTCCGCCTCGACGATCTCCGCGGGACTGAAGGGGGCGAGACTGCGCTGCGCGCCCTCTCCCCAGGCGCGATAGCACACTCCCGCCTCCACGCGTCCCGCCCTACCCTGGCGCTGCTCGGCCGAAGCGCGCGAGATGCGCTCCGTCTCGAGCCGGCTCATGCCGGTCGACGGATCGAAGCGCAGACGGCGAACGAGGCCCGAATCCACGACCACCCGGACCCCGGGGATGGTGAGGCTCGTCTCCGCGAGGTTGGTCGCCAGCACGACGCGGCGGGACCCCGGGCCGCCGGGCCTGAGCGCCGCGTCCTGTTCCTCGCTGGCGAGCTCCCCATAAAGTGGCAGCAATCGCACTGCGCCCGCGCCGCTCGCCGCCGTTGCCGCAGCCGCCTCGAGCAGCGCCCGCACGCGATGAATCTCGCGCGCTCCCGGCAGAAAGACGAGCACATCCCCGTGCTCCTCGGCCAATGCAAGGCGGACGATTCTCGCCGTCAGCGCCTCGGGCGACTCCGCTCCGCGTGCCGCTCCCATGTCAGGTAGCAGCGGCAATCCCTTGCCCGCGTATCGCGTTGCCACCGGGAAAGTTCTGCCGTGCGTCGTGACGAGGGGCGCATCGCCGAGCAAGCGCGACACGGCAGCTCCCTCCAGCGTCGCCGACATGATCAGGAGCTTGAGCTCTGGTGCCACCGTCTCGCGCGCATCCAACACCAGCGCCAGCCCGAGATCCGCCTGCAGACTCCGCTCGTGATATTCATCGAACAGGACCGCCGCAACACCCTCGAGCGCCGGGTCCGACTGCAGCATCCGTGTCAGCACGCCTTCCGTCACGACTTCGATGCGCGTTTCCCGCGAGACCCGGGTATCGAGACGCATCCGATACCCAACCGTGCGTCCGACTGCCTCCCCCAAGGTCTGCGCCATGCGCAACGCCACCGCGCGTGCGGCGAGCCGCCGCGGCTCCAGCATCAAAATTCGCTTACCCGCGGCCCAAGGCTCCTGCAGAAGCACGAGGGGCACGACCGTGCTTTTCCCCGCTCCCGGCGGCGCCATCAGTACCGCCGACGAATGCTCCCGCAGCGCCCGCCGCAACTCCGGCAGTGCCTCATCGATCGGTAGTCCGGAATGTGACAGAGAGCGCCTCGCAGAATGGGCCTTGGCCGGAAGCTGATCGCCAGGACGGCGATCCGCTAGCCTACAAGGATGTATTCACGGCGTTCCGGCCGAGGCCCATTCTGTGAGGCGCTCGAAACGCCTCACGAGTCATGAGACCTCAATCGCCAGACATGGAAAGCAAACAGGAACCAGCCCAGGATGAGCATTGCCCCGCCGGCAGGAGTAGCCAGCTCGACCCAATGCGACCTCACTCCCAGGCTGAGTGCATACAGGCTGCCGCAAAAGAACACCATGCCGCTCAAGAGGAGCCGCGGTGCACTGGCAAACCTCTGCAGCTCCAACCGCTTGGCCGACGTCAGCTTGTCCGGATGCTGCCCTCTGAGCAGCACACCCATGGCCAACAGTCCCAGGGACTGATAGAACTGATACTTAACCGCCGTGTCATAAATATCGAGCCTGCCCGGACTCCAACGCCCCGCCAGCAGGTGGGCGCCCAGCGCCCCCGCAACCGTTGCCAGCGCCAACAGCACGCCGGCGGCCGGGAGTACCCATCGACCATAGAATCCTGTCGTCATGAGGAGCCTGTTGACCTCTCTGATGCATTTGTCGACCGATCGCACTCCGCTCAGGCGCAGCCGCCCCCTGCGGTCGAGTGCGCGATGGAAGTGCAGGACCACCGGCTCCCCGAAAGACCCCCGCGCCATCCGCTTCGCCAGCCGGGTCGGAAAGTTGTATTCCATCGGCAACTCCCGGAAAGGCAGCGCCAGCTTGAGCATCGCGAACGCCCAGCTCACCTGGTCGATGTGGTTGACCCACTGCTCGAGCAGGTGCCGGTGATCCGTCAACGTCGTGGCGTAGCTCAGCCACGCTTCGCCCAGAGGGCGCATGAACTGCCGCGGAATGAGCAGTACGCCTCCATTGCAGTTCATTGCGTAGGTGCTGGCCGACGGACAGCAGCCCGGCGCGACCAGCGGCGGCTGTTGCGGGAAGCCGAGGAACTCGCGGATCCGCTCCAGTACCGCCAGCGGCGGATTTTCCTGGTCGACGCGCTTCGCGCGGACGAGCTCCGCCATCACCACCTGGTCCAGGGGTCGCAGGATCGCAAGGTCCGTATCGCACGCCACGAGCACATCGAAACCGTCGTCGTCAGCGAGGGTAAAGAGCTGGTTGATCTTGTTGCAGTAGGCGCCGTCGGGCCCGAGCGGCAGATCGAGCGCGCGCACGCCAAATTCCGCGGCGAGGCGCTTGCCGACCGCACCGCTGCGCGCCGTGACCTGCGCCACGATGTCGGTGTTGCGCACTCCGGCAGCCAGAATCGTCCGCAGGAATATCCGTCCCTCGAGAATGAAGCGCGGATGCTCGTCGATGACGAAGCTGTACCTCAGGCGCATGCGGCGGGGAGCTCTCCTAGGAGCTGACCTTGTCCGTCCGCTCCAGCGCCCCCATCAGCGGCCGGATGAGATCGAGCGGCAATGGGAAGATGATGAGCGACGACTTGTCGTGCGAGATGTCGGCCAGAGTCTGAAGATACCGCAGCTGCAGCGCGCTCCCGTGCTGGCCCAGGATCTGCGCCGCTTCGGTCAGTGTCTGCGCGGCCTGCTTCTCGCCCTCGGCATTGATCACCTTCGCGCGACGATTACGCTCGGCCTCCGCTTGTCGCGCCATCGCGCGGATCATGCTTTCATCGAGGTCCACGTCCTTGAGCTCCACGTTCGCGACTTTGATACCCCAGGCCTCGGTGGCCTGATCGAGGATGCGCTGGATATCGGCGTTCAGCTTGTCGCGCTGCGAGAGCAGATCGTCCATCTCGTGCTGGCCCAGCACGGAGCGCAAGGTCGTCTGCGCCACCTGGCTCGTGGCCTCCCAGGCATTGGCCACTTGGATGATCGCCCGTCCGGGATCGACGACGCGGAAGTAGACCACCGCATTCACCTTGACCGAGACGTTGTCGCGGGTGATGACATCCTGCTTCGGCACATTGAGCACGATGACCCGCAGGTCCACCTTCTTCATTCTCTGAATGATGGGCCAGATGAGGATGATCCCCGGCCCCTTGATGCCCGTGAAACGTCCAAGCGTGAACATCACGGCCCGCTCGTACTCATTCAGCACATTGATGGCGTTGAACCAGAGCAGCGCGATGATGACGAGAATGACGATTAGAGCGTAATACATGGACATCTCCAGGCGAAGCAGGCCGCTTATCGTAACGGCTCAACCCACAATGTTAGACCTTCCACCTTCACGACGCGCGCCGCCTGTCCGGCCTTCAGGGGCACCAAGCTGCAGGCGTTCCACATCTCGCCGCCGTAGCGGACGCGTCCCTGCGCCGCGAAATCCGCCACCGCCTCGACGACGGCACCGAGCATCGCCTGCGTGCCCGTCACTACGGGGGTGCGCCGGGCCCGGATGGCAAGATACACGATCCCGAGAATGACGAGCCCGCCCACTGTGGCGAGGCCGCCGATGAGCGGCAGTGCCACCTCGATGCCGGGAGCTCCCGAGAAAAGGATCAGCGAGCCGACGATGAAGGCGATGAGACCGCCGATGCCGAGCGAGCCATAGGTCGGGAAGAAGAACTCCGCGCCCATCATGCCGGCGCCGATGATGAGGAGCGCCAGCCCGGCGAAATTGGTGGGCAGGAGCTGGAAGGCGAACAGCGCGACCAGCAGCGAGATGACGCCGACCACGCCAGGCAACACCCCGCCGGGATGATAGCCCTCGAATAACAGGCCCCAGATGCCGATCAGCAGCAGCCCGTAGGCGATCTCCGGGTTGGTGATGACGGCGAGCAGCTTCATGCGCCAGTCAGGCTTCAGCCATTCGATGCGCACCCCGCGGGTATCGAGGCGCACCGTACGGCTGCCTATGTGCGTCTCGCGGCCATTCAACTGTGTCAGCAGGCTGCTCACATCGGGCGCGATGAAATCGATGACGTGCTGCTGCAGCGCCTGGTTCGCGGGCAGGCTCGCGGCGCCCCGTACCGCCTGCTCGGCCCAGTCGGCATTGCGGCCGCGCAACTGCGCGAGTCCGCGGATATAGGCGATCGAATCGTTGAGGACCTTCTGTTCCTCGGCGCTCATCGTCGGCGTCTGCTCGGAGCCGGCCGCCGCCTTGCCCTGCTTGACGGGAGCTGTCGCGGGAGGCGCCGGCTCGGAGCCGCCGATCGACACCGGGGTGGCGGCGCCGAGATTGGTCGCGGGCGCCATCACCGCGAAGTGGCAGGCATAGAGGATGTAGGTGCCCGCGCTCGCCGCCCGCGCGCCGGACGGGGCGACGTACGCGACGACCGGCACCGATGATGCCAGGATGTCACTGATGATCGTGCGCATCGAGGTCGCGAGGCCGCCTGGGGTATCGATCTCCAGGATGACGAAGGGGCTGCCCCGCTGCTGCGCCACGGCGAGACCGTGCTGGATGTAAAGCGCCGTCGCCGGCCCGATGGCGTCCTGAATCTCCAGTTCGAGGGCCGGTGTCCTGTCAGCTGACGGCGCCGCGAACGCATCGCGCTGAAAGGCCGTCGATGTCAGGACGAGCAGCGCCACCAGGACGCCCAGTGCGCCTGTCATCGGGGCACGAATCGATGTCGGCCTCGTCATTGGCAGCTCCAGTTACTTCCTGCGGGCGCTCCGCGGGTTGCGCGGCAGGCCGGTGTGCTGGGTACGGAACGTCGGCTGCGCGCCGCGAGCGCGCTGCGCCGCGGCTTTCTCCGCGGTCCCGGCCGGCTGATACGCAGGGACGAGCTGCTGCTTGCCGCTGCCGATGAGATCGGCACGGCCCATGCGCCGCAGCGCCTCGCGCAGCATCGGCCAGTTGTTGGGATCGTGGTAGCGCAGGAATGCCTTGTGCAGGCGCCGCACCTTCAGCCCCTTCGGCACGCGTACCTCGCCGCCCGCGCGGCTCAGGCGTTTCAGCGGATTCTTCCCCGAGTGATACATGGCGGTTGCCGTCGCCATGGGCGATGGCAGGAACGCCTGTACCTGGTCGGCGCGGAAGCCGTTCTTCTTCAGCCACAGTGCCAGCTCGAGCATGTCCTCATCGGTCGTGCCCGGATGGGCGGCGATGAAGTATGGGATGAGATACTGCTCCTTGCCGGCCTCGCGCGAGAAGCGGTCGAAGAGCGCCTTGAAACGGTCGTAGGCGCCGATCCCGGGCTTCATCATCATCGACAGTGGCCCCTCCCCGATCGCCTCCGGCGCGATCTTGAGGTAGCCGCCGGTGTGATGTTGGGCCAGCTCCTTCACATACTCCGGCGACTCGACCGCCAGATCGTAGCGCACACCTGAGGCGATGAGCACCTTGCGGATGCCGGGAAGCTCGCGCACCTTGCGGTAGAGATCGACCAACGGCGCGTGATCGGTGTCGAGGTTGGGGCAGATCCCGGGATAGACGCAGGATGGCCGCCGGCAGGCGCTTTCGATCTCACGGCTGCGGCAGGCCAGCCGGTACATGTTGGCCGTGGGACCGCCGAGGTCGGAGATGACGCCGGTGAAGCCGGGCACCTCGTCGCGGATCGTCTCCACCTCGCGCAGGATGGAGCGCTGCGACCGGTTCTGGATGATGCGCCCCTCGTGCTCGGTGATCGAGCAGAAGGTACAGCCGCCGAAACAGCCGCGCTGGATCGCGACCGAGAAGCGGATCATCTTGTAAGCGGGAATGTTGGCATCGCCGTAGACCGGATGCGGCTGCCGACGGTAGGCGCGCTCGTAGACCCAGTCCATCTCCGCCGTGGTCAGCGGGATGGGTGGCGGGTTCAGCCACACCTCGACATCGCCGTGACGCTGCACCAGTGCGCGGGCATTACCGGGATTTGCCTCCAGATGCAGGATGCGGCTGGCGTGCGCATACAGCACCGGGTCGACGGCGACCTGCTCGTAGGAAGGCATGCGGATGACGCTGCGACCGCGATCGGCGTTCTTCACGCGCCGCACGAACCGCACGACCTTTTCCTCACCCTGGGCAGCGGCATGACTCTCCGCACGAGGCTCCGCGCGAGGCTCCATCGCGTAAGGGTCCGCGTGTGGCGTAATCGGGCCTGGCGCATCGAGATGCGTGGAGTCGATCTCGATCCAACCCTCGGGGACCGCTTTGCGCGCAAAAGCCGTGCCGCGCACGTCCGTGATGTCGCGGATCGATTCTCCGGCCGCGAGCCGATGGGCGATCTCGCACAACTGGCGCTCGCCGTTGCCGTAAATGAGCATGTCGGCCTTGGCATCGAGCAGGACCGAGCGACGTACCTTTTCCGACCAGTAGTCGAAGTGCGCGATCCGACGCAACGACGCTTCGATGCCGCCGGCGACTACGGCCGCGTCCTTGAAAGCCTCCCGCGCTCTCTGCGCGTACACGATCACCGAGCGATCGGGCCGCTTGCCGCCAACGCCTCCGGGCGTGTACGCATCGTCGCTGCGCACCCGGCGATCGGCCGTGTAGCGGTTGACCATGGAGTCCATGTTGCCGGCGGTGATACCGAAGAAGAGGTTGGGACGGCCGAGCGCTGCGAAAGCCTGCGCGCTCTGCCAGTCGGGCTGGGCGATCAGTCCCACCCGGAAGCCTTGCGCTTCGAGCACCCGGCCGACGATGGCCATGCCGAAGCTCGGATGATCCACATAGGCATCGCCGGTCACGATGATGATGTCGCAGCTGTCCCAGCCGAGCTCGTCCATTTCGGCGCGGGACATGGGCAGGAATGGCGCCGTGCCGAAGCGCTCGGCCCAGTGCTTGCGATAACCCGTGATGTCGCGCGCGGTCTGCATGGCGGTCAATAAAGGAGGTAGGCCTGCCGCACCTCGTGCCAGGCGGCCTCGTCCCGCAGGCAGAGCGCATCGAGATCGGCCGGCGCCGCCACCGGATCGTCCACCCAGCGACGCAGGCCGTCGCCGCCGTTGATCACATCGATCGCCAAACGATCGCGCTCGTACTCATAGACGAACTCGCGCCACAGCGGATAGTCCGGTCGCAGCCGCCGCAGCGCCTTGAATGCGAGTGCGATGAACCGCCACGGCCGGAACGCCTCGTGTTCGTAGTAGATCTCGTCCTCGACGTGGATCTGCACCCCGGCGCAGAGCTGGCCGACGTACTTGTAGAAAGTCGGCTCGAACCAACAGGCACGCGGGCGGCAGCCGCGCATCCACGCGGGCGCCAGCTCGCGCATGGTCGTGAGAAGCGCATCGGCGTTGAGATCGGGAGCGCCGAAGAGCTCGAGCGGCCGGGTGGTGCCCCGTCCCTCCGACAGCGTCGTCCCCTCGAACATGACCGTGCCGGGATAGCAACGCGCCATCCACAGGCTCGGCGCGTTGGGACTCGGATTCACCCAGGTGCGCCGGCCGAGCGGCCAGCCATAGCCCGGCGCGGCATGCGGCGTCCAACCTTCGAGGGCGATGACCCGGCAGTCGACATCCAGCTTCAGTGTCGAGACGAGCCAGCGCGCCAATTCGCCCAGCGTCAGGCCATGACGCATCGGCAGGGATCCGGCGCCGACGAAACTTTCGCAGCCGGGTATCAGGCTGAGACCTTCCACGGGCCGGCCGACGGGGTTCGGCCGATCGAGCACCCATACCGTCTTGTGCCGGCGTGCCGCTTCCTCCAGCACGTAGCGCAGCGTCGTCAAAAAAGTGTAGACGCGGCAGCCAACGTCCTGCAGGTCCACCAGCAGTACGTCGAAGCTGTCCATCATCCGCTCCGTCGGCCGCCTCACCTCGCCATACAAGCTGAAGACCGGGATGCCGTACATCGGATCGACGAAGTCGTCCGACTCCGCCATGTTGTACTGCTTGTCCCCGCGTAGCCCATGCTGCGGCCCGAAGGCTGCCGTCAGGTGGATATCGCCCAGCGCCGCCAGAGCGTCCAGCGAGTGCACCAGGTTGCGGGTGACGGAGGCAGGATGCGCGAGCAGGGCTACGCGCTCTCCGGCGAGCGGCTTGCGGAGCTGCGGCTCCTCGAGAAGGCGATCGATACCGAACTTCATGACTCTGGGGGGCTAATGGGAGGCTCGAGCGCGAGCGAAAAGCTTTCCGGGTGGTGGAAATCCGGCCGGCCGGGCGCGTGCCGGAGGGCCCAGTATGACAGCCCCCCCGTCTCCCCCTCCACTACGGCGCTCAGCGCGAGCCGCCATCCCCCTGCCAAAGGCATCCGTACCCGTGCCCGCAGCTCGAGCTGCCGCTGGTCGCGGCGGATCTCGATCTGCGGGGTCTCGAGCAGATCCGCCGGGGCCATTCCCGCTCGGTAGGCGTCGAACCGGTACGCCGCCCACTGTCCCGACGGCGAGAAGTTCAGCTCCAGATAGCCGGGCTGGTCAGCGACGGCGACGAAAGCCTCGAAGCAGGTATGCGCCCACAGGCGATCCTCGCGTCCACCACGTCCCGGCAACCGAGCCGGGACGAGCACGCGCGCCAGATCCGCCTCGAGCACGTATTGCAGGCGCAGCGTGTCGGCCGCGAGCCGGTCGGCCCATGCGAAGATGCGCCGCACCGCGTCGCTTGCGGTTTGCGGATGGGGCAGCAGGGAAAGACGAGGGGCCGCACCGGTTTTGTGCATTGGCCCATCTTAATCTCAAGTCACGCGGAGTCGGCTGACAGCAGGGCCTCGCGACGGCTCCAAAGGGTATTGAACCCACAGGCGCGCAGCAGGTTGGGCGTGCCGGCCGCGGCCGCCGCGCCATCATCAAACTTCATTATCGCGTCTCGGAGCGTGACCAGGGCGAGCAGCGCCTCGCCGTCCAATGCCACGAGCCGCTGCAGCATGGCCGCCCCTTCGCGCCAATGCGGAGGAAAGTGCTCCGGCTCACCCAACGCGGCGTTGCCGACCGCCGCGTGCATCGTTTCGAGATCTCGCTGCGCGCCTTCCAGCGCAAGACTGGTCGCAGCCGTCGGCGGCCCTGCAAAGCCGCGCATTCGAACACGGAATGCCGCCTCGAGCGCGCTCAGATGGACGCGAGACTCCTCCAGGAGCTCAGCGAGCTTCCTGCGGATCAGAAGATCGTCCACGGGCAGCCGACTCGCCCGCTGATAGAAGTTGTACCCGGCGGCGTAGAAGAGGTTCGACAGCAAGCCCCTCGCTGGCCCGGCCCCATCGATGGGATTGATGCTTACCTTCAACTCCATGCTCGACTCAGTGTATTTATTGTATGTAAAACAAAGGCTTGCATGATCGCCGGAGCGGAGATCAGCCGCTGGTGTGAGAACCCCCA
This sequence comes from Steroidobacteraceae bacterium, assembly GCA_036489335.1. GTDB lineage: Bacteria > Pseudomonadota > Gammaproteobacteria > Steroidobacterales > Steroidobacteraceae > 13-2-20CM-66-19. The sequence continues at coordinate 49,139 of DASXFY010000044.1, forward strand.
AAAGGGATAGCGAATTTCAGGGCGAAAGTGGCTCAAATCGAGGCGCGGCCACGCCCGCGCGGGCGATCGGCTACAGGTGCCGCAGAACGTCCCACCCGAGCTCGAAGACACCGCGCACCACGCCCACGACGATCTTGACCCCGGTCGTCGTGATATCGACGACGCCGCGTATGGCGACGTGTCCCGCCTCCGCCATGATGCCGTGGGGATGGTGGCGCGCATAAGTGACCGCGCTTCGCTCATCGGCGCGCGCGGCCGCTCGTTGCGCAGCGCTGAGCTCCGTAACCGGTACCTCCGCCACTTTCACGGGCGTGGTGCCATCACCGTAGAAGCTCAGCCGCTGCGCGACAGCGGGTGTGGCATCGATGACGCGGCCGCCAACGAACGGACCCCGATCATCGACCATCGCCACCGCCTCGCGGCCGTTGCGAAGATTGCGGATCCTGACCCAGGTGCCGAACGGCAGAGTCTTGTGCGCGATCCGCATTGCGGCAGGATCGAATGGAGCGCCGCTCGCGGTAGGCCGACCCGCATCGCCGCGGCCGTACCAGGAGGCGATACCGTGCGCCTCGTATCCGGCTCCCGAAGCGAGCACGCGATAACAGCCATGGCCGGCGACACAGTAGCCACGGCCCGGCGCATGCCCCCGTCGCGGGCCCGAGGCGCAGCCGGCAACGCCGAGCAGCACAGCCGCGAGCGCAAGGCATGGTCTGCGGTTCCTCAAGGCAATGTATCTTTGCGGCTCGCGCTTGCGGAGCATCGAGTATGGCAGAACCCTCGGAACAGACAGTGACGGCGGCCGGACAGGCGGGAGCTCCCGCGGAGGCCAGCCTCGTGTCGCAGCTCGACATGATGTTGCGCGCCTTGTGGGGCTCGCCGGCGCGTGGCGCCATCGCGGCAATCACCGGCGCGGCGGTCGTGGTAGTCGTCGTCACCGCCTACGGCCAGGTGCGCCTCAACCGCTGGAACCAGCCTTTCTACGACGCCCTGTCGCGGCGGAACATGCGCGGCTTCGCGACTCAGCTCGTGGTCTTCGCCGTCATCGCCGGGGCATTGCTGCTGCTCAATGTCGCTCAGCGCTGGCTCGGTGAGATGTTGAAGCTGAAGCTGCGCGAGGGGCTGGTGCACGATCTGGTGGAAGACTGGATGCAGCCGCGACGCGCCTTTGAACTGGAGAGCGCCGGCCCGATCGGCGTCAATCCCGATCAGCGCATGCACGAGGACGCGCGCCATCTCACGGAGCTCTCGAGCGATCTCATACTCGGGCTGGCGCAGTCGTCTGCCCTCCTCGTCAGCTTCGTCGGTGTTCTATGGGCGATCTCGCGCAGCTTCGTCCTGAAGTTGGGTGGCGTCACATTGGCCGTACCAGGCTACATGGTGTGGGCCGCCGTGCTCTATGCACTGTCCGCGTCTCTGCTCACGTACTGGACCGGCCGCAGACTCATTCCGGACAATGCTTCCCGCTACGCTCGCGAGGCGGATCTGCGCTACACGCTGGTGCGCGTGAACGAGCACATCGATGCCATCACCCTCGCGGGCGGCGAGGCGGATGAGGCGCGTCGCATCGAGCTCGATCTGGCGACGGTGCTCACGGCCATGCGGCGGCTGGTGACGGGACTGACGCGCGTGACCTGGGTGACGGCCGGCTACGGCTGGATCACGCTGGTCGCGCCGATCCTGGTCGCCGCGCCGCTCTACTTCGACGGCAGCCTCTCCTTCGGCGGCCTGATGATGGCTGCGGCGGCCTTCACACAGCTGCAGTCGTCGCTTCGCTGGTTCGTCGACAACTTCAGCACCATCGCCGACTGGCGGGCGACGCTGCTCAGGGTGGCGGTGTTCCGACGGGCCGTGGTCACGACCGCAGTGCTGCACCGCAAGGAGAGCCGCATCGCGTTCGTCGACAGCGCTACCGACCGGCACGGCGAGTCCGAGCAGGTACTGGTGATCGATCACCTCGAGATCGCCTCGCCCTCCGGCTGCACGCGGCTCGAGGGCGGCCGGGTCGAAATCAAGCCCGGCGAGCGAGTGCTCGTGATCGGGGAGCTCGGTGTCGGCAAAACACTGCTCTTTCGTGCTCTTGCGGGACTCTGGCCGTGGGGCTCGGGACGCATCGTTCATCCGCACGGCCAAAATCTCTACTGCATGCCCCGTACTCCCTATCTGCCGCCGGGCACGCTGAAGGAGACGCTGTCCTACCCGTCAGCCGTGGATCAGTTCAAGGAGCAGCAGTACTCCGATGCTTTGAAACGATTGGGGCTCGGCCGCCTCACACCCCTGTTGGACGAGGTCCGCCGTTGGGATCGTGAGTTGAATGAGGACGAGCAGCAGGCCGTCGCTTTCGCGCGCCTGCTATTGCACACGCCCAACTGGATACTGGTGGACGAAGCTGTCGACTCCCTCGACCTGGGCACACGCGAGCGGATCATGAGCATCTTCACCGACGAGCTGGTCCATTCCGGCCTCATCTATATCGGCCGCTCCGACCCGAAGGGCGGCTTCGTTTCGCGTGTCCTGCACGTCGTCAATGACCCCACGACGCGTAAGCTCGCGCGCCATCGTGCCGAGCAGCCGCGGACAGCGGCGGTCTTTCAGCCTCCCGCCACCGCCACCTAGTGTCAGTGCATCAATAGCTCGCGCAACACGACGGCCTGGTTGTGTGCTTCATCATGTGCGGAATAGACCAGCGTCAGCCGACCTTCCCTGGCGACGTCCCGCAACTGGCCGACCAGCTCCCGCTTGTCCTTGAGCTCCACCCTGTAGCGGCGACGGAACTCCTGCCACCGCGCCGGATCGTGCCCGAACCATTTGCGCAGCTCGTTGCTGGGAGCGATCTCCTTCATCCACTGCGAGATGCCGGCGTCCGCCTTCTTCACGCCGCGAGGCCACAACCGATCGATGAGAATCCGTGTGCCGTCGCGGGCCGAAGCCGGCTCGTAAGCGCGCTTGATCGTGACTTCCGACGCGTCTTTGGAATGGCTCATCCGAACCTCCATCACAAGTAAGGCGAAAGCAGCCAGAAGAGACTGTCCCGAAAGCGGCGCAGGAGCGAACGCCCCTCGACAGGCCCGGCTGGCAGCCGGGCGGCATGCTCGCGTGCCGAGAGCACGTACTTCGCCAGCCCCGCGCAGGCCGCGCCATCGTACACCTCCACGGCGATCTCGAAGTTGAGCCTGAGGCTTCGCGGGTCGATGTTGGCCGAGCCGATCTGCGCGTAGCAGCCGTCGATGACGATGAGCTTGGTGTGGGAGAAAGGCGGCGGCTGCAGATAGATCTCTATGCCGCGCTCCAGCAGCGGCGGCAGCCAGCGTTGCGTCGCCCAGTCCACGTAGCGCAGATTGCTGCGCGCCGGCAGCACCAGACAGACCTCCACGCCGCGCAGTGCCGCTGTCTGCAGCGCCGCGGTGAGCTCCGGCGGCGGAATGAAGTAAGGGGTCATGATCAGCACCTGGCGGTGCGCGACCGAGATGGCGCCGAGGATCACGAACAGCAGCTTGTCGCTGTCCTCATCCGGGCCCTCGGTGATGATCCTGCAGATGCATGAGCCCGCTTCCGTCCTGCTCGTGGGTGGCGGCGTCAGCGTCTGGCCGGCCGCGAACCGCCAGTCGGCGGCAAAGCATTCCGCGAGCTGCGACACCGCCGGTCCCCTGACCCTGAAATGCAGGTCGGCCATGCGCCGGTGATGCGCCTTGCCCACTTCGCGGCCACCGATGTTCATGCCGCCCACGAAGCCGGTCTGCCCATCGACGATGAGGAGCTTGCGGTGGTTACGCAGATTGAGCGAGAAGACGGGCATCGCCAGCCGAGGCGGCAGGAAACGCGCGGCCTGCACGCCCGCATGGCGCAACAGGCGGACGGCGTGCGGCCAGCTGTACCATTCGCCGATTCCATCCACCAACACGTGAACCTGTACGCCGCGCGCCGCGGTTGCGGCGAGAGCGTCGATGAACTGCCGCCCGACTTCATCGGTCTCGAAGATGTAGGTCGAGAGCCAGACCGAGTGCCGTGCCGTGCGGATCGCCTCCAGCATGAGTGGAAACGCGTTCTCGCCGTTCTCCAGCGCCACGACCTCATTGCCGGGCAACCTCGGCCGCTGTGTCACGGCATCGCCGATGCGCGTCAACTGCGTGGCGAAATCATCCGTCGGCGGACCCTCGTAGCCGCTTCCATTGCGAGCCAACCCGGCGCGCAGCTGCCGGGCACGTGTGCGGACGCGGTTTACGCCGAAGAGCAGGTAAAGGGTGGTACCGGCGAACGGCAGCAGCCAGCAGGTCACTATCCAAGCGAGCGCACTGCGCGGATCGGGTTTGGTCAGCAGAGCGTGCACTGCGCCGAACGTGGCGCAGAGCACGTACAGCGCAACGGTCAACGGCTCGAGTAGGGCCTCAGCATGCCAAGCCATGGATTCATCGCTCGCGTGGTCAGCCGGGTGCACATTATCGTATCGCGGTAAGATTGCGGCCCAGACTTTTCGCCTCGCATGACCGGCCGCTGAAATGCAGACCAGGCCCCGGGTAATCGTCATTGGCGGTGGCTTCGGCGGACTCGCCGCCGCGCACGCCCTGCGCTCCGCCGCCGTCGACGTCCTGCTGATCGATCGCGGCAATCACCATACGTTTCAGCCGCTGCTCTACCAGGTGGCCACCGCCGGCCTCGCCGCGCCCTCCATCGCCGCGCCGCTGCGGCACATCCTGCGTGACCAGCGCAATGCCACAGTGCTCCTTGGGGAAGCGCGCAGGATAGACATGGAGGGCAGGACCGTCGACGTCGATGGCGTCTCGCACCCCTATGACTTCCTGATCATTGCGACGGGAAGCACGCACGCGTACTTCGGTCACGATGAGTGGGAGCAATATGCGCCTGGCTTGAAGACGCTGGAGGACGCCTTGCGCATCCGGTCCCGGATCCTTACGGCGTTCGAACGCGCCGAAGCGACGACGGACCCCGCCGAGCAGATGGAATGGCTGACCTTCGTGATCGTCGGCGCGGGCGCCACGGGTGTGGAGCTGGCCGGCACGCTCGCGGAAATTGCCCGTCACACCCTCAAGCGCGAGTTTCGCCATATCGACCCCGCCGCAGCCAACGTCCTGCTGATCGAAGCCGGCCCCCGGGTGCTGCCGACCTTTCCACCGTCGCTGTCGGCGAAGGCCCAGCGTCAACTCGAGCGGCTCGGGGTTCGCGTACGCATGGGTCGCGCCGTCACCGGGCTCGATGAGCGGGGCGTTTGGGTCGGGGAGGAGCGGATCGCCGCACGTACCGCGTTGTGGGCCGCTGGTGTTGCCGCATCACCGCTGGCGACGACGTTGGGTGTTGGCCTCGATCGCGCAGGGCGCGTACCCGTCACGACAGAGCTTACCGCGGCCGGGCACCCGGAGGTGTTCGTCGTCGGCGATCTGACCACCGTGGCGGACGGAAAGCCTCCCATACCCGCGATCGCGCCCGCGGCGAAGCAGATGGGACGTTACGCGGGAGAGGCCATTCTGGCCCACATCTCCGGCCGCCGGATTGCGCCGTTTCGCTATCGGCACTTCGGCTCGCTCGCGACCATCGGACGCATGGCCGCGGTCGTCGACTTTGGCCGCATCCGTCTCTCTGGCGCCCTTGCCTGGTGGATCTGGCTCACGGCCCATATTTATTTCCTCATCGGCTTCCGCAACCGCCTGGTCGTGCTCATAGACTGGGCGGAGGCCTACTGGAGCTACCGGCGCGGTGCACGGATCATCATTCCGGTCGGTGAGTCGCGGCAGCGTTGACCGAAGCAAGGGTATCGACCATGGAGAATGAGGACGTCATCGTCATTGGCGCGGGCGCGGCAGGGCTCGCGGCCGCGGCTGCCCTCGGCGGGTCCGGCCACTCCGTGTTGCTGCTCGAAGCCCGCGACCGCCTCGGCGGACGCATCTGGACGCGCCTTGAGCCGGAAATCGCCGCTCCGGTGGAGCTCGGCGCGGAATTTATCCACGGCGACTCACCGGAAACCGGCGAGCTGCTGCGCCGGGCAGGCTCGGCCGCAATCGATACCGCGGGAGAGTATTGGTCGTTCATCGACGGTCGGCTGCAGCGGCGCACCGAGAGCCTGATCGGCAAGGTCCGCGCGGCAATCGAGGCCGCCGACGTCCTCTCCGGGCCCGACAAGTCGCTGGAGGATTTCCTGGCGAGCGAGCACGGGCGCGCGCTGCCCGAGGACGCGCGTGCCATGGCCCGCGCGTTCGTCTCGGGCTTCGATGCCGCCGACCCGCGGCTCGTCAGCCTGCATTCCGTGGCGGAGGAGTGGCGCCCCGGCGGCATGTTGGATTCATCGCAGTCGCGGCCGCTCGGCGGTTATCGCACGGCTCTGCACGCGCTTTGCGCGGCGCTCGCCGGCAGTCGCGTACGTCTGCAGCTGCAGACCGTCGTCACCGCGGTGCGCTGGAGCGATCGCTCGGTGGAGGTCGATGGCCTGCGGCTCGGCCAACCCTTTCACGCCACGGCGCGCAAGGCCATCGTCACCGTGCCACTCGGCGTGCTCAAAGCCCCGGCCGATGCGCCGGGCGCCATCGGCTTCACGCCGCCCCTGGAGGCCAAGCAGGCCGCGCTGGCCAAGCTCCTTTCCGGTCCGGTGCTCAAAGTCGTGCTGCATTTTTCGCGCCCCTTCTGGACAGAGCAGGACGGCGGCCGCTACGCTGACGCATCCTTTTTTCATGCACCCGGCAAGGTGTTTCCGACGTTTTGGACGACAGTGCCGGTGCGCGCGCCTCTGCTCAACGCCTGGGTCGGCGGACCCTCCGCGGCGCGGCTCAGCGAGCTGAGCGACGAAGAGATCGTCATGCAGGCGATGGATTGCGTCAGAACCGTCTTCGGCGGCGGCAACGGCATGGCGCAGCTCCAGGCGGCCTACATTCACAACTGGGCACGTGATCCGCATGCACGGGGCGCCTACAGCTACGTGGCCGCCGGCGGCGGCAATGCGCGCGAGGAGTTGGCAACACCGCTGCGCGGTACCCTTTTCTTCGCCGGTGAGGCCACGGATACGACCGGCGAGGCCACCACGGTCACTGGCGCGCTGCGCAGCGGCACCCGCGCCGCCCTCGAGGTGAGCCGGCACCTCGATACTGATTAACCCCCGCCAGCCCGCTTTATCGAATCCCGGCCGCCGCTTCCTTGTCAGCTCACTCCTGGGGGATATGCAGGTTGGACCCAGGTATCTGGCGCGGCAAAAGGGCCTTTCTGAGATCATCTTCCTTCAGCTTCACCATGAAACTGGATACTCGACGCAAGCTATTTACCTCCGCGTCTCCGCGGACAAATACGCCGACAGTGCGTTGCTTACGCTTCACGATAGTTAGGGCACGCTCCAAATCTGAATCGTTCGATACTACGATAGCCATATCGTAAACGTTGCACCACGCGTCATTCACCAGCTCTACAGCTAAGTTGACATCCGAGCCCTTTTCTTCCGTGTCCCATACCCAAACCATGGGACCTACTTCGCCGTTTGGATATGCGCGCGGCATCTGCTTTTGCTGCCGCCTGAATTCTCCGTAATACACCGTGAGCTCTGGTGTGGTCTTTTGAAGAGCCCGAATATAGATATCCTGGCGCGTGGCTTTTGTGGGATCGTCGTCCGTATCGGATACGCGCGCAGTGAAATACTTAATGGCAACAATCTCATGTTGCTTATCTGGTTTAGTGATGGCGTTTAAAGCTAGAGCCTTGAGGTCGATCCATCGATATGGCAACTGCTTCAGCCAGTAATAAAAATTGGGTCATCGTGATTTCGTGTGGGCGATTCCGGGGCGCTGAGGTCGACGCGGGGCCTGATTTCATGGGGTTTCATGCGTGTTGAGCGGATCGGAGAATTTGGCATGATGTGGGGATGCCAAAAGTACGCAAGCACCGCCGGCTGGCGGATGCATACACGTTTCCCGGATTCCGCCCGCAATCACGCGTGCAGGGGATATTCGGCGATCGCGGTGCGCGTCTGCTCACCCTCGACCGGCGGGGAAAAAAACGATCTGCGGTGGCTGCGGCACGGTTCACC
>DASXFY010000049.1:0-9147 GCA_036489335.1 Steroidobacteraceae bacterium
TTCCCTGCGGTGGCGGCAAGGCGGTGATCATCGGAGATCCCGATCGGCTCAAGGGCGAGCGCCTCCTGCACGCGTATGGACGGTTTCTCAACCGCATCGGATCTTCGTTCGTCACCGGTGAGGATGTCGGCATGTCCGTGCGCGACATCGAGACGGTGCGCGAGGTGAGTCCCTATGTCGGCGGTACTTCCACGGCAGGCGCCGGTGACCCGTCCGTCCACACCGCCGCCGGTTTGATGCACGGACTGCGTGCGGTGCTGGCGCGGCAGTTTCCAGGTGCGACCTTTGGTGACGTCCATGTCGCCGTGCAGGGCCTCGGTGCCGTCGGCTGGGGCGTCGCAGAGCTATTGCATGAGGAGGGGGCGCGTCTGACTGTCGCCGACATCGAGCCGACAAGGGTCGAGCGTGCGGTCGCAAAGTTTGGCGCCCGACAGGGTGAGCCCGGCAACATCCATCGCTGCGAAGCCGACATTTTCTGCCCGTGCGCGCTGGGTGGGGTCATCACTGTTCAAACAGCGCAGGAGATTCGGGCACGCGCCGTAGCGGGGGCCGCGAATAATCAGCTGGCATCTGCTGCCGCGGGGGTGGCGCTGGCCGAGCGCGGGATTCTGTACGCGCCCGACTTCGTCATCAACGCCGGCGGCATCATCAGCGCACTGGAAGAATACTTCCGCATGCCTGGCCGGGCGGGGCGCGTAGACGCGCCGCTGCCTGCGCGCCTGGCGGGCATCCACTACCGCCTTGCCGAGCTCTTTGAGCGTGCGGCCCTGCAGCATCAAACGCCCGAGGCGACGGCGGAGCGTTGGGCTCGAGAGCTGATCGGGCGCTGAGCGCGCGGAGCCGCCGTGACCGCCCTGATCGCACTCGATGACAAATATCGGCTCGACTGCGAGCGTGCCCTGCTCTCGGGACGCCAGGCGCTGGTCCGCTTACCGATTGTGCAGCGAGCGTCCGACCGGCGACGCGGATTGAATACGGCGGGCCTGATCAGCGGCTATCGCGGCTCTCCCCTCGGCGGATACGATATCGAGCTCTGGCGGGCGCGGGATGCGCTCGAGGCAAACAACATCCGGTTTCTGCCGGGGGTGAACGAGGACCTGGCGCTCACGGCGCTCGCCGGCGCGCAGCAGCTCGACTTTCTGCCTGGCCGCAAAGTCGACGGCGTATTCTGTCTCTGGTACGGCAAAGGCCCCGGCGTCGACCGCTCCGGGGACGCTATCAAGCACGCCAATCTTCAGGGTGTCGCGGCTCACGGGGGGGTCGTCCTCGCCTTCGGCGATGATCACGTTGCGATGTCCTCGACGACCGCTCATCAGAGCGACCTGACGCTGGCGAGCTGGGGCGTCCCGGTGCTCTATCCCGCCTCGGTCGCGGAAATCCTTCAGCTCGGGCTGGCCGCATTCGCGCTCTCGCGCTTCGCCGGCTTGCTGGTCGGCTTGAAACTGGTCAACGAGACGGCCGATGCGACGGCCGTCGCGGTTCTGCGCGAGCCCGGTGACTTCCTGGTGCCGGAGACCTCCGGGCCCGCAGGGGGTGTCTGCATCCGCCCGGAGCCCTTCGCGAGACAGGAGCAGGACGCGCGCCTCGTACGTTTCAAGCTGCCGCGCGCCTCTGCCTTCGCAAATGCGAATCGACTGGACCGCGTCGTCTTCGGAGCCGATGCGCCGCGTCTGCTGATCGCGACGTCGGGCAAGGCCTATGCGGATGTGCTGGGCGCTCTCGAGCTCCTGGGGATCGACGAAGCTTGCGCGCGTGAGGTCGGAATCGGCGTCTACAAGATTGCCCTGCTGTTCCCGCTTGACCCTGGCGGACTCGAGCGGGCAGCCGGCAAGGCGGAAGAGATCGTGTTCGTCGAAGAGAAGCGCCCGCACGCGGAGAGCCAAGCGAAGACGCTCTTGTACAACTTCACGCACCGGCCGAGGATTAGCGGCAAGACCAGCCCCGGCGGGGAGCCGCTCCTGCCAGCCGACTCCCCGCTCGAGGCACGCATCGTTGCCGTTGCGCTGTCGGAGAGATTGCGGTCGGCCTTTCCCGACCTGCGTGCGCGTCTGCCGCATGTCGAGGCGGGAGAACGACACGCTCGCGCGTCGCTGAGCCGGTCAGCGGCGGTGCGCCCTGCCGCGTTGCGCCGGCCGGCATTCTGCCCCGGCTGCCCCCATAATTCCTCCACGCAGGTGCCTGAGGGGGCCTTTGGCGCCACGGGGATCGGATGCCACGGCCTGGCGGTGTTTCATCGGGAGCGCAACCCGCTGCCCATGGGCCACATGGGCGGCGAAGGCGCTCAGTGGATCGGCCTCGCTCAGTTCACCACGACCTCACACATCTTTCAGAACCTCGGCGACGGCACCTACAACCACTCCGGCTCGCTCGCAATTCGCGCTGCCGTGCAGGCGGGCGTGAGCATCACGTACAAGATCCTGTTCAACGACGCGGTCGCGATGACTGGCGGACAGCCCGTTGAAGGGGCGATCACCGTGAGCCGCATCGTGCAGCAAGTGCATGCCGAGGGCGTCGCACGCGTGGTGGTGTTGTCGGAGAGCCCGGCGCGCTTTGCGCACGAGCGCTTGCCCCGCGGTACGGAGCTGCGCCATCGCGATGAGCTATCGCTGGTGCAAAACGAGCTGCGCAGTCAACCCGGAGTCAGCGTGCTGATTTTCGATCAGGTCTGCGCGGCGGAGAAGCGCCGCCGCCGCCGGCTCAAGGCCTTCCCCGACCCCGATCGTCGCATGTTCATCAATGCAGCCGTCTGCGAAGGTTGCGGAGACTGCTCGGCGCAATCGAACTGTCTGGCCATCCAGCCGCTCGAGACGGAGCTCGGACGGAAACGCAGGATCGACCAGTCCGCCTGCAACAAGGACTTCTCCTGTGCAAAAGGCTTCTGTCCCGCCTTCGTCTCGGTGTCGGGCGCCGCGCTGCGCAAGCGCGCACCTTCAGAGCCGCTCGACGATGCCGGTTTGAGCGAGCCCGAGATCCCTGGCATCGACCGGGATTTCGACCTTCTCATTGCCGGTGTCGGCGGAACAGGCGTCGTCACGGTCAGCGCCATCCTCGGAATGGCCGCTCGCATTGAAGGCTTTGGCGCCCAGATCTGCGATATGACGGGGCTCAGTCAGAAGGGAGGACAGGTCTTCAGCCACGTCAGACTTCAGGCCGCGCCGGGAAGGATCGTCGCGGCACGTATCGGTGCGGGCGAAGCCGACGCCCTGCTGGCCTGCGATCTGGTCGCGGCGGCGCAGCGTGAGGCGCTCGAGACCATCGCGCCCGGGAAAACCCGGGTCGTCGTGAACAGCGATCTGACCGCAACGGCCGACTTTCAGGTCAACCCGGATCTGCGCATTTCCGAGGCGGCCCTCCTTTCGCAACTGACGGAGCGCTGCGGGTCTCCTCCGTTTCAGCTGCCTGCCTCCTCCATCGCCCTGACGCTGTTGGGAGATACCATTGCCGCCAATCTCCTGATGCTCGGGTACGCCTGGCAGCGCGGGCTCATTCCCCTCTCCCGCAGCGCGATCGAGCAGGCGATCGCACTCAACGGGCGCGCGGTGGCCCTGAATCGGCGCGCCTTCACCGCCGGTCGCCGGACTGCAATTGCGCCACCGCAAGCTCCTTCAACTCCCTCCGCGGCGTCGCTCGACCCTTTCGTCGCTGCGCGGACGGAGGACCTGCGGCGATACTGGAACCGCCGCTATGCGGCGCGGTATGCAGAGCTAATGACGCGGGTCCGCGCAGCCGCCGAGCCCCTCGCAGGCGGATCGGCATTCGCCTGGGCCGTCGCGCGCGGCGCCTACAAAGTCATGGCCTACAAGGACGAGTACGAGGTGGCGCGGCTCTATACCGACGGTCGGTTTCGAGCGGCATTGTTGCGGGAGTTCGAGCCCGGCGCCCGTCTCAAGTTCCATATGGCCCCGCCGCTCCTGTCAAGACGCGACCGGGCAAGCGGTCGTCCGCGCAAGATCGCCTTCAGCGGCAGGGCGCTGTTACCGTTCCTGCGGGCGCTGGCCGCACTGAAAGTCTTGCGCGAGAGTCCCTTGGACCTCTTCGCGCTATCGGCGGATCGCGCGCTCGAGCGCGAGCTGCGCGATGCATACCTGCGGGCCGTACAGGCCCTCACGAACGGGCTCTCCAACGACGTGCTGAGTCATGCGACTTCGATAGCCGAGCTGCCACTCAATGTCCGCGGCTTTGGTCATGTAAAGGCGCCCGCAGCCAAAGCTGCAATCGCGCGGCTGCGCCCCATCGAGAACGAGCGGCCGCTCAGCGGCGATCCGTCGGCGCCTGAGAAAGAGGCCTGACGTAGCGCACGAGGTCGACCAACACCTCACCGGGGGCCTCGGTCACCACATAGTGCGAAGCATGCTCGATCAGGAAGAATTTCTTGACGGGAGCGTGGATCGTTTTGTAGTAGGCGGCCACGATTGTCTCGGGTGTCGTCCGATCGTCCACTCCGGCGAAGAAGAAGACCGGGCACTTGAAGACGCGGTCAGCGTCGAAATCCACATGCTCGATCTGCGGTACCAGAATCTCCGCCGAGCTCAGCTCCCCGAGCTGCGCCGACTGCACATCGTAGGGGCTGTAGTCCGGGCTGAGGCGCCAGATCGCCGCCGCATCATCCTTCGTGCGGCCGTAGAGCATTCCTCCGAGTGCGACGTCCCACCCGCGCTCGATCGCAATCTTCGACAGCGGCGTTGGACCGTGCGGGTTCGGGTATGGCGCGATCGATTCGAGCGCCTCGATGGCGGCGCGGTTGTGCACCGCCTTCGCCTTCGCCAGGGTCTCCCCATACCCGACCACCTCGTTCCGGTCGCTATTCACCACCTGGCCCACGCCGATATAGCCGTAGAGCCAGTCGGGATGCTGCAGCGCGACCCGCAGCCCGAGAATGCTGCCGAACGAAAAGCCGAGCAGATAGATCTTCCTCTTGCCGTAGCGGTTTCGCAGCCACCCGATGAGCTGCTCGGTGTCCGACTGCAGCTGCCCCATGGTCATCGATGGGTCCGGTATCCGATGTGCGGCCGAGAAAGTCTTGCCAGCGCCGCGCTGATCCCACTGCACGACCGTGAAGAGATCCTCCCACGGACGCTCGAACGTCCAGCTCTCGGGCATCATGGGCGCACCCGGCCCGCCGTGCAGGAACAGCAGGATGGGGTTGGATCGATCGGCACCGCGAATGCTGACCCACTGCGGGATGCCGCCGAGCTTGACGGTCCGCAGCTCGTCGATGCCTCCGGGCGGAAGCGCCTGCGCGGCAGCGATCACTGCGCGGGGATCGGGAGCCGGATTCTGCGGACCCTGCGCCGCGCGGGACGAGGCCATAGCAGGCGAGCAGGCGATCGCCACGAGAGCCGCGAGAAGACAGACGGAACTTTTCATTGTGTCAAACCTCATGCGCTGCCACTGCCACCCGCTCATAGCTGGGCGTCGACGGTGATACCGACCGTCAGGGGACGCTGCCGGATGGCGACGGGAACGTTGAAACTGTCGAATGCGCCCACCCTGCCACTGCCGTTGGTGGCGTTGTCGACGAACGCCGTGAGCGAGTATCGGGGCCACTGCAGTCCACCTCTGAGATTGAGCTCCGAGTACCTCCCGTACGTAAGGGAGGTGGAGTTGTCGAGGTTGCTATATTCATTGCCCACGTATCGGGCGTCGATTCTCCCGAACAGGCTGAGCCCCGGCACGAGTGGATGCGTGTACTGCAGAAAGACGTCCGCGCTGAGCGGGGCGGAGCCGGGAAGGCGATCCCCCGGCGTCGCCGCTACAGTCGGATTCACCGTCTCGAGACGAGCGTCGGTCAGAGCAAACGACCCTCCAAGGTCCCATGCCGCTGCCGGCCGGCCTTCGACCTCGAGCTCCATCCCCTTGACGTCTGCCTGGCCCGCGTTGCCGATGTAGTTGATACCTGAGACCAGGGTCAGCTCGTTGAGCTGGATGTCCCGCCAGTCGATGTAATAGGCGTCCGCATTCACGAGCAGCCGGTGATCGAGCAGGTCACTCTTCTCACCGACCTCGTAATTCCACAGACTGTCAGGCGCCGATGCAGGCGGGATAGGCTGTCCGGAGATGGGATCGCGCGTGATCGTATTGACCTGTCCGATGCGAAAGCCTTCCGCCGCCTGGGTGTAAATCATGACCGCAGGGGTAACGTGATAGGAGAGGTTGTATTTCGGCGTCGTGGAGCTTTCTGGCGCGACATCGTACGTATTCGAGGGGATTTGCGCCGAGCCGCCGATGCTCTGCCGGGTCACCAGCCGATCGTCGGACCGGCGCGCGCCCACGGTCAGCGTGAGCCTCGGCAGGATGTCGTAGGAAAGATCGCCGAACAGCGCCTGCTCTCGCGTCCGGCCGAGGGTATCGGCGGCGGAGATGTCGTCCGAAGTGCCGCCGAGGATCGCCTGGGAGCCGGGCACGAGTACGTTCTCGTCGACAGTCCGATCGTTATCGAGGTAGATGCCGCCAATGAGCCACCGGAACCGCTGGTCCTGGCGCGAAGCGAGGCGAAGCTCTTGCGAAAACGTGCGGGACGGACCCTCATCGGTGATCGGCGAAGGCGCGTCGATCCCGAGCAGCTCTGCTGCGTCACCGGTGAAGTCTGCCGCGGCGTTCTCGCGTCGATCGGCATACGTCGTGATGGAGGTGACCGTCGTCCACCCCGGATCATACTCGGCCTTGAGACTGTAGATCTTCGTGTTGCTGTAGTTGGAATTCGGGACGGCGCCGTCCCACGCATACTCGTGATTATCGTAGAAGCTGTAGGCAGAGTCGTGCGGCGTGTCGTCCTCCGCCAGCACCGTGCCGAGAACCGTCAGATTCTCCAGCGGAGCCCACTTGAGCTCGACGCGGCCGCCCTGGGTCGATGCGTAATTCACGTCCGATTCATTCAGCCTGAGGTTGTCGATATAGCCGCCATCGTGCTGGTAGTAGCCGACGATCCGCAGGGCCAGGGTATCCGTGACTAGGGGAAGATTGACCATGGCGTTCACGTCGTAGCTCGGCTGGCCGCCCTTGGTGTCCTCGATCGTCTCCTGGGTCTCCGCCTGATAGCTCTGCAGGTCCGGCTGATTGGTGATGACTCGGATCGCCCCGCCGAGCGAGCCGGAGCCGAATAGAGTTCCCTGGGGACCCTCGAGCACCTCGACGCGCGATACGTCGAACAAGCGCAGGTTCATCGTGACCTTCGGATACGTGGGATCGAGGATGTTGATGTCGTCGATATAGAGGGCCACGGGAGACTGCGCATTCGCAACCGAGCTGCTGGTGCTGATCCCGCGTATGGTGTACGTCCCGGAGTTGGTCCCATTGGAAGTGAAGCTCACCGCCGGCACGTAGTCCAAGGCCTGCTCCACCGAGCTCGCGCCCCGGGCCGTCAGCGCCTGCTGATCCAGCGCGACGACCTGGAACGGGACGTCCTGGGCGTTCTGCGCCCGCTTGGTCGCGGTGACTATCACCTCCCCCAGGACGGGTACCTGCTGCGCTTGTTGCGCACTTGCACTGGGTGAGCTCTGGGACGCCTGAGATTCCTGCGCCTGGCATCTGCTGGTGTGCCAGGCAAGACCCGCCAGGCTTGCGCACCACATGACCCGTGCGATCCGCGCCGGCCGTGACACTTTGGCCACCCCCGATAGCCGCATCGGCGAGCCGGACTGGCGGGATGCAAGCGGGCCTGTCATAATTTTCCCCCGAGATATAAGTTTCTATTGGGAAATACTATCCCCAAAACTGCTGATAGTGCAAGCGAGAGGAGATGTGTATGGCGATGAAAGGCTCAGTGCGCATTGCCTCGGCGACCGCGGTTCTAGTCACAGCCGCCGCTCTGGCCCGTCCCATGCCGGCAGACGCGGCGACGCCGTCATCTGCCTATTGGGCGACACCCCATACCGTCACCACGAAGGGCGAGGTCACTGTCGATGGACCCCTCATCCGCTACACCGCAGATGCCGGCACGCTGATGCTGCGCGACCACCAGGGCCGGTTGACCGGTGAGATGTTCTACGTCGCCTATTTCAAGGACGGTACAGACCCTCGACGGCCCATCACTTTCCTTTACAACGGCGGCCCGGGCGCGTCGTCAGCACCGCTGCTCATCGGCGCATTCGGTCCAGTGCGCGTCGTCACCGCGGATCACAGCAATACCCCGCCCGCGCCCTATTCACTGGTCCCTAACTCATACAGCCTGCTCAATGCCAGCGACCTGGTGTTCGTCGACGCGGTGGGCACTGGCTTCAGTCGCATCCTGGAAGCCGACGCGGGGGGTGTTGGCACGCCGAAGACCTTCTACAGCGTGGACTCCGACGCGGCATCCTTCGCTCAGTTCGTCACCGGCTTTCTCTCCAAGTACGGACGCTGGAACTCGCCGAAGTTTCTGATCGGGGAGAGCTACGGCACGACGCGCTCCGCGGCAGTCGCCTATGGTCTGGAGCAGGAGGGCGTCGACCTCAACGGCATCGTGATGCTCTCGACGATACTCAATTTCGACATGGGCGTGGTCGACCAGCCGGGCTTGAACCCGGGAATCAATCTGCCGTATGCGCTCGCCCTACCGTCTTATGCCGCGGTGGCGTGGTACCAGAAGGTGCTCCCCGAGAGGCCCGCAGGGCTGCATCCCTGGCTGGCACAAGTGCAATCGTGGGCGATGGGTCCGTACCTCGCAGCGCTCGATCAAGGCAGCGAGCTGCCGCTCGCGCAGCAGGAGCGTGTAGCGGCACAGCTGTCCCGATATACGGGCCTTACGACGAGTTACCTGTTGAAGGCCGATCTGCGTGTAAGCGGGCCGGAATTCGAGCAGCAACTCCTCCTCGGGCGCGGCGAGACTACGGGGCGGCTGGACGGGCGATTCACCGGGCCGGTGGTGGATCCGCTGGCGGAGACCCCCATCTACGATCCGGAGATCTCTGCCATCGGCTCGGCGTACGTCTCGGCAATCAACCAGTATCTGCGTCAGACGCTGCACTTTGGAGGGGAGCACCACTACCTCATTCTCTCTGAGTCCGTCACTGACGCCTGGAACGCCCTGCACACGCCGCCCGGTCAAAGCACGCCCGCGGAAACCGCCACAAACGTCATGCCGGATCTTGCCGCAGCGATGACTCTCAACCCCGCTCTCAGGGTGATGGTCAACGCCGGCTTTTTTGACCTGGCGACACCCTACTTCGC
>DASXFY010000075.1:0-1702 GCA_036489335.1 Steroidobacteraceae bacterium
CATTTCGCCACGCCTCGCCATATCAAGGACGCGGCCATCGCCGCCATTGAAGCCAACTTCTCGCGCTATACCGTCGTCTCCGGCATCGCCGAGGTGCGCAAAGCCATCGTGGAGCGTCATGCCTGCGACTTTGGCTCAAGCTACACGCCCGAGGAGGCGGTCTTCACCACTGGCGGCAAGCTGGCACTCTTCAATGCCATCGAGGTGCTCATCGATCATGGCGACGAGGTCATCTTGCCCGTTCCCTACTGGGTCTCGTACAAGGACATCATCCAGTACTCCGGCGGTAAGCCTGTTTACGTCGAGACCGCCGAGAGCGAGAATTTTCGCGTCACCGCCGAAGCGATCGAGCGTGCCATCACGCCGCAAACCAAGGCCATCATCCTCAACTCGCCCTCCAATCCATCGGGCGCGGTGATCCCCCGCGCTGATCTGGAGCGCATCGTGCGGCTCGCACACAGCCGCGGCATCTACCTGATGCTCGACGAGTGCTATGCCTACCTGATCTTCAACGAGGCGCCGTTTTCCGGCGCATCGGTCACGGAGGCGAAGGAGCACGTAATCGTTCTGGGCTCGCTCTCGAAGACCTATGCCATGACGGGATGGCGCGCCGGATTTGCCCTGGGTCCGAAGCCAATCATCGCGGCGATGAGCAAGCTCCAGTCGCAGTCCACCTCATCCACCGCTGCCATGGTGCAAAAAGCCGCCATCGCAGCGCTGACTGGCTCGCAGGAGTGCGTCTGCGAGATGCGCGCGGACTACATCCGCTTGCGCGACACCATCGTTGCCGGCCTGCGCAGCATCCCCGGCCTCACCTGCACTATGCCGGAGGGCGCCTTCTACGCGTATCCGAATGTCTCCGGTCTGTTAAAGAAGTCCGGCATCGCCACGCCGGCCGAACTCACTACCCGCCTGCTGCATGAGGCTGGCATTGTCGTCGTCCCGGGCGAACCTTTCGGCACGCACGAACACATTCGCTTTTCTTACGCCGTCTCGCACAAAGACGTGGAGGAAGGACTCGAGCGCCTGCGGACCTTCGTCGCGAAGCTCTAGCTCGTCTGAAAGCTACAAGGCCAGCGCTGCGGTAAGGCGTTGGCCTTTTCCCTGTCCAAGAACGTTCAGGTGCGCTGCCGGCCTCCCATCAAGCCGCGCGACAGCGTGAACAATACGAACGCAATCATCAGTCCAATCGCCAGCCAGCCCAGTTGCAGCCGCGCCGCGATTTCCGTCCATCCCGCAATCGCTCCCTGGGAACCCTGTGTGGTCACGGAAAAGGCTGCATGAGAAGCAAGTCGCACGGCGCCGATCGAAGCCAGCAGTAGCAACGTCGCACAGACTGCCACCGCCAGCACCACCATGCAGATGCCGGGGACGGCGCGACGCCAGGGAAACCGTATCGGTCCTAGCGCCGCCGCGGCAGCCGCCTCCTCGCGCACCCGCTCCATCACGGAAGCCGCGAAGCCGGAGGACGGCTCAATACTCTCCGCGTGAGCGGCGCGTGAGTGCGGCGGGCCAAAGCTTCGCGCAAGCATGCGGTCCAGCTCGTCGTCCTGTTCCATATCTGACATCACACCACTCCTTCTGGCGTCAGCGCCAGCAGCCGCGGCAATTTTGAGCGCAAAAGCTCTCTTCCGCGATGTAGCCGCGCCTTCACAGTGCCCTCTGGCAAGCCCAGGCTTTGCGCCGCGGCGGGAACATCCAT
>DASXFY010000060.1:0-20312 GCA_036489335.1 Steroidobacteraceae bacterium
CTCATCCCGGCGGCGCGCGAGGCGCTCCCACTCCAAGGGCAGCGGGCACGCAGGCGCAACCGGCACAGGTGCGGCATCTGAGCGGGAACCGGGGTCGTCGTCGTGAATTGATGTCATGTCGCTCGTATGGGAGTTTGAGCCAGGGCTAGGCGCACATGGCGTTCTTACACGCCCTTGCAAGTTCTCCCCGGCGGCATGCTGCGTCGCCGGGACTGGGTGCTGACTTGTGAGAGAGGGTCCTCGAATGTCCAATGCCGTTATGGGACTGCGCCTGAAGCAGCAGCTCACGCTGACACCTCGGCTTCAGCAGTCGGTCAAGCTGCTGCAACTTTCCGCTCTGGAATGTGTGCAAGAACTGCACCAGGCGATCGCGCAGAATCCCTTCCTCGAGGAGAGCGCGGAATCGGCGGAAGCCGATTCGCGGGCAGAGCCCGAGGAGGCCGCCGCCGAGGATAGCTCCCGGGCCGATCTGGATTTTTCTTCCAGTGGTGGTGGCAGTGGCAGCGGCGAGGAGACGCCCGACTGGACGGAATGGACCGCCTCGCCGTCGACCCTGCATGACTCGCTTCGCGAGCAGCTGCTGCTTCTCGGGTTGACAGAGCGCGACCACGTGCTCGCGAACCTCATCGTCGACGCCCTGGACGACGATGGGTTCCTGCGCCTGCCGCTCGAGGACGTGGCAGCGCTGGCACCGGGCGCGGCGCCGGGAGAGGTCGAAACGGCGTTGCGCATAGTGCAGACGCTCGAGCCGAGCGGTGTCGCAGCACGCGATCTGGGTGAGTGCCTCGCGTTGCAGCTCGAGGCGATGGATCGCGACACGCCCGGGCGCAAAATCGCCCTCGATGTGGTGCAAAACCGGCTGTCCCTCATGGCCGCGCGCGACAACACGCGTCTTCTCGAAGCACTCGCCTGCTCCGACGGAGAACTGCGCCTCGCCATGGAATTGATCCGCAGCCTCGATCCCCGACCGGGCTCCAAGGTCGGCACCTTCGAGCCGCGGGCGATTGTCCCCGACGTGATCGTGCGCAAGGAGAAGAAGCGCTGGTCGGTGACGGTCAACTCGGCAATCTACCCGCGCATTCGCGTGAACCAACAGTATGCGGATTACTTCCGCCAGGCGCGCGACGGCGAGACCGCCCTTCTGGCCCAGCACCTGCAGGAGGCGCGCTGGCTGGTGCGCAACCTCGAGCAGCGCTTCCTCACCATCCAGCGCGTGGCCGAGGCGGTGGTCGCGCGGCAGCGGAATTTCTTCGAGTACGGAGACCTCGCCATGCGTCCGCTGACACTGCGCGAGATCGCCGATGAGCTCGGGCTGCACGAGTCGACGGTGTCGCGCGCAACCAGCCACAAATTCATGGCCACGCCGCGCGGCGTCGTTGCCTTCAAGCGCTTCTTCTCCCGTCAGCTCGCCACCACGAGCGGCGGGTCCTGCTCCGCCACGGCCATCCGCGCGCTGCTGCGCGAGTTGATCGCGGCCGAGGATCGTCGCAACCCCCTATCGGACGTGCAGCTCACTGAGCTTCTCGCCAACCGCGGGGTCAAGGTCGCGCGGCGTACAGTGACCAAGTACCGGCGATCCATGCAGCTCCCCGCTGTGGACTTCCGGAGAGCGTAACCGTCCCCCGGTCCGTCAATGGACTAACGCTTCAGCAGAATCCGGTTCTCCACGTCCAGCACGCCCGGACAGGCGTCAGCCAGGTCTTCTATCGCATGCTTCATCCGCCGCTCCGGCACGGTGCCCTCCAGCACCACCTTCGCGCCGGAGACTGCGACTGTCACCTCGCTGGAATCGATGTGGCTGGCCTCCATCAGCCGCTCCGAGATGACTTCCCGCAACCGCTCGTCGGATCGCTGATAGCCCTTCGGGCCCGGCGGATAGCGCCGCTCCACACGCCGCTCCGATTCATTGGGGGCGGGCTCGTAAGGCTCATTGCGCTCTGATCGGTGTTCAGGGAGGAGCTCGTAGCCGCCGCCGGCGGCAGCCCGGCGTCCCCGAAACTCCCGCGCGTAACGAGGCGCGTCGGGAGGCCAGGCATCCTTCTCATACTGCCCCTGAAGCCCATCGCGATTGTCCGGGGATTGACGCTGCCGCGGGTCCATATGTCTGTCTTGCTCGGATCTCATCTCGTCACCGCCTTATTGCGTTCTGACGCGAAAGCGCTGCCTCGGAGAACTGCCCGGAGGAGTTGGAGAATACGATGTCCACGCGACGGTTCTGCTGTCGACCCGCCGACGTGTCGTTCGAGGCGATCGGATACGCCTCGCCCAGCCCCATCGTCTGATACTGGCTCTCCTGCACGCCCCGCAGCTCGAGTCCCTGGGCCACCGCGTGTGCCCGCGTCGCCGAGAGCCTCTCGTTGTAGTCGGCGGCGCCGGTGCTGTCGGTGCTGCCTTCGATCAGCACCCGCTGCTGCGGATGGTCCTTCAGATAGCCCGCCAGCCGATCCAGCTCCAGATGCGCACCCGCCTCCAGCGTCGACTTGCCGGTACTGAAGAGCACATTGCTCAAGCTCACCACCATGCCCTGATCGGTCTGATGCGCGCCGAGCTGCTCGCTCTGCATCTGCTTTAGTTGCTGCTGCGCGCTCGCGAGCTGCTGCTGCGCCGACTGCGCCTGATCGCGTGCCTGCTGCGTCTCGTTGTTCGCCGCCAGTACCTGCTGCTGCGCGTTTTGCGCCTGCTGCTGCGCCGCCAGCGCCTGCCGCTTCTGCGCCTGCAACAGCAGACGCTGCCGCACCTCGGTCGAGTGGGCGACCATCGCCTGGGAACGCGTCGCATCGACCCTGGCTTCCCCCGCCTGCGCGTGCCGCAGAGAGAGATATGCCAGCTGGTTCACATCATCCATGGGGCTGCCGTTTTTCAGCGCGGCCTCGGCGCGGCTCAGATCCGCGCGCGCGGCCTGCAGGTCGGGCTCCGCGGCCTCCGTGACCTGCGGCTGGCCCGAGAGCGTCTCGGTCGCGTCTCGGGCCTGCTCGAGCTCGGAGCTGGTCCGAGGGGTCGTCGCGCAGCCGGTCAGCAGGGCGCCGACAGCGGCAGCGATCAGAAGATTGGTGGGGTAATGTCTCATGGCAGCCTCCTACGGTTGATCCTGACCGGGACCGGCGATCGGGGATGGCGCCGGGTTCTGCTCGAGCTGTTGTCTCAGCGTATCGAGGCTGTGGTGCACCTGCTCCGCGGACTGCTCGGCCTTGGCGCTCGAAGCGCGGGCGCTCGCGAGATCCGCATCGACCGCGGCTCTGTCCGCCAGACTCCGCGCGGCGTCGTTCTTGCCGTCGGCCTGGGCGCTGCGCGCGCTGCTCAATTCATCGCGTGCGCGCTGCAGATCCGCGGCCGCATAGCGCTGCGCCTGATCCTTCTCCGCCTGACTGACGAGTGTGTTCGCGCGCACGAGCTGGGCCGTGGGCTTAGGCTGGCTCGCGCAGCCAGTCAACGCCGCTGCCGCCACCAATGCCCCCACGCAGACCGCGGCGCGGCGCGCCGATGGTGTCCACGGGCCGGGCCCCTTTCTATCGCTGAGTATCGCTGCTTCTGACATGGCCATTGCACTCCCTTCGAAAAGTGTTTTGCACTGGCGCTCATCCTGACTGCGGGTGTCGCCGATCGCCATCAGACGGCGGCTGGCGCCGGCCGGACTCGATCTCCAATGAAGACGTAGGAGTCCTCCGACTGTCGGCCTGCGGCAACAGGAGCGGGGTCGCGCCGCGGTAGGAATCGTCCGACATGAGCTTGGGAGGCCACCACCATCGGTTTCGCGCCCTGGCCGACTTCAGCGGCGCGCGGCAGCAAGTAACTTGCCCATATGAACACTGAAACTCGAGTCGAGCCCCCCACCGGGGCCGGGGAAGCGGTAAAGATGGTTACCGACGACATGGTGGCCCTGGTGCCGCAGCTTCACACCTTTGCCCGCTCGCTCTGCCGTGACGGCGTGCGCGCGGATGACCTGGTGCAGGAAGCGCTGATGCGCGCGATCAAGAACATCCAGCGCTTCAAGCCCGGGACCAACCTCAAGGCGTGGCTATTCACCATTGTGCGCAACGAGCATTACTCGCAGCTGCGGCGCGGCAAGTTCGAGGCGCACGGCATGGACATCGAGCTGCTGCCCGAGCCGAGCGTTCCGCCCGATCACGATGGCAAGCTCGAGCTGCGGGACTTGAATCGCGCCCTGGCGACACTCTCTCCCGGCCAGCGCACCGCTCTCATCCTGGTGAGCGTGAGCGGCATTTCGTACGAGGAGGCCGCTGAGATCTGTGCCTGCGCGGTTGGGACGATCAAGAGCCGCGTCGCCCGCGCCCGAGAGACTCTCCTCGAGCTGCTGGAAGGACGCCAGCCAATGGCGGCGGTACCGGACGAGGATCTGCACTTCGAAGATTGTCGTCCCATCACATTGGCTCAAAGCCGCCCGCGGCGATTTGACCAGCCAACCATTTAACTGTCTCTGATCTCGCAGCCCCGGGAACCGCCCGGGGCTGCTTCCCGTGGGCGCCTAACATTACAATGAGCGCCCATGCAGCCGCTCAGTCAGGTCCTGATCCTTCTCGCCGCGGCGGTGCTGCTCGTGACGCTCGCCCGGCGACTCGGGCTGCCGACGACCATCCCCTATCTGCTGGTGGGCCTGGCGCTCGGTCCCCATGCGCTTGCGGTGGTGGACAGCACTGCCACCACGGACGTCCTCGCCGAGCTTGGCGTCGTTTTCCTGCTCTTCACCCTCGGCCTCGAGTTTGCGCTGCCGCGCCTGATCGCCATGCGGCGCGAGGTATTCGGCCTCGGCTCCGCGCAGGTCGCCGCGACCGCCGCCGTATTCGCCCTGCTCGCCCACTTCGGCGGCATCCCCTGGCCCGCGGCCATCGTGGTCGGCGGCGCGGTCGCGATGAGCTCGACCGCCATCCTCCTGCACCAGCTCACCGAGCGTGCCGAGCTCAACCGCACCCACGGCCGGCTCGCTTTCAGCATGCTCCTCTTCCAGGACCTCGCTTTCGTTCCCTTCCTGGCGCTGGCCTCGGCGCTCACGGCAGGGCCCGGCCACCTCGACATTCGCACCGTCCTCACGGCCGTGGCCGGCGGCGTGCTCGCGATTGCGGCGGTGCTCGCGGCCGGCCGCTGGCTGCTGCGCCCGCTCTTTCGGGAGATGGCTCACAGCCGCCTGCGGGAGCTGTTCACGCTCGCCGTGCTGCTCGTCGTGTTGGCCGCCGCATGGGTATCGAGCCTCGCCCGGCTGTCGCCGGGCCTGGGAGCTTTTCTCGCCGGCATGATGCTCGCCGAAACCGAATACCGGCATCAGATCGAGTCGGTGATCCGGCCGTTTCGCGACATTCTCCTGGGGCTCTTCTTCGTCTCGGTCGGGATGCTGCTCGATGTGCGCCTGCTCGCCGGGGAGCTGGCTGCGGTCGCCTATTGGCTCGCCGCAATGGTCGTCCTGAAGACTGCGGTGGCGGCGCTCGTAGCCGCCCCGTTCACCCGCTCACGCTTCAAGGCGCTGCGCACCGGTATCGTGATCTCGATCGGTGGTGAATTCGGGCTGGCCCTCGTCACGATCGCGCTCGCGACCGGGCTCGTCCCGGTGGACTTCGGCCAGCCGCTGCTGGTGGCAATCGTGCTCTCCATGATCCTGAGCCCTTTCCTCCTCAACAACAACAAGCGGATCGCGCGTCTGCTGCTGTGGGAATCGGGACCGCCACGCACGGCTTTCGAGCGTGAGAGCGCCGCGACGGGCGAGATCGGTAAGCGGGAGCACGTCATCCTCTGCGGATTCGGCCGCGTCGGCCAGAACGTGGCCCGCGTGCTGGAATCGCAGGGCTTCGAGTATATCGCTCTCGATCTCGACCCGGCGCGCATCGCCGCGGCGCGTCAGGCGGGCGACCCGGTCATGTTCGGCGACTCGGCCGATGAGCAAATCCTCACCAAGGCCGGTCTCGACACGGCGTCGGTCATCGTGATCAGCTTCTCGGACCCGGCGACTTCCGTCGGCATCCTGCGCAGCATCCGTCGGCTACGGCCCGACGTGCCCGTTCTGGTGCGCACGCAGGACGACACCCAGATCAAGGAGTTGCAGGAGGCCGGCGCGACCGACGTGGTGCCGGAAGCCTTCGAAGCCAGTCTGATGCTCGTCTCGCACGTGTTGATACTGTTACATGTTCCGGTATCGCGCGTAGTCCGCACGATGGGCGACATCCGCGGTCATCGCTACTCCGTTCTGAGAAACATCATCCGCCGCGGCGATGCACGTCCGCTGGACGAGAGCCACGAGTACCGCGAGGAAATCAAGTCCGTGGTCGTGCCGCCCGGAGCCTGGGCGGTGGGGCGAACCCTGCGCGACGTGCGCGGCCGTGGTGTCGGCGTCACCTTCACCGGTATCCGGCGGCAGGGGATATTGGGACGGGAGCCCGCTGGCGACACCGTGCTTCGCGATGGCGATGTCGTGGTGCTCTACGGGCAGCCGGAAGAGCTGGAGCGTGCCGAGTCCGTGCTGCTGGCCGGGTAAGCATGGGAGCCGGGCTCCTTCCTGCTACCATTTACCGCTCACGTGAGCCGCACCGACATCCACTTTCCGCCCAAGCACGAGGCCCTGCGCGAGGACGTGCACGCGCTCGGCGCGCTGGTGGGCGAAATCCTCCTCGAGCAGGGCGGCCTGCAGCTCTTCGAGCTGGTGGAGCTCGACCGTCAGGCCGCCATACGGAGTCGCAACGGCGACGAGCAGGCGCGTCTCGAGCTCGCCGCCTCCGTTCGCGACCGGCCACCGCAGCTCGCCCGCGACCTCGTGCGTGCCTTTTCCATGTGGTTCCAGGCCGTGAACCTGGCGGAAAAGGTGCACCGTATCCGTCGTCGCCGCACGTATTTCCGTCAGGACACCGGCCGGCCGCAGCCGGCGGGTGTGGAAGACGCCGTCGCCACCCTGAAGAGCCGTGGCTTGAGTCTCGAGGAGGTCCTGTCGCTCCTCGGCCGCCTGCGCATCGAGCCCGTGTTCGCTGCGCACTCGCTGGAGTCGACCCGTCGCACGCTGCTGCGCAAGCAGCAGCGCGTGGCGCAGCATCTGCTCGACCGCCTCGACCCGATGCTGACGCCGCAGGACTCGCGCAACCTCTGGAGCAGCATCCGGATCGAGCTCACCACAGCCTGGCAGACCGAAGAGCTGCCGCGCGAGCGGCTGACCGTGGGCGATGAGCGTGAGCAGGTCCTCTTCTATCTGATCGAGATCCTCTACCGCGTGGTGCCCGCCTTCTACGAGGAGATCGCTCAGGCGCTCGAGAAGCGCTACGGCGTTCCGGCCGATTCGATCGAGCTGCCACCCATCCTGAGCTTCGGCTCCTGGGTCGGGGGCGACATGGATGGCAACCCGGACGTGCACGCCAAAACGATTCGGGAGACGCTCGCCCGCCAGCAGCAGACGATCCTCAACTGCTACTTCGATGATTGCCGCAAGCTCTCCCAGCGCCTGTCGCAGAGTGCCGGGCGGGTGGCGGTGTCAGCGGAGCTGACTCAGCGGATAGAGGATTACCTCACGCTGGCGCCCGGCGCACGCAGCCTGACCCCTGCCCGTCACGACCGCATGCCTTACCGGGTGTTTCTGGCGCAGATCGGTGAGCGGCTCCGCCTGGCCTACGAGGGACGGGCCAACGGCTACGAGAGCGCGCGCCAGTTCCGCGACGACGTGAGACTCATTGCCGCGAGCCTTGCCGCCAACAAAGGGGCCACCGCCGGGCTCTTCTACATTCGCCGCCTGCTGCGCCGCATCGACACCTTCGGCTTCCATCTGGCCGGTCTCGATGTGCGCCAGCACGCGGGTGTGCTCCACGAGATCATCGCGCGCGGCAACGACGATCCCAGCTGGCTCGGACGCCCCCCCGCCGAACGGCGTCATCTGCTCGCGCAGATGCTGGAGAAGGATGCGGGTCCAAGGGTCGATCTCGACGCTCTCGGCAAGCGCAATCTCGCCGTCTTCGAGGCATTCGCCCAGGCCAGACATCGCTATGGACCCGAGGCCGTCGGTTATTTCATAGTGAGCGGCGCGCGCGGCGCCGATGATGTTCTCGCTGCCCTGACGCTCGCTCGCTGGGCGTCCGTATACGACAAGCATACGGGCCAGGTCGCGCTCGACATCGCACCGCAGTTCGAGTCCCTGGACGCGCTGGAGCGGTGTGGCGACACCTTGCGCGAACTTCTGAGCGAGCCCGTCTACCGGCGCCATCTCGAGGCTCACGGCCGGCGTCAGTGCGTGCTCCTCGGCTACTCCGACAGCAACAAGGAAGGGGGACTATGCGCGTCGCGCTACGCGATCCATCAGGCACAGCGCGCGCTTGCCGGAATGCGCGAGCACGATGGAGAGAAATACGTTGTATTCCACGCTCGCGGCGGCAGCATCGCGCGTGGCGGTGGCCGCATAGACGCGCTGGTCAAGTCGGCCCCCGCCGGCACCCTCAACGGCATCTTGCGCGTGCGCGAACAGGGCGAGACGGTCAAACAGGGCTACGGCCTGCGCCCGATCGCGATGCGCTCGCTCGAGCGCGCCTTCAACGCACTGAGCCTCGCGACCTTGTCGGGCCGCGAGGCAGCGGCCGCGGAAGCCGATGCGCAGCCGCATTCGGCGGCGCACTCCGAATGCGCCGCGACTCTGGCGGCGGCCAGCCGCGATGCCTATCGGCGCCTCGTCTACGGCGACGCTGAGTTTCGCGATTACTTTCGCGCCGTGACCCCCATCGACGTGATCGAGAGGATGCAGGTCGGCTCGCGGCCCGTGCACCGCGAGGATGGCCGCAGCCTCGAGGCCCTGCTGCCCGTCCCGTGGGTATTCGCCTGGACGCAGACGCGCCACATGCTGCCCGGCTGGTTCGGAGCAGGCACGGGACTCGCCACCGCGATCGAGCGGCACGGAGCGGAGCGAATGCGCGCGGCGTACGCGGAGTGGTTTTTCCTGCGCAACCTGCTCGATGACGTCGAGGCAATGCTCGCCCGTGCCGATCTCGAGATCGCCGCCGCCTACGACCTGCTCGTGCCGGAGCCGCTGCGGCGGTTCTCCGCCGCGATCCGCGCCGAGTACGAGCGCACCCGCGAGCGGATACTGTGGCTGAAGGGCAGCACGAATCTGCTCGACAGCGAGCCCACGCTGCAGCGCTCGATCAGGCTGCGCAATCCCTACATCGATCCGATGAACCTCATGCAGGTGGACCTGTTGCAGCGCTGGCGAGCCGGCGGCCGCGGCGATCGCGACCTTTTCGAGGCGCTGCTCACCAGCGCCGGCGGCATTGCGCAGGGGCTGCAGAGCATTGCCTGACAACGAGCAAAACCAACATGAGCCTCAGATGAGCGACACCATCACGATCCGCCCGGCAACCCGCGACGATGTCCCGCTCGTGCTGCAATTCATCCGCGATCTGGCGACCTACGAGCGGCTGGAGCACCAGGTATCGGCGTCCGAGGCTCAGTTGCGCGAGGCGCTCTTCGGCGAGCGCCGCTACGCCGAGGTGGTATTCGCCTGCAGCGGCGCCGAGCCGGTGGGCTTCGCCCTCTTCTTCCACAACTTCTCCACCTTCAAGGGCCAGCCCGGGATCTATCTCGAGGATCTCTTCGTTCGCCCCGAGGCTCGCGGCCGGGGTGTCGGCAAGCGGCTGCTCTCTTATCTCGCCCGCACCGCGGTGGAGCGGCGCTGCGCGCGCCTCGAGTGGGCGGTGCTCACCTGGAACGAGCCCTCCATCGGCTTCTATCGGAGCCTGGGCGCCCTGCCCATGGACGAGTGGAAGGTCTTTCGTCTGACGGGCGAGGCCCTTGCGTCACTGGCCGGGAGCGGTCCCGTGCATCGCTGACGGGGACTCCGGCGCCGGCGCGGGCTGCGGCGCGCCGGGCGGCGGCTCCATTCCCTTGGAGTAAACGACGCGCCCGTCGGGGCAGATGAAGATCGCATCGTACTGCGGCATGCTGTTGATTATGGCCAGTGTCTTTTGCGGGCCGAGAACAAACGCGGTTTTCGACATCCCATCGGTCTGAGTCGCGGTGGGCGCGATGACCGAGGCGCTGCGCACGAGCTGCGCGGAGTGCCCGGTGAAGGGACTGAGAATGTGATCGTACAGAACGCCGTGCTGCACGAAGCCGCGGTAGTAATCGCCCGAGGTGGAAATGGCCTCGTTGGTGATCGGCACCAGCGTCACGGTCTTGCTGAGATCCCACGGGTCCCTGATCGCGACCAGCCAGGGCCGGCCCCTGCGATCGCCGAGAATCCGGGTATCGCCGCCGGCCGTCACCAGCGCGTGCCGGATGCCCATCGCCTTCAGGATGTCGATGCTCTGATCGACCACATAGCCCTTCGCGATACCGCCGAGACCAATCGCCATGCCGGGCCGGGCGAATGCGACGCTGTGATGGCGGTCATCGAGGATGAGCTGGCGCCAGCCGACCGTGGGCAGCAACGCCTTGATCTGCGCGTCGGTGGGACGGATGTGGTGCCGGAAGTCATAGAGCTTCCAGACCGACTCCATGGTGATGTCGAACGCGCCGTCGGTGATCCGGGAGTAATGGCTCGAGAGCTTGATGAGGTTGTAGAGCTCCGGGCTCACCACTACGGGATGCTGTGCCCCATGCTCGTTGATCTGTGAGAGCTCGCTATCAGGCTTGAAGTCGCTCATCACGTCGTCGACGTGATGCATTTCGCGCATCACCGCATCCATGGCTTCGTTGGCATGCGTCGCTTCCGTGTCCCACAGCTCGACGTAGATGCTCGTGGTCATGATCACTTCATTGCGGGAATACCACGCCGCGTGGGCGGGCGTGGCCGCAATGGCGAGACAGAGGATGCAGCCGAGCAGCGCCGCCGGCGCGCCGCGCCTCAATCCGTCACTTCTTCTCATCGATCCCCCGCAGACGTCAGGCCGGGAAGAAGTCGATCGGCTTGGTCGCGGTGGTTGGATCGACCTTTTCCGGCTCGAAGCGGAACAGCATCACGCGCGCAACGATCTCGCGCTCGAGCGCCGGATCGTGCAGCTCGCTCGAAACGACTCGGCACCGCGTCACCTCACCGCTCGCAGCGATGGTGAACTCTAGCACGAGCTTGCCCTGCAGCATCGGGTTCGTGCGCAGCGCGCGCTGATAAAGAGCGTAGATCGCCCCCTTGTTGCGGTCGAAGACCATGGCGATCTCCTCCTCCGACCGGCCGGCAGCGCCCCCTCGGCCGACTGATGGCGAGCGGGCGTTGAGTCCCGACTGCATGATGGAGGAAGTGACTCTCGTCGCATTGGTGCCGTGCAACGAGCCCGCGCCGCCGCCGAAGCCGCGGCTCATCGGCGCGGAGGTGATCCCGGAGCTGGCCTCACCGGCCTGAGCGGTAATGAGCGAGCGCTCCGCATGGGATTGGGCGCCGACCGCACCGGTGAGATTCTTCGTCTCTTCGGGCGTATCCGTCATCGTCTGGCGCAGCGCCGCGAGTTGATCCTTGAACTTGTCGATCGAGTGCTCGGCGCGCGCACGAGCCAGATCGGCGCGCTCCGGGGCCGGCCTGACCGGCTCCTTCGCAGCCGGCCGCGGCGTCACCTTGGGTTTGGTGATGGGCTTGGGCGGCGTCGGCGGCTTCAGTTTTTCCTCGATCATGATCCGCGCGAGCTGCGGCGGAACCTCCGTCTCCTCGACCGTGGGTGCGGGTGTCGGCAACAGAGGGATAGCCACTCCGCAGATCGCGACGATGATGAGCAGCGTTCGCAGAATGCGGCGAAAACGCTGGCTGGACTCGGGATCTCCATCCCAAGCGAGCTCGTACACACGATGATAGGCGGCAAGGGCCATGGCAGCTTCGGATTACGACTTAGGACGATCTCAGGTCGGCAGCGCTCACCGCCTTTTCCTTCTCGAGCACTGCCAGAGCGATATGGCTGTAGGCAGCGCCGGCACAGGTCGACATGACCTTCTTCAACACCGCGTAAGGCAGCGTCTTGTCCGCCATGATGGTCAGCTCCCGATGGGCGGGGTCCGCGGTCGTGGTCGTCTCTCCGACGACCTGTTGACTGTCGAGCGCAGACCTGAGAGCGGTTATTTCATCGCCGGCCTGCGCCAGGACCTGCGGCACCGTGACCACGAGCTGGCCCTGCACGTAGATGTCGCTCTTGGTGACAGTCACGACCACGGTCGGATGCGGCTGTTGTTGCGCGATCGATTCCGGCAGAGGAATGGCCTTGGCGTTGTGTATGACCTCGACCTGGGTCGCATACACCAGCAGGAACGCCACCATCACGGTGAGGATGTCGATGAACGGAACCAGGTTGAGCTCGGCATCGGCCCGGTGCCGGACATGGTGCTGCGCCATCCGGCGCGCGCGATTGGACATGCTCATCGTGTCACCTGCGCGAGTGGCGGCGCATCGCCGACGGAGACGTCCGGAAAGAGCTCCGCCTGCACGGTGTTCAGTCCGCTGCTCGCTTCGAAAACCCGCACGTGGTCCATGACCTGCACCAGGATGTCGTAGGGCGTGTCGGGCTCGAGCAGGATGCTGGCCTGAGTCATGTTGGGAAACTTGGCCTTCACCTGCTCCAGGTACTGGGTGAGACTCGCATAGTCGTAGCCCTGCGCGGTGTTGGGAAATGTCGCGAGTGGCCCGCTGTTGCGGTCGGCGACCTGCAGCAGGTCCTTGCGCACCATGACCTCCAGCACCAGGTCCGGCGGCGGCTCGCGGAACTGCGATTGCGGCGCGGGCAGATGCAGCTGCAGGATCACCGTGTGGGAAAACACGGCGGTCATGAGCAGGAACGTGACCAGCACCGTGAAGATGTCGATCATCGATACCAGCATCAGCCCGGAGGACTTGCGCTGGTGCCTCAGGAGCTTGCGCGCCTGATAGGAGCGGCGCATTGAGATCTCCTCGTCGGTTGCGGCGCGACGCGCGGGAGGGCCGGATCAGGCCAGGGCCGGTGCCGCAGCCCCGGCTCCTGCCCTGGCCGCCGCCGCGGCGGCGGGCGCCGGCGCCTTTCTCTCGACGATGGCGTTCAGGAACTTCACCGAGGCCATTTCCAGGCTGTCGATCAGCTCGGTGGTCTTGGTCTGCAGCACCGCATGAACGAGCAGGAGCGGCACGGCCGTCATCAGGCCGAAGGCGGTGCAGTTCATCGCCACCGAGATGCTCGCCGAGAGCAGGTTGGCCTTCTGCGCCGGGTCGATGGTCGCGACCGCGGCGAACGCCCGGATGAGTCCCATCACGGTGCCCAGCAGCCCGAGGAGAGTGGCGAGGTTGGCGAAAGTCGCGATGTAGTGCGTGCGCTTCTCGAGCCGCGGCACGACCTCCATCATGCTTTCCTCCATCGCCTTCTCGATGTCATCACGCCGTCGGGCGGACTGGACGCGCGCCAGGCCGTAGTCGAGGATGTGGCCGACCAGGGTGCTGGACTTCGAGGTGATCTGCACGACCTGACGGAAGTTGCCCTGCGCGAGCAGCGGCACGATCTCGTTCCACGTGCTGCGGTTGCGCGCCGCCGTGATGGTCAGGTAGACGTAGCGCTCGAGCGCGATCGCCGCGCCGACCACGAGCACCACGGCGATCGGGTACATGAAGTCCCCGCCGCCCTGAAAGAATCTGACGATCAAGCCCGAAAGACCCATGGTGACACTCCGCTTAAGACCCGCTCCGAGGCCCGGCCGCTGTCGGTCCGGACCCGCTCAAACTGACTGACGGCCCTTGAAAAAGCTGCGATGCCGCTCCCACTTTCATGGGCTGTCGCCAACTGGCGCCACCCGCCCGGCCGTCGGCTGCCCCGATGCGGTGCCGAGCTGTCCGTAATAGCGGACCTGGCGCCGAAAGACGCCGCGGTCGACCGGTTGCAGCACCTCGTCCAGCAGGCTATCAGTGGGCTTGATCACACCCCCCGCGCCCAGGGAGTCCTTCCACGGCACGATCACCATCACCTTGGGCAGCTCCTTGTTGCCCGTGATGTCGGACGCTCCCAGGGAAAGGACGCCGCCGGAAGCTGCGGCCGCCGCATTCGCATGGGCGGGGACAGCAGCGCCTCGGGCCGGCTTCGCCCGCTGCTTGTGTGCGGGCCGCACAGCGTGAGTCGCCTTCGGCGCCGATGCCGACGCCGTCGCGACCGACTGCGCCTGCGCAGCGGGCGCAATCGCCAGAAGAGTGCCGATCAGCAGCGGTATTGACGGACGCATGTCAGTTCCTCACCTGAGGCTGCGGGGGCGCAGCGGTGCTGGCCGCCACGGGCTCCTTGATGCCGGTGCGATGCTGCAACTCGGCGATCCACATGACGACCGGTTTGTCCTGCGCCGCGAGCTTGCGGTACTGCTCGAAATCGCCGAGCGCGGCCGCCGGCCGATCGAGATACAGGTCGCGGAGCACTCCCCGGTCGCGATAAGCCGGAGCGTAAGCGGGGTCCGCCGCGATCGCACGCGTGTAGGATTGCTCCGCATCCTGAAACCTGCCCCCCAGGCGCTGTGTGACGCCGAGCTCCGTCCACGCCAGCGCGTTGCGCGGCTCACGCGCAGCCGCCTGTTGGAAGGCATGCGCGGCCGCATCGAGATTGCCACTCTTGCGGTAGAGGATTCCGAGGTCCACGAGCGGCGTGCATAACTGCGGATACTCATGCGCCAGGCTCGCCAGGCGCGCTTCCGCTGCAGTCTGATTGCCGGCGCCCGCGAGCGTCAGCGCCTGGTCGAATTCGGCTTTCGCCGCGGCCGGGATCGGCGGCGGCATGGCGGCGGCCTGGACGCCCTGCGCTGCGCCCGCCCGAGCCCCACCCCCGGCCGTGCCGCCCTTGACGGCGACTACAGCGTGCGCGGGTACCGCCGCGCGCTTCGGAGTAACCGAGCACGCCGTCACGGCCGCGAGCAGTGTCGCGCCGATGAAGATCTCAATTGAGCGTCGTGACCACATCTGACATCAACTCTGTCTTGCCATAACGTGCCGGATCGAGCTGCGCCAGCGCGGTGAAGCTCTTGCGGACCCATTCGTCATAAACGCCCTGGCTCGCCCGTGCCGCATTCAGGCCATATACCTTGATGGCCTGCTCCTCGAAGGGAAATACCTGATCCTCGAGCAGGGAGTTGTATTCGTCGAGCTCCTGGCCCTTCAGGCTGCGCGGTCTCTCGGAACCAAGGACATCCTGCGCCAGCGTCTGGTAGAGCCCGGCCATCTCATAGGTTGCCGCCGTCGTGACTTCGGCAACACCGTAGGAAGCCGCCAGCCGGTAGGCAGTCATCGCGCGCTGCATGGCCCTGCGCTTGGCTTTCAGCGTCCGCGCGAGAGGCAGAGTAAGGCGGATGGCGTGAAACTCGTCGCGCGGCTCGGCGGCCAGCACGAGTTGCGCTTTCGCGGCGAGAAAGTGAGTGCGCGGAGTGCGCTGCGAGCCCGCCTCGGCGTCGACCTTCACGATCTCCCGATACCAGCGGTCGCGCACGGTCAGGTCACCGCCCGTGGCGGCATACTCGGCAAGGCGCTGCCGTACCTCCTCCGCATCGGTAATGGGAGCGGGATATTCGGCGACGAACTTCGCGAGCACCGTCATCGCCCGCGGATCGTCATGCGCCTGCGCGTAGAGGT
Source organism: Steroidobacteraceae bacterium (assembly GCA_036489335.1). Taxonomy (GTDB): domain Bacteria; phylum Pseudomonadota; class Gammaproteobacteria; order Steroidobacterales; family Steroidobacteraceae; genus 13-2-20CM-66-19. Next base: position 15,506 of record DASXFY010000060.1, read on the forward strand.
CCGCCGCGCGGCGCAGAGCTTCCTTCCTGACCGCCGGGGTTTGTGCCGGCTCCGCCGCGATCGTCTCGAACTGCTGCGCCGCCTGCCCGGGCTGGTTGGCGCCGGCATACGCCACGGCCAGCTTGTCATCGACATCGGCCGAAAGCGCGTGATGGGGGAACCGGGCGCGAAAGTCCTGCAGCACCTGTATGGCGCGGCTCCAGTCCTGCAGCCGGATGAGCTCCGCTGACGCATCGTAAAGAGCGGTCGCGCAGATGGTCGAATCGGGCGCGACCTGCTCGACGCGCAGGAAGTCTCGCACGGCTCCCTCGCCATCGCCCGCCTGCCGCTTCGCGGCGCCCTGGTGATATACGGCGGCGGCAATGCGCTGGGTGAGATCCGCGCTCATCTTGGCGTCGCCGGCGGAGAGCTCGCGCGCCTGGATGAGCGCCGGCTCCGCCTCACCGAACTTGCCCTGGTTGTAGTCCGCCTGACCGACGATGGTCCAGGCGATGCGCCGCTTCGCCTGATCGGCGGGCGGATTGCGCGCCAGGAGGATACCGGCGATCTGCACCGCCCGGGGCAGGTCACCCGCGGCAAACACCGCCTCATCAGCGCGTGTCAGCACGCCGGCGCTGTCGGGATGATCCGGAAATGCCTGCGCGAACCTGACACCGGAATCGATGGCACGCCGACGCAGGTCGCTCAGTGCGCTGCCGCTCAGTCCCGCCTCGGCCTTCTGATAAGCTGTCAGCGCAGCGTAGCCAGCGTTCTCCGACTGCGCATTGCGCGGATAGTTATACGCCGTATGCTCGTACTCCGTCGCCGCGTTGGGGTAATCCTGCGCGGCAAACAGGGCATCCGCCAGCCTGTGATTCAACTCCGTGGCATCGGCGGCCGTGGGAAACGAATCCAGGTATTCCCGGTACCAGTGCGCCGCCTGTGCGTACTCATGCGCATCGTGGGTCCGCTGCGCGATCGCATGATCGTAGGTCGCCACATCCCTGAGGTCGGTCTCGAGCTCCGCGGCGATTTCGGCGTGATCCGCCCGCGCATGCGTACGCCAATAAGCGGCGCCGAAACCATAGTGCTCGACATAGTCCTGCTTCGCCTTGAAGACGAGCTGGCTGAAGCCGCCCTTCGAATAGGCGCGGATGGCTCGTGCTGCAAGGTCGGGCGCCGCGTCCGATTGAGGGTTGCTGTCGACGTAGCCGAGGTAGGTTGATGCAGCGTCCTGGTAACGCTGCTTCGCGACATAGAGATCGCCCAACCTGGAATAGAGAAGCGAGTCGTAGGGTCGCGCACCATAGTGGCCCACGAACCGCTCAATCGACTGCGCACCGGAATCCTGCGAGAACGTGATGCTCATGACACGCAGCGAATCCTCCACCAGCTCGCGATCGGCCCGCCGCAGATCGGTCAGCGGCCGCATCCGTCCGTCGGAACTCAACAGCTCGCAGTCGAGCAGCCGCGCGAACACCGGCAGGCTCTGCTCCGGCTGCGCTGCCTTGTAGAGCGACCAGCCGCCCTTGTAGAGACCCTGCACGTAGTACGAGGAAGCGGCACCGCGGGCAATCACCGCCGCGTAGGCCTGCTCCGCCTCGGGATACCGGCGGTCGGAGAAGAGGATCTCGCCGCGCCGGAACTGCACCTCGTCGATATCCCTGGCATCGGGATAGCGCCGCACGATGAGGTCGAGAGTATGCAGCGCCTGATCCGGCTGGCCGGTGGTGTCATAAGCCCGCGCGAGCTGGTAGAGCACCTCGTCGTTGTGCGTGTAGTTGGGATAGACCGCAAGCAGCGTCGTGTAGAGCTTGATGGCCTCGGCGCCCTGCACATCGACCGACGAGAGCTCGCTTTGCATGCGCTGCAGGTCACCGGCATCGAGGTTGAGATCCCCCAGCCGTCGCAGTGCCTCGGCCCGCAGCGTCGGATCGGTCGCCTGCAGCGCGAGGAACTTGCGGTAGCTCGCCATCGCAGTGGAGTCGGTGGCGCTGACCTTGCCTGCGGTCATCACCTGAGCCGGATGCGTCTCGAGGTCCTGGATGGTCGGCGCGCTGGGGGGATCACCCCGCGACTCGGCAATCGGACACAGCGCCAGACAGCCGGTCATCACCGTCAGTAGCGCAAGCAGCGGGCGGGCGGCCGTCACGGCTGCGGCCCTCCCGAAGCTGAGACAGGATGAGCCGCCTGGTCGTAAATCGTCGCGAGGGCGAACTGCGCCTGCACCCGGTAGTCCTGCAGCCGCCTCTTCTGCTGCTCGAGGTCACGCACCGCCAGCTCGGCGAGCGCGATGCTCTGCGCCGTCTGCGCCGCGGCGAGCCGCACCTGAAGCGCGCCGATGCGCTGCTGCAGAACTGCAACCCTGCCGGCGAAATCTCCGGTCTCGAGTGGCAGCGCCTGTCGCCCGCTCTCGAGCTGAGTCCAGCCCTGCTGTGACTTCGCCAACGCGACATCGAAGGTCCGCAGCTGCTTGCGCTCGCTCCACAGGCGCGCGGCGAACTCCCGGTCCATCCGATAGAGCAGCACTCCCCGGACCATCGCCAGACGCTCGCGCAGCTTCGCGTATGGCGGCGTGTCCGGATCATGAGCCAGCATCGCCTGGTCGCGCAGCACGCGCGCCCACAGCGCCGCCTGGGTCCCCGTGGCCAGCGCCGCGCCGTCGCGGGTGCTCGCCACCTGCTCGAGCCGCGCCGCGAGCGCCGCACGGTGCTTCTTCAGCGTATCCAGTCCGCCGGAGTTCAGCAACGCGTCGACCTTGGGGAGGCGCTCGGCGAACGCGCGGCGGCGCGTGGTGATCATCTCCTGGAAAGCGTCCATGCTCGTCGACCATTGGCCGAGCATGCGCTGCATGAGCTTCAGATCGCGATAGTTCCTCAATCCCTCCTGGAAGTCGGATCCGGCGAATACCGCGTACAGATAATGGGATTCCGGATCGTCCGGAACATTGCCGAGCTGCCAGAACCAACCGTAACTCAGACGGTCAGGCAGGGCGTCATCATCGAGCGGGTCGTTGCCGACGTCGCCGGACTCGGCGGCATCGCTCTCGCGCGCCAGCAGCTCGGTGAGCAGGCTGCCACTGTGTATTCGGGCGATGGCGCCGTCGATCCGCGTCGACTCCTCATCGTATGATTGCATCGCGGCCCGGTAGTAATGCTCAGCCTGCCCGGGCGCCTTCAACTCGATGAAGGCATACGGCACAGTGAGGTTGACCTCCTGCACCGATGGATCGGAGGTGCTGCGGCGTTGCAGTGCCAGCCAGGGAGTGAGCGCGGCGCGATAGTTGCCGTCCGCCGCTTCCGCCCAGCCGGCGGCCAGCAGCGCTTCGCCGGAGAAAGGTCCGTCGAGTCGCACGCGATCCAACGCGTCGCGCGCGAGAGCCGGCTGCTTGGCCTGCATGTAAGCGAGACCCAGCGCGAGATTGGCACGGTCCTTGAGCGCGAGCATTTCCGGAGCGAGCGCGTACATCGTGCCGACCGAGGTCAGCACGGGCGCCGCCTCCGCCAGCCTGCCTTGACGCACCAGCGCAATGCCGAGGTTGAGTCGCGCATACGCTGTCGACCCCTGCTCCGATCCGCGCCAGCGCTGCAGCAACCCGGCCGCCTGGTCGAAGCGGCCTTCATGCATCCAAACGTTGGCGAGCAGCAGCTCCCGCTGCGACTCGAGCTGCGGCGACATCCGCTCGCTGATGCGAGTCAGATCCCGCTCCGCATCGGCATATTGGCCGCGGGCATAGAGCATCTGACCGAGGTAGAGCCAGGCACGATCGCGCACGCCGGTCGGCACATCGCTCGTCAGCAGCTCTTCGAAGGAGCGGTCCGCCCGATCGTACATGCCGAGCGACAGATAGAGCCCGGCGAGCACCAGTCGCGCGTCGGCTTCGTGGTGCGGCATTTCCTGCCAGTGGTCGTAGGCCAGGAGTCGTGTGGCGGCCTCGAAGTCTTTGCCCTGGTAGTAGTAAAAGAGGACGTCGCCGTACGACAGGTCCTGGATGTGTATCTCGGGAAGTGCTTCCGGGTCATGCAGGTGCGCCGCGGCCGGCGCCGCTGCGGCGAGCAGCGTCACGGCAGCGAGGACGCACAGGCACGCCGCGCGGGCCAAGCGTTACTCCCAGTCCTTGATCCGGAACTGCGGCTGGAGCTTGCGTTGATCGTCGGTGATCGTGAGCTCGAGATATTTGGCGCCGATGTCCTTCTGGAAGTCGAGAGTGGCGCCGCGCGTGTAGTCGAGATTGTGCGGTCCCTTGCCGGTGAAGAAGGCCACGAGCTGGTGCTTGCCCACCTTGAGGTTGCCGACGTAGAGCCGCTGCACGCCCCCCTGTACCAGTGAGTGGACTTCCCGGGGAGTGTAGAGGTAGTTGGCAACCTCCTTGCCGTCGACCTTCAGTTGCACCGAGTCGAGAGCGAAGAAAGTGCCGGCATCCATGGAGACGAACACGGCCATCTGGGTGTTGGCCGGGTAGAGCAGCTCCTGCTCGAGGACGAAGAGATCGCGGTTGAGGTCGAGTACGTCGCTTTTCAGCGACTGTACCTGCTCATCCACCCTCGGCGGGGGAGTCGCGGGCTGTGACGTGGCGGCCGGGGTGACGGCCGCGGTGGCCGGGGCGACAGCCGCGGTGGCCGTTTGAGCGAGCGCGACGCCCGCGGCCGCCTGCAGGGCCAGGAACCCGGCGAGCAGCGCCAATTTGGCGGTCAAACACCTGCCGGCCAGCCGGCGTGCGAGGAGCGACGGGACATCGGGCATGGTTGCGGTCCGTTCATTCGGCCAGGAGCGTGCGCAGCTCATCCTCGCAGGCCCGGCGGCTCGTTTCATTGAAGTCGCGCACTAC
>DASXFY010000073.1:0-156694 GCA_036489335.1 Steroidobacteraceae bacterium
TCTTCTCGAGATTGATGATGTGGATCTTGTTACGCTCGCCGAAGATGAAGGGAGCCATCTTCGGGTTCCAGAAGCGGGTCTGATGTCCAAAATGGACCCCCGCTTCCAGCATCTGTCGCATGGACACGCCGGACATGGAGAATTCTCCTGTTTGGGTTGAGCCTCCGCGCATCCCCGGGGCCATCCTCATCCAAGGCGAGGACACCCAGCCGACGGGTTTAGTGATACGCGTGTGGGTTAATTGCCAAAAAAGGCCGCGCTTTATACCATGAATCGAGACACCATGCACGTGACCGTCAAATCCCCTGAAGAGCAGGAAAAGATGCGCATCGCCGGGCGCCTTGCCGCCGATGTGCTCGACATGATCACCGAGTACGTGGTGCCCGGTGTGACCACGGACGAGCTCGACCGCATCTGCCACGACTACATCGTCAACGTGCAGAAATCCGTGCCTGCCAATCTGAACTACCGGGGGTTTCCCAAGACCATCTGCACTTCGGTCAATCACGTCGTCTGCCACGGCATCCCGAACGATAAGCGCCTGAAGGCGGGCGACATCGTCAACATAGACGTCACCGTGATCCGCGAAGGATTTCACGGTGATACCAGCCGGATGTACTTCGTAGGCAAGCCCCCCGCGCACGCGCAAAGGTTGGCCGAGACCTGCTTCGAGGCGATGTGGCGCGGCATCCAGACCGTACGCCCCGGGACGCGTCTCGGTGATATCGGCCATGCCATCCAGACCTTCGTTGAGCAGAACAATTACTCCGTGGTGCGTGAATACTGCGGCCACGGTATCGGGCGCATCTATCACGAGGATCCGCAGGTCCTGCACTACGGGGAGCCGGGCACGGGCTTCGAGCTCAAGGCCGGCATGACCTTCACCATCGAGCCGATGGTCAACGCCGGCAAGCGTCACGTCCGCCTGCTGCCCGATGGCTGGACGGTGATCACCAAGGACCACTCGCTCTCCGCCCAGTGGGAGCACACTGTGTTGGTCACCGACCAGGGTCATGAGGTGCTCACGCTCGGCGCCGCCGACCCGCGGGTGCACTGAGCGCGACCATGGCCGCCGGAGAGGTCGATCTCCTCGATGAAACACTGCCCGCCCCGCCCGCCGACCCCGGCTGGCCCTGGCTGCAGCGTTTGCCGGCCCTCCTCTCCGAGGCGCAGGGATCGAGCGCGGCGTGGCGCGAGCTGCTGCGGCAGGCGCACGAGGAGCTGAAAGCCCGCTTCCTCGCCGAGGAGCCGGTCGAGAGGCTGGTGCACGCCCGGGCGGCGCTCGTCGATGTGGTGCTGCGTGAGTCGTGGCGCACTCACTCGATCGCCTCGATGATCTCCTGGGCACTGGTGGCGGTGGGAGGCTACGGGCGTGGCGAGCTGCACCTTTGCTCCGACATCGACATCCTGCTGCTCGTGCCCCGCGCGCCGGATCTCCCGGAGCGCGGCGCGATCGAGCGGCTGCTCGCTTTCCTCTGGGATATCGGTCTCGAAGTCGGCCACAGCGTGCGCACGGTGGATGAATGCGTTGCGGAAAGCATCGCCGACGTAAGCGTGATGACGACGCTCCTGGAAGCGCGGCTGCTTTCAGGCAACGCCGCGCTGCTCGCGGACATGCAGGCCGCGCTCGCGCCGGATCGGGTCTGGCCCGTGAAGGAATTCTTCGAGGCCAAGGTGCGCGAGCAGTCGGAGCGGCACCTGAAGGCGAACGACACCGCCTACAACCTCGAGCCCAACGTCAAGACGAGCCCCGGAGGCCTGCGCGACATCCAGACCATCGCCTGGGTCGCCAAGCGCCGCTTCGGCTCCGATACGCTCGATGGGCTCGTCACCAACGGCTTCCTCACCCTCGCGGAGCTGCGGCGCCTCAAGCAGGCGCAGTCCTTCCTTTGGAAGGCGCGCTTCGGCCTGCATGTGCTCACCGGGCGGCGCGAGGACCGCCTGCTCTTCGACCATCAGCTGCGGCTCGCGCAGACCTTCGGCTACGAGGATGCTTCCTACACGCTGGCGGTAGAGCAGTTCATGCAGCGCTACTACCGCACGGTCAAGGACGTCAGCCTGTTGAACGAGCTGCTGCTGCAGCTCTTCCGCGAGGCGGTGCAGACCGAGACCGAGCCGCCCCGGCCGCTCAACGCCCGCTTCCAGGTGCGCAACGGCTCGCTCGAGGCCGTCAGCGAGGAAGTGTTCGCCCGCATCCCCGCGACGATCCTCGAGCTCTTCGTGCTGCTGCAGCAGAATCCGGACATCAAGGGCGTGCGCGCCGCCACCATGCGCGCGGTCGCCCGCAGTCTCTGGCTCATCGACGAGGAGTTCCGCCAGACCCCGCGCCATCATCGGCTCTTCCTCGAGATCGTGCGGGCGCCGGCTGGCGTCACCCACGAGCTGCGGCGAATGAACGCTTATGGAGTGCTCGGGCGTTACATTCCGGCTTTCGGCCGAATCGTCGGTCGCATGCAGTACGACCTATTCCACGCCTACACGGTGGACGCGCACACGCTCTTCGTCGTGAGCAACCTGCGGCGGTTTGCGATCCCGCGGTACGATCACGAGCTGCCGGAAGCCTCGCGCATCATGCAGCAGCTGCCGCGCCCCGAGGTCGCCTACCTCGCGGCACTCTTTCACGACATCGCCAAGGGCCGCGGCGGCGATCACTCCGAGCTCGGCGCAGTGGATGCGGAAGCCTTCTGCCTGGAACAGGGCCTCTCGCCCTACGACGCGCGCATGGTCGCCTGGCTGGTGCGCAGCCACCTCACTTTTTCGATCACGGCGCAGAAGCAGGACATCAGCGACCCACAGGTCATCAACGCCTTCGCCCGCACGGTGAGCGACGAGGCGCATCTCGACTACCTCTATGTCCTCACCTGCGCGGACGTGCGCGGCACCAACCCCAAGCTGTGGAATTCGTGGAAGGCTTCGCTCTTCCATGACTTCTATCATCGTGTACGGCGGGCACTGCGGCGCGGGCTGGAGGCGCCGATCGACCAGGAGCAGCTGGTGCGCGAGACACAGGAGGCGGCACGCCGCCTGATGCAGGAGCGCAATCTCCCCGCGGCCGACATCGAGCGCGCCTGGACGCGCTTCTCGCCGACGTATTTCCTGCAGCACTCGCCCGAGGAGGTCGCCTGGCACTCGCGTTTGCTCGCCGAGCGCGACCCGAGATCGGACGAGCCGCTGATCGCGCTCGACCCGCAGAGCCTGCGCGGCACCACCGCGGTGCTCATCTACACGCGCGCGCGCCGGCATGGCTTCGCGCGCACCACCGCGGTGCTCGATCAGCTGGGACTCAACATCGTCGATGCGCGGATCACCCCGACGGGCGATGGCTTCAGCCTCGATCTCTACCATGTGTTGGAGGACGACGGCGCGCCGATCACCGACCGCGACCGCCAGGAGGAGATCGAGCATGCGCTCTGGCGCTCGCTGCAGCGGCCGGAGGACACACCCTTCGCCGTTTATCGGCGCGCGCCGCGGCAGGTTCGCATGTTCCATACCGCGACCCTGATCGCCCTCAGCGTCGATGAGCGCAACAGCCGCTCGGTGCTCGAGCTCACCGCCGGCGATCGCCCGGGCCTCCTCTGCGATGTCGGCAAGGTTCTGATGGAGGAGCGAGTGGAGCTGCAGGCGGCGAAGATCATGACCGTGGGAGAGCGCGCGGAGGACGTCTTCTACGTCATCGACTTCGACGGCCGGCCGCTCGACGCCGCGGCCGCAGAGCGGCTGCGCGAAAGTCTCACGCGCGCCCTCGACCGCCGCGATGCGGTTTGAGTGATGGCGGATATCGCGATGAATCCGCTGCTGGACCGCTTGCACGCGTATCCATTCACGCGACTGGCAAACCTGCTGTCAGGCGTGCGCGGCCCTGCGAGCCTCAGCGACATCAGGATGTCGATCGGCGAGCCCCAACACGAGCCGCCGGCAAGCGTGCTCGTTGCGTTGCGTGACAGCCTGCATCGTCTCGACACCTATCCGACCACTGCCGGCCTGCCGGAGCTGCGCTCGGCCTGCGCGCGCTGGCTCGAGAGACGCTACGCTCTGCCGGGCGGAGCCATCGCGCCGGATCGCATGGTGCTGCCGGTCAACGGCACCCGCGAGGCTCTCTTCGCCTTCGTGCAGGCGGCGGTCGACGGCGCTGCCGACTCGCTGGTTCTGATGCCGAACCCCTGCTATCAGATTTACGAGGGGGCGGCGCTGCTCGCGGGCGCGCAGCCGCATTACCTGCCCACGACGGCCGCAAACGACTACATGCCCGATCTCGGTGCCGTACCCGAGAGTGTCTGGCGGCGGTGTCGGCTGTTGTTTCTGTGCAGTCCGGGCAACCCGACCGGCAGGGTTCTGCCGCTCGATTATCTGCGCCGCGCACTCACCCTCGCCGAGCGGCATGACTTCATCGTCGCCGCCGACGAGTGCTACGCCGAGATCTATCTCGACGAGCGCTCGCCACCCCCTGGTCTCCTGCAAGCCTGCGTCGCCGCCGGTCACAGCCGCTTCGAGCGCTGCGTGGTGTTTCATAGCCTCTCCAAGCGCTCGAGCGTGCCAGGCCTGAGGTCCGGCTTCGTCTGCGGCGATCCGCAGATCATCGCCCCGCTGCAGCAGTATCGGACCTATCATGGGAGCGCCATGCCGGTGCCGACGCAGCTTGCCAGCATCGCAGCCTGGCAGGATGAGGAGTACGCGGCACGCAACCGCCGCGCCTACCAGGAAAAATTCGCGCGGGTGCTGCCCATCCTCGCTTCTTGCTTCGAGGTCCCCACGCCCGATGGAGCGTTCTATCTCTGGCCGGATGTGCGCGGCGACGATGTGCGCTTCGTGCGCGACCTCTACGCCAGCCAGAAGGTGACGGTATTGCCCGGCAGCTTTCTTGCTCGCGACGGCTCGGAAGGCAACCCCGGTGCCGGCCGGGTGCGCATCTCGCTGGTGCCGCCAGTGGAGCAGTGCGTCGAGGCCGCCGAGCGCATCAGTGAATTCGTCCGACGGAATCAACTATGAATGACCTGAAGAACCTCGAGTCCGCGATCGACGCAGCTTTCGAGTTCCGCGCCGAGATCACGCCGAAAAACATTCCTGTGGGCCTGGAAGGCGTGCTGGAGAAATGCATCGCGCTGCTCGATTCGGGCGGCGCGCGGGTCGCGGAGCGGAAGGACGATATCTGGGTCGTCAACGAATGGCTCAAGAAGGCGGTGTTGCTCTACTTCCGCACGCACGACAACACGGTGATGGATGCGGGGTTCGCACGGTTCTACGACAAAGTGCCGTTGAAGTATGCGGGCGCGACGGAGGAGGATCTGCGCGCAGCGGGGGTACGCATCGTGCCGCATGCCATCGTTCGCATGGGGGCCTTCGTGGCGTCCAACGTCGTGCTGATGCCGTGTTACATCAATATAGGAGCCAACATCGGTTCCGGGACGATGGTCGACACCTGGGCCACCGTCGGATCCTGCGCGCAGATTGGACGCAATGTGCATCTCTCCGGCGGCGTTGGGATCGGCGGCGTTCTGGAGCCGCTGCAGGCCACCCCGACGATCATCGAGGATGACTGCTTCATCGGCGCGCGCTCGGAGATCGTGGAAGGGGTTATCGTCGGGGCGGGGTCGGTCATATCGATGGGGGTGTTCATCGGTCAGAGCACGCGCATCTATGACCGCACGACGGGAGAGATACTGCAGGGGCGGATTCCGGCCGGATCGGTCGTGGTGCCGGGGACGCTGCCTTCGGCTGACGGTAAATACGGCCTCTACTGTGCGGTGATCGTCAAGCGCGTCGACGCTCAGACGCGCGCCAAGACTTCGATCAACGAGCTGTTGCGGGCGACGGACTAGCCGAAGCGTCCAGTAATGTAGTCTTCCGTCAGGCGGTGCTGCGGGTTGGTGAATACCCGGTCGGTTTCGCCCACCTCGATGAGCTGGCCCATGTAGAAGTAGGCGGTGCGCTGCGAGACTCGCGCGGCCTGTTGCATAGAGTGCGTCACGATGACGATGGCGTAGGAGGCGCGCAGCTGCTCGATCAGGTCCTCGACGTGGGCGGTGGCAATGGGATCCAACGCGGAGCACGGCTCATCCATCAGGATGACCTCGGGCTGCACGGCCAGCGCGCGGGCGATGCACAGGCGCTGCTGCTGGCCGCCTGAGAGACCCACGGCGTGCGAGTTCAGACGGTCTTTGACCTCATCCCAGAGGCCGGCGCGCTGCAGGCTGGTGAAGACGATCTCATCCAGGTCGGCGCGGCTGCGGGCGAGCTTGTGGATGCGCGGTCCGTAGGCGACGTTCTCGTAGATCGACTTTGGAAACGGATTCGGCTTCTGGAAGACCATGCCGATGCGCCCGCGCAGCTCCGCGACATCCTGGCGCTTGGAATAGATGTCCTGGCCATCCAGGGCGATCGTGCCGGTCACGCGCGCACCGGGAATGGTGTCGTTCATGCGGTTGAGGCAGCGCAGGAAGGTCGACTTGCCACAGCCCGACGGACCGATGGCGGCCAACACCTGCCTGCGTGCGACATCGATCGTTACGTTCTTGAGCGCCTGTTTGGAGCCATAGAAAACGCTGACGTCGCGGCAGGAAAAGACGGCGTCCTCGACCGACACCTCCCCAACCGGACGGTTGGGCGATCCGTTGTCGAGGGATTCGGGAACGTGCACGCGGCCACTCGGCTTCAGATTCAAGCCGCCATCACCGAAGCGGCGGGTTCCATCGGAACCACCCCCGGCGTTGGATTCAGCGCGCCTGGGCTCGTGGATCATTTCTTCTCCAGGCACCGCGCTCACCCGAACCTGCCCGTGACGTAGTCATCGGTGCGGCGGTTCTTGGGCGCGGTGAATATCTGTCCGGTCGGCCCCATCTCGATGAGCTCGCCCATGTACATGAACGCCGTGAAGTTGGAGACGCGCGCGGCCTGCTGCAGGTTGTGTGTCACGATTGCGATGCAGTACTTCTCGCGAAGGCTCTGCAGCGTCTCCTCGACCCGCAGAGTCGAGATCGGATCGAGCGCGGCCGTCGGCTCGTCGAACAGGATCACTTCCGGCTCGAGGGCTATGCTACGCGCAATACACAGCCTTTGCTGCTGCCCACCCGAGAGGCTGCGGCCGTCCTCGTGCAGCTTGTCCTTGACCTCCTCCCACATGGCGGCATCCTGCAGCGCCGCGTGCACCCGTTCACGCAGCTCTCCCCGACGAATCCCGCGCGCGAGGCGCAGGCCGAAGGCGACATTCTCGAAGATCGACATCGGGAACGGGGTCGCCCTCTGGAACACCATGCCGACACGCAGCCGCAGGTCCGCCACGTCGACCGACGGCGTGAGAATGTCCTGGCCGTCGAGGAGCACCTCGCCCACCGCGCGATGACCCGGATAGAGCGTGTACATGCGGTTGAAAACCCGCAGCAGCGTCGATTTGCCGCAGCCGGACGGACCGATGAAGGCGGTGATCGAACGGTCTCGCAGAGTGAGGCTGATGTCCTTCAGGGCATGCGATTGACCGTAGTAGAAGTTCAAATGCCGCACATCGATCTTCACGGCCGCGGCGCCCTCCTCGGGCCGCCCGGTGTCGATTTGTCTCTGCGGGACGCTCACTTTCGGCCCGTCCCGGGGCCCAGATTCGCGACCACCACGCGCGCAATGATGCTGAGGATCAGGATCGCGAAGGTGATTATGAGGGCGCCCTGCCAGGCGAGCTGCTGCCAGTTGTCATACGGACTGAGGGCGAACTGGAAGATCACGACCGGCAGGTTGGCCATGGGCGCCTTGAGGTCCGTGCTCCAGAACTGATTGTTGAGCGCCGTGAAGAGCAGCGGTGCGGTCTCGCCGCTGATGCGCGCCACGGCCAACAGCAGCCCAGTCAGCATCCCGCTGCGCGCGGCCGGATAGGCGACGCTCATGATCGTGCGCCACGGATATGCGCCCATCGCGGTGGAAGCGTCCTTTATTCCCTGCGGAACGAGGTTGAGCATGTCCTCGGTCGTGCGCACGATGACCGGCATGGCGATGATCGCGAGCGAGATGGCGCCCGAGATGGCCGAGAAATTTCCCATCGGCACTACCACCAGCTCGTAAACGAACAGGCCGATGATGATCGAAGGCGCGCTCAGCAACACGTCATTGACGAACCGGATGACGGTACTCAGGCGGGCGTTCCGTCCGTATTCCGCCAGGTATGTGCCGGCCAGGACGCCGATCGGGCCGCCGATCAGAATTCCTATCAGGGTCATGACGGCGGTGCCATAGATCGCGTTCAGCAGCCCGCCCCCAGCGGTTGCGGGCGGAGGTGTCATGTGTGTGAACACGTTCGTTGAGAAATGCGCCAAGCCCTCCGACACGAGCGACCACAGTAGCGCGCCGAGCACCAGCAGCCCCACCAGAGTCGCAGCGCCCGACAGCCCGAGGGCGAGCACATTGATGATCTTGCGCAGGGCTCGCCGGCTCATACCGAGGAGAGCGCCTTGCGATCGAGTCGCAGCAGCATGAGTCGCGCGGCGGCGATCACCGAAAATGTGATGACGAAGAGCAGCGCACCGAGCGCGATGAGCGAGGAAGAGTAGAGCTTGGTGGTGGCCTCGGTGAACTCGTTGGCGATGGCCGCGGAAATCGTCGTACCGGGATCCAGCAGCGAACGCGAGATCTGGTGAGCATTGCCGATCACGAAGGTCACGGCCATGGTCTCGCCGAGGGCTCGTCCGAGGCCTAACATCGTGCCACCCACCATGCCGGCGCGCGAATATGGCACGACGACTCGCCAGATCACCTCCCAGGTCGTGGCTCCAAGTCCGTAGCCCGATTCTTTCAGCACATCCGGTACCGTCTCGAAGACATCGCGCATCACGGCGGCGATGAACGGCACGATCATGATCGCGAGCACGATGCCGGCAGTCAGCATGCCGATTCCGAAAGGCGCACCCTGAAACAGTACGCCGACGCCAGGCAGCGCCCCCAGCGTGCTGCTGATCCACGGCTCGACGTGCTCCTGCAGCAGCGGCGCCAGGACGAAAAGCCCCCAGAAGCCGTAAATGATGCTGGGGATCGCGGCGAGGAGCTCGATGGCGATGCCGACCGGGCGCTTGAGCCACGCGGGGGCGAGCTCAGTGAGGAATACTGCAATCCCAAAGCTGACGGGGAGCGCGAGCAGCATGGCGATAAAGGACGTCACGAGCGTCCCGTAGACCGCACCCAGGGCGCCGTATTCGTCCGTGACGGGGTTCCAGATCTCGCGCGTCAGAAAAGCGAGCTTGAAGCGCGCGAATGCAGGCCACGCGCCATGGATGAGCGACACGGCTACTCCGCCGAGCAGCACCAGCACCAGCAGCGCAGCCGCGAGAGTAGTCCCGCGGAAGATCCGCTCCTTCAGGCGCTGGCCCGCCAATCGCTTCGAGTCGATGGCAACCGCGCTGCTCATGTCCGAATCCCGGTATTGACGCTCAAATTGCTAGCCATCACTGTCAATCGGGTCCGTCCGCCCACCGGGGTCGAGTGCGGATGGGCGACTGCCCCGTGGGGCAGCCGCCCAGCAGTCAGACTACCTCAATTCACTCACCGGCGGCTGCAAGTTTCGGCCGGTGAATACCGCTCATATACCCAGGTGCTGCTTCCAGTAGGTCTGGATCGCCTGCACGGTGCTGGCCGGCAACGGGCCGAAGGCAATCGACTCGGCCATCGCCTGCCCGTTCTGGAAGCCCCAGAGGAAGAACTTGGTCACCGGCTCGTTCACCGTCTTCGGCGCCGTCGCGCGCAGGATCTGCCAGGTGCAGCCGGAGATCGGCCAGCTCTGCTCGCCGGGCTGATCCGTCAGGATGACGTAGAAGTCCTGTACCTTGGTGAAATCGACGTTGGCCGCGGCCGCCTGGAAACCCTGCAGGCTCGGGCTCACCACCTTGCCGGCGCTGTTGACCATGCGCGCGTAGTTCATGTGGTTTTCGAGGATGTACGCGTACTCCACGTACCCGATCGAGCCGCGGATGCGCTGCACGTCGCCGGCCACACCGTCACTACCCTGGCCGCCGAAACCCACCGGCCAGTTGATCGCGGTGTTGGCACCGACCTTCGTCTTCCACTCCGGACTGACCTTGGAGAGATAGTTGGCGAACGTGAAGGTCGTCCCGGACCCGTCGGAGCGATGGATGACGCTGATCGCCATGTCGGGGAGGTGCAGACTCGGGTTCAGCTTCTGGATCGCCGGGTCGTTCCACTGCTTGATGTGGCCGAGGTAGATGTCGGCGATCACCGGTCCCGTCAGCAGGAGCCGCCCCGAGGCCACGCCGGGGAGGTTATAAACGATATCCTCGCCGGCGATCGCGGTGGGAAACTGAATCAGGTGGTTCTGGCTGAGGACATCCGGCGTGAGCGGCATGTCGCTCGCCCCGAAGGCCACTGTTCCCGCCTTGATCTGCTGAATGCCGCCGCCGGAGCCGATGGGCTGATAATTGACCTGCACGCCGGTGTTCTGGGCATAAGTCACCGCCCATTTGGAGACCAGCGGATAGACCCAGCTGCTGCCGGCACCGGTGATCTGCGAGGCCGCAAAGACGTTCGTGCTGAGAGCCGTGGCCACGGCGACTGCTGCTAAGCGCATTGCCATGGATTTGCGCAGTGCGCCGGGACGAAATACGTTCATGATACCTCCGCGTTATTCTGACTCGTGAGACGAGAGCATGGCGGGCGCATTAAATGACATCAATGTGACGGCAGTGTGACAGACGCTTCGCCGTTCCCGTCGCCCCGATGGCGCATAGTCTTGCCGCTGAACGTTGCAGGCGCGTGACAAGCGGCGGCGGCGGCGCGACGAAAGGCCTTGCTGCCCCGGGCTGCCCGCTTTATAAACGCGCACCGAATGCCGGCGCACCCGGATGGAGACATGTCCGTCACCCTCGAGCTGACCCGTGACCTGATGACCCGCCGCTCCGTGACGCCCGCGGACGAGGGCTGCCAGGAAGTGATGATGCGGCGCCTGCAGGCGCTCGGCTTCGCAATAGAGCCGCTGCGGTTTGGCAGCGTGGACAATTTCTGGGCGCGCCACGGCCACGATGACGGTCCGGTGTTCTGCTTCGCCGGACACACCGACGTCGTGCCCACGGGACCGCTGGAGGAATGGCACAGCGACCCCTTCCTGCCGACGGTCCGCGACGGCATGCTCTACGGCAGAGGTGCTGCCGATATGAAGAGCGGCCTCGCGGCGATGATCACCGCGACCGAAGAGTTCGTCACCGCCTATCCCGCGCACCGCGGCCGGATCGCCTTTCTCATTACCAGCGACGAGGAAGGCCCCTCGGTCGACGGCACCAAGCGTGTCGTCGAGGCTCTGGCTGCCCGCTCCGAGCGCATCGACTGGTGCCTGGTAGGCGAGCCCTCGAGCGAGGCGTCGATCGGGGACACCATCAAGATTGGGCGGCGGGGCTCATTCAGCGGCCGCCTGACAGTTCATGGCGTGCAGGGACACGTCGCCTACCCTCACCTTGCGGAAAATCCGGTGCACACTCTCGCTCCTGCCCTCGCCGAGCTCACCCGCCGGGTGTGGGATCAGGGAACGGAGCACTTCGACCCGACGACCTTTCAGGTCTCGAACCTCAACGCAGGCACCGGCGCGCCGAACGTCATCCCAGGGGAGCTCAAGGCGCGCTTCAACCTGCGGTACTCGCCGGTACAGACCCTCGAAGGACTGAAAGAGACGGTAGAGGGCATCCTGCGCAAGCACGGCGTGCGCTACACGCTGGAATGGTACGTATCCGGAGAGCCGTTCTACACGCCGCCGGGCCAGTTATCGGAATCCGTGCGCGCGGCCGTCGAGGAAGTGACCGGGCGCGCGCCGAGGATGTCGACCGGCGGCGGGACTTCGGATGGCCGCTTCATCGCGCCGCTGGGGACGCAGGTGGTCGAGCTCGGGGTCATCAACGCGTCGATTCACAAGGTGAATGAGTCCGTGCGGCTCACTGATCTCGACGCGCTCCATCGCATGTACTTCAACGTACTGCGAAACCTGCTGGCGTAGTCGGCCGCGCGTTCAGGCGCGCCTGAGGTTGGCCACTGCGCCGACGGTGCCCAGGAGGGCCGCCCAGATGAGGACCCATGCGGGCATCGCCAGGCCGAGGAAGGTCCAGTTGACGATGCTGCATTCTCCGCTGCCGGTGAGGACCTTGCGGATCACCGTGGTGAGCGGCATGAACTTCATCATCATGGACAGCGGCGCGCCGCACGAAGGTATGGCCCCCGGCGGCAGGTGTTGGATATAGAGCTGCCGGGCAGCAACTGCCGCGGTGGCCAGAGCGGCGATCGCGACGAGGACCGCGTAGATGCGCGTGCCCCGGCCGCGCGGGTTGTGCAGCGCGGCGATGAGGAATACGACTCCCAGGGCGAGGATGCCGATGCGCTGAAAGATGCAGAGCGGACAGGGCTCGAGTCCGAGCTTGAACTGCGCGTACAGGGCGTAGCCGATGAGTCCGGCGCAGATCAGGAAGCCGGCGAAGTTGAGCGGCCGACGAGCGGACGTGCCCGCGGGCCGGCTCGCGGCGATCAGCGGCGCGCCACTCACGAGGCTGCCGTGGGCTGAGGCTCCCCGCCGGGTGCGGCCCGCTCGCGCAGCTCGCGCTCCACATCATCCAGCGAGGTGTGCCGAACATCCTTGCCGTACACCATGTATATGACGTACTCGCTGATGTTCTTCGCATGATCGCCGATGCGTTCCAATGCGCGAACGACCCACATGACATCCAGCGCCCGGCGAATGGTGCGCGGATCCTCCATCATGAAAGTGATGCTCTGGCGCTGAATGGCTTCGTACTCCTCGTCGACCAGCCGGTCCTGGCGCGCGACGCGCAGGGCCGACTCCGCGTCCATGCGGGCGAAGGCATCGAGGGCGTCATGGACCATCTCCGACACGATGCGGCCGAGATGCTTGATCTCCCGGTACTTATCGGCAGGGCGCTCCATGGTCGCGAGCCGTGAGGCAATGTAACCGATCTTCTCGCCCTCATCGCCGATGCGCTCGAGGTCGGTGATGGTCTTGATGATGGCCACGATGACCCGCAGGTCGCCCGCAGCCGGCGCCCGCGTCGCCAGGATGCGGCTGCACTCCTCGTCGATCGACACCTCCATGTTGTTCACCTGGTGATCCCCGAGCGCCACCGACTCGCCGAGCGTGCTGTCGCCCTCGGTGAGCGCAGTGATGGCCTTCTGCAGCTGCTGCTCGACGAAGCCGCCCATGGCGAGCACTTTGCTGCGCACGCGCTCGAGATCTTCGTTGAAACGACGGGAGATGTGGTGACTGAGGTCGGCGGTTTCCATCAGGATGGTTCTCCGGCTCGGTTGCGGATGATAGCTGAAACGCCGCCGGCGACGGTTGCAAGATTCACAGCTTTACACGGCGGTTGCAGCACGCGCGGCGTGCACGCGCTGAGGCGGGAAGTGGCACGAGAAGGTGCTGCCCTTACCGATCGTGCTGCGCACTTCGAGCTCCGCGCCATGGCGCTGCAGGACGTGCTTGACGATCGCGAGGCCGAGGCCCGAGCCACCGGTCGCGCGCGAGCGGCCCTGGTCGACACGGTAAAAGCGCTCCGTGAGCCGCGGGATGTGCTCCGAGGGAATGCCGATTCCCGTGTCGGTCACGGAGAAGTGTCCGCCGTCCTCATCGACCCACCAACGCATTTCGATGGAGCCGTCCGCGGGTGTGTATTTGGCGGCGTTGTCGACCAGGTTGGAGAACGCGGAATGGATCTCGGACTCCACGCCGAGCAGCAGCGCATCGGAATCGATGCGCACCCGCACTTCCCGCGGGTGCACCGGCCGGGCGAGCACATCCTTGCGCAGCAGCGCGAGCAGCGCCGGCACGTCGACGGGCTCGCCGCCGACGGGCTCTGCTGTCTGTTCCAGGCGCGAGAGCTCGAGCAGGTCGTGGATGATAGCCGTCATGCGCTCCGCCTGTCGGCGCATCTCCGCCACCGGGCCCGAGAGATCCCCGTCGAGCGCCGGATCCTGACTCAGGGTCTCGAGGTACCCTGAAATGACCGTGAGGGGTGATCGCAGCTCGTGCGAGGCATTGGCGACGAAGTCCCGGCGCACCGCCTCGAGACGCATCTGCCGCGATACGTCCGCGGCGAGCAGCAGCTGCTGGCCGTCGCCATAGGGCACGACCTGCAGGGAGAGATAGCATTCGGCGCGATTCGCGCGTCGAATGACCACCGGATTGGTGTAGTCCTGCAGCTGCAGGTAGCGGGCGAACTCCGGCTCGCGCAGCAGGTTCTCGATCCTCAGGCCCAGATCCGCCGTGCGCCGCAGATCGAGGAGCCGGCCGGCCATGCGGTTGAACCAGACGATCTCGCGCTGCGGGTTGAGGATGACCACACCGTTGGGTAACGCGGCGGTCGAGCTCTGCAGTTGGCGCATGAGCTGCACGAAGCGCTGCTTGTGGAAGCGCTTGCGGCGGTGCAGCCGCACGATCTGCGAGATGATCTCGCCCCAGACACCCCCGATATCGGGAGGGTCGGCGTAGCTGCGGTGCCGCAGCCACCATTCCACCCGGAAGAGCACGACGAGCTGCCAGGTGAGATGGACCGCCAGCGCACAGGCGAGGCCGCCCCAGATGCTGCCGAACAGGGCCCCGGCGATGAGCCCGGCGACGACCGTCGCGAGCAATCGCCCCGCCGCGAAAAGCCATGCCTGCGTTTCCGGTTGCAGCGGTGTCCTCACTGCGCCTTGTTGGAGAATCGATAGCCTGCGCTACGCACCGTCTGAATATAGCGATCCATACCAAACGGCTCGAGCGCCATGCGGAGCCTGCGGATGCAGACATCGATCGTCCGGTCCTCGACGCTTGTATCGCTGCCCCAGAGGCGCGCGATGAGCTGTTCACGGCTGAACACCCGCTCCGGCCGGCTCATGAAGAACTCGAGCATGCGGAACTCGGTTCGTGCGAGCAGCAGAGCCTCATCATTGACGGTGATTCGCTGGCCCTGCTGATCGAGCTTGAGCCCCTCGAACTCGATGACCTGGTTGAGGCCTACGGTGCCGGCCCGGCGCAGCACCGCGCCGATCCGCGCCAGCAGCTCCCGCGGCGAGAAAGGCTTGGTGATGTAGTCATCGGCGCCGTTCTCCAGACCCATGACCTTGTCGCCCTCCTCGGCCCGGGCCGTAAGGAGGATGATGGGCAGCTCGCGCGTCAGTCGGTCCCGCTTCACCGAACGGGTGAGCTCGAGCCCGCTCATGTCGGGCAGCATCCAGTCGACCAGCATCAGGTCGGGAAGGCGGTCGGCCAGCGCCTCGCGCGCGGTGCGGCAGTCTTCCGCCTCGCGCACGCCATAGCCGGCGCGCTTCAGGCCGAAAGCGATCATGTCGCGGATCGCCCGTTCGTCCTCCACCACCAGAATGAGTTTTCCGTGCATGATCGGCACTTATCTCGGCAACGCGCGTATTACAGTCGCAGAATGTTGCAGAGTAATGACAGCATCGGGCATATGTTACGGTGGCGGCCGCGCGACATCATCTCGAAGATAGACCGGCACCGCGGCCTCCGGGGCGAGCAGCCGGCCGGCGATGATATCCGGGACGGCCAGCCTGGCCACTTCGGCCGCCCTCGGCAGCAGCCGGTCCCAGCCGCCACGCACCACAACGCCAGCCAGCGTCGCCAGTGCCGGATAGGCGGCGAAACCGCGCCCGAGACCCGCGGCTTCCGTCCAGCCGGATGGCAGCCGCACAGCGGCCGGGGGACCGACACGCTCCGCACCGTGGGCAACGGCCAGCCCATCGCTGCCGCGCTCGAAGCACCCCCAGTACACCTCCTGCATCCGGGC
This sequence comes from Steroidobacteraceae bacterium, assembly GCA_036489335.1. Taxonomy (GTDB): domain Bacteria; phylum Pseudomonadota; class Gammaproteobacteria; order Steroidobacterales; family Steroidobacteraceae; genus 13-2-20CM-66-19. Next base: position 15,759 of record DASXFY010000073.1, read on the forward strand.
ATCGTTGCACACGAGCGCACGGGTCACGTCACCTTCATCGAAGACGCGCTGTGAGAGAGCGGCCAGGTCCGAGATCGCTACCACTCCCAGATCGGCGCCGAAAGCCAGCCCCTGGGCGATGCTCGCCGCAAGCCGGACGCCGGTGAAGGAGCCCGGACCGCGCCCGAATGCGATGGCATCGACCGCGCGCAAGCCGATCCGCGCCTCGCCCAGGAGCTCATCTATCATCGGCAGGATGCGCTCGGCATGACCGCGCGGCAGCTCCACTTCGCGGCTGAGCAGGCGGTCTTCGATGAGCAGTGCCGCCGAGCAGCACTCGGTCGCGGTATCGATCGCCAACAGCCTCACGGCGCGAGAGCCCGGCGGTACTGCGCCGTCGTCGCCGGCGCGTGGCGCAGGAGAAAATCGACCGCCGTCTGCCGATCGCGGGAGACGGTCATCGGTGGGAGCGCCTCCAGGAACACCTTGCCGTAGCCGCGACCCATCAGGCGTGGATCGCAGATCGCGACAGCGCCGAAGTCGTCCTCGCTGCGGATGAGGCGACCGACGCCCTGCTTCAGCGCGAGTGCCGCCTCGGGGAGCTGGTACTCGCGAAATGCGCTCTTTCCTGTCGCCTCGAGATGCTCGACCCGCGCGCGAACCAGCGGGTCATCCGGGGAAGCGAACGGCAGCTTCTCTATGACTACGAGCCGAAGCGCGCTGCCCTTGACGTCCACACCCTCCCAAAAGCTCGTCGTACCGAGCAGTACGGCGCTGCCGTCATCGCGGAATTCTCTCAGCAGCTGCTCGCGCGGGCCCTCCCCTTGCACCAGCAGCCGATAACCCGCTGTGCGCGAGTGTTGCTCGCGCCAGAGCGCAGCCGCTCCGGCGAGTGCACGATGGCTGGTGAAGAGGATGAACGCGCCACCCCGCGAGGCGTCGATGAGCTCCAGCGCTACCGCCATCACCGCGGGCAGGAATTGCGGCGATGCGGGCAGCGGCATGTCCGCTGGAAGATAAAGGAGACTCTGCCGCGGATAGTCGAAGGGGCTGTCGATCTTGAGCGTCGTGCAGTCATCGAGACCCAACCGGCCGGTGAAAGGAGTGAAGTCCTCGCCGAGCGACAAGGTGGCGGAGGTGAACACCCAGGAGCAGGGATGAGCCTCGATGAGCGCCTGGAAGCGCGCCGCAATGTCGAACGGCAGCAGGCTGAGCGCGAAGCGGCTGCCGGGCATGATCTCGAGCGAGCGGGCTCCCTCGACATCGCCGACCGCCACGATGCGCTCGAGGCTCGCAGCGAGCTCGCCGGCCCGCTCTCCCAACGCGCGCGCCACCGTTTCCTCGCCGGCCGCCCGCAGCGCTTGCGCAAGCGCTGCAACCGCATGACTCAGGTCGGCAACGGCTTCGGCGACGGGTGAGCTCGCTTCCACCCAGGCAATGCGGCCCACTCCGCCCCCGGCCGCGCCGCGCAAGCGCACGACGCAGGATTGGACCACACGCACCGCTGACACGGCGTCCTCGTGCGCATCGGGCGTGAGGCCACAGCTCTTCGTGAGCTCCGCCTGAATCTCATCCAACAGGCCGTCGATGCGCCGGCTGCTCACGTGCGCGCCGAAGAACTGCGCGGCAAGATCCGGTATCTGATGCGCCTCATCCAGGATGATGGCGTCGGCCGCGCCCAGAAGGTCGCCGAAGCCGTCCTCCTTGAGCGCCAGGTCGGCGAGCAGCAAATGATGGTTGACGATGACGATGTCGGCTTCGAGCGCCTGGCGCCTGGCGAGCGCGACATGACAGCCCGCGAGCTGCGGGCAGCGGCCGCCGAGACAATTGTCGCGCGTGGAGGTGACCTGCGCCCACACGGGATGCGAGTCGGCGAGTCCGGCAACCTCCGCGAGATCGCCGCTGCGCGTGGTGCGCGACCAACTCCGGATGCGCCCCAGCATGTCGTCCCGCCCCTGCGCCGGCGCCTGCTCGAGACGATGGCGGCAGAGATAGTTGCTGCGACCCTTCAACAGGGCGACCTTGGCCGGGCGGCCGAGCGCCGCGCCGACGAGCGGCAGGTCCTTGGCGTAGAGCTGGTCCTGCAATGTGCGCGTGCCCGTCGAGACGAGCACCCGCGCGCCGGAAAGAAGCGCAGGTACGAGATATGCGAAAGTCTTGCCCGTGCCGGTGCCCGCCTCCACCGTCAGGATCTCGCGCCGGGCGAGCGCGGCGGCGACCCGCTCGGCCATGTGCACCTGTTGCCGGCGGACGTTGAAGCCCGGCAGCGCTCGCTGCAAAGGCCCTCCCTCCCCGAAGATGTCCTCGAGCTCCCACATTCTGGTTGATTAGGCAGCGCCGCAGCGCGGCCAGGTGATTGATTTCCCGTGAATTCCGCCGTGTGCGATTATGGAACAAAAGCGAGGCTTTTATCGTACTTTATGAGGGCGACGGGAGCACGCAGCCTATACTGCGATGTACTCCGGGACGCGGCAGGAGCCGATTGTCCCCCACGTGCGGTGAACGGCGCCGGTGAAGGTCGGGCTGCACACGATAAGAGGAACCGAGGATGGCCACTGCTGTACCCCTGCCGATCCCGATGTCCCAACTTTCTCAAGCCGTCACTGACTGGGTCGAGTCGGTTCGAGCCCTCACCCTGCCGGCGGGTGTGCGCTGGTGCGAGGGGACCGAGGCGGAGCACGGCGAGCTCACCTCGAAGCTGATCCGCGAGGGTGAGCTCATCAGGCTCAACCCGGAGCAGTTCCCCGGCTGCCATCTCTACCGCTCGAGCCCGAACGATGTCGCGCGCGTCGAGCACCTGACCTACATCTGCACCAACTCCAGGGACGATGCCGGCCCCAACAATCACTGGATGGATCCGAAGGAAGCGCATGCGAAGATGCGCGAGCTCTTCTCGGGCTGCATGCGCGGGCGCACGCTGTACGTCATCCCGTATTGCATGGGCCCGATCGACTCGCCGCTCTCGCGCTGTGGAGTCGAGATCACAGACAGCGCCTACGTCGCCGTCAACATGATGGTCATGACGCGGACGGGACGCGCGGCGCTGGAGAGGATCGCGCACGACGGCAAGTTCGTGCGCGGGCTGCACTCCATCGGAGAGCTCGATCCGAACCGGCGCTTCATCATGCATTTCCCGGAGGAGCTCGCGATCGAGAGCTTCGGCTCCGGCTATGGCGGCAACGCGCTGCTCGGCAAGAAATGCCATGCGCTGCGCATCGCAAGCTGGCAGGCGCGCTCCGAGGGCTGGCTGGCCGAGCACATGCTGATCGTCGGCCTCGAGAGCCCGCAGGGCGAGACGCACTACATTGCCTGCGCTTTTCCCTCTGCCTGCGGCAAAACGAATCTCGCCATGCTGATCCCGCCGGCCTCGCTCCCCGGCTGGAAGGTGTATACGGTCGGCGATGACATCGCGTGGCTCCATCCGGGCGCCGACGGGCGGCTGTGGGCCATCAATCCCGAGGCCGGCTACTTCGGCGTCGTGCCCGGAACCAACCGAGAGACCAACCGCAACGCGTACGACATGATCCGGCGCGACACGCTCTTCACCAACGTCGCGCTAACGGCGGACAACCAGCCCTGGTGGGAAGGTCTGCCGAGCGGGATTCCGGTCACGGACTGGCAGGGCCGCCCCTATGATCCCTCCAAGGGGCCCGCCGCGCATCCCAACTCACGCTTCACCGTTTCCGCCAAGCGCAATCCCAGCTACTCGCCGCACGCAGAAGATGCTCGCGGAGTACCGATCTCGGCGCTCGTCTTCGGCGGCCGGCGCCGCGAAGTGGCGCCACTGGTCTACGAGGCGCGCGACTGGCAGCACGGCGTTCTGGTAGGCGCTTCGGTCGCTTCGGAGACCACCGCGGCCGCGGTCGGCCAGGTGGGCGTGGTCCGCCGCGACCCCATGGCCATGCAACCTTTCTGCGGTTACAACTTCGCCGACTACTGGCGGCATTGGCTGCGGGTCGGCCCGCGGCTTGCGCACGCGCCAAAGATTTTTCACGTCAATTGGTTCCGGCGCGACGCGCAGGGCAAGTACCTATGGCCGGGCTACGGCGAGAACCTGCGCGTGCTCGCGTGGATGCTCGACCGCTGCAACGGCAGGGCCGGCGCGACGGAGTCGGCGATCGGGCTGCTGCCTCGCGCCGAGGAGCTGAATACCCAGGGATTGCGGCTCGGCGCGGATTCGCTGCGCGCGCTGCTGTCGGTGGATCCGGCGCTCTGGCGTAAAGAGCTCACGGACATCCGTGCCTACCTGGAGAAATACGGCTCGCGGCTGCCGCCCGAGCTGCTCACGGAGCTTGCCGCGACGGAGAGCCGGCTCGGCTAAGCGATCTCGCAGGCGAAGCGGATGGTCTGCGCGGAGTCGGCCTCCGGCAGGCGACCGAGCCCGATCATTCCCTCGCCCTTGAGTTGCAGGCTGTCGCGGCGGACGAAGGACTCCTCCCCGCCCTGGGTCTGCACGAAAGTGCCATTGGTGCTCTGGTCTATCAGCACGAGCTTGTTGCGGTTGAGCTCGATGCGCGCATGCAGACGCGAGATGAGATTTCCCTTCACCACAAGGTCATTGTCCTCGGCGCGCCCGATGGTGACGCTGGGGTGGTGCTCATCGACGACCACCTCCTGGTCCAGCCAGCGCAGACGCAGCCGCGCGGCGGCTGCCAAGCGTCCCTTGAGTGCGATCGCGGGCACCATGCTGGTGACGTCTTCCGTCTGCCAGAGCACCTCGTAGAGCGGAACCTCGTTCCCCTGCCCCTTGATCGGCGCCGTATCGATCAGCCGGCAGTTGGCCCGCCATTCCGGCGAAAGGTGCTCGACGGTAGCCGCGGTGGTAATAACCTGGCCGGCTTTCGCCTGGCTGGTCATGCGATTGGCGGTATGCACCGTCGAGCCGAACACATCGCGAGCCTCGAGCACCACGGGGCCGAAGTGGCAGCCGATCCGGATCGCGACCGGCTGGCCGTCAACCTTGAGCTGGGCGTGAGTGGAGATCTGCTGCTGCATCTGCGCCGCGGCGTTCAGCGCTTCATCGGCGCTGGGGAAGGTCGCCATGACCTCATCGCCCATGGTCTTGATGACCGTGCCGTGGCGCTGTTCCGTCGCGCTGCGCATGACATCGATGCAGATCGAGACCATATCGCGCGCGCGCAGATCGCCCATCAGCTCGTAGAGACGGGTCGAGCCGACGACATCGGCAAACAATATGGCGAGTTCGATATCCTTGCCCATGTAGAGTGTGCAGCTGGCCGCCCACCCTTGCACCCCCGGACGGCAAGGCGACGACGTTGGCCGGGATAATACCAGAGAGGCTTCGCCGCGCTACCGATTAGCCGGAGCTGCCGCCCGAAGGACTGGCCGGGGCCGGGGCCTGCCGCGCCGCCCGTGCCGCCGCGGCCGCTTGCCGTATCAGCTCCGGGCCAGCGCCAACGGCCCGCGCGCCTTCACTCAAGAGGCGCCGATAGTCCCTGGCGCCCGGCTCACCGGCATAAAGGCCGAGCATGTGGCGGGTGATTGTCGCCAGCCGGGCGCCCTGCGCGAGCTGCCGCTGCGCATATCTTGCCATCCGCTCGAGCAGCATCTCACGGCCCGGCGGCTCGAAGCCTGCCGCTCCGCCGAGCGAGCGCTGCAGCTCGCTCAGCACGAACGGCCGGTGATAGGCCTCGCGCCCCAGCATCGCGCCGTCACACCAGGTCAGCGCATCGAGCACGCTTGCCGCGGTGCGGAAGCCCCCGTTGACGATCATCGGCAGGTCGCCGAAGTACTGTTTCAATCCGCGCACGACGTCGTAGCGAAGCGGCGGGACCTCTCTGTTGTCTTTCGGTGACAGCCCTCCCAACACAGCCTTGCGCGCATGGACGATCGCAACTTCACAGCCGGCATCCCGCACCTGACTCACGAACTCATGCAGCGCCTCCAAATCCGAATCGTCGAACTTGGCGATACCGTCGCGCACATGCTCACGCGTACCGCTCACGACGCCGATGCGCATTTTCACGGTGACCGGGACAGAAACCGCCGCGCGCATCGCGGCCACGCAGTCCGCCACTCTTCCCGGCTCTCGCATCAGGCAGGCGCCAAACGCGCCGCTCGCGACCCGGTCGCTGGGACAGCCGCAGTTCAAGTTGATCTCGTCATAGCCGGCCTCCTCCCCGGCCCGCGCCGCGGCCGCCAGCTCCCGCGGCTCGCTGCCACCCAACTGCAGCGCAACCGGATGCTCCTGCGGATCGAAAGCGAGCAGTCGCCGCGTATCGCCACGCACGATGGCCGCCGCGGTGATCATCTCCGTATAAAGGAGCGCCGTCGAAGAGAATCCGCGCAGGAAGAAGCGGCAATGGCGGTCGGTCCAGTCCATCATCGGGGCCACGGAAATGCGGCGGTCTAACACATTAATTCTCAAAGGTATTTCCAGCAAATTGGCTTACTATAGTATCATGATACTATACTAACGTATTGATATAGGTGGGCACCCAATTGATCGTCGACCGCGAACTCGAACTTCAGGAGCTGCGGGCGCTTCTAGATGAGAAGACGCCGCAGCTCGCCCTCCTCTATGGTCGGCGACGTGCCGGCAAGACGCATCTGCTGACGCATGTTTGGCCATCAGAGTGCACGTTCTATTGGACTGCTTCGGAAACGACGCCGCTGCAGAACCGCGAGCAGCTCATTCGTGATTTATCCGAGTGGGCCAACGAGCACTTCGATCCGAAGGACTACCCTACATGGCGTACGGTTTTCCGGCTACTGCTCGATGTGCGCATACCTCGCCCCTTCGTGATCGTCCTGGATGAGTTCCAATATCTCGGCGAAGATTCCCGGGATCTCGCCGCCGTCGCCTCAGAGCTCAATGCCGCTTGGGAACAGCGTCGAACACCCCGAGCGCTGGTCTTCGCCATCGCAGGCTCTGCAGTTCGCGTGCTCGAAGCGTTAGACTCCGGCGGCGCACCATTGCATGGACGATTCGCATGGAAAGGCGAGCTGCGGCCCTTCAATTACTGGTACGCAGCCCAGATGGCAAACTTCCGCTCCTCCCGCGACCGCATCCGCGCGTATGGGGTTTTCGGCGGCACTCCGCGCTACCTGGCGGCGGTCAAACCCGGCCGCTCCCTCCCGCAGAACATCGCCCGATTGATGCTCTCGCCGCGGGGCGAGGTCAGAGGCCTGGTCGAGACGGCAATCGTTCAGGAGCAGGGTCTGCGCGAGGTGGCCAAGTACCAGGCGATCATGCGCGCGATCGGCGGCGGGTATACCGAACTCAATCAGATCGGTCAGCGGGCCGGGTTGCCGACCGATACAACGCTGCGCGACAAGATCGAGCGGCTCGTGGACCTCGGCTATGTCCGCTCGTTTCGCAATCTGGGCACGGGCGGGACGGTTCCCTTCCGCTACCGCATCGCCGATCCCGCGTTCGCGTTTTACTATGAATTCGTCAGTCCGCACGAAGCCGCTCTGGAGCGAACGGATCCAGATTACGTCTGGCGGGTCGCAATTGCGCCTCGACTCGATCCCTATATCGGACACGTATTCGAGCAGGTCGCGGAACAAGCCTATGCTCAACTTCAACTCAGGTACGGATTGCCCGTAGTACGGGAATGGTCTCGCTGGGAAGGCAGCGATCGGAACGGCAGCCCCCTGGAAATCGATATCGCCGCACAGTTGACGGACGGACGTGTATTGACCGGCGCGGTGAAGTGGAATTCCAAGCCACTCGACGTCCGCTGGCACTTCCACCACCTGGAGACGATAGACCGCCTCGCGGCGTCGGGCATCAAGTGGGCCCACGCCGCCAAGGACCCGAGCTCTCCCCTGCTATATCTCGCAGCCGGTGGGTTCACCAAACAGTTCCTGAACGCGGCGCGCTCAAGTCGCAATGAAGTCTACTGCTGGACTCTTACGGACCTATTCAAACCCGCGCAGCGAAAGCGAGGCACGTTTCGATGACATGAACAGCACGAACACGCGCTGCCACTACGTGAACGGGTTGAGGACTCGTACCTTCGTGGGTGCGAAGTGGTCGACGTTGCGGGAAACGACCACAAGATCGTGGATCAATGCCGTCGCCGCAATCTGCTTGTCCAGAGGGTTCTCGGGGTTTGGCACCCGAAGTCTGCCCCACACGTGGGCAGTTTCTTCATCAATGGGCAAAATCCGATCCTCGTACACGGTTGCAAGTTGAAGAAGCCATCGTTCCAGCCTCAGCGCCTGTGGTTTGTCACCACGATGACGGATTCGTTCGACACCCTGACGGAGCTCGCCAATCGTGACGACCGACAAATAGAGGCCCGTCGCCTCCTCTCTGGCCCGCTCAAAGAATGCACGGACGCCCGGGTTGCTCTTCTCGCGCTTGCGAGCCTCGCTGATCACGTCCGTATCCACGAGGTACATATCAGCCCCGGCGGTCCGCCTGCCGGCGAGTAAAGTCCTCATCTTCACCGACGTCGGGCATACCGGCGAGCACATCCGCAAGAGCTTTGCGCCGAGGACCCTGCAGTGCCGCCTTCAGGATCTCCCGATGCTCCTGCTCGGCGCTGCGGTTGCGTCTTGCTGCGCGCTGTTTGAGTGCGAGGACGAGCTCGTCCGGAAGGTTTCGTACCATCAATTGCGCCATGGCCAGCCTCCAAATCCCAATGAAAGCAATGCTAGCATTGCAAACCATCTTATGCAAGCAATGCTAGCACTTGCCATGGCGCGCGCGATTGGCGCACCGACTAGTCCGAGCGTCCGCTTCCGTGTAACTCAGCGGCCAAGTGGAGCGACAGCACTCGGCGGAACGTCGCCGTTGCGTAGTCAGTCGGCGTGGCCCTGCGGCCAGGAGTCGTAGTGAGGAGTCTCAGATCCACTCCACGGCAGTGAGTCGCGCCGCTTTGCCTCCAGCGGCTGCTCGCGGCCGCTCATGAAGTCTGCCGGAAACTTGTCCAAGCTAGGATCTCGAGAGTTCGAATGCCATCTGATTGGCCAATACAAAACCGGTTGAGATTCAAGCACTCGGCATGATAGTTTCATGGCGCCACGCAACGCAGGATACTCGGGAGATCTCATGCAGCGCCATCTTCTGGTCTTTGCCGCCACTATCCTGCTCGGCCTTGATCTCACGGCAAGCGCGCAACAGGCGGCGCGGAGTGCAAATGGCAAATTGTTGTTCGGCACGGACGCGGCACTGCGCGTAGCCGACGTCTCGTCGCCGGAGCTTTCACCGGATAAAGCTCGTGTCGCCTATCTCGTCAAGACTACGGTCGAACCCAAGGGCAAGCCCTGGACGGATGTGACGCAAGTGTGGGTCACATCCGCCACTGGCCCAGCAAGCGCGGCACGTCAGTACACTCGCGGCGATGAAAGCGCCACGCAGGTGCGCTGGTCGCCCGATGGCAGTGAGCTCGCCTTCATCCGCTCCGCGGCCACGGGAGGGAGCGCCGAACCCCAGGTCTGGTTCATGTACGCCAACGGCGGCTCCGCTTGGCCGGTCACCACACTGCCCGGAGGCGTGCAGGCCTTCGCCTTCTCGCCCGACGGCAAGTCGCTTCTGCTGGTGGTGGGCCCCAAACCGAACCCGTCTCATCTGCTTGAAATAAAGTCTCATATCGACGCTGCCGTTGAAGATCACAGCCCGCTGCTGTCACAGCTCTGGCTGTGGGACACTACCAGCGGCAAGGCAAGGCAACTTACCAACGGCGACTTCACCGTCGCCGATCCGCAGTGGTCGCCCGACGGTCGTGAAGTCTTGTTCGTCACTCGCCCAACGCCCTCGCTGGAAGACGGCAGCCGGACGACCGAATACCTACTCAACCTGCAGAGCGGCCACATGCGCCTGCTGGGTCCCGCCGCCGACTACGTCTCTGACGCGCGCTGGTCACCCGATGGTGCGACCATCGCCTTCCTCGCCACGCCCAAGGGGGAGCAGATCCGGGCGCAAGTGGATGCGGGCCTGTATTTCGTTCCCGCCGCCGGTGGCGTGCCGCGCGCGTTGACGTTCCCATTGGGCGCGGCAACCCCCGTTTGGGCGCCCGATGGCCAAACAGTTTATTTCAGCACTGGCGACCACGAAGCGGTGGCCGTTTTCGCTGTGAACGTGGCGAGCGGTGCGGTCCGGCGCCTCAGTCGCCAGGCCGCCGACGTTCGCCTCGACCACATCAGCCCCGATGGCAGCTTTGCCATCGGCACTTGGAGCGATCCCACGCATCCGGCCGACGTCTTCCGCGCCAGCCTTGATTTCGCCGCTCTCCAGAACCTGACCGATCAGAACCAGTGGCTGGCCAGCTACGCGCTCGCCAACGCCACCGTGCTCAAATGGAAAAGCTCCGCCGACGGCATGGACATCGAGGGCGTAGTCACCGAACCGGTCGACTTTGACGCCTCGCGCAAGTATCCCTTCCTGCTCAACCCCCACGGCGGTCCCACAGGCGCGACGACGCTCAGCTTCAACCCCACCGAGCAAATCCTGGCGGCCAACGGCTACCTGGTGCTGGAGCCCAACTTCCGAGGCTCCAGTGGACGCGGATTGGCCTTTGCCACCGCCGACGAAAACGACTGGGGTGGCGGCGATTTCCACGATGACATGAGCGGCGTGGACGCGGTCATCGCCAAGGGCTGGGCCGACCCCAAGCGCATGGGCGAGTTCGGCTGGTCCTATGGCGGCTACATGAGCTACTGGATTGACACTCACAGCCGCCGCTTTCGTGCCATTTCACCCGGGGCGGGCCTGACCGATCTTTACCCGTTCTATTCGCAAACCGACATCCACAGCTACCTCAAGGTCTTCTTCAGGAATAAGGACCCTTGGGATCTGCGTGCTGAATATTGGGATCACTCGCCGATGAAGTACGTCGAAGATGTCACGACGCCGACCATGATCCTGGAGGGCCTGGACGATCACCGCGTTCCCATCGCGCAGCAGCAGGAGTTCTATCGCGCCCTGTCGGACCGTCACGTGCCGGTCGAGTTCGTCACTTATCCACGCGAGCACCACGGCTTCATCGAGCCGCACCACATCCAGGACCGCTGGTGGCGCTACCTGGTCTTTTTCGGCCGCTATCTCGACAACGCGCCAGTCACGGAACCCGCGCCCACCCTCGCCGCCCTACGGCGCGACCTGCCCGGAGCGGCCACTGCGACTGTGACCACAGCTGCGAATCGATAGCCGGACGGGAGCCGCCGCGTCGACCGGAGCGCAATCATCGCGCGCCGAACGGGACGCGAAGCTTCACTGTGTCTCCGGTCGGCTGCCGAAGCTCCCACTCTCGCCAGGCGCTGCCTGCCTGGCGAGGCAAGTCCAGGATCACCTGCCGGGCCTCGTTCAGGCGATACTTGAGAAGCGGCTGCAGCGCCAATGATGCCGTCGCGCTCAGCTTCTCCTCCGGCGTTTCGGCCAGGGATGTGTCACAGAAGACCCTGAAGTACTCGGCGTACCACTCCTCATAAAGCTGCAGCGGCCCCTTCATTGCCTCGTCGTGCATCAGCTCATCGGCTAGAAAGCGTGTACAGAGGTAACTCGAATTGGAGCGCAGATAGTTTCCATGCTCGGCCACCACGCTGCCGACGTAATCCCGGGAACCATAAAACAATGCAAACAGGTGTTGCCGGCGTGCGCCCACGACGTGCTGATCGCGCAAATATACAAACAGTGCCTTGCGATGAATGAGACCGAAGGTGGAACGTCTCAAGGCCTGCAGCTGTCGCTCGAGTCTCCCCTGCTCCGACACGCCCCTGATGAGCCGGTTATGCTCCGATATCCACCGCTGATAGGCGACTGGGTGCTCAGAATGCGGCAGACAAGCGACTGCTCCTCAGCCCTCCCGGACCGGGCCGTCGCCTCTACGCAGCGCTCGGACGCCTCCATGAAGCGCTCATGTTTATAAACCCCGCCAAACATCCGCTTACCGCCGCAGCTAATTTTGTCTAGAGCACCCGACTCAGAGCCGGGTCGTTTTGTCGCAATTATGTTCCCTCGCCGGCGCGGGTACAACACCCCCCCGGAAGGCTGAGGCCGAAGCATGCTCAGCGGCTGCGCGCCGGGACGCAACTCATTGTTTTTTCGTAGATTCTCGCGCTAATGTTCCCCGGAGGGCCGCGCCTGTTTGGCCAAATTCCACCGAATCTGCCCTCCCGTTCAGATCCAATCGCTCAAACCTTCCAGGGCGTACAGCCGCTTCCAGCTTGGCCGAGCTCTCATGCGCGTCGCGTACTGATCCAGCGTCCGCCACGCAGTCGCGGGAGTCGGCATGTTTCGCGACCACCGCATCAGCATGATCAGCATGAGATCCACGCCGGAGAACTCCCTACCCAACAGATATGGGCCCTGCTCCCCGAGGTGGGTATCTATCCGCGCCCAGGCCCGCTCTATTTGGCTGCGTAGCCCCGTCTTCAGTATTGCCTGAATGTTCTCGTCGCTGCAGATGTCGCTCGGATAGAACCAACAGCGAAACGCCGGCTGCAGCGTGTTGGCGAGGTATGCGATCCACTGATGCCATGCAGCGCGGTTGCAGGACGCCTCCGCGGGTACCAGGCCGGCCCGCGGGTGTCGTATCGCTATCGTCATCAAGAGAGCGGCCGCCTCGGTAAACGGTTTCCCCTCAATGAGCAGAGTTGGCACCAGTCCGTTCGGGTTGAGCTTCAGATACGCAGGATCGCGCTGCTGGCCAGCCTGCAAATCCACGAGCTCCAGACGATACGGAGTCTCTGCCTCGATGAGCGCCTGGTGCACGCACATGCTTGCGGTTCCCGGGCTGTAGTAGAGGGTGTACATCGCACTCTCCTCGACGGCGCGCGAGCATCGCGTCGGCGCTCTTTTGCTGCAATTCTGCACGACGGGATTCACTTCCGGAAGTGCTATTATTCGGGAATCTCGGCCATATGCACCGGCCGGGCGCCAGCGGCAACTCGAACGGGTACGAAGTCGATGCAACTGCTCGAGCGCGCACAATGTCTTGCCGACCTTGCGACCTGGCTGAACACGGCCGTTCGGGCAAGTGGTTGTATCGCGCTGGTAGCGGGTGAAGCGGGCATCGGCAAGACAGCGTTGCTGCAGGAGTTCGCGCAGCGACAGAAGGACTTGCGCGTCCTCTGGGGCGCGTGCGATGCGCTCTTTACACCCCGGCCTCTCGCCCCGCTGCACGATATCGCCCAGCAAACGCGTGGCCCGCTGGCGGCGGGTCTCGGTTCGGGAGTGAGGCGGGAGCTGATCTTCACCGCGGCGCTGGACGAATTGGAGCAGGCGCAGGCCCTGGTCGTCATTGAAGACGTGCATTGGGCGGACGAAGCAACGCTGGACCTGCTGAAGTATCTGGGCCGGCGCATTCATCGCACGCATTCAATGCTCGTCGTAACCTATCGGGATGATGAGTTTGGACCGCAACATCCACTGCGCCTCGTAATCGGCGACCTGCCCCGCGCGAGCACGCACCGGATGTCGCTCGCGCCACTTTCCGAGACAGCAGTCACTCAGCTCGCCCAGCGCTCCAGACGGACTGCCACCGGCCTGCACGGCTTGACGGGCGGCAATCCGTTCTTCGTAACCGAAGTGCTCGCGGGCGCTGCCGATGAAGTGCCGCCTACGGTGCGTGATGCTGTGCTGGCGCGCACCGCAAGGCTGTCACCTCCAGCGCGACAGATCGCGGAGCTCGTGTGCGTCGTGCCGGGAAGGACCGAACCCTGGCTGCTCGAGCCGATAGCCCACCCCGCAGAATCGGCCATCGAGTGTTGCCTCGGTGTTGGCATGCTGCGGCGCGACGATTCCTCTCTCGGCTTTCGGCACGAACTGGCCCGTCGTGCCCTGGAAGACACTCTCCCCGAGAGGCGCCGCCAGCAGCTGCATGCGCAAGTGCTGGAGGTCCTCGCGAAACGATCCGAGGTCGCGGTGGCGCGCTTGGCTCACCATGCTGACGGCGCGCGTAACGGCCCACAGGTGCTGAATTACGCTCCCCTCGCCGCCGCCCAGGCTGCTTCAGTCGGCTCTCATCGTGAAGCCGCCGCCCACTATCAGACGGCGCTGCGCTACGCCGACGGCCTCGAGGCGATTGAGCGCGCGAGTCTGCTGGAAGAGTTGTCGTATGAATGTTATCTCACGGGTGACAACCAGCGGGCATTCGAAGCACTGCGCTCGGCGCTGGAGATCTGGCGCGCGGAGAGCTTGCCTCTGAGAGAAGGTAACGCGCTCCGATGGCTCTCCCGACTGTTTTGGTTAATGGGCAACAACGCCCAGGCCGACGATTATTGTCGCAAGGCGATCGCAATACTGGCTTCGCTTCCGCAGGGTCCCGAATTGGCGAGGGCCTATGGCCATCAAGCGGATCTTGCCATGGAAGCACACGAGACCGACGTGGCTCTCGAATACGCGCAGCGGACCATCGAGCTCGCAGAGCGATTGAGCGACACTGAGATTCTCTGCGACGGATTGAATGTACTCGGCATTACCCGACTCATCATCGGCGACACTGCGGGATGGTCGGATCTCCAGCATGCGCTGGAACTCGCGCTGGCGGCGAGATTGCAGGAGCATGTGGCTCGCGGCTACAACCATCTGGCCGCCATGGCGATCTCCTGCCGGCAATACGGGCAGGCGTCCGCATATATGCAGACCGGGCTTGCGTATTGCGAGGAGCATGATCTCGACTGGGTCGGGGCATACATGCTCGCGTACCGCGCACGTATGCGATTCGAGCAGGGAGACTGGAACGCAGCCAGTGAAGACGTGGAAGCGGTGTTGCACAGCCCGAATACGCCGGCTGTTGCTCGTATTCCCGCGTTGCGGACCCTGGCGCACCTGCGAATTCGTCGCGGCGACCCCGATGCTGGCGGGCCGGTGAAGGAAGCGCGAGCGCTGGCGGGTCCGACACCCGTACCCCAACGAGTGGGCATGCTGGCTCTCGTATGTGCCGAAGCCGCGTGGCTCGCCGGCGACCGCCTGGGCGTGATCCGCGAGGTCCAGCCGGTCTATGAGCTCACGCGACGAATACGGGATCCGCGGATGAACGGCGAGCTCGCAGCCTGGCTGTGGCGGGTCAGCGCCCTGCAGGAACCCCCAGCGAATACGGCCGAGCCATATGCAACCGAGATATCCGGTGATTGGCGCGGCGCAGCCGATGCCTGGCAGGCACTGGGCTGCCCCTATGAATACGCGTGCCTGCTCGCCTGGCACGGCACCGAAGCCGATCAGCGCCAGGCACTGGCGACCCTGGAGCAGCTGGGCGCGGCCCCCGCGGCCCTGGCGTTGCGCCGGCAGATGCGCGAGCGGGGCGTGCGGCGGATTCCGCGTGGCTCACGATCCTCGACCCGAGGCCACCCGCTTGGACTCACGCAACGCGAAGCCGAGATTCTCAAGCTACTGGCAGATGGCCTGCGCAGCTCGTCGATCGCCGAGCGTCTGTTCGTATCGCCAAAGACCGTCGAGCATCATGTCTCGGCGATCCTGGCGAAGCTGGGCGTTTCATCGCGCGCGGAGGCTGTAGCGCTGGCGCACAGACAGACCGGGGAAAACGGCACATAAGGCGGCGTTGCCACCCTCTACTACTTCGGTTCGAGCGTTACCGGAACTTCGGTGATGGAATCCACCGGCAGAACGTTGGCGGCCGCTGCCTTGCGGATCGCCGCTGCGTTCGGAGCCTCGTAAATGCAGAAAGTCTTCGTCTTCGCTGCGTTGGCGTATGACATCACCCAATGCACGTCGAATTTGGCGTTATTGGTATTTACCTTGGCTTTGAGCGCCGCATCGAGGTGATCGAGCGCACCCGCCGGGAATGTACGCTCAACGACATAGCGGTGCATGTGCCCGCTAACCGCGGTAGATGCGTTATCCGCGATCGCCACCGCAGCAGCACCAAGAAGCAAAGACGCCAATATCGGGACGAAAGTCTTCATACGTATTCTCCAGAGCCGGGATGGCCGGCTCAGCTCCGAGGTAGAGGCTGGTTGCTGCAGGTAACGTGCGTATTCCAATCGGCGTAGCTTCCCTTGGGGTTCTGCTGCCAAGCCCATACGTGGATCTCCCAGAACGCCGGCAACCCATAGCGATTTGGCGCAGCGACGTAGTTCAGCAGATTGCCCTGCAGCGCGGGCACGGTACCCGGATGAGCCGCCGACCAGTTGGAATCCAGAACGATATATTCAACGCCGACCAGACGCATGGCACCGTCCGCCATCGGCTCGTAGATGAGCGCTTGCGGTTGATCCGCATCGAGCACGAGACTCGTGACGCGATCGAGACGGATGAAATGCACACCCATCGCTCCGGCATCCGGCCCGCTGACGCACGGTGTTGCGGCCACGAAGTGCTGGGCCATGGCAGTGCTGATCTCCAGGTACTGCTCCGTGGCGTGGCGTACCTGGTCGATGAGGGGTGTTGCGACATCCCCCGCCGTGGCGACGGGCAGTCGCAACAGAACGAGTAAGGGAATGAGCGAACGAATCAGTCTCTTGCTTGGGACATTCATGCGGTCTCCTTCCGACCTCGAGGCCGGATTTATTTGTAGAAGTATGGGTCGAGGACCCGAACCTCGGTAATGCGCTCGACCGGCAGCCTGTTGCGGGTTGCCGTGCGACGAATCGCCTCGGGCGAAGGCGCGTCGTACACGCAGAAAGTCCTTCTCTTGTCGACGCTTACGTACGAGTGGACCCATGTGACCTGGTCGGCAAGGTTGCTCTCGACGACAGTCAGGCAGGCCTCGATGCCCGTCTCGTCCACCGGAATCTGCAGTCCGGCCGGAAACTCTCTTTCGACTATGTAACGTGGCATGGCGATACTCCGATCGCGCACACGATAAGAGATCCTCCGTTGCGCCAAAACGGGGGACGCACCTATATTGCGACTGCCCGACCCCTAGATTGCGGCTAGATCAAGGGCCCAATGACTCCCACTCTTCGTCTCCTGTTCGCTTTTCTCCCTCAATCGACACTGCATTCAGGATTGTTTCTGACGGGCATCCTGATCTCCATCCTGTCGGTGCCATTGGGGCTATGGCTGGCCTTGCAGCGGGGTCCGCGAACTGACCGCAGCGCTGTAATATCGGGCTAGCCTCGTTCATCGCCCGTTCAGCTGAATAACGTGATCGTCGGCGCCCCGGGAGCTTATCCACGCTCACGCTTGCCGGCTCTGGAACTCCCGATGCAGTCCCAAGTTTTCTCTCTAACGGTTGTCACTTGGAGAGTCTGTGCAGCGCTTGGCCGGAGCAATACCTTTGGTGCTGATCGCGGGACTGGCTGTCGCGCTCTCGCCGCTCGTCGCCGCGAAAACCCCGCACCGTGACGCGCCACAGCGAGTTACGGGGCTGGCGAAGCCGGATCTATCGGCAAGAAAGCGGCGCGGCAACGCTTCGTATTACGCACGCCAATTCTTCGGGAAAACCATGGCCAACGGCGCCCCGATGGACCCGCGCGCCAACAACGCTGCGAGCCGCACTCTGCCGCTCGGAACCGTGGCAAAAGTCACCAACGTTGCCACCGGAAGGAGCGCGGTCATCAAGATCGAGGATCGCGGGCCCTACATCAAGGGGCGTATCGTCGATTTGTCGCCCTCCACCGCACACCAGATCGGCATCACCCGGCGCATCGGTGTCGCGAAAGTCATCGTCGCGCCCATAGCGGTTCCCCTACCCGATGGCCGAGTCAGGATTGCCCGGCGACCGTCGATTCACCACCAGACCCCCCGAGTCGTATCGCGCCTTCACCCCAAGCCTCACTCGCCGGGCCTCGTTGCGCAACGGCTTCGTTAGGCGGGCAGTATCGCGCTGAATCCGGGAATGAGCACGTCGAAGGCGCGCTGGATCAGCCAGCCGGTCGCGAGAGTAATGATGATCACCGAGCCCCATCTCAACACTCCGTCCCGATAAAAGCGCGTGTGCCGCAACAGGAAGGCGAGCGGCATGACGAGCAGCACGATCGATTCCTGGCCGAGCTCCACGCCGACGTTGAATCCGCCGAGCGAAGCCGCCATGGACAGCGGGGGAAGCTGCAGGCCGTAGAGGGCGCTCGCAAAGCCCAGGCCATGCACGAACCCGAAGGCGAAGGCGATCAGCCAGATTCTGCGCGTGACGACGGGATAGAGATTGTTGGCCGCCGCCACGATCACCGAGATTGCGATTCCCGACTCCACCAGCCGGCTCGGCAGATTGACGATACCCAGCGTGGCGAGGGTAAGGGTCACCGAATGCGAGAGTGTGAAGCCGGAGATCACTTTGATGACATCGACGAAGGCCGGCCACCAGTTCGTCACCGGGACCCACTCGTAGCGGGCCATCGTGGGCATGGCGAGCAAAGTCCCGCCGACACCACCGACGCCGGCAAGCAGTACTCCTCCACCAGGTCCCCCCAGTTGGCCAGCACTCGGGTCATCGGTGCGGCGGCGCATCATTACCGCCGGCAGCAGCAGGGACATGAGGAAGAGCAGATGGTCGATACCGGTCCAGATATGCCAGACGCCGTCCGTCACGAAGCTGCGAAATTCCTGCCAGCGGTCGGGCTTGCGGAGGTCGAGCGTCGTGACGGGATCTTCCGGACCGAGCACAGCTCCAGTCGTGATTCCGTTGGCGCGAATCGTCAGGATTCCGCGATGATATGGATCGACATCACCGAAGAGGCTATACACCACGGTCAGTTTAGCGGGGATATCCTTGTCACAAGTCGCGCGGAACTCGATAACGTCGTAGGCGCCGTCGGTATGATCGTCGATCTTCTGGGCCATTGGCTGCATCGCGCAGGTGAGGCCGTCGCCTTTGATCGCAAGGCGCGCGAGCGCATAGTCTTCGATCGCCCGACGATGAGCCTGCACCTCGCCCCAGGTGATCTGCCCATCGTGATTGCCGTCGATGCCGAGGGCGAAGTCCAGATCGCGCAACGCGATGTCCCACTGCCCATCGAGGGTGTGGGGGTCGGCCCGGTCAGCGCGCAAGCTCAGGAAGGCATCGCTCTCCTTATGGGCCGAAGCCGGTAGGGAGTTGAGAGTGAGGCCGAGCAGCAATGCGGCCAGGTACCAGCGCAAGCTATTCATGATGAGCGACCGGTACGTGCGGTGAGATCGCGCGAGCCTCGCAAGGCGGCCCGCGCCTGGGCGGCGAGCCGCGCGATCTCAGGGTCCTGAAGATGGCTCCGCGAAAGTATCGTCAGGGCCGGCCGTGCTGCCTGGGGCGTGTGTGCAGCAAGTGCGGCTTCCAGCAATATCCGCATGTCCTGCGGCGAACGCTGTACAGTCCAGTTCTGCTCGGCGAGCCGCAGCGCCTGTTCAGGGTCGTGCTGCGCGTAGAGCACAAACTCTGCGTGCTCACGGTCGTAGAGGCGGCTGCCACGCTGGTCCATGGCCGCAAAGCGGGCCTGCATCGCCGCGCCATCCTGGCTTGCGCGCGCATCGTGCAGGGCAGACTCCGCAAAGACGATGCGCAGCAAGGACGTATCCGACGCCTCGTATCCTGCGAGCAGTCGCTTTGCTGCCGCTGGCTCATGTCGATCCAGGAGAAAATCGGCGTAATCGGCGAGTAAAAAATTGTCTCCGGGCATCCACTGCAAAGCCGCCTGGAAATGCCGATCCGCTTCGGCACTATTACCGAGCCGTGCGGCCGTGTCGGCGAGCAACCCTTCGACGTAGCTCTTGATGGTGGGCGGCGCAATGGGCCCGGGATGTTCGATCAGTTTCAGCAGCGCGTACGCCTGCTGCGCATGCCCCGTCAGCGAGCGCAACTGCGCAGTGCAGAGCATACCCATGAAGTCGCCTCCGATCTGCGCAACTTGCACGCAGGAACCGTTGGCGGCCGCGTAGTCGGCTTGCACCATCTCCACGGTGGCCAGGGTCAGCCACGCCTGCAGGTTGCGCGGACTGCGCTCGAGCACCGCCGTCAACTGCGCGCGGGATTGCTGGAAGAGATGGCGGTTCTGCTGCACGATGGCACGAACCAGCAGCACGGGAATCGGTACAGACTTGCCCTGGAGCCACGGCGCCACCACAGCCATCCCGCGTCCAATATAGCGGGCATCACCGGTCGCGCGCCCGTAGTCGATGTAGGCATTGGCCAGCTGAACCGAAAGATCCATGTTGTGCGGATCAGCATTCAGACGCTGGCGCATCGCATCGAAAGAGCGTACCCGCGGGTCCGTCGTCGATGGCACCCGCTCGAGCACGGCATCGGGCGAGTCCGGAACGTAGGGAGCGAAATGAGTGCCAGCCGCCGCTAGACCGCCGGAAAAAAGCGCGACCAGCCCGAGCAGGAGGCCGACGAGCCTGCATCCGGGTGGATGCAGGCTCACCGGGCCGA
Source organism: Steroidobacteraceae bacterium (assembly GCA_036489335.1). Taxonomy (GTDB): domain Bacteria; phylum Pseudomonadota; class Gammaproteobacteria; order Steroidobacterales; family Steroidobacteraceae; genus 13-2-20CM-66-19. The sequence continues at coordinate 35,954 of DASXFY010000073.1, forward strand.
CGCGCTCGAAGCTTTGCGGTTCACGCAGCGGCCTCACGGCCAGTCTCACTACGGCGTAGTGGTGCTGGGTGGTGGTGTAGTTGCAATGCCGTTCGGGCCGTTCGGAGAGCCCGGACGCGGCGTATTTAGGTAGGGGAAAGCATCGAGGTAGGTGTCCGCCGGGCTTATGGCACCGGAGACCGCCTCCGATGCCGCATCCGCGCCTGCTGCGCGAGCGCCATCCGTATAGGGCGTACCGTGGTTCGGGTCCGCGGTTTCCGAACCGCAACTCCCTGCGACGCCGCACAACGCACCTTCCGCCGCCCGCAGAGTGATGTCCACCACATCATCGTATGGCCTGCGACCGTTGGGGAAGCCGGCAGTATCGCCGCCCAGCACACCGAGGTCTTTCTGCGAAGCCGTCGCGGTCGGCACGATCGAAGTATTGAGCCGCAGCATTTCCGAAGGCTGAATATTCGCAGGCTGATTGAGTCCCTTGATCCCCGTGAGGAACACCGTGACGAGGTCGTTGCGGGGTGTGGCAGGCACCATCGCAGCACCGCCGAACAGGGTATTCAGGAGCACCGGCAGGCTCGGATTGGTGACGTACTTGAGGAACTGTGCATCATCGCGGGGATGACTGCCATTGAAGCGGTCCTTGTCCGGCAGTCCGATGACCACCTCGTTTACGAGCGGCATGCCCAGTCGCGAGACCTGGACGTAGTCCTGCCGCCCGAAAGGCTGCGCATTGGTAGGCGTACCCTGGCTGTTCCACTGCGTCGGCACCTTCAGTGCGCGCGGCATCGACGTGGTCCAGGCGCCGATGACCGGATCGCTGCCATGGGTGAGACATTTGATCGGCACTTCGAGCGCGATCGAGGTGACGTTGAAGCCCGTGAGCGAATTCGGCTCGGCGTCGCGCGGACCGGCCGGGTTGGTGTTCACCAGGTCGAAAATGTCGCCGAGGTTGACGACGAAGCCATCCTTGCGTTGGCCGACGAAAACCCGACCCGCGGCCGGGCAACCGGGAATCTTCACGTCATAGACGAAGTTGTTGGCATAGCTCGCATAGTCCGGGATCGATTTGTTGCCTATATTGTCCGCCGGCTTGTAGAAAGTACTGCCGCCGGTCGTCACGTTGGTCGCGGGCCAAGCGCTGCCGTTGCGATGAACAGTGAGCCTGTAGCTCTGCTGCACATTCAGTGCCTTGCCGCTCGCGTCCACCACGCCGTCATTGATCAGCGGTATCGCCACGCGCTGGTTGCCGGCCTGCACCGCGAAATTCTTGTTCATCGTGGTGAAAGTGAACTCGAAGGAGATATCGGCGCCGGCGCCGCCGTCATTGCTGACGTTGATGGCATAGATGGCGCGCGGATCCAGCGGGTAGAAATTGGGACCTCCGGAGGGACTTTCGAAGGGGATGTAGTTTGAGATGAAGGTGACGTAATCGCTGCGCCCGGGCTCGTAGCTGCGAAACATGTAGAAATCGGTCCCATCCACCTGCGGCATGCCGGAGATGAATGGGGCCTCACGGTGACTCGAGGCGAAGCTGAGCGCAGGCAGAGCTGCTGCGAGCGCCAGCAGGATCTTTGCGGGCTGTTTCATGAGGGACTCCAAGACGTTATTCGACGCGTTGTTTTCGCTAAATTGGAGGCACTGCCGGCACTTACGTAGCATCTCGGGGCGGGGATGCACGCCTCGGTCGAAATGTTTCGCGGAGCGGTAGTGGCTCGAAACCACCGCCAGATACGAGCGGGGCACGCCGTTGGATGCAGCCCGGCGACCGCTCGGAGCGAAATTAGCGGCTCAGAACTCCCTCGAGAGCGTGATCCGCACCATCAGGGGCTCGAGAGGATGCTCGTGAACGTCCGCACGCCCGTCCGGGTATGTCCCGATCTCATTTTTCAGGCGGTCGACGTACCAGAATTCCGCAGCCGGCGCGCGCGTGTCGAGAAGGTTGTAGGCCCCCAACGACGCGGTCCAGCTCCCAGGTAATGCGTAGTGGACGTCCATATTCAATTCGCCGAATCCCCTGCCGTTGACCTGGCTCAGGGCAGTGGGAGCATTCACACATGACGTGGCGACCCCCGGGAAGTCCTTGACGGCCGCCGAGTTATTGCACGGGCCTGAGGAGAGCGGGTAATTGCCAAGATACCGATACTCGAGACCGCCGCTCCACCGCCCGAGGCCGGTCACATCCAGTGCCAGTGAGCCAGTCGCCACCGGCGCATCGTTGATGTAATTGCCCACATGGCCGGTGCCATCGTCAAAGGGGCGCGTGAATCGGCTGTGGGCGCCCGAAATATTGCCGTAAAATTTGAGCCACCGACTCATTCGGTATGTGAGGCTCAGTTCCACGCCATAGCGTCGGCTCGGTGGACCCGCCGAGTCCTCACCGACATCCGGATTGATGATGGTCTCCGACTGCTGCCACAGGTTGTAGACTGCAAAAGTCACTGCGAGCGTGCTCGTAGGGCTCGCACGGACTCCAATTTCCTGCCCTTCCTGTCGCGCCAGCAACGGGGTATGCGGCAAGCCGAGGTCCGCATGCCCGTCCTGATCGACGCCCCGGAGATCAGCGCTGTGAAATCCGCGGCCGGCGCTCAAATAGAGCTCCACGGAATCGTTGACGGTGTAGATGAGACTTCCCTTGGGTTGCGTCAGCGCCTGCCGTACCGTGCCGCCGTTGGAATATCCCGCGGTCTCGTGCAACGCCGTGAGAAAGTCGTCGTCGGTGCCATGCTGATAGTCCTCACGAAGACCGAGCACGCTGCGAAAGCGCTCCGTCCAGCGAGTGGTTGCTTGCAGATACGCCGCGGTCGCGAACATGTAGACCATATCGTCGTTGGTATATGAGGCTGGAGAGTCCTCCACCGGCAGTGGCGTCCTTTCTTCGGTCGCATTGCGCCCCACGTGCAGGACGTCGTCACGCACGAGCACGCCGACCGAAATCTGATTGTCGATTCCGCGCAGGCGAACCGGCACGGTGAAATCCGACCGGCCGCCCAGCGTGCGGCGATTTTCGTACTGTTCCTCCTGGTCCCCGTGAACGGGATCGACCAGGAAATGCGTGAAGTCGTTCCACATGTGCAGCTGATTCCCGATCACGAATGCGCTCGAGACGAGGCGTCCCTCTCCGAGGAAGACGTGATCGTCGAACGAAAGGCTCGAGCGCCACGCGCGCCCGCCGTCGGTCGGATCGAGCGAGCCGAAGCGGTTTGCAACCAGACCCTCCGTGATGGCGCGAAGCGGAATATCCGTCGTATTGGTCCAGAGCTGGTGATACAGCATGCCGGTGATCGAGTAACCCCCGTGCGCAGTACCCGCGCTATAGCGCAGTACTCCGCTTTCCTTGCGCGCGTCATCAGGGGTCGCGAAAGGGCTGCCATAGTGCCGGATCTCGAGGGCCTCCAGGAGGTGGCCATCGCCCAGGACCTGCGAGCCGGCGCCGAATAACCGCTGAAAGCCGAACCCGCCGGCGGTCACTTGCGCTTGATTCGCGATGACGTCCCGATAGTCCACATGTATCGATCCCACGGCGCCAAAGTCGCCGACATCAGCGTAGTAAGGCCCCTTGGTATAGGAGAGCCCGTCAACGAGCTCCGGGATCATGAAATTGAGGTCTGTATAACCCTGGCCGTGTGCGTGCGTCGGCTCGTTGACTGGCATGCCGTCCACGTAAGTCTCGAGGTCGGTGCCGTGATCGAGATTGTACCCGCGCAGCAGATACTGATTGGCCTTGCCTTCACCGCTGTGCAGCGTCACGATGAGACCGGGCACGGTCTCCAACAGCTGACCGGGCCGGTAGACCGGTAAGAGCTGCAATTGCTCGTCTGTCACCGATCCTTCGCTGGCGGCCTGCACGGTCTGCAAGAGAGTGTCATCACTTTGCGCGGTGATGGTGACCTGCGGCAGCACCGACTCGGGGCCCTCCGCCGCTGCCGCGACGGCTGCAATCGCCATGGACAGAGCAATGAGCGTGACGAGTCCGCAAACAGCCGGACCGAATGTCGCTTGCGGACTCTTCGGGCGATTTCTGCACATACGCTTCTTGAGGCAGCCATTGCCGCCATCCCTGCGTGGCCTTCGAGCTGCTCTCTACTACGGAAGACGATGCATCCTGGATGCACGCCGCGCCGTGGAAGCGCGAATTACTTCATCCTCTGAACCCCTTCGCCACCAGATAGACCTCGCGTGATTCCTTGCGCGAGGCCGCGGGCTTGCGGATGAGCACCTTCACGAAGTGTGCCCGCAGCTCCTTCAGGTACTGATCCGATCCTGAGCCCTGAAACATCTTGGCGGCGAAGCTCGCGCCGGGTTTCAAGGTCTTGCGCACCGTGTCGAGCGCCAGCTCGAGGAAATAGATCGACCTCGCCTGATCGGCCGAATCGATGCCACTGATGTTCGGCGCGATGTCGGAAATGATCAGATCGAATTTCGTGCCGCGAAGCCATTCGAGCACCTGCTGCACGATGGCGTCTTCGGTAAAATCGCCCTGGATGAAATCGACATTCTTCAGCTCGTCCATCGGCAGAATGTCAGTCGCAAGCACGCGTCCTTTTTCGCCGACCAGCTTGCCGGCTACCTGCGACCACCCGCCGGGCGCGGAGCCGAGGTCCATGATCCGCATGCCGGCACGGATCAGCTTGTCCTTGTCATTGAGCTCGATCAGCTTGTAGGCCGAACGCGACCGATAACCGTCCTTCTGCGCCTGCTTGACAAAAGGGTCACTGAGGTGGCGCGAGAGCCAGCTGGCGCTGCTTTTCGTTCGGGGCATCTTCTCAGGGAACTACCGGTTATAATCGCCGGATTCTACTCCTCTGCCGGATTTACCGGCCAGGAAGAGGCCCGTGATCCGCATTACCGAGCTGCCATTGCCGCTCGATCACACGCCGGAGGCGCTGCGTCAGGCCATCTTGCGACGTCTTGCCATCGCCGCGGCCGAGTTGCTCGATTTCAATCTCTTCAAGCGCAGTTACGATGCGCGCAAGAAGAACAGCGGCATCTTCTTCATCTGTATCGTCGATGTCACGGTGCGCGACGAAGCCGCAGTGCTGAAGCGCCTGGCGCGGGATCGACAGGTCGGCGTCTCACCGGACACGAACTATCACCCGGTTGCACAAGCCCCCGCGCAACTCGAGGAACGGCCGCTCGTCGTCGGGTTCGGACCCTGCGGACTATTCGCGGCGCTCCTGCTCGCGCAAATGGGCTTTAGGCCCATCGTGCTGGAACGCGGCCGTGATGTGCGACACCGAACGCGCGACACGTGGGCTCTATGGCGCGAGAACACGCTGACGCCGGAATCCAATGTTCAGTTTGGCGAGGGTGGCGCGGGCCTCTTTTCCGACGGCAAGCTATACAGCCAGATCAAAGACCCGAAATTCCATGGCCGCAAGGTGATGCGGGAGTTCGTGCGTGCCGGCGCGCCGGCGGAAATTCTCTATGTCAGCAAACCGCACATCGGCACCTTTCGCCTGACTGGCGTCGTATCGAGGATGCGCGCGGAAATCATTTCGCTCGGCGGTGAAGTACGCTTCGAGAGCAAAGTCACCGATCTGCTGATCGAACGGGGACAGATCGAGGGTGTGGCGTTGGCGAGCGGGGAGACCCTATCCAGCCGCCACGTAGTGCTCGCGCTGGGGCACAGTTCCCGCGACACCTTCCGCATGCTGGAACACCGGCGCGTCCATATCGAGGCCAAGCCCTTCGCCATCGGCCTGCGTATCGAGCATCCGCAGTCGCTGATCGATGTGGCCCGCCTCGGGCGTTTTGCCGGTCATCCGCAACTGGGTGCCGCCGACTACAAACTCGTACACCATGCCCGCAACGGACGTTCGGTCTACAGCTTCTGTATGTGTCCAGGCGGCACGGTGGTTGCCGCCACGTCCGAGCCGGGGCGCGTGGTCACCAATGGCATGAGTCAGTATTCACGCAACGAGCGCAACGCCAACGCGGGCATCGTGGTTGCAATCAATCCCGAGCCGGACTTCCCCGATGGGCCGCTGGCGGGCATTGAATTGCAGGAGGCGTGGGAATCCAAGGCCTACCTCTCGGGCGGCAGCAACTACTGCGCCCCGGGACAGCTGGTGGGCGACTTCCTGCGCGGTGTCGGCTCCGCGCGGCTCGGTGAGGTCGTTCCTTCGTATACGCCGGGCGTACGGTTGGGCGATCTGTCACAGGCGCTGCCGGGCTATGCGATCGACGCCATACGCGAGGCATTGCCCGCATTCGGTAAGCAGCTACGCGGCTTCGATCGAGACGACGCCGTCCTCACCGCCGTGGAAAGCCGCACCTCTTCGCCCGTGCGCATTACGCGCGACGCGGAATCGCTGCAGAGTCTCAACGTGCGCGGGCTCTATCCCTGCGGTGAAGGCGCGGGTTATGCCGGTGGCATCCTCTCGGCGGGTGTCGATGGCATCAAGGTAGCCGAAGCGGTCGCGCGGAGTCTGTCGTGAAATTGGAAGACATCAGGAAACTTCATCAGCGGAAGTTCCGCGAGCAGTTTGGCTGCTTCCTGCTCGAAGGCGAGCATCTGGTGCAGGAGCTGCAGAAGGCCGCGATTCATGACGTTCGCCTGCGCACCAGCGAAATCTATCTCACGCGGGAATATGCGCACTGGACGAGCGAGCTCCCGATTCACGTACTCAATTCCCGCCAGATGGCGCAGCTCACGGAGACCCGCTCACCGCAGGGCATAGCCGCGATCGCGCCGTTACTGGCAGCGCCCGCGCCGCGGCCCGGCGAACGAGCCATCTATCTGCATGAGATCCAGGACCCGGGGAATCTCGGCACGATCCTGCGCTCGCTCGCCTGGTTCGGCGGCTTCCGCTGTCTGCTCAGCCCCAATAGCGTGGACGTGCATAATGGCAAGTCGGTACGCGCCAGCATGGGAGCCATCCTGCACGTGCCGTTGGAGCTCGACGTGCCGTTGCAGGCACTCCCGGGGCGCTTCGCTCGGATCGCCAGTCTCGATCTGCAGGGTAAGCCGATCTCCGCGCCGGAATTTCGCGACTTCGATTGCTACATCTACGGCAATGAAGCTCGGGGCTTGCCGCGCGCGGCCCTGACTGGGATGAATGCAACGCCGTTCACGATTGCGGGAACGGGGGCGATTGAATCGCTGAACGTTGCGACGACGGTGAGCATCTGTCAGTACGAGCTGGCGCGGCCGGCGTAAATTTCAATGCCTGACCCAACCGATCTCACGTGCGGTGACCGGACCGACACGCTCGTCCGCGAGACTGTCGGGCATGCGCGCGTCAGTAGCGCTAAGCGGGGTCTTTACGGCCATGATTTCTGCGAGCCGCTGCGGATAGCGGGGAAGGAGTTGCGGCTCGGCGAAGCCATCAGGATATGTTGGTAGGCCGGTAGCCAGGTCGTATTTGTCCGTGGCCCCGAAGGTATGCAGCAGCTCGTGGGCCATCACGATGCGGTTCTGCGCCTCCTGCGTGCGGCTGGCAAACACATGTACCACGGCTGTCAGCCCGCGCTGCAGTCCCGCCGAATGAGGCAGGCTGGAGGCCAGCGCGGGGTCGTGATAAACCAGGAACATCGCAATCTGAGGGCGAGGCGAAACGGCGGCGACCATGCGGTGACGGTAGTAGCGCAACCGCAGACTCCAGACGATACGCGTCAGGACGCTGGCACCGGGATCGAGCGCCGGGGGTGCCGATGCCAGGGTCGGGTAGAGGTGCAGCTCAATCGGATCGTCGATCCCTACTCCGTAGCGCCGCGCCTCGGCCGTCACGAAGTCGGTGACCCCATCGATCTTTCCCTGATCGAGGTGCGCGATATAGTCCGCGGTGACCGGGCTTGCATCGGCAGCAACCGGGAATGCACCCACGAAGACGGTGCGATGCCATCGTGTGGTGGTGAACCGGTCGATCCACGCCTGAGTGGCTACGCCCAGAAGCACCAGCAGGAGAAAGCCAATTCGCAGGTTCCGCCACATCTTTCACCCGGCTCCGTAGTTATCCGCCGCGGGCGCTTGCACGCCGGTACCGGCTGGTCGTCCACGACCCAAGGCAAGACCGCCAAATATGCCCGCCGCAGCCGCGAAGATCGCGCCCAACAGAAACGCCAAGCGATAACCGCTGTCGAGCGCTGCGATGGTGCTTTCCGCAGCCCGCACAGCTTCGCTGCGTGCAGCGGCCAGACTTGCAAGCACCGCCAGGCCGAGCGCACCCCCCATCATGAACGAAGTATTGACGACACCGGATGCGAGGCCTGCATCGCTCGGATCGACATCGTTCATCGCTGCCAGCAGCAGCGGGTTGAATACTGTTCCCGCGCCGGCGCCAAAAAGCAACATTCCGGGCAGTATGTCGAGCAGGAAGTTGCCCTTCACCGGGGCCCGTGCGAAGAGCGCAAGGCCACACGCCCCCACGAGCAGGCCGACCGCCAGCGGCAGGCGCAGACCGAAACGCATGACCAGGCGCGCCGACAGGCTCAGCGAGAAGAACCCCATGATCAGGCTGGCCGGCAAGAATGCCAGCCCAACCTGCAGGGGCCGGTAGCCGAGCACGCGTTGCAGGTACAACGCAGAAATAAAGAACCAGGCGAAGGTCGCCGCCGCCCAGATTACGCCCACCACGTTGGCAGTCGCGACACTACGCTTGCGAAACAGGCCGAGCGGCATCAATGGATGCCGCGAGCGTACTTCGACGGCAAGAAAGACAGCCAACAGCGCCAACGCGGCGAACAGCAGGCCCAGCGTCTGCACCGACGTCCATCCCGCTTCATTGCCGTTCACTACTGCGTATACGGCGAGCATCAGTGAAGCTGTCACGGTTGCCGCACCAGCCACGTCCACCCGCGCTTCATGAGCATGCGCACGCGCCGATGGCAAGAGCCTGACGGACAATGCGTAAACAATGACTCCAATGGGCAGGTTGACGAGAAAGATCCAGTGCCAGTTCAGCAGGTTGGTCAGCAGGCCGCCGAGCAGCACCCCGATGCTGCCGCCGCCCGAGGCGACGAAGCCGTAGACGCCCATGGCCTTCGCCCGTTCGCCGGTCTCGGTGAACAGATTCATGATCAGCGACAGCGATACGGCGGAGACGACCGCTCCACCCAATCCCTGCACGGCGCGTGCGCCGACCAGCAGGATCCGGGAATTTGCCATACCGCACGCGAGCGATGCCAGCGTGAAGAGCGTGATGCCGACGAGGAACAGCTTGCGGTGTCCGTAGAGATCGCCCAGCCGCCCGCCGAGCAACAGGCAACCACCGAAAGTGAGCATATAGGCATTGACCACCCACACGAGCGAAGTCTCGGTAAAACGCAGGTCGGTGGCGATCGACGGCAATGCGACGTTCACTATCGTCGTGTCGAGCACGATCATGAGCACGCCGAGACATACAACGTTCAATGCCAGCCAGCGTCTGTCGGCGTGAATGGACTCGGTCATGCAAGGATCCTCTGTGCGTCGATATCGAGGATATGTCCTCTCACCCGTCCGCGAAAGGAAAACGTGTCGAGGCTCCCCCCAAACGTGGGGTTGCAGCTCCGCATGGTCGCTCCTAGTCTTCTCACCACGCTGCTCAATCTTGTGGGGACAGCCAATGAGAAAGACCACGCTGATCGCGTTGCTGCTTGCAGGGCTGCTGCTCGGCACGGGACCGAAAGTCTTTGCGCAGTCCTATTCGCTGCAGGGTCTCGGACAATTCGCCGGCCGGCAGGATTGGCAGGGCGGGCTCTCCTACGGGCTCGGATGGGTCCGCGCCGATCCGAACAACCCCGATGCCTGGTATGCGGTGGCGCTGGCGCACGAGAATCTGGGCCAATTGTCTGGAGCCATCGTGGCTGCGAGGCGGGCCGTCCAGATCAGGCCCTCCCAGTGGGCCTACTGGTACCCCCTTTGCCAGTCCTATATGGGAATGGGTACGCGGGTCGGTTTCGAGGCGCTCGCGCGCGATTGCGCCGGCCAGTTGCAGCGGCTCGCCAGGGCGGATTGGGAATGGTTCGAGACGGGTAACGTCTATCTCTCCCTGGGAGAGCTGCAGCCATCGTTGTACCGGAGCGCCAAGGGGGCGTTTCTGCAGGATCTCCAGCTCAATCCCCGGGCATCCGGCGCATGGCAGAACCTCGGCAACACCGAATGGCACCTGGGAAACCTGAAGAACGCCGAAGACGACTTCCGCAAGGCCATCCAGCTCGGAAACACGTCCGCGGCGCAGAATCTTCGCATGCTGCAAACGGAGATTCAGTCGTGCTTCAATCAGAAGCAGACGATCGCGCATACCCAATACCCCCTGCTCGGCGTCATCACGGCCTACAACCAGAATTGCGGCTCGATCAGCGGCGGGATCCCGGTCAGGGTCATCCCCGTACCGTGAGAATATTCATCTATAATCGATTGCAAAGAGCCCGGTGCACCGGAGCCGCTTAGGGGGATCGGATGCAAGTCCATTGTGCGAACTGTCAATCCGAATATTTCGCCGACGCCGCATTGGACCATCCTGCGGAATGTCCAACGTGCGGTCGGAATGCCGCATTCGGCAGCAGCGATGCATCCGGCGCGGCGGCCAGCGCGGCAACCCCGGTCTCCGGCCACAGACTCTTCGGTCGTGTATCCGATCGGATCTCGAGAGCGGCCGGCGTGCAGAAGCTGCAGGGGTTCTCGCTCGGCGAGACATTCTCCGAGGTCTTCGCCCGCCACTCCGAAGAGGAGGTCGAACGGTATTTCGCGATAGGCGGCCCGGATACGACCCCGCCGCTCGCACGGATCGACGTTCGCTGGCCAAAGCCGTGGGTCTTCTTCCGCGCATTCCTGATCGCGCTCGGCACCTACATCGCCTTCGTCGAGGCATGGCAGCAGTTCGACAACGTCAAGCTCATCCCCTGCATCATATTCGTAGGCTCGTTTGCGATTCCGTTCGCAACACTGATGCTGTTCTTCGAGCTGAACGTCCGCCGCAATGTGTCGCTCTATCAGATCGGCCGTCTCGTCGTGTTCGGCGGCGCGGCATCCATTCTGTTTTCGCTGCTCGGATATCAGGTGGCCTCTGGCGCCAAGCTGGATTGGCTCGGGGCATCGGTCGCCGGGCTGGTGGAAGAGCCGGGAAAGCTCCTGGTGCTGGCCTTCATCTTGAACAATCGCCGCTACCGCTGGATTCTCAACGGACTCCTGCTCGGTGCGGCCGTCGGTGTCGGCTTCGCCGCTTTCGAGTCCGCAGGCTATGCCTTCCTCGATCTCCTCCAGCACGTCACTTTCTCGACCGACAACTATGGCGGCACCACGCTGCAGCTCAACGATGTCGAAGGCATGCGCCAGGTCATCATGAGCCGCGGGCTGCTGTCACCTTTCGGTCATATCGCCTGGACCGCCATGTCGGCCGGAGCCCTCTGGCGCGTGATGGGCAAGGCGCCGTTTCGCCTGGATATGCTCAAGGATCCACGCTTCTTGCGCGTGTTCGGAGCCGCGGTCGTGCTTCACATGATCTGGAATTCGCCCTGGAACCTGCCCTTCGAGGGCAAGCACCTGCTGCTCGGCGTGGTGGCTTGGATCATCGTCCTCGGCCTGGTGCAGGAAGGTTTGGAAGAGCTTCAGTTGGCGAAGGCGGCTTCGAGCCTAGAAGCCGCAGCGCACAAGCATTGAAAGCCATGAGGTTCGGCGGGAGGCTGCCGTGACTCGGCGCGCTCGCCGGACCCGAGACCAAACATATTGACTTCAGCCTCGAGCCCTTTGCTGAGGTTACCGGATAGGAGACTGCCATGAAGACCTTGCCCAAAATTGGCGTTGCCGCGCTATTTGGCTTCTGTCTCGCTCGCTCGGTGCTTGCCGCCGACATCGCCAACAACACTCATGCGCTGACCCGCAGCGGGCCGGTCACGGCATCCATGCCGCTACCCGACCCGACTCATATTCGAATCGTGTTCGGCAGGGATATCCAGTGGAAGAATGGGAAGGGACAGTCGCCCCTGTTTGGGGACCCCGATAAGCCCGGCATCTACGGCGTGCTGATCAAATGGCGGCCCGGTCACCACAGCAAGCCACATTTCCATTCTACCGATCGATACGTCTATGTCGTTTCCGGCACCTGGTGGGTAAGCGCGAGCGCCACCTATGACACCAAGAAGATGTATCCGGTTCCCGCCGGCAGCTTCGTCACTGACATCGCCAATACCGTACATTGGGATGGCGCCAAAGCCAGCACGGGCCCCTGTCTTCTCATGCTGGTAGGGGAAGGCCCCATGCACACGACCCAATTGGTGCGGCCGGATCCGTCCAGTAGTGTCTTCAAGATGCCTAAACAGTAGCCCGATCAGCCCAGCGCCGCCTCCGTGACCTTGCCGCTGATCGGAGGCTCGATGAGCGCAGCCTCGAACAAAGTGCGATAGACCAGGCCCGCGACGGCTCCTCCGAGGAGCGGGAAGACCCAGAAGAACCAGAGCTGCGCCAGCGCCCAGCCGCCCGCAAACAGCGCAGGGGCGGTGCTACGCGCAGGATTCACCGAGGTGTTGGTCACCGGGATACTGATGAGATGAATCAGCGTGAGTGCGAGCCCGATCGCAAGACCGGCGAAGCCAACAGGCGCGCGCTTGTGAGTGGAGCCGAGAATGACGATCACGAACACGAAGGTCATCACCAGCTCGGTGACCGCGCAGGACAGCATGGAATACCCGCCCGGCGAGTGCGCCCCATAACCGTTGGAGGCAAAACCGCCCGCGAGGCTGAAGCCCGCTTTGCCGCTAGCGATCAGATAGAGCACGGCGGCGCCGACGATTCCGCCGATCACCTGCGCCACTATATAGGGGACCACGTGCGAGCCAGGAAAGCGCCCGCCGGCCCATAGCCCGACCGACACGGCGGGATTGAAGTGCCCGCCCGAGATGGGCCCGAGCGCATACACGCCAGTGAGCACGGTGAGCCCGAATGCGAGCGCCACGCCCATGAAGCCGATGCCGAGCTGAGGAAAGGCCGCGGCCAGCACCGCGCTCCCACAGCCTCCAAGGACGAGCCAGAACGTACCAAGGAACTCAGCGGCAGCCTTCGAGAACATTGTGCGATCCCCCTAAAGCCGAGCGAAGTCGGCAGCGTCACCGCAGTTTGCTCCCGGGCCCGGCGAATTTCCACTGCTCCACTGCGCCCAGCCACCTCGTTCATGAGAACCGGTCTTCCAAGGGTCGTCTATGTCCCACGCCAATGGACAGAGCGTGCTCCGACGCCGCATGCTTTCTCCATGCACGATACAACCACCCTCGTCAACCCTTCCGCGCCCGCAGGAAAATCCGCACGCTATGCCAAACCCGAACTGGAACGCCGCTTTCTGGCGGCAGGCGTGCCAGGCGGGGCGGTCGATAAGACCGCGTACATTGTCGATCGCTATCTCGTCGGCACGCGCCTGCGCCTGCGGCAAATGATCGAGACCCGCGGCGCTGTAACGAGCACGTATTGCAAATTTACGCAGAAGGTCCCGGCTCCGGATGGTGGACCGGGCCTCATCTCGACGACTTACCTGAATCCGGACGAATACGAGCTTCTCGCGACCTTGCCCGCCGCAATACTGCGTAAAACGCGATACAGCGTCCCGCCCTTCGGCATCGATGAGTACGAAGCGCCGCTGGCGGGTCTTTATGTTGCCGAGGTGGAATTCGACGATGATGCCGCGATGAGGGCATTCAGCCCGCCACCGTGGGTAATCGCCGAGGTAACCCTCGATTCGCGATTCACAGGCGGCCACTTCGCCAAGATGCAACCCGAGGACCTGACCGTCCTTCTGTCCGCGTTCGGATTGCGCCCGCCCGACAGCCGCCAAGTTTTCGATGGATCACACCATGAGCGATGAAAGCGTCCGCGAGCTACTGATCGAGGCGGCAAATCGGGCCGCTGCCTACCTCGAAGGACTACGGGAGCGAGAAGTCGGACCGTTGCAGGGCGCCATTGAGCGGCTGACTGATGCGCTGGACGTCTGCCTGCCGGATGAGTCCACCAACGCCGCGGAGGTTCTGGCCTTTCTCGACACCTATGGCTCGCCCGCAACCGTTGCAAGTGCCGGCGGTCGGTACTTCGGATTCGTGACAGGTGGCGCTCTGCCCGTTACTGTCGCGACGCAGTACATTGCGGCAGGATGGGACCAGAACTGCATGAGCTTCGTCGCTTCGCCGGCGGTAGCGTGCTTTGAGGCCTCCGCTCTGCGTTGGGTAAAGGAAGCGTTGGGCTTACCGTCGTCCTCCGAAGGAGCACTGGTCACAGGAGCGACCATGGCCAACTTCACCTGTCTGGCAGCCGCTCGGAACCAGATCCTCGGTAAGCACGGCTGGGACGCGGACCGACGCGGTCTCTTCGGCGCCCCGCCCATCACCGTGGTGCTCGGCGATGAGGCACACGCGTCGCTGTATAAGGTGGTCTCGATGTTGGGCATTGGGCGTGATCGGGTATTGCGGGTTCCCACCGATACGCAAGGGCGGATGCGTGCCGACCGGTTGCCTCCGATCGACGGCCCCGTCATCGTGTGTCTTCAAGCCGGGAACGTGAATACCGGCGCCTTCGACCCGGCCGACGAGATCATCGCCTGGGCTCACGACCATGGCGCGTGGGCACACGTGGATGGCGCCTTTGGCCTTTGGGCTCTGGCCCTCCCCGAGGTTGCCGCTGGTCTGCGAGCGTTCCTGGACGCCGATTCCTGGGCGACCGATGCGCACAAATGGCTCAACGTCCCTTATGACTCGGGCATTGCGCTCGTGCGCGATCGCGAAGCGCTCGTACGAGCCATGTCGATCAGTGGCTCGTACCTCATGTTGGCGGATGGGCGGCGCGATGCCATCAACCTGGGGCCAGACAGCTCACGGCGCGCACGCGCGCTCGAAGTCTGGGCGGCGCTCAAATGCCTGGGCCGATCCGGCTTGACCGATCTGGTCATGCGCAACTGCCGTCAGGCGCGGGAGATGGCCGACAAGCTGACGCGCGCCGGTATCGAGATATTGAATGAAGTAGCGTTGAATCAGGTGGTCGTGGCTTTCGAAGACGATGCTCGAACGAAGCAGGTCATCGCGAAAGTCCAGGATCGAGGTGCCTGTTGGTGCGGCGGCACGACATGGCGGGGCCGCGCAGCCATGCGGATCAGCGTGTCCTCCTGGGCAACGACCGATGAAGACATCGAGTGTTCTGCGGCGGCGATTGTGGAGGCGTACCGCAGCCTGCGCCAGCCATAGGTACTCAGCGCGTCGGAGGACTACGCATCATAGACGTCTGGTTACGCCTTCCTGCTTCGCAATAGAAATGCAAGCCGGTAGAATGAGCCGTATGCGCCGGCCGCCGCTGAAAATTCACACTTACGCCGACTACCTTACCTGGTCTGCCAGCAGCGGCGACGAGGTGATAGATGGCATCGCTTATGTTGGAGAACCGCCGGCGCCCTCGCGACTACACCAGGAAGTCGTCGTCGAGCTTTGTCGCCAGGTGACGATTTCACTCGAGGGAAAATCTGCCCGCGTCTATGTCGCACCCTTTGATGTGCGCTTGCCCAAGGGCGCAGCCGTCGCCGACGAGCAAGTCGACACGGTAGTACAACCCGATGTCCTGATCGTCTGCGATCTGCGGAAGCTCGACGACCGCGGCATGTGCGGCGCTCCAGACTGGATTGCAGAAGTTCTCTCGCCCTCCAGCGCGGGCTACGACCGAACCGTCAAACTGAGCGCCTACCAACGAGCCGGCGTCCCCGAAGTCTGGCTGATAGATCCCATCGGTCGTACCGTAGCAATCCATAGAATCGCAGCCGGCCACTATCGCGAGGCAGTCGTGCTCGAGCTCAGAGGTCAAACAGCCATCACGGCAGTTGCCGGCGTCAGCATCGATTGGGACCGTTTGCGGGCGGTCTGATGCGGCGCTGGCAGTATTCAGGTGGCCGGGGTAGGCTCTAGCCCATACTCACGCAAAAGAGACGCCAATGTCGATAAAACGTCCTTCGAAGAGCGCGGGAACCGCGGCACGCAAGCCAGCGGCGTCGCCCGGGGTTCGCCACATCGAGGTGATGGCGCCGCGTCAAATGGTTCCAGGGGATGTCTACAGCGGCTGGCTGTGCAAGAACCGGCCATGCGGACTGGTCATCGCGATCGCCCTTCCACCGGCGGGAAGCAAGTCGGCGTCGGCCGAGGCCGATGACCAGATCGTGCTCAAGTGCCCGCATTGCGGCGATGAGAATCTCTACCGCTGGAGCACCCGCGGCGACCACAAATACGCGGCGCCAGGCGCCGCGCCCTGACCGCGATCAGGCCGCAGAGCTCACGGCGCAATTCGCTGGATCATGGTCGATTCCAGATCCGACACCTGCTGTTTATCGGCCTGCCTCGTGTTGTAGAGGGAATAGAGCAGCGCCCGATCCCACGCGGTAAGTTGCTGCGGCGCTGTCGCATGACCTGCGAATAGCTGCAGAATACTCGGCGCAGCGCCGGGATCGGCATCCAGCCGTACATCGGCGAGCCCGACCAGGGCGATATAGTCCGCCAACTGTTGAATAGTGGCGCTCTTCATCCGGCGCAGGTCCACGACGACGATCGCCGAGGAGATCGATCGGACATCCGCATAGGTCAGGTGCGTGTCGATTCCATCCGTGCATGTGGGCGCGCCCGCAGCGAAGGCAGAGGAGCCACCCCCGCCTGTTACCACCGAGGCGATAGCGAGCGCAGTTCCACCGGAAACGGCCGGGGCGCCATTTCCGCAGACCAGGTCGCTGTTATACCAGGCGCGGACAGGCTTCTTTGAATGGATGAAGCTGTCAACGGGCGCGATGCCGTGGCGCGTGTCGTACATCCACCGATCCCGAGCCCACCACTTCTCGAGGAGCTGCTCGGGGGCGTTGCTGGCCACGACAAAGAAGTTGGGGTGGCACTTCTGGCCTGCAATTGGAGCACGTGCCGCCATCGCGGCCCGAGTCACGCGCCATAAGATGAACTCGCCGAATGCCTGCGGCAACCCCGCCACGAGGGGACAGACCGGCTCATTCCAGCGCGAGATGGCTTCGTCCCAGGGCTGGACTATCACCGAGCCCACGAAGTGGTCCACCTTGAGCCGCAGCGCCTGTCGCTCCTTGCTTGCTTGGATCGTCACCCCAGGCAAGCTGGCGTTGGCGGCAGGGTTCTGGGGCGGAGTAGCCACCGCAGGAGCGCTCAGGAAGAGGGAGCATAGCGCCACGACGGCGGCGCCGATGCGTCGCGCTCGCTCTGCGCCTGGTCCCATGAGAGCAGAGTCACCCATGAACGTGCCGCCAATTGCCCCGCGACATCGCACGATATTACTCCGATAGGATCCCAACGCAGCACGCCCTGCCCACCCGTAGCTCGAGGCGCACTCTTGTTATGTACCTTTGTACTGTGGTACCATTCTCTGCCGGTTTCGGGAGATGAACACCATGATTGACGGCTGCTCGGATCTCGATCGGTTCATGCGCGGCGAGGTCCGGATCACGGCGTTCCCTCATCGGGAACACCTGCGCATGGGTTTCGAGATGCTCCGCCGGTATGACTTCGTGGAGGCGGCCCTGCATTACTCACGCACCCTGCAGGCGATGGTCACGGAGGCCGGTAAGCCACAGGCATTCCACCAGACCGTCACGATTGCCTTCCTGTCGCTGATCGCGGAGCGAATCGCCGCCTGCGACTACGCCGATTTCGAGTCGTTTCCAGACACCAACCCCGACCTCTTCGACAAGTCTGCTCTCACCCGCTGGTACCCCTCCGAGCGACTCGCGACAGCCGCGGCGCGGCGTACCTTCATCCTCCCCGAGCCAACACCATGAGCCACACCCACTCGAGGCGGCGCGGCGCGGACTCATTCGCCGCTAAAGCGCCCGCCGTCCGGCCGGCAGCAGCATGGCGGCTGCGAATCGGTCCAGTCCAGCCTCGAGCTTCGCCGGATCCGTGGCAATGCACCAGCGCACGAACTCCCGCGAATCATCGCCAAACGCTGATCCGGGCGCGAGCCCCAGCCGCGCGTTGGCAACGAGATGTTTGCAGAACGACAGGCTATCGGTCAGGCCTCTGATCCGAAAGAAGGCATACATTCCGCCGGCGGCGGGCGCGCCCAGCTCCACCTGATCCGAGGTTGCCAGACGGTCGTAGAGCCGCCGTTGGTTGTCCTTTATCAGTGCGACCTGATACGCGACGTCCCCTTCGCACTCCGTCAACGCCACGCGCGCCGCGCTCTGCACGAAGCCCGGCACGCACGAGGTGTTGTATTCGATCAGCTTGCTGAAGCTCGCGGCCATGGCCTGGGGAATGACCGCCCAGCCGATGCGCCATCCGGTCATTCGCCAGGCCTTCGAGAAGGAATTGCAGCCGATGAATCGATCGGAAGGATCGACGATATCCAGAAAGGACGGCGCACAGGGCGCGCTGAAATACAGCCGCTCGTACACGTCATCCGCGATCAGCCAGGTCCCCACGGCGCGGCAGCGTTCCAGGATGGCTTCCTGTTGCGGGCGGCTCAGCGTCCATCCGGTCGGGTTGTTCGGGCTGTTGATGACCACTGCGCCAACGCCCGGTCGAATCGCCCCGATGAGCCGCTCGAGATCCAGCGTCCAGCCATTCGAGCCAAACTGCAGCGGCACCGAGATCACCCCGGCGCCCAGAATCTTCGGAATCTCGCACAGGTTCGGCCACACCGGAGTGACCGCCACCACCGAGGCACCCGGCTCGACCGTGGCTTGCATGGCGATCATGAGCGCCGACACCCCCGAGCTCGTAACGGCAACCCGCTCGGCCGGAATCGGTTGATGCCAGCGCGAGAGATAGGCGGCGAGATCCTGCCGCAGCTCAGGCAGGCCGAGATTCGGCGTATAGAATGTCTCGCCGCTCATGAGAGCGGCGGCGGCCGCCGAGCGCACAGGCTCCGGAGTCGGAAGATGGGATTCGCCGAACCAGAATGCCAGCACGTCCTTGGCGCCCATTCCGCTATCGGCGACTTCCCGGATCTGCTGGTATCGCAGCGCGCGAGTCCGTGGACGACCCTCGAGATATGACATGGATCAGGCTCCCCCTGCGAGCGCTCTCTCATGCGCCTCAGCGAGGGCTGCCATGCTCTCGAATCGGTAGTCGTAGTGCGGCGTCCCGGCCGGCGGCATGGTCGCGCCCCAGCCGCCCTCGGCATGCCGACGATCGATCCACGCCGACGCCAGGCCGGCCCGATTGGCCGGTGCGTGGTCGTGAAGCAGACTCTGCGCCACATGCAGTACATCGCTCTTGCCGAAGCCAAAATCATCCTCGAGCCGGCGCAGCATGTACTCGAAGTTCCTGTCGCTCGGCTTGTAGGACTCGATGTCCTGCGCGGTGTAAATTGCATCGAAATCGACTTTGAGCCGCGCGTTGCTCGAGCGGAACGACAGTCGGTCCACGTTCGAGAGGATCACGAGCTTGTAGTGGCGCTTGAGATACTGCAGTGCCGCCGCCGAATCGGCGAACTCCGGCCAATCAGGGACCGATGCGCCAAAGGTGTTCGCCTCCTCGTTGCTGGTCGTTATTCCCCATGCCCTGGCGAGCCGCCGGTAGACGACCGCCAACAGCTGTGAATACGGCATGGCAGGTGTCTCGGCCTGCTGCGCGAGCTCGTGCCGACCGAACTCCGCCAGAACCCTGTCTCGCGGCATGGCGCGGTCAGCCTTCGCGACGAGCTTGCGCAGTGAATCGTGCAGTCCCGTCTCCCAGTCTATGAGCGTCCCATAGCAGTCGAAGGTCAGAACCTTGAAGTCGGTCAGCTTCATGAGCCGCCGTCATGCCCTGGCGACTCCGCGGGCGCTCCGCCAGGGTTGTATTTGCCGAGCCAGTTGGCAACTTCCTGGAAGACGTTGCGGCGTTGCTCAATCAGGGTGGGAAAGTGCGGCGAGCCGGGATAGGTCACCATGCGCACCGTCTCGTGCCGCTCGGCCATCAGCATGAAGAGCTCGCGCCCCTGGAGCATGGGCACACGACGGTCGGCCTGTCCGCCCAGGATCAGCAACGGAGTCGTTACGCGATCGGCGTACATGACCGGCGAGAACTTGAGGAAGGCCTGGGGGTCGCGTTCCTCGGAGCGGGCATCGTAGTCGACCTGTGAGATGTCGCTCTCCGGAATGAAGCTCAGCCAGTCGGTGATTCCCGCACCCTCGACCGCGGCGCGATAGCGATGGGTCTGCGTGACCGTCCATGCGGTCATGAAGCCGCCCGCGCTCCAGCCGAAGATCGCGAGCCGGTTACGATCCGCCCAGCCCTGTGAAATCGCGTAGTCAGTCGCACTGTCGACATCGCTGTACGCTCGGTCGCCGAAGTGCCGGTAGATGGCATCCATGAACGCCGAGCCATAGCCGGTCGAGCCGCGGTACTCCGGCTGCATGACGATGTAACCGAGGCCCGCGACAAAACGCGCAACCCAGTCGAACATGAGCGCATCGTTGCCCTCCGGTCCACCGTGCGGCAACACGAGGAAGGGCCCTGGCGTACCCGGCTTGTAGTCGCCCGGAAATGTGACGATGCCTTGGAGGTGCGTACCGTCCTTGGAGGTCCAATTGACCACGCGAACCTCGCCCAGGCTCAAATGTGAGATGAGATCGTCCGACTCGTGCGTGATCCGCTCGAGCTGCCCGCCGTGTGCGACAGCAACGTTGCGGCTATGAGTGGAATCGGCGACGGTGAAGGCCATAGCCTCCGGCGAGCTCGCGAGCATGGAAAAGACGGGTTGCACCGCCATTCCGTTCGGCCACGTATACGCAGTCGTGAGCCGTCCGTCCTGGAAGCGACCGACCTCGATGGCGACACCCTTGTGCAGCTCCACCCAAACGGTCCCGTGCGAGTCGCCCACCAGGCCCAGTGCGGAGCCGTCCAGCTTCGGCGTACGGTCTCGGGGGGTACCACCATCGGGTGATACCGTCCACACGTGGTCGGGCGTCAGCACCTGCGTAGTGGTGCTGGTGAACGCAAGCGTCTTGCCGTTGTCCGTCCACGCTATGCCACTGATGGGAGCAGGTAGCTCCGCAACGTGCTTCGTGCCCGACTTGTCGCAGACATCTATCGAGTCGCGCACTTCGTGATGGCCGATCTTCGGCATCTCGCTGACCACGGCGAGGCGCCTGCCATCCGGCGACCAGGCCACCTGTCCCACGTAGTTGAGATCGGAGCACCACCAACCGCCGTGCGTACCATCCGCATCCAGCACGTACAGGCGTGATTCGTCATTCGCGATGACCTCACGCACCTGCTCGAGGGAGTCCTTCGGTCTGGGATCGCGCAGCAACGCGAGATGCGTTCCGTCGGGGGAAATCACCGGGTCATGCATCCCTGTCGGGAAGACGAAAAGACGCATGGGCTGCGTGTTGTCCGGCGACACGAATGCGAGCTGCTGGTTGCGGTCGATTTCGTAGCCGCCGTACGTGCTGCCGTTCGCCAGGAAGCCCGCGGGTGTGTATTGCCCGGGCAGCACGAGCACGCGATCGCCGTCGCCCGCAATCCCTATCTCGTGCACCTGATCCTTCTGCGCGCCCGTCGCCCCGAAATAGCTCACGACGTAGAGGACCTGCTTGCCGGCCGGATCAATGGCTACTGCGGAGGCATCACGCAGACGCGAGAGATCATCGACGCCGAAGGGATGCGCGACTGCCGCCTGCACCGTGAGAGGGTGTGCGAAGCCGCAGGCTGCGGCAACAACGGCGCTTACCAGCAACTGACGGAATTGCATGTTCAGAACGCTCTGGTGTAACATGAATTATTATACGTAATACGTTGATTTATAGGTATTTTTTATATAGAGATCTCGGAAAGCAGGACTGACCGACCCTGCTGACGATACACGATGCGGCAGGCACGCATGAATGTTATATATAGAAGGCGACGCGAGCCGCAAATGCAGATTACCCACGAAGCCATTGCCACCGTTTACGGGCGAATTCGTCCGCACCTGCGGCGCACGCCGACGATTCGTGTCGATGGAGCGGACATCGGCCTGCACACGGGCCCGATTGCATTCAAGTTGGAATTGCTGCAGCACGCTGGCTCCTTCAAAGCGCGTGGCGCGCTCGCCAACCTGCTGCTGCGTCCCCTTCCCGCGGCGGGTGTAGTCGCGGCATCCGGCGGCAACCATGGGCTCGCAGTGGCATTTGCGGCTCGGAAGGTAGGGGTAAGCGCGACCATCTTCGTGCCGAGCGTAGCGGCTGCGACGAAGTGCGAGCGGATCCGCGAGTATGGCGCCAACCTGGTCGTAGGCGGTGAGCGCTACGCCGACGCCCTGGCGGCGAGCCGGGAATTCGCCGCGGAGTCGGGCGCGCTGGAAGTGCACGCCTTCGATCAGCCCGAGACCCTTCTTGGGCAGGGCTCGATCGGACTCGAGATCGAAGAAGACTCTCCCCTGGATACGCTGTTGGTCGCCGTCGGCGGCGGCGGACTCATCGGCGGAATCGCCGCCTGGTTCGCCGGCAGGGTGCGGCTCATCGCCGTGGAACCGCGCACTGCACCAACATTGTTTCGTGCGCTCGAGGCCGGCCGGCCGGTCGATGCGGAAGCCGGGGGAATCGCGGCCGATTCTCTCGCGCCGCGCCGGGTGGGGGAGCTCATGTTCCCGCTCGCGCAACGGCATGTCGAGCGCGCGGTGCTCGTCGAAGACGAGTCCATTCGGGATGCGCAGCGCGTTCTCTGGCGTGCGATGCGCGTTGCCACCGAGCCTGGTGGCGCTGCGGCAATGGCCGCCCTCTTGAGCGGCGCATATCGACCGCGCCCCGAAGAGCGCGTGGGCGTTGTCCTCTGCGGAGGTAACACGGACGCCGTGAGTTACTGAAAAAATCGCATCGCGGGTTGGCGGTCATGGCCACGCCCACGGTAACGTCGCGCGTGGCGCGTGGCGCGCGCGAAAATCTTGGCTAAACCGCGGCGAATCCCCTAGCATCCGCTGTGTTACCGGTACAGTCGCGCGCACTGCCACCGCCCGGGTCCCCTCGTCAAAGAAAAAGGTCCGCCTCTGTCTGCTCGCTCGACGCCACCGTCATCCTGAGGGCCCAATGGCTTTAGTCAAGAAATCAAAGATTGAATCCACACAGGGCGAGGCAATCAGGCCCACCGCTTCCGAGAAAACCGCCGCTGCGACGGCGACTCGGACCTCGAAATCCGCGCGCCGTAACGAAACGGCCGCGGAGCGCCTGGCGGCCGCCACCGAGGAACTGGCGAGTGGCCTGACAGAGGCTGCCTCGGCAACTCGCCAGCTCGGGCGCTCCATGGAGCAGATCAACCGTGGCGCCGAAACGGCGGCAGGCGCCTGCCAGGAGCAGTCGAGCGCCATCAAGCGAGTCGTCGCCGATCTGATGGCGACGCGCGATGAAGCGGATGCATCAACCCGACGTACGGAGGTGGTCGCCGCCGCCTTGGCTGAAGCTTCCACGCAGATCGCCGGCTCGATCAGGGCCATTGAGCAAGGAGCACAGCGCCAGTCCGCCTCCGTCGCGCTGCTGGCGGAGCTCGACGCGCGGGCCAGGGAGATCGCGGAGGTCAGCCAAATCGTCAGCCGTCTTTCGGATCAGACCAACCTGCTCGCCCTGAACGCGGCGATCGAAGCGGCGCGCGCTGGCGAGCATGGGCGTGGCTTCGCCGTGGTCGCGGATGAGGTACGGAATCTCGCGGAGAATTCCGACCGGAGCGCGCGGGAAGTCCAATCCTTGAGCGCCAGCATTCAGAAGGAGATTCAGGAAGTCGGCAGCGCGCTGCGTCAGGCGGCGGAGCGCGCGCTGCAGGAGGCCCGCTCGGCCACGCGGGTCACCGAGATTTTTCAGGCCAGGCGCGACGACATGTCGAAGATCGCTGAAGTCAGCCGCGGCATCCTCACGGCTGCTTTGGAAGCCGAGCGCGCGGCAACGGAGGCCCGGAGAGGAGCGGAACAGGTCGCTAGCGCCGCGGAAGAGCAATCGTCCGCGGCGGGCGAAGCGCGGACCGCCGTCGAGCAGCAGACCAAGTCACTCGATGAAGGACAGCTCGCCGCGCAACGATTGGCCGCACTGGCGGAGAAGCTGCGCTCGGGACGAGCCACAGCCTCGAACCTGGAGCAGATCAGCGCCAGCGCCGAGGAGCTGTCGGCCGCGATCCAGGAGCTGTCGGGCGCCGCGACCGAAGTGATGGCGGCTGTCGAGCAGATCAACAAGGCCGCGCAGGTGCAGTCATCGGCAACCCATCAGACCGCCAGCGCCTTGAATCAGATCGATCGCAGCGCACGCCTGACGCAAGCCAACGCCAAAGCCGGTGACGAGCGGGTGACGAGTCTCGACGCCGCCCTCAAAGAGGGACAACGTTCCATCGAGAGTCTCGTCGCAGGGGTGTCGAGCGCCCTGGACGGCACGCGGGCCAGCATGAGCACCATTACCCGCATTGAAGGAGTAGGCCGCAGGATCGAGAAGATCATCGACACCGTCGCGTTGGTTGCCGTTCAGACCAGCATGCTCGCCGTGAGCGGATCGGTTGAAGCCGCGCGCGCCGGCGAGTCCGGGCGCGGCTTCGCGGTGGTGTCCAACGACATTCGAAATCTGGCGCGCGACGCATCGGCGCACATCGAGCGTGCCAAGGATACCGCGCGCGGCATCCTCGACCAGATCAGCATTCTCAAGGGCTATCTGCAACAGGTCACCACCACCGCAGAAGTCGAAGTGCAGAAGAACCAGACCGTCTCCGCCGGTCTGCTGCGACTGGCCGATGACATCAGCGCGCTCGGCATGGCCAGCAAATCCATCCTCGAGGGCGCGGCCAAGGTTCTGTCGGCGACGACGGAAATCGCACAAGCCGCGCAACAAGTGGCTTCGGCAGCGGAGCAGGCGAGCGTGTCGTCGCGGGAAGCCGCCACCGCGGCCCACGAGCAATCGCGTGGCGCGGAAGATCTCGCGGCCGCGATCGAGGAAATCGCCTCCCTCGCGGAAGCGATGCGGCAACAGACTGCCTGATCCGACGTGCAACCGCAGCATCAGCTAGATTCCCGACGCTTCCTGACTTTCGACGTCGGCGGCCAGCTCTACGCCTTGAGGTCGGAAGACGTACGGGAAGTGATCCGCATGCCGGCGATGGCGCGGGTCCCTCAAGGACCGCCCGCGCTGCTAGGCATCGGCAACCTGCGCGGCGCGGTGCTGCCGATTGCGGGCCTGCGCCAACTCCTCGGCCAAGCGGCAGGCGCGGACGGCTCGAGCGCCCGAGCGATCGTCCTCGACGTCGGCGCACCGATCGCAGTCGCGGTGGATTCCGTGACAGCTCTGGAACATGTCGCCGAAGAGCAGATCGACACCCGCGCGCGGGAGGTTGGCGCGGACGGCGCGGAGCGATTGCTCGGCGTCCTTGCCGTCGCCGGCGGCAAGGGAGTGGCAAAGATTCTCGACATCAAAGCGATGCTGGAGGCCGCTTTCGCCGCCCGTGGCCGCGCGCAGCCACGCGACGCCAAGCCAAGGGCCAGCGGCGCAGTTCGCGAAGAGAAGCGCGAGACAGAAGTGACCGAGACTCTCGTGACATTCGAGGTTGCAGGGCAGGAGTTCGCCCTGCCGTTGGTGGATGTGCAGGAAATCATCCCGGCTCCGGCCAGCGTGACCGCCCTGGCTCATTCGGAAGCCGTGGTCCTCGGGCTGACCACCGTGCGAGACATGCTGCTGCCCCTCTTGTCGCTGCGAGCGCTGCTCGGGTTCTCCTCGACGCAGGCGGCGTCGGACCGGGAAAAAGTCCTGATCGTCAAGGTCGGCGGCGCGCGCGTGGGGCTCGTCGCCGATCGCGCGCGCGCGGTCGTGACCGCGGACACGAGGCTCCTCGACCCGGTTCCACCGGCGCTCGCCGCTCGCACCGGAGGCGAGTCGCGAATCAGGTCCGTGTATCGCGGCGAGGCCGGCCGGCGCCTGATTTCAATTCTCTCGTCGCAGCAGCTCTTTCGAGAGGACGTGATGCAGAAATTGGCCGCCGAGCAGCGATCGCAGAATGGGCCCGATGAGCCCGTGGAGCCGATCGCTCGCCAGGAACTGACCTTCCTCGTCTTTCGCCTCGGCGACGACGAGTTCGGCCTGCCGATCGATGCCGTCGTCGAGGTCGCCCGGGTTCCGGACCAGGTCACCCGCTTACCGAAGACGCCGAAATTCCTGGAGGGCGTCGTCAACCTGCGCGGTGAGGTCCTACCGGTGATTGACCAACGTCGGCGCTTCGACATGCCGCCTCTGGGCAAAGTCGCCACACGCCGGCTGGTTGTGGTCAAAACAGAGCGTCATCGCGCCGGAGTCATCGTCGATCAGGTCGCAGGGGTTCTACGATCGAGTGCGGGCGCGGTGGAGCCCGCACCGCAGCTCACGGAAGAGACGTCCCGGCTGGTGCGCGGCGTGATCAATCTCCCCTCCTCGAGCCGTATCGTGCTGCTGCTCGACCCGATGGAGCTGCTGACCCGCGCGGAACAGGGGTTGCTGGACAAATTCGAGACTCAGCGGCAGCGGACGGATGCGTGATCAAAGTTCTCGTAGTCGACGATTCGGCCCTGGTGCGCAAACTCTTCAGCCAGGTTCTCGCGGAAGACTCGGATTTCACGGTGGAGGTCGCGCGCAACGGACTCGAGGCGCTGGCCCAACTCGAGGCGTTCATGCCGGATGTCATCACTCTGGACGTGCAGATGCCGCAGATGAACGGACTGCAGTGTCTGGACCGGATCATGGTGCAACGGCCCTGCCCCGTCGTCATGGTCTCGTCGGTCACTGCCGAGGGCGCTGAAGCCACCCTGGAAGCGCTGCGACTGGGCGCGGTGGATTTCGTCCCCAAGCCCACGGGCGCTGTTTCCCTGCGGATGCAGGAATTCGGACCCATTCTCACCGGGAAGGTCCGGACCGCGGCGGCCGCGCGGCTTCCCGCGAGCCACAGGCTGCGAGAGCGGGTGCAATTCAAGATCGGCGGCACAACCGCGAAGCGGCGCGCACCGCCTGCGGCGGATACAGTCGATGTTGCGGCACCTCCCGGCGGCGACGGACTCGTGCTCGTCGGGACCTCGACCGGCGGGCCGCCCGCGCTGGAAGCGCTTCTCGAGCCGCTGCCGGCGGACTTTCCCTGGCCCATCCTGGTCGCACAGCACATGCCGGCAGGATTTACCGGACCGCTCGCCAAGCGGTTGGGCGGGCTCTGCGCGCTGACGGTGCTGGAGGTCACGCAGCCCACGCGTCTGCAAGCTGGCTGCGCCTACATCGGGCGCGGAGATGCCGACCTTGTTGTTTCCAGGCGCCCTTCCGGGCTCGTCGCGATGACCGTTCCTTCCAACCCCGACTACCCGTGGCACCCGAGCACGGACCGGCTCGTCCGCTCTGCGATGCAGTATCTTCCGGCCGACCACCTGGTGGGGATACTGATGACCGGCATGGGCAACGATGGCGCTGAAGCGTTGGCGAGCCTGCGTGCGCAGGGCGGCGCCACCATCGCGGAAGCCGAAGAGACGGCGATCGTCTGGGGAATGCCCGGAGAGCTGGTGCGGGCCGGGGGCGCCGCCTATGTTGTGCCTCTTCCGAACATCGCCCAACGTCTGCAGAGGCTCGTACCCCATGCCGCTTGTTCGTAAGCCCGCGCAGGTCGCGGCGGCGCAGCCGAAAGCGAGCTTCGCCGAAGTTCTCACCGGACTCGCCGCTGCGGATCCCGAAGAGCGTTGGCGCGCCGCCCGCGCGGCGGCCGAGCTCCCCGACTCGGCGGCCGCGCTCGCGGCGGCGCTGCCGCAGGAGACCGATGCCCGTATTCGCGAAGCGATGTTCACCAGCATGGCTCGTATCGGCACCCGCGACAGCATCGCCGGCATGCTACCGACGTTGCGCTCCGACGACGCCGCCTTGCGCACCGGCGCTCTCGATGCGTTGCGCTCGTCTGTCATAGCGAAGCAAGAGTTGCTGCCGCTACTGTTGAATGATCCCGATGTCGATGTGCGGATACTGAGCTGCGAGCTCGCGCGCGGCCTCCCCAGCGATGGCGCCAGCCGCAGCCTCTGTGCCCTGCTCGACCGAGAGGTCGAGATCAACGTCTGCGCGGCGGCGATCGAGGTCCTGGCGGAAGTCGGCAACCATACGGCATTGCCGGCCCTTGCGCGCTGCGCGCAGCGCTTCCCGCAGACAGCCTTCCTGACTTTTTCGATCAAGCTGGCTACGGACCGCATCACGGCCGCAGGCAGCCGTGACTGATCGCCCGATTCTGACCGAAGACGAGTTGCGAAGGCTGTGCGAATACTTGTATAGGCGCACCGGGATGATATTCACAGAGGCGAAGCGATACTACGTCGAGCGGCGTCTTTGGGAGCGCATGGCGGCCACCGGGTCGGTCTCGTTCACGGACTATTTCGCGCACCTGCGCACGGACATGCACGACGAGATCCAACAATTCGTCAACGCCTTCACCGTCAATGAGACCTACTTCTATCGTGAGGACTACCAGCTCAGGTGCCTGACGAATGACCTCGTGCAGGAACGGGTGAGCGACAAGCAGGTTGGTGAGTCGATACGCATCTGGTCGGCCGCGTGCTCGACCGGCGAGGAGCCCTATTCGATCGCCATGTGGCTGCTCGAGAACTGGCCCAGGGTCGATGATTATTTCATCGAGATCGTGGGCTCCGATATCGATACTCGCGCACTCGACAGTGCACGCGCCGGAACGTTCGGCAACCGCGCGCTGATGCGCCTGTCGCCCGAGCTCATCGGCAAATACTTCGCTGAGCTGCCCGATGAGCGCTGGCAAATAGTCTCGCAACTGCGCGACTCCGTTTCCTTCAGCTTCGTGAACCTGATGGAGCCCGGCGATACCCGGCAACATGGGCGGTTCGACGTCATCTTCTGCCGCAACGTTCTCATTTACTTCGACGATGCCTCGCGCCGACTCGCGGCGGAAAACCTCTACGAGAACCTGCTCCCCGGCGGCTTCATCTGCCTGGGCCACACCGAATCCATGAGCCGGATCTCGCCGCTCTTCGAAGCGCGTCGCTTTGCCGATGCCATCGTCTACCAACGCCCCGCGGGCGCAAGATCATGAGCGGGCTCGCGAAGACCGTACTCGTCGTGGATGACGCCGCGCTCATGCGGGTCTACTACCGCACCATACTGGAAGGCGCCGGCTTCCTGGTCGAGGAAGCGTTGAACGGGCTCGAAGCGCTGGAAACGCTGCTTACGAGGCCGGTCGACCTGTTGGTCGTCGACATCAATATGCCGCAAATGGACGGTCTCACCTTCCTGCGAACACTGCGGGAAAAGGCGGGCCCGATGGCCTCCACGCCCGCGCTCGTGACCAGCACGGAAGCGGCGACGGCCGACTTCGCGGCCGCACGCGCCGCCGGTGCCAACTACTATCTGGTGAAGCCGGTCGAGCGCGAGCGGCTGGTGCAGATTGCGCGGCTGCTCAGCGGGGTTCCGTCGTGAACGAGTTCCTGCAGCAGTTCGTGATCGAGTCACGCGAGATTGCGGATGCCGCCAGCGACGGCCTTTTGGCTCTCGAGCATTCGCCGCGGGATGCCGAGCGCCTCGACGAGGTTTTCCGCGCATTCCACACCTTGAAAGGCGGCGCGGCAATCGTCGAGTTCCCGGTGATGGAAAGCGCCATGCACGCCGCGGAGGAGGTCCTCACGGAAGCGCGCGAGGGGAGGCAACCGCTGACCTCCGCGCACATCGGACAGTGCCTCTCGCATCTCGACCGGGTGAGCGCGTGGCTGGATTCGATCGAGCGCTCCGGCGAGTTACCTCGCGATGGCGGAAAGCCGCCGGATCAGCTCATCGTGCAGGCTGGAGAGCTCCCCGCCGCCCCCTGGGTGGCGGATATCGTGAAGACACAGGGCGCGGTCGCGGCCAGAGCGCTCAACGCGGTCCGCCTCGTGCCTGCCACGGATAGTCTCTACCACGGAGAGGATCCGTTGGCGCGCATGACATCCCTGCCCGGCCTGCTGGCGCTCGAGCTGTCCGCGCGCGAACCCTGGGCAGCGCCGGACACCCTCGATCCCTTTCGCTGCAACCTGATCCTCACGGCGCTCAGCGCTGCTGCGGCTGCGCAACTGCACGTACATCTTCAGGGCCACAGCGGTGATTGCGAGGTGGTGGCCGTCACTACCGGCGGCGTCTCAGACGCCGGGCCCCTCCCCACTCTCGTACTCACTGTCATCGAGGCGCAGCAGGCGCTCCTCGGCGCCGGGTCGCCGCAGAGTTTCTCGGGCAGAGTGGGCTCTGCGGGAGCGGTTGCAGCGAACGCCCTGCGGTCGTGCGGCCTCGCGCAGCCGTCCGAGCAGATCTCCCGCGCCACCGAGCAGAGCCTGCTGGCGCTGTCGATACAACCCTTGAGCGAGGCCCTCGCGCTGCTGCTGACCGAGGAACCCCCGGCGGAGATGGCGGCAGCACCCGATCACGGGCGAGCGCCGGAACTCGGGGCGCGTACCTTCAGAGTCGACGCCGAACAGGTCGATGTTCTGGTCCGTCTGGCTGGCGAGCTCACGGTCGTCAACAACGCCATAGGTCACCTCGCCAAGCTTGCCCGCGCCGGTGATCCCTCGCTTGCAGACCTCCTGAAGGACCGCCATGGCACTCTCGAACATCTCGTGGATGAGCTGCGCAGATCCGTGCTGCGGATGCGGGTACGGCCGCTACGCACCGTGCTGCAGCGCTTTCCTCGCCTCGTGAGGGAAATGTCCGCGAACCTCGGCAAGTCGGTGGACCTGGTCATCGAAGGCGACCAGACGGAGGCGGACAAGACCATCGTGGAAATGCTCTTCGAGCCCCTGCTCCACCTGGTGCGCAATGCGATCGACCATGGCGTGGAGAGCGCAAGCGAGCGCATCGCCGCCGGCAAAACGCCTGCCGCCTGTCTTCGGATCGCGGCGCAGCGCCGTGCCGATCAGGTTCTCATCGAGGTCAGCGATGATGGCGCCGGCATCGACGTCTCGCGAGTGCGCGCGGTCGCGGTCACGCGCGGACTGATCGCGCAGGAGCAGGTCCTGACCCTGACGGAGCCGGAAGCGCTCGACCTGATCTTTGCCCCAGGCTTTTCCACCGCCGCGAGAGTCACGGAAATCTCGGGACGCGGGGTTGGCATGGACGCCGTCCGCCGGGCGGTCGAAAAAGCAGGTGGCCACGTTTCCGTCGCGAGCGCTGCGGGCCTGGGCACCGCGGTAAAGCTATCGCTCCCGTTCAGCGTGATGATGACGCACGTGATGACGGTCGAGGCTGGAGGTCAGATGTTCGGACTGCCGCTAGAGGCTATAATCGAGACGACTCGCGTTCCGCAAGCCGCCATCTCAAGAGTCGGTGCCGCGCCGGTCGTCGTCCTGAGAAATCGCGCACTGCCGGTGATCGATCTGGCGAGTGCCCTCGGGGCGGAGCCATCGGCGGATGACGAGGGCGCGACACTGGTGGTGGCGACCGCCAATGGAGAATGCGGCGCGTTTCAGGTGGATCGAATAGTCGAGCGGTTGGACCTCATATTGAAACCCCTGGAAGGTCTGCTCACCGGCACGCCCGGAATCATGGGGACGACCCTACTGGGCGACGGCAGAGTTCTATTGGTGCTCGACATCGCCGAGATGCTCCAATGACGGTCCGGGTCACCGCCGCCGGCTGCATCGAACTGATCGGCACCTGCCCCAGCGCGGACGCCGAAGCGCTGTTGCAGCATCTGTTCGCCGACCCGGCGGCGACCGTAGACTGGCGGGAGTGCCGGGGTGCTCACACCGCGGTGGTCCAGGTCCTGATGGCGGTCAAGCCCAAGCTCCTGGGACCGCCGGCCAATGCCGGCCTCAGGGACTGGGTCGCGCCGGCGATCACGTTCAGTTGACTGAGGAATCCCGTGACCTACAAAGTATTGATCGTCGATGACAGCAAGCTCGCCCGGATGTCCGTGGCCAAGGTGCTGGGCGCGCTGCGTCCGGACTGGCGGCGAATCGAGGCCGCCGACGCCATCCAGGCGCTGGCGCAAGCCAAGGAGTTGTCGCCCGAGTTCGTGCTGGTCGATTTCAACATGCCCGGCAAGGACGGTGTGACATTGGCGGCGGAGCTGCGCACTCTCGACCCCAGGGTCAGCGTTGCCGTGATCTCAGCCAATCGCCAGGTCGAGGTGATCAAGCGGACCGAGGCCGCCGGCGCTACCTTTCTGCCCAAGCCCGTGACCGAGAGCGCCCTGGCCGACTTTCTGACCTCCGCCGTCGAGCAGCAAAAGGCACACCCCCGATGAGCGCGACGCCCACCCTCAGCGAGCTGCAGCTCGATGCCCTGACCGAGCTGGTGAATCTGGGCGTCAGCAGTGCCGCAACGAGTCTGAGCGAGTTGGTTCGCGAGGAGGTCGTCCTATCCGTACCGAAGGCCTGTGTCGTGACCCGGGAGCAGGCCATCGCCAACCTGAAGGACCATGATGCCAAGCGACTGGTCGGCATTCACCAGGATTTCGAAGGCGACATCCGCGGGCGCGCCCTGCTGATCTTCCCCGAAGCGAGAAGCATGGAGCTCATCCGCGCCCTGGTCGGGCCGGAGCTGTCGCTCGACGACATCGTCGAGCTCGAGCAGGAAGCCCTCGCCGAAACCGGCAACATACTGCTCAACGGCTGCCTCTCGACCATGGCCAACTGCCTGCAACGCAACCTGAAGATCTCGCTCCCCGAAGTCATCCACGGCGAGGGGCCGGACTTCTTCCGCCCAAGCTCCGCCGCCCAGGAGACGGTGCTCTTCATCTACATCAATTTTACGGTCAAGCAACGCGACATTCAGGGATTTCTCGCAATGATCCTCGATCTGCCCTCGCTGGTCATGCTGCAGAAACTGCTCGACGCTTATATCGAGCGCTCGACCGCCTAGAGCGCAGCCTGTAGTCATGGCGAACAACGCGATATCGAGCCATTCGATCCTCGATGCCATCAACGGCGGTTTTGTCGTTCTCGATAAAGCGGGTCGCGTCGCTTTCTGGAACGTCTGGATGAGCGTCAGCTCCGGAATCACCGCAGAGTTCGCACACGGCAAACTGCTCAGCGAGATATTCCCGCAGGCGGAGCCGTCCAGGCTGTTGACCGCGATCTCCCTCGCGCTGACCAACGGCGCTTCGACGATAATCACCCACACCCTCAACCCGACCCTCCTGCCGCTGCAGACCCGCTCACGGCAGCCGCTGCTGCACGACATCTCGGTCTCACCCGTCGGCGAAGCCCCCGCCGACGGATGTGTACTGGCCATTACCGATGTCACGGCAGCAACCCGCCGAGTGCGCTATCTGCGCGATCAGCAGGAAGCCCGTTACGACGCCGTGGTCGCTAGCGCTCCTGACATCATCATTACCGTCGACGAGGAGGGGTTGATCCAATTCGCCAATCCGGCTGCCCTCGCGCACTTCGTCCGTGCTCATCTGGTCGGAACCAACGCCGCCCATCTGTTCGAAACCCGAGACGAATGGGGCGCCCTGTGGCAGAACGCAATCGACGGCACTGGCGCGGGCCATTCCAAGGGGCTGCTTGCCGCGAACAGCGGCGGCGAGCTGCGCTATTTCGAGGGTTCCGCATCGCGCTGGCGGAGCGGCGCGCGCCTCCTTGCCACGGTGATCCTGCGCGATGTAACGGAGCGCCGGGCGATCGTGGCGGCGCTGCAGCACAGCGAAAGCGAAGCCCGCAAAGCGGCGACGGCCCTGACCGAGCTCAACCGCACGCTCGAGGAGCGGGTGCAATCGCGCACGGCACAGCTGATCGAGGCCGAGGCCGCCCTCCGTCACAGCCAGAAAATGGAGGCCATCGGCAATCTCACCGGCAGCATCGCACACGATTTCAACAACCTGCTGCACGTCATCAGCGGCAACCTGCATTTGCTCAAGCACTATGTGAGCGGCAACGCAGCCGCCGAGAAGCGTGTGCAGATCGCTCTCGATGGGGTCGCGCGCAGCGCCAAGCTCTCCTCGCAACTGCTCGCCTTTGCCCGCCGACAGCCCCTGGCGCCAAAGGTGATCAATCTCGGGCGTTTCATCGACGACATGGAAGACATCATCTTCAAGGCCGTGGGCGAAGGCATCGCGGTGCAGACCGTGATCGGCCAGGGCTTGTGGAATACGCTCGTCGATCCGGGCAATCTCGAGAATGCGCTGTTGAATATGGCGATCAACGCCCGCGATGCCATGGAAGGCCACGGCCGCCTGCTGATCGAAGCGGCCAATATCGTTCTGGACTCGGACTATATGACCGCCCATGAGACGGTCATGCGCGGTGAGTACGTGATGGTCGCGGTGACTGACACCGGATCCGGCATGTCCACTGAAGTGATCGAGCAGGCGTTCGAGCCCTTTTTCACCACCAAGCCGCAAGGCAAGGGAACCGGGCTCGGGCTGTCGATGGTCTACGGCTTCGTCAAGCAGTCCGGCGGGCACATCAACATCGAAAGCGCGCTCGGCCAGGGAAGTACCATCAAGTTCTACCTGCCGCGCTCGACACAGTCGGAAGATGCACTCGACGAAGGGGATTCGATCCCGGCCACGGGCGGCAACGAGATGATCCTCGTCGCCGAGGACGACGAGCACGTGCGTGAGACCGTGGTGGCAATGCTGAGCGATCTCGGCTATCGGGTGCTCAAGGCGAAGGATGCGCAGAGCGCTCTCAGCATCATCGAGAGCGGCATGCCGATCGAGCTGCTGTTCACCGATGTCATCATGCCGGGCCCCATGAAGAGCACCGAGCTGGCGCGCAAGGCGCGCGAGCGGATGCCGAACCTGGCGGTGTTGTTCACATCAGGCTACACCGAGGACGCCTTTGCCAGCTCCGGAACCGTGGGTGAATCGGTCGAGCTATTGAGCAAGCCCTACTCTCGGGATGCCCTGGCGCGCAAGCTCCGTTACATGTTGTCCGAGGCCGCGCAGCGAAAGGCGCAGATCGTGTCCAGCGCCTATTCGGCGGCGGGTCCGCGCCCAGCGAGCATGCCCTCGAAGCCGATCCGGGTCCTGGTCTGCGAGGACAATACGGACACGCGCGACGCCACCGTCGATATGCTGTCGGCCATGGGGCATCATGCGATGTCCGCCAGCGATGCGTACACCGCGCTCTCCATCCTCACATCGAACCCGATCGACGTTCTGCTGACGGACGTTGGTCTTTCCGACATGCCCGGCACGACGCTCGCCAGCCACGCCAAATCGCGCTTCCCGGCCCTGAATGTGATTTTTGCAACGAGAGAAGCGTCGGAAACGGACACCGCCGCCCTGGGATCGGCGCGAACTCTGATCAAGCCCTTCACGTTCGAGCAGCTCGCCGCTGCGATCACCTCGGCGCCGAATCGGGAACGCATCTGAGCGGCGGGTCGCGCATGATGAGCAAAGTCTCGCTGCTCGGAATCCCGCATGACGACAATTCCTCGTTCATGAGGGGCGCTGCGGAAGCGCCGCCGCTGATCCGCCGGCAATTGCGTAGCGATACGTACACTGAATTCAGCGAATCAGGCATCGATGTCAGCACCGCCGGCCGAATCGACGACCGTGGTGACATCAGCTTCGAAGCCGCGGGCCCGGATCCATGGGAGCTCATCGAACGCGTCGTGGCAGGCACCCTCGACGGTGGCGGTCCACTGATCTGCCTCGGAGGCGACCATGCCGTTACCCACCCGGTGATGCGGGCGGTACGCCGGTATCACTCGAAGTTGACCATTCTGCACATCGACGCTCATCCGGACATCTACCATGCCTACCAGGGCAACAAGCGCTCGCACGCATCTCCGTTCGCCCGCATCATGGAAGAGCGGCTCGCGGATCGCCTGATTCAAGTGGGATTGCGCTGCGTCAACGACCATCACCGGCAGCAGTTCGCGCGCTTCGGCGTGGAGGTCGTCGAGGCGGCGCACTGCGGCGACTCCTTACGATTCGACCTGAAAACGCCGGTGTACATTTCGATGGACATCGATGCGTTGGACCCGGCATTTGCTCCCGGCGTATCGCATCGAGAGCCTGGCGGCCTGTCCACCCGTCAGGTGATCAATCTCATTCAAGCGATCGATCAGCCGATCGTCGCGGCCGATATCGTCGAGTACAACCCGCGTTGCGACATCTCCGAGATGACGGCCGGAGTGGCCGCCAAGCTCGTGAAGGAGATTGCCGGCATGATGGTCAAAACAGGAGTAGCAGTACCGGCCGTTTCAGTGCCGGGTGCCGGACACTAGCTTTTCGATTTCAACCTTCAGGTGGCGGACGCCGGTGTCGCTCAGCAGGTCGGGGTCACTCAGCAATTCGCGCTCGGCGAGCTGAGCGAGCGTCTGTTCCAGCGTCTCGGAGCACTTTGAGGAAGGGCGACGGCTGCGGCTCTCGGGCTTGCCGTGCATGTCGGGCGCCTGATCGAGACGTTGCCGCAGCAGACTGGGAATCAAAGAGGTTTCATTGCAGGCTTCCCGTGCAAGCGTGATTTCCTCATCGAGCACGGGCACCACGGCCGCCGAGCCGAAGCTCGAGCGCACGTGGGCGGCAACCTGCTTCGCCGAGATGGGGTCGCCAAAGAACCCGAGCCGCAAGAAGAAGCAGGAGCGGTTCGCGCTGCGGCTCTCGAGCGAATACAGCGTATACGCCCTGAAAATGGCAAGTGACGGCACGCGGCTCATGTCGATCGGCCGCGCCGACCAGTGGAGCTGCACGGCGAAAGAAATCGCCATGCCTTTGGCGACGGCTTCTTTCAACGCATGCCGGATGACAGTGTCGTCGGGGCGGAGAAGCTCGATCTGTTCGCTGCCCTTGCCGTCATGGTCGTTCGGACCTGTCGACGGCTGCCGCGTCTCCAGAATGTTGAGCACCTGAGTGTCGGTCAGCGACCGCTTGTCGACTGGAGCGAACTGCGGGCTGTCCGCCGTTCCTTCCTGCGACTGAACCGCCTGCCACTTCGGCTCGGCGGAATCAGGCAATTGCCACAGAGCGCGCGGTGCGGCGCCCGCGACCGCTTCGGGGTGCCGGCCGCGCACGGCGCGCGCCCACTTCTCGGCGTCGGCCAGGGTCTCGAAGAACCCCATGTGCAGGTAGAGATGCTCGCTGCCGTCGCGCTGGCGCATGCGAGTCGTGAAGAATGTGAATGGTCTCAGGTGCGGCGACTGGGGCGGCCGGATCGAGACCGGCTCCACCAACCGGCACAGGGTGAGCATGAATGGGCCGCTGCCGGCCTCGCCTCGATGCACGATGTTGGCGTTTAGAGGGCCAACGGATCTCGCCGATGTCGATGTCATGAGTTCCCCCGAAAGTCAGTCGCCGCCGGGAGAGCGTCAGATCCGATGCAATCGAGCTTGCACGCTCACACATGGGAGGTGGAGTGGCAACCCCGCTGTCATAGACTGTAACGCCTTTAGACCGGTAGCTTTGCGTCCCCGCCTTTCGGCGGGTTTGCCCTTGTCTCAGCTCACACGCAGTCTTGTCGCCAAAAAGAGACAGGCTTGAGACCGCGCTCACCCAAGCATGGCTGCTCGAGCGCGATATGTCTAGTGGAAATTTCGCCGCCTCAGGAAAGCCAGGGCTTCGGCTTCAGCGTCCCTCAGCGCTCGCAGCGGCTTGCGCCAACAGTTCCGCGCCCGCACCCGGACGACGCGCACCCTCACTCAACGTACGCCGGAACTCGTGCGCTCCAGGCTCGCCGGCATACAGACCCTGCATGTGTCGGACGACGGCGGATAGCTTTTCACCGCTCGCCACCTGACGCTCGGCATAGTGCCGCATGCGCTCGATGGCGCGCGAGCGCGCAACGGCGTCGGGAGTCGGTTCCGCGCCGTAGACCAGCGCCGCAACCCGGGCGAGGACCAGGGGTCGATGGTACGCCTCGCGCCCGAGCATGATGCCATCCAGGCCAGCGAGCGCGCGTACGATCGTCTCCGGTTCGCGCAGACCGCCGTTCACCACGACCTGCAAATCGGGAAAGGCGTCCTTCACGCGACTCACGACGTCGTACTGGAGCGGAGGAATCTCCCGATTGTCCTGCGCCGATAATCCACCGAGAACGGCTTTGCGCGCATGGACGATCACGGCATCGCAACCGGCATCGCGTACAACACCCACAAAACCGTGAAGCGCCGCGAGCTCGGCCTGATCGAAGCGGCGGCTGGCATCGATGGCCGCCCTGCCCCGACCCTCGATGACGCCGATGCGCATCTTGACCGTCACCGGCACACGAACGGCTGCGCGCATGGCAGCCACGCAGGCCGCCACGGTATCCGGCCGCTGCATCAGGTAGGCGCCGAAGACGCGCCCTGTTGCACGATCGCTCGGGCAACCGCAGTTGAGATTGATCTCGTCATAACCCGCCTGCTCACCCTTGCGGGCCGCTGCCGCCAGCTCGTGCGGGTCACAGCCGCCCAGCTGCAACGCGACGGGATGTTCCTCCGGATCGAACGCGAGAAGGCCGGCACCGTCGTCGTGCGCCAGATCGGCCGCGGTCATCATCTCCGTGTAGAGCAGCATCCGTGGCGAAAACCCGCGCAGAAAATAGCGGCAGTGACGGTCGGTGCGCCCCATCATCGGCGCGACACTGATCCTTCTATCCAACGGGTGAGCAAAGCCATTCGGCATGCGCATCAGAGGCGCTCCGCCATCAGCCAGACTGTCGGCAGGCTGAGGAGCAAGGCCAGCGTCAGCGGCCAGTTGAACCACTCGGCCGCGGGCCGCAGCCACCGGTTGTGCGCCGGGGCCGGCGCGAGCTGGTTGATCCTGCGGTAAACCGCCTGCAGCGCCTCGGGACTCGTGGCGCGGAAATACTCGCCGCCCGTGATGCGCACGATATTGCGCAGCAGTCCGACGTTGAGCTCGGTGTTGCCGGTGGTGAGTCCGAAGAGGGATTGTTTCTCGGCCGCGCCCACCCCGATCGTGAAGATGCGCAGGCGTGTCTGCGCGGCAATCCGTGCCGCCTCCAGCGGCTGAATGACCCCGGCGTCATTGCCGCCATCGGTGAGCAGAATGAGCACCGAATGCTGCACCGGGGCGCCGCTCGCGCGCTCGCGCTGGCGCAGCTCCTTGATCGCAAGACCGATGGCATCGCCGATCGCCGTTTGCGGACCCGCGACGCCGACCACGGCCTCGTCCAGAAACTGGTGCACGGCGGAAATGTCATTCGTGAGCGGCGCCTGCAGATAGGGACGGGTGCCGAAGAGAATGAGGCCGATCTGATCGCCACGGCGCTGCTCGATGAAGCGCCCGGCCACGATCTGCGCGATTTCCAGGCGGCTCGCGCCTCCCATGTCCTCGGTGGCCATCGACCCCGAGCAATCGATTGCCAACATGATCTCGCGCCCGCGCGTGGGCACCGGCAGCGGCTGCCCCAGCCACTGCGGCCGCATGGCGGCCAGCACCATCAGCGTCCAGACCGCAGTCAGAAGGATCTGCACCCCCCGCGGCCGCCTGGCGGCAACGGCCGGGATCTCCATCGATGCGGCGAAGGGCAGGTATAGCGCGGAGCCGCCCGGCTCCCCGGCGCGGCGCAGCCTCAGCATGATCCATGGCAGTGGCAGCAGCAGCGCCATCCACGGCCACGCAAGATGGAACATCACGACTCTCCGGCATCGGGCTCGAGCCAGCGCGCCGCCAACGGCGGCACCAGCAGCAGGCTGACGATCGTCGAGGACACGAGGCCGCCGAGGATCACCACCGCCATCGGGCCTTCGATCTCGTGGCCGGGCTGATGCAGTTGGATCGCCACCGGCAGCAGCGCCAGGGCGGTCATGAGCGCGGTCAGCAGCACCGGCGTCAGCCGCTCCTCTGAGCCGCGCAGTGCGGTTTCCAACCCCCAGGTCTGGCCTTCGGCACACACCAGGTGATTGTAGTGCGACACGAGCAATATGGTGTTGCGCGCGGCCATGCCGAACAGCGCGACGAAGCCAACCATCGCGCCCAGAGTCAACGTCGCACCGGTCAACGCCGAGGCGGCGACACCGCCGATCAGCGTGCTCGGCAGCACCAACGACACCAACACCACATGGCGCGTGCGGCCGAACGCCAGCGCCATCAGCAGTACGATCAGGATGACCGCGGCCGCCGCGTGCAGATAGAGCTGATGCGCCGCAACGACCTGTTCCGCAGCCGCACCGCCGTAGCGCAGATACACGTTGGATGGCAGTTTGACCTGCGCGGCGATCGCGCGGCGCGCGGCCGCGGCGAAGCCGGTCTGGTCGGAGGTGGTGGGGTTGGCGGTTACCACCTGGCGGCGCAGGCCATCCTCGTGATCGATCAGACTGCGCCCGGACTCCACCTCGAGATTGGCGACCGCCGACAAGGGCACCACCGCGCCATCGGGACTGCGCAGCAGCAACGCGCCCACGGCTTGTGGCGAGGCGCCGGTGCTGGCGATGCGCACCGCCACCGGAATGCTGCGATCCGACTGCGCCAGCTGGCCAACGATGGTGCCCTGGTAAGCCGCATTCACCGCCTGCAGCACCTCCCCTGCCTGCAGTCCATAGAGCGCCAACCGCTGCGGCCGCAGTTGCACCTGCAGCTCGGGCTGGCGCAGCGGCACTTCCAGGCTCACCTCGCCGGCGTGCGGCAGCCGCTGCAGCACCGCTTCGATCCGCGCAGCAATGGCGTCATCGGTGTCGAGGTCGCTGCCGAACACACTGACGAAGAACGGCGCGGTCTCGCCCGAAAGGGTCTCGCCGATGCGTTCGGCGAGCACCGAGTAGGTCTCCGTGACCTGGTTCGGAAAGTCTTCGGACACCTTGCGGATCGCGGCGGCGATCTGGCCGGAGGTATAGCCCGCGCCCGGATTGATGTGGATATCGAATTCGCTCTCGTTGGGCGCATCCGGGTCCTGACCGTTGACGGCGCGGCCGATCTGCTCAGCGACACTCTCCACGCCAGGAATCGCTACCAGCTCTTTCGACATCTGCCGGCCGACGCGGGTGGTCTCGTGCAGCGAGACGCCGGGGCGCAATGTGGCGTGGGCGATCAGGTAGTTCTCGCGGAAATCCGGCAGCAGTCGCTGACCGAAGAACGGCAGCAAAATGGCGCCGGCGATCCCGGTGCCGAGCAGCAGCGCCAGCACCGTGCGTGGATGCCGGTAGAGCCTTTGGATCGTGCGCCGCTGGAAGCGCTTGCACGCAAGCAGAAAGCGCGCCTCGGCCGGGGGTTTGTGTCTGCGCATCAGCACCGCACACAGCGCCGGCGTGGCGCTCATCGCCACCAGCAGTGAGATGCCGACCGCAAGCAGAAAGGCCAGCGACAATGGCCGAAAGAACGTGCCCTGGATGCCGGTGAGCATGAAGATCGGCAGCAACGCCACTGCCACCGCGGCAGTGGCATAAAACACCGGCAGTCGCACCTCCAACGAGGCGTCGACGAACAGTTGGCGTGCATCGAGCTCCGCGCCCGCCGCGCCGGCATTGCGGCGCCTGCGTGTGATGTTCTCGACATCGATCACCGCGTCGTCGACAACGACACCGAGCGCAACCACCAGGCCGGCGATCGTCATCGTGTTCAGCGACTCGCTGAACAATTCCAGGATCCATACGGCCGCGAGCAGTGACAGCGGTATCGATGAAAAGGAGATCAGCGCGCCGCGCCAGTCGCGCAGGGTCACGAGCAGCAGAATCACCACCAGCACCGCGCCGATCAACAGCGATGCGCGCAGCCTGACCAGCGCGCTCTCGATAAAGCTCGCCGGCCGCAGCAGCGCCGGGTGATAGATCACGCCTGCCTTTTTCAGCGCCGGCGCGAGCTGGTTCAGCCGCTGCTCGAGCGCCTGGCTCACCGTGAGGGTGTTTGCACCATATTGCGTCGAGGTCTCGACCAGAATGCCGGGTTGATCGCCGATGATCGCGTCGCCGAACCGGGGCGCTGCGGCATCGAGCACGGTAGCGACATCACCGAGACGGACGGGCAGGCCGCCGCGAGTTGCGAGCACCGCCTGCGACAGCGCATGAGGCGTCGCGCCCGGCGCCTGCGCACGCAACACGAGGCGTTGCGATGGAGTCTCGACATAGCCGCCGCCAATCAGCCCGATGGCGCTCCCCGTAGCGCGCACAACGTCGTCCAACGTCAACCCATCGGCGACCAGCTTCTGCGGATCGACCATCACCTGGCGCTCGCGCTCGGCGCCACCAAACAGCTGCACCTGCGCCACGCCGGGCACCGCCAGGATCTGCGGCTCGATCACCCAGCGCACGAGCGCGCGCAGCTGTACCGGTGTCAGCCGGTCGCTGGTGAAGCCGAAATGCAACAGGTACTCCATCGACGACGACAGGGGCGAGAGCAGCGGCGGACCCGTTCCGGCAGGCAGGATGCCGCTGGCCTCCGCCAGTCGCTCCGTCACGACCTGACGCTGTCGGTATGGATCGCCGCGACGGTCGAATACCACCTGGATCGCCGAGAGACCCTGGCTCGATGTCGAGCGTACCGCCTCCACATCCTGGGTGCCCGCCAGCAGCCCCTCGAGAGGCCGTGTCACGAGGGCCTCGACCTGCTGCGCGTCGAGTCCCGGCGCCTCGGTCTGCACCAATACGTGCGGTGGTGCGAAGTCGGGGAACACATCGAAGCGCGCGTTGAGCAGCGCGCCGAAGCTTCCGACGGTGATCAGTATCGACAGCGCCGTGACGATACGCGGGTGCGCCAGCGAAGCGCGTACGATGGCACTGAGCATCAGTCGGTATCTTCGCCGGAGATGTTGCCCAAGCCCTGGAGCGACCACAGCGCGCCGGCCCCGCGAACGACGATGCGCTCATCGGGACTCAGCCCGGTCACCAGCCAACCGTCGCCCGACTGCTGCAACAGGGTGACTGAGAGCGGCGCGAACCGGGTATCGCCGTCCTTTGTCTTGTCCGGTAGCACACGGTAGACGTAGACACCCTGCTCGCCATAGAGAAGGGCTCCGTTCGGCACAACACATCCGTCGCGGTCCTTTCCTTCGAGCGTCACCGGCAGCCGCGCGTTCGCTCCCAGGCCGGCAGGAGGACTCGACATCTGCAGCAGCAGGCCCGTGCTCTGCATCTGTGTCGCGGCCTGCGGCAGCGGACCGAGCACGAGCGCGGGCACCTCGATGCCATCGACATCGACCAGCGCCCGCGTCGGTACCGCCCCGAGGCTGTGCCGACCCGGCAGATCGGCACGCAGCAGCAGCTGCCGGCCGGCGGCGAGCTGTTCGATCAGCTTCGTGCGCGGCGCATCACCGAGCTGCGCCAACGGTCCCCAGCGCAGCACGAACTCGGACTGCGCCTCCCGCTCACGGGCCCGTGCCTCGATCTGCGCCGCCTC
This sequence comes from Steroidobacteraceae bacterium, assembly GCA_036489335.1. Classification (GTDB taxonomy): domain Bacteria; phylum Pseudomonadota; class Gammaproteobacteria; order Steroidobacterales; family Steroidobacteraceae; genus 13-2-20CM-66-19. The sequence goes on from DASXFY010000073.1 coordinate 79,022, forward strand.
GGCCACCTGCACAGCCTTCAGCGACGCATCCGCGCCGCGGTACAACCCTTGCAGCCGCGCGGTCTCCGCGGCGGCCGCCTTGGCGGCGGCCCGCGAGGAATCGACCCGGCCGGCATCAGCTACCAGCCGTGACGGGTCGAGCACCTCGCCGTACGCGTCGGTGCTCTGCGGCAGCCTGGCCGCCGACGCGGGGGCAACCAGTATCCCGACCGCGCGCTGCTGCGCCGTGCTGAGAGTCGGCGGCTGATTGCTCTGCGCCGTGGCGGGCGACTGGTCCTCGTCCGCAGGGGCCTGCGGCGAGGGGGAAAGCAGCAGCATCGCGCAGGCGGGCAGCAGCAGGCACTTCAGTGGCGTCATCGCTGGACTCCGATACTGAATTCTCAGCGGCTGGAAGTTGAGAAATCCTAACAGAGCACCGGCAAATGTGCGCCGTGGCGCGCGCCGGCCGCGGACCGCTGCCCAAGGAATGGAACAACATCCGCAATCTGTTCCAGCAGAGTATCCGGATGAGCTTTTCGACTTATGACTGCAGTATAGTTCTTCGATGGTCATCCGAGCGAGGGCGGCCGTCCGAGGCTTCCTGATCCTGGTTTGTGCGGGCCAGCTCGCTGCCTGCGCCCACTATCGGGCCAAGCCCGTGTCCCCGGCCGCCAGCGTCGCGGGATTCGAAGCGCGCTCGCTCGAGGCGCCCGGACTGCAAGCCTTTCTGGCGTCCAATCACGTCGCGCCACCGGCTAGGGGCGCCGCGTGGAGCCTCAGGACGCTCACGCTCACGGCCTTCTATTACGAGCCCGCGCTCGCAGAAGCGCGCGCGAGCCTGCTTGCCGCACAGGCCGGCCAGATCACCGCGCTCGAGCGGCCGAACCCGTCACTCGCGCTCACACCCGGTCGCGATGCCATCGTTCCCGGGGCGGTCCACCCCTGGATCGTGCCCCTCTCCCTCGATTGGCCCATCGAGACTGCCGGCAAGCGCCGCTACCGGGTCGCGGAGGCGCAGCATCTGGCCGCCGCGCAGCGCTGGGAGCTGATCGGCGCGGTCTGGCAGGTGCGCAGTCGGCTGCGGGCCGCACTCCTCGAGCTGTACGCCGCGCAGCAATCCGAATCACTCCTGGCACAGGAGGAGTCGACGCGGCGGCAGGTCGCCCATCTGCTCGAAGGCCAGCTCACGGCGGGGAACGTCTCGGGTTACGAGGCGGCGCAGGCTCGGATCGCGTTGGATCGCGCAATCCTCGCACGACAGGCCGCGGCGAGTCAGTCGCGGCAAGCGCGCATCGCCCTCGCCGGCGCCTTGGGAGTGCCGCTCCGTGCTCTCGATCGCGCGAGATTCTCGTTCACCGATCTGCAGGCCTTGCCGCTCGAGCTCACCCATCCGCAGGCGCGGCAACGGGCGTTGCTCGAGCGCGCGGATGTCCGCGCCGCACTCGAGCGCTACGCGGCCAGCCAGTCGGCTCTGCAGCTGCAAATCGCGCGTCAGTGGCCGGATGTTGATCTGGGACCCGGGTTCGCCTGGAATGAGCAGCTCGCCGGCGACAAGGAATGGGAGCTCGGATTATCGCTGCCACTGCCGATACTCAACCACAACCAGGGTCCGATCGCCGAGGCCAGGGCACGGCGCTCACTTGCCGCCGCGCACTTCCTGACGGTGCAGACTGCCGCCATCACGCAGATCGACAGCTCGCTCGCCGCCTACGATTCGGCGCGCGCGCAGCTCGCGACGGCCGACGCACTGCTCACCGATCTCGGGCACCAGGTGCGCACCGCCCAGGCGCAGGTCACCGCCGGTGAGCTGCAGCCGCTCGACGTCGCGGATTCGCGCCTGGCCTACGAGGCCGGCGCAGGGAGCCGACTCGACGCGCAGGTGCGCGCTGAGCGCGCGCTTGGAAGACTCGAGGACGGCATGCAGAGTCCGCTCACCCTCTCGCCCGCTATCGCCATCAGGTGAGGCCGGCGAATCCCGGCGGACGGTCGTCCTCCACCCCGAGGGCATGCTCCAACGCCAACCCGACGCGGGCGATCGTTCCCTCGTCGAACAGGCGCCCCACCAGAGTGACGCTCTGCGGTACGCGGCGCGGCGGATCGAAGCGCGGCAGCGGGTGATGCGGGTCAGGAGCCCAGTCGCTGCGGGCCTCTGTCACCTCGATGAAGCCCGCCCGCAATGTCAACGACGGGTAGCCCGTGAAGTTGCCGATCGTCAGCATTTCATCGCGCAGCGAGGGCACCAGCAGCAGATCGACCTGCGAGAACAGCTTCGCCATCTCCTGCGCCACCGCCCGCCGGAAGCGATCGGCCTGCACGAAGTCGACGGCGGATATGAAGCGCGATTGGCGAAACGTGTTGGGCCATGCATCCGGCGTCTGTGCCCGCAGCTGATCCAACTTGCCGCTGAGCGTCAGCTCCTCGAAAGCCGCGGCCGACTCGGCGAACAGAATCGCGTTCAGCGAATCGTACGGCCAGTCGGGCAGAGCCACCTCGACCGGGTCGAGACCGAGTGACCTGAGCTGCTGCAGTGCATGCCGATCGACCTCCGTCGCCTCATGCTGCCAGCGGGGGAAATAACCGACTCGTAACCCCCTGACGTTGGCTCGCGCGTCGAAATCGAGCACGCTCGGTACGCTGGAGAGGTCGCCGGGATCCGGGCCGGAGATCGCCCGTAGGACCAGGATCGTGTCCTCGACGCTGCGCGCGATCGGCCCGAGCTTGTCGAGCGACCAGCACAGTGTCATCGCTCCGGTCCGAGGCACTCGCCCAAACGTGGGTCGCAAGCCGCACACTCCGCACCTGGTGCTCGGATCGACGATGCTGCCTTCCGTCTCACTGCCTATCGAGAAGCCAACCAGGCCGGCCGCGGTCGCGGCGCCGGGACCTGCGCTCGAACCGCCCGATCCCTCCTCGAGGAGCCACGGATTCATGGTCTGACCGCCGAACCAGATATCGTTCAGCGCCAGCGCGCCCATGCTCAGCTTCGCGATGAGCACCGCTCCCGCCTCGCGCAGGCGCTGCACCACGGCTGCATCCTTCGCGGGAACGCGATCCCTGAAAGGCTCGGCGCCATAGGTGGTTCGGATCCCGGCGGTATCCAGAAGATCCTTGCCTCCCCACGGAATGCCGTGCAGCGGACCGCGGTAGTGGCCCGCAGCGATCTCCTGGTCCGCCCTCCTCGCCTGTTCGAGGGCCAGGTCATGGGTGACGGTGATTACGCATTTCAACCGTGGGTCGTAGGTCTGGATGCGCTGCAGATAAAGTGCGGTCAAACGCTCCGATCGCAGTTGCCGCGACTGCACCCAGCGGGCGAGCTTCCAAAGTGGCGCAAAGGCGATATCGGCGTCGTCGGCCGGCAGAGGACCGGGGTCGCGCCCGCTGCCGATGAACTGATCCGGCCGGGGTGTTGGACCCTCGCCCGAGAGCAGCGGATTGCAGCGGGAGTATGGCGCCAGCCCTGGCTCGAGGTCGACCCGGCGCGGGCCTGTACGCCGCTCATACACCGGGGCCATGGCGTCGCGCCAGTTCGATGCCGCCTGCGTACGATCGGCCGGTGTCATCTTCACCCGCACCAGTTTTTCCGCCTCGGCGATCGTGGCCGCGGTCACTTCCGGGCCAACGCCCGTCGCCGTCCCGAATACCGGAGGTGAGCCCAGCGGCAGGCTGCCGGGGGTGGTCGGGTGCTTGGTGGCAGCATGCGAGCGACCGGCGCCCGCTCCGACCAACGCAGCGGACGAGACCAGAAACTCGCGTCGCGACTTCGCCATGACTTCCCCCGTGAATGACCAGGCTCGTGATTCTACATGTCACACGGCCTGACCCCGCACCGATCGCTGCGCGACGGCCGCGGCGAGCCGCTCGAGAATGTTGACCGTCGCCGGCCAGTCGATGCACCCGTCGGTGATGCTCTGGCCGTAACGCAAAGGTCGGCCGGACACCAGGTCCTGCCGTCCCGCGGCCAGATTGCTCTCGATCATGACGCCGCCGATGCGGCGGTCGCCCGCTTCGATCTGTCCGGCGATGTCTTCGACCACGGTCGCCTGCCGCTCCGGGCGCTTGCCGCTGTTGCCGTGGCTCGCATCGATCATCACTCGGGTGGTGACACCTCCTGCCGTCATCTCGCGACACGCCGCCTCGACACCGGCGGCATCGTAATTGGGGCTTCTGCCGCCGCGCAGGATGACGTGGCAGTCCGCGTTACCGGCGGTTGCCGCGATCGCGCTGCGGCCCTGCTTGGTGACCGCGAGAAAGTGATGCGGCTGCGAAGCCGCGCGGACCGCATCCACGGCCACCTGCACGTTGCCGTCGGTTCCGTTCTTGAAGCCGATGGGACAGGAGAGGCCCGAGGCGAGCTCGCGGTGGACCTGGCTCTCGGTCGTACGGGCACCGACCGCGCCCCAGGCGACCAGATCCGCTATGTATTGCGGCGTGATGATGTCCAGGAACTCGCATCCGGCCGGCAGCCCGAGCTCGTTGATGTCGACCAGCAGCGCGCGCGCCAGCCGCAGGCCATCGTTGATGCGAAAGCTCCCGTCCAGGTCCGGATCGTTGATCAGGCCCTTCCAACCGACGGTCGTGCGCGGCTTCTCGAAGTAGACGCGCATGATGATCTCCAGCTCGCCCGCGAATCGCGCCCGTTCGCGCCTGAGGCGCTCCGCGTACTCACGCGCTGCATGTACGTCGTGTATCGAGCACGGCCCGATCACTACGGCGACCCGCGCATCGCGTCCGTGCACGATCTTCTGTGATGCGCGGCGAGCACCGTTCACGGTGGCCGCCGCGCGGTCGGTGCAGGGACGCTCGCGGATCACCTGCTCGGGCGTCGCGAGCTCGGTCATCCCGCGGATGCGCAGGTCATCGGTCTGGGAATGCATGGTCATCTCCGGTTTGGCGACTCCGACCCAAAAAAAAACCGCCAGGGGACTGGCGGTTTCTTCGGGTGTTCGTCGTGTCTACTTCATTGCCTCGATAACAGCCCGCCAACCGCCGGTGCATGCGGCCAATACGACCCAAAGTGCGCGCGCTGATCGGAGCAGGAATCCAGCAGGGAGCATTCATAGCATGACGGGAGTCCGAGCGGCAAGCGCGACTGCGGCTGGCGACAACCATGTTTGATGTCGGCCGCCGACGATCCGGCACGGTTAATGCAAGGTTGCGCCCAGGGCGCGGCCTTGGGATGCGGTCGCAGCGTCGGTGCCGCGACCGGGAGGTACGGTTATGGACTCCTACGACTGCAGCATTGCAAAAACTGCCGGCGTGGATGCAATTCCAGGCACTATCCACGCCCTGCTCGGCAGGTCCGCGCAACGCCGCTGATCGGTTGCGGTTGTCCTCTTTGAGTAACTTTACATATTATGGTCCCGAGACTCGTGCACCGGGAGCGTGCCCAGGCGTTACTCACGTTCGTGCGGCCATGGGATTGAAATGATTCGCATGCTGGTTCTCGAGGATGATGCGGCGGCGGCCGAGTCGTCCTGTCGGATGCTGAAACACGCCGGTATCGACTGCGCGTTCGAGCGCGTGGACAGCGAGGCCGGGTTTCGCCTGGCGCTCGGGCGCTCTCCCGACGTGATCCTCTCCGATTCGAACGTCCCGGGCTTCGAGGGCCTGTCGGCACTCGCCATCGCGCAGGCGGAATCTCCCGACACGCCCTTCATATTCGTGACCGGCAATCCCGACCCCTCGGCGGCGAAGGTGGCCCAAGAGCACGGTGCCGCGGCATTCGTCGCCAAAGCCGAGATCAACCGTCTCGCAGGCGTTGTCAGCTCGGTGCTCGATGCGCGCGGGGTGTCGACTCCCGAGCGCCAGCGGGATCGCCGCAAGAACGACGCCGCTACCGATGCCAGCAGCACCGCCACCTATCTCATCGAGCGACAGACGATTCTCGATCGCGCCTTGAAGCACGAGGATCAGTCGGTGCTGTCGAACGTCCTGCGGCGGCATCCACCCATTCCCGTGGCGCTGCTCGCCCTCGGATCGCATGAGGTGCGCGAGCGCTTCGTAAAGTGGCTTCTGAACGCCAACATCGAAGTAGAGCCTGTCGACTCGACGACAGAAGCGCTCACGAGCCTGGAAGCGCGCACCTACGCGCTACTCTTCACCGACCACCTGGACCTCGTGCAGTCTACGCGCCAGCTCCATGCGGGCTCCGCGACACACGTGGTGTACGTCGACATCGACGGTACGGTGGATACGCGCGAAGCTCTCAGCAAAGGCGCGAACGATTGCATGCCGGCGGAAGCCGGCGGCGAGGAATTCTGGGCGCACCTCACCACCGCGCGTCGCATCGCGAGTCTCTCGGCCGCGTTGCAGCTTGCGCTCACCGACAACCGCATCCTGTCGACCATCGACGAGCTCACACGCTGCGGCAGCCGCCGCTTCTTCGAGCACGAGTTCCCGCGCGAAGTGGAGCGTGCGGCGCGGCAGCGGCGCCCGCTCTCGCTGATCATGTGCGACATCGACCACTTCAAGTTGGTGAACGACTCTCACGGCCATGGAGTAGGCGACGAGGTGTTGTGCGAATTCGCTTCTCGCCTCACGGACGGCCTGCGCCTGGGAGAGGATTGGGTGGCGCGCATCGGCGGCGAGGAGTTTGCGATCGTGTTGCCCGAGGTTGCGACACCCAAGGCGCTGCTCGTCGCGCGGCGCCTGTGTGAGCGCCTCAGTCAGACTCCCTGTGCCACCGCAGCGGGACCGCTGCTCGTCACCGGCAGCTTTGGAATCGCGGGATTCGAGCCGCATCGGGGCGATCAGCACGTCTCGCCCCGCATCCTGACACGGGCCGCCGACGCCGCCCTCTACGAAAGCAAACGGACGGGACGCAATCGCGTCACCGTCGCTTAGCGAAGAGTCGCGCGACGCTTTGCCGCGCCGCGCGGCCTTCCGCCGTAGTCAATGACCGAAGCCGCCCGTCACCAGCACGAGCACTGGATCCGAAGCGATTCCGCTCGCCACGACCTGCAGCTCGCTCAGGCCGGCCTCCTGACCCGCCGGCACGTCGAACTGCGTCCAGGAGATGTTGTTGGAGGCCACCGCCACGCTGAACCCGTGAGTCCTACTGTAGAAGACATGCCCGCTCCGCAGGTTGGTGATGCGCACGAGCGGGAAATTGGTGTTTCCCTGCGTGTCATCGCCGTAGGCCGCGCCCTGCGACATGCCGCCCATGCGGATGCCAGCGAGGGAATAGGAATGCCCCGGAGCAAGCACCGGTGAGGTGAACACCACGACCGGCTGCCACTTCGGATCGGGCCGGCCGACCGGCGTGTAAATCTCGATGTCGTTGGAGAAATCGGTGAGCATGATCTGCCCCGTCGGCAACACGAGCATGTTGCCGAAATACGAGGCATCGGTTGGCGCATTCGGCGTCGCCGGCGCGGGGTTCAGCTCGTGGCCATCCCATTCGAAGAAGCTCGAGGGCGTGTCGCCGAACCCTGGGCTCACCATCATCAGCACATTGCCATTGGGCTCCAACGCCGCCGGAGCGTCGGCTGCGTCGTTCTGTCCCGGAAGCGGCGGGCCTGCGTGCCACGTTCCCCGATAGCTGTCATAAACAGCCGTATTGCCCGGACCGCACGAATTCGCGCCTTCGTAGAATACCGTGCCGTCGGGACGGAGCACGCCGGGGCCGAGCTCGAACGTTGCGACATTCTCGCCGCCGCAGGCCGCGGCGGAATCCCACAGCTGCACGATCGTGCTGCCCGCGGACGACCACATGCCGCTCCAGGGATTGTAGAGCTCCGAATTAGTGCCGGTAGGCATGTAGGGGAACGGAGGGATGGGCACGTACGCGTCAACGTCCAGCACCTCGCCGTTGGGGAGCAGCGTCCATCCCTCCTCGTCATTCGGATCGAACTTGCCCGCTCCGGTCGGCGCCCAGGTCAGGGTCCGCGGATTCAGCAGCGCCGCCTGGTCGCTGCAGCAGTTGGCCTGCATGTAGGTGCCATCGGGAAGAATGATGCTCTGCGCGTCGCCGATCGACGTCCATCCGCTGGGGGGAGCAATCGAGGTCCAGGCGTTGGCGACGGGGTCATAGATGGCCCCGAGGTTGGTCCATGTCGGAATGCAGGCGGCCGTCGTGACATTGCCGAAGTTGATACACAGGTACTCGCCTCCCTCGATGACCATCCGCCCATCGGGCAGGATCTCGGTTGAGTGATAGAGAGGGTTATAAGGCGCGAGGGCGATCTGCGTCCACGTGCCGTTCACATAGCTGCCGTTCCGATCCGGGGTGAGCCGATACCAATCGTTGTAGCCGGCATCTTGTACGAGCACGCTGCCATCGCTGAGGAGGATCGGGTTGCCGATGCCGTCGAAGAGACTGATCTGGTTGCTGAGCGGCGTCCAGGTGCCGCTCGCACCAGCCCTTCCACCCGCTCCCGCGGGCGTGGCGCGGGCCGCGAGCGCATGTGTGGCGCCCGGCGGATGGCCGACGGCGTGCGGCAGAGGCTTCAGGAGCGGCGGCTGCGCGGCCGCGAGGGCAGGCAACAGCAAGAGCGCAATTACTGTCGGCGCGGACAGCCATCCACGGCGGACAGGACCTATGGAATGCGTATACATGAGGCCTCCCACAGCGAGATGTTCATGTTCGGATGCCCTGAGCGAACACAGGCAGGCACGCCGCCCAAGTCCACGGGTCGAGGCAAGGGAAGGGAACGGTAGCGAATTACTCTTCTTGGCGCTGTGTTGCTGTTATGAGCTTGCGCCGGAAATAAGTCAAGTCAGACTTTGCGGAACAAAGCCCAGCCTCGCCTTCAGCACCGCGATAGGCCGTGTCCCTTGGTTCGCGCGCGGCGGCGAGGCCCGCTCGCCGCATCGATCTCAGCGATTGCCGCCGAACATATCGCGCAACACGGCGCCGGCGATTCCGCCGGCGACCCCGCTCTGCACGCTCTGCCGCGACTCACCCCCCAGATAGGGAGCGACGGCATGTGCGAGATTCGGCACCGTCAGCGTCTGCAGCCAGACTTTGCCAGGGCCTGTCAGTCGCGCCACGAACAGACCATCGCCGCCGAAGATCGCATTGGCAAAGCCGCGCATGAACGTGATATCGAAGTTGACGCTGTCCTGGAACATACCGATATGTCCGGGATGCACCTGTAGCGTCTCGCCCGCAGCGAGATCGTAGGTCACCACCTCCCCGCCGAGCTCTATCCAGGCGGTACAGGGACCGCTCAGGCGCTGCAACAGGAAGCCGTCGCCGCCGAAGATGCCGGCGCCGAGCGAGCGCTGGAATCCGGTCGCGAGCTGCAGCCCCTCGGTGCCGCAGAGAAAGCCGTGGCGATGAATGAGATAGGAATGTCCGGCCGGCACATCGACCTGCATGATCGCGCCGGGGATCTTGGCGGCGAAGGCGATGACCCCGCGGCCCGATGGCGCCGAGTACTCGGTCATGAAGAGCCCGCCGCCGGAGAGGGCGCGGCCGATCGCGCCCCAGACGCCGCGCGCTCCGGCGGTATAGGCGGTGGTGCGCATCTGTACACCGTCAGTCATCCAGGAGAACTCGCCCGGCTCGGCGACGATACGGTCGTTCGGCTCGAGGCCGATCTCGAGCACGGGCATCGTGGTGCCACGGATCTGGGATTTCATGCGCCTCACTCCCGGTTACTGACTGGCGCGAGAATAGCGCAGATGACCGCAAACTTCCCATAACAGTATACTGGTATCGATACCAGATCTCATCCGGCAACACCACGACTGGAGTCGCTGCATGCGCCCTCGATCTCGAACCCTTCTGGCGATGGCACTCTGCATCGCGCCACTGCGCGGCCTGGTGGCGCTCGGCGCCGGCCTGACGCTTCAGGTCAGGGACAGCGGCTACCTCGATGCGCCGGGTGTCAGCGTCATGCTGTACGACGATAACTACAGCCCGATCTTCTTCGACCAGAAGGATGCCGCGATGCAGATCATCCTTCACGGGCAGCGCATCGCGACCAATGGCAGCGTGCGACTCGTGCCCACGCCGGAGCAGTGGGACGAGATCCCGCACCTCATCACCCGCCAGGCAGACAAGCAGCGCGACCGCCTCATCGCCGCCGTCTCCTATCCGGCCTACCATTTCTATTACCACGTCGTGGTTGCCGCGGAGCCCGGTGGCATGCGAGTGAGTGTGAACCTCGACAAACCGCTGCCTGCGAGGCTGGTCGGGCGGGCGGGATTCAATCTCGAGCTCCTGCCATCCATCTATGCCGACAAGGCGTACGCGATCGATGACAGGGCGTTCGGCGTGTTCCCGCGCACTCCCGAGAGCCGGATGGCCGTGGTGCCGCCAAAGCCCGGCGACCCGAAGAGCGTGTGGTACGTGGAGCAGTGGCACCAGGACAAGGGCTACACCCAGCCTCTGCCGTTTGCCACGGGCAAGAGCATCACGATGGCCGTCGACGATCCGCTCGATCGCATCAGCGTGACCTCGGAGACCGGCGCCCTCCTCCTCTATGACGGTCGCAATGAGGCCCAGAATGGCTGGTTCGTGCTGCGCACGCTGATTCCCGCGGGGAAGACGCAAGGCGCGGTGGTATGGCACATCCGCCCGGGCTATATCCCCGGCTGGACGCGCCCACCCATGATCGCGCACAGCCAGGCCGGATATGCCGCTGCCTTCCCGAAGGTGGCCGTGATCGAGCTCGACCCGGGATTCAAGGCGCCGCGCACCGCCGCGGTGCTGCGGCTCGCCGACGATGGTACTTACCGGAAGGTGTTCGAAGGTCCGGTGTCGACGCCTGCGCATTGGCTGCGCTACGACTATGCCAGGTTCGACTTCTCACAGGTGAAAGTGCCCGGCCTGTACGCACTCGAATACGCGGGGCAGCGCACGAACGTATTCCCCATCGCCCGCAACGTGTACAGCGACACCTGGCAAACCACGCTCGACGGTTTTCTCGCCGTGCAAATGGATCACGTCTCGGTGCGCGATGCCTACCGTGTGTGGCACGGAATCGCGCACATGACCGACGCTTTGCAGGCGCCGCCGAACATAACTCACTTCGACGGCTATTGGATGGGCTCCGACACCGAGTCTCCCTACAGACCCGGGCAGCACATCCCGGGACTCAATGTTGGCGGCTGGTTCGACGCGGGGGATTTCGACAACGATGCCTTCGGCCAGTACGGAACCATACTGAATCTTGCTCTGGCCTATGAGACCTTCCATATGAAGTGGGACGAGCTCTCGGTCAACGAGAAGGCGCGCTCGGTCGAGATGCATCGTCCGGATGGCGTCCCGGATGTCGTCGAACAAGTCGAGCACGGCGTCCTGCAGACGCTCGCACAGATTCACGCTGTAGGACATCCTTTCACAGGTATCCAGTCGCCCTACCTGAAGTGGTACACGTTCATCGGCGATGGCGCCTCCCAGACAGGCGCCTACTCCAACAACCCCGATCCCCGATGGGCGTGGACCATGACCTCCACCAGCATGGAATACGGTGCCGCGGCCTCGCTGGCGGCCGCGTCCCGCACCTTGAAGGGCTGGAACGACCCGCTCGCGAAGCAGTGTCTCGATGCGGCCATCGGCTTGTGGAATCAGGCGCAGGCTCATCCCGTGCGCGGGCATCTGCCGCCGCACGTCGAAGGTGAGAGGGGATACCGGGAGTTCGGTCTGGGCACACCCGAGTGGTCGGCCGCCATCGAGCTCATGCTGGCAACCCATGGCGCGGAGCCTTACAAGGCTCAGGTCGAGAAGCTGTTTCCGTCGAGCCCGCAGCAGATCGCTTTCGGCGGCTGGTCGGCCGTGCGGGCCCTGCCCTACCTGGACGCCGGTTATCGCAACCGGCTCGAGGCGACGGTCAAGGCCTTCATGCCGCAGTTGAACCGGTACCTGGCGGGCACTCCCTTCGGCGTGCCTCCCTCCCTGGGCGGCTGGGGTGGCTCGGCCGTGGTGGCGGAGTTCGGCGCACAGATGTATTTCCTCCACCAGGGGTTTCCCGATCTCGTCGGTCCGCAATACACCCTGCGGGCCGCCAACTATCTGCTCGGCATGCATCCGGTGTCGAGCGTGTCGTACATCTCCGGAATCGGTGCACAGTCGAAGCTGCAGGGTTATGGTAACAATCGCGCCGACGACACCTTGGTTCCCGGCGGCATGATTCCGGGCTACATCGTCATCAAGCCCGACTTCCCGGAATGCATCACCGACTTCGGTTTTCTCTGGTTCGAGGACGAATATACCGTCGACGCGGCGGCAACCTGGGTGCTGGAAGCCAACGCGGCGGATGCCATCGTGAATCAGGGAGCGCGCTGACCCGCGCGCAATCGCTGCAGCCTCTAGGACCGCGACTCGAAGATGGCGTACAACTTGGTGCACTCCTCGTGCACGGTCCAGATTCCCTCGAACCCCGCGGGCACCACGAAAGCGTCACCGACGGTGAATGACTGACGCTCTCCGGCTGCACTTTCAATGGTCACCCGGCCTGCCGTGATGACGCAGAGCTCGTTTTCCGTATAACGCACGCGCCATTTGCCGGGACTGGAGGACCAGCGTCCGCAGAAGAACTGGTTACTGGAATCGGTGAAGGCGTTCCACGCCCGATGCACCGGTTGGCCCTGCAAAACTCGATCCGGCGCCGGACCGCAATCCTCCCACGCGACAGGGCCGTCCAGCCGGACGATGGCTGCCGTCGCCGCCGATTGCTCAACGGGCATTCACTACCTCCAGCAGCTCATTTACAGGATGTCGGAGCATCTTGTCACTACCGGTTGCGGTAAGGCGATGCACAGCATCGTCCCAGTGCAGATGCGTCACGCGGCCTCCGCTACGCTGATAGTCATAGCTGACGCCATCATCATCATATAAATCGAAGTCGGCGCTTCGGCCCGGATACACCTCGATGCGCTCGATGGCCTGCGCCGTGGCCGTGCTCGGCACCACAGCGCCCAGCGGCAGGATGGAGCCCGCGCGTACGAAGACGGGGATGCGATCGATCGGCGCATCGACGGTGACCGTCCGCCCGCCGCAGAAGCGCGCGTTGCTCCAGTAGTCGTACCAGTCCGCACCCGCGGGCAGGTACACCTGCTTGCGGATCTGCCCCTGACGCGTCACCGGGGCAACCAGGAAATCAGGACCGAACATGTATTCGTTGCCGATGGTCGCAACCCTCGGGTCGCGAGGAAAATCCATCCAGAGCGCCCGCATGAACGGAGCGCCGGTCCGATAGGTGTGCCAGGCGAGCGAGTAAATGTAGGGAATCAGCCGATACCGCAGGCGATCATAGCGGGCGAGGATCGCCTCGGCCTGCGGACCGTAGGCCCAGATCTCCGTGTGCTTGCGCTCGCCATGGATGCGCAGGATCGGCAGGAAGGTGCCGTACTCGAACCAGCGTGTGAAGAGCTCAGGATAGTCGTCGTCACGCCCGACGACATCGCGCGCAGCCGCAGGGTCGATCAGCGGCGGCTGCACAGCGGAGGAAGTCGACGGCAACGGTTGCCAGCCGCCGATGTCGTTACCCCAGTAGGCGATGGCCGATGCGGTCATGTCGAGACCGGTTGGAATCTGGTGCCTGAGCGCTTCCCAGGAGGGATCGATGTCGGATGACCAGAAGATGGCCCCGGTGCGTTGCGAGCCGAGATACGCCGCACGCGCCAGGATCAGAACACGCCGCGTGGGGCGATATCCTCTCAACCGCTGCGCCATGCCACCGACGTACAAGAGCGGGAACACGTTGTGATAGCGATCGCCGGAGCCGATCCTGAAGAAGAATCCATCGGGAACGAGGTCCGGCTCCGTCTCATCGAGCCACAGGTAGTCGAAGCCGTGGACGAGAATGTTGTCGCGGACGTGGCTGAAGAACCAGTCGAGTGCCAGCGGATTGGTGGCATCGATCAGCGCTCCTGCGCGATCGGAGCGAAAAGGCAGTCCGTCCCGGGTCCTGCCGTCCTTGTCATGGAGGAAGAACCCCTTGCTGTCGAGCTCGTTGAAGTAACGGGAGTCGCGCTCGAAGCGCGGCCACACGGAGATCAGCGAGTCCATGCCCAGCGCGTGCAACTCGCGGTTCATCGCATCCGGATCGGGGAATGATGCCGGATCGATGTCGAGCTGGCCCATACGGGTCCAGTAGAACCAATCGATCACCATGATGTCGAGCGGATAGCCCTTGCGCCGATAAGTGCGCGCGACGTCGAGAACTTCCTCTTGGCTCGCGTAGCGGGCCTTCGACTGAATGAGGCCGAAGGCTGCCCTGGGCGGAATGGGCGTGCTGCCGGTGAGCTTCGCGTACCCGGAGTAGAGCGCGTCAGCATCATTACCGACGATGACGAAGAACGACACGCGCTCACCCACCTCTGACTGCCATAGCGTGTGTCCGTTGACTCCCGGGTAGACGTGGGTGTCCGAGGGGTTGTCCCAGACGATTCCATAGCCGCGGCTCGAGACCATGAACGGCACGCAGACTGTCTCACCATGCGGGTCGTCGTAGAAGTGCTTGCAGTCGATCGTGCGGCCGCGCAAATCGAGGATCCCTTCCTGATTCTGTCCGAGACCATAGTAGTGCTCGTCAGGTGGCGCCGCGAAGCTGGCACCGACCTGGAAAGTGGGCTCACCGTTGACGGTATGAGGTGCCATCTGCCAGCCAGTCATGGACAACACGGTCTCGCCGCGCGCGTTTCGGATCTCGAGAGCTACGGGCGGCAGCGACGGCGCGAAGTAACGCTCGCCGGCAGATGGGGCACCGGGAAGAGGCTGCGGATCGACATGCAACCGCAGAGCGCTGGAGCGAAAATCGTCGCCTCGGGTGCTCTCGGAATGCTCGAACCCGTGGGAATCGGCGCTCGCAATGAAGCCGTAGCCGGGGGCCGCGACCGCGGTGGCATAGTCAGTCGCAAGCGTGATGCGGACGATATCCGGCGCATAAGGCTCGACGGCCACGTAGGCGCCATTTCGGTTCAGCACGACCATGGGCCGCCGCGCCGCGGCCGCCGGAGCCGACGCGATGGAGGGCCGGGCGGAACATGACAGGACGCAGAGAGTCAGAGCGAGCAGGAAGGCTCTCGACTGGAACATCGTGTTCTGATCCACGCAAAGGAGGCGCGAATATGGTAGCTTGACCAAGAGCCTGAGAGCGAACTCCTTGGCGAACACACTGATTCACGAGACCCGGCGCCTGCAGTTTCCGCTCGATACCCTCGTCGACGCTCTCATCGAGCTGGAGGACAAGCAGGGGCACTGGCCACCCAAGGCCACCGTGGTCGGCGCCAGCATCGACAACTCCAGTGCCGACGGCGCGTGCGTCGTGCTTTCGGTTCACCGCCCCGATGGCGGTACGGTAACGGAGCGCCGCTACTCCCTTTCCATGATCGCCGCCGCGATCGTCAATTACTGCGTCACGGTGCGCGTGCCGATGCCGCGGAACTCCACCAAGACCATCCAGGTGCTCCCCGATGGCGTCGCCTTGTTGCTCGAGAACACGGTGATGCTGCAGAGCCGGCACGAGGAGCATTCGACACTCCCCGCCGGCAGCGTGCCGCCTGCCGCTAGCCGAGTCGCAGGCGAGGCGGCGGCGGCTCCCGAGGCGCCCGTGCCAGATACAGCGCAGCCAGAAGTCCCGCCGCCACCAGAAGAGAAGCCACCGGATGCCGCCTGAGCAGGCGCCCGCCTGCTGGACCCAGCCGCGCCCCCAGCCTGGCGACAGCGGCCGCGGCGGCGAGGCGCCCGAACGTCGTGCTCGACGGATGCATTGCCAGCGCAGCCCATTCGAGCAGGCGGCCGGTGTCGGCCAGCCCGCGGCCGGAACGGCCCAGGTGCTCGGGATCGAAGCTCATGTCCTCCATTAAATGGAGAGCTTCGCGGCAGGTTCCCGCTGCCGCGGCACGGCTCCTAGGCCGTTGCAGCCCGCTGGATGCGATCGATGGCGGCCACCAGGTGATGGCACGTTTCCAACAGAGGAAGGGCTAGCCCGAGCGCCCTGGCCTTGCGCACGGCGTAACCGAAGGTCTCCGCGACTTCGAGGGGCCGGCCGGCCTCCAGATCCTGCAGCGCCGATATGCGGTGATTCGGTGCCTGGGCCCGCATCTGCTCACCGGCATCCCGGACTGCCGCGACCGCGTCCTCTTCCGATGCCTCGAGGATCGTGCGCAGCGGCAGAGCCGCCGCGCCTTCCACCAGGCTGATGCCCTGTTTCTTGGCTATCGCGGAGACTTCGCGAACCAGCCTGACCAGCACCTGCGCACAGTCCGCATCCGTGAGATAACGCCAGCTCGCCGAGCGCGTGGTCACGGCCAGGCTCATCAGTCCGAGCCAGACGGTGAATTTGCTCCACTCCAGCGACAGGATGTCGGCGACGGCGGTCGCGCGAATACCCGCATCATCTATCGCGCCCGCGATGCGCCGTGCACGCTCGCTGATGCCGCCGGCAAGCTCCCCGAGCGGCAGGTTGACGTTGCGCGTAAACAGTACCTCACCCGCGGCGAGCAGCTCGCCGCTCGTGTCCGCGAGCGCCCCCAGCACCCGCTCCGCGCCGAAGGTCCGTGTCAACAACTCGTCCTTGAGGACACCATTCTGAATCGAGAGTGCCGCCCCGACCTGCACGTGCCGCAGGCGCTCGAGCGCAGCTTCGGTGCCGGGCGTCTTCATTGCCACGATCAGGGTGTCCGCGGCGTGAAGTTGGGTCGGCTCGGTGACCACCGTCACTGGCACGGTGAAGTCAGCCAGGCCCTTGATGCGCAGTCCGTCGCGCGCCACCTCGCGCGCCCGCTCACCGCGCGCGATGACGATCACGGAGTGCCCGGACCGCGCCAGATGCGCAGCCAGGATGGAGCCGATGGCCCCGGCCCCGAGAATGGCGAACTGCGCTCGCGTCACCTGCGCATCTCCCGGAGCACTGCGCCGAGCTGCCGCACCTCCTCAATGGTGTTGTAATGCACCAGTGATACGCGCACGGCGCCGCTTTCCACGGCCAAGCCGAGGCGGCGCATGAGCCGTGGCGAATACATGTGTCCATCCCGGATCGCGATGCCCACTGCCGCCACGGCCTGCGTCACCGCTGCGGGCGAAACGCCGGGAAGATTGAAGCAAACGGTCGGTACGCGCTCACGCACCTGGTCCTCATCCCGCAATCCGTAGATCTCGGCACCACACTCGCGCAATGTGCGCAACAGCTCGCACGACAGGCCCTGCTCATAGTCGCGAATCGCAGCCATGGCCGCGCGGCAGTCCTCGCGCAGCGAAGTCTTGCCGTGGGCGCCGGCGCCGCCCGGCACTGCGCTTGCGAGTTCGGCGAGGTAATCGATCGCGGCCGCCATGCCGGCGACGTTCTCATAGACGAAGGTCCCCGCCTCGAGCTTGCCGGGCGGCTCATCGGGAATGAAGTCCTCGCGAAAGCTCGGCAGCCGCAGCAGCGCGTCGTAGCGCCCCCAGAGGAAACCCATGTGCGGCGCGAAGATCTTGTAGCCCGAGCACACGAGGTAGTCGCAGTCGAAAGCCTGGACGTCCATGATCCCATGCGGCCCGTAGTGCACCGCATCGAGAAAGATCTCCGCTCCCGCCGCATGCGCCAGCTCTGCTGCCGCGCGTACATCGACGATACTGCCCAGGGCGTTGGAAGTCAGGGTGCAGGCGACCAAGCGGGTGCGACGACCGAGCACCGGGCGCAGGTCCTCCGGGTGCAGCCGCCCGTCCTGCCGCATCGGCCACCAACGCACCTTGGCGCCCATCCGCTCTAGTGCGAGCCAGGTCGCGATGTTCGCCTCGTGATCGATGTCGGTGACGATGATCTCGTCCCGCTCATCGAGCATCTGACCGATCGCGAGACTCACGGTACGGATGAAGGATGTCGCATTCATCCCGAATGCGATCTCTTCCGGCTGGCGGGCGTTGACAAACGCGGCCACATGCGAGCGCGCCCGCGCGATCACGGCGTCAACCGCCATGCTGCGCGGATAGCGCCCGCCCCGCTGCACGTTGCGCTCGATCAGATGGTGCCTGACCGCGTCGATCACCGCGTCCGGCACCTGCGCGCCGGCCGCGTTGTCGAAGAATACGCACGAGCCCGCGGTGCGCAAGGCCGGGAACCGCCGCCGCAGCATCTCGACCGGAAAATCGCTGCCGCTCATCGAAGCTCCTGCCAAGCGAATCCGGACCGATGCCCTTCCATCGCGGCGACGAAGCGATCGATGTCCGCCGCGGAATTGTAGAAATGCACCGAGGCGCGGATGTTGTTGTCCCTGTAGGAAGTGACGATGTCCTGCTGCAGAAGCTGCGCAAAGAGTCGCGGCGCATCCCGCGACGGCACTGCCACCATGGGCCCGCGGCGCGCATCGTCCGCCGGCGTCACGGCGGGCCAACCGATGGCGCTCAACCCTTCCATGCAGCGGCGCGTCAGCGCGCGGACTCTCGCCTCGATGGCGTCGGTTCCGGTCTCGAGAATGATCTTCAGGCCCGCCTCCGCGGCATAGCAGTTGACGACCGCGGGAGTACCGGCCTCGAAGCGCCGCGCGCTGGGTGACGGGCGGTTGGCGGTGATGTCCATGGCCGCGATGTCCTGCTGCGCGAACCAACCGGTGTTTCCCGGCACGAGCTCGCGGACCAGGTCGGAGCGCACGTAGAGAAAGCCGATGCCTGCGGTGCCGAGCAGGTATTTGAGCATTCCGCCCACCGCGAAGTCGACTTCCAGTGCGCGCGCATCGACCGTCATCGACCCTATCGCCTGGTAGCAATCGACCATCACGCGGGCGCCTCGCTCGTGCGCGAGTCGGGTAATGCCAGCGATGTCCAGTCGCGCGCCGTTGCGGAAACACACCTGCGTCACGGCGACGAGCTGCGTCCGATCGTCGATCACGCGCGCGAAGTTCTCCAGCGGAATGTAGCCGTCGGCGGCGCGTGGCACATGCACTACTTCGGCGCCCCGCAACTCCTGCCCATGCCAGATCTGCGCGTTCGTCGGGAATTCGAAATCGCTGACCACGACCTTGCGCCGCGGCCCGGAGAAATCGAGCGCGCTCGCGAGCGCATTGATGCCCGCGGAGGCGGAGGCGGTCACGGCGATCTCATCCGGGGTCACGCGCAGCACGCTCGCCATCGCCGTCCGCACGGCTTCGTTCTTCGTGATCCAGACGTCCCAATTGGCTCCCACCGCCAGTCGATCGTCCATGTAGGCGTTGAAGGCATCGCGCACCGTGTCGGCTAGCGCGCAGTACGAGCCACTGTTGAGATAGGTCTTGCGCTCCAACACCGGAAACCTGCGCCGCAGCGCGTCGAAGTCGATCATCATCCACCACTCTCCCGCGTTTGACCGGCGGAGCCGGTCCGCATCCGCGCCCGCCGCACGAAGTATGCCAGCGAGATGAGCGCAACCCAGGGGACGCCATAAAGCCAGGAAACATCGAACGTCGGGTCCAGGCCCATGGTCACGAGGATTCCCGCCAGCATGGCGAGCCCGGCATACTGTACCCAGGGAAAGAACGGCGTCCGTATCGGCAGCGCTACCCCGCCGTGCCGGCGGCGAAAGCTCAGATGGCTGACAAAGACGAACATCCACACCAGAATCGCGGCGAAGAGCGCGACGCCAAAGAGATCGGCGTAGGCGTTTGGGGTAAGCATGGAAACCGCCGCGGCGATCAATACGAAGGCTCCCGAGACCAGGATCGACGCCACCGGGCTGCCTCGCCCGCTCAATTGCCCGAGCGGCCGCGGCGCATAGCCTCCGCGGGAAAGGGAAAACAGCATGCGCGAGCAGAGGTAGATGTCGGTGTTCATGCTCGACAGCGCCGCGCTGATCACCACGAAATTCATGATGCCGGCGGCGTGTCTGATGCCCGAGTGCTGGAACACGGTGACGAACGGACTCTGTGCAACGACCTTCACGCCCGTCTCCGTCCAGGGGATGACGGTCACGATGACGGTGATGGCCAGCACGTAGAAGAGAAACAGGCGAAGCAGCATGGTGCGCAACGCTGCGGGGATCGCCACCTCGGGATTCTTTGTCTCGCCGGCGGTCACCGCGATGACCTCGATGCCGTAGAACGAGAAGATTCCGACGGTCACCGCCATCCACAGCCCGGAAATCCCCTTCGGCAGAAAGCCTCCGGGCAATCCCACCAGGTTGTGGAGGCCGACCGCAGGGCGGCCGAAGCCTACGGTGGCGGCGAGCCCCAGGATGATGAAGAGGACGATCGCGACCACTTTGATCAGGGCAAGCCAGAACTCGAGCGTGCCGAAGTTGCCGACGGCGCGTGAGTTGAAGTAGAGCAGCACGAGGCACAGGCCGAGCGCCCAGACCCACACCGGTACACTGGGGAACCAGTACTGCATGTACAGACCCGCGGCGACCGCTTCCCCGCCGACTGCGATGACCTGGGCAATCCAGTACGTATAACGCACGACGAAACCCGCCCAGGGATTGAGGTACATCTCGGCATACGTCCCGAGCGAGCCGGCAGTCGGATGCACGACTGCCATTTCAGAAAGGCTGAAGACCATGACGAGCGCTACGAAACCGGCGAGCGCGTAGCTGACGATGACGGCCGGCCCTGCGTAACCCACTGCAAGGCCGCTACCCATGAAGAGGCCCGTACCGATCGAGCCGCCGAGACCGATCATTACGATCTGCGCCGTGCCGAGACTGCGGCGTAGACCGCCTTCCCGCTCCTCGCTCGCGTCGACCGGCGTCATCAGTCGTAGTACGCAATGCTGGGGTTGTCACCGGGGCAGATCACCCCGACGACGAAGATGCCCTCGGGCGAGGTCGCCTCGACGGAATGCAGCTGCTGACGCGGCAGGAAGATGGCCTCGCCGGCCTGCACCCTCGTCTTGCGTTCCTCGGTCCAGATGTAACCCTCTCCCGCGAGCACGATGATCGCCTCCTCGTAGAGGTGGCGGTGCGGCGCGGCTTTCGAGCGGGGTATGTGGCCGATGAACTGCGTGATCGTGCGCGAGCCGATGCGCTTGTCCACGAGAAGCTGGAAGTAGCGCGGCCCCATGGCCGTGCGCTGTTCGGTATCTACAGACACCACTCGCTGCGGGTGGTCCGCATCGAATCCGTGCGACATCGTAGCCGGCCATTCGAGCTCGCCTTGTGGCGAGGCGAGCGCGAATACCGCGAGGGTCTCCTGCCCGGCAGGAACGAGTTGCAGGGCCTCACCGGGCCGCACGTATACGCCGTCATGGGGCTTCACCTCGAACTCGCGACCCGAAATTATGGCGTGGCCGCTGCCGCTGACGATGAAGAGGATGCCGTCACGATCGCCCAGCGAGAGCACTGGGGAGGCGCCACCCTCGACTTCAAGGAAGATCTGCGTCTGGAAGCGCGCGCCGAGCTCGCGGGTCACCAGGTAGCTATAGCGCAGGCGGTCGCGCGAGATCTTTGGCGACATTGCCGGGGAGACGACGTAGCAACCGCCGTCGAGCCAACGCCGCGGACCGTCACATTCCGTGACGATCGGTATAACTCGATTGGCGGCGCTATCGGGATCGTCGAGTGGCGAGCCGCCCGGCAGATTGGTGTGGGCGCCGTCGCAGAACGGTGCATCGGTAGTCTGCTTGCAGCCGCAGAGCAGCGCTTCCTCGGTTCGCGGCGCCACGAACTCGCGCGGCGTGATTCCGCTGCCGCGGTGCGAGCCGTCGCAAAACGGCTGGCTGGCGGAGCGGCCGCAGGCACACCAGTAATAAGTGCGCCCCGCCTCGAGGGCGACGAGGAAAGGCTTGGGCCGCGCCACTATCGGTCCTGTCATATCGACCCGGGCCAACTTGTTGACATCTAAAGCAAATGCCACTTTAGCATGCGGCGAGCCCCGCGACCAGCGTCGGACCGGACGGGCTCAGGCGAGCGCGGCGAGCTCCCGCCTCAACGCCTGGCCCTCCTCATCCGCGAGAGCGGCCTCGTGCAGCCGCGCCAACAGCGCGGCGCCGTCGGGGCGGGCGGCGAGCTCCTCGAGCCGGGCAAGCAGCGCCGAGTAGTTCTGCCATCCACGCTCGTGAGTCTCGCCGTATCCCTTGATGAGGCGCTGAGCCCGCGCCAGCTCGACCGCGAGATCGTGGTGGGCGCGGGCGAGCCGCTCGATGCGCGCCAGCCAATCCTCGATGCGCGCGTTCTCCGTGGCGTAACGGTGCGTTCCCCGCCGCCAGCGCTTCAGCCCGCCAAGACCATGTAGCAACAGAAAGCCGCTGACCGTGTTGGTGCGTATCCGCCTGCTCCCGGTCGCGCGGCCGAGCCAGCGCGATACGCGCGGCGAGGCGAGCACCCAGGCGCCCAGCCCGGCTGGCAGGGTGCCGGCGATCTCCGCCACCCGCGGCTTCATGAACTCGGTGATGCCGACCAGCCGGTCGGGCTCCGCGCGGATCTCCGCGCGCACCCGCGCGAACCGGGTAGCGCGGGTCTTCAAGTCAGCGACCCGGATGGTGTCCTCGAAGGTCATCCAAAGAGCGAGACTGCGCGCGACCGCCAACGTCAGCTCCCACGGTGATGCCTCGAGCGCTCGGATCCGCTCCAGGCGGTTCAGATAGAGCGCTGCGTAATCGGGGTCCTGATAATCGATGGTGCGGCGCACTCCCTCGAGCGCGATCGCCCGCGCAACCGCAGGCAGGCGCCAGATCCGCTCGAGCAACGGTTGCAGCTTCGGCGAGCGGGCTCGCGCCGGGATCTCTCGCAAGCCGCCGGCGGCCTGCAATTGGGCTGTCGCATCGCCCCGCTGCGCGCGCTGACACGCGTCGGCGAAAGCAGCCAGATTGGTTTCCACCGCAATGCCGCTCTGCCTGATGGCGGCCTCGAAGGCCCGCCGGCTGAACGGCAACGCGTCGCTGCCACAGATCGCACCGAGCAGCACGGAGCTGATTACGCTGTGATGCTGCTCCGCCACGGCATCCATGTCGAAGAGAATGAGCCGTTTCGCCTGGCCGCGCGCGAGCTCGATCAGCCCCGCCGCATCGGCGGTGCCCTGACCGAGCGCGCTCTTCTCCGTGATCGAGTAGGAGCGGTGCGAGGAAGCGATCAGCGTGGTCCGCGCAGGATCCACCAGGCCCCGTTGAATCGCGCGGCCCGCCTCCACCAGCTCGGAAGCGACGACACAGTCGACATCACCCGCAACCGGCATCAGCGCCATGATCGGCTCGCGCCCCAGCCGCTCGGCCTCGGCGCGCGGAAAGAATTCCAGGTAGTAGATCGTGGCGCCCGTGCGCTGCGCGACGCCAGGCACGGATGTCGATTGCACCAGGTACCCTTCAGCCTCGGCGATCTCGATCAGCCATTCGGCGAGCACACCGCCCCCCTGGCCGCCGAGCGCCGCGATCGAGAGCTTGATCGGCCGTTGCATCACAACGCGAACCGCAGCCGCTTGCGCTCGCTGCGCCGCTGCAAAGCGCCGATCACGCCGGCGCGCAAACGGGCCAGCAGCCGGTCCCACCACGACGGGTTGTAGAGCAGCTCGGCGCGATAGAACGAAGGACAGAGCACGGCCGCATGAGCGACCTCGCCACACACGCCGCAGCCGACGCAACTGTTGTCGACGTGGGCGACGGGATCGGTGCGCAGCGGATCGGGATTTGGCTTGACGGTGAGTGACGGACAACCGGAGAGACGGATGCAGGAGTGATCACCCGTACAGGTGTCAGGGTCGACGCCGAAACGCTCACGCACCACCCGTTTGCCCTCGCCGATCGCCTTCTTCATCAGCGGGCGGATCCGCCGCTGACGATTGAGCTGGCACTCCCCTTCGGCCACGATCACCTTCGGACCGCGCACCGGTGTGGTCAATGCCTCGCGCACGACCTTCACGGTCTGTGTCATGTCGTAGGTGCTGACATGCCGGACCCATTTCACGCCAACGCCGCGCACCGCGTCGACGATGGAGTTGTTTCCCTGCCGGCGCTCGTTCGGCCAGCGCGAGGATGGGATGTCCTGGCCGCCGGTGGCCGCCGAATAGTTGTTGTCGATGATGACGGTCAGGCCATCGTGCCGGTTGAAGACGGCATTGCCGATTCCGCTCGTCAAGCCGTTGTGCCAGAACCCTCCGTCCCCCATGATGGCGACCGGACGGCGCGGGCCATCGGTATGGAAGGCGGAAGCGCCCGCCGCGCCGAGACCATATCCCATGATGCTGTTGCCCATGTTGAAAGGCGGCAGCGTCGCGAAGGAGTGGCAGCCGATATCGGCGCTGATGTGCAGCGGACCCATCTCACGCTGCAGCAGCTTCATGGCGGCGAAGAACGGGCGCTCCGGACAGCCGGTGCAAAGACCCGGCGGGCGCGGCGGCACGAGCTTCGCCAGTTGCGCCGCGGGCACCAGCGGCGCCTCCGTGACGGGACGGCCGGCCGCCCGGCCGCGAAGTGCCGGTGCCCACTGGCCAATGAACTCGCCGATGCCCTTGCGCAGCACATCGACCGTGTATTCACCGTTCATGGGCAGGAGTCCCTTGCCGAGCAGCGGGGTCGCCACCTCGCGCTGACGCAGGATCCGGCTCGCCGCCTGCTCGATGAATTCCGGCTGGCCCTCCTCCACCACCAGCACCGCCCGCTTGCCGGTGCAGAACCGTGTCCACTCGTCGGGGACGAGCGGATAGGTGGCGTTGAGCACATACAAGGGAACGCGGCTGCCGCCGCAGGTGTCGGCGCAGTCGAGCAGCTCCAAAGCCCGCAGCACGTTGTTGTAAAGACCGCCCTGCAGCACGATGCCGATGTCCCCTGCATCGCCATCGCAGAACTCGTTCAGCCGCCGCTGCGCGACGAAGCGGACCGCGGCCGGAAAGCGCTGCTCGATCTTCTCCCGCTCCTGCGCATAGGTGGAGGGCGGAAGAATGATCCTGCCATAGTCCCGCGAGGGCGACCGCAACGCATCGTCGGGCGAGAACGGCGGGCGCACGTTGTCGCTCGCCATGAACCGCCCGTATACGTGGCATGCGCGAATGCGCAGCATCAGCATGACGGGCGTATGACTCTCCTCGGACAGCTCGAACCCCTGCTCCACCGCGCGCACGATCTCCGGCAAGTGCGGCCGCGGGTCGAGCAGCCACATCTGCGACTTCATGGCGAAGGCATGGGTGCGCTCCTGCATGATGCTCGCGCCCTCGCCGTAGTCCTCCCCAACGATGATGAGCGCGCCACCCTTGACTCCCGCGGAGGCCAGGTTGGCGAGCGCGTCGGAGGCCACATTGGTGCCTACGGTCGATTTCCAGGTAACAGCACCGCGTAATGGGTAGTTGATGGAAGCGGCCAGCATGGCGGCGGCGGTAGCCTCCGAGGCGCTGGCTTCGAAATGCACGCCGAGCTCGGTCAGGATATCCTGCGCATCGGCGAGCACATCCATCAGATGCGAGATAGGCGCCCCCTGATAGCCGCCCACGTAGGCGACCCCGGACTGCAGCAGCGCCTTGGTGACGGCCAGGATGCCTTCGCCGCGGAATTCCGCGCCCGCGCCGAGCCGCAGGGATTTGACTTCCTTGGCGAACGAGCGCTCGGCCATGGCTGGCTCTATGCCGGCACGAGCGCCAGCACCCGCAGCGGGCTACCCGAGCCGTTGACGATCTTGAGCGGCGGCGCGATCACCACGGCCCCCGTCGGCGGCAGCTGATCGAGATTGGTGAGACTCGCGAGTCCGAACCGGTTGGAGCCATGCATGAGAGTGTGACAGGGGAACATCGGCTCGAAGGTCGCTGCCTGGCCCGCATCGGTCCCCACGGTTTCGACCCCGACGCCGAGAATGTCGCGCTCGCGCGCGAGGAACGGAACGCATTGCGGATGAAAGCCGGGGGTATGCGGGCCGTCCTTGCCGATATTGAGGAAGTCCTTGGCGGTGCTGCGTTTCGACCAGCCGGTGTGGACGAGCACCCAGGCGTGGGCGGGTATGCGCCCGTGCTGGCGCTCCCAGTCCTCGACGATGGCCTGAGTGAGCAGGAAATCCGCATTCTCCGCCACCTGCCGCGACACATCGATGACGCAGGCGGGGCCGATGAAGCGGTCCACCGGGATGTTATGGGTGGCGTTATTCGGATAATCCTTGCCGGTCACCCAGTGCACCGGCGCATCGAAGTGCGTGCCAGTGTGCTCCCCGCAGGCGATGTTGTTCCAGTACCACGCCGGCCCACGCTCGTCGTAACGGGAGATCTCCTCGAGGGAGAAGCTCTTGGAGGGGGCGAACTGCGGCGGCAGCTGGATCGTGGGTGTCGTGGGTTCCAGCGGCACGGTCAGGTCGACGACACGGATGCCGCCGCCGGTGATGCCCTTGATGAGCTGGGCGAGAATCTGCGCCTGCGAGGCGCTGGCCGGTGTGGTCATGGTCCGAATTCCCCCAGATTTGCGTATGCGTCGACAGGCATAATACTTGACATCTCAAGTATCTCGCAATATAACACAGCCCCGATGCAAGCGATACAGGCATAGGCGGCGCCGCCGTGAAGCGAATCATCTGCCTGGGCGGCGGCCCCGCGGGCCTGTACACCGCCATTCTGCTGCGCAAGACTCTGCCGCACGCCAGCATCGAAGTCTACGAGCGCAACCGGCCGGACGACACCTTCGGCTGGGGAGTCGTCTTCTCCGACCAGACGATGGAGAACTTCCACGCCGCCGACGCGCGCTCGCACGCCGCCATCGTAGGCAACTTCCACCACTGGGATGACATCGACGTCCATTTTGCCGGCCAGCGGTTCGTTAGCGGCGGCCACGGGTTCTGCGGCATCAGCCGCAAACGCCTCCTCTCAATCCTGCAGGAGCGCGCCGCAGAGCTCGGCGTCCGGCAGCATTTCACGCACGAGGTGGACTCGGAAGCGGCGCTCGAGGACGCCGACCTCATCGTCGCGGCCGATGGCGCCAACAGCAAAACGCGCCTGCGACACCAGGCCGCGTTCCAGCCGGAGCTCGACCGGCGCAAGTGCCGCTACATCTGGCTCGGCACCACTCAGGCTTTCAAGGCTTTCACCTTTGCCTTCGAGCGCACCGAGCACGGCTGGTTTCAGATCCACGCGTACCAGTTCAGCCGTGACCTTTCCACCGTCATCGTCGAGACGCGCGAGGAAACCTGGCAGGCACACGGGCTCGACCAGCTCGACACCGCCGGCTCGATCGCCTTCTGCGAGCGGCTCTTCGGCCGCTACCTCGACGGCCACGCGCTGCAGAGCAACGCCAACCACCAGCGCGGCTCCGCCTGGCTCAACTTCAATCGCGTGCACTGCAGGCGCTGGCACGACGGCAAGGTCGTCCTGATCGGAGATGCGGCGCATACCGCACACTTCTCCATCGGCTCCGGCACCAAGCTCGCGATGGAGGATGCCATCTCGCTGACGCGCCACCTCACCAGCGGCTCGCCTCTCGATCCGGCGCTGCAGGCGTACCAGGCGGAGCGCAGCCTCGAGGTGTTGAAGCTGCAGAGCGCCGCACGCAACCGCATGGAATGGTTCGAGAACGTCGAGCGCTACACGCATCTGCCGCCGGAGCAGTTCGCCTACAGCCTGCTCACCGGCAGTCAACGCATCGGACACGAGAATCTCAAGCTGCGCGACGCGAAGTTCGTCGCCGGCTATGAAAGCTGGCTCGCGCACTCCAACGGTGTGAGCGACGGCCGCCCGCCGATGTTCCTGCCCTTCACACTGCGGGGACTCACGCTGGCCAACCGTGTGGTCGTCTCGCCGATGGCGCAGTACTGTGCGGCGGACGGAATGCCGGACGACTGGCACCTCGTGCACTACGGTCATCGAGCGCTAGGCGGCGCAGGTCTCGTCTACACGGAGATGACCTGCGTTTCTCCCGAGGGCCGCATCACGCCCGGCTGCACCGGTCTTTGGAATGAAGCGCAGCGCGACGCCTGGCGCAGGATCGTCGGGTTCGTCCATTCGCGCACCCCCGCGAAAGTCTGCCTGCAGCTCGGACACTCCGGCCGCAAGGGCTCGACCCAGCTCGGCTGGGAGCAGATGGACCACCCGCTGCCCGAAGGCAACTGGCCGATCCTCGCGCCCTCGCCGCTGCCGTACCTCGACGGAATCAGTCAGACACCGATCGCGATGACACGGGAGCAGATGGGCGCGGTCAGCGCGCAATTCGTGCAGGCGACACGCCTGGGGTTGCAGGCGGGCTTCGACATGCTCGAGCTGCACATGGCGCATGGCTATCTGCTCGCGTCCTTCCTCTCGCCGCTCACCAACCGCCGCGACGACGAATACGGCGGCGACGTTCGGCGTCGGTTGCGCTTCCCGCTCGAGGTTCTGCGGGCAGTGCGGGCGGTATGGCCGCAGGACAAGCCTCTCTCGGCGCGCATCTCCGCGACGGATTGGGCCGAGGGGGGCCTCTCCGAGGCGGACCTCCTCGTCATCGTGCGTGCGTTTCGGGACGAAGGGCTCGATCTGATCGATGTCTCCACCGGCCAGACCGTCCCCTGGCAGAAGCCGGTGTATGGCCGCATGTGGCAGACACCGTTCGCCGACAGAGTGCGCAACGAGATCGGAATCGCGACCATGGCGGTCGGCAACATCTACGACCCGGATCATGTCAATTCCATCATTGCCTCGGGCCGCGCAGATCTCTGCGCCCTCGCGCGCCCCCACCTCGCCAATCCCGCCTGGACGCTCGAGGCCGCGGCACGGCTCGGCTACGGCGCGCAGTGGTGGCCGCAGCAGTACCTGTCCGGCCGCCAGCAGCTCGAGCGCAACTTGCAGCGTGCCGCGCAGGCGCAGGCGAGCGCAGCGGTTGCCGCGAAGCTGAGTGAAATCAATGAGTGAGACAGCCGCAGGACCCGCGGGACTAACAGGCCAGCACGCGCTCGTCACCGGTGCCAGCCGCGGGATCGGTGCCGTGATTGCCGCGGCGCTGGTAGCGGACGGTGTGCGGGTGTCCCTTGTCGGGCGCGACGCGGCAAGGTTGGCGGAAGTATCCGCCCAGCTCGGGGGAGCGGACCGAGCCGTACCCATCGTGGCAGACGTCACCGAGGCGAGTTCCGTTCGCGCGGCCTTCGACGCGGCACGCCGGCGGCTCGGCCCGGTGCGGATTCTGGTGAACAATGCCGGTCAGGCGACCAGCGCGAAATTCACCGACACCGATGAAGCGCTGTGGAACCGCCTGATCGGCGTGAATCTGACAGGGACTTACCTCTGCACGCGCGCGGCAATTGGCGATATGTTGCAGACGGGCTTCGGCAGAATCGTCAATATTGCGAGCATCGCCGGCCTACGGGGCGCAGCGTACGTATCGGCGTATGTGGCATCCAAGCACGCCGTGATCGGCCTCACGCGCGCGCTCGCGCTGGAATACGCGACACGCAACATCACGGTGAACGCGGTATGTCCCGGGTACACCGATACCGACATGGTCAGACAGGCGATCGATAACATCAAAGCCAAGACCGGCCGCGGCGAAAGCGAGGTACTCGCCAGCCTGACGGCCGGCAATCCGCAGCGGCGCCTGATCGCGCCCGCGGAGGTGAGCAATGCCGTGCTCTGGCTCTGCCGCCCAGGGACGGAGAGCGTGACCGGTCAAAGCATCGTGATCGCCGGCGGAGAGGTGACCTGATGCCGCGCGAGAAGACTGCGTTGAAGGCGGTCACCGCGGCGCTCGATGCGGAGACGCGGGTACACGACGACCACCATGTCTCGTTGCGCCTCTGGCTGCGGCTCCTGGCCTGCACCAACCAGATCGAGGGCCGGGTCCGCCAGAATCTGCAATCGGGCTTCGATACCACGCTGCCGCGCTTCGATCTGATGGCGCAGCTCGAGCGCGCGCCCCAGGGCCTGAAAATGAGCGAGCTCTCGCAACGCATGATGGTGACCGGAGGCAACGTCACCGGAATCACCGACGGCCTGGAGGCGGAAGGGTTGGTGGTGCGCGAGGGGGATGCCACCGACCGCCGCGTCTACCGCGTCAAGCTCACCACCGAAGGCGAGCGCCAGTTCCGCCGCATGGCCGCCGAGCACGAGAGATGGGTCGTCGACCTCTTGGGTACCCTCCCTCCGAGGCAGAAGAAACAGCTGATGGACCTCCTGGGTGAGCTCAAGGACTGCCTGACCGGTGCCAACGGCGCGAGCGAGAGGCAAACATGACGTCAACGGCGCAATTCGATCCCGCGAGCTACGCGCCGCGGCACTTCAAATGGCGCCTGCAGGAGCGGGTCGGCGTGGTGACACTCGATCGGCCGGAGCGCAAGAATCCGCTGACATTCGACTGCTATGCGGAGCTGCGCGACTTCTTCCGCGCCTTGACTGCGGCACCCGCCGTGCGCGCACTCATCATCACGGGGGCCGGAGGCAACTTCTGCTCCGGGGGCGACGTGCACGAGATCATCGGTCCGTTGACGCAGCGGACCCCCGCGGGCCTGCTCGAATTCACGCGGATGACGGGGGATGTGGTCAAGGCGATGCGCGCCTGCCCGCAGCCCATCGTCGCGGCAGTGGATGGGGCGTGCGCCGGCGCCGGCGCGATTCTCGCCATGGTGTCGGATTTCCGCCTGGGCACGCCGCGCGCCAGGACGGCATTCCTCTTCACACGCGTGGGGCTTGCGGGATGTGACATGGGCGCCTGCTCGATCCTGCCGCGGATCATCGGCCAGGGACGTGCCGCGGAGCTCCTCTACACCGGCCGCTCCATGTCGGCCGAGGAAGGGCTTGCCTGGGGCTTCTTCAATCGCCTCATCGCCCCGGAGGCCGTACTGACGGAGGCCACGTCCCTGGCCGCGCAGATTGCCCAGGGGCCGACGTTCGCCCACGCGATGACCAAGAGGATGCTGCACGCCGAATGGCACCTCGGGATAGATGCTGCCATAGATGCCGAAGCGGAGGCGCAGGCCCTATGCATGCAGACGGAGGATTTCCGGCGCGCTTACCGTGCCTTTGTCGCGAAGCAACAGCCGCGGTTCGAGGGAGACTGACGTGGCTTCATCCGACAGCTTCCTCGACTGGCCATTCTTCAGCGACAGCCATCGCCAGCTCGCGGGCAATCTGCGCGAATGGGCGGCAGCGCGCTTTGCCGGCGGCGCCGCACCGGAAGATCGGCAATCCGTAGATGACACGTGCCGGCAGCTCGTTCGTGATCTCGGACGCGCGGGCTGGACCCGGCACTGCGTCCCGCAAGAGAGGGCGCGAGGCGCGGCGGGATCTGACACCGCCTTCGACGTGCGCTCCCTGGCGCTGATTCGTGAGACCTTGGCCCGTCATGACGCGTTGGCGGATTTCGCGTTCGCCATGCAAGGCCTTGGGAGCGGCGCAATCTCAATAGCGGGATCGACGGAATTGAAGGCGCGTTATCTTCCGCGCGTCATCGCCGGCGATGCCATTGCAGCGTTCGCGCTCTCAGAGCCGGACGCGGGCTCAGATGTTGCCGCCCTCCGTTGCCGCGCCACCCCGACTGCGGACGGCTACAGGCTGGAAGGTGAGAAGACGTGGATCTCGAACGGCGGCATTGCAGATTTTTATTGCGTATTTGCACGCACCAGCGGCCCAGATGTGCGACCCGATGGCACCACCTCCGCGGATGGAATCACCGCCATGGTCGTCGATGCTGCGACGCCAGGGCTGTCGATCTCACGACGCATCGACATGCTCTCGCCGCATCCACTCGCGAGTATTGCCTTGCGCGATTGCCACGTGCCACTCAATCAGCGACTCGGGGCCGAGGGCGAGGGTTTCAAGGTCGCGATGCGCACACTCGATGTCTTCCGCACCTCGGTGGCAGGCGCAGCGATCGGATTCGCGCAGCGCGCTCTGGATGAGGCGCTGGCACATGCGGCGCATCGGGTCATGTTCGGCAGGACGCTCGCGGATTTCCAGCTCACCCAGGCGGCGCTCGCAGACATGGCGACCGGTATCGATGCCGCTCGGCTTCTGACCTATCGCGCGGCGTGGCTGCGCGACAGCGGCCAGCGGGCCACGAGAGAGGTTGCCATGGCGAAAATGACGGCTACCGAGACGGCGCAGCAGGTCATCGATCGTGCGGTGCAGATATTCGGCGGGCGCGGCGTCGCGCACGGCGAGGTGGTCGAGCGCCTGTATCGTGATATTCGCGCGTTACGCATCTACGAAGGAGCAACCGAAGTGCAGAAGCTGATCATCGGGCGCGACCTGATTCAAGGGACCGTGGGAGCACGAAATTGAGCCTGCCAGGCGTGCTGCAGCCCGACGGCTGGCCGCGTCCCTCGGGCTACAGCAATGGCGTGCTGGCGCAAGGCCGCCAGGTATTCATCGCCGGCCAGGTGGGCTGGAACCCGCACAGCGGCAGGTTCGAGAGCGTGCAGCTCGTCGATCAGGTGGCTCAGGCCCTGCGCAATGTCCTCGCGGTGCTCGCCGAGGCCGAGGGGCGCCCCGAGCACATTGCGCGCATGACCTGGTACCTCACGAGCCGTGCCGAGTACGTCGCCCATCTGAAGGAGATCGGCGCAGCCTATCGCGACGTGATGGGCAAGCACTTCCCGGCGATGACGGCCGTCGCGGTGACCGCGCTGATCGAGCCGCAGGCCAAAGTGGAAATTGAGGCCACGGCGGTCATACCTTAAGCTGCGCATCGCTGCCGCGCTGCGGCATCACCTATCGGCAATCGCGAGTAGCCATGTCCCTGAATCCACTCGATCTCTATGACGTCGCCGGTGCGCTCAGCGAAGAGGAGCGCATGGTGCAGGAGTCCGTTGCCCGGCTGGTCGACGACAAGGTGCTGCCCATCATCCAGCGGTGCTTCGAGGAGCACCATTTCCCACGCGAGCTCATCCCCGAGCTGGCGAGCCTCGGCCTCCTCGGCTCCTCACTCAAGGGCTACGGCTGCGCGGGCCTGAACGGCATCAGCTACGGCCTCATCTGCCAGGAGCTCGAGCGCGGCGACTCCGGGATCCGCAGCTTCGTCTCGGTGCAGTCGTCGCTCTGCATGTACCCGATCCATACCTACGGCTCGGAGGAACAGAAACAGAAGTACCTTCCCGGCATGGCCCGCGGAGAGATCATCGGCTGCTTCGGGCTCACCGAGCCGCACGGCGGCTCCGACCCTGCCAACATGAAGACTCATGCCAAGCGGCGCGGCAAGGATTGGGTGCTGAACGGCTCGAAGATGTGGATCACCAACGGCGCCATCGCCGACCTCGCGGTCGTCTGGGCGATGACCGAGGAAGGCATCCGCGGCTTCATCGTCGACAAGGACACCCCGGGATTCGCCGCGCCGGAGATCGAG
Organism: Steroidobacteraceae bacterium; assembly: GCA_036489335.1. Classification (GTDB taxonomy): domain Bacteria; phylum Pseudomonadota; class Gammaproteobacteria; order Steroidobacterales; family Steroidobacteraceae; genus 13-2-20CM-66-19. The sequence goes on from DASXFY010000073.1 coordinate 112,038, forward strand.
CGCAAATTTTCCCTGCGGGCCTCGGTCACCTCGGCTCTTTTCTTCGACAACGTGGTCGTGCCCGAGAGCAACGTGCTGCCCGGCGTGGTGGGCCTCAAAGGCCCGCTTTCCTGCCTGACCCAGGCGCGCTACGGGATTGCGTGGGGTGTCATCGGCGCGGCGCAGGCCTGCCTGGCGCAGCTTCTGGATTACTCGAAGAGCCGCATCCTCTTCGCGCGGCCGCTGGCACAGAATCAGGCCATTCAGATCCGCCTGGCCGACATGGCGCGGCGCATCACGACCGCGCAGCTGCTCGCGCTGCAGCTCGGCCGGCTGAAAGAAGAGGGCAAGATGCGGCCGGCGCACGTCTCGCTGGCCAAGTGGAACAACTGCCGCATGGCCCTCGACATCGCGCGCGATTGCCGCGACATGTTGGGTGGCGCCGGCATCAGCGCCGAGTACGTTCCCGTGCGCCACATGCTCAACCTCGAGAGCGTCATCACTTACGAGGGGACGGAGACCATCCATCAGCTCACCATCGGCCGCGAGCTGACGGGTCTCAATGCATTCTGATTAAAACGATGTCGGGGGGTCAGTTTGAACATTCGTCTCCTGGGCGCCGCTCTCGGCGCCGCGGCGGCGCTCAGCGCCGCTTCTGTCTGCGGCGCACAGACATCCGACCCCCCGCCCGCCTGGGCTTTCCCGCTCAACCCGCCCGCTAAGCCGCCGAGAGGACCGAGCCACCCCGACAGGCGGGAGCACGTTCCCGGATCGCCGGTCACCTACACCGACCGGCAGCTCGAGGAAGAGTTCTTCACCCCCGACTGGTTTCCGGCCGATCATCCTCCGCTGCCGACCATCGTGGCGAGCGGCCGCAAGCCGGCAATGCCGTGCGGGCTCTGCCATCTCGCCTCCGGCAACGGCGGACCGGCGGAGGCGGCCCTTCCAGGACTTCCGGCGAGCTACATCGTTGAGCAGGTGCAGGAATTCCGCGCCGGCCGGCGTGCGGCAGCGCAGCCGGCGATGCAAGCGGCGCACGATATGGTGCTGGAAGCCAAGGCTGTCAGCGACACCGACCTTGCCGCAGCGGCACGGTATTTCTCGCGACTCGGATTCATCTCCCGTTTCCACGTAGTGGAGACCGACACTGCGCCCAAGGTGCACGTGGGAGGAGTCAGCCTCTATATGAAGACTCCCGGCGCCGGCACCGAGCCGCTCGGCGAGCGCATCGTCGAGGTGCCGGATGACACGCGCCAATGCGAGCTGGGCAATGCGCATGGAGACTTCACCGCTTACGTGCCGAAAGGCAGTATCGCGCGCGGCGAGAAGCTGGTTGCGTCGGGGGATGGCGCAGCCCCGTGCCGCTCCTGTCATGGACCGGATCTGACAGGCGTAGGCAACATACCGCCGCTTGCGGGACGCTCACCCAGCTATCTGGCACGCCAGCTCTATGACATACAGCACGGCTCCCGGCACGGGCCTGTCGTCGCGCCCATGCTGCCGGAGGTTGCGCACATCACGCCGGCCGACCGCATCGCGATCGTGGCGTATCTGGCCTCCTTGAGGCCATGAGGTCCGGTCAGGAGATCTTCTTGTCCTCGCCGACCGTCGTGGGCCTGCCGGTAGCCATGGCTGTGATGGCCGCCAACAGGTAGGAAGCAGCACCGGGAGCCTCCCAGTACTCGGCGCGCTCGGTCGCGACTCTCAGGATGGACAGGTGCTCGTCGTCCAGGCCCTTCGGATACCAGGCGCGCTGGCCGAGGGTCCACAACTGCGCCGCGAGCACCTTATCGCGCAGAATTTCCGCGTGCCCTGCAACGGCAACATAGAGCCTTTTCGAGGAGTCGGAATAGCTGACGCTCACGCGCATGTCGTGCGCGAGCTCTTGGGCTTTGGGGCTCTGATGGTCAGTGAAGAACCACAACGTGCCGTCAAGGTCGCAGCGCAGGGTCTGGACCGGCCTCGTATGGAGCGTTCCGTCCAGGTCCACGGTCGTGAGCAGGCCGATCCGGATGCTATCGATGAGCTCCTTGAGTCGTACCAGGCCACCTCGCCCGCTCATCGTGCCGCCACCGCCGCACGAAGCCTCGCCAGGTCGTGGTGTCGTGTCGCGATGTCGGAGCGGTCGGCGGCTACACGCAGGTCGCGAAGCACCTCCAGCGAGCGCAGCAGGACGGGGAGCGGCGGTCCGCTCGCCGTGAGACCCTGCGATTGCCCGGCGTCGAGTTGCGCGGCCGGCTTCTCGATGAAGCGCTTCACCAGTTCTTCGTGGTGCTGTGCCGCGATCTGTCCGAAGAGGTGCGAGACCTGCAGAAAAGCGCGCGTGTTGCGCTGCCACCAGTCGGCGTCCCGATGTCGCTCGAGCAACTCCAGCAGCTCATCCAACAGACTCTTGCGCGCCATGCAGTACTTGAGACGCGCCTGATCGCCCGGCAGCATGAACAGCATCTTGTCGACCAGCAGCTGGCCGTAATATGGGTCATTCGCACGGCAGAGACCGAGCAGCAGGTCGAGCTCGTTGATACCGGAGAAATCGCCCGCGTTGGCGCCCCGATACTCCTGCCGCCCCACCCGATAGGGCTTGTAGTAAGGGCGCACGCAATAGAAGAAACGGTCGACGTCCAGGTTGGCGATCAGCCGCGCGTTTACCTGGATCACTTCCAGCAGGGCGTGTCTGGCGGCTTCGAACATTACATCCGCCACAGGGCTGGATGCGCCGATATAAACGATGCTGGTGAGCGCATCCGCCGCGCATTGCAGCGAGAGAATGCCGCGGGTGTTCTCGTCAATGAAAAGAAACTCGTCAGGGAGGCACGTGAAGCTCTTACGCAACCCTGCACGAGCTCTGTTGTGGGTGGTCAGATGCGCGGTGGCAAATCTGGGCGCCATGCCGAGAGAAGCGCCGCAGTGAACCGCAAGGGACGAGGCCTCCGGGAAAGGCGAGCGCTCCTCACGGGCCGGATTCGTGAGCTCGTGCCGTCTCAGGGCCCCCAGGTACATCCCCACATTGCCGAGGACACCAAATGCGCTGTCGAAGCCCTCACCCGTGTTGCCTTCCGCGCGCAGAGCAGTGACATGCGTATGCCCCTCATCGCGCAAGGCGTGCTTGATCGCATCGCCGACCCCGATCACCCGCGATCGGTCCGCCTGGGCGAAGTAGAGCTCCTCGAGCTCGGTATTCATCTGCACGAACGCCGTGCGGATCCAGTGCTCGAAGGCTTCCGCGTTGTTGCTCATGGGCAGGCCCGACCCGTCGGAATGTTCTCGATTATCGCGCCATGTTATAGCGGATAGCCGAGAACATTGTCCTGGCGGACGCCCGAGGCCCCGCCGCGCACAGAACTTTGGCCTTTCCCCCTGCCCCGGGCGAGAAAGTCCGCCTATACCGCCTTGACGAGCGCCAGGATGATCAGGATCACCCCGATCACGACCAGCAGGTGAATGGCGCCGAACGTAATCTTCACCGCCAGCCACAGCACCAGCCAGGCGATGATGAACACAATGCCCAGCAGCGAGAGGACTGCTTTCATCGAAAGTACCCCTGATCCTGCAACACCTGTGCAGAAAAGCCTCAGGTACCGTCCTGGTTCCCCGGGAGCCGCGGACGGGCGGCTCATCCAGTATCCGGGAGTGGGGGCGACTGAATGGACAGGAGGCCCGCGCACTTTTTACTCTGCGCGCATGCGAGAGCTGCGTGACGTGAAGAAACTGGACGACCGCTTCGGTCAGTTTCTGGTGCGGGTGAAATGCCCGACCTGCGGCGCCTCACGTGACATCGCGGCGCAGGCACTGGCGCGCCTGGTCGGTTGGTCGGTGACTCTCGCGAGCCTGGCGCCGCGATTGCGCTGCTCGAAGTGCGGCGCCAAAGGCGCCGCCACGGTGACCCCCGTCGGCCTGCCGCGGCCGCGGGGGTTCACCAGCAATCCGCACTAGCCTTCGGCGTGACGGGTAGACTCGAAGAGGAACCACACCCGCCTCTCGGTCTCATCGATCCAGTTTTCCAACAGGCTGGCGGTCGCCACGTCCCCAAGCTCATCGCAGGAGCCGTGTAGTGATCGCATATAGGCGGCCAGCTGCTTGTTGTCCTCTCTCAGCTCGGCGAGCATGTCGCGCGGCGTCACGAAAGCGGCGTCGTTGTCCTTGATGCGCTGCAGCCGCGAAATCTGTCCGATCGACTTCAGGGTCGTGCCGCCGATCTTTCTCGCCCGCTCGGCGATGTCATCGGTCATGTCGAAGATCTGCTCACCCTGCTCATCGAGCAGCAGGTGATAGTCGCGAAAGTGCGGGCCTGACATGTGCCAATGGTAGTTCTTGGTCTTGATGTAGAGCGCGAAGGTGTCGGCGAGAAGCGTGGTCAGAGCGGGAGGAAGATCCTTCACCGCCTCTGCGCTCAAGCCCGAAGGAGACTCCAGCGCTGCAGTTCGTCTGTCGCTAGCCATGATCGATTACCTGCTGCTTATGTATGTTCCGGGTTGCCCGAAGTCGGCGCCCGCAAGGGGGAGCGCGGACTCGACCATCATATCGCCCTCCGCGGCATCAGACGAGTTTCGCGTCCAGGGTGATTTCCGCCTTGAAGAGCTTCGATACCGGGCAGTTCTTCTCCGCATCTGTCGCCAGCCGGGCGAAGGCATCGGCATCGATATCGGGTACTTTGGCGCGCAACGTGAGGGCGGATTTGCTGATCTTGAAGCCCTGCCCTTCGGGCTCCAGCGTGACCGCGGCCTCGGTGGAGAGCTCGGTGGCCGTGTGTCCGGCGCGCTCGAGCTGGAAGGCGAGCGCCATGGTGAAGCAGCCGGCGTGAGCGGCCGCAATCAGCTCCTCCGGATTGGTACCTTTCTCGCTCTCGAAGCGGGTTTTGAACGAATACGGCGTCGCGGACAGGATGCCGGAATCGCTCGACAGCTCGCCTTTGCCCGTGCGGCCGGCGCCGCGCCAGACGGCTCTGGCTTTACGAATCATGGGGTTCTCCTCTTCCAGGACTGAAGGATGGGAAATTAATCCCATATTACTACGAGCCGATTGCGTCCGCGTCCGCAAAGCCGTCCGATTGTCTCGCGCGATAGCACGTGCGTACAAAACGAGACAGTCGAACGCGCTGCGCACGTCGTTCGATATGCGGTCCCGTTTTTCCCATTCTGCGCATTTCCGCCGACTCACGCCGGTAGACTCGCATTTGTACACAAACACGCAACTTTCCGACATTCCCTCCAACTCATTGCCAGCGCAAGCTGACTCCACTCGACCGGACTGGCTTCGCGCTACACTGCCTCTCACCTGAGAAACCATCATGAGCACCGTGTCAATGCCACGCTCACCGTCCCGGCACCGTATCACCGTCGAGGAGTATCACCGAATGGCGGAGGTCGGTCTGCTGGCGCCGGATGCGCGCGTCGAGCTGATCGAGGGAGAGATCATCGACATGGCACCCATAGGAAATCCGCACAACAGCTTGGTGGACCGGCTGAACCAATGGCTCACGATCGCGGTATCGGGTCAGGCCATCGTGCGCGTCCAGGGCTCATTCCGGCTGAGCGGCTTTACCGAGCCGCAGCCGGATGTCATCCTCCTCAAGCCTCGCGAGGACTTCTACTGGTCTCGCTTTGCGACGGGCGAGGACACTCTGCTCGTGATCGAAGTCAGCGACACGACCTTCAACTATGATCGCAAGGTCAAGGCACCCCTGTACGCGCGCTATGGTATTCCGGAATACTGGATCGTCGAGATCGAGGCGGCGCGACTGCACTGCTTTCGGTCGCCAATCGATGGCCGCTACACTGACGTGTCCACGCCCACACCTGGAATGACGGAGCTACCCGGCCTGAGCAGGATAACGGTTGATCTGAGTAGATTGTTGCAGCCCTGACCGGAGGTGAGCCGCAATCCGAAGCGGAAGGGTAATTACCCCAGCAGCTCTCGCAGCGAGGCTCCCGCGGCTTCGGCCGCCGGCCCCACGATGACATGCACGCAGTTCGTGGCAGCAATCGCCACGCCGCGCATACCGAGCTTGCGGACCGCCGCGCTGTCGACGGCCTTTGTGTCAACCACTCCGATCCGCAGGCGCGAAGAAGCCGGCTCGATGCTGCGCACGTTCGCGCGACCGCCGAGCGCAGTCAGCAGTCCTCGTAGAACCTCTTTCGCGGGCACCGGCGTAGCCGGAGCGGCTGTCGGCGACTGCGCTGGGAGCAGCGTGCGCGAGGACGAAACGTCCGGGCTCTCCTTCGGCATCGATGCCATGGCTTCGCGGATCTCGCTTGCGAGCTGATCCGCGATCGGACCAACCACCACCTGCAAGGCTGTCGCGGATGGCTTCAGCACACCGCGGGCGCCCAACCGCTTCAGCGCCTGGACGTCGACCGTCTCTTGCGTCCTGACTGTCAGGCGCAGGCGCGTCGTACAGGCCGTCACCGCCTCGAGATTGCCAGCGCCTCCGAGGGCCACAACGAATGAGCGCGCGCGGTCGGCAGGGGCGCCGGTTGCAGCTGCAGGAGCGGTGTTGTCAACGTCCTCCCGCCCTGGTGTCTTCAGATCGAACCTGACGATCGCGAAGCGGAAGACACCATAGTAGAGGCCGAAATACAGCGCCCCAACCGGCAGGAGCAGCAGCGGACGGCTGGCGAATTTGTAGTTGAGCACGTAATCGAATAGCCCCGCGGAGAACCCGAATCCGAGGCGGACGTGCAGCGCGCGCATGATGACGAATGCGAGGCCCGTGAGCAACGCGTGCAGAGCGTAGAGCGCCGGAGCGAGGAACATGAATGAGAACTCGACGGGCTCGGTCACTCCGGTGAGGAAAGAGGTCAGCGCGATCGAAGCCAGCAGTCCCGCAACCGCGCGCCGTCTGTCGGGGAGCGCCGTGTGATACATGGCGAGACAGGCCGCCGGCAGACCAAACATCATGACCGGAAAAAATCCCGCCATGAACTGCCCTGCGGTCGGGTCGCCGGCGAAGAAGCGGCTGAGATCGCCCGTATGGCCGTGGTAATTGCCCACCACGAACCAGGCGATGCTGTTGATGACATGGTGCAGACCGGTGATGATCAGGATCCGGTTGAGCACACCGTAGCCGAAGAGCCCCCAGGGACCCGCTGCGAGCACACCGCGGCTGAGCGTGTCCATGCCCAGCTCGATCCGCTGCCACTCGAGCCCGAACGCGGCCGCGAGGGCGAGCGCCGCAATGCCGCTCAGGATCGGCACGAACCGCCTGCCGCCGAAAAAGGCCAGGTAGGGGGGCAGATTGATCCGATGGAAGCGATTGTAGAGCGCGCCGCTCAGCAGACCGCAGAGAATGCCGGCCGGTACCGTGACTGTCTTCAGCTCATTCTGTTTGAAAGCCTGGATGGCGAGACTCCGCGCATCTCCGGTGAGCGCCAGGAGCGCGGCGGGCGGGGTGATGAATACCTGGGCGCCCTGGGTGGTGACCAGGTAGGCGACCACAGCCGCCAGCCCCGCCGCGCCGTGATTCTCGCGCGCGAGTCCGATCGCGACGCCGACCGCGAAGAGCAAGCCGAGATTGTCGAAGATCGTCTGCCCGGCTGCCTCCAGGATGGGCAGATTGAACAGGTCCGGCTGGCTGCAGCGAAGCAGCAGGGCCGCAACCGGCAGCACCGCGATCGGCAGCATCAACGCGCCGCCGATTCTCTGCAGCTGGGCGAAGAGTTGTTTTGTCATGATCTCTCCGAAGAGGGTCCCATCGGCGCGGCCTCGTCAGACCGGCTCGCGCTCGCTCTGCCGCGCGGCCAGCCGCGCCGCGAGCTCACGCACCGCTTCTGCCGAGCTTTGCTCGAGCGCCTGGCGGGCGATGTCGGTGCAATCCGCCATCGTCAGCTTGCGGATGAGCGCCTTCAACCGCGGAATCACAGACGGCACGGCCGAGAGCTCATGGACCCCGAGGCCGATGAGGATCGGTGCCGCCACCGGGTCGGACGCAAGACCCCCACATACGGCCACCATACGCTTGCGCGCCTGCGCGGCCTCCGCTGTGCGCGCGATCAGCCGCAGCACCGCGGGATGCAACGCATCGAGACGCGCGGCCAGCTCGGAATGCCCCCGATCCATGGCGAGTGTGTACTGTGTGAGATCGTTGGTCCCGACCGAGAAGAAATCGGCCTCCACGGCGATGGACTCCGCCATCAGCGCCGACGCCGGCGTCTCGATCATGACGCCTACCTCGATCGGTTCGGGCCGGCCGATCGCGGCGCGAGCCTCCTCGACCATAACGCGCACGGCGCGGATCTCCGCCGCGTCGGTGATCATGGGCAGGAGGATGCGGCACTGATCGTAGGGCCGCACACCCAGTATGGCGCGTAGCTGCTCGCGCAGCAGGTCGGGCCGCCAGAGGCTCGTCCGCACACCGCGCAGTCCCAGCGCCGGATTCTCCTCGGCGGGCATCGGCAGGTAGGGAATCGGCTTGTCGCCGCCTATGTCGAGGGTGCGGACGGTCAGCGGCTTGCCGGCCAGCGCCTCGGCCAGCAGCTGATATTGCGCGCGCTGCTCGGCCTCGCTCGGCGGCGTCTCGCGCTCGAGGAACAGGAATTCCGTGCGCAGCAGGCCACAGCCCTCCGCGCCATTGCGTGCGGCCGCCTGCGCCTCCGCGAGCGAGCCTATGTTGGCAAACACCTCGATGCGCCGGCCGTCGGCCGTGTAGCAGTCCTCTCGCGCGGCCTCGCGCTCCGCCGTCAGTCGTGCGGCCCGGATCTCGAGCTGCCGGCGGGCGGCGGCGAGGCGGTCGGCGCCGGGATCGACGTGCAGAAGGCCAGCCTCTGCATCGAGCAACAATGGCGTCCCTGCGTGGATGCGCTGCACGCCGGTTCCCAGTGCCACCAGCGCCGGGATTCCCATGGCAGCGGCCAGTATCGCGACATGCGAGGTGGCGCCGCCGGCGACGAGACAGATGCCGGCGAGCCGCGAGGCATCGAGCGAAACGAGTTGCGATGGCAGAAGCTCCTGCGCCAACAGGATGGCCTCCGGGGGCAGCACCTGCGGCGCGGCGCCCGCTTCGCCGGTCAACACGAGCAGCACCTGCCTCCCGAGATCGCGCAGGTCATCCACGCGCTCCGCCATGCGCGGATCATCCAGTGCGCGCAACGCCTCGATGCTGTCGCCGATCGCTCCTCGCCAGGCGTACGCGGCACTATCACCGCGCGCAATGAGCGCGAGCGCGCTGTCCGTCAGCTCGGGATCCTCGAGCAGCGCCAGATGCGCCTCGACGATTTCCTGCGCGGTGCTCCTGCCGGCACCCCGTGCTGCCTGCAGCCGTGCCGCGACCTGACTTCTCGCCCGCTCGAGCTGCAAGGTCTCATGCTCGATTCCGGCGCCGGTCTGCACGACCGCGATCTCATGGACGGCCAACGGGACGGCCTGCCCTACTGCAAGGCCGCGGCTCGCAACCACGCCTGCCAGCTCAGAGCCGGCGCGCACTTCTGCCGGGGCAGTCTGTGCGGCCGTCCCTGGAGGCGGTATGAGAGCGGGTCGGGCATCCGATCCATGCACCTCAGTCAAAAGAGCAGCCACGGCGTTTACCGCAGTCGCCGCATCCCTGCCGCCAGCCCGAATCTCGACCTCATCGCCCTTGTGGACGCCCATCTTCATCAGCGCCACGGTGCTGCGTGCGTTGGCACTGCGGCCACGTGCAGCGAGCCTGACTTCCCCTGTCAGAAGCTTGAGCGCGCCCGCTATCTGCGCGGCGGGCCGGGCATGGATGCCGTGCTCCAGCGCGACGGTCACTCGCCGGATTTCGCTTTCACCGCCCTCCTCGCGCGCCTCACCCGGCCCGGCGATGCCGCCGCGTCCGCCGGCTTCCCCGACCGGGGCAATCTCCATGAGGACATCGCCTACCGCGAGCTCGCGGCTCTCGATGCTGCGCACCACCGCGAAACCGCAGCCCTCCATCAGCAGAATCGGGGTCAGCAGACTCTTCGCCCGGCGGGCAATCAGATCCAGGTCGAAGGTGATCAGCCGCTCGCCGGCCGCTACTCTTTGGCCCTGCTGCACGTGCGCCTCGAATCCCGCGCCCCCGAGTGCCACCGTGTCGATGCCGACGTGCATGAGAATCTCGGCGCCGCTGTCGCTGCGCAGCGTGACCGCATGCCTGGATTCCGGCAGGGCGATGATCTCCCCGTCGCAGGGCGCATGGAGCGTGGTGCCCGTGGGATCCAGCGCAAGTCCATCGCCCAGCATCCTGCCGGCGAACACGGGGTCCGGAACCTCATCGAGCGGCGTGCTCCAGCCGGAAAGCGGCGATAGGAGGACCAGGCCGGCCCGCCCCTCAGTTGCGCGCATGTTGCGGCGAGCCTTGCGGCGCCAGATGCGAGGCCAGCGCGCCCAACAGAGAGTTGGCCGGATCATCCTCACCGAGGACCCAGATCATCGCTCCGCGAAGATGCTGCAGTCGCACGAAGTCGGCCTTGATGCCAAGGGAGATGGGATCGTCATAGCTGAAGAAGATGTGCTGCCGGGCATTGTAGAGCCAGGGCGCCTGCGCGGTCGCGCTCCAATGGCGCACCCAGTCAGGGTCGGTGAGAAACTGCGAGCGGACCGTCTTCCAGGGCGTTTCCGCGTACACCGCGGCGTACTTCGAGTAGAGCCCCGCATTCTGCGGCGATACCCCGGTGAACCCGCGCCCGTAGAAGGCTACGCCCAGCATGATCTTCGCTGCCGGAACACCCTCGGACTCGTAAAAGCGCACTGCGCTCGTCAGGTTGTCACGGGAGCGTTGCGGCTCCGGCGTCGAGTCATTGGGGTCGGTGCCGAGCGGTGAGTTGAACGCGCTCAGGGGACTGAAGATGGTGTTCATGTCATAGGTCATGACATTGAGCCAGTCGACGGAGCGCGCCAGCGCCGCAAGATCGTAGCTGTCGCTGACCGAATAGGCGCCGCCCTGCTGCCAGGTGCCGGCCGGGGTGGCCACCGTGAGAAGAAAATGGCGATGGCCCTTGCGGCCGAGCGCATCGAGCTGCCGGCGAAACTCGCGCGCCAGCGCGGTGGCATCGGCCCTGTCCTCCCGGCGCGAGCGGTTCATGCCGCCGTGCACCGGGAACTCCCAGTCGAGATCGATCCCGTCGAAACCCTGCCGCACCAGGAAGGTCTGAATACAGCTGGCCGCGAAGCGGCCGCGGGACCGAGCGGTAAATGCAATGTCGGAGTATTGCGGCGCCGAGTCCCAGCCGCCGATGGAGAGGATCAGATGCAGGCCTGGATGCTGCCGGCGCAGGACCCGCAGGGCCGCAAAGGTGCCGGCCTGTGCGGCAGTCGGCTGTGCGCATGTGCCGCCGTCGCTCGGCTCGCCGAAGGCGTAGATCAGATCCTCGATCCGCGCGGCGGGTATCTGCGATACCGGCATGCCCCCATCGTAATAGGCGGCGATCCCAGGCGCCGCTCCCGCGCGAAGCGAGAATGCGAGCAGGCCCAGGAGCGCACCGGACAGGATGCGGGATCTCATAATCAATGGTACCCCCGTCGTGCCGCGGCTGTCCTGCCGCTCCATCTCTCGGGCCGGAGTGCCCGAGTCACCGCGGGTCGGGGGATGATGACCCGCGATGACTCGGAGCGCCCCGCGCCTACCTCAGAACTTGTACATCGCCGTCAGGTAGAACGTCCGTCCGTTGTTGTACATCGCGAAAGGTATGGCCGAATTGCCGTTGGTGTAATACCGCAGCTCGGTGTTGGTGAGGTTCTCCGCCGTGAAGGTCACGTTGAGCTCACGCAGCACGTCCCAGGAGAGCTGCGCGTTCAAGTTGTGCCAGTTGTCCTCGAACTCCTGCACCGTCTCCTGCGTCGCCACGTAGTAGTGCGAGCGGTAGCTGTAGCTGAGATTGGCGCTGATCGGTCCCTGCTGCCAGTACGCGCCGAGGTTGCCGGTGACTCTCGAGTCTCCCATCACCGGATCCCCGTTCGCGGTCGTGCCGGCCGCGAACGTGGCGTTCGCGCTCACCCCGAAGCCGAGCGGTAGCTGCTGCGTCCATGAAGCAAAGGCGCCGTTGATCTGCGCGGCCTCGTTGGTCTCCGAGGTGACCGTGAACTGGGAATATACAGCCGGGCCGTTGCCCGTCAGGTTGTTGTTGACATACTTTCCTGTGATGTTCTGGTAATCGACGTAAGACGACAGGTCCATGGCAAAGAGGCCAGCCTCGACCATGGACTCAGGCCCGTAGTAGTACTCCAGGTCGGAGCTGAAGACCGAGCCCCTGATGGGCTTGAGGTTCGGGTTGCCACCGCTGCCGGTCAGATTGGTGTCGTTCAGGCCCACGCCACCGCCCACGGCGCTGTAGTCCGGCAGCGCCATGGTTTCCGCCGCCGCGACCCGCAGCACGAGATCGTGCGTCAGGTCGAACTTGAAGTTCACGCTGGGCAGCGGGGTGAAGTAGCTGTGGTCGATCACCTCACGGTTGAATCCGCCGAAGAGCGAGTAGTTGAACTCGGTGCCGGTGACGTTGTTCAACACGTTTTCCTGCGTATTCACCAGGCGAATGCCGAAATTGCCGCTCCAGTGGTCGCCGCCGATATTGGCCTGGGCATAACCCGACAGCTCGTTCTCCTGAATGCTGAAGGAATCCAGCCAGTAGTAGCGGGAGGGGCTGAACGGGTTCTGCAGATATCCGGGCTGGTTGACGAAGGCTTCGGCCTCGGCCATCGAGTAGGTGAAGATGTTGCCCGCCCAGGCGCCCGAGCCGGGTATGCCGGACTGGTAGTTGCTCGGATACTCGCCGCCGGCATAGGCCGGCGCGCAATCCGGGTAAGCGACGTTGGTCTGCGGGCAGGCGGGCCCGCCGGCATCGAAAATCGTGTCGCGCTGATGATGCTCGAAACGCACGCCGGCGTTGATGGACTCGAAGGTGCCATCGTCGACCTTGAACGTGGCATCGAGCTTGCCGTAGTTCTCCTTGTCGTACGAAGTCACATAATCGTCATTGTAGTAATCGGCAAACCACCCGTTCGGCGTGTTGGTGGCGAGCGGCACCGTGGCGCCAGCCGAATTCAACATGGTTATGGACACCGGAGTGATATTGCCATCGCCGGCGAACTGATAGCTGCCGCCGGTGCCGGCCTCCGCCTCCTGCAGAGTCTGGCCGGGCGAGTCGCCCTTGCCCGCGGTGGTACCCAACTGCCCGACGATGGTCAGGCGGTCGCTCGGCGTGAATGTCGCATCGAGGTTGACGAAGCCCACCTTGGCCGAGGCATCCGGCCGGAAGATCTGGTCATACACGGCGGAGTCACCGCCGGCCTGGCTGAGGTTCGGGTTGGCCCACGCGGGGAAGGTGGCGCCGGTGATGTACCCGTTCGATACGCTCACCGACGACGGCGGACGAGCCGCGTTGCCGAAGATCTGGGCGCCATACAACATCATGTTTCTGTTGATGTTGGTGGCCATAAGTCCCGTGTAGAAGCCCGTCAGGTCAAATGAAAGCTCATCGGACGGCTTGGCCTCCAGGTCGATGATGGCACCCTGGCGCTCCAGCGTTTGCGTGAACAGCGACTCGCCGATGAGGGTCGGATAAATGTCTCCGGTCAGGTTCGGCAGGGAAGGATTCAGCTCCGTCCAGCCGGGAACGGCCGCCGTAGTTGCAGTGGCCGGAATGCCCGCGGCGACCGCGGGACTCACTTTGTTGAATCCGAGGAACTCCTGGCCGTCGCGCCGCAGATCGCGCTTCTCGTAGAAGCCGAGGATGTAGGCGCCCACAGTGCCGTTGTTCCACGCCAGCTCGGCATCGAACTGCGGGTCCCCCTTCGAAGCCTCAGTGGTGTAGGAGGCGCCGGCATTCACGAAGCCCGATACGCCCTGAGGCATCTGCAACGCATGCCGCGTCTGGATGTCCACGGAGCCGGCCACACCGCCCTCCGTCAAGGACGCACTCTCACCGAAATTGACGATCGTCTGACCCACGATCTCGGAGGGCAACAGGTCGTAGCTCACGCTGCGGCCGACGTTAGCGTATTGATCCTCGATGAACCAGTCGGCGTTGGCCACGTCGTGGCCATCGATGGTGGTCAGAGTCAGACTGGCGGGAGTTCCGCGGATGCTCACGCGATCGTTCTCGCCGAAGCCGCCCTCGCCATATGCCGCCGACTGAGTGTCCAGGCCCGGAAGCGACTGCAGCACGTCGGCCACATTCTTCGCGGGCAGCTTACCGATATCCTCGGCAGTCGCGACCTCGGTCATGTCCGTCGAGGCCCGCTTGGTGGCCAATGACTTCTTCACTGAGTAGCGGATGCCGGTGACGACGACTTCCTGCAGAGTCGCCGCATTGTCCGAGTCCGCCTTGCTCGCATCGCCCTGCGCTGCCGTAGTCTGTTGTGCAAAAGCCGCATTGCCGCCGAACAGCGCAAGCGCGACAGCGGTGCCGACCAATGTAGACCTTGAGATTCTCATGACTCTGCTCTCACCCCGGTGTTGTCGTTTACGCGAGACCGCCCCATGTCAGCGGGAGGACCATTTGCGTGCCACTATAGTATCACTACCAACAAATTGCTATCCAAATGTAGACCACTAGTTTAACTTGGTATAATTTCCTGCGTATATACAATAACTTATCATTGGCGCCCTTGACGTCAGGGCACAAACTGGTCTTGTATTGGTAATGTTGCACATGAATAATCCGGGCATGGGAGAGAACCTTTGACGCTGTCGCAGAAGCTGGGCAAATTGGATAAGGCCAGCTCCCTCCCCCTTTATCTGCAGCTGCAGCGCGCTCTGCGCCAGGCCATCGAGAGCCGGGTATTCGGTCCCGACGATGCCCTGCCGCCGGAGCGCGATCTCGCCACCGACTTCGACATCTCGCGCATCACGGTACGCAAGGCGATCGACGGCCTGATCAGTGAGGGGATGCTGGTGCGGCGCCAGGGCTCGGGCACTTTCGTTTCCGCGCGCGTCGAGAAGAACTTCTCCAAGCTGACTTCGTTCTCCGAGGACATGCGCGCCCGCGGCCGTACACCCCGCAGCGTCTGGCTGAAGAAATCCGCCGGCAGCGTCACGCCGGAGGAAGCTTTGGCGCTGCGCTCGAGTCCCGGAACGCCCGTCTATCGCTTTCATCGCATTCGCTTCGGGGATGACTCCCCGATGTGCGTCGAGTACGCCACCGTGCTCGCGTCCTGCCTGCCTTCTCTGGACGCCGTGGAATCGTCCCTGTACGAGGCGCTGCAAGGCGCGGGCAACCGGCCGGCGCGCGCACTGCAGCGGCTGCGAGCGGTGCTCTTCACGGCGGAGCAGGCCGAGCTCCTGCAGGCGAAGGAGAAGGATGCCGGGCTGCTGATCGAGCGGCTCGCCTTCCTGACAGATGGCCGTGTGGTGGAATTCACCCAGTCCTATTTTCGCGGCGACACCTACGACTTCGTTGCCGAGCTGAGCGTGTCCTCGTGAGCGCGCGCGAGATGACGACCCGGATGCACATCGAGGCCGGGCAGGCGGCGCAGGTGGTGCGCGATCAGCTCTTCGCCAACTCGCAGGAGATGGAGCAGCTCGGCGAGCGCCTGCGGCTGCTCGCGCCGCGCGCCGTCCTCACCTGCGCGCGCGGCAGCTCCGACCATGCCGCGACCTTCGCCAAGTACCTGATCGAGACACGCCTCGGTGTACTGACCTCCTCCGCCGCACCGTCGGTCAGCTCGGTCTATGACACGCGCCCCGACCTGACCAACTCCGTGTGCCTCGCCATCTCCCAGTCGGGCGCCAGCCCCGACCTCCTCACCGCGGTGAGCAAGGCGCGCGAGGCGGGCGCTCTGGTCATATCGCTCGTCAACGCGCAGAACTCGCCGCTCGCGCAGCGCTCCGATCACGTGGTACCGCTCTGCGCCGGCGCCGAGACGAGCGTCGCCGCCACCAAATCCTTCATCGCCTCGCTGGCCGCCATCATTCACCTGGTGTCGTGTTGGGCCGAGGATCGCGAGCTCTCTGGGGAGATCCGCAAGGCGCCGAAGCACCTCGAGCGGGCATGGAGTCTCGATTGGAGCGCGGCCGTAGAGCGTTTGAAGTCGGCGACCGACCTCTACGTCGTCGGCCGCGGCATGGGACTCGGAGTGGCGCAGGAGGCGGCGCTGAAGCTCAAGGAAACCTGCGGGCTGCATGCCGAGGCGGTGAGCGCCGCGGAGCTGCGCCACGGCCCCATGGCGCTGGTGCGGCCGGGCTTCCCCGTGCTCGTCTTCTCGCAGAACGACGAAGCGCGCGCCGGTGTCGAGCTGGCAGCGAGTGAGCTCGTCGCCCGCAAGGCCGATGTCATGATCGCAGGCTCCCGGTGTCAGGGAGCCCTGCACCTCGCCTCGGAGCCCGCCCATCCGGTGATCGAGCCCATGTTGATCGCACAGACCTTCTATCGCATGGCGAATTCGCTCTCGCTCGCCCGCGGGCTCGATCCCGACCGCCCCCCGAATCTGAGAAAAGTGACCGAGACCGTTTAATGCCCATAGCGCTTCATAACGGGCGGGTGCTGCGCGGACAGGCGCTCGTCCAGGGCCAGTGCGTGCTGCTCGAGGGCGGCCGCATTCTGGACATCGTGCCCGAGGATCATCCTAGCGTCCGTGGCGCGAGCCGCGTCGACCTGCGCGGCAACATGCTGCTGCCGGGGTTCATCGATGTGCAGGTGAATGGCGGTGGCGGCGTGCTCTTCAACGACTCGCCGAACGTGGAGTCGATCCGGCAGATCGGGCGCGCTCACCGTCGATTCGGCACCACCGGTTTCATGCCGACGCTGATCAGCGCGGATCTCGATGTCGTCGCGCGCGCCATCGCCGCTGCCCGCGGTGCCCTCGAAGCCCGCGTGCCGGGAGTGCTCGGCATCCACATCGAGGGACCATTCCTCAACGTGGAGCGCAAAGGCGTTCACGATCCCGCCAAGCTTCGCGAGCTGGATGTCAGCGCCGTGGGGCTGCTGACCTCCTTGGGCACCGGGCGCACCCTGGTGACGCTGGCTCCGGAGATGACCAAGCCGGAGATCATTCAGCAGCTTGCCGCCGCGGGCGTAATCGTCTCCGCAGGGCATACCAACGCCACCTACGCGGAGGTGGTTGCCGCTCTGCATCATGGGCTCACCGGCTTCACGCATCTCTTCAATGCCATGTCGCAACTCACGGGGCGCGAGCCCGGCGTCGTGGGCGCCGCGCTGGAAAATCTCGATAGCTGGTGCGGCATCATCGTCGACGGTCAGCATATCTCGCCGGTCGTGCTGCGCCTGGCAATGCGTTGCAAGCCGTCGACCCGTTTCATGTTGGTCACCGATGCCATGCCGAGCGTCGGTACCGGCGCGCGCTCCTTCAAGCTCGAGGGCCGCGAGATCACTGTCTCAGGCCACGTTTGCATCGATGAAGACGGTCGCCTCGCCGGCTCCAACATCGATATGGCCAGCTGCGTCCGCAATGCCGTGAACCTGCTCGGGGTCTCCCTGCCCGAAGCCGTGCGCATGGCGAGTCTCCATCCCGCCGAATTTCTCGGCCTGTCTCACGAGCTTGGCCGTATCGAACGCGGCTATCGCGCCAATCTCGTGCTCGCCGACGACAAGCTCAAAGTGCTCGAGACCTGGATCGACGGGCAGACCGCCGCCCAGTGACCGGTCCAGCCGCCCGGCGAGGGAGCGAGGAGCGATGGCTTCAGTCAAGCGCCGGGAGCCTGACACCGTGGCGTTGCAATGCCTCGATCAGGGGCTCGAGCTGTGCTCGATAGTTGCGCCAGCGGGCGGTGGACCCGCGATGGATCGGTCGGCGCACCTGGGCTGCGCTCTGGGTCAGGCAAACCGCGTCGTTCTTCTCCACTTGAACCGCTGAGTCGCGCCATTCGAGGCCGCAGTATCGCGCGGCCGCAGCGCCCACACGCACAGGATCGCTCACCAGCTCTTCATAGTGGACATCGTGGATCGCCTCGCCCAGGGCATCGCGCCAGTGGGCGATCAATCGCGAGTACGCCGCGTAATAGCGCGCCAGGTCGTGCAGGTCGTAGCTGAACGGATAGCCCTCGCCGAACAGGGTGCAGTACATCGCAAAGCAGACGTCGAGCGCGGAACGGCTGACGAGCACGAGCCGCGCCTGCGGCAGAGCGCGATGGATTGCGCCGAGATAGAGGTAATTGACGGGTAGCTTCTCGATGACGGCCTCGCGAGCGCTGCCGCGATCGGCAAGCTGCAGGTAACCTGACGCGACCGCATCCCAATCGGCGGTTGCCATCCGCGCCAAAACATCCGGTGCATTGCGCTCCGCCGCAGATTGCCCCGCAAGCGCCGCTGCGAGCAATGCGCGCGGGAAGTACTCCGATTCGCCGTTCGAGCGTACCCCGGCCAGGCCTGTCAGGACTCGCTCGAGCAGCGTGGTGCCCGAGCGCGGCAGACCAACGATGAAAATGAAGCGGCGCGAATCGCCCTGTCCGCCGACCCTCCGGTCGGGCGCGCGCGGAAACGCATCGGCGATGCGTCGCAATTGGTGCTCGTCAGCGGCCACATCGTAGACCAGATGGCGCCGGCGTATGCTCGCCGCCATCGCAAACCGGCTGAAAGCCTCCTCATATTCCCCAAGGTCGTCGAGCTCCTTGCCGAGTGCATAGCCGAGCAACACACGGCCGCCGTCAGGGAGATCCGTGCGGGCAAGCTCACGACGCAATTGCTCAACATGATTCGCAACGATGGTCTGCGAGCGCAGCTCCGAGCGCAGCAGGTAGGCACGATATTCACGCGGGTTGAGCGCAATTGCCCGATCGCAGGCGACTTCCGCCTGCTCGAGCCTGCCGAGAGCGCGCGCGCGCGCCGCAAGGTTGAACCAATGGCCGGGCTCGTTCGGGCTGAGCTCGGTGGCACGCTCATAGAGAGCGCTGGCTCGCTCGTGACGCTCCAAGGCAACCGACACTTGAGCGAGAGCCGCATAAGCGTCCGCGCTGCCACGGGCATATTCGAGCGCCTTTTCGACTGCGGCCTCAGCCTGCGCGGGACGGCCGAGCCGCAACAGGATCGTTGCCAGGAGCCCATGAGCGGGTGAGCAGGTCGCGCTGGCGGCAACGGCCTGCTCGGCAAGCTTCAGGGCCTCCGCGAGACGTCCGGCGCGCATCAGGCGCGAGACCTCGGCCTCGGGAGCGGCGGATGGGGTAGTCATGCGGGACCGCAAGACTAGCACAACCTAACGCCAGGATACCTCCCGCGCCGCCGGCCCTGCAGCGCCGTGTTGCGGCGAGAGGCTCAGCCAACCCGGCGCAATCTCTCGGGCCGTGCATAACGCTCGGCCATCCTTTCCAACGGCAGCGGCCGGATGCGCGATGCCTGCCCCGCGCAGCCGAACGCCTCGAAGCGGGACTTGCAGATCTCGCGCGCCGCCGCCGTGGCCGCCTTGAGGAACTTGCGTGGATCGAAGTCGGCCGGATTGCCGGCGAGCGAGCGCCGCGTCGCGGCGGTCATTGCGAGGCGGATGTCGGTGTCGATGTTTACTTTGCGAACACCGTGGCGGATGCCTGCCTGGATCTCCTCGACCGGCACGCCGTAGGTCTGCGGGATATCGCCGCCATATTGGCGCAGGAGGGCCAGCCATTCCTGCGGAACGGAAGAGGAGCCATGCATGACCAGGTGCGTGTCGGGAATCGCGCGATGAATCTCTTCGATGCGCGCGATCGCGAGCACCTCCCGTGTCGGTTGGCGCGAGAACTTGTAGGCGCCGTGGGAAGTGCCAATCGCGATGGCGAGAGCGTCGACTCCGGTGCGCGCGACGAAGTCGGCAGCCTGGACAGGGTCCGTCAGGAGCTGTTCACGGGTGAGCGTTCCCTCGGCGCCCACCCCATCCTCCTCCCCGGCCACGCCGGATTCCAGCGACCCCAGACAGCCGAGCTCACCCTCTACGGAGACACCGACGGCATGCGCCATGTCGGCCACGCGTCCCGTGACCTCCGTGTTGTAATCGTAGGAAGCCGGCGTCTTCATATCCTCCAGCAGCGATCCATCCATCATCACACTGGTGAAGCCTGAGCGGATGGACGCTTGGCACACAGCCGGGCTCGCGCCATGATCCTGGTGCAACACCAGCGGGATCTGCGGCCAGGTCTCGACGGCCGCCTGCGCGATGTGGCGCAGGAAAGGCTCACCGGCATAGCCGCGAGCACCGGCGGACGTCTGCAGTATCGCCGGGCTGTCGGTCTCGGCCGCCGCCTGCATGATCGCCTGCACCTGCTCCATGTTGTTGATATTGAATGCCGGCACGCCGTAGCCGAGCTCGGCCGCGTGATCGAGAAGTTGTCGCAGCGAAATGAATGCCATGCAGTTCTCCAGGGCAGTATGAGTGGTCAGGCACAATGCGCGGCGCGCGGCCGGGTCGCGGCATGAAAGATCGCGAGCTGCTCCAGTCCGAGATATGGCGCACCGATGCGCCATGCGTCGGCCGCGCCGAGCGGCGAGCCGGGATCCGCCAGGCAAGGCAGCACGAGATCGGCCGCGGCGAAATCCTGGTCTCGGGTCCAGTCGTTCGGCGTTGCGACGGTCAGCAGTCCCGCCGCTTTCGCGGCGGCCACGCCTATCGATGAGTCTTCGAACGCGACCGCGCGTCGCGCCGTGACGTCGAGCCGGCTGAGCGCGAGCAGGTAGATATCGGGGGCCGGCTTCTTGCGCGGCACCGCATCGCCCGTGGCGATGACGCTGAAATCCGCGAGCGCCTCGTAACCCAATGCTCCCTCGAGGAGCACCGACACATTCTCCGGAGACGTCGTGGAGGCGATGGCGAGTCGCACGCCCGCGGCACGCGCTTCGCTCATCAGCCTGCGCACCCCGCAGCGCAGCGGCACCCTGCCGCCTTCGACCCGCTCCCGGTAGAAGGACGTCTTGGTGGCGTGCAGCCGCGGAATCAGGGCATGCAGCCGCGCGCGGTCGCTCGCGAAGGGCCGGGCGCGATCGAAGAATGCGCCGAGCCGCTCCTTGCCGCCCGTCACGCGCAGCAGCTCGCGATAGAGCTCGCGGCTCCATGAGAACTCGAGGCCATGCGCGCGGAAGGCGTCGTTGAACGACTCCCGGTGAGCCTCCTCCGTATCTGCGAGCGTGCCGTCGACATCGAAGATCAGCGCCTCGACCCTCATGCGACGGCCCTGCGCGGCTCGCGCGCCAGGTAATCCTTGCGCCGCTCCATCAGCCTCCAGATCATGGGCGTGAAGATGAGCTGCATCGCAAGGTCCATCTTGCCGCCCGGACAGACGATGGTGTTGGGTCGCGACATGAAGGAGTCGTGCAGCATCGACAGCAGATAGGGAAAATCGATGCCACGCGGGTTTTGAAAGCGAATGACGAGGAACGACTCGTCGGGCGAGGGAATGAAGCGCGCGATGAAGGGGTTGGAGGTATCCACGACCGGGACGCGCTGGAAGTTGATGTGCGTGCGCGAGAACTGCGGACAGATATAACTGACGTAATCCGGCATCCGCCGCAGGATGGTGTCGGTGACCGCCTCGGCGGAATAGCCGCGCGTCGACTTGTCGCGGTGCAGCTTCTGGATCCACTCCAGGTTCACCACCGGCGTGACGCCGATCAGCAGGTCGACGTGCTGTGCGATATCGACCTCGTCCGTCACCACCGCGCCGTGCAACCCCTCATAGAAGAGCAGATCGGTATTGGCGGGCGCGTCCTCCCACTCGGTGAACGTACCGGCTTTCTGGCCATGACGCGCGGCCTCCGCATCATCGTGCAGGTACTTACGCACCTTGCCGGTGCCGTCAGCCGCGTATCCTTGGAAAAGATCCTCGAGCTCGGCGAACAGATTCGCCTCGGGACCGAAATGACTGAAGCGGTGATCCCCACGCGCCAGCGCCTCCGCCAGCTGCTCGCGCATGCCGGCGCGATCGTAGCGGTGGAAGCTGTCGCCTTCGACGAAGGCGGCCTTGAGGTGCTCGCGGCGGAATATCTGCTCGAACGTCTTGCTCACCGAGGTGGTGCCGGCTCCGGAGGAGCCGGTTACTGCGATGACCGGATGGCGGGCCGACATGGGTTGACACCTCAATCAGATGTGTTGCGTGAAGAGCCCGCGCGCGGCGAATAGCGGCACGTCGAGCTCGAATTCATTGTGGTCGCGGTGATAACGCTCGATGCGCTCGACCTCCGAGCGGGCGCCGAATACGAAGCTCACGCGCTGGTGCAGGCTCTCCGGCGTGACATCGAGGATCGGTCCGTGGCCGGTGCTCGCCCGCCCTCCGGCCTGCTCTATCAGATAGCCGATCGGATTGGCCTCATAGAGAAGGCGCAGGCGCCCCGGCTTCGCCGGATCCTTGCGGTCGCGCGGATACATGAATACCCCGCCACGCATCAGGATGCGGTGCGTCTCCGCCACCAGCGACGCTATCCAGCGCATGTTGAAGTCCTTGCCGCGCGGGCCGCTCTGTCCCGCCAGGCACTCGTTCACGTAGCGCCGCACCGCCGGCTCCCAATGGCGGGAGTTGGATGCGTTGATCGCGAACTCGGAAGTGGTTTCGGGCACGCGCAGATCCGGGTGTGTCAGCATGAATTCGCCGATCTCCCGATCGAGCGTGAAGCCGTTGACACCGCGACCCGTGGACAGCACCAGCATGGTTGCGGGCCCGTAAATCGCATATCCCGCGCATACCTGCGCGCTGCCCGGCTGCAGAAAGTCTGCCGCCGACGGGTCAGAGACTCCCTCCGGACATCTCAATACCGAAAAGATGCTGCCGACGGAGACGTTGACGTCGATGTTTGATGAGCCGTCGAGCGGATCGAAAAGGAGAAGATAGCGCCCGCGTGGATAGGGCTGCGGTATGGCGTACGGCAGCTCCTGCTCCTCCGAAAGCATCCCCGCGAGCTGTCCGCCCCACTCATTGGTGCGCACGAAAATCTCGTTCGCGAGCACATCGAGCTTCATCTGTGTCTCCCCCTGCACATTGACGGTGCCCGCATCACCGAGCGCGTTCGCCAGCGCCCCTTTGCCGATCAGCATCGAGATGCGCTTGCATGCCAGGCGTACGTCGTTGACCAGCGCCGTGAAGCTTCCGGTCGGGCCGGCCACCCCTGCGACCGCATTGAGCCGCCGCTGCTCCTCGATGAGGAACCTGGTGATGGTGCCCGTGTTCAAAGTGTCGCTGCTCATGGTCGCTGCCTCCCCTTCAGGCGCTTCCGGCAAACACTCGACTCGCCCGTATGTCGGGCTCTTCAATGGTTTCCAGCTCCTGGCGCGAGATCGCGCCTCCCTTGCGCTCGAAGAGGCGGCTCGCCTGCCTGAGACGCGCGCGATCGAGCGCATTGCGGATCGAGCGCGCATTGGCGAAGTGCGGCTGTGCCCGCCGCTTCTCGATGTACTCGCCCAGTGCCCCATCCGCCGCGGGGCTCAACCGGTAGTGCATCTGCTGCAGCATCAGCCGCGAGATCGCGACCAGCTCCCCCGGCGTGTAGTCGGGGAAATCGATGTGATGCGCGATGCGCGAAGACATTCCGGGATTGCTGCGGAAGAAGGTCTCCATCCGGTCCCGGTAGCCGGCCAGGATGACGACCAGGTCGTCGCGCTGGTTCTCCATCACCTGCAACAGGATCTCGATCGCCTCCTGGCCATAGTCGCGCTCGTTCTCCGGCCGATAGAGGTAGTAGGCCTCGTCGATGAAGAGCACGCCGCCCATCGCCCGCTTCAGTACCTCGCGCGTCTTCGGCGCCGTGTGTCCGATGTACTGCCCGACGAGGTCATCGCGCGTTACCGCAATGAGGTGGCCTTTGCGCACATAGCCGAGCCGGTGGAGGATCTCCGCCATGCGCATCGCCACGCTCGTCTTGCCGGTGCCCGGATTGCCCGTGAAGGACATGTGTAGCGCCGGCGGCCCGGAAGACAGGCCGACGCCCCGCCGCAGCTTGTCGATGAGCAGCAGCGCGGCGATGTCGCGGATGCGGCTCTTCACCGGCGTCAGACCTATGAGCTCCCGATCGAGGTTGTCCAGCACCTCGCCGACATGGGAGTCGCGGTAAGCCGCCTCGAGGTCGAGAGGCTCATCCGGGGGCGGCAGCGGATTCGGTGTCGCGCTCATGGCAGCTCAATACCGCTCTCCCTCGGGACGGTCGGTCGCATACGAGCGCGTCGTGTAGCGCACGCTGCGGCCGGGCCCTTCCTGGCGCTGCAGACCGAATCCCGGCTCGACGGCCGGCCGGCCGACGATGAAGGAAAGCATCAGCGACTCCCGCCCGCGCGTGGAGTCGAACGCGTTCACCTTGACGTAGTGATTGGGAAAAGTCTTGCGGCAGGCGGTCACCTCCGTCATGACGCCGGCGGCATCACGGATATCGAACATCGGTATGCCGAACATCTCCCAGTAGGTGTTGCGCGGATGCGGATCGTCCGTGTATTCGATCGACACCGCCCAGCCCTTGGCGAGGCAGTACTCGATCTGGCCCGCGATCTGCTGGTCGGTGAGGTCGGGAAGGAAGGAGAAGGTGCCTTGGGTGACTCTCATGAATGACTCCTCAGGCGACGGCGGGCGTCGGCACGAAATCAGGTGTATCGGTGCTCGCATAGTTGAAGGTCACCTCGCCCCAGACATCCAGCGCCGCCTTGAGAGGCACGCAGTGCCTGGCGGCCGCGGCGAGAATCTGCGGCCCCTCGTTCCAGATGTCCCGACCCTCGTTGCGCGCGAGCACCATGGCCTCGAGTGCCACGCGATTGGCGATCGCGCCGGCGGCGATGCCCATCGGATGGCCGATCGTGCCACCACCGAACTGCAGCACCACGTCCTCGCCCAGGTAGTGCAGTAGCTGGTGCATCTGACCGGCGTGAATGCCGCCGGAGGCGACCGGCATGACGCCGTGCAGGCCAGCCCAGTCCTGCTCGAAGAAGATGCCGCGCTGCAGGTCCTGCGGGTTGCGCCCTTCGCGCAGCACGTTATAGAAGCCCTGCACCGAGTTGGGATCGCCCTCGAGCTTGCCGACCACCGTGCCGGCATGGATGTGATCGACGCCCGCGAGACGCATCCACTTCGAGATGACTCTGAAGGAGATGCCATGGGTCTTCTGCCGGGTGTAGGTGGCATGTCCCGCGCGGTGCAGGTGCAGGATCATGTCGTTGCGGCGCGCCCAGCGCGACATCGACTGGATCGCCGTGTAACCGATCACCAGGTCGATCATGACGATCACCGAGCCCAGCTCCTTGGCGAACTCGGCGCGCTCGTACATATCCTCCATGGTTCCGGCGGTCACGTTGAGGTACGTCCCTTTCACCTCGCCGGTGGCGGCCTGAGCGCGGTTGACCGCCTCCATGCAGTAGAGGAAACGGTCGCGCCAGTGCATGAAAGGCTGCGAGTTGATGTTCTCGTCGTCCTTGGTGAAATCGAGCCCGCCCTTCAGCGCCTCGTAGACGACGCGGCCGTAATTCTTGCCCGAGAGCCCGAGTTTGGGCTTTACGGTGGCGCCGAGGAGCGGCCGCCCGAACTTGTCGAGCCGCTCGCGCTCGACCACGATCCCGGTCGGTGGCCCGGAAAAGGTCTTCACGTAGGCGGGTGGGAAGCGCATGTCCTCGAGCCGCAGCGCCTTGAGCGGCTTGAAGCCGAAGACGTTGCCGATGACCGAGGCGCTCAGATTCGCGATCGAGCCTGGCTCGAAGAGGTCGAGGTCGTACGCGACGTAGGCGAAATACTGGCCGGGTGCGCCGGGCACCGGGTCCACACGGTAGGCCTTCGCCCGGTAGCGGTCGCAGGCGGTCAGCCGGTCGGTCCAGACAACCGTCCACGTGGCCGTGGAAGACTCGCCAGCCACCGCCGCGGCCGCCTCCTCCGGCTCAACCCCCTCCTGCGGGGTGATGCGAAAGAGCGCCAGCACATCGGTCGCTGCGGGCGAATACTCGGGGTTCCAGTAGCCCATCTGCGCATACTTCAGCACTCCCGGCCGGTAGCGCGCGGCGCCGCTCTTGGCGCGCTTGCTTTCATCGACGACTCTCATGCGGGGCTCCCAGCAGTGGTTCGGTTGCGGTACGGGGCGATCCTCGGGCTTGCATTCCATTAGGTCCAGTTAGATATTATTGCCATCTCCATAAGCCTTGCTTATACATGCGCAACGTAACGCTCAGACAATTGCGGGTATTCGCCGCCGTGGCGCGCCATCTCTCCTTCACCCGCGCCGCACAGGAGCTGCACCTGACGCAACCCGCCGTGTCCCAACAGGTGAGCCTGCTCGAGGAGGACGTGGGCATGCCGCTCTTCGAGCAGATGGGCCGCCGCATCCGCCTCGCCCCGGCCGGGATGGAGCTGCTGCGCTACGCGACCCAGGTCACCGAGCTGCTGCGCGAGGCGGGCGAGGCGCTCGCGGCGCTGCGCGGCCTGAAAAGGGGCGTGTTGAAACTGGGAGCGGTGAGCACCGCGAAGTATTTCGCTCCGACGCTACTCTCGGCCTTCACGCCACAATATCCGCAGGTGACGATCAAGTTCACCGTCGCCAACCGGGAGGAGATCGTCAGGCTCCTCGGCGCCAACGAGCTCGACCTCGTCATCATGGGACGCCCGCCGCGCGAGCTCGACACCACGGCAGAGCCCTTCGCCCGCCATCCCTTGGTGATCATCGCCTCCCCCGAGCATCCGCTCACCCGGCGCCACCGTATCCCGCTCAAGTCGCTGGCGCGCGAGAGCTTCATCATCCGCGAGCAGGGCTCGGGCACACGCGCCTCCATGGAGCACGTCTTTCGCGAGCGCGGCGTGACGTTTCGCGCTTCGATGGAGGTGAGCAGCAACGAGACCATCAAGCAGGCGGTGATGGCCGGCATGGGACTGAGCTTCATCTCCTCCCACACCATCGGACTCGAGTCGGACACCGGCAAGCTCGCGATTCTCGATGTCGTCGGGCTGCCGATCGTGCGCGACTGGTACGTGATCCATATGCGCGAGAAGATCCTCTCGCCCATCGCCTCGGCGTTTCGCGCCTACCTGCTGGAGAATGGCGCGCGCGTCATCCTCGAGACCGTTGGCGATGTCACCAGGTCTCGCCGCTCCTGAGGGCGAGGCCTTGGCTAATGGAGAATCCGTCCGGATTCCTCGACCTTTGCCGCCTCCACGGTCGGTACGTTTGCCCAGGGCTTCAATACGACCTTGATGCAGCTGTCCTGCTTGTCGCGGAACATGCGGTAGGCGCGCGGCGCATCCTCCAGAGCGAGCCGGTGCGTGACCACGAATCCAGGGTCGATCGCGCCTTTCTCGATGAGCGCCAGCAGCGGCTTCAGGTACCGTTGCACGTGCGTCTGACCCGACTTCACGGTCAGCGCCTTGTTGACGACGGCGCCGAACGGGATCTTGTCGACCAAGCCACCGTAGACGCCAGGGATCGAGACCGTGCCGCCATTTCGACACATCATCAGTGCCTGGCGCAAAGCCGGCGGCCGATCCGATTCCAGCATGAGGGCCTGCTTCAACCGGTCGTAGCTGCCGAACGCACCGTGTGCATGGCCCTCCATACCAACCGCATCGATGCAGGCGTCCGGGCCACGGCCTCCCGTCATGACTTCCAACGCCTCCGCGACGTCGACCTGCTCGTAATTCAGCGTCTCCGCATCGGCCCACTGACTGGCCTTGCGCAGCCTGGCCGGAAAGCGATCGATGGCGATCACCCGCTCGGCGCCGAGCAGCCGCGCGCTCTTGATGGCGAACAGGCCCACGGGCCCGCAGCCCCAAACGGCGACGGTATCGCCGGCGCGGATGCCGCATTGCTCGGCCGCCATGTAGCCGGTTGGAAACACGTCCGAGAGGAAGAGCACCTGCTCATCGCTCAAGTTCTCCGGAATCTTGATCGGGCCGACGTCAGCGAACGGAATGCGGGCGTACTGCGCCTGGCCGCCGGCGTAGCCACCCAGAAGATGCGAGTAGCCGAAGAGTCCCGCCGGCGAATGCCCCCAGAGCTTCTCTGCGAGCCACGCATTGGGGTTGGAATTCTCGCAAAGCGAGAACAGCGTCTGCTGGCAGAAGAAGCACGCGCCACAGGAAATCGGGAATGGGTTGACCACGCGGTCGCCGACCGCGAGGTTGCTGATGCCGGAACCGACCTCCACCACCTCGCCCATGAACTCGTGGCCGAGGATGTCGCCGGGCAGCATTCCGGGGATGTAGCCGTCGTAGATATGCAGGTCCGACCCGCAGATCGCCGTCGAGGTGATGCGCACGATGACATCGCGCGGATTGAGGATCTTCGGATCCGGGACGGTCTCCACCCGCAGCTGCTCTCTGCCGTACCAGACATTCGCCTTCATGAGCCGAGCCCCCATTGGGTGAAGCGCCCGAAGAGACCGCGGCGGCCGGTCGGCTGACCGCGCGTGGTCGCGATCTCGCCCGTCTCCATGACCTGCTTGAAGCGCCGCAGGTCCTCGCGGATGCGCGATTGTGGATCGTGACCGAGAAGCCTCACCAGGCCGGCGCCGAGCGCGCCGCCGAGCGGGCTGTAATGCAGGCTGACACGCACGATAGTGCCACGGCCGGCCGGGGCGAGCTCGAACCTGACCGAGCCGGCATTCGCGGCGCCGCAGTCATCCAACGTGCGCCACGCAATCTCCTCCCCCGGACGGTCTGCGGTGATCTCCGATGTCCACTCGAGCCGCGTCGCCAGCGGACCCTTGGCCACCCAACGGGAGCGCCGCTCATCGAGCTGACGCACGGACTCGAGGCTGTGCATGAAGCGTGGCAGATTCCCGAAGCTGCGCCAGAAGCGGTAGCACTCTTCCGGTGACTTGCTGACGGCTATGCTGCGCTCGAGATAGACGTCGGCGCGTCCGGACACGCCAGGCGCTGTGCGCCCCGCTCTGCTGCCGGTCAGGCGTGCGGCCGCAAGCACGTCGAGCGCGGTCACGCCGGCTACGGCGGCGAGGGCGACTGCGGCCCTGCCGCGCCTGCCACGGCCGGCCAGGGCGAGAGCCAGCGCCGCGAGGTCAAAGGTGTCGCCAACAACGCGCGACCACAGCCAGGGTGCGCGATCCCGTTGCGTCAGAATGCCGATCCCGGTGGCGAGCTCTCTCGTTCCCACCAGGCGCATGAGGGTGGGACTGCGCACTCCGCTCAGCCAGCAAAGCGTGCGCGGGGCGGCGACAGCCGCGGCTCCGAGCCAGATGCTGAGCCAACCCAGGCCGCGCTCGAGAGAAGCCGCCGCATCGCGGCGCGAGAGCCGCCCCTCGTTGTGGGGCTGACTTCGTCCCAAGCCCTGCCGTGTGACGTCGGTTGTCATGTGCTCTCTCCGGCTGCGAGCGCTGCCGTCCGGCGCGCTCGTTAACAATCCGAAAGAGACCCGGCGGTTCCGGCCCGCCGGCGCCGATCGACTCAGCCTCGAGGGGAGCCGAAACGTCGCCCGCCGTGGGAGGTGAAGCTGCGGCCCGAGGGGCGCGAGTGGCGTGGCGCGTGCTGCTGCGGGCGGCTTGTGCGTCCGGGCGCAGTCGCCGTAGGACGCGATGCGGTTCGCTGCTCCGCGGTGACTGTGAATTCCGGCGTCGCGGCGACCGACAGCGATCGGCGGAGCAGGCGCTCGATGTCCTTCAGAAGGCCTGCCTCATCGGGCGCGACCAGCGAGATGGCACAGCCTGCGCCGCCGGCGCGGGCCGTACGTCCGATGCGATGGACGTAGTCCTCAGGCACGTTAGGCAGCTCGTAATTGACTACGAAAGGCAGCTCCTTGATGTCGAGCCCGCGCGCTGCCACTTCCGTGGCGACGAGCGCGGTGATCTTGCCGGTCTTGAAGTCCGCAAGTGCCCGGACACGCGCATTCTGGCTCTTGTTGCCGTGAATCGCGGCTGTCGCAATGCCGGCACCGGCGAGCTGCTCGGCCAGACGGTTGGCGCCGTGCTTGGTGCGGGTAAAGATCAGTACCTGCTGCCAATCCCCATTGCGGATGAGGTGCGCCAGCAGGTGGCGCTTGTGCTCCTTGGGAACGCGGTATGCCTGCTGATCGACACGGTCGGCAGTGGCATTGCGCGGCGCGACTTCGACAGTCACCGGATTGCGCAGCAGGCGTGTCGCCAGATCGCGGATATCGTCGGAGTAGGTGGCCGAGAACATGAGGTTCTGCCGCCGCTCCGGCAGGAGCTTGATCACCTTGCGGATGGCAGGGATGAATCCCATGTCCAGCATGCGATCCGCCTCATCGAGAACGAAGTGACGGACCTCGCGAAGGTCGAGGGCGCGTTGCCCGGCAAGATCCAGGAGTCGCCCGGGCGTAGCGACCAGGAGATCGCAGCCGGCGCGCAGCGCATCGATCTGCGGGTTGATGCTGACCCCGCCAAAGACGACGCAGACACGAGTATGGGTATGCCGGCCATATTGGCGGGCGCTTTCGGCCACCTGCGCTGCCAGCTCCCGCGTGGGAGTAAGGACCAGCGCGCGGGGCGCGCGGCCGGCCGGAGTCTGTGCCAGCGCCTGCAAAATCGGCAGCACGAAAGCCGCTGTCTTGCCGGTGCCGGTCTGAGCGCCGGCAAGCACATCGCGGCCGGCGATGACGGCAGGTATCGCCTGCGTCTGAATGGGGGTTGGCGTATGGTAGCCCTGCTCGGCTACGGCGCGCGCCAGCTCGGGCGTAAGCCCGAGTTCGGTAAAAGGCATGCTTCGGGGAACCTCTGTGTTGGCTCGCACAAGCGAGCGGCCCGGTGGGCCTGGTGGGCATCGCCACCTGAAGCGGGGGGCCGGACGGCCTCCCGGTGGAATGCGGCGCGGACTCTACCGGCTTTCCAGCCGTACGTCGAGCCCCAAGAATGGTTAAACTATTCGTTTTGGGCAATGCGAACGGAATGGACGCTGGTACCTCTAACCAAGCCATACGGGTCCCGACCGGTCCCGGCCTTGAGGGCATGCCCATCCATCCCGTGTGACAGGGGGAGCTTTTGAAGATTCTCGACCGCGCTCGCGCAAGAATGGGCGCCTTCGGCGCTATGCGCCTCTGGATTTTCGGCTGTGTCGCGGCACTTGCGGCACTGGCCGGCTGCAGCACCAGCACCAATGTCAGCAACGGCACGCCGGTGGTGACCGTCAGCGCCCAGGCGGCGCAGGCCTTCTCGACCTATATAGTCGGAATAAGCCTCTACAGCCTGACCCGCTCCGACGGGTACATCGCCTACCCCGCCGGTTATACGGCAGAGGAGTTCGCGGATCTGACCCAGAGGGTCGATCTCACTGAGCTGCTCAATGTGGTGGGCATCCCGACGGGCACCTATAAGTCGATGGTCATCGGTATCGACTACTCGGTTCCGATCGTCTACCTCAACGGCAGTTCGACCGCGGAGGTGGTTGAGGACAGCACGGGGACGCAGGACCCGGGAATCATCTACGTCACCGTCACGCTCGACTCCGCGCACCCGCTCGTCGTCAATATCAACCAGTCGACGCCGCTCGCGCTGGACTTCAACCTGGCAGCGTCCAACACGATAGCGACAGGGACCGTGAAGGTTCACCCGTTCGTGGAAGCCACGACGACACCCAGCGACCCCGCACCGATCCGGGCGCGCGGCCTCGTCGTCGTCGGCAATCCGAGCCAAAGTAACTTCGTCGAGAACGTCAGGCCATTTGAGGACAACATCTACTCCACCGTCGGCGCACTGACGGTCAATACGACGCCGAATACATATTACAACGTCGACGGTACCGTACTGATGGGCTCTGCAGGCCTCAGTGCGGTATCAGAGCTCGCTTCGAATATCCCGATAGCGGCCTATGGCACCCTCGGCAGTTTGTCCAGCATCACCCCTGGATTCACGGCGACGGCGGTATACGCGGGCACTGCCGTCGCCAATGGAGAATACGAGCACGCCCGCGGCATCGTCTCTTCCATAAAAGGCACTACCCTCACTCTGATCGGCGCCACGTACCTCTATTACGAGGGATATTGCCAGAGCAATCTGTGCTTCACTTACTTCCCGACCCTCACTGTCAACGTGGGTCCCTCCACCGAGGTGACTGAGGATGGCGTGGTAGCTTCAGGCCTTTCTGACAAGTCGATCTCCGTCGGCTCCCAGATCGATGCGGTCGGCGTCAATTCGACGCCGAACAATGCGGTGCCGACGCTCGATGCCTCGCAGGGTCTGGTGCGGCTGCAATCCACCCCGATCTGGGGCACCCTCACCGCCGGCACCTCGGAGTCCGCCACGCTCGGCCTGCTCTCGCTGGGAAACACGGACTTCGCCGCCACCTCGACCAATTTCAACTTCGCGGGCACAGGCACTTCGAGCGCCGCTAACGCGACCGCCGCGAGCTATGAAGTCAACACCACCGCGGCCGGGACAGATGCGGATCAAAGTGCGACCACGGCCGGCACGCTGCTGCGGTCCGACGGCTTTCCGACACCCTACGGATCCGCACCGCCGGACTTCACCGCCATCGACGTGATCCCGGGCACCTCGGAGGCCGCGGACCTGGTCCTGGAGTGGAAAAGCGGCAGCGGCACCACGGCCCCCTTCACCTCGTACGACGCCTCCAGCCTGGCGGTCAATCTCGCCAACGCCAACCTCGCCGAAGTTCTCATAGGCCCGCAGGTCACCGAGCTCACGGGTACGCCCGCCATCACCATCTCCGGCGGCGAACAGTTCGCGATCGGCAACTCGACCAACGGCGTCACCATGTTCAGCACGGCGAGCGCTTTCGCCAGTAAGCTCGGCACGACCCTGAACGGCTCGACATCCGTGTACCGCGTCGTCGCGGTGGGCTCTTACGACGTGGCAACCAACACGTTCACGGCGTCGAGACTCGAAGTCGCGCTCGAGTAGTCCGCGTGCCCTGGAAGCGGCGCCCCTTCAGCGGCCGCAACTGTGATCGCGCGCTGAACATCGCCGACCTGCGCGAGATCGCGCGGCGCCGCGTACCGGGGTTCGCGTTCGAATACGTCGAGGGGGGAGCGGAGGACGAGGCAACGCTGCGACACAACCGGGAGGCGTTTTCGGCGCTGCGCTTCGTGCCGCAAACCCTGGCGGACACCTCGCAGAGGAACCTCTCCACCTCGCTATTCGGGCGGCCTTGCGCCGCACCGCTCGTCATCGCCCCGACAGGGCTCAACGGCATGCTCCATCCCGATGGCGATCTCGGTCTGGCGCGAGCGGCCGCCGCGTTCGGCATCCCGTACACGCTGAGCACGCTGTCGACGACCCGGCTGGAGGATGTGGCAGCCAAGGCTGGCGGCCGGCTCTGGATGCAGCTCTATGTCATGAAGAACCGCGCGATCGCGGAGGACATCATGACCCGCGCTGCCGCTGCGGGCTATGAAGCACTGGTGTTCACGTCCGACGCCAACGTCTTCGGCAGCCGGGAATGGGACAAGCGCAACTACTTCAAGCCCGGCAAGCTGCGACTGTCCGCGGCCCTCGATTCGCTGCGCCATCCCCGCTGGCTCATCGATGTGCTGCTGCGCAACGGCATCCCGCAGTTCCACAATATCGAGACTTTCCTGCCGCCCGGAGCCGCCAGCGCCATCGGCGGCAGCACCATCATCCCGCAGATGTTCCAGCCCACGATCACCTGGGCGGATATCGCCTGGATACGCCGGCACTGGCCGGGAAAGCTGCTGATCAAAGGGGTCCTGAGTGTCGAGGACGCCCGCCGGGCCATCGATTTCGGGTGCGACGGCATCGTCCTCACCAACCACGGGGGCCGGCAGCTCGACTATTGTGTCGCGCCCATCGAGGTGCTCGCAGAAATCGCCGCGGCGGTCGGCAACCGCCTGACGATCGTCATCGACAGCGGCTTTCGCCGCGGCACCGATATCGTCAAGGCACTCGCACTCGGCGCCCACACCGTGATGATCGGGCGCGCGACGCTCTACGGCCTCGCCGCTGGCGGCGAGCATGGCGTGCGGTGTGCGCTCGACATGCTCGCCGCCGAGCTCGATCGCGTTCTCGGTCAGCTCGGCTGCCGTTCCGTGGCCGATCTGCACCCGTCGCTCGTGCGCCGGTCGATCGACTAGGCCGCGAGCGTGCCTTTCGCCTTGGCGGAGTGCGTGGCGATCGCGTCCATCAGCCCGGGTGAGAGGCAGTCATAGGGCTCGAGCCCCAACTCCTTCAGCCGGCCGCGCACCTCGCCCATCTTCGCCGGCGGGAAACCGCCCTCGATGATGGATGACACGAACGCCGCGAATTCCGGCGCCGCCCAGCCCTGCTCGCGGAAGAGCTCCGGGTGGACGAAATCGAACCCGTAGAACGGGTGGTTCTTGTTCTCGATCCGGCCGTACATGTGCACGCCGCAGCCCGTGCAGGCATAGCGCTGGATCGGAGCGTTGGTGTCGACGATCTTCAGTTTCTGCCCATTGGCGGTCACGGAGACCTTGTCGCGCCCCAGGACGGCGACCAGTGAGAAGAGTCCCCCCTGAGGCTTCCAGCACTTGCTGCAGCCGCAGACATGATTGTATGCAACGTTGCTCCCCAGGGTCACCGTGACCGGTGAGCTCGTGCACTTGCAGGTGAGCGTGCCGCCCGCAAATCCTGGATTGCCAGGCTTGACGCCGCGATCGACTGCCGGATGAATCGAAATGGCCATGTGTTTATCCTCGCAGGAGTTGTTGGCTTTCAGAACGTCACGACGGAGCGGATCGACTCGCCCTTATGCATCAGGTCGAACGCGTCGTTGATCTTCTCGACCGGCATCACGTGGGTGATGAGATCGTCGATGTTGATCTTCTTGTCCATGTACCAGTCGACGATCTTCGGCACATCCGTGCGCCCTCGCGCACCGCCAAATGCGGTGCCCTTCCATACCCGGCCCGTCACGAGCTGGAACGGCCGGGTCTTGATCTCCTGTCCAGACCCGGCAACGCCGATGATCACGGACACGCCCCAACCGCGGTGGCAACACTCGAGTGCCTGGCGCATGAGATCGACGCTGCCGACGCACTCGAAACTATAGTCCGCTCCACCGTCGGTGAGCGCAACCAGGTGCTGCACGAGATCCCCGCCCACTTCCTTGGGGTTGACGAAGTGCGTCATACCGAAGCGCTCAGCGAGCTGCTTACGGCGCGGATTCAGGTCGACGCCTATGATCTTGTTGGCGCCAACGAGATGCGCTCCCTGGATGACGTTGAGGCCGATGCCGCCCAGGCCGAAGACTACGACGTTGGCGCCAGGCTCGACCTTCGCCGTATTGATGACGGCGCCGATTCCGGTGGTCACCCCACAGCCGATGTAGCAAACCTTCTCGAACGGCGCATCCTCGCGGATTTTCGCCAGGGCAATCTCCGGCAGCACCGTGTAGTTGGAAAAGGTCGAGCAGCCCATGTAGTGGTGCACCATCTTGCCGCCGATGGAGAAGCGGCTGGTGCCATCGGGCATCACTCCCTTGCCCTGCGTCGCACGGATTGCCGTGCAGAGATTGGTCTTGCGGGAGAGGCAGGATTTGCACTGCCGGCACTCCGGCGTATAGAGCGGAATGACGTGATCACCCTTCTTCAGGGAGGTGACCCCGGGCCCCACGTCCACCACGACTCCCGCACCCTCGTGCCCGAAGATCGCCGGGAAGAGCCCCTCCGGATCGGCACCCGAGCGGGTGAACTCATCCGTGTGGCAGACGCCACTCGCCTTGATCTCGACCAGTACTTCGCCGGCCTTCGGGCCTTCGAGATCGACGGTCACGACTTCGAGCGGCTTGCCCGCCGCGTACGCAATGGCAGCCTTGGTCTTCATAGATGTCCTCTCAATGATCGACGCTTCCCGCAGCTTCACGGGCGGGGTTCGCGCCGGCGATTCCCGCAGATTCTGCGCGTAGCGGGCGACAAGTCTAGCCGCGGATGCGGCGGAAGCCCCGCGGGGCGCGGCCGGCAGCGCTGGCGCAAGGCTCTTGTTCCAATACCGAGCAATCCCCTGCTCCGCTGTACCGCTTTCGATGCTCGCCTAAGCGGGAGAATTTCCCATGGCATAATCGCCCCGCGCCACAAGAGGGGGACTCCATGCTGCAGCCGATCGGCAGTCACGCCCGCTATATCCAGTCGGTATTGCGGGGCACCGCGCGCGATGAGGGTTCGGGAACGCCTGATTATGTCAAGCGCTCCTGGCTACGCTGCCTCACTCAATACCATCTCGACCCGCAATCCCAGCGGGAGCCCTATGTGCTGCCCCGCGATGAGCGCCTGGCGCGCAAGGAGCGCAACCTGG
Organism: Steroidobacteraceae bacterium; assembly: GCA_036489335.1. Classification (GTDB taxonomy): domain Bacteria; phylum Pseudomonadota; class Gammaproteobacteria; order Steroidobacterales; family Steroidobacteraceae; genus 13-2-20CM-66-19. Next base: position 147,999 of record DASXFY010000073.1, read on the forward strand.
AACTGGTCTCCTTCGCCGACGCGGAAATGGCGCACCTCTACCATCAGCTCGCCGGCTCCGGGTACTCCATTATCCTCACCGACCGGGATGGCGTGCTCCTCGACTATTACGGCGACCTCAGCTTCCGCAATGCCGCTTTCCGCACCGGCCTCGTGCTCGGGGCGGTCTGGAGCGAGGAGCACGGCGGCACCAATGGCATGGGCACCTGCCTGATCGAGCGGGCACCGCTCATCATCCACCGCGACCAGCACTTCTTTTCGCGCAATACCGGTCTCACGTGTTGCGCGGCGCCGATCTTCGATTACCGCGGCGATCTGGTGGCAGTCCTCGACGCCTCCGGGGAATCGGATCGCGCGCAGCAGCACACCCTGGTGCTGGTCAACATGTCGGCGCAGATGATCGAGAATCGCCTCTTTCTCTACCGCTTCAAGGACGAGTTCGTGGTGCGCTTCCACAGCCGGCCGGAGCTGGTCGGTACATGGGGCGAAGGTATCATCGCCCTCGATGCCGCCGGTGCGATAGCGGCACTCGATCGCAACGCACTCTTCCAGCTCGGGGTCAAGAATGCCTCCGAGCTCACCGGCGCGCCGCTCGAGCGGGTATTCAACATCTCGCTGAGCGCGCTCATCGGCCGCAGCCAGAAGAAATCCTTCCACGCCGTGCCGATCTACGATGCCCGCCACGGCGGCCGGTTCTTCGCCATCGCGCAGGCGCCGCAGTCGAAGCGCGCCCTGGGCAGCAAGCAGCGGCTGGCGCGTATCGAAGAGCTGCCCCTTCCCGATCCGGGGCGCAGCCCGCTCGATGAGCTCGATTTCGGCGATCCCATGATGGCGCGCAACATCCAGGCGGCGCGGCGCACGCAATCACGCGAAGTGCCGATCCTCCTCCTGGGGGAGTCCGGAACCGGCAAGGAGTTCTTCGCCCGCGCCATGCATGCCTCGAGCGACCGCGCCGACAAACCCTTCATGTTGGTGAACTGCAGCTCCCTGCCCGAAGAACAGCTCGAGCGGGAGCTCTTCGGCCGCCCTGCGGGCCCGCGTGTTGCACAGCCAGGCGGTATCGCCGCGTCTCCCACATCCTCGCCCGTGTCTCAGGGCGAAAGTCCTGCGGCTGCCGAAAAGACAGAGGCGGATGAGGATGTGGGCCGAATCGTGCAGGCAAACGGGGGCACCCTGTTTCTCGATGATGTCGGCGAGCTGCCCCTCGAGCTGCAAGCGAGACTGCTGCACGTGATCGAGGAGCGGGAGGTGTTGCGACAAGGCGGCGAGGCACCGGTCCGCATCGATGTCAGGGTGGTGAGTGCGGCGCGCGGCGGCCTGCAGGAGAAGGTGCGTCGCGGCGAGTTCCGCGAGGATCTCTTCTATCGCCTGCAGAGCCTCGTGCTGACGCTGCCGCCGCTGCGCGAACGCAAGGACAAGGCTGCGCTCATCCGTCACATCTTTGCCCAGGAGAGCGCCGCAACGCCGTCGGTGACTCTGGGGGATGACCTGGCCGATGCTCTGCGTGCGTACGCATGGCCTGGCAATATCCGCCAGCTTCGCAACGTCCTGCGCGGGATGATCGCCATGCGCTCCGCCGACCGGCTCGATGGCAGCTGCCTGCCCGCCGACTACGGGGTCGGCGAACCGGAGCCCACGCCGGCGGAGGAATGCGAGCTGCCGCCGGAAGCGCAGGGCCTGAACCCGCTCGAGAAAGCGGAGCGCGGCGCGCTGCTCAAGGAGATAGAGGTCCACCACGGCAACATCAGCCGTGTCGCGCAGAAGCTCAGCATCGGACGCAACACGCTCTACCGCAAGATGCGCCGGCTGGGCATCACGCTGCCGCCGCGGCACTAGATTCAAGCGGTATCCATGTCAGAGACCATTTTCGGCAAGATCCTGAGCGGCGCAATTCCCTGCCACAAAGTCTACGAGGACGAGCGGGTCGTCGCCTTCCTGGACATCAATCCGCTCAGCACCGGCCACACACTGGTTGTCCCAAAGGAGCCGGCAGAGACGCTGGACGCTCTGTCCGATGAGTCCGCCGCGGCGTTAGGGCGCGTCCTGCCGCGCATCTGCCGAGCAGTGATCGCCGTCACTGGAGTCAGGGAGTACAACGTCCTCGAGAACAACGGCGCAGGTGCCCACCAAGCCGTCGCGCACGTGCACTTCCACATCATTCCGAAACCAAGCCACGGCGAAGGTCTCGGCGTCGGCTGGCCGGCCCGATCGCTGGATCAGAGAAGCGGTTCGGAGCTTGCCGCCAAGCTGCGCGCCGCGATCGCCTGAGGTGGCATCTCACCAGCTGCAGCGGTCAGGGCAGCCCCGGTCCACGCCATAGTGGCCGCCCAAGCTGCCGCTAGTGCCGGCCGGCACAAATTCAGCTAAAGGTTTGCCCTTCCCAGTCGCCGCTTGTAGAATGCGCGGCCTCCTGGTGCGGGGTGGAGCAGTCTGGCAGCTCGTCGGGCTCATAACCCGAAGGTCGCAGGTTCAAATCCTGCCCCCGCTACCAATTTTTATCCCCTTGATTTATTTATATATTTTTATCCGGAGTGCCGCTTCGGACGAGGGCGCGCGCTCGTTCCATCAAAGCTGTCGAGTCTGGGTTATACGCCGATGGCTTTTTGCGCATAACCGGTCCTGCTCACGACGGCGACACCGAAGACTTATCCGTCGTTGAATGGCTGACTCCCCTGACAGGGCACCATACGCGCAGCGATGAAATCCTGAAGGTACGCTACTCCGACTGCCCAAATCGGTCCAGGAGTGGTCGGGGATCCATTGACATCCGATTCGCCAGCCCGACTATCCCAGAGACGACGTCGCCAGACGGCGTTCTGACGCGGGCTGCGTGCCAATCACACGGTAGAATCCCGCCAGTGGGCGCTGTACCACTCACGCAGTTTATGCGCGAATCGATGACGCGCCGTGGCAAACTCATGACTGTCGCTCAGCCCCATATGATCCAGCGTTACCTTGGCGAGATATGACGCGATTTCTTCTACTGTAGCGCCGCGCTCCAGCAGCCGAAGACTCGGACCCAGATAGCCGTCGTACTCGTCATCAGGGCCACTCAATGAATTCACGACCCCGATAGGATCAAACTCGCACCATAGTGCCCGAATTTCTCGCCACCTCTTGCGTGACTGCTCCTTAGTGAGTCGCATGCGTCAATACTGTCCAGCGGTCGCTTGATCCGCGTCGGGCTGCCCCGCACCGCGGGCATCTACGCCGTCATTGATCGTCCGGCGATAAGACCTTGTCGAGATCGACGTCGACGTGCCCCACAAGCGCCTCGATACGTTCGCGTAGGCTTCCGCCGAAAGCCTCCAGCCGATCGGGATGTGCTTGGATGTCCCGGGACAGAACGGCCAGAAAATCCTCCAGAACGGTATCCACGCGAATCTCACAACAGGTCGGGCCTGTTCATATTCAGCCAATTGCGCGCCACTGTGTACAAGGACTCAGCCTGCGACAGACACTCGCTGACGGCCGATTCCGGAATGATGTCCCCTGAATACTCTGTGAGATTACGCTGCTTTCGCAGCTTGTCCAGTCGAACCACGGTTTGAGCGTCGACTCCAAACGTAGTAGGCAACGTCTGAATTGTCGTCTGATGATGACCGGGTTTACTTGTCAGTGTTCGATATCCGTGTGCATGTAATCCGACATCAGCAAGCATGCGCACTGCTGTGTAGGCGCTTCCGAAGCGCGTCTCAGCGCTGACGGCTTGCACTTTGGCGTCGGCGATGTGGCGCGATGCGGCGTCGAGCAGGCGCCTGACCGTTTCCTTGGCAGGTGTAATGACCTCAAGGCTGATGCCGACCAAGCTCTTCAATGCCATTTTCACCCCCAATCAGAAACAACTTCTTGCTCGCGAGTACTTCCCTCAGGAAGGGATCGCGACCCTGTACTCTATTGCGCCACTCGCGAGGAGTGAACACCTTCGGGTTGATGTCCCTAGAGAGTTGCTGCTGTGCGAGATGCAATGCGTCCACGACCTCCCCGAATTTTACGGAGCCGATGATCATCAGATCGACGTCGCTTCCCTGCGTTTCCGTTCCGCGCGCTACCGAGCCGAAGATGAACGCGAGACCGATGCGGTCGGTCAACGGTTCAAGCGCCTCTGCAACCACATCCGCCAGCCCGGAAGTCTTGCGCAAGATTCCAGCAAGCTCCTCAAATATTGGAGAGCGCCTGTTCGCGCCATAGAGGAGCTGATTCCCCCGGCGTTCACAATTCAGTAGGCCGACATCGGCGAGGCGCTTCAGCTCACGAGTCAACGTCCCGGGCGGAAGACCTGTTCGGCGCGCAATCTCCCGCCCATGAAGCGATTCCTCGGGATGCAGGAGAAGCAAACCGAGCACGCGGCGGCGATAGCCCGGGAACAAGGTCGACGAAAGCGACTGATGCATAATTAGCATCGATTGTCGCCTTTTTTAAATCACCGCGCAACCGCCCCGTGCCCAGCTGTGACGCGTATTCGTATTCTCGAAGCAACCGCCCTCTTCTCAGCCCATGCCCCGATGATCGCATCGGGGCCACGGTCGCCTATCGACCCGAAGCGGTCCGTTCGAATGGCGGCTTTCGGGCAACCCACTTATCGACACAGGAGCAACCCACCATATTCTCAGGCCACGACGCCGGCGTACCGTAAAGTCTTCACTCTTCTGGATCACTGCTACGCCCTTGCCACTTTTCTGCCCTTGGTTTGCCATATCGTCCGGTCAGATTCCAGTTCGGTGAGGTGATGACTATACGGGCAACGAGTCCTCTCCCCCGGACGAGAACTGAGGCTGCGGACAATGCGATTGATAACCGCTCTGTTGGTGGCTCTATGCACGCTGGGCATTGCCGCGTGCTCAATGCACAGTCAGCAGGTGGTGCGAAGTGAGTCTCCCGATCACGCAACAATTGCAAGAGTGATCGAGGAAGTGGGAGGCCCCGCCACCGTATCCCGTGTGGATGATCTGTACCTATCGGATCAACGCCGTAGTTACGGAACGCGGGTATTTGATGCGACGTCTTGCGCCGGCATTTCGTTGACCTGGCAAGGAAACCATCGATTACTTCTAGAGTACCCTGGCGGGTGCTACATACATAAACTTAGAAATCTCTGGTGGAACAAGGCGGCTACCCGTAATGCGAGCGCTGCAACGGTTGAGATAATCCTGGTGAGGGGAAAGGACGTAGGCTGGTGACCTCTGGCGGGAGTGTCGCTAGTATCGCCATTCCAAGTTAGAACATGCGACTCCGCCCGCGCGCGATTATGCTACGCAGTGAGGCCTTAAACATGATCTGCCAGAAAGGCCAGCTATGGCTTGCCGCAGTTGCATTCATGGCTCTCCTGCGGACCGCGCACGCCGAGAATCGCTCAACCCCGCAGGTACCGTTTGTGAGCTGCCCAGGCATCGGCGGCGCTGACCTCGGGCCGTGGCCCACCCCCCAACGCGCTCCAAAATCGCTGCCGGTCCAGCCGATCATCCCGGCAGTGCGCCTCGCGTATTACCGCGCGGCGGCTGGACCAGGGGTCTTTGCGCCGCGCGGGTGGCACTGCCGCTCCTGGGGTGGCTCCAGTGGAGCCTTCATCATCGTCACCCCAAGCGCGCCACCGGCAGTCATCCCCAGGGAGCCCGTGAAGGGACCGGGAGTCATTGGTATCGAAAGCTATGGTGGGACGTCTGGACGATTTGAAGTCGCCGAGGTCTCCGCTCGGGTCTTTCCGGCTGTCATGGCCGACTTCATCGCCCATGTCAAAGCGGAAGGCTTTCCTTTGCCAGATTTCTCGAAGATTCATCGATTCTCGGAAGACCAGTACACGTACCTGGCGCCAAAGCTGGTGCAATTTACGACTCCCGCCCGGCATGTGGGCATCGGTACGGGCATCTTCGTGCCGTCGATGGAGCCCGTGCGCGGCGTCATCAGTCTATCCCCGGGACATACTCGTTATCCTGATCTCCTTCAATTCGACGTTCGTCTCAGCCCGTCAGACTATCAACTGACCCAGGTCCTAATAGATCTCGAGCTTCAATGCATGAAGAAGAGGTGGCCAAGTTGCTAGCTGGAAATGATGTTGCCCAGCTCCATGTCGACGCTGGCCTGCCGGACGACCGCTTTGCGGATACTCAATCTTCGCGTCCTACGTCTCCTCCTGTTAAGCGTTCTCCGACGCTCGGCCCGTGGGATGCCGCATCCGGTCGAGACTCAGCCTGACGGGCGGGCGTTGGAGAACGCCCAAGGCAGGAAACCGCGGGGGTGACTGACGCGGTCAGTCAGTGCGCGGTGCTATGGGGGTTTGAAGCTGCGCGATTGCCGAGATCGTGCAGTCTGGCCGGACGGCTCGCTGAGTATTCGTGGGTTGGAGGCTCGCGGCGGTGCGCGATCGGCGCCTCTGTAGTGGGCGTGATTGATTGCGGGGCAGGTAGGGAATGGGCGGGACAATAGAACCTCGTGCCACCGTGTGCAGAGCTTGCGGCAGCCCAAGGGGACCGGAGTCAAGTGTACTCAGGATGAGCATGGCGAGGCGGGCGGAGCGCGGATGCGCGGCAGCGGCGGCAACGTGCAAACGACGATCATCGCTGCCCCGCAGTGCCGGCATAGGAACTGCGGTGCGGAAGGCCTGCTCGCGGCCGCCTCGCCGGAGCGGGAAGCTACCGGGGAAATCGGCGCGGGAGGCGGTGCGTTGAGAAGCGCGCGTGCGGTGGCGAGGTGAGCCGTGCGATGAGCATTGCCGAGGAGCCCATAGTGGCGGATGCGATGGAAGCCGCGCGGCAGCACGTGCAGCAGGAAGCGCCGCATGAACTCGTGGGCCTCGAGTGTCATGGTCTTGTAACGCGTGCGGCCCTTGGCGCGGTAGTCCTTCCAACGGAAGGTGACGCCGCGCTCATCGTGAGCGATCAGGCGGCTGTTGGAGATGGCCACCCGGTGGGTGTAGCGGGAGAGATAGGCCAGCACCGCGGCGGGACCGGCGAAGGGACGCTTGGCGTAGACAACCCACTCGACTTGCCGGAGCGGTGTCAGCCACTGGGCGAAACGGGCGGGATCGGCGAGTGCGGCGTGCTCGCCGTAGAAGTGCAGCTCACCGCCACGATTCAGCTGTTGGAGCTCTTCGAGGAAGCGGCGACGGAAATAACGCGAGAGCACCCGCACTGGCAGGAAGAACCCGAGGCGGCAGGCAATCCACCGATCGGCGTCCAGAGCGAGGCCACCGCCGGGGACGATGCCGTGCACGTGCGGGTGATGGGTGAGCTGCGATCCCCAGGTGTGCAACACGAGCGTTGCACCGATGCGGGCGCCGAGGTGTTTGGGGTCGGCGGCGATCGTGCGCAGGGTCTCGGCGGCGATATCGAAGAGAAGTCCATAGAGGCGCTCCTTGTTGGTGTAGGCGATGGCGCTGATGGGTGCCGGCAATGTGAAGACCACGTGGTAGTACTCCACCGGCAGGAGATCGGCTTGCCGGTCCTCGAGCCAGCGCTGAGCGGCGCTCCCCTGGCACTTCGGGCAGTGCCGGTTGCGGCAGGAGTTATAGGCAATCTGCGGCTGTGCGCAGCCCGGGCAGAGGAGCTCGTGTCCGCCGAGCGCTACGGTTCGGCAGCGCTCGATCGCCGACATGACCTTCAGCTGCCCCAGGCTCAGATGACCGTGCTGAGCATGGCGCCAAGCGGCCCCGTGGGCGCGGAAGATATCCGCGACCTCCAGGGCGGGACGTTGCACGGACCGGCCCTACGGGGAGCGAGGATCCTCCAGGGGACTGATCACCTGGCGCAACGTCTCGGTGGCGACCTGAGTGTAGAGCGCCGTGGTCTCCAGTTTTTTGTGACCGAGCAGCACCTGGATGACGCGGATATCCTCCTTCTGTTCGAGCAAGTGCGTGGCGAAGGCGTGTCGTAGCGAATGGAGCGAGACGCGCTTGTCGAGCCCTGCGGTGCGGGCTGCCGCGTGCACGGCACGGTTCAACTGCCGCGTGCTCATCGGATCAATGGGGTTCTGCCCGGGAAAGAGCCAGCCCCCGTCGGGCATCTTGCCCTGGGCGCGGGCCACCCGATACCAGGTGCGAAGCCGCCCGAGCATCACCGGGGAGAGCATCGCGTAGCGATCCTTGCCGCCCTTGCCTCGCTCGATGTGCAGCACCATGCGTTTGCTGTCGACGTCGGTCACCTTCAGCCCCACTACCTCGCTCGCGCGCAGTCCCGCCCCGTACGCCACCGAGAGCGCTGTCTGGTACTTCAAGCTGGGGGCCGCGGCGATCAGGAGCCTCACCTCCTCGCGGCTCAATATCACCGGGAGCGTGCGAGGTACGAACACGTGCTGCATCTTCGCGATCAGTGCGCCGCGATCGAGCGTCACACCGAAGAAGAACTTCAGCCCCGTGATGGTGGCGTTGAGCCTGATCGGCGAGGCGCCGTGATCCACCAGGGACAACTGGAAGTTCCGCAAGTCCTCGGCAGTGGCGGTGTCGGGCGAGCGGTTCAGATACCGCGCAAACTTGCGTACGGCGCGGATGTATCCAGCCTGCGTATGCGGTGCGAGCTTGCGCATCCGCATGTCCTCGATCATGCGCTGCCGCAACGGGGAGATCGTGTTGGAGGAGTTCATGGCTCTGCTCCGAGTGACAGATGAGGCGGATTGCCCCATCTGGCAACATACGGAACAGAGAAACGGAGCTCCAATAACTCAGGCTGACCGGCTACCTGAAACGAAGGCACCCCTACCGCGCGA
>DASXFY010000082.1:0-7531 GCA_036489335.1 Steroidobacteraceae bacterium
GCCGAGCAAAGGCCTTACTTTTTCTTCGAAGCTTTCTTCTTGGCCTTCTTTTTCGCTTTAGCCATGTTGGCTCTCCAGTTGTCGGGTTAGTCCGAGGTCGGAGTATATACAGGTGAAGTAAAAATACAAGCAAGGGTGGTATGGATGTGCTACGCGCCTCGCATGGATCGGATCGCAGCGCACTCGGTGATCACGAGATCGAGTGGCACGTCGTGCGCGGCGGCGGCGATGCGTTCAACCTCCTGCGAGGCATAACCGATGCCGACGAGCAGCGGCGTGTGCCAGGAGGTACGCAGTCGCCTGAATCCGAACGCACGATCGTAGTAGCCGCCTCCCATGCCGAGACGAACACCGTGACGATCGAAGCCGACGAGCGGCAGGAACACTACATCGAGCAGGCGTGCGCTCGCGAGCGGCGGGCCGTCCGGCTCTACGATGCCGAAGCGATTGCTGCGCAGCGCGCGTGGCGCCGCTGTGATCCGTGCGAAGCGCATGCTCCGCACGCGCAGACGCGGGTCGATGCGTGGCAGATACACGAGGCACCCGCGGCGCAACGCGAGGGCTATCAGGCAGGAAGTGTCGAGCTCCTCGGCGGTGGCGGCGTAGATGCCGATGCGCTGGCCGGAATGGAGATGGACGATGCGATCGGCATGATGCGCGACCTGTCGCGCGGCGCGCGCGCGCGCGGTGGCGGCTACGGCCCGGCGCTTGGCGCGCAGCGACGCCCGCAGAGAGCTGCGGGCGTCGGGCACGGTGGAATCAGGAAGCGCCACCCGCCTGTGCCGGTGCGAACCGTTGCTCTCGAACCTGAGCAACAAGTGGGACGTGCTGTGGCAGGTAAGGCTTTCCGCTCATGGCGGACTTGCACAATTCTGCCGACGAGCCCTGCCCCGTGGGTGTTTCAATTAGGGTCCGAGGTAACCCGGCCCGCTTGTCGAACACCGCAGGCGACGCCGGCAGCCACTGTACACCAACGCCGCGCCCTTTTGGCGGTCGTGCGTCTCATAGCTCCAGCTGCTGCGCCCTCTCGAGCGCGGTCTCGACGCGCTCGCGCAGCGCCCGGACCTTGCCGCCGGCCTCGCTTTCGACCTTGGTGTCCCGGCCGCGCACCTGCAGCAGCTCGTGTGCCATGTTGAGCGCCACCATGACGGCGATGCGATCCAGCCCCACGACCTTGCCGCTGTCGCGGATCTCGCGCATGCGGCCGTTCAGGAACTCCGCGGCATCGAGCAGCGCGGAGCGCTCTTCATACGCGCAGGAGACCACGTACTCCTTCTCCATGATGCGCACGCTGACGCGCGCCTGATCCTGACTGCTCATGCGCCGTGCTCCAGGGTTTTCAGCCTGCCGATCATGGCATCGACGCGGGTGCGTACCTGCTCGTTCTTGGAGAGGAGCGAGGCGCGCTCGGTCGCCAGCGATTCGTGCCGTTGACGCAGCGCGCGGTTCTCCTCTCGCAGATGATCCACGGTGGTTACCAGCTCCTCGATGCGTCGCGCGAGGCGCGCCAGCTCGAGATCGAGCTGTGATTTGGAGTTATCGCTCATAGTGGCTCCGACTATAGTGCCGCGCTCTCGGCGGGGTCAATCGTAACTCGCGTCCTTTAGGGGTTTCCCGCCAAAGGCATATAATGGCGATCCCCATGATCCAAGCCACCTACGTGGACATCCAGCGCGTTCTGACCGATGAGCGCGCGTTGGCCGATGCTGCCGAGGCGCATGGAACCCTCGCGGGGTGCCTCTGCACCGCCCTCGGCTACCGCTTCGAGGACTGGCTGCTGGAGATCCTGCCGGAGGGGCGGGCGCAGCCGCTGGCCGCCGCCACACTGCGCGAGCTCTATGCCGAGACCTCCGGCTCCCTGCGGGCTCCGGACATGGAGTTCGATCTGCTGTTGCCGCTAGACGCGCAATCGATCGACTCGCGCGCCGAGGCGCTCGCCCAGTGGTGTCAGGGATTTCTCTATGGGCTGGGTTCCGGCGCGGTGCAGGATGCCAGCAGCCTCCCCGGGGATCTGGGGGAGATCGTGCGCGACCTCACGGAGATCAGCCGTGTCGGCGTTGATATCGCTCAGACCGAGGAATCGAACGAGAACGCCTATGCCGAGCTCGTGGAGTTCGTGCGCGTGAGCGTCCAGGTCATCTTCGAGGGGCTCGAGCCTCTGCGCGGCCAGCCCTCCTCACCCGGAGCACCTCTGCATTGATTCGCCATAGAACCGCTGCACGGCGCGCCACGCCTCCGCATGTCTCACGCTCCGCGAGCACCAACCGACAGGATCTGCGCGGCGAGTTCGCACGGCGGCGGCGCGCGCTGCGCAAGATCATGGGCCGCGACTCCATCGCCATTCTGCCGGCGGCACCCGTGCGCCACCGCAACAACGATGTCGAGTACGCCTATCGGCAGGACAGCGACTTCCACTATCTGACCGGCTTCGACGAGCCGGAGTCGGTCGCAGTCCTCGTCCCCGGACGCGATCAGGCGGAATACATTCTCTTCGTGCGCGAGCGCGACCCTGCGCGCGAGACGTGGGATGGACGGCGCGCGGGTCCCGCCGGCGCGCGGCGCGCCTATGGCGCGGACGATGCCTTTCCCATCACGGACATCGACGAGATCCTGCCCGGACTCATGGAGAACCGCGCCAGGGTGTTCTATTCCATGGGCATGTATCCGGAGTTCGACCAGCGGCTCGTCGGCTGGGTGAACGGCCTGCGGACCCAGGCGCGCAACGGACGGCATCCGCCGCAGGAAATCGTCGCCCTCGATTACGTCCTGCACGACATGCGGCTCTACAAGTCGCGCGTCGAGATCGGCCTCATGCGCCAGGCCGCGCGCATTGCCGCGCAAGCGCACGTGCGCGCGATGCGGTTCTGCCGTCCGGGACTCAAGGAATACGAGGTGATGGCGGAGATCATCCACGAGTTTCGCCTGCACAACGCGGATACCTCGTATCACCCCATTGTGGGCGGTGGCGCCAACAGCTGCACCCTGCACTACCGGGAGAACGATCAGACCCTCAAGACGGGCGATGTGCTGCTGATCGATGCCGGCTGCGAATACGAGTCCTACGCTTCGGACATCACGCGTACCTTCCCGGTCAGCGGGCGCTTCACGCCGGAGCAGCGCGCCGTGTACGAGGTCGTGCTCGAGGCGAATCGCGCGGCCATAGCGAAGGTGCGTCCGGGCAACCACTGGAACGAGCCCCATGAGGCCGCAGTCCGCGTCATCACGCAGGGTCTGGTGAAGCTGGGTCTGCTGAAGGGCCGGCCCGCGAAGCTCGAGCGCGATGGAGCCTACCGCCGCTTCTTCATGCATCGGACCGGTCACTGGCTCGGAATGGACGTCCATGACGTTGGCGACTACATGATCGGCGATGAGTGGCGTGTGCTCGAGCCGGGCATGGCGCTCACGATCGAGCCCGGGATCTACATTCCGGCGGGCGCGCGCGGTGTGCCGAAGCGCTTCCAGCGGATCGGCGTGCGCATCGAGGATGATGTCGTCGTCACCAAGACCGGTGTCCAGGTGCTGACGGACGGCGCGCCCAAAGATGTCGAGACGATCGAGAGATTGATGTCTCGAGGCGCGGCCGGCCGCCATGACTGATCCGAACGGATCTGCGGCCGCATCGCCAGATTCCGGGCATCGGGAATTCGACGTCGCCATCGTCGGCGGCGGCCTCGTGGGCGCGAGCCTGGCGCTCGGTCTGGCAGGCACGGGCGTGCGTGTGCTCCTCATCGAGAGTGTCGCGGCGGATTCCACGGCCCAACCGAGCTTCGATGAGCGCACCACGGCTCTCGGCAACGCCAGTCGGCGAATCTTTCAGGGCCTCGGCGTCTGGGATGAAATCGCGCGCGATGCCGGGGCGATCCGCGCCATTCATGTATCCGATGCCGGCAGGTTCGGAATTGCACGGCTGCGGGCCGCGGATCATGGGATCGAGGCGTTCGGTTACGTCGTTCCCAACAGGGTGATCGGCACTGCGCTGTGGCGCCGCCTCGTCGTTGCCGGCGGCGTGGAGGTCCGCGTGCCCGCCCGTATCGAGGACCTGGAGATCACGACCGAGCGCGCCTACTTCAAGGTGGTCGCGGCCGCAGGCACGCGCGAAGTGACATCCGCGCGGCTCGTCGTGGCCGCCGACGGGGCCCATTCCATGGTGCGCACGGCGGCTGGTATCGAAGTCGGCGTCGAGGACTACGATCAGATCGCCATAACCGCCGCCGTGACCGGTGATCGCGCCCACGACGGCACCGCATACGAGCGTTTCACGCCAACGGGACCCGTGGCCGTGCTGCCGCTTCGCGGCGGTGGCTACGGAACCATCTGGTCCTGCGCACCGGAGCGCGCGGCGGAATTGCTGGCACTGGAGGACGCAGCCTATCTCGCCGAGCTGCAGAGCCGCTTCGGCTGGCGGGCCGGCAGGTTCCAGCGCATTGGCCGCCGCGCATCGTATCCCCTGAAGCTCACGCGTGCGGCGACCACTGTGGCAAGCCGTACCGTGCTCATCGGCAACGCCGCCCAGGCACTGCACCCGATCGCCGGCCAGGGATTCAACCTGGGGTTGCGTGATGCCGCTCTGCTCGCCGAAGTGATCGCCGATGCGACGGGCGATGTCGGCTCGGCGGAGCTGCTGCGCAAGTTCGCCGACGGGCGCGCGGCGGATCGCGGCGGGGTGGTGCGCTTCACCGACGGGTTGGTGAGACTTTTCGGCAGCCGGACGCCGGGTGTCAGCCTGATGCGCAATCTCGGGCTGCTGATGTTCGATCTCTCGCCAGCCGCCAAGCGCGCGCTGGCGCGAGTCAGCCTCGGCTTCGGCGGACCCACACCTCGCCTGGCCCGAGGCCTCCCGCTGCAATGATCGACAGGACGGACAGCTCCGCAGCGACTGAGCCGTTGGATGTGCTCATCGTTGGCGGCGGTCCGGTCGGGGCCAGCGCCGCGGCGTTGCTGCAGGTCGCCACCCGGGATGCCCGCCAACCTCTGCGGGTTGCCGTCCTCGAGCTCAACCGGCCCGCCGTCACCCTGCCCGATGCCCCGCTCGATTCGCGTGTCTCCGCGCTGTCCCGCGCCAGCGAGCGGATTCTGACTGCGATCGGCGCCTGGCCTCTGATCCCGCGATCGCGCATGCAGCCGTACGAGCGCATGCGGGTATGGCATGAAAGCGTGCAGCCGCGAAGCGCGGCAGTACTCGAGTTCGACGCGGCGTACGCGGCCGAGCCGAATCTCGGCTACATCGTCGAGAATCGCCTCATTCAGGCGGCGGCCCTGGATGCTTTCGAGTCCGCCGGCGGCAAGGTCATCGCCGGTGAGCTCTCTCGGGTGCGTGTTCACGATCGTCACGTGGAGCTCGAGACGAGCGCAGGCAATCTCAACTGCCGACTGCTCGTAGGCGCGGACGGCGCGCGCTCATCCGTGCGGCGGTCGATCGGCCTGGCCGCCGAAACCACCAGCTATCGCCAGACCGCCATCGTGGTCAACGTGCGTACCGAGCTGCCACACGAGCGAACCGCCTGGCAGCGCTTCCTGCGTACGGGGACGCTCGCCTTCCTTCCTCTCGCCGACGGGTGCAGCTCCATAGTCTGGTCCGCGGACGACGCTGCCGCCGAATCGCTTCTCGCCATGTCGCCCGGTGATTTCGAGCGTGAGCTGCTGGGCCAGTCAGACGGGGTGCTCGGTGCCCCGAAGCTGCGCACCGAGCGCCTTTCGTTTCCGCTGCACAAGCTCACCGCGCATCGCTTCACCGCGCATCGCTGCGCGTTGATCGGTGACGCCGCGCATGTCGTGCACCCGCTTGCGGGGCAGGGTGTGAACCTCGGACTGTTGGATGCCGGCGCACTCGCGGAGCTCGTCTGTGCGGCCTTTCGCGTGCGCGAGGACCCCGGTGCCCAGACCGTCCTGCGTCGCTACGAGCGCTGGCGCAAAAGCGAGATCGAGCCCATCGCGTTGGGGATAGACGCCTTCAACCGCTACCTGGCGCACGGCGCCGGCCCTCTCTCCTTCATTGCGCAGCGCGGCCTGGCGCTGGTGAACCGCAGCGACGAGGTCAAGCGGTTCTTCATCACCCGCGCTCTGGGGTTGGACGGCGAGCTGCCCAAGGTCGCCCGGCAACTCCCGGCCGCCGCGCCTGCGCCCCTCAGCTGAGCGGAATCTGATCGACCTTCGAGGCGCAGATGAAATCGTTCTCGCACAGCCCCTTGATGGCGTGCGTGGTGTATTGCACCCGGCAATGGTTGTAGCCGACCTCGAGGTCGGGATGATGGTCCTCGATGTTGGCGATGTGCGCGAGCGCATTGACGAAGCTCATCGTGCGATAGAAATCCTTGAACTTGAACTCCCGCCGCAGGTACGGCCCTTCGGTCGACAGCACCCAATCGCCATTGAGGTTCTTCATGAGCCGCTGCGCCTGCTCGCGCGTGTAGGGCGCAACCCCGCCTTCACAAGGCTTGCAATGCTTCTGAGCCAGCTCATTCATGATCCGCCTCCGAGAACGTCTGACAGTGAGTGCTAACCAGAGCGCATCGCAAAATGATCCCAGCCGGAAGCTGATCGCCAGGAAGGCGATCCGCTGGCCTACAGGGACGTATTCACGGCGTTCCGGCTGGGGTCATTTTGCGGTGTGCTCGATCAAGCCCCAGCAGCCCCGGACACCAGTTCCTTCTTAATGAACTTCCTCGCGATGTACTGCTCCAGCATTTCCTGGAACTCCTCCGCAATCCGCTCCCCTTTCAAAGTGACCGTCTTCTGCCCATCCTCATATACAGGCGCTACCGGCCGCTCCCCGGTCCCGGGCAAGCTGATGCCGATGTTGGCGTGCTTACTCTCTCCCGGCCCATTGACTACGCAGCCCATCACGGCCACCGTCATGTCCTCAACGCCGTCATACTGGCGACGCCACTCCGGCATCCGGTGCCGAATGTGTGTCTGAATGCGCTGCGCCAGGTCCTGGAACACTGTGCTCGTGGTGCGCCCGCACCCGGGGCAAGCCGTCACCAGCGGCAGGAATGATCGCAGCCCCATCGTCTGCAGGATCTCCTGCGCCACGATGACCTCCTGAGTTCGGTCGCCACCCGGCTCCGGTGTCAGGGACACGCGGATCGTGTCGCCAATCCCCTGCTGCAGAAGCACCGCAATGCCCGCCGTGGAGGCCACGATCCCCTTCGATCCCATTCCCGCCTCGGTCAGTCCGAGGTGCAGAGGGTGATCGCACCGCGCCGCGAGGTCAGCGTAGATCGCAATGAGATCCTGCACCCCGCTCACCTTGGCCGAGAGAATGATCCGGTCGTGGCTCATCCCCAGCTCCTCCGCGCGCCGGGCGCTCTCGAGCGCCGACAGCACCACGGCGTTGCGCATGATCTGCTGCGCGCTGAGCGGCTCCGCCCGCGCGGAATTCTCATCCATCAGTCGCGTGAGCAGGTCCTGATCGAGGCTGCCCCAGTTGACGCCGATCCGCACCGGCTTGCCGTAGCGGCAGGCCGTCTCGATCATCTCCGCGAACTGCGGGTCGCGCTTGCTGCCGCGGCCGACGTTGCCCGGGTTGATG
>DASXFY010000092.1:0-29066 GCA_036489335.1 Steroidobacteraceae bacterium
GGCGCAGATGGAGAAGAGTCAGCGCGAGTACTACCTGAATGAGCAGATGAAGGCCATTCAGAAAGAGCTCGGCGAGATGGACGAGGGTGGCAACGAGGTCACCGAGCTCGAGCAGAAGATCGCCCGCGCCGGCATGCCGAAGGAAGTGCGGGAAAAGGCCACCAGCGAGCTCAACAAGCTGAAGATGATGTCGCCCATGTCGGCGGAAGCCACGGTGGTGCGCAATTACATCGATTGGCTCGTCAAGGTGCCGTGGAAGAAGCGTACCAAGGTGCTGAAGGACATCGCCCGCGCGGAGCAGATCCTGGACGAGGACCATTACGGGCTGGAGAAGGTGAAGGAGCGCATCGTGGAGTATCTCGCCGTGCAGCAGCGCGTCGAGAAGCTCAAGGGTCCGATCCTCTGTCTCGTGGGGCCGCCCGGCGTCGGCAAGACCTCGCTCGGCCAGAGCATCGCGCGCGCCACCAACCGCAAGTTCGTGCGCATGTCGCTCGGCGGCGTACGCGATGAAGCCGAGATCCGCGGCCATCGTCGCACCTACATCGGCTCACTGCCCGGCAAGATCGTGCAGAACATGAGCAAGGCCGGCGTGCACAATCCGCTCTTCCTCCTCGACGAGGTCGACAAGATGTCGATGGACTTCCGTGGCGATCCGTCCTCGGCGCTGCTGGAAGTGCTCGACCCGGAGCAGAACACCACGTTCAACGACCACTATCTGGAGGTCGACCTCGACCTGTCGGAAGTCATGTTCGTCTGCACCGCCAACAGCATGAACATTCCGGCTCCGCTCCTCGACCGCATGGAGGTGATCCGCCTCCCTGGCTACACCGAGGACGAGAAGATGAACATCGGCCGGCGGTATCTCGTGCCGAAGCAGATGAAGAGCAATGGCCTGAAGGACTCGGAGCTCAAGATGTCCGATGCGGTGCTGCTCGACATCGTGCGTTACTACACGCGTGAGGCGGGCGTACGCAACCTGGAGCGCGAGATCGCCAAGATCTGCCGCAAGGCCGTCAAGCAGATGCTGATGCACAAGAAGGACGAGACCTCGGTCACCGTCACACCGAAGAACGTCGACAAGTTCCTCGGCGTGCGCCGCTTCCGCTACGGCAAGGCGGAGGACATGAACCGCGTCGGCCAGGTGACTGGGCTCGCCTGGACGGAGGTCGGCGGCGAGTTGCTGACCATCGAGGCGGCCGTGGTGCCCGGCAAGGGCAAACTTCAGCATACCGGCCAGCTCGGCGAGGTGATGCAGGAGTCGATCCAGGCGGCTATGACGGTGGTGCGCAGCCGCGCCCAGGTGTTGGGCCTGGACAGCGAGTTCTATCAGAAGCACGACGTCCACCTGCACATCCCCGAGGGCGCAACGCCGAAAGACGGACCGAGCGCCGGCATCGGCATGTGCACCGCACTGGTCTCGGCGCTGACCAAGATCCCGGTACGTTCTGATGTCGCGATGACCGGTGAGATCACGCTGCGCGGCGAAGTGTTGCCCATTGGCGGCCTGAAGGAGAAGCTCCTGGCCGCGCACCGCGGTGGCATCAAGACGGTGCTGATCCCGGACGAGAACGAGAAGGACCTGGTCGAGATCCCCGACAACATCAAGGGCAATCTCGAGATCAAGCCCGTCAAGTGGATCGACGAAGTGCTGGCGCTGGCCATGACGCAGCAGCCGGTGCCCATCGGTCAAAGCGAGACCGCTGCCGCCGCCCCGAGCCCCGCGGCCGAAGAGGAAAAGCGCGGCCGACGCAACGGCCGACGCCTGAAACAGGTCGTCCCGGCGCACTGATTAACAACGGGTGCTTAGCTCAGCTGGTAGAGCGTCGCCTTTACACGGCGAATGTCGGCGGTTCGATCCCGTCAGCACCCACCATCAAACACAACTCTTCCTGCTGAGGTCGGCGGTGAACCCAATCGGGCGGCGCTTGGGCGCCGGCGCGTTCGTGAGCTGACGGATCGCCGAGAGGATGGCGGCGATTGCCTGGTCATGAGTGGCGAGCTTCTTCTCGATGCGCGCCTCGAGCTCATCGAGACGGCGGGCGAGTTCTTTATTCGAGGCCAGCAGCTCCCGCAGTCGCACGAAGGCGCGCACGACATAGACGCTCATCTCGACGGCGCGGGGACTGTTGAGCACGGTTGCTGCCATGATGGCACCGTGCTCGGTGAAAGCGTACGGAAGATAACGGCGACCGCCGCGGCCGGCGGCTTTTGAGGTCGCAATTTGCGACTTCAAAGCCTCGGTCTCTTCCGCGGTGAGCTGAAACATGAAATCCCCGGGGAAGCGCTCGCAGTTGCGGCGGACCTGCTCGTTGAACCGCTTGGTGGTAACTCCGTAGAGCGCGGCGAGATCGGCATCGAGCAATACTTTCTGGCTGCGAAGAAGGAGGACCGAGCGGGCGATGTGCTCGACGGGCACGATGGTCGTGCTGTGCTTCCTGGCCGGCTTCAACGAGTCGTTCGAGAAGAATGGCTTTGGGGATCTCGTCAAGCACTACATCGAGAAGGCGATGCCTCGAGCAGAAGCAAAAAAAGGGTGCTCCCAGATAGCTCTTGGGAGCACCCTTCATTTTCACCTAGCATCCCACTACGGAACGCTAGGGGGTATTTAAAACGCGCAGTCTAACCATCTGTCATTCGATGTCAATGAATTGAGTTGGTTGCCGGACGCAATACTCGCCGTCCGTGCCGTACGGTCGAAGCGATAGCAGCGCGATCCCGTCAGCACCCACTATCCAATCAGACTCCTCGACCCCGGGCGCCGCCGATCGCGCCTTGAGCCGCGTTGTTGATGGCACGCCGCTCCTCTCTCAACTGTTGCAGCGTAGGGCGACTGCGCCGGGGAGCGAGTTGCAACTCGAGACCTAGCGCCGTGGCCACGGCCATGAGTTTGCGTACGCCAATCTCGCCGACCGTTCCGTTCTCGATGCCCGAAATGGTGGCGCGGCTCATCCTCAACGGTGCTGCCAGCTCTTGCTGGGTGAGATGTTGCGCCTTGCGGGCTTCGCGGAGCTTTTGCCCTAATTCAGGAAGCGTCATGGATGCACCGTATACAATGCATTTAAGGGCAAATGCCCGATAATGCATTCTATACGATGCAGAATACAGCTGTACAACATGTACGGCAGCGCGGGTCGGGGTAGCGCCAGGTGCTACGCGCGCTCAGGCTCCATCCGGCCGGTCGATCCGTCGCCCTTCCTGGAAGGTCTCGAGCAGCCGGTCGATGAGCGCCACGAGCTGGCGGATCTGCCGTTCCATCATCGATGGGAGCGTATCGAGGAGCTGCGGCTGCTCGCGCACCTTGCGCAACAACTCCACGCCCGTGCGCAGTGGGGCGAGCGGGTTGCGCAGCTCATGCGCCAGGGTCCCGATGAGTTGCTCACGCAGCCGCATCGCTTCCTGCCGCTCCCTGTCCCGCAATCGCTTGTCCGTTATATCGCGCACGACCGACACCGAGCCGATGATCTTTCCGCCGCCGTCGCGAACGGGGGCCGAGCTAACCTGACGATGGCGGAGCTCTCCCGAGCGCGGGATGCGGACGATCTGCTCCTCATCGCGCACGACCTCGCCTGCGAGCGCGCGCACTGGCGGCGCTTCGGAGAATGGCCGTGGTGTGCCGTCGGGCCGCAGGACTTCGAGTTGCGAGACGACCCTTTCGATGTCCACATCCGCGACCGTCTCATGGCCGAATTCGCGTAGAGCAGCCGGATTGGCATACGTATAACGCTTGCGCGAGTCCGCGAAATAGACTTCCTCGGTCATGGAGTTGAGGACCGCCGACAGCCACTCGCGCTCGGCGCGGTTGACGTCGAGCAGCCTCCTGACCTCGGCCTCCACGTGGATGCGCGCGCTGATGTCCACGGCTGATGAAACGATGGAGTCGCGGCCGATCGGGAACAGGCTGACGAGGAGGTCGGTCTCGCCGATGCGCTCCTCATGCTGCTCGCTCCGGCTCTGGGTGAGCACGCGTGTGTAAAGAGGGATCAGCTCGGCGGCGCGCGCCGGCATGATTTCACCCACCGTCCTGCCGAGCAGCTGGCCCCGCGGCTGGCGCAGCGACCGCACCCAGTTGGCATTGCCGTCGCTATAGCGCCAATCGACGATCGTGCCTTCGGTGTCGCGCACCGCGTCCAGGACGGCGATCAGATCGAACGGATTCTCGAAGATCGCGCGATACCGGCGCTCGCTTTCAGCCCTGTCGTTCTTCTGGCTCATTCCGCTTCGTGCTTTCCCTCAACTCGCAGTATAAAGCCCACGCGCCGACGCGAACGGTGCGCCACCGCTCATCTGAGTGGCGACCCGTTCGGGCCGCCGCAGCTGACCCGTAAACGCCTCAGCTGGCTGACAGCAGCCGCTCGAGATTGCATTCGCTCTCGATCGCGTCCGCCAGCCGATCGAGCATCTGCTCGCGGCGCGCGGCGTGATCGATCGCCAGCGGCTGAGTCAGGCCGGCCCATCGCAGCAGTGCGGCGCAGGCGCCAGTGTCCTCGAAGAGTCCGTGCAGGTAAGTGGCCATGATCTGCCCGTCAGCCGAGATCGCGCCGTCCTGTGTGCCGTCGTCCAGGAGGACCGCGGGACGTTCCAGGGCCGGTCCCTGTGTCCGGCCCGCATGGATCTCGTAACCGCGCACCGGCGCATCTTCCAGCCGCAAATGGCCGGCGACATTGCACAACCTTTTGCCGGGCAGTAGCACTGTCGTCAAGCGCAACAAACCGAGACCGGGGCTCTCGCCGGGTGTCCCCTCGACACCCTGCGGATCCGCGATCGTGTCTCCCAGCATCTGCAGGCCGCCGCAGATACCGAGTACCTTGCCGCCGTAGCGCAAGTGCTTCTCGAGATATCCGGGCCACGCATGGGCGCGCAGCCACTCGAGGTCGGCGCGCACGGACTTGGAGCCGGGCAGGATGACGAGATCGGCTGGCGGCGGTGCGGTGGCGGAATCGATGTAACGCAACTCCACCTGGGGATGATGCGCGAGCGGCTCGAAGTCGGTGTGATTGCTGATGCGCGGCAGGACAGGTACGACGACCCGCAGTTTCCCATCGGCCGAAGCAGGGGCCGCCGACACCTCGCGGCTGATGCCGTCCTCGGCGTCCAGATGGAGCCCGTGCAGATAGGGAAGAACGCCGAATACGGGCTTGCCGGTATGCCGCTCGAGCCAGTCCAAGCCGGGCTGCAGCAGCGACAGGTCACCGCGGAAGCGATTGATGACGAATCCCCGCACACGGTTGCGCTCGCTTTCGCTCAGCAGCGCCAGCGTGCCCACGAGATGCGCGAATACCCCGCCCCGATCGATGTCGGCGATGAGGACGACCGGGCAGTCAACCTCCTCCGCGAAGCCCATGTTGGCGATGTCGCCGTCGCGCAGATTGATCTCGGCCGGCGAGCCGGCGCCCTCGACCACGATGAAGTCATATGACTCGCGCAGCCGGGTGTAGGAGGTGAGCACGGCTTCACGCGCGCGGCGCTTGAACTCGTGATACTCCCAGGCGCCCATCTCCGCGACGACTCTGCCATGAATGATGACCTGACAGCGTCGATCCGTGCTCGGCTTGAGCAGCACCGGATTGAGATCGACGGTGGCCGGGATGCCCGCCGCCTGCGCCTGCAGCGCCTGGGCGCGGCCGAGCTCGCCGCCATCGCTCCCCACCGCGCTGTTGAGCGCCATATTTTGCGGCTTGAACGGTGCGACGCGAACGCCGCGCCGGCGCAGCACGCGGCAGAGTCCGGCGACCAGCGTGCTCTTGCCGGCATCCGACGTGGTGCCTTGCACCATCAGGGTGCGGGCGCTCACGGGTCAGGCGCTTTTGGGAATGTCGAGCCCCCTCGCGACCGCCGGGCGCGCGAGGAAGGTATCGAGAGCGCGCGTCACGTTGGGAAAGTCGGCGATGCCGACGAGCTCGCCCGCCTCGTAGAAGCCGATGAGATTGCGCACCCATGGGAACGTGGCGATGTCGGCGATCGTGTACTCCTCGCCGGCGAGCCACGCATGCTTCCCCAGCTGCTCATCGAGGACATGCAGCAGGCGCTTCGCCTCCGCGACGTAGCGGTCCCGGGGACGCTTGTCCTCGTAGCTCTTGCCGGCGAACTTGTTGAAGAATCCGACCTGGCCGAACATGGGTCCGATGCCGCCCATCTGGAACATGAGCCATTGGATCGCGTGGTAGCGGGCTGCCGGCTCGCGCGGCAGCAACTGGCCGGTCTTTTCCGCCAGATAGATGAGGATCGCACCGGATTCGAACAGCGGCAGCGGCTTGCCGCCGGGGCCGTTGGGATCGAGGATCGCCGGGATCTTGTTGTTGGGATTGAGGGAGAGGTACTCGGGCGACAGCTGCTCTTGCGCATCGAAGCTGATGCGGTGCGGCTCGTAGGGCAGTCCCGTCTCCTCCAGCATGATGGAGGCCTTCACACCGTTGGGTGTCGGCACGGAGTAGAGCTGCAGCCGGTCGGGGAATCGCGGCGGCCACTTGCAGGTGATGGGGAACGCTGACAGCTCGGCCATGTGCTAAAGGCCCGTATGGTGGAGATAGGCGATGACCAACGCCGCCAGCAGGCAGTAAATTCCAAAAAAATGCCAGCGGCCGGCCTCCAGCCAGCGGCTGAGCCATTTGAGCGCGAGCAGGCCGGCGACAAACGCGCAGACCACTCCCACGATGCTCGGCATCACGGCGGGCATCAGCCCAGCGAGCTGATGATGCTGCGACTGATACAGGCGCCAGATCTCGCGCGCGTCGGCCGGCGGTGTGAGCACGACGGCCAGCGCAAAGCTGAAGTCTTCGGCGCTGGCGCGCGTTACGCCGCTGAGCAATCCGGTCGAGATGGTCGCACCGGAGCGGGAAAAGCCGCGAAAGGGAATGCAAAGCCCCTGAATCGCACCGATCGAGGAGTATTGCTGCGCCGTCAGCTGTTGCGGCGCGGCAGCCTGGCGCCGGCGATTTTCCGCAAGGCCCGCCACGAGAATGAACACGCCGGCGGCGGCCAGCGCCACCGCGATGAGATCCAGACGGGTGAAGAGCTGCTCGACCCAGGCATGCGCCTGGTGACGCATCAGTACTTTCTCGATGAACTCGGTGATGCCGCCGCCGACGATGCCGGTAAGGAGCGTGGCGACGATGAGCGCTACGACGAAATTCTTCAGCACGGGCCCCGAGCTGAAGAACGCCTGGCGCCATCGCTGCCAGAAATAGACGATCACGGCGAGCATCGTCCCGGTATGCAGCATGACGAGCAGCAGCGTCATGGCCGGCGCGGACGGATCCATGCCCATCAGCTTTTCCGCGACGATCACGTGCGCGGAGCTGGAGACGGGGAGGAGCTCCGCGAGCCCTTGAACGATGGCGAGAATGATGACGTGGATCATGGTGAGGGGCTGAAGGTCTCGGGCCGTAAGGCCGCGCATTGTATGTTCTTTGACGCGAAGCCGGCATCCCGCCGCCTGCGACGCGTGCTGCGACGGGGGCGGCAGCAGGCCACGACTGAATCCGGTATCGTTACCGGCTTTCCATTGCTGGGGTCGCCGATGACCGCAACCGATCGCCGAGCGCGCGCACCACTCACCGTGGGGGTTTTACTGGGGGCCGCAATGGTCATGGCCGTCATGGCCGCCCCGCCTCCAGCAAGCGCGCAGGACGTCGCTACGGCCGCACAGGTGCCATTCCCGCAGGGGCGGGCCGCGATGGCTGGCCTGCAGGACATCCCGCTCCACACCTATTCCCGGTTCAGATGGCGCCTCGTGGGTCCGTTCCGCGGCGGCTGGGCGACGATGGCTACGGGCGTGCCCGGCGATCCGGACACGTTCTACTTCTCCGGCGCGGGCGGTGGGATCTGGAAGACGACCGATGCCGGCCAGACCTGGCAGCCGGTAGCGGATCGCCTGCCGGCGGCCGTCGGCGCGCTCGCCGTCGCCCCGTCCGCCCCCGGCACGATCTACGTCGGTACGGGTCAGGTTGCGCCGCGCTATGACATTGCCGCCGGCCGTGGCGTCTTCAAGTCCACCGATGGCGGCAAGACCTGGCACTCGCTCGGCCTGGCAGCCACGCGCGATGTCGGTCGGATATGGGTCGATCCGCGCAACCCCGACGTCGTCCTGGTGGCAGCGCTCGGTCATGTCTTCGGCCCCAATCCGGAGCGCGGCATCTACCGCTCCACTGACGGCGGCAAGACCTGGGTGCATGCACTCGCGATCAATGACGACACCGGCGTCGTCGATCTCGCGGCCGACCCGACGAACCCCAACCTTCTCTACGCGGCTGCCTGGCAGATGCACGGGCGTCCCTGGCTGAGCTACTTCGAGCCGCCTGAGGGCCCCGGCAGTGCCATCTACCGTTCCAGCGACGGGGGCGTCACCTGGACACGCCTGGCCGGCAACAACTGGCCACAGGGTCCCTTGGGACGCATCGGGCTTGCCGTTGGGCATACCGCGCAGGGCACGCGCGTCTATGCGACGGTGGAATCAGAGAGTGACGGTGGCGTCTGGCGCTCCGATGACGGGGGCGACCACTGGCAGCGGGTCAATGACGATCAGGATACCTTCGGCAACTACTACTTCTCACGACTGACGGTCGACCCACGCAATCCGGACGTGGTGTATTCGGCGGGCCAGTCGATCCGCCGCTCCACGGACGGTGGCAAGACCTGGACGGTCGTCAAGGGAGCGCCGGGCGGCGACGACTACCACTTCGTGTGGATCAACCCGGACCATCCCGATCACTGGATCGCCGGATCTGATCAGGGCGCGGTGGTCACCGTCAATGACGGCAGGACCTGGAGCAGCTGGTACAACCAGCCGACGGGCCAGTTCTATCACGTCGCCGCCGACGATCATTTCCCGTATTGGATTTACAGCGGCCAGCAGGACAGCGGCAGCATCGGCACCGCGAGCCGCAGCGACTATGGAGCGCTGACTTACCGCGACTGGCATCCGGTCGGCGGCGACGAGCGCGACTATATGTTGCCGGATCCTGACGATCCCAACATCGTCATGGGCAGCGGCATGGGCGGCAGGGTATCCCGCTACGACGGCAGCACCGGACAGGTCGCGAACGTCACCCCCTGGCCAATCAACACCTACGGCGCTCAGCCGACCAAGGTGAAGTACCGCTATGGGTGGGTGACGCCGATGGCATTCGCTCCCACCGCGCCCCATGAGTTATTGCTCGGCGCCCAGCTGCTGTTCCGCTCCACGGACGAAGGCAATCACTGGGATGTCATTTCGCCCGATCTCACGGGCAAGAAGGCCGATGCTGGCGACTGCAACGGCCGGGTGGCCGGCGAGCAGGCGGTGGCATGCGGATACGGCGTGATCAGTGCCATCGCACCGTCGCCCAAGAGCGCCGGCCTCATCTGGGTGGGCACCGACAGCGGCCTGATCCAACTGACGCGCGATGACGGCCGGCACTGGCAGAACGTGACACCGCCGGCGCTGAAGCCCTGGGAGAAGGTGAGCGCGATCGATGCCTCGGCGCTCGATCCGGCGACGGCATACGCCGCAATAGACAATCACCGTCAGGATGACTTCCATCCGCATGTCTTCCGTACTCATGATTATGGCCAGACCTGGAAGGAGGTCGATACAGGGTTGCCGGCCAATGAGGATGTGCCGGTCGTTCGCGCGGATACGGTCCGCGACGGCTTGCTCTTCGCCGGTACCTCGGAGAGCGCATACGTCTCACTGGATGACGGCGATCACTGGCAGTCGCTGCGGCTCAACCTGCCGAACGCACGCGTCAACGACCTTCTGGTGCACGGCAACGACCTCATCGCCGCGACCCAGGGCCGCGCGATCTGGGTGCTGGACGATGTGACGCCTCTGCGTCAGCTGACTCGCGCCGTACTCGGTTCGCCCGCTCACCTTTTCGCGCCGCAGGTAGCATGGCGGGTCCGTTCCGACAACTACAGGGACACGCCGCTGCCGCCTGAGACACCGGAGGGAATGAATCCGCCGGAAGGCGCGACGATCGACTACTGGCTGGGCAAGGGCGCGCATGAGCCGGTAACGCTCGAGATGTACAACTTCACCGGCCAGCTGGTGCGCCGCTTCGCTTCCGACGAGGCACCGGCTCACGTGCAGGCGTTCCGCTACTTTGACGAGGAGTGGCTGCGGCCGGCAGAGAAGCTCTCGGGTACCCCTGGCATGCACCGCTTCGTGTGGAACCTCCGCTACGCGCGTCCGCAGGCGATCTCATACGATTACAACATCTCTGCGGTCTACGGCGAGGATACGCCGACATCCGTGGAAGGACCTTTCGTGCTGCCGGGCATCTACAGCGTCGTACTGACCGTGGACGGGCAGCAGTACCGTGCGCCTCTCGTGGTGCAGCTCGACCCGCGCATTCACACCAGCAGCGCCGATCTGAGCGCGCTGCTCACCTTCAGCCAGTCGCTCTGCGCGACGATGGAGCGCGCAGACACGCTGTATCAGGAGCAGAAGTCCGCGCACGATGACCTCGAGTCGCTGGCTCGACGGCTCGCCGCCGGGCGCGGAGATCGCGCTCTGCTGCGCTCGGTAGAGAACCTTCGCGACGCCACGGCCGGACACCCCGGCGACGATGCGGATCCGGGCGCGGTCACTGCCCGGATCAGCGCCATCGAGGCCGACGTCGAGTCGGCCGACGTGGCACCCACGCAGGCGGACGAAGGGGTATTCGAGAACGAATCAAAGCTGTTGGATCAGGTGGCGCGTGCCTGGCGGGGGAATCAATCGGCGATCCGCGCGCTCAACGTGCGCCTGCGCCACGCCCGCCTACCGCCCGTCAGTCTCGAACCCTAGGGTCTCGCGCAAATCGTCTCGACGATTTGCGCCAATGGATCAATACGCAAAGTACGGCCCTTGGCCACCCGGGGTGGTGGTCCCCGCTATCGCGATGTAGACATTGCGGCCGAAGAAAAACGGCATGCCCAGATCGAAGTAGCAGTCGGTGGAGATGCTGTAGTTCTCCTGACACCACGTCGACTGCGAACCGGAATCCGCGCCCAGGTCGTCGAAGGCGGTAAAAGTGCCATTGTCCTCGTCGAACAGCGTGTCGGCATTGTAGATCTTGATGCTGACGTCCGAGGTCGTGCCGTCCTGGCCCTCGTTGGTCAGGTCGATCGTCTGCTCGTCGCTCGGACACAGCCATGAGAGCCCGGTGCTCGAGCCGCCAGAGCTCGGGCAGTCGGGAGGCGTGCCGGTTGCCTTCGCATCGAAGTAATAGCCGTTCGAGCCGGTATCGATGTAGGAATCCTGCAGGCTCTGGCCGTTGTATACCGTGGTGATGTCACCGTAATCGTTGCCTGTGAGCACAGTGGCGCTACCCAAGCCGTTGTTGCTCTGCGTGCCGATTCCAAACACCAGGGAACCGCTGACCGAGGCGGCGCCGTCGGGGTCGGCAACCGAAGGCATCTCGACGATGACGCCGTTATCGTCCCCGGTCGAGGTGAAATCGGCCACAGGATTGGTGACCTGCTGCTCGATTGTGGGGCCGACAGCTTGGCAGGCACTCGTTGACGTACCGTTCGCGGGGCAGCCGAAGTACGAGGGGTTCATTGCGTATGGAGTGTTGGACAGCACGCAGCCGGTGCCGCAATCCTGCGCGAATGGCCCGACGCCGATGATGCCATTGGCGCCAAATTGGGAAACCGTATCCTCCTCCATGCCATGGGAGGAGCAGGTGGCGGGAATCTCGTTCTCGAAGCTCGAATCGCCCATCACCTGGATCGGGACATTGCTGGCCGACTCGCCGCCAATCTGTACGTCGGCGGCCATCACCGGCCCCCAGCTGATGCCATCGGCGAACTGCGTGCACTCGACGAGTGGCTGGTTGTTCGAGGCGGTCTCCTGCGTCAGCGAGCCGATGAAGGCGGACGTGAGCACGGAGGAGATGATGCGCAGACCGTAGGAGCCGGTGTCGACCTCGACATTGGAGACCTGCACGCAATTGGTGGTGCTGCCGGGCGCGCAGACCGTGACCGTGATGAATGGCGTGTCCGCATCCGGGCTCGATGCGATCGGGCCGGCATTGACCGTCATGGCGACGACGTTCGCGGCGCCGGTGGTGGTGCCCCCGCCGCTGCTACTCCCACTGCCTCCACTGCCACTGAGATTCCCGCCTCCGCCTCCGCCACCGCAGCCGCCGAGGACGAGCAGGACCTGCACGAACGCGGCCAAAATGAGCTTGCGCACCGTATCCTCGCTGCGGCTAGTGAAGGTCGGAAAGGGAGATGTTTGCCGGCATCAGCGCGGGTACGTATGCCATGCCGAAGTACTGCCGCATGTGTCCAAAGGAGCGCACGACCAGGGAGGGCGTGCGAATCTCGAGATGATTGTGGCCGCGGGGCCCCGGCTGTTGCGCGCGCCGCGTCTGAACGGATGCCTGGAACTGGGTGAAGTAGCTGCCGAGCGTCTGCCGCAGGTCGGGCATCGATGGGCCGTACCAGCTCACGGCGAACACCACCCCTGAGGAGGACACGTACTCCCGGACCACGGTGCCACTCGCCGCCGTGATCTCCTGCACGGAGTACCCGGCCGCGGACCGAGTGCGCGTCTGGCCTTTCATGCTCATCCGATCGGCCTCGACGGAGGCGGCTGTCGCGCCGAGCCCCGCGTGAGCCGGCCGGGCCGACAATTCGATGAGCGATGCCGCCCCGAGCGCGAGCACAGCGGTAAGGAAAACGGGCAGCGATCTCATGAGATCATCCTTAGCTCAATCTCTTCGGCAGAACTTCAAGCAATTGTTGCGCAATGTCGTCGGCAGCAAGCCCCGATTCCCCAGCCCTCTCAGCGCGACCGCGACCGCGCGGTTGACCCGCGAGCCGGGCGCGGCCCCGAGACTGCCGCCAAGCCACAATAAGATAGGCGGGCGCGAGGATTTGTGAGTCGCGTCAATGAACGAGCGGAAAGGTGGCCAGGACTGCGAATGGGACCTCCCCCTCCGGGGGCGGTTCCCGGGAGCTGCCTGCCCGCTACCTCGCGTGGACAGCGGCCCGACCGTCCTATAGGATTCGCCCCCCCAAGTCGGAGCGGTAGTTCAGCTGGTTAGAATACCGGCCTGTCACGCCGGGGGTCGCGGGTTCGAGTCCCGTCCGCTCCGCCATTCCTTCCCTGCGCTCAAGTTCCTTGCCCGGCCGCAGTCCGTGGCGGGGATTTGGTATTCTTCGCGATTCGCCGGCGGGGTCGCTCCGATTCGAACATGCTGCAGAAAATCACCGATACCATCGATACGCACAAATGGCTGTGGTACAGCATCCTGGGTGCGCTCGCGCTCGTCTTTGCCGCCTGGGGTGCCTACGGCATCGTCAATCTGAATTTCAGCACCTCGAGCTATGCCGCCGAGGCCAACGGCCAGACCATCTCGCTGGACGATGCGCACAATGTCTGGCTGCGCCAGCAGGCCCAGTTGCAGCAGCAGTTCGGTGGCAACGTTCCCCCGGCAGTGCAGAAGGCCGTGCAGGACCAGGTGCTCGAGGGCCTGATCCGCGACACGCTGATATCCCAGCGCACGCAAAAACTCGGCTATCGGGTGAGCGACTTCGAGCTCGCGGATGCCGTTCGCAATGAGGCCGCCTTCCAGGTCGGCGGGCAATACTCTGCCGAGATCGCGCGCGAAGTCCTGCAGGAGAATCACCTCACGGAAGACCAATACTATGAGCAGAAGCGCAGCGATCTGCGGCGCATGCAGCTCCTGAATGGCCTCGTCACCTCGGATTTCGTGACCCCGACGGAAGCGGCCCGCTCGCAGGGGCTGCTCGACGAGGAGCGCGAGGTCCAGTACGCCGTGCTTCCCGCCGACCGGTATAAGAGCGATGCGCCGATCGACCCGGCGGCCATCGAGGCGTACTACAAGGCTCATCGGGCCGCTTACGTGGTGCCGGAATCCGCGGACCTGCAATATGCGCAGCTCACTCTGGAGCAGGTCGCGAGTACCGAAACCGTCTCCGATGCGGATGTGCAGAAGGCCTACGACAAGGAAAAGAGCCGTTTCGTCGTACCGGAACGGCGCGACGCCAGCCACATTCTCATCACCATCGGCAAGGATCCGGCCGCCGCTCTCAAGCAGGCG
Source organism: Steroidobacteraceae bacterium (assembly GCA_036489335.1). GTDB lineage: Bacteria > Pseudomonadota > Gammaproteobacteria > Steroidobacterales > Steroidobacteraceae > 13-2-20CM-66-19. The sequence goes on from DASXFY010000092.1 coordinate 14,034, forward strand.
AACAAGGTCCTCGCTCTGGCGAAGTCGGGACAGAATTTCGCCGCGCTGGCCAAGAAGTACTCGCAGGATCCGGGTTCCGCCCCGAACGGGGGCAGTCTCGGCGCGATGGATCGCACCGGCGGCCCGGCGCCGGCGTTCACCGATGCGGTCTTCGGCATCAAAGCGGTGGGTGACATCGCGGGTCCGGTGAAGACCCAATACGGCTATCACATCATCCGTCTCGATGGAATCGAGCCCGGCAGGATCAAGACCCTGGCGGAGGCGCGCCCGCAACTCCAGGCGGAGCTGCAGAAGAGCGCCGCGACCAACCGCTTCGGTGACATCGAGGACCAGCTGCAGGACGGCCTGCAGAACCCGGGTGCGACCCTGGCGAGCGTGGCCAAGCAATTCAACCTGACGACCGGTGAAGTGCCGCAATTCCTGCGCGACAGCGGCGGCCAGCCGCTCGGCCAGGCGAAGGCGCTGCAGGGCCAGGTCTTCGGCGGCAATGCCATCGCGGACCAGACACTCGGCGGCCCGGTGATCCTCGATAATGACAAGATGGTGATCTTCGAAGTGGCTGCCCGGCACGCCTCGCACGTCAAGCCGCTCGCGGACGTACGCGATAGCATCGTCGCGGCCCTGCAAAAGCAGCGCGAGGCGGATGCCGCACTTGCCGCCGTGAAGGCTGCGCGCGCGCAGCTGATGTCAGGCGCTTCCTTCGACCAGGTCGCGAAGGGCCTCAGCGTCACCACCGACCCGCCGAAGTTCGTCGGTCGTGGCGATCCGTCGATCTCGGCGGAGATCCTGACGGCGGCGTTCGACTCGGCGAAGCCGGCCCACGGAGCGGTGTACGAGGCCGTGCCCGTGCAGAATGGCGGCGCCGCGCTGATCGCCGTAACGCAGATTCGCAGCAATCCGCAAACCAACAAGTTTCTCGAGCAGTATCTGGAGCAGGAGCAGCTCGAGCGCAATGGCAATGCCGCGGCGACGGGCTACCTCGCGCAGATGCGCGCAACCGCGAAGGTCAGCAAGAACCCGGGTGCGTTCCAGTAGGTCGCTTAAGCTTCCGCTTCCTGCGGAAAGCTCATGCCGACGGTATTGAATCCGCTGTCGACATAGAGGATCTCGCCGGTGATGCCGGCGGCCAGGTCGGAGCAGAGGAACGCGGCGGCGTTGCCGACATCCTCCAGGGTGACATTGCGCCTGAGCGGAGCTACCTCCGCAACGCGGCTCAGCATCTTGCGAAAGCCGGGGATGCCGGCCGCAGCGAGTGTCTTGATGGGACCGGCGGAGATGCCGTTCACCCTTACTCCCCGCGAGCCCAGATCCAGAGCCAGGAAGCGAACATTGGCCTCGAGACTCGCCTTGGCGAGCCCCATGACGTTGTAGCTCGGGATGGAGCGGACGGCGCCGAGATAGGACAGCGTGACGAGGGCGCCCGCCCGACCCGCCATCAGGGGTGCCGCACGGCGGGCGAGGGCGGTGAGGCTGTAGCTGGAAACGTCGTGCGCGATCCGGAAGGCATCCCGACTGGTGCTGTCCACGAATCCACCGGCGAGGGCTTCGCGCGGCGCGTATGCCACGGCGTGGACCACGATATCGAGGCTGCCCCACTCACGCTTCAGCAGGTCGAAGGCGGCGTCCATCTGGCTGTCGTCCGTCACATCGAGCGGCATCGTGAGCCGGGAGCCGAGCGATTGAGCCAGGGGCTCGACCCGCTCCTTCATTTTCTCGTTGACGTAGGAGAAGGCGAGTTCGGCCCCTTCGCGATGCATCGCCTGCGCGATGCCCCAGGCGATCGAGCGGTCGGTCGCGACCCCGACGATGAATGCGCGCTTGCCCGAGAGAAATCCCATGCCGCAACCTGCCGATAATGACCCAACCGGCAGTTTACCGTGACTTCAGCTGCCGGATGCCACCCTAATGGTGAGCTTCTGGCCCGCGAGGATGTGGCTATGCGAGCCCATGGAGTTCCAGGCCAGGATCTGCGCGACCCGCACCTGGAAGAGCCGGGCGATCCGCCACAGCGTATCGCCGGTGCGGACGGTATAGACCACGCGGCGCGCACCGCCATCCACCCGGTAAGAGGCCGTGTAGTAGTGCGAATGGTGGCGGCGAGGGCGGTATTGCGTCGCAGCGGGCGCGCTCGATACGAGTCGCAGTCGCTGTCCCGGATGCAGCGTCTGGCCTGGCGATAGGCCATTCAGCCGTGCGAGCGTGTGGACGTTCATGCGGTTTCGCCGGGCGATCGCCCAAAGTGAGTCACCCCGGCGCACGACCTGGAAGCGGAAATGACGAGTCCAGCGCGAGCGCCCATCGACGCGCTCGGCGGCCAGCTTCACGTTTTCCGGCAGCACGTACACGGTGGCCGGCACTTCAAGCTCCATGCCCACGGAGAGGCGTCCCGAGGGAAGGGTGTTGAGCTTGCGCAGGATCTCAGCGGTCGTCTTGAAATGGCGCGCGATCGAGAACACGGTGTCGTGCCGCCGCACTTCGTAGTGCTCGATGCCCATGCGCTCATCAGGCGTGAGGTCGGCGACGTTCTGTTCGAATACCGATGCGGCGTCGACGGGCAGCAGCAGGTAGAAAGGGCCCGTGGGGTCGGTGGCCCAGCGGTGAAAGGCGGGATTGAGGTCGTAGACCTCGTCGGCGGTGATGCCGGCGATCTGCGCCGCGACCTGCATATTGATCTGTCCCTGGGTCAGCACGCGCGCGAAATACGGCTGGTTGGGGATCGCGGTGAAGTCGAGCCCGTATTTCGCCGGATCCGCCACCAGGCGCTTCATGGCGAGAAGCTTCGGCACATAGGCCTCAGTCTCCCGCGGCAGGCGCAGATGCCAGAAGTCGATCGGCCGGCCCTCGGCCTGATTGACCTGCACCGCGTGCTGGACGGCGATCTCGCCACAGTTATAGGCAGCAACGGCGAGCAGCCAGTCGCCGCCGAACTCGTCGTGCAGCGCCTGTAGGTAATCGAGCGCAGCGTTAGTGGAAGCCACCACGTCGCGGCGGCCGTCGTACCACCAGTCCTGCTTCAAGCCGAAGCGCGAGCCGGTGCCCGGTATGAATTGCCACAGGCCCGCGGCCCGTGCCCGCGAATAGGCGTAGGGCTGGAAGGCGCTCTCGATGACCGGCAGCAGCGCCAGCTCGGCCGGCATGTGCCGAGCCTCGAGCTGCGTGACGATGTAGTAGAGGTACATGTCGGCGCGGCCGAAGGCGCGCTGCAGGTAGTCCGGATTGGACGCGTACCATTCGAGCTGCTGGTCGATCGGCGGCGCATCAGGGTCGGAGATGACGAAGCCGCCGCGAATGCGCGCGAAGAGATCGGCATACTGCACCGGCTCGGGAGCGGACTGCTGCGGTGCCGGTTCGAGCGGCGGGGCGGGCGGAGTCTCCGGGGCGGGACTGGCCGCGGGCGGCGGCGCGATGGCCTGTGCCGTCTGCTGACGCAGCGGCTGGCGCGTCGCGCAGGCGGCAAGTGCCGCGAGGGCCGCAATCAGCAATGTATTACGAGTGGCTCGAAGTGTTCCCGTCGCCAAGTTCCCGACCCTCTAGAAGGCGTGTTAACTTCTTGTGGCACCGGAGAGAGGTGCCGTCTTCCGACCTTACTGGCTCGGAGACGGAAATTTAACCGGTAACTTCACACTATTGCCAGTACTTCATGGCATCCGTGCACAAATCCCGATTCCAGGAACCGCATGCCGCGCGACTCGCCTGGTGGGCGAGCCCGCTGGGCAATGCGCTCATTGCCGCGGAATCGCAGCTCCTCGGTGAAGCCCTCGAAGATGTGTTTGGCTGGGAATTGCTGCAGATCGGTGCCTGGGGCTTGGGCAAGGAGCTGTTGTCCGGCGCACGCACGCGCCATCAGGCCATCATCGCTCCGCCCGGCCTGTCGTCGAGCGCCGACATTCGCGGACGACCCACCCAGCTGCCGATCGTCAGCGATTCGATCGATGCGGTCCTGCTGCCGCACATCCTCGAGTTCGCAACCGATCCCTATGCCATCGTGCGCGAGGCGGATCGCGTGCTCGTCGGCGAAGGGCGGCTGCTCGTGCTCGGGTTTCGGCCATGGAGTCTCTGGGGTGTGCGTGCGCGATGGAGCCGCAGCGGCTTTCCGCCGGGGACGCGCCGCGTGCTCTCCGAACGAAGAATCCGCGAATGGCTGGTGCTGCTCGGATACGAAGTAGTATCGGCGCAGCATTATTTGTACCGGGGCCCGTGGGGCGGCAGGCTGGCCGCGGGCCACGAGGCGGGCTATGGCACGGGCCGAATGCTGCGGCGGGGACTCACCTATCCGCTGCCCGCCAACGCCTACCTGCTCAAGGCGCGCAAGCGTATCTATACCCTGACACCGGTTCGCCCGCGATTCCGCGAGCGTCCCGCCGTGCTGGGCGGGTTCGTCAAACCGACTCCGCGCTCACGCGCGTGAGATGAAGCAAAGGCTCACGTGAATATAACGGCCGAGGGAACCGAAGGCGTGGTGGATATTTATAGCGACGGCGCCTGTCGTGGAAATCCGGGACCGGGTGGCTGGGCGGCATTGCTCAGTGTCGCCGGCCGCGAGAAGGAGCTGGCGGGCGCTGAGGCGCTGACGACCAACAATCGCATGGAGCTGACAGCGGTCATCCGCGCACTGGAGGCGTTGAAGCGTCCTGTGCGTGCGCGCGTGTACACCGATTCGCAGTACGTGCGGCGTGGGATCACGGAATGGGTGCGCGCCTGGAAAGGCAGAGGCTGGCTGACCGCGGATCGCAAGCCGGTGAAGAACCAGGACCTCTGGCAGCGGCTCGAAGAGCTCGCCGCCGGCCACGAGATCGAGTGGCACTGGGTGCCGGGCCACGCGGGCGTTCCAGGCAACGAACGGGTCGATCGGCTGGCCAATGAAGCCATCGATGCGATGGGGACAGCGCTCTAGGAAATGCTGCTAAACTTTGCAGCATGCGACAGATCATCCTCGATACCGAGACCACCGGTCTCGAGCCCGCGCTCGGGCATCGGATCATCGAGATTGGCTGCGTCGAGCTGATCAGCCGGCGGGTCACGGGGCGGACCTTCCATCGCTACCTGAATCCGGAGCGTGACATCGATCTCGGCGCGGAGGCGGTCCACGGGCTGCAGCGGCAGGATCTGGCGCGCCAGCCGCGGTTCGTGGAGGTTGCGGACGCGCTCCTCGAGTTCATCGGCGGCTCGGAGCTGGTGATCCACAACGCGGAATTCGACATCGCCTTCCTCGATGCGGAGCTGCGCCGCGCCGAGCGCACTATCGTGATGAGCGAGCTTTGCCGCGTTCTCGACACACTGGTGCTCGCGCGGGAGATGCATCCCGGTCAGCGCAACAACCTCGATGCGCTCTGCAAGCGCTACAACGTCGACAACTCGCGCCGCGAGCTGCACGGCGCATTGCTCGATGCGCGCATCCTGGCGGACGTCTATCTCGCCATGACGGGCGGGCAGGGGGCGTTGGCTCTCACGGAGAGCACATTCGGCTCCGCCGTCATCGGGGCGGGTCGGGTCCGCGCACTGGTGCGTCCGCCCGCGCCTCTGAGGGTCATCGCAGCCACCGAGCAGGAGCTGCGCGCCCACCGCGACATGCTGGCGCTCATCGCCAAATCGAGTGGCGGGCGTTGCCTGTGGCCCAGCGCCGGGGATGACCCGGTCCCTGAAGCAAATCGCGCCTGAGTGGATCTGATGTTTCATCTGCGCAAGTGCCGCATCGGCATCGTCGGGCTGGGCTATGTCGGGCTGCCGCTCGCCGTGGAATTCGGCAAGCACTTCGACACCGTGGGCTTCGATATCAAGGCCAACCGCATCGCCGAGCTCACCGCCGGTCGCGACAGTACGCTCGAGGTTTCGCGGGCGGAGCTCAAGTCCGCCGCGCGGCTCTCCTTCAGCACGGATCTCGCCAGTCTGAAGCGCTGCCGCGTCCTCATCGTCACGGTGCCCACGCCCATCGATGAGTACAAGCGCCCGGATCTTACGCCGCTCATCAGGGCGAGCGAGACGGTGGGCAAGATCCTCAGCAAGGGAGCGGTGGTGGTATACGAGTCCACCGTGTATCCGGGATGCACCGAGGAAGTGTGCGTGCCGATTCTCGAGCGGGAGTCGGGCCTTAAGTTGAATCGGGATTTCTTCGTGGGCTACAGCCCGGAGCGGATCAATCCCGGCGACAAGGAGCATCGGCTGACCACCATCAGGAAGGTGACCTCGGGTTCGACGCCCGAGGCCGCGGAATTCGTCGACAAGCTCTACGGGACCATCGTCACCGCCGGGACGCACAAGGCATCCAGTATCAGGGTGGCCGAGGCCGCGAAGGTCATCGAGAACACGCAGCGCGACGTCAACATAGCGCTCATCAACGAGCTGGCGCTCATCTTCAACCGTCTCGGCCTCGACACCGAGGAAGTGTTGAACGCCGCCGGCAGCAAGTGGAACTTCCTGCCCTTCAAGCCCGGGCTGGTCGGCGGCCACTGCATCGGTGTCGATCCGTACTACCTTACCCACAAGGCGCAGTCGATCGGCTATCACCCGGAGATGATCCTGGCCGGCCGGCGGCTGAATGACAACATGGGGCTGTACGTCGCCGGGGAAATCATCAAGCTGATGACGGCGAAGCGCATCCACATCAAGGGGGCGCGCACACTGGTGCTCGGCATGACGTTCAAGGAGAATTGTCCCGACATCCGCAACTCCAAGGTCATCGATGTGGTGCGGGAGCTCGCGAAGTATGGCGCGGAGGTCGATGTCTACGACCCCTGGGCCGACGGGCAGGAGTGCCGGCACGAGTACGGCATACGACCCATCAGGACGCTGACGCCGAAGCGCTACGATGTTGCGGTGATCGCCGTGGCGCATCGGGAGTTCCGCGACATGGGGGCGGCCGGCGTGCGGCGCCTCTGCAGGAAGACCCATGTGCTCTACGACATCAAGCACGTCTTCCGCGCCTCGGAGGTCGATGGCCGCTTATGAAGATCCTGCTGACGGGCGCCGCCGGTTTCATCGGCTACCACACTGCCCTCAATCTGCTGGCGCGCGGGCATGAGATCGTCGGCCTCGACAACCTCAACGAGTATTACGACGTCACCCTGAAAGAGGCGCGGCTCGACCGGCTGCGCCGGCAGTCAGGGTTCCGCTTCGTGAAGCTGGACCTCGCCGATGATGGCGGGATGAAGGATCTCTTCGCACGGGAGAGAGTCCAACGCGTGGTGCATCTTGCCGCCCAGGCCGGCGTGCGCTACTCGCTGCAGAACCCGCACAGCTATGTTCACAGCAATGTCACCGGCACGTTGAACGTCCTCGAGGGATGCCGCCACAACGGTGTCGAGCACCTTGTGTACGCCTCGACCAGCTCCGTCTACGGGGCCAACACCGACATGCCGTTCTCGCCCCACAGGATCGCGGATCACCCGCTGACGATCTATGCCGCCACCAAGCGCTCGAACGAGCTGATGGCGCATACCTATTCCTCGCTCTTCAACCTGCCGACGACCGGACTGCGGTTCTTCACGGTATACGGCCCGTGGGGGCGCCCCGACATGGCGCTCTTTCTCTTCACGCGCAGCATCCTCGAGGGCCGGCCGATCGATGTTTTCAACAACGGACATCATCGGCGGGATTTCACGTACGTCGAGGACATCGCCGAGGGTGTCGCGCGCGTGTGTGAGCGCGTCGCTCAGCCCTCGCAGGCGTGGGACAGCGGCGCACCCGACCCGGCGACGAGCCGCGCGCCGTTCCGGCTCTACAACATCGGCAATCACCAGCCGGTGGAGCTGATGCGCTACATCGAGGTGATCGAGGAGTGCCTGGGGCGCAAAGCCGAGAAGCGCTTCCTGCCGCTGCAGCCGGGGGATGTGCCGGAGACCTTCGCGGACATCGACGACCTCGCGCGGGATGTGGGCTACAGGCCGGCGACTCCGATCGAGGTCGGGGTGCGGCGGTTCGTCGACTGGTTCTGCGAGTATTACGGTTACAAACAGTCCCGATAAGCCCGGGCGGGTACAATGCGCGCTTTATTTGCCGCAGGTACCCCCGTGACGAAACTGCCTCCCACCACCATGAAGGTTCCGCTGCTGGATCTCACACAGCAGTACGAGAAGATTGCGCCCGAGGTCCAATCGGCCATAGCTCGGGTGTGCGGCAGCCAGCAGTTCATTCTCGGCGCCGAGGTGCGTGAGCTCGAGCTTCGCCTCGCCCGCTACAGTGGCTGCACGCACGGGATAGGGGTGTCCTCCGGCACGGACGCGCTCCTCCTTGCGCTCATGGCGCTCGGCATCGGACCGGGCGATGAGGTGATCACTTCGCCTTTTACCTTCTTCGCCACGGCAGGAACCATTGCGCGCCTCGGTGCGCGGCCGCTCTTCTGCGACATCGAGCCGCAGGACTTCAACCTCGCGCCAGGCCGGGTGGAGGAGCTCATCTCCCGGGAGTGCGAGGTCCGCAGCGACGGCGGCGGCCCGCAGGTGATCCACCGGAAAACGGGCGGCCGGGTCAAGGCGATCATGCCGGTGCACCTCTACGGGCAGCTCTGTGAGATGGACCCGCTCATGGATATCGCGAGTCGTTTCGGCCTGTACGTCGTTGAGGACGCTGCGCAGGCAATCGGCGCTCAGGACGGTAAGGGACGCATGGCGGGATGCATCGGGCACATCGGCTGTTTCTCATTCTTCCCGACCAAGAATCTGGGGGCGTTCGGCGACGCCGGCATGTGCACCACGAACGATCCGGCGCTGGCGGAGCGCATGCGGGTGCTGCGTGTGCACGGTGCGGAGCCGAAATACCACCACAGCCTGCTCGGCGGTAATTTCCGGCTGGATGAGATCCAGGCCGCCGTGCTCAACGTGAAGCTGGGCTCTCTGGACCACTGGATGGCGGCCAGGGACGCTCATGCGCGCCAGTACGCGCAGCGGCTGCACGCGATGGCTGCCAGTACGGTTGTCGCGCCGGTACTCAGCAGAGGCGGCCGTCACGTCTGGAATCAGTACGTGATCCGGGCGCAGCGGCGGGATGAGCTGCGACAGTATCTGGGCGTGGCTGGCGTCGGGACAGAGATCTACTACCCGATCCCGTTACACCTGCAGCAGTGCTTCGCCTATCTGGGCCATCGTCCCGGGCAGTTTCCCGAGTCGGAGCGCGCCGCCCGCGAGGTGCTGGCGCTGCCGGTCTTCCCGGAGCTCTCGCCGGCGCAAATCGACCATGTGACCGGTACAATCCAGCGCTTCTACACGGCCGCCGAGGCCCCATCGCAGCAGTCTGCCTGAGGAACACCCCATGCCGAAGGCCGCAGGTCCCCGTACTCCCGTCTGGCCGGAGCTGGCTACGCACGCGCAACGGCTGAGCACCGTCGCGTCGCGCGAGCTCTTCGCACGCGATCCCGGACGGTTCGAGCGCTTCTCGCGTCAGGGCGCGGGGCTCCTCATGGACTTCTCGCGCCAGCATCTCGACGAGATGGTGCTCGGGAAGCTGCTGGATCTCGCCGAGGCGGTGGGACTGAAGGACTACCGCGATGCGATGTGGCGCGGCGAGAAGATCAACTCCACGGAGGGCAGGGCCGTGCTGCATGTGGCACTGCGCCAGCCGCCGGGAGCCAACATCGGGGGTACGGACATAGAGCGGGAGGTGATGGCGGAGCGGGAGCACATGCTCTCTTTCGCGGAGAACGTGCGCGCGGGACGCATCGTCGGCAGTTCGGGCAAGCCGTTCACGCGGATAGTGAACATCGGCATCGGCGGCTCCGATCTCGGTCCCGCGATGGCGGTGCAGGCGCTACGCGCCTACACCCTCGATGCGCCGAGGTGCGACTTCGTTTCCAACATCGACGGCTGTCACCTCGAGGACATCCTGCAAAGCGCCGACCCGCGGGCGACGCTCTTCATCGTTTCCTCGAAGACATTCACGACGCTCGAGACACTGACCAACGCGCACACTGCGCGGGCATGGCTGAAGGAGAAGCTGGGCGAAGAGGCCGTGCCGCAGCATTTCGCGGCGGTGTCGGTCAATCACCGCGCCATGGACGAGTTCGGCGTCCATCCGCAGTACCGCTTCAAGATGTGGGACTGGGTCGGCGGCCGCTATTCGCTCTGGTCGTCGATCGGGGTCTCGCTGGCGATCGCGATCGGCAAGGACCAGTTCCTCGCGATGCTGGCAGGCGGACACGAGATGGACGAGCACTTCCGCAAGACGCCCTGGGCCGACAATCTGCCGGCTCTGATGGGCCTTCTGGGGGTATGGAACATCAATTTCGAGGGGCTGCCGACCGTCGCGGTGCTGCCGTATGACGACCGCCTGAGGCGCTTCCCGGCGTACCTGCAGCAACTGGAGATGGAGAGCAACGGCAAGTCGGTGACCGTGGACGGGCGGAGGGTCGACTGGCAGACGGCGGCGGTGATCTGGGGCGAGCCCGGGAACAACGCCCAACACTCGTTCTTCCAGCTCCTGCACCAGGGGACTCCGCGGGCCGCGCTCGACTTCGTGCTGCCGGCGCGCTCGTCCTGCGGCAATCAGCCCCAGCAGGACCTCGCCATCGCGAGCTGTCTGGCGCAGGCGGAAGCGTTCATGAACGGGCAATCGGCGGAGGCGGTGCGTGCCGATCTCACGCAGCAGCAGCTGTCGAAAGAGCGGATCGAGGAGCTCGTTCCGCACAAGGTGCACCCGGGCAGCCGGCCGAGCACGCTGCTGGCGTTTCAGAAGCTGGATCCGGCAACCCTGGGGAAGCTGATCGCACTCTACGAGCACAAGGTGTTCACCCAGGGTGTGGTCTGGGGAGTGAACTCCTTCGATCAATGGGGAGTGGAGCTGGGCAAGAAGCTGACCGACAAGCTGGCACCGGCGGTGAAGGATCCGAGCGGCGGCCATGCGGTGGCGCCGGGGGTGGGGAAAATCATCGCCCAGTTGACGGCCTGGAAGCAGGGGAACTGAGACCCTTTGAGCGACATTTTTCAGCGGGGGCTGCTCGAGCATTTGCGGCTGTTCGAAAGCCTGGCGCCGCTTGCCGCCGATATCGCGCGCGCGGGCGATCTGATCGCCGCGGCGCTGGGTGGCGGGCGCAAGCTCATGTTGTGCGGCAATGGCGGCTCGGCGGCCGACTGCCAGCACATCGCGGCGGAGCTGGCCGGCAGGTTCGTCAACGATCGCCGGCCGCTCGCTGCCGTGGCGCTGTCCACGGACACCTCGACCATGACGTGCATTGCCAACGACTACACCTTCGAGGAAGTGTTTTCGCGTCAGGTGATGGGGCTGGGGGTGCGCGGCGACTGCCTGCTCGCCATCTCGACATCGGGCAAGTCCAGAAACGTCATTCGCGCCGTGGAGGTGGCGAAAGCTGCCGGTGTGCAGGTCATCGGTTTGCTCGGCAAGGGGGGCGGGGCGTTGCGGGATCAATGTGATGTGTCGCTGGTGGTGCCCAGTGAAACCACGGCGCGGATTCAGGAGGCGCACATCTTCATCGGCCATACGCTCTGCGCTCTCGTTGAAGAGGCGTTGGGTCTGTCATGAGCGCGGGCAGGACGGCGAGCGCGCAGGCAAAGGTGGCACCCGACCTCAAGGCCCGGCTGCGCAAGGCGCGAGTGCTGGTCGTGGGCGATGCGATGCTGGACCGGTACCTTTTTGGAGAGGTGGAGAGGATTTCGCCTGAAGCGCCGGTGCCGGTGGTCCGCGTCACCAGAGAGGAGCATCGACTGGGTGGCGCGGCGAACGTCGCGCTAAACGTCAAGGCCCTCGGTCCGGGAGTGACGCTAGTCACGGTCGTGGGACAGGATGAGCCGGCGCGAACCCTCGAGGGGCTGCTCAAGACTCAGGCGGTGGAAGTCGTTCTGGGCAGGGATCCGAAGCTCTTTACCTGCGTGAAGCTGCGGGTCATCGGCCGCGCGCAGCAACTGGTGCGCGTGGATTTCGAGAACCAACCGGACCACGAGGTGTTGGCCGACATGCTGTCGGATTTCGCGCGCGTGCTGCCGCAGCATCACGCCGTGCTCTTTTCCGACTATGGCAAGGGAGGGTTGACGCACATCCCGCGAATGATCGAGCTGGCGCGCGCAGCGGCGAAGCCTGTTCTGGTGGACCCGAAGGGCGACGACTACGGCCGCTATGCAGGGGCGACGGTCGTGACACCCAATCGCGCCGAGCTGGCACAGGTGATCGGCAGCTGGAAGACCGAGGCACAGCTCGAAGAGCGGGTCCAGCGGCTGCGGGAAACGCATCGCCTCGAGGGCGTGTTGCTCACGCGCAGCGAGGAAGGGATGTCGCTCTTCGATGCGTCGGGCCACATGCAGGTACCTGCCCAGGCGCGGGAGGTGTTCGACGTGACCGGCGCAGGCGACACGGTCATTGCGACGCTTGCGTCCATGTTGGCCGGCGGGATGAGCCTGCGAGAGGCCATGCCCATCGCGAATCGCGCGGGCGGCATCGTCGTCGGCAAGTTTGGCACTGCGACGGTGAGCTACGAAGAGTTGTTCTCATGAAAGTCGTGGTAACCGGCGCCGCCGGCATGGTGGGCAGCAACCTGGTGCACGGACTCAACGCGATCGGCATCGACAATGTGATCGCGGTGGACGACCTCACCGAGGGCGCGAAATTCCGCAATCTCCTCGGCGCGAAACTGAGCGACTACTTCGATCGCAACGAATTCTACGACCGCTTCGCCCTCGGGGAGCTGGGCCATGTCGACGCCGTGCTGCACGAAGGCGCTTGCTCCGACACGATGGAGCACAACGGCCGTTACATGCTGGAGAACAACTACCGCTGCTCGCGGGACCTGCTCGATGTCTGTCAGGGCCGGGGAACGCGGCTCCTCTACGCCTCGTCCGCCGCTACCTATGGCGACAGCTCCGTGTTCCGGGAGGCGCCGGAACACGAGAGACCGCTGAACGTATACGGCTACTCGAAGCTTCTCTTCGACAACATCGTGCGCCGTACGCTCCCGACTGCTCGGTTCCAGGTGGCGGGCTTCCGCTACTTCAACGTCTATGGACCGCGGGAGCAGCACAAAGGGCGCATGGCCTCGGTGGCCTTCCATCACTTCGGGCAACTGCGCGAGGGTGGCAAGGTAAAGCTCTTCGGCGAGTATGGCGGCTACGGTCCGGGGCAGCAGGCGCGCGATTTCGTGTTCGTGGACGATGTCGTCGCGGTGAATCTCTGGTTCCTTCAGCATCCGGAGCGCAGTGGCATCTTCAACGTCGGCACCGGCAGGGCGCAACCCTTCAACGATGTGGCGCATGCGACCATCAACGCCACGCGCGCGCACCGCGGCGAGGCGCCGCTCAGCCTGCAGCAGCAGGTTTCCCAGGGCCTGATCGAATACGTTCCCTTCCCGCAGGCGCTGGTCGGCAAGTATCAGTGCCATACCCAGGCTGACCTTACGGCATTTCGGGCGTCCGGCTGCGACGTTCAGTTCGTCGATGTGGCGACGGGCTTGAGCCGATACGCGCAGTGGCTGGCCGGGCAGCCGGACACGGATTGAGGCCGCTCGATGTTGGATATCCCGGTCTCATTGAGTCGCAAACTCGTCCTGGCCGCTGAGGTCGCCAGCCGAAGCTGGCCGCGCCCGCTGGTCTTCACCAACGGGGTGTTCGACGTTCTGCATCGCGGTCACGTCACATACCTTGCCGCCGCGCGCGAGCTTGGTGCCGCGTTGCTCGTTGCGGTCAACAGCGACTCGTCAGCCAGGCGGCTCGGGAAGGGACCGGATCGGCCCCTCAACCGGGAGAGCGACCGTTTGCTTGTGGTTGCCGCGCTCGCGAGCGTTTCCTTCGTCACCGTCTTCGATGAGCCGACTCCGTGCGAATTGCTGCAGCGGTGCCGGCCCGACGTCTATGTCAAGGGTGGTGATTACGACATAGAGATGCTGGACGAGACCCGTCTGGTGCGCGGCTGGGGTGGCCGCTCCCTCTCGATTCCATTGGTGGCGGGCTATTCGACCAGCGAGCTCGTCCAACGCATCCGCGGCGGCTCGTGAGCCGCAAGGCAGCGTTCATCGATCGGGACGGTGTGCTCAACGAGGAGCGTGCGTTCGTTCATCGGATCGAGGACTTCGCGCTCCTGGACGGCGCGCTCGACGGCCTGCGGCTGTTGCAGGCTGCGGGATATCTGCTGGTGGTCATCACCAACCAATCAGGGATAGCGCGCGGTCTTTACTCCGAAGCGGACTACCTCGCCCTTGCCGAGCATATGCGCGCGCAGCTTGCGGCCGCAGGGGTCGCCCTGGATGCGGTCGAGTACTGCCCCCATCTGCCCGACGCGCCGGTCGAGCGCTATCGCCTCGATTGCGACTGCCGCAAGCCCAGGCCCGGGATGCTGCGACGCGCCATCCAGGCGCTCGATCTGGAGCCCGGCAGCTCCTTTCTGGTGGGTGACCGGCTATCGGACATCGAGGCCGGGCGGGCGGCCGGCATAGCCCGCTGCTTCCTCGTGCGGACCGGATATGACCTTTCCGACGAGGCTCTAGCGCGAGCGGACGCCGTCTATGATGATCTGCTCGCCTGTGCCAGGTCCGTCGTGGCAAGCTCTCCCTAAAGCGCAGCAGAGGTATCAAGAACTTGAAAGGCATCGTTCTCGCCGGCGGCGCGGGCACGCGGTTGCACCCGGTGACTCTGAGCATCAGCAAGCAGCTCCTGCCCGTCTACGACAAGCCGATGGTTTATTACCCGCTGGCCGCGCTGATGCTGGCCGGGATCCGGGACATTCTGCTCATCTCGACGCCCGAGGACCTGCCGCTCTTTCGCCGGCTGCTCGGCGACGGCGCCAAGTGGGGGATCTCGCTGAGCTACGCCGAGCAGCCACGGCCCGAGGGGTTGGCGCAGGCGTTCATCATCGGCCGGCGGTTCGTCGGCAAGGAGCGCGTCGCGCTGGTCCTCGGCGACAATATCTTCTACGGCCAAGGGTTGCCGGAGCAGCTCGAGGCGGCCGCCGGGCACGGCGCCGGCGCGACGGTGTTCGCCTACCGGGTGCGGGACCCGGAGCGGTACGGTGTCGTCCAGTTTGATGAGGCGGGTCGCGCGCTGGACATCGAGGAGAAGCCCGCACAGCCGAAGTCGCACTTCGCGGTCACGGGTCTCTACTTTTACG
>DASXFY010000067.1:0-34730 GCA_036489335.1 Steroidobacteraceae bacterium
CGTTCAATTTAACTTTGCGCTGATATATAGTGCGTCGGGCTTTCACGCGGGGTCGTCGTTTTCAGGCGTAAATACCTGAAAAGGAAATAAAAATGTTCCTCCTTCAGCGCAAGCACCGGCCCGTCCTGGGACTTGACATAACGACATCCTCGGTCAAGCTGATCGAGCTTACCATGTCGGGGGGCCAGTACCGGGTCGAGGCCTATGCAGCCGAGCCTACGCCCCAGAATGCAATCAACGAGAAGGCCATCGTGGACGCCGAGGCCGTGGGAGAGGCCGTCCGCCGGGCGGTCAAGCGCTCCGGGGCCAAGAGCACCGAGGTGGCCGTGGCCATTAGCGGCGATGCCGCCATCACCAAAGTCATTCAGATGCCGCGGGCGCTGCGCGCCAACGACCTCGAGGCGCAGGTGGAAATGCAGGCCGACCAGTACATCCCCTTCCCGATGGACGAGGTCAGCTACGATTTCGAGGTGCTGGGCCCCTCCGAGAAGGACCCCGACACGCACGACGTCCTGCTCGTGGCCACGCGCACCGAGAACGTCGAGCAGCGTCAGGCGGCGGTCAAGGCTGCCGGGCTCACCGCGAAGATCGTCGATGTCGAGGCGTTCGCCCTGGAGAACGCCTGCAAGCTGATGACGCACCAGATGCCGGACGGAGGGATCGACCGGACCATGGCCGTGGTGGACTTCGGCGCCAGCAGCACTACCTTCAGCGTGCTGCGCAACCTCAAGGTGGTCTACACGCGCGACTTCTCCTTCGGCGGCCAGCAGCTCACCGAGGAGATCATGCGCACCTACGGCCTCTCCATGGAAGAGGCGGGGCGGGCGAAGAAGGAAGGCGGTCTCCCCGGCAACTACCAGGGCGAGGTGCTCGATCCGTTCATCGACGACATGACCCAACAGGTCAGCCGCTCGCTGCAGTTCTATCTCGCTTCCGGCTCCGGCCGCGAGCAACCGGAGAAGATCCTCGTCTGTGGCGGCTGCGCCAATATCCCGGGCGTCGCCGAAGTGATCTCCAGCCGGGTCGGCATCGCCGCTGAGAAGGGCGAGCCGCTCGGACAAATGAAGCTATCCTCGCGCGCCAAGGCGCAGGCGGTGCAGCGTGATGCGACCGCCCTGCTGACAGCGTGCGGCCTGGCCCTGAGGAGCTTCGACTGATGCCGCGCATCAACCTACTTCCCTGGCGAGACGCACAGCGCAAGGAGCGCAAGCTCAAGTTCATGGTGGCCATGGGAGGCGCCGTGGTGTGCGCCTTCCTGGTCATGGGCGGCGTCTACCTCCTCTACAGCGCCATGATCGATGCACAGGACGCGCGCAACGCACTGCTCACGCAGCAGATCAAGATCCTCGACCGGCAGATCGAGGAGATCAACGATCTCGAGCAGACCAAACGGCAGTTCATCGCCCGCATGCAGATCATCGAGAAGCTGCAGCGCTCGCGACCCGCGATCGTGCATCTCTTCGATCAGATCGTAAGGACGCTGCCCGACGGTGTGTACCTTACCGGTGTTACGCAGTCGGGCGATCACCTGAAGTTCACCGGCGTAGCGCAGTCGAGCACGCGCGTGTCGGCCTTCATGCGCAACATCGACTCGTCGCAGTGGATGAAGAACCCCACCCTCGAAGTGATCCAGTCCGCGCCGGGCGCGTATGGCTCGAGCTTCACGCTCGATGCCGAGCAGACTGCGGGTGATGCCGGTCCCGACGGGGACGCGCGCGTAGCAAGCTCGGGGGGACACTAGATGAACCTGAACCTGAACTTTCTGCAGGAGCTGCGCGATCTCGACCCCCGCGATCCGGGACGCTGGCCGCTGGCGGCCCTGGCGGGAGCCGTGGCCGTGACCTTCCTCGCGCTCGCGCTCTTCCTGATCTACTTCTTCGTCTGGAACGATGTGCGCCCCGAGCTGCAGCAGAAGGAAGGCCAGGAGCAGTCGCTGCGGACGGAGTACCAGCAGAAGCACGCCAAGGCGGCCAACCTCGTCGTCTACAAGCAGCAGCTCAAGGATCTGCAGCGCTCCTTTGGAGCACTGCTGCGCCAGCTGCCAGGCAGGACCGAGGTGCCGAACCTCCTCGTCGACATCTCGCAGACCGCGCTCGCTGCGGGCCTGCAGCAGAAGCTCTTTCAGCCGCAGCCGGAGCAGGCACAGGATTTCTACGCGGAGCTGCCCATCAAGATGGTACTCACCGGCAGCTATCACCAGTTCGGCGAGTTCGTGAGCGGCATCGCCGCCCTGCCCCGAATCGTGACGCTGCATGACATAGACATAAAGCCGTCCGGTGGCAACGGCGGCTATGACGATCTCACTCTGACCCTTACCGCCAAGACCTACCGCTATCTCGATGCGGACGAAATGGCGACGCAGGGGCACGGCCAGACGAAATTCGCCCGTCCGCCGGGCCACGGTCCGGGCTGAGGCGCAGCGGGGTGGTCATGCACATACGACAATACAGTCTTGCCCGTACCTGCGCCGCTCGCGCCTGCGTTGCGGCCTTCATAGCGGTCATCGGTCTTGCCGGCTGCTCGGGCGCCGACAGCGACCTGCAGCAGTTCATCCAACAGACGCAGCAGCAGCCCGGCGGTCATGTCGATCCGCTGCCCGAGATCAAGCCCTACGAGACCTACGTCTACGACGATCAGAGTCTGCGCTCACCCTTCGTGCCGAGTCAGGCGACCGGATTCAGCTCCGTGCGTCCGGATGCCAAGCGTCCGCGTGAGTTCCTGGAGCAGTTCTCGCTCGACACGCTGAAGATGGTGGGCACCATCCGGATGGCGGGCACGATCTACGCGCTGGTGCAGACGAGGGACGGCATCGTCCATCGGGTCACGGTCGGCAACTACATGGGCCAGAACGATGGCCGCATCACCGACATTTCCTATTCGAAGATCGACATCGCTGAGATCGTCCCCGACGGCCTCGGTGGCTATATGAAACGGCCGGCGGCCCTGGGCCTCAGCCAGTAGGGAGTCTCGAACAATGAAATCCCTTTCCGCGATGTGTCGGATCCTGAGCGCAGCCGTCTGGCTGGCGGCACTTGCCGCGTTCGCGACGCTGCCGAGCCGCACTGCTGTGGCGGCTGACAGTGCCGCGCTGCAGTCGATCGACGTGACACCGCTCACCAACGAGCGCGTGCAACTCACGCTGCACCTCTCGGGGCCCGCGCCGCAGCCGCTGTCGTTCACCATCGACAACCCGGCGCGCATCGCGATCGATCTTCCCAACACCACGCTCGCGCTGCCCTCGCGCCGCATCGAGGTGCAGTCGGGCGGCCTCGACTCCATTCTGGCGGCGGAGACCAAGGACCGCTCGCGCCTGGTGCTGAGCCTGGATCACATGGTGTCCTACGACATCTCGCGCCAGGGCAACGAGATTCTCGTCACTCTGGGGGCGAGTGCCGTGAACAATGCGCAGGCGGAAGGGCAGGTCACAGGCGAGCCCGCACAAAGCGATAACAACGCCAGCGCCGCGGCCGCCCCGGCGGAATCCGCCGCGGGTGGCGAGTACGCGCAGCCGTGGCAAATCCGCAGCATCGACTTCCAGCGCGGATCCGACGGCTCGGGCCGGGTGATCGTTCACCTCTCCGATCCGCACGTTCCCATCAACCTGCAGCAGGTCGGCAATCAGATCGTGGTGGACTTCACCAATGCCGCCGTGCCGGCCAACCTGGTGCGCCGCTACGACGCCAGCGATTTCGGCACTCCGGTGACCGATTTCGACGTCACCAACAGCAGCCGCGGGTCGCGCATCGCCATCGACGCCACGGGCGAGTACGACCAGCTGGCTTACCAGTCCGACAACGAGTACGTCATCGAGCTGCAGCCGCTGAAGAAGGGCGAGGCGCAGGCGCAGAAGCCGAAATTTACCGGCGAGCGCCTGACGCTGAACTTCCAGGACATCGCAGTGCGCGCCGTGCTGCAGCTGCTGGCGGACGCCAGCGGACAGAACATCGTGGTCAGCGATTCCGTAAATGGCAGCGTCACTCTGCGGCTGCAAAATGTGCCGTGGGATCAGGCTCTGGACGTCATCCTGAGAAACAAAGGGCTCGGTCAGCTCCGGCAGGGCAATGTGATCATCGTGGCGCCGCAGGCCGAGCTCGCCGAGCGCGAGCGGGCCGATCTGGCGGCGGAGAACTCGGTGCAGCAGCTCGAGCCGCTGCGCTCGGAATACCTGCAGATCAACTACGCCAAGGCGGGCGACCTCGCCTCTCTGATCAAGACGCAGAGCAACTCTCTGCTGTCGAAGCGCGGCAACGTCGCGGTCGATGACCGTACCAACACCCTGCTGCTGCAGGACACGCCGGAAAATCTCGAGCAGATCAATCGCCTGGTGGCGCGGCTCGATGTGCCCGTGCGTCAGGTCGAGATCGAGGCGCGCGTGGTGCTGGTCAACGACGACTTCAACCGACAGCTCGGGTCGACGCTGGGCCTCACCGACGTGCAGGCAAATGGCTCGCGCGGCCTGGTGACCACCACCGGAACCGCCTCCGGCACGGATTCCATCATCAGCTCGGCCCTCACCAACGATCAATCCACGGGGCAGCCGTTCCCGGTGTCGATTCCGACGGGAGCGAGTGCGCCCTCCCGCTATAACGTCAACCTGCCGGTCGGCACGCCCGACGGCACGATTGCCGTTGGCATTCTCTCCGCCTCGCATCTGGTCGACCTCGAGCTTTCGGCCGCCGAGGCCGAAACCGAGGCCAAGGACATATCCTCGCCGCGGGTGATCACTGCGAATCAGAAGCAGGCGACCATCATGCAGGGCGTGGAGATCCCGTACCAGCAGTCAGCCTCGAGCGGCGCCACGTCGATCTCCTTCAAGAACGCGGTCCTGCAGCTGCAGGTGACGCCGCAGATCACGCCCGACAACCGCATCATCCTCGATCTCGACGTTCGCGATGACGAGGTGGGCCAGGTCGTGGTGGAGTCGGGCGGCGTCAACGTACCGGCGATCGATACGCGCGAGGTGACCACGCAGGTGCTCGTCAATGACGGGCAGACCGTGGTGCTCGGCGGCATTCTCACGACGCAGGCCAGCAACGTCATCAACAAGGTGCCGCTGCTCGGCGACATCCCGATCCTGGGGAATCTCTTCAAGAATACGAATCGCACCAACAACAAGGATGAGCTGCTTATCTTCGTCACGCCGAAGATCATCCGACAGGGCGTCAATGTCTACTGAAATGGTGGATCGGGCCGTCACGAGCGGCATTCAGGGTGGAAAGTAACATGAGCAAGTTTTTGTCGATGGTAATGGCGGTCGTCGCGGCACTCGCGCTCGCCGGTTGCGGAAATGGAGCGGGTCCGTTGACCGGGCAGGCCTCGGGCACCGGAACGGCGCCGCCACCTCCGCAAGTCAACACCATGACGTTGACCACCAGCCTGCCCGAGCTCCCCTCGGATGGATCCAAGACCGCGACGATCAACGCGTTGCTGTTGGATGCCAATAACAACGTGATGTCGGGTATCCCGGTCGCGTTTGAAGCCTCGTCAGGCGCCTTGGCGATTACCAATGGGACAACGGGTGTCGACGGAACCGCAACCGCCACCTTGTCTCCGGCGGGTGATCCCAGCAATCGCACCATCACAGTGACCGCTACGGTGGGCACTACCAAGGCGACGGTGCAGATCGAGGTGGTCGGAACGAAGCTCGTCCTGAGTGGGCCGACCAGCCTGGTGCTGAACAATACCGGAACCTTCAGCGCGACCCTGGAGGATTCAGCCGGCAATGGCCTCGCCGGTGAGACGGCCACCATCACCTCCGCGAAAGACAACACCCTCAATCCCAGCACGTTCATCACCAACGCGAGCGGCGAGGGGAGCTTCACGGTGACCGCGGTCAACAGCGGCACCGACACGCTCACCGCATCCGCCGCCGGATTGCAGGCCACGCAGAATCTCGTAGTGAGCAGCGACGCCTTTTCCTTTACCACGCCGGCTGCGAACGCGACGATCCGGATCGGCACGCCCACGACCATAACCGTGCTCTGGGATAACTCCGGAACGCCGGTCGCCAATGGCACTTCTGTGGCGTTCGCGGCGACTCGGGGAACGCTCAGTGCGTCGGCCGCAACCACAACCAGCGGGTCGGCATCGGTCACGATCACCTCGACCACGGCCGGGCCATCCGTCATTTCCGCTACGGGAGCCGGCGGAGTCTCCGCGCAGCTCGTGGTCGATTTCATCGCGACAACGCCGACTGCGCTGAATCTGCAGGCGAGCCCATCGACGATACCGACTCAGGGACAGAGCGCACTCACGGCGACCGTTCGCGATGCGAACAACAACCTCGTCCAGGGACAGACGGTCGATTTCTCGATCACACAGGATCCGACCGGAGGCACTCTCTCGGCCGCATCGGCGGTGACGAACGACCAGGGTCAGGCGAGTACGGTCTATTCGGCAAGCGGCACGACCAGCGGCACCAATGGAGTGTCCATCTCCGCAAGCATTCCCGGAACCGCGGTAACCGGCATGACGTCCCTGACGGTGGCCGGCGAAACGGTGTTCCTGTCACTTGGCACGGGTAATACGATCTCTTCGCTCAATGCCACCCAGTATTCGATGCCGTACACCGTTCAGGCAGTGGATTCGGCCGGCAATCCGGTAAGCGGCATTACTGTGACGTTCACCGTCAATTCGGTCGGATACATCAAGGGATGCCGGCTGTGGAATCTCGTAGGCACCTGCGGGGGCAATAA
This sequence comes from Steroidobacteraceae bacterium, assembly GCA_036489335.1. Lineage (GTDB taxonomy): Bacteria > Pseudomonadota > Gammaproteobacteria > Steroidobacterales > Steroidobacteraceae > 13-2-20CM-66-19. The sequence goes on from DASXFY010000067.1 coordinate 6,696, forward strand.
CCCTGCGGCCAGCGGCACCGGCGCATGGGAAGTGGCGTCCGATACGGCCGGCGAGGAACAAGCTGATGGTGCGGCCACCTACGTCAGCAGCGACTTCGGTTATATTCTCGACGGAGGAGACGGCTGTGCCAGCATGGATCCGGACAACAACGGCATCCTGGAGGACGACTACAATCCCCCCAACAAAGTGATCTGGCCGGGTCAGGTGGTCTCGACGGATGTCGGATCGGGCGTTACCGCCACGAACGGCACGGCTACGGTCAACCTGATCTATCCCAAGGATCACGCCGGGTACGTGGCGGCCGAGTTGACGGCGACCGCGACGGTCCAGGGCACGGCCAGCAGCACCTTCCAGACTTTCTGGCTGCCAGTATTGGCTGCGGACGTCTCCTCGCCGACTTTGGAACCTCCGGGACCCTTCAGTCCCTACGGCATGGGTGCGCTCTGCTCGGACGCGAACTGAGGATCGAAAGCAGCCTTTGATTTCGCGGCCGCCTTCGGGCGGCCGCTTCGTTTCAGGCACGGCGCATGATTGACCCGCACCCTTTGGCTGTGCCACGGCGCTGCTTGCTATGCTCCCGGCCTCTATGCGAGGCGCGCCCAATATCATCCTCATCGGCCCGATGGGCTCCGGCAAGACCGCGGTCGGCCGCAGCCTCGCGCGCCACCTGAGCAAGCCGTTTTACGACAGCGATACGGAGATCGTGCGGCGCACGGGCGTGGATATCCCCTACATCTTCGAGAAGGAAGGCGAGGCCGGCTTCCGCCAGCGGGAGCGGGAAGCCATCGAAGGTCTGGTCGCCCTCAAGGGAATCGTGCTGGCGACAGGCGGCGGCGCCGTGATGCTGGAGGAGAACCGACGCCTGCTCGCGGAGCGAGGCTGTGTGGTCTATCTCGAGACTTCGATCGAGCAGCAGGTCGAGCGGGTGCAGCACGGGCGACATCGTCCGCTGCTGAGCAATGTCGACGATCCGGCAGTCCGCCTCAAGGAGCTGATGGGGGTGCGCGATCCGCTATACCGCTCCGTTGCCGATATCACCGTCAGAACCGACGGGCGGCGCGTGAAGGCGGTTGCCGAGGACATCGTGCGGATGATTCGCTAGATTGCTGCTTATGGAGACTCTCCGCGTCGAGCTCGGCAGCCGCAGCTATCCGATCCTGATCGGACAGGGCCTCCTCGGCGAGCGCTCCGCCTTCGAGCCACATCTGCGGGCGCATGATCTTCTGGTCGTCAGCAATACCGTCGTGGCGCCGCTCTATCTGCACTCGCTGCAGAGGAGCCTGCCGCCCCGGCGCGTGGTCGCGACAATCCTTCCAGACGGTGAGTCTCAAAAGACCCTGGCCAACGTAGCGCGCATCCTGGACGTGCTGGTGGCCAATCGCTTCGGGCGCGATTGCGCCGTGGTAGCCCTCGGCGGCGGCGTGGTGGGCGACATGGCCGGGTTCGCCGCGGCAACCTACCAGCGGGGTGTCGCCTTCCTGCAGGTGCCGACCACCCTGCTCGCGCAGGTGGACTCCTCGGTGGGCGGCAAGACCGGGGTCAACCACCCCGGCGGCAAGAATCTGATCGGGGCCTTCCACCAGCCGGTCGCCGTGGTGGCGGATACCGCGACGTTGGCCACCCTTCCGCCCCGTGAGCTGCGGGCCGGCCTGGCGGAAGTCATCAAGTACGGCATGATCTGCGATGCGGATTTCTTCGCCTGGCTGGAGATGCACATCGATGCTCTGCTGGCAGGGGATGCTGCGGCGCTTGCGCATGTGATCCGCCGGTCGTGCGAGATCAAGGCCGAGATCGTGGGACGGGACGAGCGGGAGCATGGCGATCGGGCATTGCTCAACCTCGGCCACACTTTTGGACACGCTGTAGAGTCGGCTACCGGCTATAAGGAGTGGCTCCATGGCGAGGCGATCGGGGCGGGACTGGTGATGGCGGCTTGCATGTCCCGGGAGTCCGGACATCTGAAGGCGGAAGATCTGGACCGCGTGATACGCCTAGTAGACCGTACGGGCCTGCCGACCCACGTTTCCAACGTAAAGCCGGATATTGCTCTGGAGCACATGCGGATCGACAAAAAGGTACAGGCAGGCCGGATCCGGCTGGTATTGCTGCGCGGTATCGGCAGCGCTTTCGTGACCGCGGATTACGGCGAGCCTGCCTTGCGCCATACCCTCGCGACCCATCTGGGGTAAGTACCGTGAGCGAACCGGTTTTCGGTGCAGAGATACTGGCGCCCTACGCAGCGCGGGACGACCAGTCCCGCGGCCGACGCTATCCGGAGCCAAAGCCCGAGTACCGCACGGAGTACCAGAGGGATCGTGACCGCATCATCCACTCCAATGCTTTCCGGCGCCTGGTCTACAAGACCCAGGTGTTCGTGAATCACGAGGGCGACCTCTATCGCACCCGGGTCACCCACTCAATCGAGGTGGCACAGATCGCGCGCTCCGTGGCGCGGGCGCTGGGAGTCAATGAGGCGCTGACAGAGGCCGTCTGCCTGGCGCATGACCTGGGGCATACGCCCTTCGGTCATGCAGGGCAGGACGCGCTGAACGAGTGCATGCGGCCCCACGGGGGATTCGAGCACAACCTGCAGTCCCTGCGGGTCGTGGATGAGCTGGAAGAGCGCTATGCGGAATTCCCCGGGCTCAACCTGACCTTCGAATGCCGCGAGGGGATCCTCAAGCATTGCTCCGCTCGGGTCGCAGGGGAGCTGGGCGAGGTCGGCGAGCGCTTCCTCAATCGCACTCAGCCCGGCCTCGAGGCACAGATTGCCAATGTGGCCGACGAGATCGCCTACAACAACCACGATGTCGATGACGGCATCCGGGCCCAGCTGGTCAGCCTGGAGGAGCTGCGCGAGACGCGGCTCTTCCGCCGCCAGCTGGACATCGTGACAGCCAAGTACCCCGAGCTCGGCGAACGCAGGCTGATACACGAGGTCATCCGCCGGATGATCAATTACATCGTCGTCGACCTGATCCGTACCAGCCAGGAGCGGCTGCAAGCCGCCTGCCCGGCCTCCATCGATGACGTTCGCCGCCAGCCGCGGCCGCTGATCGCCCTCAGCGACGCCGCCCGCGAGGAGCATGGCGAGCTGATGCAGTTCCTGCGCGAGCGGCTCTATCGGCACTACAAGGTGCTGCGCATGACCGCCAAGGCCCGTCGGGTGCTGAAGGAGCTCTTCGAGTCCTTCCTGGAGGACATTCAGCTCATGCCCCCCGAGCATCGCGAGGCGGCCGCCCGCGGCGAGAGCGCACAGGGAGCCGCCGGCCGCGCCCGTGCCGTGGCAGACTACATTGCAGGTATGACTGATCGATACGCCATCCTGGAACACCGGCGGCTCTTCGACCCAGCGGAGCGAACCTGACGATGGCGCCGAGCGGCCTTGGAGGCTCAATTGAAATGCGCATGCGGGCAATGCGTGCAGTCCGCAGAGTTCTACGGCCGCTGATCCGGCTGCTAATCCGATCTGGCTTTAGCTTTGAAGAGTTCGCCGAAGTAGCTCGAGGCGCATATGTGGAAAGCATCATCCGTGAAAGCTCTGACCGTGCAAGCGTTCCGCTGACGCGCGAGCGGGTTGGTTTGCTAGCTGGTCTGAGCACTCAACAAGTCGACTTCTATATAGAACATCAGCAGCCTCTGCCTCGAACAGAACGTCTCCATGTGGCGGCGGAGGTTCTCCATCGCTGGTTTACAGATCCGCGATATCTTGTTCCCTATGGAGTCCCAATTGAGTTGGAATTCGATGCGCCCGATCAGCGCAGTTTTCAGACCTTGGTATCTGAAGTCGATCCTAAAACAAGCGCGGGCTTGCTTCTCGAAGCGCTACTACGCGCAGGCTCTGTAGCCTACTCGGGCGAAAAGCGATTCCGAGCCGTTTCTCGTTATTACATCATTCCTGATGCTTTCTCATCCCAGACCATTCAGTCATTCGGAGAACAGTTAGTTAGTTTGACAAAAACACTCGAGCATAACTTCAATGCTCTTGAGTCCGAGAATAAGCGTTTTGAGCGCTCCGTATTCGCCGATAGAGGTCTCCCTGAAAGTCTGCTGCCAAGTTTTGAGACTTATGCCCGAGAGCGTTCTTCTCGTTTCCTAGATGACGTCGATGATTGGCTGGCTCGTTGCGCGGACGGCGATACAAAAGGCTCCGGTCCACACGTTAGAGCCGGTGTAAATGTCTTCCTATACGTGGAGTCTTCTCTGAATTCAGGGCCGCTGAAGGGGTTAGTTCGGGCTCCCCGCAAGACTGGAGCGTTGTGACCATGTCCGAAACGCGCAAGCAGTTGCAAAATACCTTGAGGCGCGTGCTGCGACCGATTGTGCGTTTGCTCATCCGAGCGGGGATTCGTGCTGACGAATTTGTAAGTCTAGCGCGTGGTGTATATGTCGAATCTGCGATTCGCGACGATCTCGGCCAGCGAAAACCGTTCTCTCGTGAGCGGGTTGCCTTAGTCACCGGCCTAACCTGTCGTGACGTAGACAACTGCATTGAGAATGAAGGGATGCTGCCGATGGCCGATGCAACCTTGGTGTCCCTATTGACCGAGGTCCTGCACAAATGGCATACGAGTCCCGATTACTCCGGGCCATACGGAATTCCGATCACATTGGAGTTTGAAGCCCCTGCAGGGCGGTGCTTTCGCAGCCTTCTGGCACTGGTAGATTCAAATGCGAACCCTGACGTCGCTCTACTTGAGTTGTTGCAGAGTGGTGCCGTTGTTGAAGTCGGCGACAGATACTACCGCGCGGCATCTCGTTCCTTCATGGTGCCCGACTCTGCTTCCCCGCAGCTCTACGAGCACTTCGGAGATAGAATGTCGCGTTTCGCGGCGACTCTTGAATACAACATGAATCCGACCCATCCAAACAGAAGGTTGGAGCGGTTCGTGATGGCCGATCGGGGTCTACCGCCTGAACTCGTGCCCGAATTTGAAAGGTATCTCACCAGTCGAGCTGCGGACTTTCTGGTGGATCTGGATAATTGGCTCGCTCCGTATGCTGCGGACGAATCCAATCAGAGCGGTCGGGTTGCTACGGGCGTCGATGTCTTTTCATTTGTGGAGCCGGATATGCCAGATACCCCGGATGAGCCGCTGGCCTCTTTGATCGATGGAGGCTCAAGGGCTTAGTCCCGCGGTCTGTGGACTAAAATTCCTTTAGACACAATTACTTACGCGATCCGCGAGGGCGAGCAATGCTCGCCTTCCCGCCGAACCCCTGCCGCCTTAGTCCCCACCACCTTCTTCCCCCGCTGTCCAGCCAGATTTTTTGACGAAAGTCACACTTTTCTGGTAATTTACATTACATAAGCGACAATGTGTCGGCTGGCGGACGTCGGTGGCACGGAAACTGGGGGAGTTCTTTATGGGTGGCTTCGGACGCATTTCTCGACGCGCAGCATTTCTATGCGCGAACTCAATGATTGCGCTCACAGCGCTCCATTCCGGAAGTGCGAATGCCAATGCACTGACTCTTGGTCCAGTCGACCAAGTCAATCTGAAGTCTTCTACTATTGTGGTTCTGGGTCAGACGTATCACGTAGGCTCTTCTGCGGCGCTGAGCGCCATCGCACCAGGCACTCTTGTCTCGATACAGGGGACCGAATCCGCTTCAGGATCCGTGAAGGTGGACAGGGTGGTCGAGCTGCGTCAGATGAACGTTCCTGGGGCTACTCAACTCTACGTCACGGGAGTTGTGACGAGCGTGGCCCAAACCGGACAAATCCGCCTCGGCAAATTGGTTGTTGACGTCAATGCGACGTTGACCAGTGACTCGCAAGGTTATGCGGTCGGCGATCTTGTTCGGATTCTGGGAACGCAACCGGCGGCAGGGGGAGTTTTCCTCGCAGCTGGCGGGGCGTCTCTTGGAATCAACGGTAGCGGCGCGAAGTCCACTGGGATCAATGGCAGCGGCGCGGCCTCCCTCGGCATCAAAGGCAGCGGAGCGAAGTCCACTGGGATCAATGGCAGCGGTGCGGCCTCCCTTGGCATCAACGGTAGCGGCGCGGCCTCCCTCGGTATCAACGGCAGTGGCGCAGCGTCCCTTGGCATCAACGGCAGCGGCGCGAAGTCCACTGGTATCAATGGCAGCGGCGCGGCCTCCCTCGGTATCAACGGCAGTGGCGCAGCGTCCCTTGGCATCAACGGCAGCGGTGCTGCGTCCCTCGGCATCAATGGCAGCGGTGCGAAGTCCACTGGGATCAATGGCAGCGGTGCCGCGTCCCTCGGTATAAATGGAAGTGGTGCGGCCTCCATCGGCATCAATGGTAGCGGCGCGAAGTCCACTGGGATCAACGGTAGTGGCGCAGCGTCCCTCGGCATCAACGGAAGTGGTGCGACGTCCACCGGGATCAACGGCAGCGGCTGATACCCGCATTTAGATTTATCTGCCGGCAGCCGGATTCCCTGCGAATCCACTCTTTGGCTGCGCACCCGGACATCGTAAACGCAAGCGCCCCGAGCGCAGATTTCTATCTCTTCCTCAGCGCCGAGGCGAGATTTGAGGGATTTCGCTAACGTTAGGGGCTGAATTCAGATCGCTTACCCCCGGGGCACTGCCGGTCGCGATATCTCGCGCGATGATTCAATGCCGAGCCCGCGTTCGCTCGCATGTCAATACGGCATAATTGGCCAAGCGCACTACAAACACCCGATTTCAGGGTAAATCTAATAGGACGATAATCCGTTCACGAGGGTTCGACTCTAGTCGCCGCATCAGCGCCTGAATTTTCCCCTATCGGATTTTTTCAGCAACATTGTCTCGCGCTTCTCAAACGGTTCCTCGCGGCGCCAGCTGCACGCCCCGAAAGAAGAGACAAAGACTGACGGACCGTAACCGTACGCTTACGACGGACCGCGCACGCACGGATTTGCGGGATTTGCTTGGCGAACTCGCGCTGGCACTGCTTCCGCGCGGCATCACGCCGAACAGCTTCTCAAGACTTGCACGCGAAGCTTTCATACGTGCCGCCGCTGGTCACGCCCGACTTCGAAACGGCAAACTCAATCACTCAAAGATAGCTGCCCTAACCGGCTTACCCCGAAAAGAAATAAGGCGAATACTCAGCCGATCGTCGACCGCTCCGGAGCGAGACTCGGCGGCTCGTATGCCGTCAGAGCGAGTAGTCGAAGGATGGCTGAATGACCGGAGATTTCTGAACCGGCATGGGCGCCCCAAGCACTTAGTCGTCGGTGGAGGTACGTTCTCGTTCGAGCGGCTGGTGAAAGAACACGGTGGGGATGTCTCCCCTCGGGCAGTGTTGGAAGAACTCGTGCGCTCAAAAACGGTGCGCCGGACTGGACAACGCCTAGACCTGCAAGCTTTCAAACTACCAAATCGAAGAAACCGGCTGGGCTCACTGGCACGCATCATTCCAACCCTTGTGGACGGCCTAAGAATTGCGACCCATGAACCGGTATCTGCTATCGATTCAAGACTCTTTCGCCTCAGGCTGCATGCAGCCACTGAGGCGGAATTCGCACTCATTCGGCGGCGCTGTTCTTCCGCCGTGCAGTCACTTCTACACGGCCTGAAAGAGTCTCTGGATCACGACGTCACAATATCGACGCGAAGACGAGCTTCGACGCGAACGCTTACCGTAACGGTCTTACTGGCAGATCGTGATATGCGCGAACCGTGACGCGCGAGTGCTGCCGCGCAGTATACCAAAAGGGTTAGTGAGTAAGGACTCATATGGATGCAATCTCGCTCAAGCAGACGCGCCACCAATACGAGCGCGTGCTTACAGCAATCTTCGGATTGCTCATACAATGCGGCGTACGTGAAAGAGATGTTTCTAGGCTGGCGGCCCGCGCTCTCAAATTGGCGATGACGAAAGCGATGTCGCTCGGGCAGGGTGGCGGCGGCGAACTCGAGACTCTGGGTCTAGTGCTCGACGCGTGGCATCGGGATCGGCGATACCTTACCTCTAGGGGCAAGCCCAGAGCGGTACCTTTACTCGGGCGCGCACCAAGCGTGGAAGCGCTGATTAGGTCGGAAGGTCCGACGTTTGATCCAATCGAGTTGGCATACCGCATTCGGTCTCTTCGCCTGATTGCCCCATGCTCTGGTAGCCGATATCGACCGAGCGGTGATGCGGCGCTCGTTTCGATCTACGGCCCTACCATCTCGCTGCAGTATGTTGCGCGATGTCTGACCTCTCTACTGGAGACTGTTGAAGATAATCTGAAGGGGTCGCCTGCTTCAGCCCCCTTGTTGGAGCGATCAGCAGAAGTGCCTGATCTCCCTTCTGATTGTGTGCAGTCCTTTCAGCAATTCTCGCGCCTTCAAGGCGCACTATTCGCGAGGACCGTTAACGATTGGCTAGAGTCCAGGCGGGCGAGGGGCCGGGTAACTGGTAGCCATACATATGTGCGTGCGGGTGTGCACGTTCATGCATATGTGGCACCCGCAAAACCGTGAATACGCGTCTCAGCGGTTGCCAAGCGCTCACTGGCTTAGTTCCCCGCCTCTAAGCTCCTTCCTCAATATCTTCCCTACGTTGCTCTTCGGCAGTTCCTTGCGGAAGTAGACGTGCTTGGGGACTTTGTAGCCGGCCAGGGACTTGCGGCAAAACTCGATGACATCGTGCTCGGTGAGGCTAGGGTCCTTGGCGACGACGTAGAGGGCGACGACTTCGCCTGAATGTTCGTCCGCTTCGGCGACTGCGGCGCACTCGAGGATGCCGGGGTGCGCGGCGGCGACCTCTTCGACCTCATTGGGATAGACGTTGAAGCCCGACACGAGAATCAGGTCCTTCTTGCGGTCCTGTAGGAAGACATAGCCGCGCTCGTCCATGTGTCCTACATCGCCGGTGCGTAGCCAGCCGCCGGGGAGCATGACTTTGGCTGTTTCGTCGGGACGATTCCAGTAACCCCGCATGACGTGCGGGCCGTGGACGCAGATCTCGCCGGTCTCGCCGAGGGGCAGATCCTGGCCCTGATCGTCCTTGATGGCGATCTCGCTGGACGGAATGGGCAGGCCGATTGAGCCGTTGAAATCCTCGGTCGTGGGGTTGATGGTGGCCGCGGGCGAGGTCTCGGTGAGACCCCAGGCCTGCGTCAGGATCTTGCCGGTGACTGCTTTCCAGCGCTTCGCCACCGATTCCTGCACGGCCATGCCGCCGCCCAGCGTCACCTGCAGGTGGCTGAAGTCGACGGAGTCGAAGCCTGGCGTATTCAGCAGGGCGTTGAAGAGCGTATTGACGCCGGTGAAGAAGGCGAATGGCTGCTTTTTCATTTCCTTCACCAACGCCGGGAAGTCGCGCGCGTTGATGATGAGCACGTTCTTCCAGCCGAGGTGCGCGAAGAGCAGGCAATTCGCGGTGAGCGCGAACACGTGATACAGCGGAATCGCGGTGATCAGCACGCCGGACTCCTTGGAGAAACGCCCGCCGAGCCATGCCTCCGCCTGCAGAATGTTGCAGCTCACGTTTCCGTGCGTCAGCATCGCACCCTTGGCGACGCCGGTCGTCCCGCCGGTATATTGCAGGAAGGCGATGTCCTCCGGGCCCACGTCGACCGGGTTGAGTGGGAGCTTGCGGCCGCCTTCGACCGCTGTGCGAAAATCCATCGCGCCGGGGATATGCCACTCGGGCACCTGCTTGCGGCGGTGGCGCACCACATAGTTGACGATCCAGGACTTCGGCAAGCCGAGGAAATCGCCTGCCGCGGTCACCAGCACCTTCTTGAGGCGCGTGTGAGCGGCCACCTCCTGGACCACATGGGCGAAGTTCTCCAACACCACGATCGCCGCCGCGCCGGAATCCTCGAGCTGGTGCTGCAGCTCCCGGGCCGTATAGAGCGGATTGGTGTTGACGACTATGAGGCCGGCCCGCAGCGCGCCGAAGAGCGCGATGGGATACTGCAGCGTGTTGGGCAGCATGATCGCGATCCGGTCGCCTTTCACCATGCCGGCCGCCTGCAGCCAGGCCGCGAAATCGCGCGTGAGCTCATCGAGCTGCGCAAAGGTCATGGAGCGACCCATCTGCTCGTAGGCGGGCCGGTCCCGATAGGCGGTGCAGGCCTGATGCAGCAGACTCACGAGCGAGGTCAGTCGGGCAGGGTCGATCTCCGCCGGCACGCCCGGCGGATAGGATTTCAGCCAGAATCGATTCATCAGCGACCCCCTCAGCGACTCTTTCTCAACATCGGCCGCAGATACGGCCACAAGGTATCCAGCACCAGCGGCTCTCCGCGCGCATTCGGATGCAGGCCATCCTGCTGCATCAGATGTGGATCGAGCGCCACCCCCTTCAACAGGAAGGGTACCAGGGCGGTGTGCAATTGCCGCGAGAGGGTCGGATACATGCTCGCGAACTGCTGGGTGTACCGCGGCCCGTAGTTCGGCGGAATGAGCATGCCGAGAAGGAGGACGTGCGCCCCCGTGGCCTCCGCCAGCCTGATCATGTCCGCCAGGCGCTGGCGCGCCAGATCGAGCGGCAGGCCCTGCAGGGCGTCGTTGGCACCCAGCTCCAGGATCAGGATGCCGGGCCGGGTCAGGCGCAGCTCCCGCGGCAGGCGGGTGAGCCCGCCCGTGGTGGTCTCGCCGCTCACGCTGGCGTTGATCACCTGGTACCCGTAACCTTGGGCTCTCAGGCGCGCGATGAGCAGCGCCACCCAACCCTGCTCCGGCCTCAGGCCGTGCGCGGCGCTCAAGCTGTCGCCGAACACGAGAATGGTATGGTCGGACGCCACCGCGTTCTGGAGCGCGATGAACATCAATCCGATGCCGAGCGCCCAGGCACAGGCGGTCCGTAGGAGCGTTCTCAAGGCCGAGCACCTCACCAAGCAGGTCCAGAGTCCCGAAGGCCTGTTGACTATTGTGCACGACGTCTCGCTCGACATCGCATCGGGTGAGTCGGTCGCGGTCGTTGGGCCCTCCGGGTCGGGCAAGTCGACCCTGCTCGCGCTCCTCGCCGGGCTCGACCTGCCGAGCGCCGGCCGGGTGCTCCTCGAAGGCAGGGATCTCACGCGCCTCGACGAGGACGGCCGGGCGCTCCTGCGCGCACAGCGGGTCGGGTTCGTCTTCCAGTCGTTTCACCTCATCCCATCGCTCACGGCGCTGGAGAACGTGATGCTGCCCCTGGAGCTCGCTGGCCATGCCCAGGCGCGCCACGCGGCGCTGGAGACGCTTCGCCAGGTCGGCCTGCAGGAGCGTGCGCGCCACTATCCGCGCCAGCTGTCGGGCGGGGAGCAGCAGCGGGTGGCGCTCGCGCGGGCCTTCGTCACGCAGCCGGCGGTCCTCTTCGCGGATGAGCCGACCGGTAATCTCGATGCGGCGACGGGCGCCAGGATCGGGCAACTGCTCTTCGAGATGAACGCGCACTCACGTACCACTCTGGTGCTGGTGACTCACGACAGCGATCTTGCGACCCGCTGCGAGCGGATCGTGCACATGGAAGCCGGCAGGGTGAGATAGCGGTCATGCGCGCAGCCCTGCTTGCCATGCGCATGCTGTCGCGGGAGTGGCGCTCCGGGGAACTCGGCGTCCTGCTTCTCGCGCTCACCATCGCCGTGGCCGCACTCACGGGCGTTGGCTTCCTGGTGAGCCGCATCAGCGCCGCGGTGACGATGCAGGCGAGCCAGGTGCTGGCCGCCGACATCCGACTGGAATCGCCCCAGCCGATCGAGGAAGGGGATATGGCGGCAGCGCGTCAGGGCGACCTACGGACCGCACGTGCTACCAGTCTCCTCAGCGTGGTGTTCGAGGGCGATCAAAGTCAGCTCGCGGACATCGACGCTGTGACGGACGGATACCCGCTGCGCGGCGCAGTGATGGTGGCCGATCAGCCCTTCGCCAAAGGCCGGCCCGCGCCGACGATTCCCCCTCCGGGAGAGGTGTGGCCGGATTCGAGGCTGCTCGCGGCGCTCGGCGGTCACATCGGCTCCGTGCTCAGCATCGGCGCGGTGGACCTGCGCGTTGGCCGCGTGCTCATCTCCAGGCCTGACGAAGGCGGCACATTCACCGGGCTGGTCCCGAATCTGCTCATGAACGCATCGGACCTGGCCCGGACGCAGCTCATCCAGCCGGGCAGCCGGGCGACGTATGCGGCCCTCTTCGCCGGTGCGCCAGAGCCTGTCGCGACCTTCAAACACTGGCTCGGAACTCACAGGCGCCCCGGCGAGCGTCTGCGCGATATCTCCACCACCAGCCCCCAGATCAAGAGTGCCGTCGATCGCGCGGGGCGGTTCCTCAGCCTTGCGAGCCTCGTCGCGGTGCTCCTCTGCGCCACCGCGGTGGCGATGTCGGCGCGGCGTTATGTCCGCCGGCACCTCGATTCGGTGGCGCTGCTCAAAACATTGGGTGCGACGAGAGGCTTCACGGTCAGGCTGACGACGCTGCAGCTGCTGGCGGTGGCGTTACTCGCCGCTGCGATCGGATCCGCGATCGGTTTCCTGGCTCAAGCCTGGCTGGTGTATGCGCTGCGTGGAGTCCTCGCGAGCACCGCGCTGCCTCCGGCGAGCCTGGTGCCCGTGGGGATGGGTTTCCTGACGGCGGTCGCCCTGCTGGCGGGCTTTGCGCTGCCGCCGCTGCTGCAGCTCTCGCGCGTGCCTGCGATACGTGTGTTGCGACGCGACATCGGCCCACCACGGCCGCTGGTGCTGCTCGCCTTCGGTCCGGCAGTGGCGGTCGTCCTTTTGCTCATCTACTGGGTCGTGCTCGACTGGAAGCTTTTTCTCGGCTTCACCGCGGGCCTCATGGCTTTCATCGTGCTGCTGGTCCTGACCGGCGCGCTGCTGGTCATGGCCGCGGGCCGGCTGCGGGCTGGAGCCGGTGTCGCGTGGCGATACGGTGTTGCCAGCCTCAGCCGGCGCAGAGGCGAGAGCATCGTGCAGATCGTCGCCTTCGGCACCGGCATCATGGCGCTGCTTCTCCTCGGGATCATCCGCAACGATCTCGACGGTGACTGGCGGTTGAGCCTGCCGGCCAACCTGCCCAACTATTTCTTCATCAACATACCGCCGCAGGGCCGTGATCCCTTCATCGCGTATCTGCGCGCCCGCGGCGCCAGGACCTCGCGCGTGCTGCCCATGATCCGTGGCAGGCTGACGGCGATCGATGGGCGGCCGGTACAGCAGATGCGCTTCGCCGATCACCAGGGAGAGGAGTTCGCCAATCGCGAGCAGAACCTCACCTGGTCGAGCGCGCTCGGTGCTGACAACCGCGTGGTCGCGGGCCGCTGGTGGACCCCGGCCGACAGCGGTCAACCGCTCGTATCCATCTCCACGGAATTCGAGCAGTGGCTCGGCTTGCATCTGGGCGATCGGCTCACGTTCGACATCGCGGGCGAGTCGTTCACGGTGCGCGTGGCAAGTATCCGCAAGGTGAAGTGGGACAGCTTCAGGCCCAATTTCTTCATCGTCTTCGCCCCGGGGTTACTCGACAAAGTCGCTGGTACCTATCTGACGAGTGCGTACGTTGCGCCGGGCGCCGCCCGCTCGCTGGCGGGACTGGCTCATCGGTTCCCGAGCGTTTCCATATTCGACATTGACGATCTGCTCGCGGACGTGCGCTCCGTGCTCGACAAGGCGGTGTTGGCGGTGCAGAGCGTGTTCGCATTCACGCTGCTCGCGGGGCTGACGGTCCTGCTCGCCGCCGTGCAGTCGAGCCGCGACGAGCGCCGCTATGAAAGCGCGATGCTGCGTACCCTGGGTGCGAGTCGCCGCACGGTGCTGAAAAGCGTCCTCGCCGAGTTTGCCGCGCTCGGCATTCTCTCCGGTCTCATCGCCGCGGCCGGCGCCTCCGTTGCGGCTTACTTCCTCACGACACGGGTTCTCGACCTGCGATACATTTTCAGTCCGTGGGCCTGCGTGGTCGGACTCCTGGGCGGCGGATTTGTGGTGGTGGCGAGTGGCTGGCTTGCCACGCGCTCTGTCGTGCGACAGCCGCCGCTTGCGACCCTGCGCGCCGACGTATGACCGGACAATGGGCGACAACTCACAGATCCGTGTAGCCCGCTCCTCGGCGGTTTCCGCGGCACTCGCGGCGGCGCTCCTCTTTGGCGCCAGCACGCCGCTCGCCAAGCAACTTCTCCGGGACACTTCGCCGGTGCTGCTCGCCGGGCTGCTCTATCTGGGGAGCGGCATCGGCTTAAGCGCCGGGCGGCTGCTGCGCGACCGCGGCTGGCGCGCACCGGGTCTCGGTCCCGCAGAGTGGCGGTGGCTGCTGCTTGCAATCGGTTTCGGAGGAGTGCTCGGCCCCCTGCTGCTCATGCTGGGGCTGGCGCGTACCTCGGCGGCATCCGCATCGCTGCTGTTGAATATCGAGGCGGTGTTGACGGCACTGCTGGCGTGGGTCGTCTTCCGCGAGAACACCGACCGGCGAGTGGTGCTCGGCATGATGCTGATCGTAGCCGGCGCGGCGGTGCTCAGCGCGCGGGGCGGATCGCGCGCGCTGGGATCGCCGCAGGGCGCGCTGCTGATTGCACTGGCCTGTCTTTGCTGGGCGCTCGATAACAACCTCACACGCAAGGTTGCGGCGACCGACGCGGCATTTCTCGCCGCGATCAAGGGGCTGGCGGCAGGCGGCGTCAACACCGGGCTGGCGTTGCTCCTTCACGATCGAATGCCACCCCTGACGGGCATTGCCGAGGCGATGACTGTCGGACTCCTCGGTTACGGGGTCAGCCTGATGCTGTTCGTCCTCGCCCTGCGGGGGTTGGGTGCGGCGCGCACGGGCGCATACTTTTCCACCGCGCCCTTCATGGGCGCCGCCATTGCGATCCTGGCTTTCGCGGAGCGGCCTTTTCCTACGTTTTGGCTGGCCGCCGCGCTGATGGGCGCCGGCGTATGGTTACATCTGCAGGAGCGGCATGAGCACGAGCATGCGCATTCGCCAATCACCCACGCGCATGGTCATGCCCATGACGAGCATCACCAACATTCACACGATTTCGACTGGGACGGCCGTGAGCCCCATACGCACCCGCACAGGCACGCGCCGCTGACGCACAGCCACCCGCATTACCCCGACATCCATCATCAGCATCGACACGACGAGTGAGTGCCAGCGGCGCGTCACGCGAGACGCACGTGGATGTTCCGGTACTTGTCATCGTAGAACGCCAGCCTGTCCTTCAACGCCTGGTGCTCATCGAAGGGCTCTTCGTAAGTCCACACCGCGTCATCGAGCTTACCGCCCTTGTCGCCGCCCGCCATTGCGAGGCTGAAGTAGTGCGCGGTGCCTTTGAAGGGGCACTGGCTGGTCGTGGCGGTGCGCTGGAGCTTGTCCATTTTCACATCGCCGCGCGGGAAGTAATACCTCACGGGGCTGCCATCCTCATCGATGCGAAGGACACTGCTCGAGTCGGCGACGATCTGCCCGTCCAGCTCGACTGTGACTCGTTGTCCGACGGGCGTCTCGAGCACTTTGTGCTCAGGCCATTTCTGGTGGCCGGGTGACTTGCTCATTCTGGCCTCCTTCGCAGGGAGTGGACCGGGAACCGGGGGGAGGAGCAGTTCCCGTGCCCGCCGCACGGCGGAGAAGCCGATCAGGCGGCGGCGGAAAGCAGTGCTCGCGATTGCTCGGCCCAGAATAGCGCGTCGACGTATGCCGCGCGGATCAGATGGGGCGCCAGGTCTCCATACACCGCATGATCCCAGACACCTCGCTCGTAGGCGCGAGTGCATTGGAGCGCCAAGCCGAGCGGACCCTCGCCCGCCACGAGCGCCTTCACCACCTCGGGCGTGAGCGGCAGGTCCTCGACCACCTTGCGGGTCGGGACACCCAGCAGCGCATTGAGGAGCGAGAAGAGGCCGGTGATGAAGTACGGGCCGGCATCGCGCGCGCCTCCCAGCTTGCCGAGCTGCTCGCACATGCGGCCGCGGGTGATGGCTTGCATGATCAGGCTGGGCGGCCGGTCGTCCAGGCCCTGCAGGCACAGGAGTCCGGAGAGCTGGCGCAGCGTGTCGAGGCCCAGGATGACCACAGCCTGGCGGATGGAATCGATCCTGCGCGGCAGGTTGTAGTAGCTCGAGTTGATGCAGCGCAGCACCCTGTAGGAGAGCGACACGTCCTGGCTGAGGAGGCGCTCGACCTCATCGAGCGAGTAGTCCACGTTTTGCAGCGCCGACGCCAGGCGCAGCGCGCCGAGGCGGCTCACGGGCACGCGGCGCGCGCGGAAAGTCTCCGGCTGCTGCAGGAAATTGCCCTGAAAGCCGGTAAATCCCAGCGCGACACAACGCTCGAAGTCCTCGCGGCTCTCGACGTTCTCCGCAATCAGTTGGAAGCCCGCGGCCAGGAACTCCCGCGCCAGACGACCGAGCTCGTCGGCGGGTGGGTGGGTGACCTCGAGCTTCACGATATCCGCCACCTCGAGCAGACGTCGATCGCTGACTTGTGGCGAGTAATCGTCGAGCGCGATGCGATGGCCGCGAGCGCGCAGGGTGCGGATGCCCTGCAGGACCTGAGGGTTGGCGCGAACGTCCTCCAACACCTCGATGACGACCCGGTCCGCCTGCAGCGGCAAGTCGGGAAGCCTGACCAACAACTCCTCGGGGAAGTTGATGTGCACGGGCAGACCGCCCGCCAGGCGATCGAGGCCGATCTCCAACGCGGCGCCCGCGATCACATCGAGCGTGGCGCTGCCGGCATCGCCTACCTGTGCGCTGCGGCTTGCAGGGGATGCGCGATACAGCAACTCGTAAGCCACGACTGCCATGGAGGCGTCGTAGATGGGCTGCCGCGCCACGAAGACCTCGGGGCGCACGGGGCTCACTGTGTGGCCCGGATGCCCAGCGTTACCCAGGAGTCGGGCAGTGGTTGGCCCTGCCAGTTCAGCCCCTCGATGGTGAGCTGATAGTCCCCGGGGCCGAGCGCGGTGCTATTGAGCGAAAGCCTGAGATTGCCGTCGGAGTCCTTGGCGAGATGATCGATGACGCCGACCCTGCCCTGGTTGATGCGGTCGATGGTGATGCGGAACAGCCGGTACGGTGAGCGCGACTCGTCGATCCGGAAGTCGGCAAGCTGCGCGTCACTGCCGCCGCCAATGATGATGGCGGGCGAGTCGGAGGCGCCATCGCGGCTCGGCAGCAGATGGATGTCGCGGGTACTGGTGGCAGGGTCGAGCGGTCGCTCGGTCGCTTCCTCCTGCAGAGCGGCAATGTGGCGGGTCTTCTGGCCATTGCTGCCGGCAACGACCGCAAGGGCGATCGCCAGTACCACGGTGGCGCCGAGCAGGCCGACGGGGATCGCCGGCTTTTGCCAGAAGGCCTTGCGCGGCTCGGCCCACGGCTCGGGCTTGCCGCTCGCCTCCAGCAGGCGCAGCGCAGCATTCACCCGCTCCGGAATTCCGAGCTCATCCAGAAGCTCCGGGTGGTCGCGGCAGAAGCGCTCGAAGTCGGTCGCGCCTTTGATGGGCAACCGCCCAGAGAGATAGCGCTCGACCACCTGATTGCGAGCGATGAAGTCCCGATCCATCACCTCGGGACCTCGCACCGCAGGCGGTGGCGTCTGCGCCGTTGGCGCGGCACTGGCACTTGCTGGGGGGGCGGCGACAGCGGCTGCGGCCGGAGGTGGCGTGACTACGGGCGATGGTGCGACGACAGACGGTGCGGCAATGATCGCCGCGGTGGCGGCCGGCGCGACCACCGGTGGTGCTGCCACGGGCGGTGCTGCCACGGGCGGTGCGACTACGGGCGGTGCGACTACGGGCGGTGCGACCACTGGTAGTGGAGCGAGGGCTGGCGCGACGACCGATGGCGCAGCCACAGGGGGTACGACCACAGGCGGCACCGGCGGTCCGACGCTGCGTGGTGGAACAACGGGCGGCGCGGCGATCGGTGGTGTGTGTCGGGGCGGTGCGGCCGCCTGCTTCGGGGCTTTGGATCTCGCTGCTGCCGGCTTCGATGTGCTCGCTGACCCGGCTATCGAAGCCGCCGCGCCGGATGATGCAGCCTGCGGTGCCTTCAGCGCGGGCTTCGAGTCGGCCACCGGGCGCACAGGGATCGCCGGAGGAATCCTGCTGCTCTCGCTTTCGCGGGCGCGGCTCTCGGAGGCTGCACTTGGGGCAGCCGGTTTAGGGACCGGCGGAGGCTCACTCGCGAGAAGCAGCAACTCCGGATCAATGAGGTCTTCGCCCAACGCATCGCTCGACGCATGCGTTGGTATCGCCGTTGGCACCGCCGTCGGGGTCACGGGAGTTGCGCCCGCATCACTGCCCCCACGCGGCTCGCTCGACGGCAATGCGTCGAGTGGCATCTCCACGGGCAGATCGGGCAGCGGCTCGGGAAGTGGACGAGATCTGGGGTCCATCATTTCTGGGTGCGATCTCCGGCAAGCGCAATCCCGATCCTGCAACGTGCGCGGACCTAAGCCAACCTGCCGGCTCACAAATCGGAGGCTGCCCGTCCTCGATTCGTGACTCCCATCGCACTTCGCCTCCGAAGGGGCGCGATGCGCCACCGGTACTGCGTCACATTTTGCGGCGGCCGCGTGCGATAAATTGCGGCGCGATGCACCTCCCCGAGACGCTCGAGCACGAGAGCTTTGCGGATTCCGCCTACGCGCAGCAGCTGCGCCGCGGCTTTCCGGATCTGCGCTTCGCGCCCGACCTCGAGCGGCTCTTCCAGGCATTTCATCTGAAGCGCGCGCGAACGCGCGTGCGTTTCTTCCAACTCGCGATCGGACTGCTCGCGATCGCCGCCGCGGTCAACCTGACAGTGTTGGCTGCGGTGCCGTTGCGCGATGTGGCGCTCGGCTGGCTGGGGCTCGTGATTCCCGCGTGTGTGGCACTGGCGTTCGCTTCCTGGAGCCGCCGCCTCTACGAGCGGCTGTATCTGCCCGCGGCGCGGCTGCTCCTTCCGCTCATCGCCACCGTGGCCGCTTTCGGCATCGCGGATCGCAGCATCGTCGGACATCCTGAGCCTTTCTGCTTCCTGACGACCTTCAGCATTGCAATCTTCTTTCTCGGCGGCCAGCTCTTTCGCGAAGCGCTGCTCGTCAACACCTTCATGGTCGGGGCGCTGGGCCTCGCGCTGGCGCATGCGGGCTGGCCCGCCGTCGACGTCGTCTTCTACACGACGGTGTTGGTGATCACGAGCGCCGTGGGCGCGTTCGTCTATCAGGGCGTAGAGCGGCAGCTGCGCACCTCGTTTCTCGAGCGCGGACTGCTGAGCGAGATGGTGACGCGCGACGGCCTCACCGGTCTCAAGAACCGCGGCGCATTCGACGACGAATACGCGCGCCTGTGGCAGCAGGCGGTCCGGGACCGCCGCGCCCTGGCCCTGCTGCTCATCGACGTCGACCACTTCAAGGCTTACAACGATCGCTATGGGCATCAGGCCGGCGACGAAGCGCTGCGGCGCGTGGCGCGGGTGGTGCAGCGCTTCGCGCGCCGGCCGCTCGACATTGCCGCGCGTTATGGCGGTGAGGAGTTCCTGGTGGCGCTCTACGACCTCGGCACGGATCACGTGCGTGAGCTCGCCGAGCGGCTGCGCGAGAGCGTGCAGGGGCTGGGCATCCACCATGACGACTCGCCCGCCGGTGTCGTGACAGCGAGTATTGGCGTATCCATCGTGAGCCCGCGACATGGCCGCAGCTCCCAGGGCGCCGTGCAGCTTGCGGACGAGGCGCTCTACGCCGCCAAGCATGGCGGCCGCAACGGTATCCGCGTGGTGGATTGCTACGGAGCCAACTACTCGACCGGCGCGTTCCGCCGTAGCGCGTGACGCTCGAGGAAGTGCTCGACCTTGTCCCGGTAGGTGCGTGAGAGTTTGAGTTCCTGACCCCCTTCCAGGGTGAGGAAGTACTCTCCGTTCATGTGCGCGCGCAGGCTCTTGACGAATCGCAGGTTGACGATCGTCGAGCGATGTACCCGCTGAAAGAGCCGCGGGTCGAGGATTTCCTCCAGCTCCTTCATCGTGCCCCTGAGGATGTGAGTGTCACCTTCCGCGTGCACGCACATGTAATCACCTGCGGCATCGACCCACTGGATCGCCGGGATCGGCACCCGCACCGTCTTGCGGCCCTGGCGGATGGGCAGTACCTGCGGCTGGCGCACGCCCAGCGCCGCCGTGCCGCGCTCGAGCAGCTCCTCGAGTCCGATCTCGCCGGAGCCGGTGATCTCCGCCACGATTTCCATCAGCCGATCACGCTGATCGGCGGCATCGCGCGCGAGCGCGCTCTGTCTTACGCGCTCCAGCGTTGCATCGAACCTGCGATCGTCGATGGGCTTCAGGATGTAGTCGACCGCGCGCGCCTCGAAAGCTCGCACCGCGTACTGATCATAGGCGGTGACGAATACGACGAGGGGTAACATGTCCCGAGGCAGGTGAGCGAGCACGTCGAAGCCGGAAAGGCCCGGCATCTGGACGTCGAGGAAAACGAGGTCCGGACGCTCCCGCTGCAGCGTGCCGACGGCTTCGCGGCCGTTGCTGCACTCCGCCACGACCTCGAATTCCGGCGCTTCGTGCAGTCGAAGGGCGATCCCGCGCCGCGAGAGCAGCTCGTCGTCGACGATCGCCGTGCGGATCCTCACGCGCTCGCGCTCTGCGGCAAGGGCACCGGACGTGGATAGCGCGGCCCGGCAGCGTGTGGCGCGGCCTCTTCGCGGCTGGTTGTCTCGAAGGGGAGCGCCATCTCGACCCTGAGGCCGGGGCGGCTGTTGAGCACCGCGAAGCGGTAATTGTCGCCGTAGAGAACGGCCAGGCGCTCGCGCGCATTGTTCAACCCGACCCCGCCGCGCCGTGTCGCGGGCCGCGAAACGTCGCCAAGTCCCGGACCGTCGTCGATCACGGTGACTTCCAACATCGCGCCACGCGCGCGGCCTTCGATGCGTACCATCCCTCCCTGCTCGCGCGGTGATACCGCGTACTTCAGCGCGTTCTCGACTACCGGCTGCAGCAAGAGACTCGGCACCAGGGCATCGAGCGCCTGACCTTCGATCGCATACTCCAGCCGCAGCCGGTCGCCGAAGCGCAGACGCTCCGTACCGAGGTAGAGATCGAGCGCCTCGATCTCCTGGCGCAGCGTCACCCGCTTCATCGGGTCCTGATCGAGCGTGTAGCGCAGGAATTCCGAGAGGCGCATGACGGCACGATTGGCCGTGCGGTTCTGGTTGTCGAGGATCAGGGTGGAGATGGCGTTGAGGGTGTTGAAGAGGAAGTGGGGATTCAACTGATAGCGCAGCATCTTCAGCTGCGCCTCCTGGGCCAGGGTCACGGCCTTGAGCATCGCCTCGTGCTGTTGCTGCTTCGACTCGTAGTATTTGATGCCGAAGTAGAGCGCGCTCCAGCAGAGCAGCACGTAGGTCGAGATGATCGCGCCCTCGAAAAGATCGAACAGCGTGTCGAACGAGTGCTTCGGATCGATGAAGTGCTGGCATCCGATGTTGATGACGATGCGCAGCGCGAGCGCCGTGACGTAGGAGGTCCCGAGAACAACGGGAATGACCCAGCGCTCACCCCGGCCCCAGATGCCGTGATAGATGTAGCGCATCGGCATCGACAGCACGAATCCGGCCACCGCCGCGATGGCGATCAGAGGCCCGATGCCGGCGGGCGGCTTGTAGAAGAGGAAGTAGCCGCAGTAGTACGCCAGCGCGTAGGCAAGCCAGCCGCCGGCGTGCAGCGACCAGAAGACCAGGTTGCGGCTGGAACGTAGTTGCGAGAGCGTAAGCACGGGGACCCATCATACTCAGGAAGAATTCCCAGGGAAAATCAACGTGGAACGCCGCTCCGGGAAGACCCGCCAAAGGCGCCCCGGAAGGGCCCGAAAGGCCTCAGGAAGGTGTTCCGAGGAGCGTTTCCAGCCGCTGCTGCCGCGCCACCATCGGCCCCTGGGCAAAGTCGCACCCGACGGCGCTGAGCCACTGCAGGGACGCCTGGGAGTCCACCTGCTGGGCCGCGCAGTGCATGCCCAGCACCTTCACGGCCTGGACCACCGCGACGACCAGCGCTTGCGACAGCTTGTCCCGCAGGGCGGAGCTCGTGAGCCGGGCGTCGATCTTCACCAGCCGCAGCGCCCGCGACCGCAGCAGCGGTACCACCGCCGAGTCGAAGGAGAAGTCGTCGATGACGACGAAGCAGCCGAGCTTTTCACAGCCGGCCATGAAGTGCTCCACCTGAGCCCGCCGCTGGGTACAGAGCGGCTCGGCGATCTCGAAACCGACCGCGTCGGGCGCGATGCCATGGTTCTGCAGTCCAGCCGCCACCTGCGTGAGAAAGCCCTCATCCTCCAGGGTGGCGATCGAGAGATTGAGCGTGAAGCTGGATGGCTCGACCGTCCAGGCGGCGCGGTGAGTGCCCAGCCACGCAAGCAGGCGCTGCATGGCGAGGGAATCGAGTACGGCAGGGTCGCGCAGCTCCCTGGCAGTGCCAGTCGGCAGCACCTCGAAGCGCCGGATCCGTCCGCCGGAGCGAAGCTTCACGAACGGCAGCATCTCCAGCGTGACTAGGGTGGGGTCGAGCGACAGCGCGCGAGCTGCCCCCGTCGCCGTCGGGCTCGAGAGAGTCCTGGAGTTGCCGGTGTCGGTCACAGGTTGCCTGAGCAGGCGCGCACCGGTCGTATCGGTCGTGGGCGCGGGCTGCTTGAGCAACCGTGCGCTTGTCGTATCGGTCGTGGGCACGGGCTGCTTGAGCAACTGTGCGCTGGTGGTGTCGGCTGGAATCGTCCCAACCGGTACGCGCAGGCTGACGCTGTCCGCGTCCGTCAGCTCGAATTCCAGGATGTCGTTTACCGCACACTCGGAAATCTCATGCTCGCCGGTGCGTGCTGGCGTGCTCTTGGCCGTAGCAGCAAGCTGTGATGGCGGCGGAGCCGTCTTGAGCTGAGGTACGGATGCGGTGGCCGGCACGTCGGCGGCCGCGAGAGAGAGGACCAACGCCGTCGGGTCGGCGTCGGGCTTTCGGGAACCCGCGGGCCGCAGAAGCACTGCGAGCTTCTGCATGATGGTGCGCGTGGGCGCCGACATGATGCGGTCGGTGAGGCCTTCGCCGGGGGACTTGAATTCAGCGAGCACCATGGCGATTCCCACCAAGTGACCCTGAGGCGCGCGCACGGCCAGAAAAGCAGCGATGCGCCCGTCCTCCAGCCCGTTCTCGCAGCAGCTCTTGCCGCTGTCCGCGTTCAGAGTCTCCAGCGCCTCGAGGACCAGCGAATGCTCATCGGGGCCGAGCGCGCCTTCGCTCAGCCAGAGGACATTGGCCTGGCTGTCATAAATCGAGACGGAGTGCAGCCTGATTGGCGGCAGCGCGGCCCGCAGCTGCCAGCCCAATGCTTCCGCGGTGCCTGGCTCTGCGTTCGACGCCTGCATCCCGGATGGGCGAGCTTGGAACGCATTCTGTGGCTGCAAAACCTTCCCCATCGCGGCTGCGTTTTCCAGTGTCGGTGTGCGATTAGCGTGACAGCATACTCTGGGGGCCGCCGTGAAGTGGGTCTCTTCATGCGCTGCACGCGCAGTCCTGCGGGGCTCGCCGAGCGGCGAGCCCCGTACATAATTGCGACGCCGAAGAGACCGATCTCAGGCGCTTTGACTAAATCCGGGACCGCCGCCGACGAGGAAGTCGATCTTGCCGATCTCCACGCCACCCTGACGGAGGATCAGATAAGCGGTCGTGACGTGAAAAAGCGCGTTGGGAATCACCCAGCGGATCAGGTACTCGAGGCCTTTGAACTCCAGCGTGCGATCGCGGGCCGGCACTTTGATGATGCGATCCTCCGAGCCCTCGAGCGCGCTCGCCGGCACGCCTTTGATGAAATCGATCGTGCGCGCGATGCGTGCGCGCAGCTCCTCGAACGTCTGCTCCTTGTCTTCGAACTTCGGCGCCTCGACTCCGGCGAGACGCGACACGCCGAATTTGCTCATGTCCGATGCGATCTGAACCTGGCGGCTTAGCGGCAGCATGTCGGGCGCGAGGCGCGCGCCGAGCAGCAGGGCGGGGTCGTACTTGCGGGCGACCGCATGCGCGTGGCCCTTCTCGAGCACGTGGGAAAGATTCGTGAGGCTGTTGGCGAGCAGCTCGACCGAGACTGCATGGACGGAAATCTTCATTGGCTTCCCCAGAGGTGGTGTGGCTTGGCTTGCTGAGCCCTGCATCTTAAATCTCCGAAACCCTGGCGTGCGTGCCCCTCGGGTGAAACAATAGTCTCCCACTTTCGAGGGATTGCACCCGGCGTGAGTCAGCTCTGGGCACCCGCACAGCTGGCCGTCCTGGCCAAGGTCGTGGACCTGAGCGGCTTCTCGTCCGCGGCGCGCGCACTCGGCGTGCCCAAGGCGGCGGTGAGCCGGGCGATCGCCGACCTCGAGCAGGCGCTCGGCGTGAGGCTACTGGAGCGCACGACGCGACGGTTGTCGCTGACCGCGGCCGGGCGACTGCTGTATCCGCACGCCAGGCGAGTCGGTGAGGAATGCGATGCCGCGCGCGCCGCGATCGCGAAGGTGCATGCGCCGGCGACAGGGCCGCTGCGCATCGTGTCGGATCCGGTCTACGGCCGCCTGTTGCTGACTCCGCTGGTACCGCGCTTTCTCGAAAGTTTCCCCGATATTCCGCTGGAAGTCGCCCTCGATGGCGTAGGCGCGGAAGGCGGCTGGGACGTCGCGATCGGCGCCCGTCCCTCGGCGGACCCTGCGATTGCGCATCGTTCCCTCGGCACACCGCCCGCCGTCCTTTGCGCGACACCGGCTTACCTGGAGCGCCGTGGCACGCCAGTGAAGCCCGAAGATCTGCGCGCTCACGACCTGCTGACACCGGAGCCAGCTGAGCTGGCGCAATTTCGGCTGCTCCTCAGCCGCGGCGCGCAGCGCGCCGAAGTGCAGGTATCGCCCAAGCTCGCGGTGAGCGACCCGGCGGTGCTGCATGCGGCGGCGGCGGCGGGGCTCGGGATCGGGTTGCTGCCCGCATTCCTCTGCCGGCAGGGGCTCGCCACCGGCCGGCTGAAGCCCGTCCTGTCGGAGTGGACCGCGCCGCCCGCCGCCGAGCTGCATGCCCTGTATCCCGCGGCGCTGGAGGCTGATACGCGGGTCCGGCGCTTCGTCGAGTTTCTGGCCGCCAGCGTCG
This sequence comes from Steroidobacteraceae bacterium, assembly GCA_036489335.1. Lineage (GTDB taxonomy): Bacteria > Pseudomonadota > Gammaproteobacteria > Steroidobacterales > Steroidobacteraceae > 13-2-20CM-66-19. The sequence goes on from DASXFY010000067.1 coordinate 31,695, forward strand.
TGCCGGCTTTGGTTGGCTGAAGTAGCTCGATCACCTGCATTTCTACTCGCCGGCAGACAGGTTACCGGCCAGTAGGATTGCGGCGGCGCCGCGGCTACACTAGCTCGCCATCGGGGCTGCCAACGGGCCCGCAACCCTCCCCGGAGATAACTCATGTACCGCGCGCCGCTCGAGGAACTGCGTTTCGTGCTCGAGGAGCTCCTCGGCACCGGACAGCTCGCCGCTTGTCCCGCCCTCGCCGACTACAGCGACGAAGTCGGCGCATCCATCCTGCAGGAGGCCGCTCGCTTCGCCGAGACCGTGCTCGATCCGCTCAACCGCCCCGGCGATCGCGAGGGCGCGCACTGGTCGCCGGAAGGCGTGTCGACGCCGAAGGGCTTCAAAGAGGCGTACCGGCAATTCGTCAGCGGCGGTTGGCAGCAGCTCGGCACCGACCCGCAGTTCGGCGGGCAGCGCGTGCCGCAGTCCCTGAGCAGCGCGGTGCAGGAGTTCTGGGGTGCCTCCAATCTTTCCTTCGAGCTGTGTCCGATGCTGACCCATGGCGCCGTGCATGCTCTCGAGCTCTGCGGCACCGAGACGCAGCAGCGGCTCTTCCTGCCCAGGATGACGACCGGCGAATGGACCGGGACCATGGTGTTGACCGAGCCGCAGGCCGGCTCCGACCTCGCGCAAGTGCGCACGCGCGCCGTGCCGGAAGGCGATCATTACCGGGTCTTCGGCCAGAAGATCTTCATCACCTGGGGCGAACACGACTACACCGACAACATCATCCATATGGTGCTCGGGCGCATCGAGGGCGCGCCGGCGGGAGTGAAGGGCATCTCGCTCTTCATCGTGCCGAAATTCTTGGTCAATGCCGACGGCTCGCTCGGCGAGCGCAACGAGGTTCGCTGCGTGTCGATCGAGCACAAGCTCGGCATTCATGCGAGCCCGACCTGCGTCATGCAGTTCGGCCACGACCGGGGAGCTGCCGCTTACCTCGTAGGGCAGCCGAATCGTGGCCTCGAGTACATGTTCATCATGATGAACACGGCGCGGCTGGCGGTGGGCGTCCAGAGCTATGCCGTCGGCGAGCGCGCGTTCCAACAGGCGCTGGAGTTTGCGCGCACGCGCCTTCAGGGCAAGCCGCCCCGCTCCGGCAGCACCGATCGCCTGCCCATCATCCATCATCCGGACGTGCGGCGGATGCTGCTGACCATGAAATCCTGCACGGAGGCTTCACGAGCCGTCGCCTTCTACGCCGGCCAGCAGCTCGACCTCGCCGCCTACCATCCCGAGGCCGGCGCGAGGGCCGCCGCGCAGGCGCGCGGCGATCTCCTGATCCCGATCGTCAAGGGCTGGAGCACGGAGACTGCCAACGAAGTCGCCGCCATCGGTATACAGATTCACGGCGGCATGGGTTTCGTCGAGGAGACAGGTGCGGCCCAGTATGTTCGCGACGTACGCATCACGACCATCTATGAGGGAACGACGGGCATCCAGGCCAATGATCTCATCGGCCGCAAAATCGGCCGCGATCGCGGCGCCGCCATGGAAGCGCTCATCGCCGACATGCGGCGGGAGCTTCAGGCGCTGCAACCGCGTAGCGATGCCCCGCGGCAGGTGCGCGATGCCGCGCTGGAGGCGGTCGGCTTCCTGGAGGCGGCGACCAGCTCTCTCGTCAGCAACATGGTCGCCGCGCCGGAGCGCGCGCTGGCGGTATCGGTGCCCTACCTCAAGCTCTGCGGCCTGACTGTCGGCGGCTGGCTGCTCGCCAAATCGGCGGCGATTGCCGAGGCGGGCGGCGGTATGGCCGGGAAGGATTTCTATCAGTCGAAGATCCGCACCGCGCACTTCTACGCCAAGCAGGTGTTGCCCCAGGCGATTGGCCTGGCGAGAGTCGTGCAAGAGGGAGCGGCGAGTGTCGTGGACGCGGAGCCGGAGCGGATCTAATCGATCGGACTGAGTCGCAGTCAGCAGATCGCGATGCCCTTGCCGTCGGGCGCGACAGTCTCGAGTTCGCGCCTCGACAAGGCGGCGAACTTCCGCAGGCATTTTTGAAGTGTGGCGAGTCCGACGCCCATGAGTGCGAGTGGGTAAAGAGGTGCGCATAACATGCCACTGTTGACGGCTATTGCCCGTGCAATGAGCCGAACGGAGCGGCGTCGGATGCTCCGGGCCTGCGGGGTACCGCAGTCGTCGAGAACCATCGCTCGAGCATCGACACGCTCTCGGAATTCCGGATCGCGACGGTAACGGAGTTCGACGGAGACAATTGCGGCTACATCATAGCGATGAAGCATGGCAATCATCGTATTGATGGAGTCCTGCAGATACATGCATTGCTCATCCGCAAGCGTATCCCAGTGGTTTTCCTTCAACGAACGCGCTTCATCACTGAGCGCGGAAAGCCTGTATCTCAGGCTCAACCGCCAGGACGGCGCGAGAATGGACTCATAAACAAAGTGTGTCATCGCGAGAAAGAACATAATCTCTAGCAGAGCAATCACCTTCGTCTCCTATCCGACTTGATCCGTCTATCAAAGTCGATGTCTTGAATCCGGTTATTTCGGTCACTCAAGCGTCTGATTTCCGCCGTCGATTCGCGCCGCTGCCGCTTACTGTGAATGGACCAGGCGATAGTGACCACCATACTGAGTGCGTATCCCCCGTACTTATGCAATTCAGCAGTATCCAAGATGCGGAATATGAGCCGGCTCAGGTCTGTTGGAGGCATCCGGCAGATGGCGACGATGACAATCAGTCCCATCATCGCCATAGGGAACTGGCCCCTATTGAGGGATGCGACCAGCACGTCTCGCAACATCTGGAAGAACGTGATTCCTTTCCTGTTGCCCGTCAACGCCGTCCCCGTGGATGCTGCAAGCGAAATCATCGACCCATTGACTATCAAAAGAGGGTCATCGTGATTTCGTGTGGGCGATTCCGGGGCGCTGAGGTCGACGCGGGGCCTGATTTCATGGGGTTTCATGCGTGTTGAGCGGATCGGAGAATTTGGCATGATGTGGGGATGCCAAAAGTACGCAAGCACCGTCG
>DASXFY010000052.1:0-32869 GCA_036489335.1 Steroidobacteraceae bacterium
TCCGGCCAGGTAACCGTCGCGCGAGTAGTACCACTCCAGGCTCAGGTCGTAATTCCTCGAGGTATACGGCTTGAGGTTCGGGTTGCCGCCCGTTGCCACCAGGTTGGCGGGCGCCAGAATCGAGCCGCCGTAGTTGAGCACCGGCGAAAGGAGCGAGGGCTCGGGGCGCGCGAGGCTCTCCGAAACAGCCGCGCGCAACAGCAGCTGGTGCGTCAGATTGAAGCGGAAGTTCGCGCTTGGAAGCAGGTGGTTGTAGGAGTGACTGCCCGCGACTTCCAGAGTCGCTCCATTGGCAGCATAGATGGCGTTGTCTCCGGTCGGATCATTGGGAATCGGCGTGATATCACTCAGGACCTGACTGTAGCCGACCGCATCTTCCTCGGTCCGCACCCAGCGCACGCCGACATTGCCGCCCCAGGAGTGCTGTCCCAGGGTGCCATCGAAGTCCGCCTGCAGGTACAGCGCGTAGGTCTTCTCCGTGACCTGGGCGATCGCCTGTTTGTTGGTGAGCGGATTCAGCGGCATGAAGTGATCGCCGCCGACCTCGGCGGCCGTCGTACCGGGCGCACAGGGGGGATTGTTCTGCTCGCAAACAGCGTCCTGCTCCGCAAAAGCCGTGGGGCTGTTGAGGAAAGCGATATCCGCCTTGGGGTCATACGTCAGGAACGCCGACGGGTAGGCTCCGCTGTAAGGCCCTCCCATGTTCGGCATGGTGAAGGCGGTGAACAGCGACGCGGGAACCGATGAGCCGTAGCCGCAATACGCGCAGATGGAGTCTTCGTTATACGTGCTGTATGTGTCGTAGGAATCTTTCTGGCCGTAGGCACCGAACCGCAGATCCGACACCGGACCCCATGCGTCCGAGCCGTGCAAGGTTCCGTCCAGGGTCAACTGCCGGATATCGTTCTGCGAAAAGCTGCCGTCGACCTCGGTGTAATGCGCCTTCGCCGCGCCCGGATCGATGAGATTAGAAGGCGAGGTGGTCGCGCTGGGAATACCCACGCCGTCGGTGTTCGTGAAGGCGGCCTGCAGCGGGAGCCCGACGACAGAGAATAAAAGCGGATTCGTATAGTTATCGGCGACGTTGCGCGCGTCGGAACCGTCGAGCGCCCACGTGAGGTTGTTGTCGAACAGCGACCCCTCGATCTTCAGGTTGAGGGAGCGCAGATACTGCGGGCTGACCTGGCCGCCGTTTTCTCCTTCTATGGCGTCCTCGTGCGAGTCCCCGGTGAAGGTCTGCACGACCCCGTCCGGACCCACCGTGGGCGCCGGATTGGCAAGAATGGGGTTACCGTCGAAATAAAGCCCCAACTGCTGCGCGCGCGCGAACTCCTCATACCTGTTGTACACGCCGTCCAGGGTGATCTTGAGATTGTCGCTCGGCTTCCATTGCAATGAAGCATTGACGTTCTCACGCTTGACTTCGAAGGTGTTGACCGCGTAATCGATCGACACCGGCATGAGCGTATTGGGCGTAAGGGGCGCCGGCAGGGCGGTCCCGGTCACTCCCGGCAGGGCCCATCCCGAGACGCCGAGGGTTCGCGTCCTGGTGTTCTCATCGGTGGACGCGAACGAGATCAGCGCGCCCAGCCTGTTGTCGTCGAAGGTGTCGCTGACGAGGACGAATTCGTTCGGCGTCACTTTGGTGTCGAGAGAGGTCTCACTGCCCTGCACCTTGGCGGTGGCCTTGAAACCGTTGAAATCAAGGGGATGCGCGGTTTCGAGCTCGACCAGGCCGCCTATGGCTCCGTCCGGCTGCCACGCCTCCGCCGTCTTGTAGACCAGGGACTTGGTGATCTGGTCGGTCGGCAGCACGTCGAAATTGAATTCGCGGCCGCCGGTCTGGGTCGGCAGCTGCTGGCCGTTGATCAGCACGGTGTTGAACGCCGGCCCGAAGCCGCGAATCGTCACCTCGCTGCCGGAACCGGTCTCATCACGGTCGATCGCCACGCCCGGGATATGGGACAGCGACTCGGCGACATCGGAATCCGGGAATTGCCCGAGATCCTGCGCGGTGATGGCATCGACTTCCTGATCCGACAGCTCCTTGATGGCCTCCGATTGCGCGAGGCTCTCGCGAATGCCCTTCACTACCACCGCCTGCAGCCGTGTCTCCTGGCTGTTGTTGGAGGTGGTGCCGCTGGCGCCGGCGGTGCCCGTGCCGACCTGCTGCTGATCGGCTCCGCTTGCCGCAAGAAGCGGTTGCGGCTGCGCCGGGCTCGGCCCCGCCGCCTGCGCCGAGGCGAACGGCAGCGCCGCGCCGGCGAGCAGCGCAGCCCTGACCGCGATATGAATCAGACTGGTCCGCGCACGCGGACTTTGGCGACGAACGCCGGAAATGGCTCTCATGCAGCTCGGCTCTTTAGATTTCACGTGGTCCCCCCACTCAGACACGATGATTTGGCACAGGCCGCCGAGATTGAATGTAATAAAACCTCGACTAATGTAATAGAACTATATTTCGTGAAAATTTGCAATATCAAGATCGTGTGGTATTACTGCAACACGCGCGCCAGGAGACGATCGAATCAAGCCTCGTTCAGACCCTTCGGCAGGATGATCGAGCGAGCGTGCACCCATGTAACTTGTTGAAGTTACAAGGTATTAGTGTTTTTGGCGGAAGCAGAGGACGGGCGTCATGCTGCGGCAACCTGGGCCCGGAAGGTCTGATCGCGGCGCCACGCTGCACGAATCCAATTTCTGTAATTTACCTTCAGATTCCCTGGAGCACGCCGTTCAGCAACATGTGGCGGATATCCAGCCGCCCAGGGTCGAGCAGCAGGATGTTCGCCGGCGTGTTCGCCGCCAGCAGGCCGTATCGACTCTGCAGGCCCATTGCGCGCGCCGGAGCGGAAGTCACCATGGCGAGCGCTGTTTCCAGCGGCAGATCCACATCCTGCACGAGCCGGCGGAGGGTGCCGATCATGTCGATGTGTACCCCGGCCAATGAGTTGCGCGCGTCGATCAGACGACCCTCGTGCAGACGCAGAGTGTTGCCGTAGAGCTGGAATTCGGGCGGCCCATGTACGGTCGGCATTGCATCCGTGACAGCGAAGAGCGTGCCGGGACCTCGCTTGGCGCGCACGGCGAGGCGCAGCATCGTGTCCGCGACGTGGTGACCATCCGCGATGATCCCACACCATGCCGGACTGTCGAGGGCGATGCCCGGCAGGCCTACTTGTTTGGTGCGCAGGGGCGGCATGCCGTTGAAGAGATGTGTGAAGAGACTGGCGCCGGCGGCCAGCGCGTCCCTCGCCTGCTGTTCGCTGGCGCCGCTATGGCCGATCGACACTTTGACTCCAGTGGCGACCAGTTCCGCCAGCGCGCCCGGTGGCAGTCGTTCCGGCGCCAAAGTAAGCACCACGGGAATGTCACGGGCACGCAGGCGGCGCAACAGCATCCATGTGTGCTGATCCAGGGGACGGATGTACTCGAGCGCGTGCGCGCCACGGAAGTCGGGCGATATGTGCGGACCTTCGATGTGCATGCCGGCAACACCGTGCTGTCCGTACACCGCGAGCACCGCTTCGACGGCACTCGTCATGACCTCCGGTGTCGTCGTGAGCAGCGTAGGCAGCCAGGCGCCCGTCCCACCCTTGCGATGCGCGGCAGCGATCGCGGCCAGAGCCTCCGGAGTGGGCTCGTTGTTGAAGAGGACCCCACCACCGCCGTTCACCTGCAGATCGACAAACGTCGGGCAGGCGATGCATTCGGTCCGCCAAACGGGAGCACTGCCGACGCGCGGCTCGAATGCCGCGACCACCTCCGCAATCCGCCCCGAGTCGATCCGCAACGCAACATCGCCATGCAGTCGCGTGCCATCGAAGAGCTGCGCCGGCCGCAGCCACCAGGATCCGGCCGCGGGCGGGTGGAAAGTCGCGTGCGCGGCCGCGGGCGGATTCATGCCGCTCTGCCGGATATCACGAACGTGTGGGGAGCAACGCCGCGCCGCGGGTGCCGCTGGCGTCTCCAAAGCGTGCGATGGCGAAGCGTGGCTCGCGACCGGCGAACTGGTGTGCGCGGTAGGTCTGCGCCAGCATTTGCGCCACGTCGGGAATCCTGGACAACCCTCCGCCCAGCACGACGCAGTCCATGTCTATCGTGCACTGCGCGGTGTTGATGAGCTCGGCGAGCAGCGTCAGCCATTCACGCAGCGCCGCGGCCATGGCCGGATCGCCCGTCCGGGCCAATCTTACGATGTCTGCGGGCGAGCGGACCGCAGGATCGTGGCGTACCGCCAGACGTGTCAGGCCGGGACCGGCCAGGAGCGTCTCGTAACACCCGAGGCGACCGCATCCACAGAGGAGGATCGGCAGATTCCATTCCGCGACGAACCGTCCGGGTATGCCCAGATGGCCAACCTCTCCCGGCAGGTCGTTGTATCCCTGGACCAGCCGCCCACGATGGGTCACGCCGGCGCCCACTCCAGTGCCCAGGATCAGCCCGAGCATCGTTTCGGCGTCCTCGCCGGCCCCGCCGTTGGCCTCCGAAAGCGCAAAGCACTTGGTGTCATTGCCCATGGCAACCGTGCGTGCGAGCCGTGCCGTGAGATCCTCACGCAAGGGCCGCCCCGTTGCCGGAAGGTTGGATGTCAGGGAGCGGCCGCTCGCATGGTCGACGAGACCCGGCAGGCCGATACCTAGCTCGACCGGGCGGCCGGCGCAGGCATCGAGCCAGCGCGCCTCGCCCACGATACAGTCGAGGAGCTGCTCGTAGGTGGCGCAGGCGGTGTCCACCCGCCGGCGCTCGAGCGGTCGAAAACGCTCATCGAAGAGGCAAGTCTCGATCTTGCTGCCGCCGACATCCATGCCACCATAGAGGCTCGCGCGGCGCGTCGACGGAGGGTAAATGCGCACGCCGTGCACGACGCGCGACAGTTGACCATCCGGAAACGGATCGTCGACGTTGAGGCCCATGCGGGCCGACCACGTCACTGCAACGACTTGTGCCGGCAGGACGTAGAGCGGAACATTCCAGCCCGCCGGGATACCGGCGAATGCGATATCGGCGCCGCCGTCCGCCGTACCGACGGTAATCACCCCATCCTGGCCATACTGACTGCGCAGCTCGGCGACGACGTCGTCGTCATAACGGCGAGCATCGGGATCGGGTGAGAGGAGCACGACGATCCGGGTGTGCTCGTTCACCAGGGATTTCGGGCCATGCCGAAATCCGAGCGGCGAGTCCCAGAATGCGGCCACCCGCCCGGCGGTCAGCTCCAACACCTTGAGCGCGCTCTCGCGCGCGGCCCCACCCAGCTCGCCGCCGCCGAGAAAGGCCACCCTCTGCGGTGGCGGCAGCTGCGCCGCGATCCGGCCTGCCGCATCCAGCACGCCGCGCCCGGCGGCGGCGATTTCCCGCAGCCGCGGCGCGATGTCGCCGATCGGCAGCTCATCGAAACACGCCAGCGCATACAGCAGCATGGTGCTGTAGCTCGACGTCATGGCAAAGCCGGCATCGTGCGTTTCCGGGGGCAGAACCAGCGCTCGTTGCCGCGGTCCCGCGGATCGTGCCAGCGCACCGTCCGCATTGCAGGTGATATGCAGCGCATCGGCATCGGCACGCTCGAGCAGCGCCAAGGTCGCCAGCGTCTCCGGACTCTCGCCGCTGCGGCCGAAAGACACCAGCAGGCGCCGCGTTCCGGGGCGCAGCAAGCCGTGCGGATGCGCCACCAATTCGGTCGTCGGCACGGCACGGAAGCGCGCCGGCTGCCGCAGCTCGTTGAGATAGGCGCTCAGCGACTCGCCGATGAAAGCGGAGGTGCCCGCCCCACAGAACCAAACTTCGTCGTGGCCGCGCGCCTTGATCCACTCCCGCACGTCGGCAACCACGGCGGGCAGCTCGCGCGCGGCGGTGAGCCAGACATCCGGCTGGTGCATTACCTCCCGATATGTCTGTGACTCGAGCAGCCTGGCGTTTCCATCCGGGGTCACCGCCGCTCCTGCCGCCGGTTGGCGGCCCGCTTGCCGGTGCGCGCGTCGACGCAGTGCACGGCCACACCGAGCGCCTCCAGTTGCTGCACCAGCACCGGATCGACCTCGGTATCGGTCACGATGACATGCGCCTTACGGATGTCGCAGATGCGATGCAGGCTCGGCGTGCCGAACTTCGACGAGTCCGCCAGCACCACCACGCGATCGCTGGCGCGGATCATGGCGGCGTTCTTCTGCGCCTCCTCCTCGTTGAAGGTACTGAGTCCGAGGCGCAGGTCAATGGCGTCGGCGCCGAGGAAGAAGGTGTCAAAATGCATTTCGGCCAGGAACCGCTCGATGAACCGGCCGCCGATCGACATGGTGTCGTAACGAATGGTTCCCGCCGGCACGATGACCTCGTGGTGCTTGCAGCGCTTGAGCAGATTGACGATCTCCAGGTCGGCCGTGAGGATCGACAGCCCGCGCGTATCGCCCAACTGGGTCGCGAACATGCGCAGCGTCGAGCCTGAATCGATGATGATCGAGCGCTCGCGATTGATGAGGCTGGCCGCGTAGCGGGCGATGGCCCGTTTCTTGTCGACGTTGACCTGCTCGCGATCCGAGATGTTGGGCGCGATCAGGTTCAGGCGGAATTCCGGCAATTCCCGCGCCAGCGACTTCGCCAGCTCGATACGAAACTCGGGCACGCCTTTGCAGCCATAGCGCTTGCAGTAGCGCACGATGCTCGGCTCGCTGATACCGGCGCCAGCGGAGATGGCCCGCAGGGGCGCGTGCATGAACGAGTCCGGGTCGGCGACCAGATAGTTGGCGATCCGCCCGAAGGCTTTCGAGAGATGACCGATATCGGCGCGGATGCGTTCGAGCAGATCCCCCGAGAGAGCCGCGGCGGCTGCATCGGCATTCGGCGCCGCCGGCGGGGCGCCCGGTTCGGGTCGTCGTGAGTTGCGACTCATCAGCTGGCTCCCACCAGTACGTGCGCGTTGCTCATGCGACGCTGCGCATAGAGCGCATAGATCATCATGCAGGCGTACATGGGCACGAGGGCAAGATACGCCATCTGATTGCCGATTACGCGCGCCAACAGGCCGTAACAGGGCGGCACGACGGCGCCGCCTATGATGGCCATGATCATGATGGCCGCGCCGGTCTTGGTGTGCTCACCGAGGCCCGTGAGCGCGATGGGGAAGATCGCCGGCCAGAGGACCGCGTTGGCGAAGCCGAGTGAGGCGACGAAGAATATGCTCGCCATGCCGTGTGTCAGGGTGATGGCGACGGTCAGGACCATTCCGGTCGCGGCCGACAGAGCCAGCGCCCGCTGCTGGGTCAGGCGCTTCGGAATCAGGATGATCCCGCAGATGTAACCCACCACCATGGCCGCCAGCGTCAGGCTGGCGAAGAAGCGGGCGGTCTGGATGGAAATGTGCAGCGCCTGGCCGTAGAGCACGATGGTATCGCCGGCAATGACCTCCACTGCCATCTCGAAGAACAACGCCCAGAAGCCGAAGAGCAGCAGCGGGTGCTGCAGCCAGCGGAACTTCGCTCCAGCCCCCGTACCAGGCTCGACCGGCGGTTCCTGCGGCTCCGGCAATCCGGACCGCTCGACGCCGACGGCCAGCACGACCAACACGACAGCCATGCCGAGATACGGCGCGATCAGCCGATCGGCCAGGCTGGCAAGCGCGGCGGCGGACAGGCCGTGGCCGGCCGGTGCAAGGCGGTCGAAATCGGCGAATATGAGGGCGCCGAGCGCCATCGGACTCAGAGCGCCCGCCAGCTTGTTGCACACGCCCATGATCGAGATACGGCGCGCTGCGCTCTCCGGCGGCCCGAGAATGATGACGTACGGATTGGCCGCCGTCTGCAACAGGCAAAGCCCGGTCCCCTGCGTGAAGAGGCCGGCGAGGAACAGGCCATAGGAGCGCAGCAGCGCCGCCGGTAGGAATACCAGAGTCCCGGCGGCCATGACCGCAAGCCCGAGCGCCATGCCGTGCCTGTAGCCGGTCGCGTTGAGCACGCGCGCGGAAGGCAGCGCCATCACGAAATAGGCGATATAAAAGGCAAAGGTGACGAGCAGCGCCTCGAAGGTGTCGAGCTGGCAGACGACCTTCAGGAACGGGATGAGAACGCCATTGAGCCAGGTCACGCAGCCAAAGAGCGCGAACAGGCCGGCCATCAGCGCGAGCGCCCGCCTGTCCGATTGCCCCGCCGCGTCAGTCATGGGGGTCAGTCGCGCCCGCTGATGTCGTTGGGCAGGCCCCAGATCTGCGATTCCGGATTGTTACCGCAGGCCGCGACCGAAAGCGCGCCATCGGTAGCTCCGGTCAGGCACTGACCGCTTGCGGAGTTGATGAGTCTGCCGAGCACATCGTAGCGCCACGCCTGATCCGCTGCCGAGTTGCACGCAGCGACGACCGCTCGACCACCCTTCTGTGCCAGGCACTCGCCACCGGAGCGCAGCGCACCATTGGGCATCACCTGCCAACTCTGCGCGCCGCTGCCGGAGCATTGCTGCAGCCCGGAACCCGCAAGACAACGTGTGTAATGGCTGGCATTGGGGTGATTCTCGTCATCGGTCGCGCTCGGCAGAACGCGGGTAATGGCCCCGATCCGAGCCGGCGTACCACAGGCGGCACTCGGTCGAATCCTCCAGATGGCGGTATCGTGCGACGCGATGTCGGCGCGCAACGTGGTGGCGGCGGGCTGGTGCTCGCCGCTCCAGAGATTGCGCGCGTCGAAGCGGCAGCTGCTCCCGGCGAAGCCGAGGTCAGCGGAGCTCAACCGCGCCGGCAGCGTCGCGGCGCTGCGATTGAGCACCGCGACGGCATAGCCACCATTGCGCAACGGCTTGATCAGCACATCGCTCGAGCCGCTGCGTTGAAGCAGGTTCGCCATGCGGCCCAGCGGATCCTGATCGACCGCCAACACCGCGCGGTTACCCAGGATGCGTACCGCGGCAGGCGACAGCCGAGCGACATCGGAGCTGAGAATCAGCGGCGCCGACATCATGGCCCAGAGCGCCAGCTGGCTGCGGCTTTCCGCCAGCGTCAAGCCGGCATCGCCGCCGATGATGAAATCAGGGTCGTTCCAGTTGCCGGGAGTCTGAAAGCGGCCGAGCGGCAGGTTGTATGAATAGTTCCACAGAACGCTGTTGAAGCGCGGGCGCTGCGGCGTCTTCGCATGGAGATGGTGGTTCGCCATGTCCGTGCCTTCGCGCCACAACTGGCCGTAGTCGCGGACCCAGCTGAGGACGTCATACCAGCCCGGCTGGCCCTGGAAATACGCGGGCGCGGACTCCGAGAACACGATGGGCCGGCCCACCTGCGCGAGCGCGGTGCTCTCGGCGCGATAGGCAGCGCGATAGGCGTCATTCTCCGACTGGCCCTTGGGTACGTAGACGTTGCAACCATCGAGCTTGAGGTAGTCGACGCCCCAGGAGGCGAACAGCCTGGCATCCGCCAGGAAGTGCGCCGCGCCACCACCCTGCGGCTCGCCGCTGCCGGCGAAGCGACCGCAGGTCTCGGAGCCGGCGTCCTCGTAGATGCCGAACTTGAGGCCGAGGGCATGCACGGCGGCGGCCACCGGCTTCATTCCCTGCGGAAAGCGGCTCGGATCGGGCTGCAGATTGCCCTGACTGTCGCGCGCCTGCAACATCCAACAGTCATCGATGGTGACCGTGTCGTAGCCACGCGCCGCAAGCCCCGTCCTGACCAGCGCGCGCGCGTTCGCGACGATGTCCGCCGCCGTGTAATCGCATTGATAGTGCGCCCAGTCGTTCCAGCCCATGGGAGGCGTAGCGGCCAGCCGGCCCGTGGTGGCCGCGCGGGCGTCCGATCCCGTCCACACGGCCAGGCAAGGGAGCACGACCGCTGCAAGAAGCGCCACGCCCCAGCGCATGGCGGGAGCGCGTGTAGCTGCGGACTCGGGCAGGACGGACAGGAACGGCTTCTGTAAGGACATGCTTGTTCTCGTGGAGGAAGCGGACGGGTCAGGCTGCGGTATGCGGCAAATCCACTGTCGCTATCGTGATCGTTTAGAAATGTAGTTTTCTTCCATCAGCTGAATCATTCTTCACGGAACGATGGCGCGCGTCAAGCGGCCGCAGCCTGCCGGTGGACCCGTCCCAGGGAGGGGCAAAGGCACCCTGCCCGTCCCCGCCTGCCGCGATTTCCGCGCTCTCGGTTCAAATAATACTTATGTTATTCAAAAGGTTAGTCAGGAAGTCGCGCGCACAGAAATCCCCTGTTGGCAGCTCGCCGCAGCGCGCGATGCTGTCGCAAGCGAGCCGCGGAATGGATCCCGCCGGTTACTTTCAGGAAATAAAATTATATTACAACAGAAACCACGGTCTCAGACCGAGCCGATCTCCCGCGCCACTCGCTGCGCCGAGCGGATACACGACTCCATGCCGCGGCTGAGAAGGTCGGCGTAGGTGCCGGCGAAGTAGAGTCTTCCCTCCGGCCGCAGGATCTCCGGCCAGAATTTGTGCATTTCTCCCAGCGGAAACGGCAGCATCTCACAACTGGGCGCCAACGTGTCCTGGGTCCAGTCCTTGGTGAGCGCCTGTACGATCGTGTCCCGCTTCCCGGGATACACCTGACGAAAGGCGGCCAGCACCCGTTGCGGCGACAAGCCGCCCGGACCATAGGCCTTGAGAATCACCCGCGCCGTGCGCACTTCGCTCGGAACCTCCCAGATCGACGAGATCTCGGGGTGGTCGAACTCCAGGTTGATGCTCTTGAGGCCATCGGCGAGCCAGAATCTGGAACTGGCTTCGAATACGTAGAATGGGTGTGACGAATATGTCAGGTTGTCCACCACGTACTGCTTGGCCGCGGAGAGGGCGGGCATCACGGGAATTTTGCTGAAGACCGTCAGGCTGATGCAGTTCACGAAGAAGTCCGCCTCCACGGTCTTCGCTTCGCCATAGCCATACTCCCGGTAACTCACGGTGACGCCCCGATCGTCCTGGCGGATTGCCGTGATGGGATGCGCCAGTTTCAGCCGCGGTCCCAGTCGCCTCGCGAAGGCGATGGGGAGCTGCTCGTTGCCGTTTTGCAGCCGGAACATCTCACCCTCGGAAGGAGGGATCCGCCGGGATTTCTCCGCCGCCAATCGCCATATGCGGTAGAGCGCGCTGCTCTCCTCGGCGCCGAACGAGTCGATGGCCGCCTGCGACGCGCCAGCCTTCCTGTAGAGCGTGGCAATCGGTATGTTGTCGAGTTCGTCCAGTCCCTTGCCGAAGGGGCGATAGGGGTCCCCGAGCCTGTCCACGTACGGGCGCAGATAGACACTCTCGAGCTCGTACCAGGGGTGGTGCGTCAGAAACCTGACTTCGCGGCCATTGAAGCCGAGCCGGGTCAGCGTCGCGGGATCGGCCAGCATCCTGTTGGTATACAGCTTGCCGCCGACCATCCTCGAGCCGTCGTTGTCGTATGGCAGCCAGGAGCCTTCGGCATTTGGATAGGGAACGGCCGCGATGTTGAATTCGTCGGCATATTCCAGCAGCCGCTCATAACCGGGTTTGGTGATGTGGTCGGCGCCGAAGTCAGCATACAAGCCGTCCGCCAGGCCGTCTCTGCCGGTGAACACGTGACCGCCGTACCTTCCCGAAGCCTCGAGAACAGTGACGTCGAAACCGGCCTTCATGAGCTCGTAGCCGCAACACAGGCCGGTGACCCCGGCGCCGCCGATCACGACCTTGCCGGGTTTTGCGCGCGCGCCGCGCTTCCTTCCGGCCATGGCATCCGCTGCCCTGACGCCTGAATCGATCGCAGACGCGCCCGCGCTGGCCACCAGCGTCTTGAGGAATGTCCTGCGGATCATCCGCCTATCTCCCGCTCGCGCGCGCCAGCGCCTCCAGGCTCGCTGCCGCCAGTGGTGTGCCGTTGAGTCGCGCGGCCTGAACGGCCGCCCCCACATCGGGCGGCAGCAGCGCTGCGACGAACCGATAGCGGGCGCACCGCCGCTGCAGCTCCGACTCGAGGCGCTCGCGCAAGCCGTTGCCCGGCTGGAACATGCCTCCGGAAGCGGACACCGGAATGAGGACTTCCGCGGGGATTTGCAGCCCGCCACGGACCGCATCGACGATGTCAGCCAGCTCGCGCACGGCACTTTCCAGGAGCCCGAGCGCGGCCGAATCCTCAGCCGTCGCCGCCGCGATCACCAGCCTGGAGAGTTGGGCGAACTGGCTGCGCTGCGCGATCGCCTGACCGTAGATCGCGGCGCAGAGATCGAGGTCGCTCGCCAGTGAGAAGTGCCTTCGCACCTGCTCATACAGAGCACCGCGCGGTGAGCGGCCGTCGCTCATGCGCGCGAAGAGCCGCAGACCCTCGCGCGCCAACCAGTAGGAGGAGCCTTCGTCGCTGAACAGCTCCCCCCAGCCACCGGCACGGGCGTTGCGGCCCGCAAATTCCCCGTAGGCGATCGAGCCCGTACCCGACACGATGTTGATGCCGTCAGCACCCGCAAGAGCGCCCGCCCAGCCGCACACCATGTCATTGCCGCAGCCATAGCGTCCATGAGGGAGAGCCTGCGCGGGGGCCGCATTCAGGTCGGCAAGCAGTTTGCTGTCCTCGCCGTAGGCCGGAAGGCCCAGGAATGCGTGAGTGAGGTCTGCCTCGCGCAGATTGCCCTGGCGAAGCGTCTGCCCTATTCCGCGGGTCAGCATCTCGCGCAGCCCATCCAGGCCGATCTCCAGATAGTAAGCCGGGCCTTCGAGATGCGACGCTAGCACTCTGCCCGCCTCGTCGACGAGCAGAAAACGTGTCTTCGTGCCCCCGCCGTCAACGCCGAGGAAGGTCTTCACGTCTAGCCCGGGAAGGGATGGATGGATACGCCCTGGACCACTCGATTCACGGTCCCGGCTGCATTTGGAGTGTCGGGCGACAGCCCGAGCGAGACCGAGCGCAGCAACGCGAGTGTCTGCGCGAATATCACATAGGGCAAGCACAGCTCGAGATCGGTGAGCGCGCCGCAGATGCGGCCGCCCGCCTGCAGCGCTATCGTGTCCTGACCATCACGCTCATCTGCCAGAGCCGTCAGCGCGATGATTCGTCCCGCCACGGCATCGCCGCGCAACTCGCGCAGCAGATCGCGGTCGTACTGGCGCGTGTAGGCATCGTTGCTCAGAAACGCCACCACGAGGGTACTGCCGTTGACGATGGTCTTGGGACCATGCCGGAAGCCGAGCGGCGACTCGCCGATACTGACTACCCGACCGTCCGTCAGCTCCAGCATCTTCAGAGCGGACTCGAGCGCCAGCCCCTTGAGCTCGCCGCTCCCCATGAAGACTACCCGGTCGAACTGCGCTCGTACCAGGCCGCTGGCGAGCGGCACATGAGTGGTCAGGACTTCGGTGCCCAGCGCGGCGATGGCTTCAATCCGAGCCTGGTCCGTCGGCGCGGCCCCGAGCGCCAGCGCGGCCGCCAGCAGCATGCCCGTGAAACTCGAGGTCATGGCGAAGCCCTGGTCGTTGCAGGCCTCGGGCAGAACGATGGAGCAGGCATGCCGCAGGCTGCCGGTGCAGCGACCAAGCTCCCCTTCGGCATTGCAGGTGACGATCAGATGATGACAGTGCTCGATCCGCTGTTCCGCGAGCTCGAGCGCAGCCACACTCTCGGGGCTGTTGCCCGAGCGCGCGAAATGGACCATCAACGTGGGCACCTTCGGCGCCAGCGTGCCGAGCGGGCTGGCGACGATGTCCGTGGTCGGAATCGCCTCGGCCTGGCGGCCGGTTTTCGCCAGCGCCGGTGCCAGACACTTGCCGATATAGGCCGAGGTACCGGCGCCGGTGAGCACAATGCGCAATGCGGGGTTGCCGAGGAGCGGCGCCAGGAAAGCCCGCAGGCGCGCATCCGCGCCAACCTGGCGCGCAATCTGCGGCCACACCCGCGGCTGCTGCGCAATCTCGCGCGCCGTCCACTGCGCACCGGCAGCGCGGATCTGCGCCGCGCTGAGGCCCAGCGCTTCCGTCGAGTCGTTCACCGTGTCATCCCTTCGCAATCCGTTTTCAGTAACGCCAGGAGAGCCCCACTACATAGGTGCGGCCGAAGGCACTGTATCCATATCCTACGCCGCTCTCGCTGCCGCCGGTGTTCTGGCCGGGCGCCCAGGGCAGGAGCGGATTGCCGTTGAGGTAACTGCGGGAGATCGAGTTGCTGAGGTTCTTGCCTTCCCAGTAAACCTCCAACCCATACGGCAGGCGATAGTGAACGCTCGCCGTCACCCAGTCGAACTTCTCGGTGATCGCCGGCCAGCCTGGAACCTCGGTGCATTCCGAGCAGTCGGCGGTGAAGCTCGACTGATGATCCCAGTTGACGTCGGCGCTGATCGGTCCCTTGTCGTAGAAGAATCCGATGGTGAACGTGGTAGGCGGCGCGGCATTGATCGCGCCCGCGAAGTTGCCGTACTGGTCGTAGCTGCGGGTACGCGTGGCCGTGAACTGCATGCGGGTGCCGAAGCCATCGAGCAGAATTTCCTGCCAGGTGAGCTCCACGCCCGAGTACTCACTCTCCGCGCCGTTCGCCGGCGCCGTGACCGTCCATAGGAAGGGCGTGCCCTTCACCGTGCCCGGTGGCCCGCCGATGTACTCGGTCGTCCCCAGGTTGACGTTGGTCTCGACGGCATCGTAGATGTCGTCCATGACCTTTTTGGCAAACACGTCGGCGGTGAACGCGGAATGCGGCGAGTAGTACCACTCGAGCGACAGGTCCGCCTGGTTTGCGCGGATCGGCTTCAATCCCGCCGTACCGCTGTAATCGAGCTCCGGCGTGCCGTTCTCGGCATTGTTGGTCGAGGTCGGCGCCAACTCGCTCAAATCGGGTCGCGCCATGGTCTGAGCCACCGCCAGGCGGGCCTGCAACCGGTTGTGGATCACCCAGTAGGCGAGGTTCAGCGACGGCAGCGCCAGCGTGTAGCTGCCCTTGCCGCCGAGCGCCTGCGAATTCCCGTATTGGACGTTCCAGGTCTGGGTGCTGCTGGCGGTATTCGATGGGGTCCACAATGACACCGGCACGGCGGGCGCGGTATTGGCGGTCGTCGTGGTGTGCACCAGACGGACGCCCAGGTTGCCCGACCAGCGCGAGCCGCCGAAGTCGCCCTCCAGATAGCCCGTGATGGTCTTCTCCGTCACTGCGTAGGAGTTGGACGCGTTGACCTGAGGCAGGAGCTGCGAGTAATCAAAAGCGGTGTAGGGTCCTGTGCACGGCTGGGTGGTGCAGTAGAAAGGATTGGGCTTGCCGTTGAGGCTCTTGAGGAAGGCGAGCAGCTGCCCGGCGTTGAGTTGCGGCAGCACCATCGGATACGAGCCGCCCGCGCCCTCCATGAAGTTGGGCAGGCTGATCAGCGAGACGACGTTGAATCCCTGCGAGCCGAACGAATAGGGGCTGCATTGCACCGGGCAGCCGTACGTCTGATACAACGTGCCGTATTCGCCCGAGCCGTTGGTCCAGTCGTTGTCCGAGTCCACCTGCTCCTTGTCACGGTCGGTGCCGCCCACCCCGAACTGCAGCTGCTCGAACGGGCCCATGTCGGCCTGCCAGGCGCCGCTCAGCGTCAGTCCGGTGATCTTGTCGTGCACCGAGAAGCCGTTGAGACCCACATAGTGTGTCGACCAGTACTTGTTGTTGTTGAGGTAGCGGGAGTTCATCAGAGCGGTGTAGGAGCAGTACCCGGCGTTGGTCGTGCTGGCCGTGCCGGCGGGGCATGCCGACAGGCCGAGCTGGCTCGGCGGCACGACTACGTTGATATTCGGCAGGCTGTTGGGCTCGTCGGAGAAGTTGAGTATGTCCTCGGCGGTGGGCTGGTCGTTCACCAGGCCGGCGGTGACGAAGGTGTCCTGGCCGCCCTCCGGCCGGCTCGCGGTCGAGCGGTAGAGGTCGGCGCCGAAAGTGAGGCTGTCAGTGGGCTTCCATTGCGCGTTGAGCCCGTAGAGGAACGTGTCGACCTTGCGGTTGATGGTGTTATTGACCATTTCCGGCTGGAAATT
This sequence comes from Steroidobacteraceae bacterium, assembly GCA_036489335.1. GTDB lineage: Bacteria > Pseudomonadota > Gammaproteobacteria > Steroidobacterales > Steroidobacteraceae > 13-2-20CM-66-19. The sequence continues at coordinate 15,919 of DASXFY010000052.1, forward strand.
ATCCACCGAGACGGAGGTGATCACGCCATTCTGCACCACCGCGTTGTTCTCGAACGGCGTGCCGTCCGGATTGGCCGCGAAGTAGTACGACTCGTTGTAGCCGATCTGCGGGTCGTTCAGATGGGTCCACAGTCCGTCGGCTTTGAGGCGGAAGCTATCGCTCGGACGCCATTCCAGGTTGCCGATCAGGCCGGTTCGCTTCTTGTCATCGAAGATCGAGCCGAAGGTGATGCAGCAGGGGGTGGCGATGAGTGGCGTGGACCCGGGGGGCGGTGTGACCCCATCCGGGGGGTACGGATAGCTGATGGGTCCGTAGATGTTCTGATTGTAGGCGTTCAGCGAGTCGGTGCGCGATTTGAGGTCCGTATCCACCGCCCCGAGCACGAACCCGAGTGTCTTGTCGGCGTTGGTGTCGCTGATGAAGGCGGAGAACTTCTTGCTGGTCAGATGCGACATGTCGTTCCAGTCGCCTTCGCCGTGAGCATCCGCGTGGAAGCCCGGGTGATCGAAGGCGCTGGCGGTGTGCAGGTTCACCGTGCCGCCGATGCTGCCCTCCACCGCGGAAGCCTCCGGTGACTTGAGCACATCGGCACCGGTGATCAGCTCCGCCGGCAGCACGTCGAAGGCGATGTCGCGGCCATTGTCGTCACTGGCGAGAATCCGGTTGTCCATCGTGACGATGTTGTATTCAGAGCTCAGGCCCTGCACCGTGATCTTCTGGCCCTCGCCGCCCGTGGTGCGAGAGACCGTGATGCCCGGCAGATGCTCGAGGGAGTCCGCGACATCGGCGTCCGGGAAGCGCCCCATCTCGGTCGAGTCGATCGAATCGAGCATAACGGGCGCGAACTCCTTGGTGTCGAGCGCCTTTTCCAGGTCGGCGGAGATGCCGGTCACGACGATCTCGCTCAGCTGTTCCGGCGTTCCATCCGAGGTGCCGGTGCTGCTCGGAGCGCTCGTGGTGTTCTGATCGCTTTGCGCCGCAGGAGGGGCATCGGTCGCGTGCACGGGCGCAGGAGCCGCCAACTGCAGCGCGAGAAGGAAGCTGCAGGCGCCGATTGCGGCCGCAGGCGCGAGGGACGTCTTCATGGTACGTTTCCTTCTTCTGTGGTTCGCGGGTCGCAGGCCCGCGAGTAATGGGAGAGAACCTGCCGGATGTGATGTATGACGAGGTCGGTCATCCGCGCCGGAAATTTTCCGGCGCGCACCGCGGCGTAGCCCGCGGGGAGATACTGTGAGAGGAGCGCAAGCGGCGCCGTGCCGTCTTCGAAAGCGGCACGCAGGCGCTCGAGCGCTGTGACCACTGCAGGAACCGGCCAGTAGTAGCGGACGCGGTCACTCAGGCTGTATTCCAACTGCAGATCAAGCGCATGCCCGGTGTCGTGGTAGTACTTGCGCCAGTGCCGTGGATCGGCACGCATGGCCTCGAGGACCACTTTACGCGCGTTGACAGCGTGCGACTCGCCGTGCCACTCCCGCTCGATGCGATCGAGTGCCCACACCGCCTCGCGCAAGGCGAACGTGACGGCGGGCCCCACCTTCAGGATCGCGAAGTGATCGCACACCAGAGCGCTGAGGGCCCGTTCGGTCTGGTAGTCCGTGGAATGCGCCTCGAACACGAGATTGGGCAGGTCCTCGAGACATTTGCTGAGGTGTCGCGCCTTTTCCCGCCGGTAGTCGATCACCCGGTCGTGATCGAACTCCACCCCCGGCTGCACCACGAGACCGATGACGCGGTCCCAGGCTGCATGCAGGCTGCTCGCCACGAAGGCGGAGCGATGCGCGGCCACCGTGGCGAGCGCGGCGCGCGGCTCGGTGACTGCGAGCTCGCTCAAGGTTTCCTGCGCACCACCAGGGACCGGCACCTCGGTGCCGACCACGTAGACCGGCGGCTCCCCGCCGCTGCTGCGCCAGGCCTCCTCGGAGCTGGCGCAAAGCGCCGCGGTGCGCGTCGCCACGATGTCATCCGAGAGCACCCCGGGGTCGTCCGCGCAGGACATCGAGCAATCAAGGTGAATCTTGCGGTAGCCCGCACGCACGTATTCACTCACCATCACCGCCGCGCGTTCCAGCGCCTCCTTCGCCCGCAGGGACTGCCAGGCGTTGGGACCGAGGTGGTCGCCGCCGAGCAGGACACGCTCGCGCGACAGGCCGCTCTGCTCCGCGAGAGCCCACACCAGGTCGCGGAACTGCGCCGGCCGCAGCCCCGTATAGCCACCTTCCTGGTTGACCTGATTGGAGGTGGCCTCGATCAGCGCATAGCCGTCGCGCGCGCGGGCATGCTCGAGCGCGGCACGCATCGCCAGAGGATGGGCCGAGCACACGGAGTAGATTCCGATCGCCTCGCCGGCGCGATGGCGGCGCACCAGCTCGAGAAGCGCCTTCATGTGGCCTCCTCCGGCTCGATGGCGAGCAGCGCCGCGGCCACGAAAGCCAGTACGATGCCGACGATCTTGAGTGTCTGCGGGACCAGGCCCAGCAACGCGAGCGCGAGTAGCGCGGTGATGAGCGGCGCGCCGGCGTTGGTGAGCGGGGACACCACGATCGCTTTGCCATAGCGAAAGGCGTAAACCAGTGTCAGCGCGCCCACGGAATTGAGGATCTGCGTGCCGGCGGCGAGGTACGGACCGTTGAGCCCATAGTTAATCGGCTGCGAGAAATCCGTCATCCAGAGCGCCACCGGCACGAGCGCCAGGCCCATGAGTGTCATGTAGAAAAAGATTCCCTCCGCGCTCATGCTCCTGTTGGCGAGCTTGATGAAGAATGCCTGCACGCCCCACGCCGCGAGGATGATCAGTGAATAGAGAAGCCAGGCGACGCCGTGACCGCTCAGTCCCTGACCCGGCTGGTAGTCGAAGAGCGGCAGGGCGGCGAGCGCAATCAGGATCCCGAATGCGCCAATGCGCGTGGTGCGCTCCTGCAGCCAGACCAGCGATAGCGCGATGGTCACGACCGGCGACAGTGCGATCAGCGGAAATATGAGATAGGTGGGACCGGTATGGACAGCGTGAAAGAGCAGCATCTGCCCGCCCGCGCCGGTGAGTCCGATGATGGCACCGTAGAGTACCGACCGCGGATCGGTGGTTAGCTTCCAGCCGCTGCGCCAGAGCGCGTAGAGGGCCGGCGGAATCATCGTGATCGCCCACACAACATAAATGAGCGTCTCGGGAAATCCGTGGTCCGCCGGCAATCCAGCGAAGGCACCCCAAACGCCCCAGAAGAGCGTGGTGACCAGCGCATAGGCGAGCCCCGCGCGGCGGCTCATCGGCAGGACCCGCAATCAGGCTGATGCCTCACACGGGTGGCACTGCGCGGCCATCGGTTCACATTTCCCCCTGTAACCAAAAGCAACCGAAAGTCACCGAATTGCCGACGATTATTTCGAGACCTTACGTATACGTCAAGGTCAGCATGATTAGCCTGATTTCGAAAGCAATTCTGGTAATATCGAAAGATATCGAAAGGCGCAACCCTGTCATTTGCCGGCATGTGGGTCCCTTCTGTACCTTACACGTTGAACGCGATCGAAAGAGCCATGCACGACCCCAAACCTCGCGCCGAAACGGGCGCCGAGCTGCGCGCGGCGGACAACGCGGCGGAGCCCGGACTGCTCGTCGAAGAGCGGCGCCGGCGAATCTGTGACCTGTTGCAGGAGCGCGGCAGAGTCACGGTCATCGCGCTCGCGAAGCGCTTCGCAACTTCGGCGGTGACGATTCGGGCGGATCTTGCGGCACTCGAGCGACTCGGCGCGCTCGTTCGAAGCCACGGCGGGGCGCTCCTGCCGCGCGAGGGTCTCGATCAGCCCCTGACGGTCAAGGAGACGCAGCATCACGCTGAAAAGGTGCGCATCGCGCGCGTTGCGGTCTCACTGATCCGTGACGGCGAGACGATCATTCTTGACTCGGGCACCACCACCGCCGAGATCGCCAAGCAGATCCGTGAGGCACCGCTGCAATCCATCAACGTGATCACCAACGCGCTCAATGTCGCCATGCTGCTGGCGAACGCGCCGATGGTGCGGCTGATCATGCCGGGCGGGATATTGCGCCGCGAATCCAACTCTCTTTCCGGCCACATCGGCGAGGCCGCGCTGGCGGAGCTCAGGGCCGACCGGCTGTTTCTGGGCGCCGACGGCATCGATCCCAAGCTCGGCGTGATGACGCCACATCTGCCGGAGGCGCAGCTCAATCTGAAGATGATCGATATCGCGCGCCAGGTGGTGGCCGTGGCGGATTCGTCCAAGCTGCTGCGCAGGAATATCTCGGTCATTGCCCGGGTGGAGCAACTGGACACGCTCATCACCGATTCCGCGGCGCCGGCCGCCGTGGTCGATGAGCTTCGCCGCCGCGGCGTGGAGGTTCTTCTCGCCTGAGCGCTGACTAGCGCAGGCCCGGCCACGCACTGGGGAAGAGCGCCACGGCGTTCTCCCGATAGATCCTGTTCACGACGCTGCGCTGCAGATGCATGCCGCGAAAGGGACGATCCAGGTCCGGGGAGCGCAACTGCTCATTCGTGACCAGGAACCGCCAGTCCCGACGCCAGTCGGACGCTATGTCGGCGACGGCATGCGGATCATCCGACGGCCCATAAGCGTCGTCCGTGCCATAGAGAATCCGGTTCTGGTAGCGGATGAAAAACCGCCTGACCTTGTCGGGGTGGGTTTCCGCCTGATACTCGAGCTGCCCCATGCGCGCGGCCAGATCGACATCCGCCTCCGGGAACCGGTCGAGGAAGGCGGCTATCCGGTCGACATCCCACTCCAGGGATGCCAGATGCACCGCGTCGAAGCGCAATCCCGGGTGGGCGGCCAACATCCGGTCGCGCGCCGCCAGGATCTGATCGTGCCCCGGCCGGTCCGGATGCAGGTACATGTAGTACTGCGGATGCTGCCGATAGTAATCGGCGTCTCCCTTCACGATCATCTTCGAGTAAGGCAACCAGCAGTCGAGCGGCTCCGCCAGATGTCCGAGCAGCACGATGTGCCGGCGCTGCAGCATGGAGTAGATCGGCTCCAGACGCGGATCGTCCGGCATCACATAGCGGCCATTGCTGTCGCGCACGATCATGCCGAAGTTCTTCCAGATCTTCACGCCCACCGCCCCCTGTGCGAGGGCCGTGTCGATCTCCCGCAGCGCCTCGCGCGACCAGCCCGGCCGGGTGAAGCCGGCGGCGGAGAAGGTGCCGGCGAAAGCGACTCGCCCCGGGAAGCGCCGCCGCAGCGATGCGGCGTCATGCAGCTGTCGCGGGACCGATCCATGATCGCCGTTGTCGACATTGATCGTGAGGATGTGGAAGCCGTCCCGGATCGACTCGGCCACCAGCATGTTGGCGGGTCCGTAGATGTGCATGTGCGCATCCACCTTGTCCACACGCGCGAAGTCGGCTGTCGAGTAATACCGCTCCTGTGCCCTTGCCGTTGTCAGACTCGACGCCAGCAGGCACGCCGCGCCCACCGCGGCGGCCATAGCAGTCAGCTTGCGCGCTCTCATCTCGTTTCAGTCACCCAACCGCCGAATCTTCGCGGGTGCGAACACGCTGGACAGGTGGCCGCTGATCCGGATCTCGGCGTGCTGCGGCACGGTTGCGCCATCGAGCGCGGTTGCCTCGAGGTCGATGCGGTATGTGCCGGGCTCCGTCCAGGTGTGTGTCGCATTGCCACCGCTCGTAGAGGTGCCGTCACCGAAATCCCAGCGATACTCCAGCACCGGCTGGCCGCCTCCAGCCGTCGCCTCGCAGGTCACCGGTTGTCCTGCTACCGAGGAGCCGGGACAGGTCATGGTGAGGCGCGGCATGGCGGCCGGCTGATCCGCGGCGATGATTTTCAACACGCGTACGGAATGGGGCGGCAGCTCCAGCGCGACCGCGCCGGCCGAGAATGGCACGGACCGCTGCGGGTGCAGGACGTCGGCGATGTGGTAAGCGCCCGCGGGCGCGAGGCCAAGATCGGCGAGCCGGATGTCATGTCGGCTCGCATGCTCGGTCCAGTTGAACACGGTGAGGATGCTCTGCCGTGAGGATTCCTTGAGGAAGAAGATGCTCGGCTGGCGGTCGCTGTCCGCATAGCTCAGCAGATCCTCGGGCACGGAAGCGTTGCCGAGTCGCACCATGTCGATGAGGTCGCGGTTTTCGATCAGTGCCACCCGAGCGGGAGCTTGTTGCAGGGACGGCAGATTGTCGCCGATCTCGAGCATCCCGCCGGACACGGCGGCGAGCGCGATGGAAACCTCCGCCTCATCCAGGGTCAGCGGCTCGAGGCCTTCGTGCCAGGTTTGATCCGTGATCCGCTGCGTCGAGACCGTAAAGGCATCGGGGTCCGAGACGAAGAAATTGCGGTCCATGTAGTACCGGGCAGCAATGCCGGTGGCCGCATCGCGGCTCGCGCCGAAGCTGTGCCCGGTGTCCTGCGAGATCCGGCCGTAGTCGACGTAACCCACGGGATTCAGCATGACGCTGCCGTCCTTGTCGAGATAGACGTCATTGCCGACAGCGTCGCGGATGACCTGTAGTCCGATGCGCTGCGCCTCCATTGCCGTCGTGTGCGGCCGGTAGTAGTAGCCTTCGATGGCGCTGTCGTCCATGAAATCCAGCTTGATGTAGTGGATGCCCCACTCGCGAGCCAACGTGCGGTAGGTCGTCCGCAGGTAGCCCTGTGCCCCGGGATTGGTCGTATCGATGATGTAGAGGGCATCCTTCCCGTCGACCACCGAGCCCGCGTGGATCGGGTGGCCGGCGGCGTTCTTCACCAGCCAGTCAGGATGATGCTGGAAGACCCATGAGCGCTCCGACACCTCGAATGGCGCGGTCCAGATCCCCGGCGTCAGTCCGAGACCGCGCACGCCATACTCAAGGGGAACGAGGCCGTGCGGAAACAGTGTTGCATTGGGCGTTGCGTATTCGCCCCGCGCGTACTGATAACCCTCATCGATATGGAACAAGGTGTAACCGTAACTTGCCAGATGCTCGGCCAGCCACTGGGCGTTGGTCAGCGCGGCACCCGCGTCCAGGCCGAAGTAGTACGCGGTCCAGCTCCACCAGCCCATGAGCGGCGGTGCCGTGACCCTGGCGTGGTGCAGCCGGCGGATCAGAGCGCCATAGGTCTGGAGCTGGCGGTGATAGTCGCGGCTGATGCTGAGCGCCAGTGTCTCGGAGGAGAGCGCGCCGCCCGCGGCGACGGGGAGACTGAGGACGATGCGGTCGTCGGCAGCGGAGTGCTCGAGGGAATTCTCCTCCTCCATCTCCGTGGTGCCCGTCGACTCGGCCTGGTAGGCCGTGATCCTCGGACCACCCGCCGCGGCGACAACGCGCAGACGCAGAATGGTCAGGAAGCGATTCGAGCTGAGTGCGCCGAGAAAGAGGCTCTCGCGGCTCACACGGTTGTAAATGAGCTGACTTCCGACGGCGCGGTGCATGCCGTCGCGGCTGTCGGCCAGCGCGTGAATCGACATCGCAGGGCGGTCTTCGCTGAAGCTGTCGGACACAACGCGCTCGCTGCTCGCCGGTGCGCCGAGGTCGGCGATGGCACCGCCACTGGCATCCACGACCCGGATGGCCGCGACCTGCAGGGGCCGCGAGCTGGTGTTGCGCACCGTGGCAGTGACGTCGGCAAAGGGCAGTGCGGTGTACACGCGCAGCCGATAGCTCAGCACCGGCGCCGCGTGGAGTCCCGAGCAGCTCACCTCCCAGATGGTGGCCGCGCCGAGAGCGCCTTGCCCGGCGGAGCGGTTGGCTCTGCACGTCGGGTAATCGCTGGTGCGCAGCCAGCGGCCGTCTACCTGGGCTGCGACGCCGGATACCAGCGTCGGAGCCGATGCGCCCTGCAGCCCGAGACTATACATACCGTGTGCATCAACCGCGGCAAGCAGCGCCGGCGGCGCCGGCCGGTCCCGCGAGGCCGTGGCGGGGAGCTGCGCGCTCAGGGTCAAGGACGGCAGCAACGTTGGCAGGACCCAGCAAAGCGCCCGACGTTTCATGCCCATCACCGCTCCGAATAGTTTCGATTTATTTCGTTATTGCTTCGCTACCTTTCTTTTATACCGTGGACGCAATCGAAGCGCAATTCGGCGACGACGCTTGGCCGGGCAGGAGCCCGGATCCCGTCCGCGCTCAACGAATACTGAAGGTGCCGCTCTGCTCGAACGGGATCGAGCGTAACCAGCCGCGAGAGAGCTCCACCCTGCCCTTCATGCGGTAATCGATGCCCTGGCCGCGGGGCTTGCTGAGCGCGGCGAAGAGCGCGCCGGCGGCATTCGCCGTCACATCCATGTTGAATTCCGCGTTGCCGAGCGCGGGCACGACGAAGCTCGCGTCGGAGATGCCGGTGGCGAATTCCTGGCCGGCGAGGTAGACGGTATAGGAGAGGCCCTTGACCGGGAGGCTGCGGTCGTTGGGATTCCGCACCCGCATGCGGACCCGCAGCCGCTGCTCGAGGAAATTGGCTTTGATCACCTGAACGTCCACGATGGAGAGCTCGGGAGTCTGAAACTTCGGCACGAACAAGGCGCAGCCGGAGAGCGCGACGGCGAGAAGCAGAAGCGACACGAGGCGCATGGGGGAAGTCCTGACGGGCATCAAAGTCGTCCGTACATGGCGTTGAGTTGCGCGAAATGGCGGGCACGCTCGGCCGTCAGTGCGTCCGTGGGTAGCGTCCACCGCCAATTGCCGTGGACCGTACCGGGAGTGTTGAGGCGCGCCTCGGGGCCGAGGCCGAGAATGTCCTGTGCGGGAATGACGGCCAACTGGCCGACCGAGGCCAGGGCTTCACGGATGAGGGCCTCCGGCATGGTGCCGGGGGCCGCGCGCAGCACGGAGTCGACGCGGTGGCGGGTTTCCTCATCGAGGCTCGAATACCAGCCCAGTGTCGTGTCGTTGTCATGCGTCCCGGTATAGATGACGCTGTCATGCTCGTGCATGTGAGGCAAATGGGGGTTGTTACCATCGCCGCCGAAGGCGAACTGGAGGACGCGCATCCCGGGCAAACCGAATCCCTTGCGCAGCGCCACGACGTCGTCCGTGATGACGCCGAGATCCTCCGCCAGAATCGGCAGGTCGCCCAGCTCGTCCATGAGGAGTCGCAGAAGACCCCCCCCAGGTGTCATGTGCCACGCTCCTCCCCGGGCGTCCGGAGCGTCGGCGGGTACGGCCCAGTGCGCCGCCAGGGCGCGAAAGTGATCGATGCGGAGCAGGTCGACACGCTCGAGCTGTGCGAGGAGGCGCGCGCGCCAGTAGGCGAAGTTGTCGCGGCGCATCGCCTGCCAGTCGTAGAGCGGGTTGCCCCAGAGCTGACCTGTCTCTGAAAAATAATCCGGCGGCACGCCGGCTACGGCGGTCGGCCGCCCTTGCGCATCGAGCTGGAACTGCTCGCGGTGCGCCCACGTCTCGGCGGAGTGCGGCGCGACATAGAACGGCAGGTCGCCGAGGATCCGCACGCCGCGCAGACGGGCATGCTCACGCAGCCGCCGCCACTGCACGAAGAAGGCGAATTGTTCGCGCTTTACCCGTTGCAGCTGCGCAGCCAGAGCCTGCGTCGCCTGGTCCAGAGCCCGGCGGTCCCGGTCTCGCAACTCCGCGGGCCACGTCCACCACGGCGCGCCGGAGTGTGCGCCGCTCAGGACCTCGAAGAGAGCGTAGTCGTCCAGCCATTGCTCCGTATCCGCGAGGAAGGCGGAATATTCCGCCTCAGCGGCAACGGGCAGTTCCGCCCGGTCGAGAAAAGCTGAGTTGCCGGCAAAGTCGGAACGCACCCAATAGGGAGAGCCGTCCGCTCCCGCCGGCCCGACAGGCAAGACCTGCCAGACGCTGAACCCGGCTTCGGCGAGCCAGTCGATGAATGCGCGCCCGCCACGACCGAGCGCGCCATCCAGCGAGCCGAGATGCAAGAGCACTCCCGCACGTCGCCGATCGAGCACAGGCAAGCGCATGTCAAAACTCCTCCCTTAAAAGCATGCACGGTGTTGTCCGGTCCGGCACACGGATGTGCCCCGCCGCCGCAGGTGGCGGAGCCTCGGGCAAAAAACCGCGCTTTTTGCCCGAGGCGCGCTGGGCCGGGCAGGATGCCCGGATCCAGCGCCTTAATTTATGTAGCGTATGCCCGCCGCATGACTCCGCCATGCTCCGGGCTGCCACGGCCGACGGAGATCGGCTGCGCCAGGCTCTCCGGTGCCGGCCGGCCAAGGATGCGGTAGAGAACGACGAGCTGGCGACGATACAGGCTGTCGAATTGGCTCACGGCTTCAGCCGGGTTGTAGTCGCCGAACCACCAGAACCAGTCGGAGCTCTCGCAGAGAGCGAGCTGGCGCTCTGCCGCCGTCCGCTGCGCCGAATCGAGCGCACCCGACGCCATGACACCATCGAAGGCGATCTTGGCATCGCAAAGCAGATCCCAGGCGCGATTCTTGGCCGGATCGCCCATCCAAGTGGCAAGCGTGCCGTGCACCCAGCTGCCAGCCACCACATTCGTCAGCGGTTGCGGCTCGAGGCCGCGCGCGACGCAATCCGCGAGCGTGGTCAACTCCAGCAGCGGATGCGACGCCAGGAGTGCGTACAGCGCACGCAGGAAGTAGTAGCCGTTGAACGGGTAATGCTCCCACGCGTTCTCGCCGTCGAGGGCGATCAGAACGACATGGCGGCCTTGACCCTGATGCGAGTCCGTCGACGCCGACTCGCCATATTGCCTGGCAAGGTGCGTGAGCTCGTTGACGAGGTTGTGCGCGGCATCATCGCCGTGCCAGGTCGCATAAGTAAAGCCGATGAGATCGGATAGGGTGTCGTCCCGGAAGAACTCGACCATGTTGCCGCCAGGCAGGCGGTATGGCCGGTTGTAGGCGCTGGAGTCGCGGGCGGACTTGGGATCGCCGCGGGTCAGAGCGCCCTGCAGCACGTTGGCGCTGGTCGCCGCCCACTTGAAGCCGGCCCGGTCGAGCAGCTCCAGCGTGCCGCGGTTGATCGCTCCTTCCGCGGGCCAGCAGCCACTCGGGTCGGTACCGAACGCATGTTTGAAGACGCGCAGCGACTCCCGCACATGCCACTGCGCCCGCTGCGCGCCTCCCGGATAGGACGCGTGCTGCGGCAGCGGCATGTTGGGTTGGACATCGCGCGCGGCCTGAAAATCGAGCAGCAGCGGGATGATCGGATGCCCGTATGGCGTTACTGACAGCTCGCACTGCCCGCGCTCGGACAGTTTCCGATAGCGTGGCACGATGGAAGCGACGAGGTTGCCGACGAGAGTCAGAAGCTCCTGCCGCTGGGCGGACGTGAATGCGCGACCCTGTTGAGTCAGGATGCTGACGAAAGTGTCGGAGCGGCGCACTGTCTCGCCGAGCCACGCAAGGTGGTACCAAACGGCGAGATCGTGGATGAGCTGATCGGAGGCGTAGCTCACGCGCTCCACGGTGGCCAGCGGCTCGGCCAGTGTCGCGAGTTCGAGGTACGGACCAAAGCGCTCGATCATCTGTTTGCGCTGGGCCTTGAGGCAGGCGCGCAGCAGCTCCAGACGCTCCACGGGCTCGGTCGGCACCGGATCGGGCCCCAGCAGGGCGAGCACCGGGTCGGGCAGCGGGCCGCCGGTGCGCAGATGATCGGCCACGCGGCGCGAGATCTCCTCGAGCTGCTCGAGCAGCACCGGCGTGAAGTTGACCACCGCGCGCGCCGCCGGGTTAGCCTCCATGTGCGCCGCCATGTCGGTGTAATCCTTCATGGCGTGGAGGTAAGTCCACGGCAGTACATAACGTCCGGTGAGCGCATCGCGGTACTGTGGCTGATGCATGTGCCACAGGAGAACGACAGACAGGCGGGACTGAGGGGGCTGGGCTTCCATGAGGCTCAAGCGGCGAGCCGGCGAAGCATGTCGGGGGTCACGAGGACGACGCCATTCTCGGTGACCAGGAACCGGCGGACATCGTCCGCTCTATCGAGCCCAATGCGCATTCCCTCGGGAATCTCGCAGCCCTCATCGATGATGGCTCCGCGTATCTGGCAACCGCTGTTGATCAGGACGTGCGGCAGCACGATGGAGCGTTCGATGGTCGCGCGCTCTTCCACCCGCACGTCGGAGAAGAGCAGCGACTCGCGGACCAGGGCGCCGGAAATGATGCAGCCGCCGGAAACCACGGAGTTGATGGCGGTGCCGCGCCGCCCTTCCTCATCGAGCACGAACTTCGCCGGCGGCTGCTGCATCTGGTAGGTCCAGATGGGCCAGTCCTCGTCGTAAATATTCAGCTCGGGCCTGACGTGCACCAGCTCAAGGTTCGCCTCGTAGTAGGCATCGATTGTGCCGACGTCGCGCCAATAGCTTTGCGCGCGCGTCTTGACGTCCTGGAAAGGATAAGCGAATACCTGCAAGGTGGTGCTGAGGGTCTTGGGGATGACGTTCTTGCCGAAATCGTGAGCGGAAGCCTCATCGGCCGCGTCCTCTTCCAGAAGACGCTGCAAAAGACGCGTGTTGAATACGTAGATGCCCATCGACGCAAGGATCGTATCCGGTCTGCCGGGAAGCGTGTCCGGGACGGCCGGCTTCTCCGAAAAGCGGGTCACCCGATTCCATTCCGTCGCGGTGAGGACGCCGAAGTGCCGCGAGTCGGTCGCAGGCACCTCGACCACGCCGACCGTGATGTCGGCGCCCTTCTCGACGTGGTAGGCGATCATTGGACCATAGTCCATCTTATAAATGTGATCGCCGGCAAGCACGAGCACGTGCTTTGGCCTGTGCGAGAGAATGAGATCGATGTTCTGGTGGACGGCATCGGCCGTGCCGCGGTACCAGACGGCGCCCTTCTGCTGCTGCGCCGGGATGGTCTCGACGAACTCGCCGAACTCGCCGCGCAGGTAGCTCCACCCGCGCTGCACGTGTGCGATCAGCGATTGCGCCTTGTACTGGGTGAGGATCGAGATCTGGCGGATGCCGGAATTGACGCAGTTCGACAGCACGAAATCGACGATGCGGAATTTACCGCCGAACGGCGTCGCGGGCTTACAGCGATGCTCGGTCAGATCCTTCAGGCGCTCTCCGCGCCCACCGGCCATGATCACCGCGAGGGTGCCGCCCGTCAGGCGGCTCACATAGCGTCCGGAAGAGGCGCGCGCTGGCTGTCGGGACATAGGTTAAGGGCGGCTGGCTTGCTATTGGACCAATCTTATCCTGCGCGCGGGCTAAAGCCACTTCATCAGGCCGAGGCCGTACTCGTGTGGCAATAGGTCGTGGCGCGGGTATGCGCGCACTTCAGTGGCAAACTGGCCACATTCCGGCGGCTCCGCATCGAGCGCGAACACGGCCGCCCCGTCGGACTCCTGCTCCCCGGTAGCCATGAGCGGTACAGCCCACAGCCCATCGCGCTCCGGCTGTACGAAAGAGCAGAGCGGCGGGGGGCCCTGCTCCCCTTCCGGCAGGAGGCGCCGTGCCACCAGCTCGACGCGCACATCCGACGGATGCAGGCCATTGAGGCTGGCCGCGACCCGCAGTCGCAGGTGCTCACCGCGCGGCAGCTCCGCGGGCGCATCGGCAACTACCCGCAGGCTCACACGGCTCCAGGCCTGCCGGATCCGCTGCTGCCAGTCCGCCAGAGCGCGGGCACCCGCGAAGCCCGCTGCCGCCAACCGCTGGTACTGCTCGGCCGCCGGGCGATAGAGCCCGCGCTTGTAGTCCTCGAGCACCCGGCTCATGTTGAACCGGGGGATGACGGTCATCATCGCGCGCTTGGCGCGCGCGACCCATTCCGGCGAGGTGCCGCTTTCGCCAACGGCGTAATAGAGAGGGATGACCTCCTCCTCGAGCGCATCGAGAATGAGCTCCGCCTCGAGCGCATCGCGGCGCTCCGGGTCGTGCACATTGGCCGGCGGGATGCCCCAGCCGTTGTCCTGCATCCAGCCCTCGGCCCACCAGCCGTCCAGGATGCTCAGGTTGAGGCGCCCGTTGATGGCGGCCTTGATGCCGGAGGTGCCGCTGGCCTCGAGCGGCGCTATGGGGTTGTTGAGCCAAACGTCGACACCGGACACCAGCGAGCGCCCGAGCCGCAGATCGTAGTCCTCGAGAAAGATGATGCGGCCGACGAATTCCGGCGAGGTCATGAGCTGGCGAATTTCGCGCAGCACCAGCTTGCCGGGCTCGTCCGCCGGGTGTGCCTTGCCCGCGAACAGAAAAATGACTGGACGCTCCGGATCGTTGACGAGACGTGCGAGCCGCTCACGATCCCGCAGCAGCAGCGTCGCGCGCTTGTAGGTCGCGAAGCGCCGAGCAAAGCCTATGGTGAGGACGTTCGGCCGCAAGGGATCGAGAAAGCGGGTAACGTGGCGCAACTGCGCCGGGCTCATTCCCTTGCGCGCATACTCGCGCTGCAAGCGCTCGCGGACGCTGGCCAGCATCCGCGATTTCACCGACTGGGCCGCAAGCCAGAAGCGCTCCGGTGGCACGGCCTCGAGCGCGCCCCAGAAGGCGACGTCGCTCAGGCGCTCTCTCCAGCCGGCACCGAGCTCCGTATCGAAGAAGTCGACCCACGCTCTGTGCAGGAAGGTGGGCACGTGCACGCCGTTGGTGATGAAGCCGACCGGGTTCTCCTCGGGCCTGATCTCCGGCCACTGATCGGCGCACAGGCGGGACGAAACGGTTCCATGGATTCGGCTCACGCCGTTGATGTGCCGCGCGCCATTGAGAGCCAGGCGGGTCATGTTGAAGAGGCCGGGCACCCCCGGGGTACGCGCGAGCTCGAGAAAGCGCTCTACCGGGATGCCCAGCTCGCGGACGAAATCGCCGCAATGCCTGAGAATGAGATCGTGCCCGAAAGCATCGTGGCCCGCGGCCACGGGAGTGTGCGTAGTGAACACACAGGCGGCGGCGACAGCCTCGAGCGCAGCCTCGAACGGCAGGCCGAGCGCCAGGTGCTCGCGCAGCACTTCCAGGATGAGGAATGCCGCGTGTCCTTCGTTGAGGTGCCAGACCGCGGGCTTCAGCCCCAGTGCGCGCAGCGCACGTATCCCGCCGATGCCAAGGATCATCTCCTGCCGGACCCTGGTGGACTCATCGCCGCCATAGAGGCGATGCGTGATGTCGCGGTCGGTCGGGGCGTTTTCCGGGGTGTTGGTATCGAGCAAATAGACGGGTACGCGACCGACTTTAGCCTTCCAGAGGCGCGCGACGACATCACGGCCGGCTATGCGTACGGTGACCGTTACCCATTCCCCGCTGGCGTTGCGGGCAGCCTCGACGGGCAGATCGCGCGGGGCATGCTCGCGATATTCCGCGTGCTGGAAGCCATCGTTGTCCACGGTCTGGGTGAAGTAGCCCTGCTCGTAAAGAAGTCCCACTGCGATGAAGTTCGCGCGTCCATCGCTCGCAGCTTTGCAGTAATCGCCGGCAAGGACGCCGAGGCCGCCCGAATAAATGGGAAAGCTCTCGTGAAAGCCGTACTCGGCGCAGAAGTAGGCCACCAGCGGCTCGTCGCCGCGCGGGGCGGGCGCGGTCACGTAGCTATCGAGCGCCTCCAGCGCCGCGCGATAGCGCGCCAGGTACACCGGATCGCGGGCGGCGCGGTCGAGATTCGACTGCGCGATGCAGCGCAGGAGCAGCCTCGGGTTACCGCTCGTCTGCTTCCACAGCTCAGGGTCCAGGTCCTCGAACAGGGCGCGGATCGGACGGTGCCAGGAGAAGAACAGATTTCCAGTCAGCTCCGGCAGGCGCTTCAGGGCCTCCGGAACGACGGGGGTGATCTCGAGGAGCGTATTGCGCATTGCGATCCGGTCTCGGCTTTCCTGCGGAGAATGAGACCGCGCAGTCTAGCGGGTCGGAGAGAGCTCTGCCCATGGAGCTCCGCAGGCTACTACGGCCCTGGGCTCGGGCACGCAGTTGCGGGCCCTGGGAACCGCTCGCACTGGGCCGCCGACAGCGCGAGAAGCGGCTTGTCCGGGTCCAGTCATGGCATAGTTCCAGGATGTGGTCGCTCGCCATGCGCGGCCCCAAAAACAATGTATCGGAGAGCGAATCGTGAGACGTCTACTGCCCCTTTCAGCAATCGCCTTTCTGCTGCTCTGCGTGTGTGTTCCCCGGGCCGTGCCCGCCGACGAGCCCAACGCCAACGCGCAACCTTACGCGACCCAAGCCAATCCGGAGACGCTCGTGCTGGACGCGCGCGATGTCGGCCGGGGACTGATGACCGCCACGATGCGGATTCCCGTTAAGCCCGGAGAGTTCACTTTCGTCTACCCCAAGTGGGTGCCGGGTGAGCATGGCCCGACCGGCCCGATCGCCGACGTATCGGAAATCAAGGTGTCGGCCGGCGGGCAGACGCTCGAGTGGCGGCGCGACCTGGTCGACATGTATGCGTTCCATGTCCAGGTACCTGGCGGAATCCGGTCGCTGGACGTGCAGTTCACTGTATTGGTCAATTCGCCCGGTGACACGCTGTCGACGCCGAACCTGGCGATCGTCAACTGGAATCGCGCGCTCTTCTACCAGGCCGACACCAACTCTCACCGAGTTTATTTCAAGCCGAGCATCATCCTGCCGGCGGGCTGGAGCTACGGCACGGCGCTTCCGGGTCCGCAGCAGTCCGGACAGCGGGTGGACTTCGCGGAGGTGCCGCTCAACATGCTGGTGGACTCGCCCCTCGACCTGGGCCGCTACTTCAAGCATATCGAGCTGTGGCGCCAGGACAGCGCTTATCAGATGCTCGACATCTTCGCCGACAGGCCGCAGGACCTCGACATCCCCGACAAGCTGATCGCCGCGTACAAGCGCCTGGCGCCGGAGGCGTTCGCGCTCTACGGCTCGCGCCACTGGAACGACTACCACTCGCTGCTCACGCTGTCCGATGCGATCCCCTTCCAGGGAATCGAGCACCATCAGTCGAGCGACAACCGCGCGCCCGATGACTTCATGACGAACCCCGAGGAGTCGCTCGCGGGCGGCGATCTGCTGACGCACGAGTTCTCGCACTCCTGGAACGGCAAGTACCGCCGGCCCGAGGATCTC
>DASXFY010000102.1:0-36167 GCA_036489335.1 Steroidobacteraceae bacterium
CGACACGGGCGCCTTGTCCGCCTCGCGCAGGATCTTGACCATCTGCTCTTCCGAAAACCTGCTCTTCTTCATGGTCCCCTCGCTTCCCGAAGGGCCATTCTCCCAAAGTATTAACTGGACCGAAAATCGACCAGCAGGTCACCCCACTCTGAGCGTCAGCGACTGTCTGGCTCGCAGACTTAATGTTTCCGTCGTTGTCATACGAGTAACTACCCGTCTTCGTCGCAATGAGCTCGGCATTGTCCAGTCCACCGACTTCGTAGTCCTGCTCGCTGGAGCTTGATACGTTCATAAAATACCGCTGCTCATAATTCGTACCATCGAGCACCGTTTCGGAAATGTTGAGGGTACGATTGAATATTGGCTCTTGCGATTCATTGTTCTGCGTCGCGTATTCTCCGTTCAGGATGCCGGTATAGGGGAACACGGTATCGTAAAGGAACGTCGTGTAGATTCCATTCCTCGAGTCAGACATCTGATAGTTCGTGAATCCCGCAAACCCTCTGCCCTCCAGGTTCATTTGGGCGCCCGAATAGAAGTCAGACTGCTGGTACGTGCCATTCGGGGAATTGGAGGGGTCGCTGAAGGTCGTCTGGCTAACGACGTACAGCGGGCCAATGTAGTTCTCATACGGGTATTCAGCGCCAGTTCTCTCGAAATAGGTCGCACCCACCCCCCGGGCCAGCGACACGTACGTAGGCTTCGCAAAATTGCCGTATCCGTCCGTGACGGACGTCAAGAGATCTGGGGGGGTACCGGCGCCGTTATGTGGATAGTATGTTACGGCGTATGGCGACGATGATTCCGCCCAGGCCCCGAGGGCGTCCAAGCCGTCACCGTAAGGATCGAAGGCAAAGTATTCCTCTGACGCGTTATAGGGCACGGACGTCGAAACTAGGCTAGTCAGGCCGGTGCCGGTCGATTCATAGACCCCGACAGTGCCGCCATTATTGACGAGAATGTCGTCCAGCTTGTCGCCGTTCCAGTCCATCACTCCGATGATGTTCGAAGATGGCACGGTTACGCTGGTAGCGGGCGTTCCGTCGCAGCCCGAGACGTAGATTACGCTGTTATATATGTAATCGGTGCAGTTATCAGAGTTGAAGTCTAGAAAATCCACTATGGGCCAAGCCGCGGTCGGCCCACGCAGAGATGCGATCTGCGAGGTATTGAAACTACTTCCCGTCGAAATGAGCTCGTCCGCGCTCTCCGTGAAAGTGCATACTTCTTCGGGCTTTCCTCCTGGTCCGTTCTGCTCCGTGCACAGCTCCACTTGATCCTGAAGCGCCAAATCTTCACGGCCGTCACCGGTAAAATGAAGGTGGCGAATGTTCCCAGCCTGCCCGTCCGAGGTACTTTCCAGCTGCACGAGCTCGTAGGTGGCCGTACCGCTCCACGTGGTACTCCACCATTGCGCGTTGGTTGAGGAGAAGGAGACGGTAGATCCCGAACTTGTGTTGAGCCGTACATAAATGGCCGCCCCCGTGCTGGTGACTTGCGTTTCAACCAGCGCAGGTAAACCATCTCCAGTGACGTCGGCAAGCACATACTGTGTTGCCGCCTGATAGGCGACGCCCGTCGATCGGCCGACGAAGGAGCTGCCATTCCACTGGTAGTAATACCAAGTACCACCGTTGTTCGCGAGGATGCCATCCTCGCCGTTCCCGAGAAGATCCCCGAACAGTGCATATCCGCCGGTGCACGATATGCTGG
This sequence comes from Steroidobacteraceae bacterium, assembly GCA_036489335.1. Classification (GTDB taxonomy): domain Bacteria; phylum Pseudomonadota; class Gammaproteobacteria; order Steroidobacterales; family Steroidobacteraceae; genus 13-2-20CM-66-19. The sequence continues at coordinate 1,714 of DASXFY010000102.1, forward strand.
TGTTAATGGGCGTGCCGTACCCGCTCGTGGAAGCGAAGGCGACTGTGATTTTCTGGCTGGAGTTACAATAGGCGAGGTCGTCGAATCCGTCGCCACTGAAATCATAGTGCCAGTCCAGCTGACCCGGCGCACTCGACAATGCTGTCGTGGCAACCGTTGCGGTACCGGCGGACGGATCCTGATACGCGAGGGCAGTCGGCGCCAGGCAGTTCGTCTGCGCAGCATCGGCGCATTCCTGGATATTGATCAACTCGTCCGCACCGGTGGTGGGGGATTGCTGATACGTCAAGGCATACTTCTTGACAGTGCCGCCTTGATAATCGATGGTGATTGACTGCAGGAGATTGGTGTTCTGGATGGCCGTACCTGCGACATAGCCGTGGATGGAGCTCGAATTGGCATTCGTCCCATAGGCGAACGTCATCGTGTAATTGTAGGTCTTGGCCAGGTAGCTGGCGGGCGTCCATGAGATGGTCGCCGGTACCACGGCGCCCGTGGCGGTGTTGTAGGCAAACGTCATGGTGTTTGGGACGTGTCGGTCACCTCGTCGAGGTACCACTGGAACGCAGTGATGGTGCCACTCGCGAGTACCTGGGAGTTACGGCCATTGCCGTACTCGTATTGCGTACCGTTCGGCGCCTGGACTACGAAATATGCCGGACCGTTGCCCGCGCTTCCGTACGCAGTGACATTCTCAAAGTTTGCGACCTCAGTCTGATAAGTCGATCCTGCTTCCCCTTGCGTGCCCGAGGTAAGGCGAAGCCGCTGGCCATCGAGACAGAGACCGTCGCTAGTGGCGAGGGCAACGGTCGACGGGCTGCCGTCTTGTGCATAGGTGAGGTCGCAACGGTAGATGGAGCTGATACCGGCAAGCGTCCAGCCGGCTCCGACGTAGCCCGTCCCTTGCTGGCTGTTGTAGACGAGAGACACGTTCGGCTGCAAGCCATTCGGCCCCCGGGGCGCCCAGATGGGGACCGTATAAGTTGCGGCTCCCGTCGGAGACACCGCATACGTCCCCACTGTTCGCCCTACGTTCGCGAAAGCGGTTGGCGACAAGCAAATGAGGACAAAAGAGAAGATGCCGGCCACAAAACGGCTACTGCAGACGCAGCTCTTCATGAGACCCTCCCCCGATGAATCTACATCAATGATTATTGCTGATCCGGCTCGACCTCTACCTTCGAGCCTTCGATTTGAAGCTTTACTACCGTTGGTTTCTGCGCTCGCGCGGCTTCGCGCAGCGTCTGGAATGCTTTTTGGGACGAGCCATCACCCCGGCTTTCCTCGTCACTAGCACGCGTGACGCTCGGCAGTGGTGCATAGAGTTGAATCGGAGCTCCGGGCGAGTAGGCCAGGGAGCGAAACTCGAGAACAACGTGGTGGACAAAGACGGCGGCGTTCGCGGGTGCCGGCAGCGGCGAGGCCGCCTCGATCGCATGCGCCAATGAGAGCTGCCAGGGCGCGGCACCCTTGCACTGAAGCAACGTGACCTCCCGAACTGTGCCGACGCTGTCCTGATCCACTTGCACCTGGCACTGGAATATCGGCGCGCCAATTGCGGTTCTCGGCCGTAGCCACGCCCGGTCGATCCGAGCACGAATCTGCCCAAGGTAGCGACCGTACTGCTCTCCGAGGCTTGTCCGTCCTTCAGCCTGCGCCCTACTGGAGTCCGGGGCAGCAGGCGGGGCACTCAAATCGGGCGAGCGCAACGCATCTGTCACGCCGATGGGTGCTAGGGCCGGGACAGCTGCAGGTGGCGTAATGCTCGCCGAGTGGCCCGACGAGTCGACGAGCACTACCCACTGCAAGTCAGCAGTGTCACCCGTGTATCTTTGCGCTTGTTGATGTTGAGAAAGACCGCCGCCCCAGAGGATTGGCGCCACGAAGATTATGTGTAGCGCGAGCGCCGCGAGTGCGGCCAAACAGCTCGTCAGGGCCCTATGCTCCAGCCGGAGCCGACTCCAGAGGTCATCGGATTCGCGGAAGCAATCTGCCAGGGTCGCGTCGGATGAATCCTGGCGCGGCAGATACTCGATGACTTCGAGCGATCCCCTAGGCACGGTATTACTCCGCCGGGCTCACGGTCCCCATCCAGCTTCCACGAATGAACACCACCGCCGCGGCACCGCGAACGGCGCCACGCCAGCCTCAGCCGCACGGGCTGTCAATCAACTCGTCGGGCCGGACAAATACCGCACGGGATCACTTCGGGAAGCATGACGCACACTTGGTGCGCGGCCTACATACCTTCGCCCCGTCGGCGCACGAAGTAACCCTCGCGTTGCCGCCGCCCTCACCTGGTGCTGATTGGATCTGTCGCTAGACCAATCTCCTTCGACCTGTTCTTCAGGGGCCGGCGTTTATTGTTGCCAGGGGTCCCTAGTTGTGTTTGAGTTTATATCGCACCGCGGCCGAGCACAAGTCTATCTTCAGTAACTCCAAACCCGACACCATCCGCCGCTCGATGTCAGGTGCCGTCGCGGCTTCCTTGAACCAACCTGGAGGCGCCATCATCTCGGCCACGGAGGCGGTCGAAGCGCGCGCCTGCTCGATGCGTTGCCGAGTGCGCGTGCCTACTCGCCGTGCCAGCGGGATCAGATAGATTCACGAAAATCCCCGCAACGCCGATGGGCACCGGCGGCAGGCTCTTGAAGGGTGGCACCTCCAGCAGGCAGTACCAGAGCACCGCGTTCATCGCCAGCCACAATCCTGCAGCCACGAGGACTCCAACAGCACGCGCATATACTGAGGACTCACCTGGCGCTGATGAGCCCGCGGCCACAGCCGGTACTGTCGCGTCAGGATCCTGCGGAACCACTCCGCCGGCGACACCCAGGCTCGTTGGACGCCTGGATCGGGTCAGTCCGAAGCGCATGTAGCGCACAAAACGCCAGGCCGCTATGGCGATGACCAGAACGAGTATCCCCAGTCTCGTCTCTTTCTCCATGCTCCCCCGTTCGGGACTCCCCGTCCCTCACTTGCTGTCTTGGGCTTCCTTCACGGTCTTTGACGCTGGCTGGTCGTCGCAGCCGGCGCCGGCTCGACGACCTGGTAGAACGTCTCATTGGCCCCGACCATCCCCAAGTCGCTGCGAGCACGCTCCTCGATGGCGGCGGTGCCCGACTTCAGATCCTGTACTTCGGCGGCGAGGCGGCTGTTGCGCTGGCTGAGAGTCCCATCCAGCTTCTGCTGCGCGGCGACCGCATGCTGCAGTCGGGCGACGCCGCGCCAGCCGTCGTCGGAGACCCAGATCCGGTACTGGAGCAGGATCAGCGCGACCGCCAGAGCTGCGGTAAGCCACCTCATGAAGACATCAGGCTAGCACCTCCTGGCTAGACCTTCACCGGAAAGGCGTCACGGCCGGCATAGCGGACCTTGCCGAGCTCGGCTTCGATGCGCAGCAGCTGGTTGTACTTGGCGACCCGGTCGGAGCGCGACAGCGAGCCGGTCTTGATCTGCGTGGAGGCGGTGGCCACCGCGAGGTCGGCGATGGTGCTGTCCTCGGTCTCGCCGGAGCGGTGGGACATCACCGAGGCGTAATGGGAGCGGTCCGCCAGGTCGACAGCGGCCAGCGTCTCGGTCAGCGTGCCGATCTGATTGACCTTGATGAGAATGGCGTTGGCGACGTGCTTCTCGATGCCTTCCTTCAGGATCCTGGTGTTGGTGACGAAGATGTCGTCGCCGACGAGCTGGTGTTTCTCGCCCAGCGCGCGGGTGAGCTGCGCCCAGCCGTCCCAGTCGGCCTCGGCCATTCCATCCTCGATGCTGATGATGGGGTAGCGGCCGGCGAGATCGGCGAGATAGCGGGTGAACTCCGCGCTCGAGTAACGGCGCTTCTCGGCCTTGAACTCGTAGCTGCCGTCGCGGAAGAATTCGGAGCTGGCGCAATCGAGGCCGAGATAGATGTCGCGCCCGGCGTTGTAGCCGGCCTTTTCGATGGCCTGCAGGATGATGCCGAGCGCCTCCTCGTTGGAGCCCAGGTTGGGCGCGAAGCCGCCCTCATCGCCAACGGTGGTCGGGAAGCCACGATCCTCGAGAATCTTCTTCAGATGGTGGAAGACCTCGGCGCCGTAACGCAGCGCCTCGCGAAAGCTGGGCGCGCCGACCGGCAGGATCATGAACTCCTGGATGTCGAGGCTGTTGTTGGCGTGCGCGCCACCGTTGATGATATTCATCATCGGCACGGGCATCACCGGCTCCCGCCCCGCGGTGAGGGTCTTGCCGAGATAGCGATAGAGCGGCAGCCCGGCATCGCGCGCCGCGGCGTGGGCTGTCGCCAGAGAGATGGCGAGAATGGCATTGGCGCCGAGGCGCCCTTTGTTGTCCGTGCCGTCGAGCTCGATCATCTTCTGGTCGATGGCCGCCTGATCGCAGGGATCTGCGCCGAGAACCGCTGACTTGAGGACCGTGTTGACGTGCTCCACGGCCTTGAGGACACCTTTGCCGAGATACCGCTTCTTGTCGCCGTCGCGCAGCTCCACGGCTTCACGCGTACCGGTGGAGGCACCCGAAGGCACCAGCGCGCGGCCCATCACGCCGGAATCGAGAATGACATCGGCCTCGATGGTGGGGTTGCCACGGGAATCGAGGATCTCTCGGCCGCGGACATCGGCGATTCGGCTCATGTTGATCTTCCTTCTGATGCAAGCAGTGACTCCTCGAACGGCCGTGCTTTTACAGCTTCATCGAGAGCCTTCAAGGTGATGAGCAGCGGCTCCATGCGGTCGAGGGGCCACGCGTTGGGTCCGTCCGAGAGCGCATGCGCCGGATCCGGATGGGTCTCCATGAAGAGGCCGGAGACACCCGCCGCCACGGCGGCGCGCGCCAGGACGGGAATGAATTCGCGCTGACCTCCGGAGGCGCCACCGAGGCCTCCCGGAAGCTGCACGGAGTGAGTCGCGTCGAACACCACGGGACAACCGGTGGAGCGCATGACCGAGAGGGAGCGCATGTCCGAGACGAGATTGTTGTAGCCGAAGGAGAAGCCGCGCTCGCAGACCAGGATCGAATCGTTGCCGGTCGAGCGCGCCTTGTCGACGACGTTGCCCATCTCCCAGGGCGAGAGGAACTGGCCCTTCTTGATGTTCACGGGCTTGCCCCGCGAGGCGACGCCCACGATGAAGTTGGTCTGCCGGCAGAGGAAAGCCGGGGTCTGCAGAACGTCGACGACGGCGGCGACTTCATCCAGCGGCGTGTCCTCGTGCACATCGGTGAGCACAGGCACGCCGAGACTGCGCCTCACCCCTTCCAGGATCTTCAGGCCCTGCTCGATCCCGGGGCCGCGATAGCTCGCGCGCGAGGAGCGATTGGCTTTGTCGAAGGAGGCCTTGAAGACGAACGGGATGCCGAGGCGTCCGGTGATCTCTTTCAGGCGCCCGGCGACCTGCTGCGTGAGCTCCGCGCTCTCGATGACACAGGGGCCCGCTATGAGAAAGAACGGACGGCCGACGCCGATCTCCTGTCCCGCGAGCTTCATGGGAAATCAGGCACAGGGATGTGCCCCGCCGCCGCAGGTGGCGGAGCTTTGGGCAAAAACCGCGCTTTTTGCCCAAAGCCGCGCTGGGCCGGGCAGGATGTCCGGATCCAGCGCTTCACTAAGCCCCCGCGGCTTGCGGCAGGAGCGAAGACCGCTGGGCGCGCGCAGCGCGGATGAAGCCGGTGAAAAGCGGATGGCCGTCGCGCGGCGTCGAGGTGAACTCCGGGTGGAACTGCGTCGCGATGAACCAGGGGTGGCTGGGTATCTCGATGACCTCCACCAGACCGTCGCGCGAGAAGCCCGAGAAGCGCATCCCCGCCTGGCGGTAGCGATCGAGGAAGTTGTTGTTGAATTCGTAGCGGTGACGATGGCGCTCGAAGATCGAGTCCTTGCCGAAGATGTCCCGCGCACGCGTCCCGGCCCCGAGCAGCACCTCCTGCGCACCGAGGCGCATGGTGCCGCCCTTGGCGGACTCCTCGTCGCGGGTCTGCGTGCCGTAGGCCTGGTCCTGCCATTCGCTGATGAGCGCGATCACAGGGTACGCGGTCGCCCGGTTGAACTCGGTGCTGTTGGCGCCCGCGAGACCGAGCGCATGGCGGCCGAACTCGACGATCGCGACCTGCATCCCGAGGCAGATGCCGAGGTAGGGAACTCCTTGCTCGCGCGCGTAGCGCACGGCCTGGATCTTGCCCTCGATACCGCGCTCGCCGAACCCTCCCGGCACGAGAATGGCGTCCATCCCCTTCAGGGCGTGGGTGCCGTGCTGCTCGATGTCGGTGGACTCGACGTAGTGGATGTTGACGCGGGTGCGCGATTTCAGCCCGCCGTGCATCAACGCCTCGTGCAGCGACAGATAGGAGTCGCGCATCTGCACGTACTTGCCGACCATGGCGACATCGACCTGCCCGTCGGGATTCGCCTTGGCGCTCACGACGTGGCGCCATTCCGTGAGATCCGTCTGCGGCACCTGCAGCCGCAGCTTGTCGATGACGATCTCATCGAGCGCCTGCTCGTGCAGCAGAATCGGGATCTGGTAAATGTCGTCGGCGTCGATCGCGGAGATGACCGCCCGCTCCTCGACATTGGTAAAGAGCGCGATCTTGCGCCGCTGCTCCTCGGGCAGCGGATGCTTGCAGCGGCAGAGCAGCACATCCGGCTGGATGCCGATACCGCGCAGCTCCTTGACCGAATGTTGGGTCGGTTTGGTCTTGATCTCCCCGGAGCCGCCCACGACCGGCACCAGCGTGAGGTGCATATAGACGCAATTGCTGCGTCCGAGCTCTACCCCGAGCTGGCGTATCGCCTCGAGGAATGGGAGCGATTCGATATCGCCGACCGTGCCGCCGATCTCCACCATGCAGACATCGGCACCCTCGGAGCCGAGCTGGATGCTGCGCTTGATCTCATCGGTGATGTGCGGGATCACCTGCACGGTGGCCCCGAGATAATCGCCGCGGCGCTCCTTGGCGATCACCCGCTCGTAGATGCGGCCGGTGGTGAAATTGCTGTTGCGGCCGGTGGTCGTGCGCACGAAGCGCTCGTAGTGGCCGAGATCGAGATCGGTCTCCGTACCGTCATGGGTGACGAACACCTCCCCATGCTGGAAGGGGCTCATGGTCCCCGGATCCACGTTGATGTAGGGATCGAGCTTGACCATTGCGACCTTCAGGCCGCGGGCCTCGAGGATCGCGCCGAGCGAGGCGGAGGCGATGCCCTTGCCCAATGAGGACACAACGCCACCGGTGACGAATACGAATCGCGCCATAGTTAAATCAGGGGTTGTCCCGTCGTGAGAGGTGCTGCCTGCAGCGCCCGTGAAAGAGAGCTTGGACGACGGGAAAACAGGGTACCACACTCGCTGCTCGTGGACACGCTTGGCCAGGCAGGAGCCCGGATCCAGCGCTATGGAGTAGCCTTGTGCCAGACGAGCCGGCCGCGGTGCCGCGCCTCGGGGGGCGCCCGCACCGACTCGTCGATCCACAGGTCCGCCGCGGCGATCAGCGCGCCATCCGCGAGAATGAGCGGCAGCCGGGCGCGCTCCGCGAGCGGTACGTGAGCTTCCCGCAGCAAGCTCTTGAGTGCGCGGCGCGGACCGCCGCGCCGCACGCGCAGCCGCTCACCGCCGCGCCGCCAAGTGACGGCGAGCCGCGGCGGCAGCGCCTCGAGATCAATGGGGCCATGGTGTTCGGGCGTCAGCTCCAGAGCGCCGCCGTCCGGCAGCGTGCAGCGGCATGACTGTCGCCATTCCCAGGCGAGCTGCGGCACCCCCGCCGTCGAATCCAACACCGCCTCACGCTCGACGAGCGACAGCAGGTCCGCGTGGCGCATGGCGACGATTCGTCGCCCGGCTGGAGCGTCTCCACCCCACTCCACCCGCGGATGCGCATCGACGCGTGCATCGATCAGTGGCCCCGCAATCTCTTCGAGCCGGCGCGCATCGGGTAGGGTGTGGCCGGTGCCTGCGATCCACTGCCGCAGCACGTTGCGCCGCCGGTCCGGCGGCAGCGATCGCAGTGCCTTCACCGAGAGCGCCGGACCGTCACTGGCCCGCTCGAGATCGACCCGGCCCAGCGTGACGAGCAATCTCTGCGCTTCAGCGGCGTGGCGCGCCGAGCGTGCCACCGCCGGGGCGACCCCGGGCCAGCGCTCCCGCACGGCAGGCAGCACGCGGCGCCGCAGGTAGTTGCGATCGAAGCGCTCATCGAGGTTCGTATCGTCCTCTACCCAGACGAGCCCATGGTTGGCCGCCCAAGCCTGAAGTTGCAGGCGCGTGCAGCCGATGAGCGGCCGCGCCAGCCTGCCCGGGCCCAGGGGCGCGACAGCTGGCATGGCGGCGAGGCCGGGCAGACCGCAGCCGCGAAAGAGCTGCAGCAGCACCGTCTCGAGCTGATCGTCCTGCGTATGAGCCGTGAGCAGGACCTCGCCGTTGTGTAACTGCTCCGCGAAGCACCGGTAGCGTGCGACCCGTGCGGCCTCCTCCAACGAGGTGCCGCGCTCACGCGCCACCGTTACCGAGACCACTCGCAAAGGAACTCTGAGCCGGCGCGCAAGCTTGCGGCAATGTGCCGCCCAGCGCTTCGCGTTGGGGTGTAGGCCGTGATTGACGTGGAGTGCGCGCAGCCGCAAGCCATCCGGACGAGCGTCGGCGAGCATTGCGAGCAGCGTCGTGGAATCGACACCGCCGCTCAGCGCGACGCAAATTGCAACGTCCGGGAATTCCGGCAGAAGGTGCGTGAGGCGCTCGCGGACCCAATCCGGACCGAGCGCGTCTCCCTTACTCCTGGCTCTCACTGAAGACCCCGAAGGAGGAGATCCGCTGTGAGCGCGCAGCGCGCAGCTCATCGCGCGGGATCGACTCGAGCGCATCGAGGTGCTTCAGCAGCGCCGCCTTGAGACTTGCGGCCGTCGCGGCCGGATCGCGATGCGCGCCGCCGAGCGGCTCCTCGATCACCTCGTCCAACAGCTCCAGCTTCGACAGGCGGTCAGCGGTCAAGTTGAGCGCTTCCGCGGCCGCCTCTTTCTTTTCCTGACTCTTCCACAGGATCGACGCGCAGCCCTCGGGCGAGATGACCGAGTAGGTGCTGTACTGCAGCATGAGGAGGCGGTCGCAGACTCCGATGGCCAGCGCGCCCCCAGAACCACCCTCCCCCGTCACCACCGTCACGATCGGCACGCTGAGCACCGACATCTCGAAGAGATTGCGCGCGATCGCCTCGCTTTGGCCACGCTCCTCGGCGCCGACTCCCGGGTAAGCGCCCTGCGTATCGATCAGAGTGACGAGCGGCAGCCCGAAGCGCTCCGCGAGGCGCATCAGCCGCAGCGCCTTGCGATAGCCTTCAGGTTTCGGCATGCCGTAGTTGCGCCGCACGCGCTCCTTGGTGTCCCGACCCTTCTGGTGGCCGATGATCATGACGGGCCGGCCGTCGATGCGGCCGAGGCCGCCGACGATCGCGTGGTCATCGGCGAACATGCGGTCGCCGTGCAGCTCGCTGAAGTCCGTGCAGATGGCGCCGACATAATCCAGCGTATAGGGACGGCCGGGATGACGGGCGAGCTGGGTGATCTGCCAGGGCGTGAGGCTGGCGAAGATGCTGGTCGTGAGCTGGCGGCTCTTGGCCTGCAGGCGAGAGATCTCCTCCTGGATGTTGACCTCGGATTCGGACGTGACATGCCGCAGCTCCTCGATCTTCGCTTCGAGCTCGGCAATGGGCTGTTCGAAATCCAGGAATGTAACGGCCATGCAGTCTTACCGCGACTTTCTCACGCTGCGCGTGAGGTTAAGGTGCGACAGCCCCGGGCGCAAGCGCCGCAGCCAGCGGTGCGTACTTGACGTCCACGGAACCGTGGCCCAGCAACTCCTCCAGTCCTTCCCGCAGCTCACTCGCGGCGCGCACGGCCCATTCCGGTCCGAGCTTGAGGACGCCGCGCGCAGCCGAGCCGGAGAACTCGATCGTGACGATGCAGGGACCGGGCCGGAATGCGGCAAGCAGCGCCGCCAGGCGTGCCTGCAGCAGCGCCGTATCGGGCCGGTCCTGCGGCCACGTGAGATCAATGCGGCGCGCCTGCTGTTCGCCGGTTTTGCGCAGGTCGCTGATCCGCTTCGCGGTGAGCCGCCAGCCATCGCTGAAATCGTCGAAACGCAGCATCCCCTCGACCAGAGCCAGGGCATCCTTTGCCAGCACATCGCGATACTTCTGGTAGACGTCCTCGAAGAGCGTCACCTCGAGTCGACCTGTACCGTCATCCAGCGTCACTATGAAGCGCGGGCCGCGCTTCTTGATCTCATCGACCAGGCCTCCGACCGTCACGGCCTTGCCGCCGCCGAAGCGTACCGGCTCGGCACCGGGCATCGGCCGCTCGCTGACCAGGTCCCCGATCCAGTGCGAGGCGACGCAGGCCAGGAGCGACGTGTAGGCTTTCGCGGGATGGCCGGTGAGATAGAGACCCAGCGTCTCCCGCTCACCCGCCAGCCGTACCGCCTCCGTCCACTCGCGAAGCGCCGGTCCCTCCACGCGCGATGTGGCCGTGGCCGGCTGCGTCGAGGATGGCGCCGGGCCGAGGCCGAAGAGGTCGTTCTGCCCGGCCTCATGCGCCCTGGAATTCTGATCGCCGAGCTGCATCGCCGACGGCAGGCGGTGCATGAGCGTCGCGCGGTTGGCACCGAGGGCATCGAGGCTCCCGGAGCGCAGCAGCGCCTCGAGCACCCGCCGGTTGATCTTCTGCAGATCCAGCCGCCGGCAGAGCTCATCGAGGCTGGTGAAGGGTCCACGAGCCTCGCGCTCGGCGACGATCGCCTCCACGACGCCCTGCCCCACGCCGCGTACCGCCCCCAACCCGTAGCGGATGGCGCTGTCACCCTCGACGGCAAACTCGTAGAGCGAGGTGTTGATATCCGGCGGACGCACATCGAGCTTCATGGCTTCGCATTCGTGGATCACGGTCACGACCTTGTCGGTGTGATCCATGTCGGCGGAAAGCATCGCCGCCATGAAAGCGGCGGGGAAATGGGCTTTGAGGTAGGCAGTCTGGTACGAGATCAGCGCATAGGCCGCGGCGTGGCTCTTGTTGAAGCCATAGCCGGCGAACTTCTCCATCTGGTCGAAGATCGCATTGGCGATTCGCTCCCCGATGCCGCGCGCGCCGGCGCCGGCGACGAATACGCCGCGCTGCTTGGCCATCTCCTCCGGCTTCTTCTTGCCCATCGCGCGGCGCAGCAGGTCTGCGCCGCCGAGCGTGTACCCTGCCAGGCGCTGGGCGATCTGCATCACCTGCTCCTGGTAAACGAATACGCCGTAGGTCACGCCCAGCACCTGCTCCATTTCCGGGTGCAGATACTCGGGCTTCTTGCCGTGCTTGCAGGCGATGTATTCCGGGATCAGCTCCATGGGACCCGGCCGGTACAGCGCGCCAAGGGCGATGATGTCCTCGAAACGATCCGCTTTCGCGTCCTTGAGCATCCGCTGCATGCCGCCGGACTCGAACTGGAACACCGCGACCGTCTGCGCTCTCTTGAACACCCTGTCGTAGGTGAATGCGTCATCGAGAGGAATCTGGGTGATGTCCAGCGCAGGCGCGCCGGATTGCGCGCGCGCGTTGATCGCCTTCACCGTCCAGTCGATGACCGTGAGCGTACGCAAGCCCAGGAAGTCGAACTTGACGAGACCGGCCGCCTCGACATCGTCTTTGTCGAACTGGGTGACGAGATTTCCGCCCGACTCGTCACAATACAACGGCGCGAAGTCCGTCAACACGGACGGCGCAATGACTACGCCACCCGCGTGCATGCCGGCATTGCGAGTCAGCCCTTCCAACGAGCGGGCGAGATCGATGAGGTTGTGAACCTCCTCCTCGGAATCGTACAGGCGCTTGAGCTCGGGCTCCTTCTGCAGAGCATCATCGAGGGTGATGCCGAGCTCGAACGGAATGAGCTTGGCGATCTTGTCGACGAAGCCGTAGGTCATGCCGAGCACGCGACCAACATCGCGCACGACAGCTTTGGCGGCCATGGTGCCGTACGTGATGATCTGCGAGACGCGCTCGCGGCCGTAGCGTCCGGCCACGTAATCGATCACGCGGTCCCGGCCCTCCATGCAGAAGTCGACGTCGAAGTCGGGCATCGAGACGCGCTCGGGATTGAGGAAGCGCTCGAAGAGGAGATCGTAGCGAAGCGGCTCGAGATCCGTGATGCGCAGACTGTAGGCCACCAGCGAGCCGGCGCCGGAACCGCGACCGGGGCCGACGGGGACGCCATTTTCGCGCGCCCATCTGATGAAGTCGGCCACGATCAGGAAGTAGCCGGCGAAGCCCATTTGGCAGATGACATCGAGCTCGTCGCGCAGGCGCTTGCGGTACACCTCCGGGTCTGCCGTGCTGAGCTCCGTCAGGCGCTTCTCGAGCCCGGACTCCGCCTCCGTGCGCAGGAACTCCTCCGTCGTCATGCCGCCGGGAACGGGATAAGCCGGCAGGCGCACCTGGCCGAGCTTGAGGGCGAGACTCGCGCGGCGAGCAATTTCGACGGAATTGGCCAGCGCTTCGGGAACGTCGGCGAAGAGACGCGCCATTTCTTCCGGAGAGCGCAGGTACTGCTGGGCGGTGTAACGGCGTACGCGGTTGGCGTCGGCCAGGAGGGCGCCGTCGTGGATGCAGACGCGCGCTTCGTGCGACTCGAAGTCGCTCTGTTTGAGGAAGCGCACGTCGTTGGTGGCGACTACCGGGACGCCGCGGCGCCCCGCGAGGTTGACGGCGGCGGCAATGTAGCTCTCTTCATCGGCACGGCCCAGGCGCTGCAGCTCGATGTAGTAGCGATCGGGAAGCAGCGCGAGCCAGCGATCGAGTGCGCGGGCGGCATCCTCCTCGCGACCATTCACCAACGCACGCCCGACATCGCCTTCGGTCGCACAGGAGAGCGCGATCAGCCCATCGAGCGTCTCGGCGGTGAGCCACTCGCGCTCGATCAGCGGCACGCCCCGCTGCTGTCCTTCCAGATAGGCGCGGCTGACGAGCCGCGTGGCGTTGTGGTAGCCGGCCTGGTTCTGGCAGATGAGAGTGATGCGCGTCGGCTGCTGTCGCTCCCCAGGCTCGCGTACCAGCAGGTCGACGCCGATGATGGGCTTGACGCCACGCGCGAGCGCGGCGCGGTAGAACTTGACCATCGCAAAGAGGTTGCTCTGGTCGGTTGCGGCGACCGCGGGCATGCCGGCGGCGGCGACCGCCTCGATGAGTTCCGGTACGCGCACGACACTGTCGATCAGCGAATACTCGGTGTGCAGGCGCAGATGCACGAAGCCCGCGGACATGTCAGGCCTCCGTGTCGCTGCCGGCCAGGGCCAGCTCACCCTGCCTGTCGGGCAGGATGCCCAACGCCACCCTGACCGGGCTGAAAGAGCGGCGGTGCTGCGGTGAGGGCTCGCGCGTCCGCAGAGCCTCGAGGTGCGCCGGTGTGCCGTAGCCCTTGTGGGCGGCAAGCTCGAAGCCGGGATAGCAGGGATCCAGCGCCTCCATCATGGCATCGCGGCACGTCTTGGCGAGAATGGAGGCGGCACTGATTGCGCCGATACGCGCATCGCCCTCGATGATCGCTTCCGCAGTACAGCCGAGCGGCAGATCGGCGAGCGGCGGCAGTTGATTGCCGTCGATCTGTACGTGCGTGGGACATACGGGCAGGCGCAGCAGCGCGCGGCGCATGGCGAGAAACGTCGCACCGAGAATGTTCAGGGCGTCGATCTCGTCGCGGTCGGCCCAGGCGACCGCCCACGCCAGAGCGCGAGTGCGGATGATCGGCGCGAGACGCGCGCGTTGCTGCGGGCTGAGGGCTTTGGAGTCAGCCAGCCCCTCGATGCGCCGGCGCGGGTTGAGGATCACTGCCGCCGCGACGACCGGGCCCGCTAGCGGGCCGCGACCCGCCTCGTCGACGCCGGCGACACGTCGCCCACTGCCACCCGGACGCCGGCCTGCAGGCCACAGATCGGCCTGAGCGGCGCCGCGCGGACGTTCGATCGTGGGTTCGCGTCGGCTCATTAGGGTTTCTGCGCCTGCGGCACCCGCAGCAGCGCCAGGATCGCCTCGGCCGCGCGCGCCGCCGAGCCACCGCGAAGTGTCTCGTGAACCTTGCGAAACTCCTCGTCGAGCTCGCGCAGATAAGCGCTGTCGGACAGCCGGCCAAGGAGTGCCTCACCGAGCGCGGCGCCGCTCACCTGCTCCTGGAGCAGCTCGGGCACCAGCGGTCGCCCGAGGAGCAGATTCGGTTGTGAGAAGTACGGCACGTTGACCAGTCGCAGTCTTCGCAGCAGGAAGGCGGTGAGCGCGCTGAAACGGTACGCCACGACCATCGGTCGGCGCGACAGCAGCGTCTCCAGTGTAGCGGTTCCCGAGGCGACGATCGCTGCATCACACGCGGCGAGCACCTCCTGAGCCTGCCCGTCGAGCAACAAAATCTTTGGTGCGGCAGGCACTTCCCGCTGTTTGCTCTCAAAGAGCTCACGAGCACGCCCCGTCGCCATGGGTGCGATGAACTCGAGATCCGGGCGGCGCTCGGCGAGCCATGCGGCGGCCTGCAGAAAATCCGTCGCCAGCCGCTCCACCTCCCCGACCCGGCTGCCCGGCAGGAGCGCCACGATAGCCGCGGAAGGCTTAAGACCGAGAGCCGCGCGCGCGCCTTGCCGGTCGACATCGAGCGGAATCTGATCAGCGAGCGGATGACCGACGAAAGCCGCCGGTACACCGTACCTCGAGTAGAAGGCAGTCTCGAAAGGCAACAGACAAAGCACCAGATCGCAGGCGCGGCCGATGTTCCGAACCCTCCCCTGGCGCCAGGCCCAAACCTGCGGGCTCACGTACTGAACGGTCTTGAGGCCTCTGGCGTGCAGACGCTTCGCCAGTCCGAGATTGAACTCCGGCGCGTCGACCCCGATGAACACGTCAGGACGGCATGCGAGAAACCGCGCGGCCAACGAAGCCCGCAACCGCAGCAGCCGCGGCAGATGGCGCACGACTTCGGCGAGACCCATGACCGCGAGTTCCTCCGCCCCCGCCCAGGCCTCACAGCCGGCCGCGACCATTTTCGGTCCCGCCACACCGAAGCATTGCAGATCGGGAACACGCTCGCGCAGCGCCGCGATGAGCGCGGCGCCGAGTAGATCTCCAGAAGATTCCCCGGCGACGATGCCGACGCGCAGCGGCGCCGCCCGCATCATCGAATGATGCTGCGCGTCGAGCTGCGGATGAAGTCGACGAACAGCCGCAGCTCTGGCCGGTCCGTGGCGGACGGCTCCAGCCGCTCGAGCGCCTCGCTCAGCTTCAGGTCGGAGCGGTATACGAGGCGATAGGCCTCACGGACGGAGCGGACCTGATCTTCCGTGAATCCTCGGCGCTTCAGGCCCTCGGAGTTGACCATGTGTGGCGAACTGGGATTACCGGCGACCATGACATAGGGAGGAACGTCGCGGGTGACAATCGCGCCGCCCGCGAGAAAGGCGTGTGCGCCGACCTTGCAATACTGGTGCACGGCCGACAGGCCGCCGAGAATGACCCAGTCGCCGATCTCGACATGACCGGCAAGCGAGGCGCAGTTGGCGAATACCGTGTTGCTTCCCACTACGCAGTCGTGCGCGACGTGGGAATAGGACATGAAGAGATTGTCATGGCCGATGCGGGTGACGCCCTTGTCGTGGATCGTGCCCCGATTCATCGTGCTGCTCTCGCGGAAAACGTTGCGGTCGCCAATTTCGAGCCGAGTGGGCTCGCCCGCGTACTTCTTGTCCTGTGGCGCGTCTCCGAGCGAGGCGAACTGATAGACATGGTTGTTGGCCCCGATCGTCGTCTGGCCGGTGATGACGACGTGAGGGCCGATTATGGTGCCCGGGCCGATGCGTACTTCCGGGCCGATCACGCTGAAGGGACCCACGGTGACGTCCGCCGCCAGCTCCGCCTGCGGCGAGACGATGGCGTGCGGGTCGATCACTTCACGGTCTCCGGCGCCACCATGATCTCGGCGTGAGCCACTTCGTTGTCGCCGATCAGGGCCGAGGTGGAAAAGCGCCAGATGCCTTTCAGGTAACGCTCCACCTGGGCGGTGAGCACGAGCTGGTCGCCCGGCTCGACCGGCTTGCGGAAGCGTGCCTTGTCGATGCCGACGAAGTAGAAGCGGGTCTCCTTGTCGGGGATGAAGTTGGCGCTCAGGAAGGTGAGGATGCCCGCCGTCTGCGCCAGCGCCTCGATGATGATGACACCCGGCATCACCGGCCGGCCCGGGAAATGACCGGGGAAGTACGGCTCGTTGTAAGTGACGTTCTTCAGCGCACGGATGTTCTTGCCACTGTGCCACTCGAGCACGCGGTCGACGAGCAGGAAAGGATAGCGGTGCGGCAGGTACCGCAGAATGCCTTGGATATCGAGCTGCAGCGATTCAGTCATCATCCTCTTCCTGATCGGGGCCGCGGGAGGTGCCGCGCTCTAGCGCTTTCAGCCGTGTGGCGAGCGAATCGATACGCTTGAAGCGCGCGACCAGCCGGCGCCAGACATGCGCCTCTTCGAGCGGAATCCCCCCGGAGTATACGCCGGGCCGGGGGATGGAATGGCTGACCATCGTGCAGCCGGTGATGATCACATCGTCGCTGATCGTGAGGTGTCCGCCAATACCCACCTGGCCGCCGATCATGCAGCGCCGGCCGACGTTCGTGCTGCCTGAAATCCCGACGCAGGCAGCCAGAGCACTGTGGGCGCCAACCCGTACGTTGTGCGCGATCATGATCAGGTTGTCGAGCTTCGCACCCTCCTCGATGACCGTGTCGTCGATGGCTCCGCGATCGATGGTCGTGTTGGCGCCGATCTCGACGTCGGGCCCTACGCGTACGGTGCCGATCTGCGGCACCTTGATCCAACGGCCGCGCTCCTGCGCGAATCCGAAGCCGTCGCCACCAATTACCGCACCCGGCTGGATGACGGTACGCGTCCCGATCTCCACGTGATGGCAAATGGTGACGCGGGCTGTGAGCCGCGCGTCTTCGCCCACGGTCGCCCCCTCTTCGACCAGGCAATGCGGGCCGATGAACGCGCGCGCGCCAATGATCGCGCCCTCCCCGATCACGCTGAAGGCGCCGACATGTGCGCCGGGATCGATGCGCGCTCCCGGAGCGATCACGGCGGACGAGTGTGTTCCAGGGGGGGCCGCCGGGAACGGGTGCAGGATGGCGGCGATACGCGCATAGGTCGCGTGCGGGTTCTCGCAGACCAGCGCCGCGGTCGCGCAGTCCGCCGCGCTGGCGGCGTCGAGGACCACCGCGCCGGCACTCGTCGTCGCGACCTGCTGGCGGTAGTGCGGATTGGCGAGAAAGGCCAGGGAGTGCGAATCCGCACGCGCGAGCGTGGCCACGCGATCGACACGAGCCTCAGGATCGCCGCGCAGCTCGCAGCCGAATCGGACCGCGAGCTCCCCGAGTGAGATGCTCATGGAGAAACGGATCGCGGCGGCCGCGCCGTGCCGCGTTTACTTGCCGCGCGTCGCCGGAGCCCGACGGGCGCCTGCCTGCGACTTCATCACACTCAGGATGGCCGGGGTGATGTCGAGCGCGGGTGTGGCATAGATGAAACCGTCGGCAAGCACGAGGTCGAAGCCCTGCTGCTTGGCGTAGGTCTGCACGATCTGCTGCAGCGTATGTTGCAGCTCCGACATCAGCTCGTTGCGGCGCGTATTGACATCGTCCTGGATCTCGCTCTGCTTATGCGCCAGATCCTGATATTGCTCGCGCAGCTCGACCTCCGCCTGGTCGCGCTGGTCCTGCGTCATGGTGGCCTCGTTCTTCTTCAGCGTGTCCTCCCTGGCCTTGAGCGCAGTGGCCTGCGTCTGCAGGGTACGCTGCTTGGGCGCGAACTCCGCGCGCAGCGACGCCACGGCGGCCTGCGCCTGCGGCGACTCCTGGATCAGCTGTGAGTAATTCACCACCGCAATCCTGAGGCCGGCTGCCGGCGCCGCGGCCGCTACCCCCGCCAGCGCCAGCGCTAGCCCCGCTGCCATGACGATCCCGCAAACCCCAGAGCGCAACCAAATCAAGCACTTCACGGAAACCCACCTCGGATGATGATCAAGCCGTCTAAAGGCGGCTAAGCCAATAATAATAGCATTCCCCCCGGCGCTTTTCGCGCCGCTAATCGCTCGGGGTTCGCGCGGCGAACCCCGTTAAGACCATGTGCGTCAGCGCATTTAAAAAGCGTTGCCGACCGAGAACTGGAAGCCCTCGGTCTCATCCCCCCAGGTGCAGCTGTTGCCGGTGCCGCAGAGCGTGCTGTGCTTTGAGTTCAGCGGCACGCCAAAGCTGAAACGGAACAGCCCGAGCGGCGCCAGCCACTGGACGGCGAGGCCGACCGAGCGTCTGAGATCGCCCCAGCCGTTCAGGTGGTAGTTCACCGGCGTCACCCCGTCGGGTCCGAAGAACTGGATCTTGTTGCCGGTGTAGAAGACGTTGCCCATGTCGAAGAACAGGCTCACCCGGGCGCTCTGCCGCCACTTTGCCGGCATCGGCAGGATGAGCTCGTTCTGGCTGGTGATGCGGAAGTTGCCGCCGTAGGGATTGCCGAAGTTGTCGCGCGGCCCGAGCCAGTCCTCGCGAAAGCCCCGCACCGAGTCCGGGCCGCCGCCGAAAAGCTGCTGGAAGGGCGGAATGGCGGTCGTCTTGCCGAGCGCCCCACCGTAGTCGACGCTGTTGAAGAACGAGAAGGTCAGGTGGTCGGGCCAGAGGGGCACGTACTGCTGGAAGGTGAGGTCCGCCATGTAGTACTGCACCACGCTTCCGGGCGAGGTGATCCGGGCGGTGATCGCCGTGCGGTTGCCGCGATCGGCGAACAGCGAGCGATTGCGCGAATCTATGCCCCAGCCGCCCACGAACAGGATGTTGTTGAAGTTGGTGCCGTAGAGCTCGTAATCGTTGTTGGTGTAATCCTCGTGCACCAGCCGCGTGTAAGAGTGGCCGTTCTCCAATACCCACTCGTTCGACTGCTGCGCGCTGCTGTAGGAGGTGGTGAGCAGCTGCGAGCTCTGAAAGACCGCGCCGAACTGCAGGAACTGGAACTCGGAGATCGGCACCACCCAGGTCGGGCCCAAGCTGAGCGTCTTCGAGGAGAAGTTCGACGACGAGGAGACGAACTGCGTCACGTCGCTGTAGGTCGCCGACAGCGTCTGCCCGATCCCGTTCATGGTGATGTAGGGGTTGGTGTACGAAACATTGTAGGTCTTGTTGTACGCCCCGCCCTCGAGCTCGACGCCGAAGCGGTTGCCGGTGCCGAGGAAGTCGGCATCGGCATAGTTGGCGTTCAACATGAGCTTGTAGGTCGCCGAGTAGCCGATGCCGCCCGAAAGCTGCGCCGCCGGCCCCTGCTTGATCTTGTAATTCACGTCCACCTGGTCCGCCGAGCCGGACACGGGTGTGGTGGTGTAGCTCACGTCCTTGACGTACGGAAGCCTCTGGATGCGCTGCTTGGAGCGCTCGAGCGCGACGTTGGACAGCCACGCGCCCTCGAGCTGGCGCATTTCCCGGCGCAGCACCACATCGTTGATCGAGGTTTCGCCGGAGAAGATGATGTTGCGGACGTAGACGCGATTGCCCGGATCGATGAAGAAGGTGAGCGCGACCGTGTGGGTCTTGTCATCGGGTGTCGGCACCGGATCGACCTTCGCAAAGGCGTAGCCATCCTCGCCCAGGCGGTCCTGGATGAACTTCTGGGTCGCGGTGATGAGCTTGCGATTGAAGGTCTCACCCGGATGGATCACGACCAGCTGCTCCAGCTCCGGCTTCGGCACGACGAAGATGCCGGCGAGCTTCACCGAGGAGATCTTGAAGACCTGCCCCTCGGTGATGTTGACGTCGATGAATATGTCGTTCTTCTCGGGCGTGATCTGCACCTGGGTGGAGTTGATCTGGAAATTGGCATAGCCCCGGTCCATGTAGTAATCACGCAGCCGCTCGAGGTCGCCCTGCAGCGTTTCGCGCGAGTAGCGGTCGTCCTGCCGATACCAGGAGAGCCAGTTCGGCGTCTTCAGCTGGAAGCTCTGCAGGACGTCCTTCTGCTTGAACTTCGTATCGCCGACTATGTTGATAGAGCGGATCACCGCGCGGTCGCCCTCGCGGATCTTGATGGCGATCTTGACGCGGTTGTCGGTGTCGGCGGTGACGGTGTTGTCGATCTCGACGCCGTACTTGCCGCGGCTGTAGTACTCGTCGGTGAGGGACTGGGTCACGTCATCGAGCACGGAGCGGTCGAAGATCTTGCCGGGCGCGAGCCCGATGTTGCGCAGCGACTTCTGCAGCTCGTCGGTCTTGATGTCTTTGTTGCCGGAGATGGTGAAGCTCTCGATCGAGGGCCGCTCCAGCACTACGACGATCAGGCTGCTCCCCTCGCGGCGCAGCTCCACGTCACGGAAGAATCCGGTGGCGTACAGGGCGCGAATGGCTTCGCGGACCCGCTGCGGCGTCAGGTGATCGCCGATGTTCACCGGCAGGTAATTGAATACCGTGCCCTCGGAGATGCGCTGCAGTCCCTCTACCTTGATGTCCTGGACGGCGAAGCTCGAGTCTGTTGACTCCAGCTGGGTCTGCGCGGGCGCGAGCGCCGAATGGACGGCCAGTACGACCGCGGCCAGCAGCACGACGCGAGGCTTCATGTTCTGATACCCAACTTTGTCACTTTCGGGCTCTTCCGGCCCCAACTGTTGCATCGATCACGTAAAGTCAACCCCCGCTCGCCACGGCGATGGCGCCGCGGCGGACGCGCGGACCTCTCGGGGTCCGGCTATAGCTCTGCCAAACTCAACTGAACTGGCTCAACTGAACTGGCGCGCGATGTCGTTGAAGAGCGCCACCCCCATGAGGAGGATCAGCAGCGCGATCCCCACCTGCTGCCCGACGACCTGCGCCCGCTCCGACATCGGGCTGCCTTTCACCCATTCCACCAGCTGAAAGACGATCTGGCCGCCGTCGAGAATGGGTATAGGCAGCAGGTTCAGGAACCCGAGCGACAGTGAGATCAGCACCAGGAAGTCGAGGAACGCGCCCGCTCCCTGGCTCGCCGACTGACCGGCGTATTCCGCGATCGACACCGGCCCGCTCAGGTTCTTGAGCGACACCTCGCCGAGCATCATGCGCCAGAACATCGTTCCCTGCAGAGCCGTCATGTCCCACGACTCCTCGCTGGCGCGACCCAAGGCCGAGAAAGGAGACACGCTCAGGTGCCGCACCATGCTCGGCGGATAGGGGATGTCCGCCGGTAGCTCGCCCTCCGCCTCGATGCGGCCGAGGTATTTCCCGTCCGCCTCCTCGCTCGCGACCTCCACTTGCACGGCGTGCGTCTGGCCGTCGCGCTCGTACGTCATGCTGATGGTGCCACCGGGATGGGGAGTCACCTGCGCGATGACGTCGTCGAAATCCTTCACCGGCTGCCCGTTGACGGACACGATGCGATCGCCCGCCTGCAGTCCCGCGCGCGCCGCGGGCCCATCCGGCACCACGTGGGAGAGCACAGCGGGAATTGGCGGCTCCCAGAACTGAAAGCCCAGCCCGGTGAAAAGCTCCGGTAACGTGGTGAGGCGCCGGCGGTTGACGGGGTTGCTCACGATGAGATCGACGTGGCGGACATCTCCTTGGCTGCCGTGCACGGTAAAGTCCGCGTCGCCGCGCGAGCTCATCGCATCGAGAAGGTCGAAGATGACGCCCTGCTGCTCGCTCACCTGCGAGCCGTTGATCGCGACGATGGTATCGCCGGAGCGCAGTCCCGCGTTGGCGGCGATCGACCCGGTCGTCACATCGCCCACCACGGGCAGGTACTCCGTAATGCCGCTCACGCACATGATGCCCGCGAGCACCAGAATGGCGAACACGATGTTGAAAGCCGGTCCGGCGAGCAGCACCAGGATGCGCAGAAAAGGGTGCTTGCGCGTGAAGGAGCGCGCCAGATCCTCCGGCGGCACCGGGCCCTCGCGCTCGTCGAGCAGCTTGACGTAACCGCCCAGCGGGATGGGCGCGATGGCGATCTCCGTGCGATCCGCCCCGATCCGCCGCGACCAGAGCGGTTGTCCGAACCCGACCGAAAACCGGAGTACCTTGAAGCCGAGGCGCCGCGCGACCCAGAAATGGCCGAACTCGTGAATGGTGACCAGCACCCCGACGGCGATGACGAACCACAGCGTGTACCAGATGACACTCATGCCCGCGCGCCCTCGAGCGAGCGCCCCGCGGCCGCGCACAGCCCGCCTTCGATCCGCTCCGACGCGAGCCGCCGGGCCTCTGCGTCGGCCGCCAGCACATCGTCGAGCCCGCCTATAGCCCCCGCGGGACACCGTGTGACCACTTCTTCAATGACTGCGGCAATGCCCGGAAAGTTCAATCGGCGCTCCAGAAAGGCTTGGACGGCAACCTCGTTGGCGGCGTTCAGGGCGACCGGAGTCAGCCCGCCGGCCTGCGCCGCCGACTGTGCCAGCGCCAGGCAGCGGAATTTCTGCGGATCCGGGGCGCGAAAATCGAGCCGCGAGGTCTTCACCAGATCGAGGAAGTCTACACCGGAAGCGATTCTCTCGGGCCAGGAGAGCGCGCAGGCGATGGGCGTGCGCATATCCGGCGAGCCGAGCTGCGCGAGCACCGAGCCATCGAGGTATTCGACCAGCGAATGGATGATGCTCTGCGGATGGACGACGATCTCGACTCGGTCCGGCGTCACCGCGAAGAGAAAGCACGCTTCGATGAGCTCGAGTCCCTTGTTCATCAGGGTCGCCGAGTCGACCGAGATCTTGCGCCCCATCACCCAGTTGGGATGAGCGCAGGCCGCCTCGGGAGTCGCCGCGGCGATGGCGTCCGCCTGCCAGTCGCGAAACGGGCCGCCGGATGCGGTGAGGAGGATGCGGCGCACGCCTTTCGGCGTGGCGCCGGCACGCGATCCCGCCGGCAGGCATTGGAAAATGGCGTTGTGCTCGCTGTCGATGGGCAACAGTGTGGCGCCACTTTCACGCACGGCATCCATGAGCAGCGGACCTGACATGACGAGCGATTCCTTGTTCGCAAGCAGCAGGCGCTTACCGGCACGCGCGGCAGCGAGCGTGGAGCCGAGCCCCGCGGCGCCCACGATCGCAGCCATGACGCACTCTGCTTCCGGTAGCGTCGCGATCTCCGTGAGTGCGTCGGCGCCCGCAAGAATACGGGTCGGGTGCGTGGCAGTGCCGAGCTCCGCAAGGAGCTCGCGCGCGGCCCCCTTGTCGGCCATTGCCGCGTACGCGGGCCGGAACCGACGGATCTGCTCCGCGAGCTTGGCGACGTTGCGGTTGGCACCGAGGGCGACCAGGCGGAAGCGGTCAGGATGGCGCGCGAGCACATCGAGCGTGCTCTCGCCGATGGAGCCGGTGGAACCCAAGACGACCACACCGATCATGGCAGGACTCCTAGAAAAGTGAGGCCGAGCAACAGCACGGGCACGGCGCCCGTGACGCTATCGATGCGGTCCATCACGCCGCCGTGCCCCGGAAAGAGCGTACCGCTGTCCTTCATTCCAGCGAAGCGCTTCAGCAGACTTTCGGTCAGATCACCGACGATGGAGAAGGCCACCGCCGCCAGACAGAGCACCAGGAACTGCTCGAGCGGCAGCCGGAACCAGGCGGCGCCGACGACCGCGACGATGCCGCTGGCGACGAGGCCCCCGAGCGCGCCTTCCCAGGTTTTCCCCGGCGAAACTGCGGGAGCGAGCCGTCGCCGGCCGAACCGCCGGCCACAGAAGTACGCACCGATATCGGCCATCCAGACCAGCACCAGGGCAAAGAGCACCCACTGCGCGCCATGCCGGGTGTCGAGCCGCAGGCGCGTCAGCGCGAGCCAGGCCGGCACCAGAGACAGGAGCCCGGCGAGTGCCGCCGACCAGGCGCTCACCCGCCGCGGCGCGACCACGATCCAGGTCAGCGCGACCAGCCACCAGAGCAGCGCGAGCCCGAGCAGTGCCTCGAGGCCGGCCGCAGTGCGTGTCGCGAACCATGCGACGGGCAGCAGGACCGCGATCAGAGCGACGAATCCGGCCCGCGCCCGCGGGTCGGACCACTTGAGAAAAGCCGACCACTCCCAGGCGCCCATGAGCACCACGATGGTGAGGACGGCCACGGTGGCAACCGCGGGCAGCCGGAACAGCACTACCAGCAGCAGCGCAATGAGGACGGCGGCGGTGGTAACTCGTTTGCGCAGCGACTCGCTCACGGGCCTCGTGCTTTCATCTGTCCGGTTGTCTGGCCGAAGCGTCGCTCCCGGCCCGCGAAGAACTCGAGCGCAGCGGACAGTTCCGTCTTGTCGAAATCCGGCCACAGCCGATCGCTGAAGTAGAGCTCCGCATAAGCGATGTTCCACAGCAGAAAGTTGCTGATGCGCCGCTCGCCCCCGGTGCGGATCAGCAGATCCGCGTCCGGCAGGCCCCCGAGCTCGAGCGCCGCGCCAAAGCACTCCTCGTCGATCTCGGCGGGCCGCAGGGCGCCACTCACGCACTTCGCCGCGAGCCCGCGCGTGGCCTGCACGATGTCCCAACGGCCGCCATAACTCACCGCGACCTGAAGCTTCAGACCCGTGTTGGTGGCGGTATGCTGCTCCGCGCCGGCGATCTGCGCCTGCAGCCGCACCGACAGCCGCTGCCGGTTGCCGATGAAGCGCAGGCGCACACTCTGCCGGTGCAGCTCCGCGATCTCGCGATCCACCGCTTCGAAAAACAGGCCCATCAGGCTCGCCACTTCCTCCGCCGGCCGCGACCAGTTCTCGCTCGAGAAGGCGAACAGAGTCAGCGCCTCCACTCCGAGCCGGCTGCACTCCTCGACACAGAGACGCACCGGCACCAGGCCCGCCTTGTGGCCCGCCGATCGAGGCAAGCCGCGCGCCGCCGCCCACCGGCCGTTGCCGTCCATCGTGATCGCGATGTGCCGGGGCACGGTATACATCACACCTGCATCACTTCCTTTTCCTTGGCCGCCAGAAGCTGCTCGATGTCGGCAACGTGCTTGTCGGTGAGCTTCTGGATCTCCCCTTCCGCGCGCCGCTCGTCATCCTGCGAGATCATCTTCTCCTTCAGCAGCTCCTTGATGTCGCTCATCACGTCGCGGCGCACGTTGCGCACCGCGACACGCGCACCCTCCGCGTCGTGCCGCAGCACCTTGGTGATCTCGCGCCGTCGTTCCTCGGTTAGGGGGGGCATCGGAATGCGGATCACCGTGCCGGCGGTCATGGGCGTCAAGCCCAGGTCCGACCTGAAGATGGCCTTCTCGATCGCCTGCACGACGGTCTTTTCCCACGGCGACACGACGAGCGTTCGGCCCTCCTCGACGGCGATGCTCGCCACCTGCTGCAGCGGCACGTCCGAGCCGTAGTAGTCGACCTTGAGGTGCTCGATCAAACTCGGATGCGCCCGACCGGTGCGCAGCTTCTTGAGGTCCCCCTGGAAGTTCTGCACGCATTTGGCCATGCGCTCACGCGCGTCTTTCTTGATGTCTTCGAGCATTTATATCTCCGCGACGCGGCCCGGCTCACTCGCAAGTGACGGCGGTACCGACTTCCTCGCCGCGCACGATGCGCGTCAGGTCGCCGGCGTTGTTGAGATTGAAGACCCGCAACGGCAAGTTGTTATCGCGGCACATCACCACGGCGGTCGTGTCCATGACATTCAGCTTCTCGGTGAGCACCCGGTCGAAGGTGAGATGGGTGTAGCGGACCGCGGCCGGGTTGCGCATCGGATCGTCGGAGTAGACCCCGTTCACCTTGGTGGCCTTGAGGAGCACTTCGGCGTTGATCTCGATCCCCCGCAGCGCCGCGGCGGTGTCCGTCGTGAAGAAGGGATTGCCGGTGCCCGCGGCGAAGATGACCACCCGGCCCTTCTCGAGGTGACGGATGGCCCGGCGGCGGATGTAGTCCTCGCAAACCTCGTTGATGCGGATGGCGGACATCACGCGCGCATACAGCCCCAGGCTCTCGAGAGCATCCTGCATCGCGAGCGCGTTCATGACCGTGGCGAGCATGCCCATCTGGTCCCCCGCCACCCGGTCCATGCCGGCGCGTGCGAGGCCCGCGCCGCGAAAGATGTTGCCGCCGCCGATGACCACCGCGAGCTGCACCCCGAAGCCGACGATATCCTGCAGCTCCCCCGCGATGCGCTTGAGGATGTCCGGATCGATGCCGTAGTCGGCACGGCCCATCAGAGCCTCGCCCGAGAGCTTCACGAGAATGCGGGAGTAGCGGCCCTTATTACTTTCGGTCATCCCAAATCGCCTCGTCGTGATGGAAAAAACCCCGCCTGGGGCGGGGCTTTCTCGTGAACGTTTGCCGCGGCGTCAGTGCTTGTCCGGGCCGGAGGAGCCCTTGACCTGGGCCATCACCTCCGCCACGAAGTCCTCCTGCTTCTTCTCGATGCCCGCGCCAACCTCGAAGCGCTCGAACGCGGCCACCTGCGCGCCGGCGCCTTTCAGCAGCTTCTCAACGGTCGTGTCCGGATCCTTCACGAACGGTTGGCCGAGAAGCGTGATCTCCCCCAGCGACTTGCGCAAGCGCCCCTCGACCATCTTGGCGATGATCTCCGGCGGCTTGCCCCCGCCCTCTTTCTGGGCTTGCTCGGTGAGGATCTCGCGCTCTTTGGCCAGCACCTCGCTCGGCACCTCGCGATGGGAAAGGTACTTCGGATTGCTCGCCGCAACGTGCATCGCAAGGTCGTGCGCGAGCTGCGCATTCCCGCCCTGCAGCGCGACCAAGGCTCCGATGCGGGTGCCATGGGCATAGGCGCCGAGGTGCTGCGGCGCGGTAAGGGCCGCGAAACGCCGCACGCCGATGTTCTCACCGATCTTGGCCACGAGCGCCCTGCGGCGTTCCTCGATCGACTCCGAGCCTTCGAGCTTCGCTTGCAGCAGAGCCTCGAGCGTCTGCGGGCGATCGGCCACCACGCGGTGGGCAACGGCCTTGGCGAAGGCACGGAAATCCTGCTCCCGCGCCACGAAGTCCGTCTCGCAGTTGACCTCCACCATTGCGGCCGTGAGCCCGTCGGCCGAGCGCTCGATGGCAATGACGCCTTCGGCGGCGATGCGCGCCGCTTTCTTGTCGGCCTTGGCGAGGCCCTGCTTGCGCATGAGCTCCGCGGCCGCATCGATGTCGCCCCCGGTCTCGACCAGGGCTTTCTTGCACTCCATCATGCCGGCGCCGGTGCGCTCGCGAAGCTGCTTGACAGTGTCTGCTGGGACGCTCATGAATCGCGGCCGCCGCCCTTGCGCCGGCCAGTGGCACCGCCGCTCGGACGCCGGGCCGGCGCGGCGGGCTTGTTGTCGCCCGTGCCGCTGCCGCCCGATGCGGCCAGCTCCGGCACTTCCTCGCCCTCCACATCCTCCTCATCGCTGGCAGCCGGCTCGGGGGCACCGACAGCGGCGGGCGCCTTGACCGGCGCGGGCCGGCGGCGCGGGGGAGCCTTCTTGTTGCGCACCGTGGCGGCAGGCTTCTGGCGGCCGCGCGCGGACTTGCGGCGCGGATTGCCGGCCTCGTCAAGCTCCACGAACTCGTCCTCGCCCACGGCGACGGCAGGCACGGCTTCCTTGCCCTCGAGCACGGCGTCTGCGACGCCCGCGGCATAGAGCTGGATCGCGCGCATGGCGTCGTCATTGCCGGGGACCACGTAGTCGATCCCGTCCGGAGAGCAATTGGTGTCGACGATCGCCACCACCGGAATGCCGAGCTTCCTCGCCTCATCGACAGCGATCTTCTCGTGCCCGACGTCGACCACGAAAAGCGCATCCGGCAGGCCGTCCATGTTCTTGATGCCGCCGAGGCTCCTTTCCAGCTTCTCCATCTCGCGGCGGAGCTGGGTCGCCTCCTTCTTGCCGCGCTTGTCGAGGGCGCCCGATGTGGCGAGCTCAGTGATCTCAGCCAGCCGCTTGATCGACTGGCGGATGGTCTTGAAGTTCGTCAGCATGCCCCCAAGCCAGCGCTGATTGACGAACGGCTGACTGGAGCGCTGGGCTTCCTTCTGCATCGCCTCGCGGGCGGAGCGCTTGGTGCCCACGAAGAGCACCGTGCCGCCGTCGGCGACCACGCCCTTGATGAACTGGGCCGCCTCCACGTAGAGCGGCTGCGTCTTTTCGAGATTGATGATGTGGATCTTGTTACGCTCGCCGAAGATGAAGGGGGCCATCTTCGGGTTCCAGAAGCGGGTCTGATGTCCAAAATGGACACCCGCTTCCAGCATCTGTCGCATGGACACGCCGGACATGGAGAATCTCCTGTTTGGGTTGAGCCTCCGCGCATCCCCGCGGCCATCCTCATCCTGGCGAGGACACCCAGCCGGTGGGTTTAGCGATGCGCGTGTGGTGTAAGTAGTCGAGAATTGCCAAAAAAGGCGGCGCTTTATACCATGAATCGAAACACCATGCACGTGACCATCAAAACCCCCGAAGAGCAGGAAAAAATGCGCATCGCCGGCCATCTCGCCGCCGACGTGCTCGACATGATCACGGAGTACGTCGTACCCGGGGTGACCACGGACGAGCTCGACCGCATCTGCCACGATTACATCGTCGGCGTGCAGAAATCGGTGCCGGCGAACCTGAACTACCGCGGCTTCCCCAAGACCATCTGTACCTCGGTCAATCACGTCGTGTGCCACGGCATCCCGAACGACAAGCGCCTCAAGGCGGGCGACATCGTGAACATAGATGTCACGGTGATCCGGGAGGGATTTCACGGCGATACCAGCCGCATGTACTTCGTCGGCAAGCCCCCTGCGCACGCGCAGCGGCTCGCCGAAACCTGCTTCGAGGCGATGTGGCGCGGCATCCAGACCGTGCGCCCCGGCACGCGGCTGGGCGATATCGGCCACGCCATCCAGACCTTCGTGGAGCAGAACAATTACTCCGTGGTGCGCGAGTACTGCGGCCACGGCATCGGACGCATCTACCACGAGGACCCGCAGGT
Organism: Steroidobacteraceae bacterium; assembly: GCA_036489335.1. Classification (GTDB taxonomy): domain Bacteria; phylum Pseudomonadota; class Gammaproteobacteria; order Steroidobacterales; family Steroidobacteraceae; genus 13-2-20CM-66-19. The sequence continues at coordinate 30,628 of DASXFY010000102.1, forward strand.
CCTGCACTACGGAGAGCCCGGCACGGGTTTCGAGCTCAAGGCCGGGATGACCTTTACGGTGGAACCGATGGTCAACGCCGGCAAGCGTCACGTGCGCCTGCTGCCGGATGGCTGGACGGTGATCACGAAGGACCACTCGCTCTCCGCCCAATGGGAGCACACGGTGTTGGTCACTGATCAGGGTCACGAGGTGCTGACGCTCGGCGCTGCCGAGCGGCGGGCCCACTGAGGGCGACCATGGCCGCCGGAGACGCCGATCTCCTCGAGGAAACGGTGCCCGCCGCGCCCGCCGATCCCGGCTGGCCCTGGCTGCAGCGCCTGCCGTCCCTCCTTGCCGAGGCACAAGGCTCGAGCGCGGCATGGCGTGAGCTGCTGCGCCAGGCCCACGAAGAGCTGAAAGGCCGCTTCCTCGCCGAAGAGCCGGTCGAGAGCCTGGTGCATGCCCGGGCGGCGCTCGTCGATGTGGTGCTGCGAGAGTCTTGGCGCACGCACTCCATCGCCTCGATGATCTCCTGGGCGCTGGTCGCGGTAGGAGGCTATGGCCGCGGCGAGCTTCACCTCTGCTCCGACATCGACATCCTGCTGCTGGTGCCGCGCGCGCCAGACGCCCCGGAGCGCGGGGCGACCGAACGGCTGCTCGCCTTCCTCTGGGACATCGGCCTGGAGGTCGGTCATAGCGTGCGCACAGTGGAGGAATGTGAGGCCGAGAGCGTCGCCGACGTCAGCGTGATGACAACGCTGATCGAGGCGCGCCTGCTCTCCGGCAACGCAGCCCTGCTCGCGGACATGCAAACCGCACTTGCGCCGGATCGCATCTGGCCGGTGAGGGAATTCTTCGAGGCCAAGGTGCGCGAGCAATCGGAGCGCCACCTGAAGGCAAACGACACCGCCTACAACCTCGAGCCCAACGTCAAGACGAGCCCCGGAGGTCTGCGCGACATCCAGACCATCGCCTGGGTCGCCAAGCGCCGCTTCGGCTCCGACACGCTCGATGGGCTGGTCACCAACGGCTTTCTCACGGTCGCGGAGCTGCGGCGCCTCAAGCAGGCGCAGTCGTTCCTCTGGAAGGTGCGGTTCGGCCTGCACGTCATCACCGGGCGGCGCGAGGACCGCCTGCTGTTCGATCATCAGCTCAAACTCGCGCAGACCTTTGGCTACGAGGACGCCTCCTACACCCTTGCGGTAGAGCAGTTCATGCAGCGCTACTACCGCACGGTCAAGGATGTCAGCCTGTTGAACGAGCTGCTGCTGCAGCTCTTCCGCGAGGCGGTGCAGACCGAAAGCGGGCCGCCCCGGCCGCTCAACGCCCGCTTCCAGGTGCGTAACGGCTCGCTCGAGGCCGTCAACGAGGATGTTTTCGCGCGCGTCCCCTCCGCGCTACTCGAGCTCTTCGTGTTGCTGCAGCAGAATCCCGACGTGAAGGGCGTGCGCGCGGCGACCATGCGCGCGGTCGCGCGCAGCCTCTGGCTCATCGATGAGGAGTTCCGCCAGAACCCGCGCCACCATCGGCTCTTCCTGGAAATCGTGCGCGCGCCGGCTGGCGTCACCCACGAGCTGCGGCGCATGAACGGCTATGGCGTACTGGGCCGTTACATCCCGGCATTCGGCCGCATCGTCGGCCGGATGCAATATGATCTCTTCCACGCCTACACCGTGGATGCGCACACGCTCTTCGTGGTGAGCAACCTCAGGCGATTCGCGATCCCGCGGTACGATCACGAGCTGCCCGAAGCCTCGCGCATCATGCAGCAGCTGCCCCGTCCGGAGGTCGCTTATCTCGCGGCGCTGTTTCACGACATCGCCAAAGGCCGCGGCGGCGATCATTCCGACCTCGGCGCGGTGGACGCGGAGGCCTTCTGCCTCGAGCAGGGACTCTCGCCCTACGACGCGCGCATGGTCGCCTGGCTGGTGCGCAGCCACCTCACCTTCTCGATCACGGCGCAAAAGCAAGACATCGCCGACCCTCAGGTCATCAACGCCTTCGCCCGCACGGTGGGCGATGAGGCGCACCTCGACTATCTCTACGTCCTCACCTGCGCGGACGTGCGCGGCACCAACCCCAAGCTGTGGAATTCATGGAAGGCATCGCTCTTCCACGATTTCTATCACCGCGTGCGCCGGGCGCTGCGTCGCGGCCTGGAGGCACCAATCGACCAGGAGCAGCTGGTGCGCGAGACACAGGAAGCGGCCCGCCGGCTCATGCAGGAGCGCAATCTCCCGGCGGCTGACATCGAGCGCGCCTGGACACGCTTCTCCGCCACGTATTTTCTGCAGCACTCACCGGAAGAGGTCGCATGGCATTCGCGGCTCCTGGCGGATCGCGACCCGAGCTCGGATGAGCCGCTGATCGCGCTCGACCCGCAGAGCCTGCGCGGCACGACGGCCGTGCTCATCTACGCTCGCGCGCGCCGGCACGGCTTCGCGCGCACCACGGCTGTCCTGGACCAACTCGGGCTCAACATCGTCGACGCGCGGATCACTCCGACGGGCGACGGGTTCAGTCTGGATCTGTTCCATGTTCTGGAGGACGATGGGGCGCCGATCACCGACCGCGACCGGGAAGAGGAAATCGAGCATGCGCTGTGGCGCTCGCTGCAGCGGCCGGAAGACACGCCGTTCGCCGTCTACCGGCGCGCGCCCCGCCAGGCACGGATGTTCCACACGGCGACGCTCATCGCCCTGAGTGTGGATGAGCGCAACCGCCGCTCCGTCCTGGAGCTCACGGCAGGCGATCGGCCGGGGTTGCTTTGCGATGTGGGCAAGGTCCTGATGGAGCAAGGCGTGGAGCTGCAGGCTGCGAAGATCATGACAGTCGGTGAACGGGCTGAGGACGTCTTCTACGTCACTGACTTCGACGGGCGCCCGTTGGACGCGGCTGCGGGAGATCGGTTACGCGAAAGTCTCAGGCGGGCGCTGGATCGGCGCGACACTGCTTAAGGGGTCCCGGGCTGTCTCATGAATCCTCGCCTGAACGCGCTGCACGCCTATCCGTTCGAGCGGCTGGCCCGCCTGAAGGTAGGCGCGAGTACCCCGGCCGGACTGACACCCATCGATATGTGGATCGGGGAGCCACGGCACGAGCCGCCTGCAAACGTGATAGCGACGTTGCGTGAGAACCTGCATCGTCTGGGTACTTATCCTGTCACCGCCGGACTCCCCGAGCTGCGCTCAGCTTGCGCGCGCTGGCTCGAGAAGCGCTATCGTCTGCGCGCCGACAGCGTGGATCCCGCCACGATGATCGTCCCTGTCAACGGCACCCGCGAAGCCCTTTTCTCCTTCGTGCAGGCAGCAGTGGACGAACGCCGCGAGCCGCTGGTGGTGATGCCGAATCCGTTCTATCAAATATACGAAGGTGCCGCCTTGCTCGCCGGCGCAGGCGCCCATTTCCTGGACACCACCGAGGCCAACGACTACACACCGGATCTCGATGCCGTCGCGGAGAGCATCTGGCGCCGCTGCCAGGTGTTGTTTCTCTGCAGCCCCGGCAATCCGACCGGCAGGGCCCTGTCGCTCCCCTTCCTGCGCAGGGCTCTCGCACTCGCCGAGCGCTACGACTTCATCGTCGCGGCAGATGAGTGCTACACCGAGATATACCGCGACGAGCGCTCGCCTCCGCCGGGATTGCTCGAAGCCTGCATCGCCGCGGGCCACGACCGCTTCCAGCGCTGTGTGGTGTTCCACAGCCTCTCCAAGCGCTCGAGCGTGCCGGGCCTGCGATCGGGCTTCGTCGCCGGTGATCCGACGATACTCTCGCGCTTCCTTCTGTACCGGACCTACCATGGCAGCGCCGTGCCCGTGCCGACACAGCTTGCCAGCGTGACCGCGTGGCAGGATGAGGAGTACGCGGCGCGCAACCGCGGCCTGTACCGGGAGAAATTCGAACGGGTGCTTCCCATCCTCGCTCCTTGCTTCGATCTGCCGCAGCCTGACGGCGCGTTCTACCTCTGGCCCGACGTGCGCGGGGACGACGAGGTCTTCGTGCGTAATCTCTCCGCCAGCCAGGGGGTCACGGTGCTGCCGGGCACCTACCTTGCGCGTGATGGCGCTGGTGGGAACCCGGGCGCCGGGCGCGTGCGCATCTCGCTGGTGCCGCCGATAGAGCAGTGTGTCGACGCCGCGGAGCGCATCCGCGAATTCGTGCTACGGAATCCATTATGAATGACCGCAAAAACCTGCAGTCCGCGATCGACGCCGCTTTCGAGTTCCGCGCCGAGATCACGCCGAAGAACATCCCGACGGGACTGGAAGGCGTGTTGGAGGAAAGCATCGCACTGCTCGACTCGGGCAAGGCGCGCGTTGCGGAGCAAAGGGACGGCATCTGGGTGGTCAACGAGTGGCTGAAGAAAGCTGTACTGCTCTACTTTCGGGCGCGCGACAACGTGGTGATGGACGCGGGGTTCACGCGGTTTTACGACAAAGTGCCGCTCAAATATGCCGACGCCACGGAGGAGGACCTGCGCGCCGCGGGGGCGCGAGTCGTGCCGCATGCCATCGTTCGCAAGGGAGCATTCGTGGCTTCCAACGTCGTCCTGATGCCCTCATACGTCAATGTCGGGGCGTATATTGGCGCGGGCACGATGGTCGACACTTGGGCGACGGTTGGATCCTGTGCGCAGATCGGACGCAATGTGCATCTGTCGGGAGGCGTCGGGATCGGGGGAGTTTTGGAACCGTTGCAGGCCAACCCGACGATCATCGAGGACGACTGCTTCATCGGCGCGCGGTCGGAGGTCGTCGAGGGAGTCATCGTCGAGGCGGGGTCGGTCATTTCGATGGGGGTGTTCCTCGGTCAGAGCACGCGCATCTACGATCGTACGACGGGGCAGATACTGCAGGGTCGGATTCCGGCGGGATCGGTGGTGGTGCCGGGGACGTTGCCCTCGGCCGATGGAAAGTACGGCCTCTATTGCGCGGTGATCGTGAAGCGCGTCGATGCAAAGACGCGCGCCAAGACTTCGATCAACGAGTTGCTGCGAGCGGCGGAATAGACCGGCGCCGGCAGATCAGCCGAAACGCCCGGTGATGTAGTCTTCCGTCAGGCGGTGCTGCGGGTTGGTGAAGACCCGGTCGGTGTCGCCTACTTCGATCAATTGCCCCATGTAGAAGTAGGCGGTGCGCTGCGAGACGCGCGCGGCCTGCTGCATCGAGTGGGTCACGATCACTATGGCGTAGGAGGCGCGCAGCTGCTCGATCAGATCCTCGACGTGGGCGGTGGCGATGGGATCGAGGGCGGAGCACGGCTCGTCCATGAGGATGACCTCGGGTTGGACGGCCAGCGTGCGGGCGATGCAGAGACGTTGCTGCTGGCCACCGGAGAGGCCGACGGCGTGGGAGCTCAAGCGGTCCTTGACTTCGTCCCAGAGACCTGCGCGCTGCAGGCTGGTGAACACGATCTCATCGAGATCGGCGCGGCTACGGGTGAGCTTGTGAATGCGCGGCCCGTAGGCGACGTTGTCGTAGATCGACTTTGGAATCGGATTCGGCTTCTGGAAGACCATGCCGATGCGCCCGCGCAGCTCCGCGACATCCTGGCGCTTGGA
>DASXFY010000112.1:0-4983 GCA_036489335.1 Steroidobacteraceae bacterium
TCGCCACATCGGCCATCGACACCTGATTGCCGGTGAGAAACTCGCGCAGCTCGAGACTCGCCTGCTCCAGAGCGCCTTGTGTTTCCCCTGACAGCAGCAAGAGTTGCGGCTCCGCATCGCCCGCCAGTGTCACCTCCACACCCGCGCCCGCCGCGCTGCCGCGAGGCACGACCGCGGCAAGGGCCGCGGCGATCGTCGTGCCGGGCATTGCGGCCATTCAGGCTGGCCTCTTCTGCAACGATGGCTCGGGCAGGGCCTTGCGATCGGCCTTGCCGGTCGGCGTCAGAGGTATCTCGGCGATCGGCTGGAAATGATTGGGAACCATGTAGTCCGGCAGGCGGGTCTTGAGGAAAGCTTTCAGCTCATCGAGCCGCAGATCTTCCCGGGACACGATGAAGGCGACGATGAGAATCACCGTCTCCGAGTATCTTTTGACCACCGTCACACAGTCGACCACGCCAGCGTACTGGCGGATCGTGTTCTCGATCTCGCCCAGCTCGATGCGCAAGCCGCGGATCTTGACCTGGTGATCCTCCCGGCCCAGATATTCGACATTGCCATCGGGCAGCCAGCGCGCGATGTCGCCGGTGCGGTAGATCCGCTCGCCGGGATTGGCGGGGTTGTCGGTGAATTTCTCCTCCGTGAGCGCTTTGCTGTTGACGTAGCCGCGCGCCAGGCCCACTCCCGCCAGGCAGAGCTCGCCGACCTCGCCGATCGCGACCTGCTTGCCCTCACGAATGATGTACAGCTTCGTGTTATCGATGGGACGCCCTATCGGGACGATGCTGAAGTCGTCGTTCGTCTGGCAGTCGTAATAGGTGACGTCCACCGTCGCTTCGGTCGGCCCGTAGAGGTTGATGAGCCGCGCACCGGTCAGGCCGCCCCAGAAGCGGTTGAACCGCTTGACGTGCTCCGCTGAGAGCGCTTCGCCGCTGCAGAATACGTAGCGCACGGATGCGAGGCTCGCGGCGGCCACATCACCCTTGCTCTCCAGATATTCCAGAAAGACGCTGAGCATGGACGGCACGAAATGCAGGACACTGACCTTGTTCTTTTTGATCGTGCTCACGATCCCCATGGGATTGCGCTCGGCGCCGGGCGGCAGAAAGCACATCTGCGCGCCTTCCAACGCCCACCAGAAGAGCTCCCATACCGAGACGTCGAAGTAGTACGGGGTCTTCTGCAGAATCACATCGTTCACGCCGATCGGATACGCGCGTTGCATCCAGTGCAACCGGTTGACCACCGAGTGGTGCTCGATCATGACGCCCTTCGGCCGTCCGGTCGATCCCGAGGTGTAGATCACATACGCGAGATCCCGCGGACCATTGACCTTGGCGAGCGGTGCGCTCGCACCGTCATAGAGGCTCAGGTCGTCGAGATCGATCACGGTTCCCTTGAACACCGCCGCTTTGGCGGCCGTCTTGCCGTGAACCAACAGGATGGCGACCCCGGCCTCCTTGAGCATGTATTCGGCGCGGTCCGGCGGACTCTCGGGCGACATCGGCAGGTATGCCGCGCCCGCCCTGATGATCGCCAGAATGCCGATCGACATGGCGAACGAGCGCTCCACCATGAGGGCGACGATGTCTCCGGGCTTCGCTCCAGCTTCACGCAGTCGGCGCGCGAGGCGATCGACCTTGTCGCAAAGCTCCGCGTAGGTCAGGGAGGGCTTGCCGAACGTGCGGTCTTGCTCGCACAGCACGGCGATCGCATCCGGACACTGACGCGCCCGGGCCTCGATTAATTCCCCGAGAGTGGCCAGATGCGGGTACTGCGCGGCCGTATCGTTGAAGGATGCGATGCGTTGGAGATCCTCCGCGGCCGCGATGCGAGACACCTCTGACTCGGTCATTTGCCGCCTTTGGATTTGAGAAGCATGGCGCTTCGGCCCAGGATCAGCTTGCCGAGCAGGTCCTCGTGGATCTGGGTCGTGCCCTCGATGATCTCGGTGATCTTGGAGCTGCGATAGTAGCGGGACGTCGGCGATGACTCGTGGCATCCGGCGGCGCCTCGTATCTGGACCGCATCGGAGGCAGCGCTGACCGCGGCGCGCGATGTAAAGTATTTGGCCGTGAAGGCGTCCTCGAACGCTTCCGCCGCATGCTCATCGTCGGACCGGCACGCGCTCAGGCACAGCATGGTCGCCGCCTGCAGATCGGTTGCCATCCTGGCGATGAGGGTGCGGATCATTCCGAAGTCGCCCACTGTCTGCTCGCCGACTTTTCGGCGGGCAGCCCAGGTGACGCTCTCTTCCACGCAGCCGCGCAGCATGCCGAGCGCATGGCAGGCCGTGCTGATGCGACCGTAGTGCAGGCCGACGGGCGCCACGTGGGAGAAGCCGAAGCCCGGCTTGCCGACGATGTTGGAGAGAGGGATTTCGACGTCGCGGAACGTGACGGTGGCGAGTCCCGCGGCGCGAAATCCCATGAGCTCGCGAATCGGCTCGACACTGAGGCCGGGCGATTCCCGTGGGACGATGCAGGCGACCGGCTGCTGCTCGAGCTTGCCGAAGACGAGGAAGACGTCGGCGATCTGTGCGCAGGTGATCCAGCGCTTGACGCCATTCAAGCGCAGGGCCTGGCCACCGGCGTCGCGGCTGTAGCTGGTGGTGAGTGTATTGAGCGCGCTGCCTGCGTCCGGCTCCGTGAGCGCGAACGCCGCGAGCAGCTCGCCGCTCGCGAGCCGGGGCAGCCACTTCGATTTCTGCTCGCGCGTGCCCCAGCGCACGATGGCCATCGCGTGCATGGCCTGCACGGTGAGCACACTGGTCAGGGACGGAGAGCCGCGCCCGAAAGCCTCGTTCAGCAGGCCGAAGGTGACGATGTCCCAGCCCTTGCCGCCGTATTCCACCGGCAGGCTGGCTCCGAGGTAACCTGAAGCCGCGAGCTGCGACAGCGCCTTCTTCGAGAGCGCCTGCTCTCGCTCCCAGTCGTCCGCGAAGGGCTCGACGTTCGAGCTGACGTACTCCTTGAACTCCGCGTAGCGAGCCTGCTGCGCATCGTCCAGCCAATGGGGCACCGGACGCGCCATGATCAGGTCGTCGTCGCCGTGCTCTTCTTCAGGACGAAGTCCGTCGCGGCGCTCACCGACCTGAAGTTCTTGATATCGAGATCGTCCGCGTCCACCTCGACGGCGAAAGTCTTCTCGATGAAGGTCATGAGCTGGATGGCGAACAGTGAATTGACCAGTCCGGACTCGAACAGGTCGTCGTCATCGCCGAGGTCCGGAAAGTTGATGGAGCGCGTTACAAAGCCCCTGAGGGTCTCCTTGACATCGCCGTTCGCGCCTGAATTTTTGGTTGTCATAGCCTAACTCTGTGGATGAACGTAGAACCCGGGCGAGTCCATGCTATGCCCGAAGCATTGCTCGAATATGGCGTCGATCTGCCCGGTGGCGCCAACTGACCCGGCGGCGCGAAGGCCGCTCGGATTTTGTTCTCGCGCAGCGGCTGGCTCGCCTGGCAAGTGCCGCTTGGCTTATCTTGAGATTTTAGCAGCGCCGCGTCCGTGGCGTCGATCTCAAGACATAATTGTGCCCGCCGTCACACATCCGCCTTTGTACAAATTACCACGACCCGGTGGCCGGGGCCGGGGCGACGGACTTGGTGCGCCCGAAGAGTACGCTAATCGAGCGCATCGCGGCTTCCCACATCCTCCAAACATAGTAGCCCCCTGCCATCGCTATCGGCACGATCAGCCACAGCGGGAAGCTCGGCCAGCCGTGCGCCGCGAGATGGCCCCAGAGCCACAGCACGATGTCCTTGAAGGCAATGTGAGTGAGATAAATGAAGAGCGAGGCGGCCGCGACGGCGTTGATGGCCTGCACCAGCACGCTCGGAATCAGCGCGGGGATCTCATCGAACCAGATGAGCGCCAACGTCGTCACCACGACGTAGCCATGGACACCCCGGCCGGGAAAGCCGTTCCAACCCAACCGGCCGCCGACGTAATAACTGATCAGGTTGAGGCAGAGGAACGCGCCGGTGAGCAGGAGCCTCTGGCGCCGCGTGGTGCTGTATGCCGCGCACCATCCCAACGCCAGCAGCCACAGATACGACTGCGGCACGGTGGTCCAGACGTGGGCCCGGTCGAAAAATAGCGGAACGAGAATGCTCACGAGCCAGGATGCGAGCAGTCCGAGCATCCCGTAGTGCAGCGGCTTGGCGACCGCAAATCTGCGGATGGCCGGCACGGCGAGCGGAATGGACGCGATCAGCAGGCACTGAATCAGCATGTCGATGTAATACGGCGACTCGTGCGCGCCGAACGGATGGGGCTCGAGCAGGTTGTCGATGAGGAAGAGCGATTTCAGATCGAACGAATGGTGTGCGACCTGACGCGTGATCGTATCGATGATCGCCGGCAGGGCGATCCGCCACGAGAAGCGCACGACCGGCAGAATGCTGCGCTCCTTGGCGATGGTGCGCAGTTGGAACTTGGCGAAGCTCAGGCCGGAGACGACCATGAGCACCGGATTGCCTTCGAACATCCCCAGGCCATAGTGACTCACGATCACCAGGTAGATTCCAAGGGCACGCAGGAAAACCGGCGTCTCGACGGCGGATACCGCTACGCCGTTGACGGCTGTGACCTGATGGGAGGCGCCCCCGGCATCGGCTCCCTGGCCCACCATCTCGCGGATCGTAAGGTCCTGATAGATGCCGCGCGCCAGTGCATCGGGAACACCGACACGCTTCATCTCCATGATCACGGCAATGGAGCTGAGCGAGTCGCCGCCGAGCGCCCCGAAGCTGTCGTTGACGCCGATGTCATCCCGCCCGAGCGCGCGGCTCCAGATCGCGAGCAACTCCTTCTCGCGCTCGTTGGCCGGAGCGTCGTCCGCTGCAGGCGCGATCGCGACCTCGTTTGCCGGAAGCGCCGCAGCAGGCTTGGGAGGCTGCGCGACGGCACCAGCCGCCGCAGGCGGCGCACTCCAATACGAGCTCGGCGGCGATGCGAAGCTGATGTTCGCCGGGTGAAG
>DASXFY010000013.1:0-149848 GCA_036489335.1 Steroidobacteraceae bacterium
CCGAGCACGTGCAGCGCATCGCTCGGAGTGAACCCCGCAAGAGTTGCAAGCCCGCGGTCCACCAGCCGACGCAGCGCCTCGACGCCCTGCGCGGTGTGGGCCACCTGGTCGAGCCGCCGCGGGCTGGCGCCCAGCGCCTCCCAGACCCGCAGTTCCAGCCGATCGAGATCCCGCCCCGCCTCGCGCCCGGGGTTGCGATGCCCGAACTGGCCGGCGAACAGCGGCAGGCGCTCGCCCGTGGCGAGCCGGGTGAGCTCCGCCAGGACCTCGGGAAATTGTTCGGCGAGCAGACTGAGCGGCATTACTCGGCGCGGCCCGACTTTGAGCCGTGCTTCCCGATCGAGATGCACCTCGCTGTCCCCGCCGAGCCCGCTGGTGTGCACGTCGATGGCTTGGACCATCGTCCGCCAACCGCCGATCACGGCGCCATCGGCACGCACCACCGGCCGCCCGTCGATGATGATGGCCACGTCGGTGGTCGTGCCTCCCATATCAGCGACGGCGAAGTCCTCGAGACCCGTGAGGAACGCCGCTCCCACGACGCTGGCCGCCGGCCCGGAGAGCACCGTCTCGATCGGATAGTCGATGGCGACGCTCGCCCGCATCAGTGTCCCGTCGCCCTTCACGACCATCAGCGGAGCCGAGACCGCCTCACGCTCGAGCGTCTGGCCCACCGCCTCGAGGAGATGGCGAATGTGCGGTACCAGGCGGGCATTGAGCGCGGCGGTCAGCGCCCGCTTCGGCGCGTTCAACTGCGCGCTCAGCTCGTGACTGCAGGTCACCGGCTTGCCGCACAGCGCGCGGATGCGCTCGCGCACCCGCAACTCGTGCTCGGGATTGCGTACTGAGAACTGCGCCGCGACCGCGAACGCCTCGACTCGCGGGCCGAAATCGCGCACCGCCGCCTCGATCGCCGCCTCATCGAGCGGTTGCTCTTCCACACCGGTCGGGTCGTGCCCGCCGCGCACCCGCACGACCACGCCCCCCAACTGTTTCTCGATGCCCGTCTCTGCGGCCATGCGGTCATTGAAGCCGACGAGCACCGCGCAGATCGGACTGAAACGGTTCTCGACGACCGCGTTGGTCGCGAGCGTCGTCGATACCGAAACGAGGGAGATGCGCTGGCGCGCGCCGTCCGCCAGCTCATGCAGAACGGAGCTCACTGCCGCTCCCAGCCCCACTGACAGATCCCAGTGGGTGGTCAAGGCCTTGGCGCTGGCGACGACGCGGTTCCCGCCATCCAACGCCACCGCGTCCGTGTAAGTTCCGCCCGTGTCGAGCCCGATCCAGAGCTCGCCTTTGCTCACCGGCTCTTCCGGTCTCACCCGCGCCGGGACTCCGCTCTTCGGGACGCCGCCTCCACTGCGTTGGACAGCAGCATCGCGATCGTCATCGGACCCAGACCGCCGGGCACAGGAGTAATCCAGCCTGCGCGCTCGGCGGCTCGCCCGTATTCGACATCACCCACCATTCTTCCGCTATCGTCGCGATTGATGCCGACGTCGAAGACCGCAGCTCCCGGTCTGATCCAATCACCGGGGATGAAGTGCGGCTTGCCCACCGCCGCGACGACCAGCTCCGCTCGGGCGACCTCGGCCGCCACGTCGCGGGTGCCGGTATGACAGATGGTAACGGTGGCTCCGGCGAGCAGCAGCTCGAGTGCCATCGGGCGGCCAACGATGTTGGACGCGCCGACCACGGTCGCCCTCAGGCCCCGCAGGGCGATGCCGTACTCTGCCGCAAGACGGATGACGCCATGTGGAGTGCACGGGCGCAGCCCCGGGCGCTTCTGCGCCAGCAGTCCCGTGTTGAGCGCGTGAAAGCCATCGACATCCTTCCTCGGGTCGATCGCATCCATGACGCGGGTCGCATCGTGACTTTTGGGCAGCGGCAACTGCACCAGAATGCCGTCCACCCGCTCGTCGCGGTTGAGCCGGTCGACCAGCGCCAGCAGGTCCGAGGCGCCCGTCGTTGCCGGCAGGTCATAAGCGAAGGAAGCGATACCGGCCTCGGCGGCCGCCTTGCGCTTGTTGCGCACGTAGATGCTGGAGGCGGGATCCTCTCCCACTTGCACGACGGCGAGCCCGGGCGGCCGGCCCAATCTGCCGGCGAGCTCCGCGGCGCGTGCCGCCACCTCGCCACGCACCTTCAGGGCAACGGCCTTGCCGTCGAGGAGGATCGTCGTGCGGCTCACGACGCTAGACATTCGAATCGGGAAAAGAGGCCTTGCGCCGGCTCATGTAGTCGAGCAGCGCCTCGTCGGTCGCTGGATCGAGCGGCGGCGCCTCGTACTCCGCAAGCTGCTTCTTCCACAGACCATTCGCGCGCTGCGCCATGTCCGTCTCACCCTCCGCCTGCCACTGCTCGAAGCTGTTGTTGTCGGCCAGCGGAGAGCGGTAGAACGCGGTCTCGAAATTGGCTTGCGTGTGGGCGCAGCCCAGGAAGTGCTTGCCGGGGCCGACCTCGCGGATCGCATCCATTGCCTGGCCGTTGTCGCTCAGATCGACGCCCTGCAGCAGCGTGTGCGCCATGCCCGCCTGGTCGGCGTCCATGACGAACTTCTCGTAGCCCATGGCAAGCCCCCCTTCGAGCCAGCCGGCGGTGTGCAGCACGAAGTTGACTCCCGCGAGGCAGGTCGGCACCAGGGTATTGGCGGACTCGAACGCGGCCTGAGCGTCGGGAATCTTCGAGGCGCACAGCGCCCCACCGGAGCGGAACGGCACGCCCAATCGCCGCGCCAGTGCGGCCATCACGTAGAGCACCAGCGCGGGCTCGGGGGTGCCGAACGTGGGTGCCCCGGATTGCATCGACAGCGAGGAGGCGAAACTTCCGAGTACGACCGGCGCGCCCGGGTTGACGAGCTGGGCGACCGTCATGCCGGCAAGCGCCTCGGCGAGGGTTTGCGCGACCGTGCCCGCGACCGTCACCGGCGACATCGCGCCCGCGAGAATGAATGGAGTCAGGATCGTCGCCTGGTTCGCCCGTGCATAAGTTTTCAACGCACCGAGCATCGTCGCATCCCAGGTCATGGGGGAATTGGCGTTGATCAGGCTCATGACACAGGTTTTTGGCTTCCCGGTCGCCTGATCGAGGTACCGGTCCCCGAACAGGATCCGGGTCATCTCGACGGTGTCGGCCGCCCGCTCCGCCATCGTCACCGAGCCCATGTACGGCTTGTCGCTGTACTTCATGTGGCTGTAGACCATGTCGAAGTGCCGCTTGTTGACCGGCAGGTCAACGGGCTCGCAGATCGTGCCGCCCGAGTGGTGCAGCGACGTCGAGGAGTAAGTCAGCTTGACGAAGTTGCGGAAATCCTCGATGCGAGCGTAACGCCTGCCTTCATCGAGGTTGCGGATGAATGGCGATCCGTAAGCGGGCGCGAAAACGGTGCGGTTACCGCCGATCACGACGCTACGCGCCGGATTACGTGCGTGCTGCACGAACTCCCTGGGGGCGGAGCGGGTCACCAGCGTGCGGCACATGCCACGTGGAAATCGCGCGCGCTCGCCTTTGACGTCGGCGCCGGCGTCGCGCAGGATCTCCAGCGTCTCGGGGTCGTCGCGGAAATCGATGCCGATCTCTTCGAGGATCGTGTCGGCATTGTGCTCGAGCAGCTCGAGGCCCTCAGGGCCGAGCACCTCGTAGTACGGAATGTTGCGCGTGATAAAGGGGACTGACGAGTGGCTGCGTGCCGTGCGCGCGGCTCTCTTGGCGTCCCGTCCGCTGGGACGGCGAGAGCGAAGGGTCTGAGCTGGCTGCTCGTCCATGGGAACTCCGCATCATTGGGTTTGCCGTGGCGGCGCTCCCCAAAGTATGGACGCCGGCCCCGCGGCGGGCTAATCGAATTGCGGCATCCACTTGCCCAGATGCGTCCGCCCGGGGACATGTCGCCTTCGGACACACTCAGGTCGAAATTGCACCCTCTGCCCCCCTCAGCCGCCATTACCATTCACCCCATATGCCCAGCCTCGACGAATTGACCGCCACCCCCGCGCAGACCGACCCCCGGATGCAGCGCAGCGCCGGCGCCCCGCCCCTCTACATCCTCACCACTCGCTGCCCGGATACGACCGGCATCGTGGCCGGAATCGCCGGGTTCCTGGCCGCGCACAACGCGACGATCGCCGAGGCGCAGCATTACGATGATCCGTACACCGGAACGTCCTTCATGCGCACGGTATTCCAGGACAACGGGCAGGGGATGCCATCCCTGCAGGAGCTCGAGCGCCAGTTCGCCGAGGCTGTCGGCCGGCGCTTGCAGATGGAGTGGCAGTTCAACCAGGTACGCCGTTGTCGGGCGCTGATCGCCATCTCACGCCAGGGGCACTGCCTCAACAGCATCCTGCACCGCTGGAGCACCGCCACATTGCCCATCGAGGTGGTGGGCGTGGTGTCGAACCACCAGGACATGCGCAGCCTCGCCGAGTGGCACGGAGTGCCCTATCACTACCTGCCGATCATCGATAACCGCAAGGCGGAACAGGAGCGGCGGCTGATGGAGCTGTTCGAGCGCGTGGAAGCGGAGATTCTCGTGCTGGCGCGCTACATGCAGGTCCTGACGCCGGAGGCCTGCCGCTATTTCGAAGGCCGCGCCATCAACATCCATCATTCCTTCCTGCCCGGCTTCAAGGGCGCCAAGCCATACCACCAGGCCCATGCCCGCGGCGTGAAGCTGATCGGAGCCACGGCGCACTACGTGACGACGGATCTCGACGAGGGACCGATCATCGAGCAAGAAGTCTCGCGGGTCGATCACACTCAGTCGCCGGAGGACATCACGATCGTCGGCAGCGAGCTCGAGACGGTGGTGCTCAATCGTGCGATCAAGTGGCACGCGGAGCGGCGCGTTTTTCGCAACGGCAGCAGAACCGTCGTGCTGAAATAGGCCCTCGAGCCGCAGTCGCGTCGATTCAGTGATCCGCGAAGGCGTCGTCCAACGCCGACGCGTACGCATCATTGTTGGTCATGCTCGGCAGCCCTAGCGCAACCTCGATCGTGCGCCCTGTGCTGTAGTGGTCGTAGCGTCTGTAGCTGACGTATCCGGATTTGACGGTCCCGCGCGAACCGACCAGGATCGTCGCAATGTGGTTGTTCACCGTCGTGTTGGACTCGTCCCAGGTGAGGATGAGCAGGCATCTCTCCTGGCGCCATGCGGGTGAGGTGAAGAGCGGGGCCAGCGTCCGCTTCAGCCACGCATCCTGCACCCGCAGGCTCTTGGGCGAGCCGTTGCCAGGCAACTCACCATCATCGTAATCGTCGGCGGCGAGCCACGCGAAGACAGGCGTGGTTGCCGCGCGCCCGAGGTCTCCGGGCCATTCATTCGCATCGACCAGATGCGCCCGGCAGCGCCCGGAGTCGCCGCGGATGTCGCTGAAATTGATGAACGGCGCATCGTCGGGCTCGAAGTGCTTGTCATAGCGGGTGGTCACATTGCACGGCGTCCCCATTCCCTCCAGATAAGCCTTCCAGCTCTCGCCGGCCGTCTCGAGCAGATCGCCGAGATTGCGCGCCGCGAGGTGAATGTCGGGAAAGTAGGCGCCCCCCTGCACGAAGGTGTCGCCACCGGCGATGGCGAGATAGTTCTGGTCGCTGGGGTGATAAACCGCCTGGTAATTCGCCAGCAGCGCGCCGCGCGCCGCCAGCGAATTCATGAAGGGCGCATTGCGCCTGTCGCCGATGACCTGCCGGTAATCGGTGTTCTCCATCATGATCAGGAACACGTGGTCGAAACGCGGCACCCGCGCGGGCGCCGGAACCGGCGGCGGGAAAGTCATGGCCGGAGTCGTATCGAGCCGCAGCGCGGCGATGTAACTTCTGCCGAAGCCTGTCCTGCCTCCCAACTCGAGGCGCAGCGCGATCTCGATTGCTCCGCGCGGGATAGTGCCGGCCACGCTGCGCGGCTCGAAGCGCGCAGGCAGGTTGGGCCCGGCGGCCGGCGGACCGCGCAGCACGACCGTAGCGCCCAGTTGCTCACCGGACGCGCCGAGAAACTTTCCTGTGAGGACTTGATGCCCGGAGCCTTTGCCTGACGCGGCGAACGACGCGGACAGAGTGAAGTCGCGCCGCGGAGATGCCGCAGCCTGGAGCGGAATCAGTCGCTCGAGAACGCTTGCGCCGTATGGCCCGTTGGCAATGACGACGCGCGGCGAGGGTGACGAGGGCGGCCACACCGCTGCCAACGCGCTGCCGCAACGCAGCGTGGGACTGCCCGCGACAATGGTCCAACCGGGAACGGTCGAGGCAGCCCGCGGGTCGGCGGTGCAGCCGACGGCGGCGTCGAACCCAAGCGGATTCGGGCTCTGCGCATGTGCCGGGCAGATGACGAGCAACGCGGTTGTCAGCAAAACCCAGGAACGACCGCACGCCATTACGACAGCCCCCGCATGCACCCCGAGCGAGTGTACCTCACGGATCCACCGGCGCGTTACAATCCGCGGGTCGTGTCGCAGCAGAGAAAACCGGACCTTCGGACCGCGTACTGGCGGGCGCTCGAAGCGCTGCGGCTCGGGCGCTTCGCCACCGCGGAACGGCAGCTGCGTGAAATCCAACGTACCAGCCCGGGCGAGATCAACAGCCTGCATCTGCTCGGGGTGGCGCTGCTGTCGCAAGACAAATTGGCTCCCGCCCTGGAAATCCTCGAGCGCGTGGTCGCGGACGCGCCCGGATTCCTGCACGCGCGCATCGATCTCGCACGAGCCCATCGCCAGGATGGCCGCCTGGAGACGGCATGCGCGGAGCTGCGACAGGTATTGGAGGAAAAGCGGTCTCTCGAGGCAGCCTGGCTCGCCTATGGCGATGTCCTCGTCGACCTGGGAAAGCTCGCGGATGCGCACTTCGCCTTCGAGCAGGCACGAGTGCTCGATCCTCAGCGCCAGCGCATCGACGACGCGACGGCCGTGCTCTCCGGCGGCGACTATCCTGCCGCCGAAGCGATCTTCCGTGAGGTCCTGAAAGGCGACCCGAGTCATCTGGCCGCACTCGCCGGTCTCGCGGCCGTAGCCATTCGGGCGGGGAATACACGCGATGCCGAGCGATTGCTGAGCCACGCCAGGAGCCGTTCCGCTCACCACCCTCTTCTGCAGCGCGCATGGGGCCACGCGTTGCTCGCGGCGGAGCGCCTGGCCGAAGCAGAACAGGCTTTCCTGGAGCTGCTGCGTCTCGAGCCGCAGAACGCACAGAACTGGGCCGCGCTGGGCTCGGCGCGTGTGCGGCTGCTGCGTCAGCCGGAGGCGCTGTCGGCCTACGAGGAAGCCGCTCGCCTCAGCCCATCCCACGCCGGATTCCGACTTGCGATCGGGCACGTCAACAAGACGCTCGGGCGGCGCTCGCAATGCGAGGCTTCCTATCGGGAATGCCTGCGCCTGGACCCGAAGTACGCGGAAGCGTACTGGAGCCTCGCCGATCTCAAGAACTATCTCTTCAGTGACGCCGAGCTCGCCGCGATGCGGGCTGTGCTCGCTGCGCCTGGGCCCGATACCGATCAGGCGCAGCTGCACTTCGCGCTCGGGCGCGCCCTGGAGCAGCGCGATGCCTACTCCGAGGCGTTCAGCCACTACGCCCAGGGCAATGCGCTGCGCCAGCAAACCGCGCCGTTCTCGATCGGCAGCTTCGAGGGTAAATCCAGGCGCATCGCGGCCTGTTACGACGCCGAGTTCTTTCGCGCCCGCGCGGGTGCCGGCGATCCCGATCCGGCGCCGATCTTCATCGTCGGGCTGCCTCGCTCCGGCTCGACCCTGGTGGAGCAGATCCTCGCCAGCCACTCGCAGATCGAGGGCACGATGGAGCTGCACAACATCCTGGCGATGGTGCGTGAGCTCGACCATCTCGACGCCGATCGGGACGGCTATCCGGAAAGAGTCCGCGCGCTCTCGGTGGCCGAGCTCACCGGCCTCGGCCGCCGTTACGTCGAGGAGACCCGCGCGCTGCGCGCCGGCAGGCCGCGCTTCATCGACAAGATGCCCAACAACTTCAGCCACCTCGGCCTGATCCATGCCATCCTGCCGAACGCCAGGATCATCGACGTCCGCCGCCACCCCATGGACGCCTGCTTCAGCAACTACAAGCAGTACTTCGCCCACGGCCAGTCTTTCAGCTACGATCTGCAGGATCTCGGGCGCTACTACCGGTGTTATCTCGCGCTGATGGATCATTGGGACGAGGTGCTGCCCGGCAGGGTGATGCACCTGCAGTACGAGCAGCTGATCCGCGATCCGCAGGACACCGTCCGCCGCCTGCTCGATTACTGCGGCCTGCCCTTCGAGGCTGCGACCTTGGCCTTTCACGAGAACCGCCGCCCGGTGCGTACGGCGAGCGCCGAGCAGGTGCGCCAGCCGCTCTACGCCTCGGGGGTGGGCTACTGGCGGCGCTTCGCGAGCGAGCTCGAGCCGCTGCGGGCGAGCCTCGGCGACTGCCTGGCGCGATTCGACTCCGTCGATGAAGTTGCGGACCTCATCGCCCGTTGAAGCGATAGCTGAGATGCACCCCGATCACGCGCGGCTCGTTGGTCGACTGCCGGTTATCGTAGTTGCCCGTGTTGACCAGGATGATCGCGTCGGTGTTCCAGAGATTGGTGATATATCCCTCTACTGTCCAGGCGTCGTCCGCGCTACTGACACCCACACGTACGTCGGAGATGTTGTATTCCGGCTCCAGGACCCGCGCCGAGCCCGACCGGCTGCCGAGCGTCGGATTCGGTAGAGCGCGCAGGTCGCTCCACCTGTCGCCTTTGTGCGAGATGTCGTACTCGATGTACCCGTTCAACGCTGCACCGAGCGACTTGTCGTAACGGGCATTCGCGCTGTAGCTGAAGTAGGGAACGAACGGCAGCGTCTCGTTCGGCACGATCATCTGCGTCAGCACACCCGTGAAGTCCGGCTTCACACTGACCAGGCGCGAGTCGTTGTAATTGGCGTTGGCCTCCAGCGTCAGGCCCTGGACGATCCGATACGCTATGTTCGTCTCCGCGCCATAGATGCGGGCGGTGCCGAAGTTCGCGTTGAAGGTCGTCGGGCAGATGGAATCGTCGAAGATCGGCGCCTGATAGCCGTCCCAGCGCATGTAATAGAGGGCGCCATTCCACCGCATGCGGCCCTCGAGCATGTCCGATTTCCAGCCGACCTCGAAGTTGTCGATCGTATCGGGCTGGTAAGTGCCGGGCACACCCTTCTGGTAGCAGGAGGATGAGTCCCCAGAATTGCTCCCACCCTGGCGATACCCCTGGCTGAAGGTCCCGTAGAGAAGCAGCTGCTGGCTCGGCTTGTAGGAGATGCTCGCTTTGCCGGAGAGCTTGTTTCCGGACGCGCCGGTCAGTCCCGACGGTGTCTTCGGCTGGTAGAAGAAGCCCGCCCACAGGTCGCTGGCGCTGTAGTCCCAGTCGAAGTATCTGAGCCCTCCCTCGATGGTCCAGTTTTTCGTCAGGTCGAAACTGACATCGGCATATTCCGCCGTGTTGAGCGAGTCGTTCCGATTGACGCTGCTGTACCACTCATGCGGCAGCGGCGTCGCCGTTCCCGTCTCGTAGTAGCTGTAGTAGGTCAGCGCGCTCTGATACCCCTCGCCGTTGGGCTGTATCCCCGGCATGAGGTAGTACGTATCCCATATCTGCCGCGTCTTCTGCCAGTAGAGTCCCGCGAGCCAGTGCCAGCGGCCGCCCGGCTTCGATTGCAGGCGCAGCTCGTTCGACCACTGCCGCGTCCACTGGTCGTAGGTGTAATACATGTTCGGCGCCTGGCAACCGCTGTACGGGTCGGTTCCACCCTGCACCGTCGGCCCGGTCTGGCAGGTCAGGCTCTGCAACAGGGCGGGCGAGCTCTGATAGCTGTCGGGGAACGGGTTGTACTGGACGTACTCGGAATATTCGGTTTCGTAATGGTATGGATACGACCAGAAGGTGCTGGCGAATACCAGATCCCCGATGCCGACGTCCCCCTGGACATTGAGATCGTAATCGGTGAAGGAATCGGAGATGCCCTCGGGCCCGAAGTGCGCCACTTCACGTTCGCCGTAACGGTTTGGGTCCTGGCACCAGCAGCCGGAGGTATTCTGCCGCTGGTAATTCGCAGTCAGCACGGCCGTCCAGGAGTTGCCGATCTTCTGCGTGAGGGCGGCCCGCCCCCCGTATTGCTTCTCGGTGTTGTAGTCGTTGCGAGCCCACGGCGAGTCCGTCGAGATGGCCCCATTCAGCCAATCCCTCGTGGCCAGCTCGTTGTCGATGAAGCCGCCCTCGTGGACCGTGTATGCTGACAGGCGCAATGCGGTCGTGCCCTGGATCAGCGGCAGGTTGGCGAAGGCCTCCAGGGTGGTGTCGTTGCCACCGTGATTGATGCTGCCGTAGTCCAGGTCGGTTCCGGCGCTGAACTTCTCGGTGTCGGGCTTGTTGGTGATGACGCGGATGGCACCCGACATGGCGCCGCCGCCGAAGAGCGTGCCCTGCGGACCATCCAGGACTTCGATGCGCTCGACGTCGTAGAGGTGCAGGTCGGGAATGTAGCCGTAATAGCTCGTCGAGGCGTCGTCGAGGAAGTAGCCGGTGGTCGAGATGTTCGAGGCGTTCGCGCTGCTGCCGTCGGACACGCCCCGCATATAGAACATCTGATCCGTGGGCCCGATGCTCTCGTAGGACACCGTGGGCATGGCTTGCACGATATCCTCGAAGTTCTTGATGCCCAGTTTTTGGATATCGCTGGCACTCAAGGCCTCGATGGTCTCCGGGATGACCTGCAGATTCTCCTCACGCTTGGTGGCGGTGACGATGACCTCCTGCAGGACATCGGCTCCCGACGGCTCGCTCGCAGTGCCGGGGTCGGCGGCGAGTGCGGCAGGGATCCGTCCCGCCACCACGCCGTAGAGGGCGGCGGCGACCGCTAGAGCGACCTTCGAGCGAGCAATTTTCATACGCCCCCATCGCGCTGCTTTCTTGTGCCGGCGGGACGATAGCATCGGCGAGCGGCGCCTGTCTATATGACTATATAAATTTTGGGGGTAGAATTGAACAGAGATATAACTCATGCGTAAATCGACCACCACCTTCCTCTTGTTGCTGCTCGCCGCGAGCCTGGCACGGGCTCGTGGCTTTGAAAGCCCGTCCCCGCCGCTGTACGGGGTCACCCTGGAGCGGGCAGCCATCCCCATGCGCGACGGTGTCACGCTGGCCGTGACGCTCTACTTGCCGAAGGGAGCCCCCCACGGCGCGCGCTTTCCGGCTCTTCTCAACTACCTGCCCTATCGCAAGGAAGACGACGAAGCCCAGGAGCAATACGGCCTCTTCAGCTACTTCGCCCGCCGCGGCTTCGTGGGGGCGGCAGTCGACATCCGCGGCTTCGGCGACAGCGGCGGCGCGCCGCCCGGGCGCGAATACTCGGCGCAGGAACAGGCCGACGGCGAGCAGGTGATCGCCTGGCTGGCCGCGCAGCCCTGGGCCAACGGCAAGGTGGGGATGTTCGGCATCTCGTGGGGCGGCTTCAACGCCATCCAGCTGGCAATGCGCAATCCGCCGGCACTCAAAGCGATCGTGGCCGTTGCCGCCACTGAGAAGCTGTTCAAGGAAGACGTGCATTACATCGACGGCGTCGCCCACATCGACGAGTTCGAGCTGACCATGGATCTCGGCCAGGGGCGCAGCGGCGCGCCCGATTACAGTCTCGCCCCCGAGGTCATCGGGCCGCGCATGAATTCGAAGCCGTGGTCGCTGACCTATCTCGAGCACCAGCGCGATGACCCCTTCTGGCACAGCCCCGAGCGGCCGCTGTCATCCATCCACGTACCGTCCTTCCTGATCGGCGGGCTGCACGACGGCTATCGCGACAGTATCCCGCGCATGCTGACCCAGGTTGCCGCGCCCGTGAAAGCATGGATCGGTCCCTGGAACCATGCCTGGCCCAGCGACAGCGACTACGGACCGCTCTTCGAGTGGCGCCAGCAGGCCGTGCGCTGGTTCGACTATTGGCTGAAAGGCCGCGACACGGGCGTTCTCGCCGATCCGAAGCTGACGATCTATCTGCAGCACGCGTATCCGCCCGGACCCCAGGACCAGACCGTACCCGGCGTCTGGCGCGCATATGACGCGTGGCCGCCGAAAGGCATGCGGCAGGAGCGATTGTTCCTCCAGCCCGATCACGCGCTGCGCCACGCAGCAAGCGAATCAGGTCAGGACGAGCTGCGCTACGTAGCATCCGCAGGCGCGGAAAACGGGATCTTCTGGTGGGGAGATCTGCATCCAGACATGCGCTCGTTCGATGCGTACAGCTTCGTCTACGACACTCAGCCGCTCCCTGACGACATAGCCATCATCGGGTTTCCCCATGTCACGATCCAAGGATCGGCCACCGCGCCACTCGCAGATTGGGTCGCCCGTCTGGAGGACGTAGCCCCCGACGGTCGCGTCACTCTAGTGACTGGTGCTGACCTGGACGGCGCTCAGCGGAACTCCATGTCCGCTCCGACGCCGCTCACTCCGGGTAAGGCGGAGAGGTTCTCGTTCGACCTGCACCTGGCCTCCTATGTGTTCCCCAAAGGACACCGCATCAGACTCGCCCTCGCCAACGCCATGTGGCCGACGCTCTGGCCGACTCCCTATCCGATGGATACCACGGTCACACTGGGCGGCAGGCAGGCATCGTGGCTGGACCTGCCGCAAGTGCCGCTCACGGCTGCGGCGCCTCCGCGGTCGCTGTTCTCGCCCCCGGAGCCCGTCGAGAAGCCGCCAGGCATCACCGGAGGAGGTTTCGACTGGCCCGGGTCATACACGGTGCAGCGCGATGAGAACGGCCACGCCCGCGTGGTCTGGCAAGGCGGCTATGACATCCACTATTCGTGGGGCACCTTTCACGACGCCGAAAAACTCACTTACCTCATTGATGATGCGCATCCCGCCGACGCCAGCGATGTCGGCGACATCGTCAACGTGCAACACGTCGGTGCTCACACGCTGACCTGGCGCGGCCATCTATCGGTGCGCAGCGATCAGCACGATTTCCACTATCTGTATACCCGTGCCCTGCTGCGGGACGGCAGGCTGGTCATGACCAGAACCTGGAAGAAGACGATTCCCCGCGATCAGCAGTAGCGCTATGCCTGCAGAATGACCGCGGCATCCGCCTGCCAGCTCATGTACACCTCGTCGCTCCAATCGATCGACCACTCGGAAGTGCGCCGCTCGTTCTGCGCCTGTACGGTGACGAGCTTGCCGCTCGCCATCTTGATCCGGTAGGTGGAGCGGTTGCCGAGGTAGCCGAGCTCCCAGACCACGCCACGCAGCAGGTTGATACGGCCGCCCGCGGGCGGCTCTTTGCTCAAGCGGATCTTCTCCGGACGCAACGCCACCCAGACCTGCTGTCCGGGCGGAAACCGCCCGAGATCGTCGATCTTCAGCTCGCATGCCGTCTCGCTGCAGTGCACCGTGACCATTCCCGGCTCGCTGCCCGTCACGGTGCCTTCGAACAGATTGGTCGTGCCGACGAAGTCGGCGACGAAACGGCTGCGGGGAAATTCGTATATCTCGGACGGCATGCCCACCTGCAGCACTTTGCCCCGATCCATGACCGCGATGCGGGTGGCGAGCGCCATCGCCTCGTCCTGATCGTGAGTGACCACGATGAAGGTGATGCCGACGCGGTACTGCAGGTCCATGAGCTCGAACTGCGTCTTCTCGCGCAGCTTCTTGTCGAGAGCGGACAGGGGCTCATCGAGCAGCAGCACCTTGGGGCGGCGGATCAGGGCACGCGCGAGTGCCACGCGCTGCCGTTGGCCGCCGGAGAGCTGGTGCGGCTTGCGCTTGGCGAGATGCCCGAGCTGCACCATCTCGAGCGCCTCGATGATCCGCTGCGCGCGCTCTGCCGGTGTGATGGGCAGCCTGCGGATTCCGTATCCGACGTTGCCTTCCACGGTCATGTGTGGAAAGAGCGCGTAGGACTGGAACATCATGTTGACAGGGCGCTCGTGAGGCGGAACATCGCTCATTTCCGCGCCGTCGATGACGATGCGCCCGCTCTCTTGGCGTGCGAAGCCCGCCAGCATGCGCAACAACGTCGTCTTGCCGCAACCGGATGCGCCGACGAGCGCGAACATCTCGCCCTGGTAGATGTTGAGGCTGACGTTGTCCACGGCTGTGTAGCCGCCGAACGTCTTGGTGACACCTTCGATGCTGATCTGCGGTCTTGCGGCCGGGTCCAGCCACGGTCGCTCGCTCACGCTCTTGACCGCGCTGGTGATCAATCAGAAGTCCCCCGGTGGCGTGGCGCGGCGGCGCGCCGGCGCAAAGAACGGCCGCTCAACGACCCGGGCCCGCGCCATGCGCCGCTCCCACGTGAGCTCCCGGTTCAGGTAGATCTCGGCCCATACCTCACGCCCGGTCTCGAAGTGCGGCGCCGCAAGCATGGCAAGCGCGATGTTGCGTTTGCAGGTCGGCGACCAGGCTGCCGAGGTAACACTGCCGATCTCCCGGTGGCCGGTCCGGTCCGTATATAGAAGCGCGTTGTGGGCAGGCTTGGTGCCTTCGATGTCGAGTCCGACGAGCCGGCGCGGCGGCGCGCGGCCGTGCTCCGCGAGCAGCGCGCGGCGCCCGGTGAAATGGCCCTTGCCGAAATCCACGCACCAGCCGAGCCCCAACTCGAGCGGCGAGCGCGCGGTGCCGTTGCGCAGCGTGTGCGCGCTCGAGACGAAATCCACATTCGGCAGCAGAAAGCCCGCCTCGATCCGGGCGATGTTGAGGGCGCGCGAGCCCACCGGCCTGATGGTACGGACGCTGCCCGCTTCCATCAGCGCATCCCACAGGCGCTCGGCGTCCGCCGGATCCACCCACAACTCGTAGCCGAGATCGCCGGTGAAGCCTGTACGCGAGACCGTCACCGCCATTCCCGCGGACGCCACGCGTTGCGGCAGCACGAAGGTACGATGCGAGAAGGGAGCGAGTGTCTCTATGCCCTCGAGCCCAAGGGCTTTCAGCACCCAACACGAGCAGGGACCCTGCAGTGCCAGGGCGGCGATGTCGGCGGTGACTTCCGCGATCTCGACATCGAAGCCGATGCTCGAGTCGAGCAGCCAGTCGAGCTGCCGCTCGGCCGTGCAGAGCCGGTATTCCTGCGCCGCCATGCGAAAGACGGTGCCATCATCGATCAGCAGGCCGCCATCATCGCACCAGACCGTGTATGCCACCCGTCCGACGCCGACCTTCGCGATGCTGCGCGTGAGCAACCGGTCGAGGAAGCGCGTGGCGTCCGCGCCCGTGATCCGGTATTTCACCATCGGCGTCAGGTCATAAAGGGAGGCGCCGTTGCGGATCGCGAAGTATTCCTGCTCCACGGTGCTGAAGACATCGACCGTGCTGTAGCCCGACCAGGGAATGAAGGCATCGACCTGGCTGAAGGCCCGCATGCGCTCGTGGAACGGGCTGCGCAGCAGCGGCTGCCGATAGTGCGGCTCCGTCTCGGTCAGCATCTCAGGCCGCCTCCGCCAGAACCTGACGCGCCGCGTTGTGTCCCGCCAGACCCATCACTCCCCCGCCTGGATGACAGCCGGCGCCACAGAGGAAGAGCCCTCGCAGCGGCGCGCGATATTGCGCCGCGCCGGCGACCGGTCGGACCATGAAGAACTGATCGAGCGCCAGTTCCGCGTGATGCCAGTTGCCGCCGCTGATGCGAAACTGCGTCTCGATGTCTCGCGGTGTGAGCAGCTCTGCTGCGCATACGGAATCGCGTAGGCCTGGCGCATGTACTTCGAGCGTCTGCAGGATCGTATCGAGGAACCGCTCACGCTGACCTTCCCATCCCCCCGCAACTTCGTACGGAGCATACTGCACCACCGCCGAGAGCACATGCTGGCCATCTGGCGCCAGGGCCGGATCGACGGTGGTCGGGACGATGACCTCGAGCATTGGAGCCGCTGAGAAGTTTCCATACTTTGCATCGTTGAAGGCCTGCTCCACCGCGCGCAGGGAGGGTGCAAGCACCAGCCGGCCCGTGGGCGCCGCGCCCGCCAGCACTGTGAATCGCGGCATGCCCCGCAATGCGAGATGCAGCTTTCCGGTCATGCCCAGAGCGCGCAAGTGCGTGACACGGCGTACGAAGCCGGTGTCGAGATGCTCCGCGCCGAGGAGTCGCAGGAACGTCGTGCGCGGATCGGCGCTCGAGATGACGCGGTCCGCCTCCAACCTTTCGCCGGATTCCAGGACTGCGCCCGCCGCGCTGTCCGCCGTCACGATCAGTCGCGCGACCGGCGCCCCGTAGCGCAGCTCGGCCCCCGCGCCGGTCGCCGATCGGGCGAGAGCCTCGGTGAGCGCCCCGAGACCGCCCACGGGCTGGGCCAAGGAGGCGCCAGCCCCTCCCGCGGCCGCCAGCCGGTACAACAACGTGAACACGCTGCCCGGCGACCGCGGCCCGAGATTGCTGCCCAGCACGGCGTCGAAGGCAAGCGCACCCTTCAGCAGCGGACTCTCGAAGTGCTCATCGAGCAAGTCCTGCACGCACATGCCGGCGATGCGCAGCAGCTCGCGCATGTCGGCGCGGCCCAGCAACCGCAGCTTGGCTCCGAGGCCGAGCAGCGTCAGCCGGTCGCGCCAGGCGCGTGAGCCCAGCCGCGGCGGCACTGCCTCGAGAAGCGGCCGCAACGCTCGCGCGAGGCGCGTCATCCGGACCGTATATGCCGCGAATGCGCGCGCGTCGCGCTCGCTGAGATCCTGCGCCGCCGAGCTCGCATCGAGCGGAATTCGCAGGGCGCCTGCCGCTCCCAACGCGATGGTCGGCATCCGCTGCGCCGCCAACCGCAAGCCGTGACGCGCCAGCTGCAGCTCCTCCAGCAGCCACCCCGGCATCAGATGCAGCAGATGAGCGCAGCTCGACACCCGAAAGCCGGGCGCGAACTCTTTCGTCGCCGCCGCCCCGCCCGGCCCCGCTGCCGCCTCCAGCACCAACACGCGGCGGCCGCCCCGCGCCAGATAGGCCGCGCAGGTGAGGCCGTTGTGGCCGGCACCGATGACGATGCAATCGTAGCGCGCGGCCGTCACCGCCGCAGGTCCCCGAGGATCGCGGTCGCGGCGTTGGCGCCGGGCGCACCCATCACCCCGCCGCCCGGGTGAGTGCTCGAGCCGCACATGTAGAGGCCCTTGATCGGCGAGCGATACTGCGCGTAGCCCGGAATCGGGCGGTTGAACAGCAGCTGGTCGAAGGTCAGTTCGCCCTGGAAGATGTTGCCCTCGGTGAGGCCCACCTCGCGCTCGATGTCCCACGGCGTACGGATCTCCGCGTGCAGGACCAGATCGCGAAAGCCCGGACTGTGCTCCGCGATCGAATCGATCACCGTGCGGCCGAAGCTCGCGCGCTTCTCGTCCGTCCACGGCCCGTCCGCAAGTTGGTAGGGACAGTACTGCACGAACACGGACATGTAGTGTTTGCCCGCGGGCGCCATGGTGGGATCGATCTGTGTCGGGATCAGGATGTCGAGATACGGGCGCTGCGACCAGCGGCCGTCCTTCCAGTCGTCGTAGGCGCGCTCCAGCATGTCGATGGAGTCGGTCACGTGCAGATCGCCCCGCATGCAGGGCGAGCCGGCCGGGATCGCCGGGAAGCGCGGCAGACCGTCAAGCGCGATGTTGAGCTTGCCGGAGGAGCCGCGGATCTTGAACTGGCGCACGCTGCGCACGAAATCCTCCGGCAGCTCGCGCGGGTCCATGGACTGGAGGAAGGTGCGCCGCACGTCCATGTTGGACACGACCAGCTTCGCCGGGATCTCCTCACCACCCTGGAGCACCACGCCGGTCGCGCGGCCGTTGCGGGTCAGAATGCGCTCCACGGGCGCATCGCAGCGGATCGAGCCGCCGCTGGCCGCGAGCGCGGCAGCGAGCGACTGCGTGATCGCGCCCATTCCGCCGCGTGCGAAGCCCCACGCCCCGACCGTGCCATCGATGCTGCCCATGTAGTGGTGCAGCAGCACGTAGGCGGTGCCCGGCGAGCGCGGGCCCAGCGCGGTGCCGATGATCGAGCTGCCGGCGAGGTGCGCCTTGACGATCCCGCTCTCGAAATACTCATCGAGCAGATCCGCGCAGGACAGCGTCCAGAAGCGCAGCGTCTCGTACATCCGCTCCTCGCCGAGACGGCCGAAGTGCCGGCCGAGATACAACAGCTCGCGCAGGTCGCGGGGCCTGAAGGAGGTCGGGTCGGGAGGCGCGCGCAGCAGCAGCGGCTTGATGAACTTGCAGTGCCGCAGCATATCGCGGGCGAACCGGTCGTAGGCTTCGGCGTCGCGGCGCGAGTGGCGCGAGATCTCGCGCCGCAGGGCATCGTGATTATCGTAGAGCGCGAGATGCCCGCCGTTGCGCATCAGGGTGCAACCGCCCTCGTAGGGAATGATCTGCAGGCCGTGGGCCGGCAGCTCGAGCGCGCGAATGATCTCCGTGCGTAGCAGGCTGCAGACGTACGAGCAGATGGAATACGTGAAGCCGTCGTACAGACGCCGGCTGACCGCCGCGCCGCCGACATAGGGATTGCGCTCCAGCACCTGTACCTTGAGTCCCGCGCGCGCGAGGAAACAGGCGGCGACGAGGCCGTTGTGTCCGGCCCCGACCACGATGGCGTCCCGATTCATGCTCAGGCGCCGGCCTGACGGCGACCGCCCGGCGCGCTCAAGGTCTTCTCGACCGCCACCTCGAAGCCGGCCAGTGTCTGCTGCAGACAGGCTTCGTCGTGCGCCGCACATACGAACCAGGGCTCGCGCGAGTCCGGCTCGCACAGCACACCCTCATCGTGCAGTACCTTGGCCGCCGCGTCGTAGAAGGTATAGTCGCTGCTCTTCCAGTCGCGGTAATTGCGCGGCGGCTCGTGCGCGAAGTAGAGCCCGCTCATCGACGGGTGGCCGACGAAACTGTGCGCGATGCCGCGCGACTTCAGTATGGCGCTCATGCCCTGGCGCAGCGCCGTTCCGTATGCCGCGATCCTGTCGAGGGCATCGGTCTCATCGAGTATCTGCAATGTCCGCTCCGCCGCGGCGAGCGACACCGCGTGCGCGGTGTAAGTGCCGCCGTGAGCGACACCGCGCCCGAGCTTGCGCATGACTTCCTCGCGCCCGGCGAGCACCGAGATCGGATAGCCGTTGCCCATCGCCTTGGCGAAAGTGCAGAGATCGGCCCGCACCCCGTACAGCTCCTGCGCGCCGCCGCGCGCGACGCGAAAGCCCGTCTTCACCTCATCGATGATGAGCAGCACGCCGTAGCGGTCACAGAGCGCGCGAGCGGCGCGCATGTAGGCGGGGTCGGCCGCAATCCCCAGGCAGTTGCCCATGATGGGCTCGATGAGCAGACACGCGACCCTGCCCGCATGGCGCTTGAGCACCTCCTCGAGCTGGTTGGCGTCATTCGCCTGCACGAAATGCGCGAAGCTGCGCGTGCTGAGCGGGATGCCCTCGCTGTAGGGATGGACGACCGGGTCGCCGACCTGGGTCCACTTGTCCATGGGCGTGTACCACATCGCGGCATCGAAGAGGCCGTGGTAACTGCCCTCCAGGATGACGTAGTCATCCTTACCGGTGTAAGCGCGAGCGAGGCGCAATGCCGCCATGACCGCCTCCGTGCCGGAGTTGGAGAAGCGCACGAGCTCCGCCGCGGGAACCATCTTCGCGATACGTTCCGCGACGTAGTACTCCCGCTCCGTCGAAAGCGCGAACACGCCGCCGACTTTCATGCCCTCCTGCGCGGCCTCATCCACGCGCGGATCGGCGTGACCGAGGATCGCCGGGCCGTAGCCCAGGCGATAGTCGATGTATTCGTTGTCGTCCAGATCGACGATCCGGCCGCCGCGGCCGTACTTCACGTAAATCGTGCGCTCCTCGCCCCAGAAGCGAAAGTTCGAGGCGACCCCGAGGGGCAGCCGGGTGAGCGCCCGCCGGTAGTGAGCGTGGCTCTTGTCGAGTACTCGGGACATAGCCCCTCCTGCGCCTGCGGTGACAGCGTCTGGGAGAGCAACGGTAGCATCGGATCGCACGCTAGTCTATATGTTCATATAAATTTTGCGGTAGACTTGAACATTCATATAAATTCAGCCGCGAGACCCCCCATGACCGCACCCGCCGCCGCCCGGCAAGTCGCACCCGCGACGCTGCCACGCGCCCTTCCCGCGTGGGTCTATGGCCACGCCGAGATGAACCGGCTCGAGATCGACCGCATTCTCACGCCCAGCTGGCAGATCGTCTGTCACGTCAACGCCATTCCACAGCCGGGTGACTTCGTGACTCTCGATCTGGGCAGCAACGGCGTGGTGGCACTGCGCGACTCCCAAGGCGAGATCCGCGCGTTTCACAACGTCTGCCGCCACCGCGGCGCGCGGATTCTCGACGGCTCGGGGCATTGTCCCGGTGCGATCACCTGCCCCTATCACGGCTGGTCCTATCGCCTGAGCGGCGAGCTGCGCGGCGTCACCGAGCGTGACACCTTCCCCGGCCTGGAGCGCTCGCAGTGGGGGCTGAAGCCGGTGCGCTCGCAGGTGGCCTTCGGCTTCGTGTTCGTCTGCCTCGCGGGCGATCCGCCGCCGGTGACGGAAGTCTGGGGCGAGTTGGCCGCGGAGCTGGCGCCGTATCGCATCGCGGACATGCAGCCTCTCGGCCCGATGTACATCGAGCACTGGGACTGCGACTGGAAGATCGCGATGGACAACTATCTGGAGTCGTACCACGTGCCCATCGGCCATCCGGGGCTCTTCCGCATGTTCACGCCCGACTATGAGGATCAGGTGCTGCTGCCGAGCGGTGTCGCGCGCGGTGTCAGCCGCCTGCGCGAGCAGCCCTCGAGCCGTTGGAGCGAACGGCTCTACCAGAGCCTCGTGGTGCCGACTGCCGCGGAGCTGCCGCAGGAGCAGCGCCGGCGCTGGACCTTCTACAGCATGCTGCCCAACATCGGCATCGATATCTTTCCCGAGCAGATGGATTTCTTTCAGGTGCTGCCGCGCGGTCCCGGCAAGTGCACCATCCGGGGCGGCTGCTTCGCGCATCCGGACGCGCGCCGCGAGATGCGGCTGCTGCGTTATCTCGGCTCACGCATCAACAGGCAGATCCAGCGCGAGGACGAGTTTCTCTGCTCGCGTGTGCAGCGCGGACTCGGCTCGCGCTCCTATGAGCCCGGACCGCTGTCGACTCTCGAGAGCTGCATGCTGCAGTTCCACGAGCTGCTGCGCAGCCGGATTCCCGAGGCGCGCGAGCCGCAGGCGCCGGTGCGGTTCGCCTAACGCCGCGTGCCGCTCGCCTGCTCGAGCAGCGGCAGCAGTATGGCGACCGACCGCCTGAAGTCCGCCAGCGCCCCGGCAACGGCGGCGCCACCTTCTGCGCGCGACGGTACCGCCTCGAGCTCCCGTTGGGTCGACTCCGCGAGTGCGATCTGCCGGCTGAGCGGCAGGCTGGCGCCGCGACGAGCAGCTCCCGGCCGCCGCGCCGGCCGCAACTCGAAGCACAGCACGCGGCAGCGATCCGGCGCCTCCGGCACCACCTGCAGGATCTGCGCGCTTCCCGCGGTGAGGTCGAGCAGTTGATTCGGCGCCAGAAAATGCCGCTGCGGCGCATCGCTCGCCAGCCATTGCTCGACCACGACCTTCCAGTTCGCCGCGACGGGCAGCTCCTCCACCCGTCCCGGCCGCACGTCGGGCCACTCCGTGGGCCAGCCTGCAGCCGCGGCCGAGCGCCCCTCGCCGTCCGACTGACGCGGCCGCGCCAGCAACACCGGGCCCGTGCGCTCGATCTCGAGCGAAGTCAGGTTGCCGGGAGCCGCGCCCTCGAGTGTCTGGCCGAGATCGTGCACCAGGTAACGGAGCCTGTCAGGCCGGCCCTTGGCCTCCTCGAGCACGGCGTAGCCCACCACCTGCCAGGCGGGTCGCAGCAGATGCTCGCGCTCGAGCACGAGCAGAGGGCCGCTCGAGTACGCCCAGGAGGGCAGGCACGCGTCAGCGACCGGCGCGCTACCCGCGGCAAAGCTGCCCGGGAACACCGAGCGCAAATAAGCGAGCGAGCGCACGCGCGCCGCGGCGCGGTCGATGCTCTCTTCGCTCTGAAACGCGAATCCCTGCCACAGCACCTCGAGCACGCCGATGAGGCCCAGTGCAACGCCATCGGCATCGAGATGCCGCGCGCCGCTCGCGGCGATCAGCCGCGCGATGAGCTCCCGCACCAGCGCCGCGAAGTCATCGTCCTTCTTGCCGCAGATGTCGAGGTACTCCTGGCGGGAGCTGGCCTCGCCCCAGAACGAATACCACACCGAGATCTTGGGGATGCTGGCGATCTGCGGGTCGAGATAGAGATCCACCAGCAGCTCGAGCGCACGGACCGGGGAATCCTTGAGCCGCCCCACCGGCACGAGCACCCGTTCCTCGAATTCGGACGCCAGGTAGCCGAGCGAGGCCACCAGCATCGCGTCCTTGGAATCGAAGTAGAAACGCACGATCCCGGGCGAGAGATCGGCAATGGTTACGACCTTCTCCACGGTGGTGCGCGACGGCCCGTAGAGATGCAGCGCGGCGATGCATGCATCGATCAGCCGCTGTCGTTGGCGGGAGCCGCGGGCACGGCCGCCGCCCGTCTCGGCTCCGGCGGGGCCGCCGGATTGACGTTGGGTTGACACGGTCGCGAGTTTATCCTGCACTATGCATAAAGGGGGCGACGATTAGCACGACCACCATGCGGGCGGGAACGGCCTGGCGCTGGCTCATCATCCTGCCGCCGCTCCTCTTCCTGCTGATCTTCTTCCTGGTGCCGTTTTTCTTCACCCTGAAGATCAGCTTCGCCGACTCGGTGATCCGCATCCCGCCGTTCACCGATATCGTCACGCGCACGCCGGACCATCACCTGCGGCTCTCTTTGAGCCTCACGAGCTTTCGTTACCTCTTCACCGACGAGCTCTATGGGCTCGCCTACCTCTTCTCACTGCGTACCGCATTCCTCTCGACACTGATCTGTCTGCTGCTCGGCTACCCGGTGGCATACGCGATCGCGCGGGCGCCACGCTCGACGCAGAATATCCTGCTGCTCGTCGTCATCCTGCCTTTCTGGACGTCCTTCCTGCTGCGCGTGTATGCCCTCGAATCGATCATCGACAACGACGGGCTGCTCAATACGGCGTTGCTGCGCCTGGGGCTCATCTCCCATCCGCTCATCATCATGCGCACCAACCTGGCGATCTACATCGGCATCGTCTACTCGTACCTGCCCTTCATGGTGTTGCCGCTGTTCGCCACGCTGGAGAAGCTCGACCGGACCCTGCTCGAGGCCGCCGCCGACCTCGGCAGTCCGCCCTGGCGCGCCTTCCTCGAGATCACCCTGCCGCTTTCCCTGCCGGGCATCGTCGCCGGCTCGCTGCTGGTATTCATTCCGGCGGTCGGCGAGTTCGTGATCCCCTCGCTCCTCGGCGGACCCGGCAATCTCATGATCGGCCGCGTGATGTGGGATGAGTTCTTCGGCAATCACGACTGGCCGGTCGCCGCGGCGGTGGCGATCGCTTTCCTGGTACTGCTCGTGGGCCCGATTGCGATCTACCAGCACGTCAGCGGCCGGCAGCTCGAGGCCTGAGCGTCATGTCAGAGCGCTACCCGCCGCTTCTCGTCTCGGTCCTGTGCATCGGCTTCGCGGTGCTCTACCTGCCCATCCTGGTGCTCATCGCCTACTCGTTCAACGCCTCGCCGCTCGTCAGCGTTTGGGGCGGTCTCTCCACCACCTGGTACACGCAGCTCCTGCACAACCAGGAGCTGCTCGATGCCGCCCTGCTGTCGCTCGAAGTGGCGCTCGCCGCCTCCACGGTCGCCGTGGTCCTCGGCACCCTCGCCTCGATCGCGCTGGTGCGATTCGCCAGGTTTCCGGGCAGGCTGCTGCTCACCGGCATGGTCACCGCGCCGCTGGTCATGCCGGAGGTCATCACCGGCACGACACAGCTGCTGCTCTTCGTCTCGCTACTGCAGACCTTCTCCTGGCCACACCGGGGGTTTCTGACGATCGTCCTGGCCCACGTCACGTTCTGCATCGCCTATGTGACGGTCACGGTGCAATCGCGGCTGCAAAGCGCCGACCGCTCTCTGGAGGAAGCCGCCATGGACCTCGGCGCGGGTCCGACTCGGGCGTTCATCGAGGTCACCCTGCCGCTGATCTCGCCCGCCATCATCTCGAGCTGGCTGCTCTCGTTCACTCTTTCGCTCGATGACCTGGTCATCTCGAGCTTCGTCACCGGGCCCGGGGCCAACACCCTGCCGATGCTGATCTACTCGAAGGTGAAGCTCGGAGTGAGCCCCGACATCAACGCACTGGCGACCCTGATCATCGGCGCAGTGGGCACCTGCGTCGTCATCGCCGGCTGGCTCATGCGCCGCGCCGAGCAGCGGCACGAGCTGGAGATGCGCATGGCGTTCAGATCCCCGTCTTGACCTTCATCCAGATGCGTGTACGCAGCCGCTCGAGCTCGGCGGACACTTCCTTCGGGCGATAGAGCCTCGACTCCAGCTGCGGCGTCGGATAAATCGTGGGGTCGTGCAGGAT
Source organism: Steroidobacteraceae bacterium (assembly GCA_036489335.1). Classification (GTDB taxonomy): domain Bacteria; phylum Pseudomonadota; class Gammaproteobacteria; order Steroidobacterales; family Steroidobacteraceae; genus 13-2-20CM-66-19. The sequence continues at coordinate 24,484 of DASXFY010000013.1, forward strand.
CTTCGGGTCGACATATGGATCGGCCGCGAGGTTGTCGTTGCCATAGTGGGTGTCATTGGTGATCGCGGCGATGACCTTGGGGTCCATCAAGTAATTCAGCCATTCGAGCGCCGCCTGCCGATGCGGCGCACCCACGGGTATCAGCCACGCGTCGACGGACAGATTGGCGCCTTCCCGCGGGACGGTGAAGGCCAGTTTGACCGGCAGGCCGACCGCGCTCGCCCGGGCCTGCGACACGGCATAGTCCGCCGAATATGACATCGAGATGCAGAAATCCCCGTTGATGAGTCCGTTCATGTATTCCTCCGAATCGAAGGCGCGGATGTACGGGCGCACCGTCAGCAGCAGCTGCTCCGCCTTGCGGTAGTCCTCGGGCCGCGTGGTATTCGGGTCGAGGTGCAGATAGTTGAGGGCAAGCTGCAGCACATCCTCCGCCGAATCGAGGAACGAGACGCCGCAGTCCGCAAAGCGTGAGATCACCTGCGGCTTGAAGATCATGTCGAGGCTGTCGACCGGCGCATCGGGCATCCGGGCGCGGATGGCATCGACGTTGTAGGCGAACCCGTTGACATGGCGCATGTAGGGCACCGCGTAACGGTTGCCCGGGTCCGCCGCGGCGAGCAGCGCCAGGACGTGCGGATCGAGGTTCCTCCAGTTGCCGAGCTGGCTGCGATCGAGGGGTTGGTACGCGCCCGCCTTGATCTGCCGGGAGAAGTAATCCGACGAGGTCGTCACCACGTCGTAGCCGGCATCGCCCGCAAGCAGCTTCGCTTCCAGCTCCTCATCCGAATCGTAAGTGTCGTAGATGACCCTGATGCCGGTCTTCTTCTCGAAGTTGCGCACCGTGTCCTTGCCGATGTAATCGGCCCAGTTGTAGATATAGAGCACTCTCTCGCGGTGCGCGTGGCTCGAGGGGGATCGGCTGCAGGCGGTTACCGAAAGAGCGAGAGCGGCGGCGAGCAGCGCGGCGGGGACTCGCATGTGCTCTACAGCTTTACCATGATGTGGCGCGCCACGGTGTAGTCGTCCAGGGCGAAGGCGGAGAGGTCTTTGCCGTAGCCGGAGCGCTTGAATCCGCCGTGGGGCATCTCACTGATGGTGAGGAAGTGAGTGTTGATCCAGGTCACGCCATACTGCAGCCGGGCGGCCACCTGCATGGCGCGGCCGACGTCACGTGTCCAGATGGAGGAAGCGAGGCCATATTCGGAGTCGTTGGCCCATTTCACGGCTTCCTCGGGCTCGGTAAAGCGGGTGATGGAGATCACGGGCCCGAACACCTCGCGCTGCACGATCTCGTCGGACTGGCGGGCACCGGCAATGATGGTGGGCTCATAGAAGAAGCCGCTGCCCGTGCGCCGGCGCCCGCCGGTCGTGATCTCGATGTGAGACTGGGCCGCGGCGCGCTCGACGAAGCTTGCGACGCGGTCGCGCTGCGACGAGGAGATCAGCGGCCCCATTTCCACCCCCGCCTCGCGCTGCGAGCCGACTTTGATGCTGCTCACGGCGCTGGTGAGATCTGCCACCAGGCGATCGTGGATCCCGGCACCGGCGTAGAGGCGACATGCCGCGGTGCAATCCTGTCCCGCGTTGTAGTAACCGAAGGTGCGAATACCGGCGATGACGCTCTCGAGGTCGGCATCATCGAACACCAGAACCGGCGCCTTGCCGCCGAGCTCCAGGTGCGTCCGCTTGAGGTTCCCGGCTGCGAGCGCCAGCACCTTCTGACCCGTCGAGACATCGCCGGTCAGGGAAACCATGCGCACCCGCGGATGTGAGACCAGCATCCTGCCGACGGGCTCGCCGCGGCCGCAGACCACGTTGACCACCCCCGGTGGCAGCAACTCCGCCAGTGCCTCTGCCAGCTTCAATGCGGTGAGCGGCGTTTGCTCGGAGGGCTTCAGGACCAGCGTGTTGCCTGCAGCGATGGCCGGGGCGATCTTCCAGGCAGCCATCATCAATGGATAGTTCCAGGGCGCGATCGAGGCCACGACGCCGACGGGGTCGCGGCGAATCAGGCTGGTGCAGCCGGGCATGTACTCGCCAGCCAGGGGGCCGACGGGAGTCCGGCAGGCGCCGGCATAGAAGCGGAATACGTCCGCGATCGCCGGGATCTCATCGGCCAGTACCGCTGTGAGCGGCTTGCCGGTATTCTGCGATTCGAGCGTGGCATACTCGGCCGCATCGCTTTCCAGCCGGTCGGCGATGCGCAGCAGCGCGGCGCCCCTGTCCTTCGGAGCGGTCGCCGACCATCCGGCAAAAGCGCGCTCGGCGGCGTCCACCGCCGCATCCACCTGCTCGGCGGTCGCCGCACCGATGGTGGTGAGCTTCACGCCCGTTGCGGGATCGAGGATGTCTTCCGGCGGCCCTTGTCCCTCGAGGAGCCGGCCATCGATCAACATCTGCCTTTGCATGATGGTCTCCAGTCGCTTGCGGCCGCGGCGGGCTTATTTTATTATTACGCTCATAATATCAAAACCAGCGCGAGCAGGCACATGAATTCCGACGTCATCATTACGTGTGCGGTCACCGGGGATGATACCAAGGTCACCCGCAACCCCCACTGCCCAATCAGCCCGGCGCAGATCGCCGACTCGGCGCTCGAGGCGGCAAGAGCCGGCGCCGCCATCGTACACATCCATGTACGTGAGCCGGAGACGGGGGCCTTCAGCATGGCCACCCGCCACTATCGCGAGGTGGTGAAGCGAATCCGCGAGAGCGGTGTCGACGTCCTCGTCAACCTCACGTGCGGCATGGGTGGATACATTTGCGTCGGCGATCACGGTCTCGAGGATACCCCCGCCCCGGGCACCGATTTCGTCAGCCAGGAAGAGCGCATGCGGCACGTGATCGAGCTCTGCCAGGAAGGCCTCTACCGCCCGGACATCGCCACCCTCGACTGCGGCAGCCTCAACTTCGGCGACGGTAACCGGGCTTACGTCTCGACGCCCAATTACCTGCGCCGCGGCGCGGCGATCCTGCGCGACCTCGGCGTCAAAGCGGAGCTCGAGGTGTTCGATACCGGCAATCTCTGGTTCGTCAGGCAGCTCATCAAGGAAGACCTCATTCCCGCGCCGGCGCTCATTCAGCTGTGCACTGGAATACCCTACGGCGTACCCGCCGATCCCGGGCACCTGCTCGCGATGGTGAATACGCTGCCGGCGGATTGCGTGTGGACATCCTTCGCCATCGGACGCATGCAGATGCCGTGGGTCGCACAATCGATATTGCTCGGGGGCAACGTCCGCGTCGGGTTGGAAGACAATCTTTACTTGAGCCGCGGTGTCTATGCGAGCAACGCACAGCTGGTCGAGAAGGCGCGTACGATCGTCGAAGCGATGGGCGCCCGCGTACTCACGCCGGCGCAGGCTCGGGAACGCCTGAAGCTGCCATGAGCGGAACGACGATCTATCAGACACCGATTGCACCGGAGTGGATCGACTACAACGGCCACGTTAGGGATGCATACTACGGGCTCATCGCCAGCTACGCCGTCGATAGCCTGATGGACCGTCTGGGAATGGACGCAGCCTACCGAGAGCGATCCGGCTGCACGCTCTACACGGTAGAGATGCACACCCACTATCTACGGGAGATCGGCATCAAGGATCGCGTGCAGGTGCAGGCCAGGCTGCTGGGCGCCGACCGGAAACGAATCCACGTCGCTCTGGAGTTCGTTTGTGATGGCAGTGAGGAGACGGCAGCCACCTGCGAGGTGATGCTGCTGCACGTTCGTCAGACTCCAACAGTGCTCGTGGCGCCGTTCCCGGAACAGGTGGCGGCGGCGATCGCCGCGCTGCAGCACGCGACCGCGGCGATGTCCGCCGGCGGACCCGGCTCCCGCCGCATGGAATTGCCAAACCGGTAACTCATGGCAACCCTTCAGCGTCTGCTCGCGCCACGCCACATTGCCCTCATCGGCGGTCAGTGGGCGGATGCCGCGGCCGCTGCGACCCGCGCCATCGGTTATGCCGGCGAGGTCTGGCGCGTCCATCCCAACCGGCCATCGAGCTCCGAGACACACTACTTTCGCTCCGTGGACGAGCTGCCGGAAGCACCGGATGCGGCGTTCATCGCCGCGCCCAACCACGAAGTCCCGGCTATCGCCGCCGCACTGTCACGGCGCGGAGCGGGTGGCTTCGTGTGCTTTGCCGCCGGTTTCGCGGAGACCGGCACGGCCGAAGGACAGCGCCTCGCAGCCGAATTGGAGAGCGCCGCGGGCGCACTGCCCTACCTCGGGCCCAATTGCTACGGCTTCGTCAATCTCTTCGACGGTGCGGCACTCTGGCCCGACCAGGTGGTCGGCACGCGCCCCACACGCGGTGTGGCCCTCATCTGCCAGAGCGGCACCATCGCGCTCAATCTGCTCTTCAACCAGCGCTCGCTCCCCATCGGCTATCTCATCAGCACCGGCAATCAGGCACGGCTCGCCGTCGCGGACCTGATCGACAGGTTGGTGGACGATCCCCGGGTCAGCGCCTTCGGCCTCTACATCGAAGGTATCAAGGATGCCGACAGCTTCGCGCGCGCCGCCGACAAGGCGCGCGCCGCGGGCAAGCCGATCGCGCTGATCAAGGCGGGACGCACCGAAGCGGCAGCGCGAACGGCTCGCAGCCACACGGGCTCACTCGCCGGAGCGGACGGGGCTTTCGACGCCTTCTGTCGGCAAGCGGGAATTGCACGCTGCGATTCGCTCGCGACCCTCTGCGAGACTCTGAAGGTATTGCATACCGGCGGACCGCTTTCCGGACGACGGCTGCTCGTCATGGGCGCATCGGGCGGCGACATGGCGATGACCGCCGATGCCGCGAGACACCTGCAGGTCGAGTTTCCGCCGTTTCCGGCCGCGACCAACGAGCGCTTGGCCGATCTTCTGTCCGCGCGCGTGACGATCTCCAACCCGTTCGATTTCCACACCCACATCTGGTTCGACATGCCGCGCCTGCACTCGCTCTTCTCGATCGTGCACGGCGCCGGTTATGACGCGGTCGGCCTCACGGTCGACTCCCCGCCCGGGGACCAGGCGGACCCGGCAAGCTACGTCGCCGTGATCGAGGAGTTCCTTGCCGCCTATCCGGGCGCGCCCGCGCGCGCCGCGGTCATCAGCTCGCTGCCGGAATCGATATCGGCCGGGATCCGGGCCCGCTGCCTCGCCGCGGGAGTCACGCCCCTGCAGGGACAGCGGGAAGCTCTGGAGGCATTCGATCACGCCGCGATGATCGGGGCCGCCTGGGCCCGTGGCGCGACCGTGGAGCTTCGCCGGCCGAGCCAGCACCGCACGCGCGGCAGGACGCTGCCTGAGCATGAGGCCAAAGCGGCTCTCGCCGCCTACGGAGTGCCGGTTCCGCGCTCCCGGACCGTGACGGCCGACAAAGCAGCGCCTGCGGCCCGCGCACTCGGCTTTCCCGTAGTCATGAAGGCTGCCGGGGCATTCGAGCACAAGTCCGACATCGGCGGCGTCATCCTCGATGTGCGCACGGTTGCCGGTGCAACGGCTGCGGCGGAGCGGCTATCGCGGGTTTCGGACACACTCCTCGTGGAGGAGATGGTGACTGACGCGGTCGCGGAAGTCCTGGTCGGCATCACGATCGACCCGCAATTCGGAGCTCTTCTCTTGTTGGGCGCAGGCGGTGTGCTCGCGGAGCTGCTGCAGGATACCGCGACCCTGCTGCCTCCTTTCACCTCCGCCGCCGTCCAGGAGGCGCTCGGCCGACTGGGTATCAGCAGGCTCCTTGGCGGCTATCGGGGTCGGCCGCCCGGCGACCTGCCCTCGCTGGTGCGCGCCGTGTTGGCTTGCGCGCGGTACGCGGAGGACAATGTGGATCGATTGCTCGAGCTCGACCTCAATCCCGTGATCGTCCGTCCCGCCGGCCTCGGCGTCGTCGCCGTCGATGCCCTGATTCGCCTTGCCGAGGAGATCTGAAATGTCCGAAGTCAGCGAGCGCGCCGGAATCCGCACCCTCACCACGGGGGCCATCCTCGAGGTGACTCTCGACCGGCCCAAGGCCAACGCCATCGACCTGGCGGCGAGCCGGCGGCTGAACGAAGTCTTCACCGCCTTTCGCGACGACCCGGCGCTGCGCGTCTGCATCGTCACGGGCGCGGGCGACCGTTTCTTCTCCCCCGGCTGGGACCTCAAGGCCGCGGCGGCCGGCGAGCGCTCGGACGAGGACTGGGGGAGCGGCGGCTTCGCCGGCCTCAATCACCCACGCAATCTCGACAAACCACTCATCGCGGCCGTCAACGGCATCGCCTGCGGCGGCGGCTTCGAGCTCGTGCTCGGCTGCGACATCATCGTGATGGAGGAGCACGCGCGCTTCGCGCTGCCCGAGATCAACGTCGGCGTGCTCGCCGATGCCGGCACCATCAAGCTGCGGCGGCGCATCCCCTATCACGTGGCGGTCGAATTCCTGATGACCGGCCGTTGGATGGATGCGGCCGAGGCCAAGCACTGGGGGCTCGCCAATCACGTCGTGCCGCAAGGCCAGGCGCTGGCGAAGGCGCGGGAGGTCGCCGCGCAGCTCGCCGCCGGGCCGCCTCTCCTCTTCCCGGCGATCAAACAGCTGCTGCGCCACTCTGAGATGGTCCCGGAGCACCAGGCCTTCGAGCTGCACGACAGTCTGGATGGTGTGCAGCGCGTCATCCGCTCGGAAGACCTCAAGGAAGGCGCGCGCGCCTTCACCGAGAAGCGCAAGCCGCAGTGGCGGGGCCGGTAGCCTCGCTAGCCCCCGAGGGGCCGCAGCAGCGCTCGTGAGATGATGTGGCGCTGCACCTCGCTGGTGCCGTCCCAGATGCGCTCGATGCGCGCATCACGCCAGATGCGCTCGAGTGGCAGCTCCGTCATGAGGCCCATGCCGCCGTGGATCTGCAGCGCTTCGTCCGCGACCATCGCCAGCATTTCGGTCGCCTTCAATTTCGCGATCGCCATATCCATGTCCGTGGCCGTCTTCTCTCCCAGCTTCCAGGCAGCCTCCAGCGTCAGCAGCTCCGCGGCACGCAGCTCCGTTGCCATGTCCGCGAGCTTGAATGCCACGCCCTGGAATTTGCCGATCTGCTGCCCGAACTGGCTGCGATCGACCGCCCACTGCTTGGCGAGCTCGAGCGCCCGCTCGGCGCGCCCGAGGCAGTTGGCCGCGACCTGCAGGCGCGTAGCGCCCAGCCAGGTGTTGGCAACCTCGAAGCCCTGGTGAACTTCGCCGAGCACCGCGGACTTCGGCAGCCTGCAGTCGCTGAAGCGCAGGATGCTATTGGTATAGCCCCGATGAGAGACGTTCCGGTATCCCGGCAGCACCTCGAACCCCGGCGTGCCCTTGTCGACGAGGAACGCGGTCATGAGCCGGCGGGTCCCACGCGCCGTCCGCTCCTCGCCCGAGGCGGCAAACAGGATGGCGTAGTCGGCGTGATCGGCGTGGCTGATGAAATGCTTGGTTCCGTTGACGACGAAGTCGCCGTCCTTCAGCACCGCCGTGGTCTTCATGCCGCGCAGATCGGAGCCCGCCTGCGGCTCGGTCATCGCGAGGCATTCGACTCGCTCGCCACGCACTGTCGGCAGCAGATAGCGCTCACGCTGCTCACCCTCGCAGGCGAGCAGGATGTTCGAGGGCCGCGCGACGCAGGAGTAATGCAGCACGTAGCTGGCGCGGCCGAGCTCCTTCTCGTAGAGCACCCAAGTGACGGGATCGAGCCCCGCTCCCCCTACGTCAGCCGGCATGTTGGCGGCGTAGAGACCCGCGTCGATCGCCTTCGCCTTCAGCTCCCGCAGCAGATCATCCCGCAGGTGTCCCGCCTCCTCCACTTCCTGCTCGTGCGGCAGCAGCTCCCGCTGCACGAAATCGCGGGTGGTCTTTACGATGAGCTGCTGTTCTTCGGTGAGTGAGAATTGCATGACCGCCCTCAGCCGTTTGCAGCCCGCTCCTTGCGCGGCTTCGCGGGCCTCGCCGCGGCGGCCTTTGCCGCCCAATCGCGCAGCAGGGCAACCTGCAGGCCCATCTGCTCCACCTGCTTCTCCGCCGGCCAGTCGCCGCGGTTGGCGACGGCTCCCGCCGTCAGGCCGTTGATGAAGGTGCTGACCGAGCGTCGCACACCATCGCGAGTCTCAGCCGACCAGCTCGACCATTCCGGCCAGGCACCCGAGAGGCACCGCTCGTAGAGCCGCTGGTACTCCCGATGTACCCAGGCGTTGATGCGCTTGAGGCGCTTGTCGGCGGTGACCTGGCCCCAGAACGCGGTCCAAAAGGCGCACTCGATGTAGCGTTCCTCGTCCACTGGCAACATCTCCGTGAGTAGTGCCAGCAGGTCCGGACGCTCGGTCTCGCTGTTGCGCAGCAACCGCTCGTCGATCCGGCGCAGCATGAGGCGCAACGCCGCGATGATGATGTCCTGCTTGGTATCGAAATAGTGCGCCACCATCCCGGTGGTATATCCGGCCTCGCGTGCGATGCGCACGATGGTCGCCTGGTCGAAGCCACCCTCCGCGACGACACGGCAGGCGACCAACGCGATCTCGTCGCGGCGCTTGTCATGATCGACGATCTTGGGCATCGGAGATCTCAGCTCGGCGATGCGGCGTGGGCGGCACGCAACCTGTCGAGTCTTTCGCGCACGGACGCCTCGAAAGGCGCGGCATGACTCACCCGGGTATCCACGTGAACATACACTTGCGTCGCGTTGGCAATCACCGCTTCGTCCCGGCGGCGATGCAGGCAGTGCTGCAGACGGATCCGCTTCGAGTCGAGCTCGATGACCTGGGTGGTGACGTAGATCGGCTCCAGCGCTTTCGCCTCGGCAACGTGCTTGACGTGCGACTCCAGCGTGTACATGGCCCTTCCCGCCTGCCGATAGGCGTCGTCGACGCCGGCCCAGCGAAAAAGCGCATCAGTGGCGTCGCCGAACACCTGTAGATAGCGTGAATCGGTCATGTGGCCATTGTAGTCGATCCATTCGGGGCGCACGTACGTGTCCAACATGCGCACAGGTGTGCCGGCCCCACCGGCCGCAACCGCGGCCGCATCGAGACCGGCGGACGCGCTGCGCCCGCTGCGCTCGTAGAGTCTCGCCTCCAGTCCTCGCAGCGTCGAGCCTGCGCCCAGATCGAACTGCTTGAGCACCTGTTGAATCGCGAGGAGATATTCGTCGCGCAGGCGCTCGAGCTCGCGGATCGAGCGGCCGTCGGCCTGCGCCTGCGTGCCGTCCACCATGCGGTCGATCAGCTTATCCGTGAGCTCCGGCGCCTCGAGCTTCGTCCATGGCCACTTCAGGCAGGGACCGAATTGCCGCAGCATGTGGCGCATGCCGGTCTCGCCGCCCGCGAGGTGATAGATGAGGTTGGTTCCCATGCCCGCCCACCGCAGGCCCGGGCCGTAGACGATGGCATCATCGAGCTCGCCGGTGGTCGCGACACCGTCATTGACGAGATGCAGGATCTCCCGCCACAACGCTTCCTGGAGGCGATCGGTCAGATGTCCTGGCACCTCGCGCCGGACACGCAATGGATGCATCCCGATCTCGGTGTAGAAGCGAGCAGCGGCTTCGAGCGTTTCCTCGGAGGTCGCTCGCCCTCCGACCAGCTCCACGAGCGGCAGCAGATAGACCGGATTGAACGGATGCGCAACCAGCAGGCGCTCCGGCGCCTTCATGTCCCGCTGCAGATCGGTCGGCATCAGTCCCGAAGTACTGGAGGCGATCGCGACATCCGCCGGCGCCGCGTGGCTCGCCCGCGTCAGCACCCGCTGCTTCAATTCGAGCTGCTCGGGGATGTTCTCCTGAATGAAATCGACCTGACGGGCCATCGCCTCGAGGTCGGTGGTGAAGGTCAGCTTGCCTTCGGGCGGAAGCGGCGCGAGTGTCAGGCGCGACAACGCCGCGCGCGCATTTTCCACCGCGCCGCGGATCCATGACTCCATTTCCGGCCTGGTATCCATGGCCACCACGTCGATCCCGAGGTGGAGAGCCCGGGCGGCCCAGCCACCACCGATGACGCCGGTGCCCAGAAGCCCCAGCACTTTGACCTGTCGCATTCATCTTTTATATCATAGTCATAATAATATAACAACGTCAGCCTGGGCGCGCCGAAGTCCCGACCGGGGGCTCCAACCCCTGGTCGGCGGCGGCTGCCACGGCGCGATCCCTTTCCAGGTCCAGCGAGCGGCAGGCCAGCAGGTACGCGCCCGCCGCCACCGGCAGGCCCACGAACATCGAGACATCGAGTCCGCCGAGCGCGCGCGCCGCCGGTCCGGTGTAAAAGTCGGTGCTGAAGAAGGGGATCATGGCGGCGAAGCCGACGCCGTACGCCATGAGACCCCGCCATTGCCACCGGCCGTACATGCCCCGCGGATTGAAGATCTCACGCACGGAATAATGCCCGCGGCGGACCAGATAGAAGTCCACGAGATTGACAGCCGTCCAGGGAGTGAACAGATAAAGGAGCAGCGACAGCAGCGCCGAGAAACGAGTCAGGAAATTGCTCGACGAGTCGAGCGCGATGGCAGTCGCAACGATGGCGGTGAGAGCCAGGGTGGCGATGCGCCTGCCGATGCCGCTCGTTCCTTTTCTGAAGGTGTCGTAGACACTCAGCAGCGTGAGCGAGGCACCGTAGAAGTTGAGCGCTTCGATGGTGACCAGCCCGAGCAGTGCGCCGACCAGCAGCACCGGCCCGAACCCGGGGAAGATCCGCTCCGCGGTTCGCTCGAGCGCCGCGGCCACATCGAGCTGTGGTGCGCTCGCCGCGGCGATGCTCCCCACCAGCATCATCCACGCCCCACCGATGAAGGCACCCACATACGTCCACCAGAAGGAGGCACGGACGCTCGCCTCACGCGGCAGGTAGCGGGAATAGTCGGAAACATAGATCGACCAGCTCAACTGGTAGGAGGCCGCCGCGAGCAGCTCACTGAGGAACGGGCCGGCTCGAAAGCCGCTGGGATCCCATTGCGCCGCGGGAATCCGCAGCAGCACCGCACCCGCCGAGAACACGCTGAGGAGCGCGATCATGACGAACGCGACTGCCCGTTGCGCCACGTGGATCGAGTCGTAGCCGACGATCGCCAGGCCCGCACCGAGCACCGCGAAGCCGATCACCACGGCGGGTGAGTCCGCCGGTATGCGGCCGATGAGCTGGTGGAGCGCCTGCGCCGCGAGCACCTGGTTGAAGGAGTTGTAGCCCACATAGGTGACGAGGGCGACCACCCAGACGAGGAGCGCGCCGACATAACCAAACTGCGGCCGCGACTGGATCATCTGCGGCAAGCCGAGCTGCGGGCCCTGCGCCGAATGGAAGGCCATGAAAAAGGTGCCGATGGCGCAGCCGAGCACCACCGCGATCCCGGTCCAGAAAAGATTGCCGCCGAGAGCGATGCCGAGGATGCCGACCGTGAGCGTCGCGAGGTGCGCATCGCCGGAGAACCATACCGGCCAGAGGTGCCAGACCTTGCCGTGCCGCTCCGCCAGCGGCACGTAGTCGATCGAGCGCTTCTCGAGCAATTGCACTCAGGACCGGCGCGTCGCGAGCGATCGCAGCAGCCCGGAATAGTCTTCCAACCGTCGGGTGGCCAACCCGGCAATCTTGCCGCGATCATCGCAGCGGCGCACGACGAGCGCGTCGCGGTAACCGGGCTCGGCCTCGAAGCTGGCTGCTTCAGCGGCCGACATCGGGCCACCTTGCAGTTTCAATGTCAGGACGGAGGCAGGACTGAGCTGCGAAAGATATGCCGAGTCGACCGAGCAGAGGTATCGCTTTGCTCTAACGTGCAAGCGAACGGGCTCGGCAACATCGGCGCCAAACCAATCTGCAAGCCATCGCGCACCCGTAGCTTCATGCCGCGCGTCGATACGCCACTCGGCAATGTCATCCGGCACGGTAGCGATCAGGTGACCGATGTCGTGCAATAGTGCAGCAGCGACGACGATTTCCCCCGCACCTTCGAGCTCCGCAAAGTGCGCCGCCTGCAGCCCGTGCTCGGTCATCGAGACGGCCTCGCCGAAGTAGGCCGCGGAGCCGCGAGCCCCGTAGAGGGAGAATATCTCGTCGATGACGCTCATCCGCCGGTGCCCTCGGCGAGCAGCGCCGCGCGACTGAAGACGCTGTCGCGCGTCAGGTAGCATCCCTGGAGGTGCCGCGGATGCCGGGCCGATGCGAAACCCGTGCGGCCATGAAGGATCCTCTGGTTATCGAAGACGACGAGGTCGCCGGCCCCCATCGAAAACCGCATCATGAAACGCGGCTCCCGCAGCAGCATTGCGAACCGCCGGTAGGCCCGGTAGTAGCGCTCCGCCGTCTCGGCCGCGAACGGCAGCGGCTGGATCGAGCGGCTGTTGTAGTGGACGGCCACCACCTCACCGCGGCCGGACAGCTGGATCAGCGGCCGCTCGGCGCGGAGCAGCGCATTCCTGGAGCGATAGGTGAACGGCACCGGCGTGGTCGTCAGGACTTCGAAAGCGGCAGGGTCCTGCTGCCTCAGCTCCGCCGCAAGGGCGAATCCGTCGGCAAACAGGCTCTCGCCGCCGTCCGGGGCGGCGATCAGCACGTGCAGGGCCTGAAAGCCCGGCACGGGCTCGCGGTATGGATTGTCGGTATGCAGCCCGAGTCCCCGGTCGGAATAGGCGAGATTCTCGGGTTGCGGCACGGCGCGCACGTCGAACAGCAGGCCGTAATTCGTCGCCGCAACCTGCCCGACGAGCGGCATCGTCGCCAGTAAGGCGCCCGGCTCTGTCGGCACTTCCGCCAGGAACGCAAGTCCATCCGTCACCAGGCGGTGAAGCCAACTCGCCTGCAAGCCCATGTCCTCGCGTGCCGCCGCCAGCCTCGCCCATGCAAAATCGCGAGCCGCGTCCAGCCGGCTGCCCTCCAGCCAGAGCCGCGGTTGCGGCAGCGCCCGTTCGCCCGCGATTGCCGCAGCCTGCGCCGCCAGCCAATCGATCTCAAACGATGCGCCAGCCTCCTCGCCTTCCCATTCGATGCGGATCGCGGTCCCCTGCACGGCGGCGTGCCGGATCCGCGGTTCCACGGGCAGATCCGCGACGTCCGTCAAACGCTGGCCATTCCCGGCATCGAGGTCCTGACGAAGATTGTCGCGCAGCCAGATGCTCGCGAGCTCGACCCGACCTTCCTCGGCCCACTTCAGGATCAGCGCCGATGGCGTCCAATGTATCTCGGTGATTGCGCGCACTGCTGTCACGATCTGAGCCCTCCCCGCCTGTTATGAGCTCGCGCCCGCCGCCATCGTGCGTGCCGCGGCGGCCCGCCGCTCCATGGCGTATAGCGTTCCGGCGCCGAGCGCGCCGACCGTTCCAATCACCGCTAGAGCCGTGAACAGACCTTGCCAACCAAACGTGACGGCGAGCTTGGCGCCGCCGACGCCGGCGAACACCGCGCCCAGATAGCCGACACCGTCGATGATACCCGAGGCCAGGGCAGCCGCCGCCTTGCCGCCGAAATCCAGTGCCATCGCACCGCCGAGGTACGCATACGGTCCGAGCAGACAAAAGGCCACGGTGCCGATCAGGACGATCGGCAGCCTCGTGTCCGCTCCATTTCCGCGCAGCGTCGCCATCAGAAAAAGAGCGACGGCGGTGGCCATCAGCCCTACGAACAGCAGCAATGATCGGCCCGTATCCCCGAGCCGATCGCCGAGCCAGCCGGTCACGAGCACCGAAACCGCGCCGACCCCCGGAAAGATGGCGCTCAGCGCCGCCGCGTCGCTCATGCTGAGATGAACGAAGTCCCTCATGTACATCGGGGTCCAGTCGTTGAACGTCTCGCGGACGGCCGTGCAGACGAGCGACAACATGCAAACCATCAGGAAGGCCGGGCTCCTCATCAGCGACCCCAGCCGCTGGCTGACCGTGGTCTGTGTCGTCGGCGAGTGCGCGAACACGTTGAGCGGGTTCGCGACCGTATCGTCATGGCCGGCGGCGACCCGCGACTCGCGCAAAAAGACGAAAGTGGCGATGAACATCGTGCCGCAGACCGTCGCGCCTAGCACGAACAGGCTCCGCCAGCCGTACCCTTGTGCGATCAGCCGCCCCATCCAGGCGCGCGCGCCGGCATCTCCCAGCAGGTAACTCAGGCTCAGGACGGCGATGACGGCGCCATGCGAGGAGTAGTCGAACCAGCGTGACGACACTTTGACGAGGCCGGCCCAGGCACCGGACTGCGTCAGACGGTTCAGGAACCACGCCATCGTGAAAAGCGGCAGCGCGCCGGATACGGCGAAGATCAGCGTGAACAGGGTCGCCCCGGCAAGGCCGACGAGAAGGTTGACGCGGCCCCCCCAGTAGTCGCCCAGCGCGCCAATGAACGGATTGCCCAACGCATACGCCAGAATACCGAATGAGGTGATCGCGCCTATGCGAACCAGCGCTTCGTCGTAAGAGACGCCGCGCCCGGCCAACTCCTTCGCCAGGAGCGGCGTGGCAACGGAGAGATCGGCGCGGCAGAAGTAAAGCGATGCATAGCCGCCAAAGAGAAGCGCGATGACCGCCGCCTGTTGGATCCTGAGCGCGCGGACACTTGCCGCCGCGTTTGCGGCCGGCGTCGTCATCCACCCCTGGACGCAGGCCCGAGCTTCCTGCCGAGCGTGCGATACAGGCTCCTGGGACCGTCGAGGTCGATATAACATCCCTGCAGGTGCCGCCGCCCTTCGTCCGGGTCGTACGCGGTCCGCCCGTGCAGGACGCGGATATTGTTGAACATCATGAGCTCGCCGGCCCGCAGCGGAAACCGCAGCTCGAAGCGCGGATCGGCGAAGAGCTCGCTCAATCGCCGCCGCGCGCGCTGGAACCGCCGGGTGGTGGCGGCATCGAGCAGCGGCAGATAGTCGAGCCGCGGACTGTAATGCATGCCGGTCACCCGGCCGCCGATGTCCCGCTGCACGATCGGACGGCGCTCGACCAACTCCTCGTTCGCGTCGATGAACCGGAACCGCACCGGCGTGGAAGCCAGCAGCCGCAAGCCTTCCGGATCCTCCTCCTGCAGCGCCTGCGCAACGGAGAGGCTGTCCACCAGCGTCGACCAGCCGCCCGTGGTCTCGTTCACCAGGCAGTGCAGCAGCTGGATCCCCGGCACCGGCTCGCGGTACGGGTTATCGGTGTGCGCCCCCAGGGGAACGGGGCGATAGGCGAGATCGTTGGAGCCAGGCCGCGAATAGACCTCGAACAGGCGGCCGAAGTTCGTCTCGCGCACGTAGCCGAAACGACGGGCCACCTCGAGAATGCACTCGGGATCCGACGGCAGATTGCGGATGATGACGAAACCATGGGTCAGGAACGACTCGAGAGACCGGAAGCGTACTTCGTCGCGGTCCAGGGTACCCCCGTCCACACTGACCGTGTCCAGAGCGAGATCCGCTTGCCAAGGGATCTCTCGCGGCAAGCCGTCCTCCAGGTCGAGCTCATCAGCGAGCCGGCTCAACTCGTACTCGCCTATGTATCCGTCGCTGAAGCAGAGGCTCGCCCGATCCTCGCCGCGCGCCTCGACACGAACCAGGGACAGATCGTCCGGCAAACGGTGCGGGTCGAAAAGACGCTGTTGGGTATGCGGATCGAGACTGAGCGGGTCCTGGCATCGCTCGCGCAGCCACAGCGGCGGCAGCTCGATCAGAGTCTCGCCGGCCTGGACGAGTATCTTCGGCGGAGCCGTCTCGAGCTTGAAACGCACGCTGCTCATCACACGCCTCTTCCCAGGATCTGCTCCGGCGGGACGATGTTCGCCCGGGCCAGCTTCTCCGCTCGCTCGGCGTCCCCCGCGCAGACGCTCTCCACGAGCTCACGATGGGACTCGCAGATCTCCCGTGCGTCGACCTCGCGGTTCGAGAGCGCAATGTAAACCCTGAACTGATTCTCCACGCGCGTGTAATGATCCAGCAACCGCTCGTGGCCGGAGAGCCGGATGATGAGCTTGTGCAGCTCGCGATCCAACCGATCCGCCCCTTCGTGATCCTCCGATTCCGCCGCCGCCAACAATTGCGCGAACGCAGCGCGCAGCAGCCTGATGCCAGGGTCGTCGATCCTGAGCGCGGCCAGGCGCGTGCCGAGGCTTTCGAGCGCTCCGCGCAGACTGTAGAGCTCCCACAGATCGTGATCGCTGAAGTCGATGACCTGGTAACCGGTATAGGGAACGTGACAGACCAGCCCCTCCTCTATCAAACGGCGCAGCGCCGCGCGGATGGTGCCGCGTGACAACCCGAACCGATCGGCGATCGGTGTTTCGAGCAATCGCTGGCCGGCCGGCAGCTCGCCACGCAGGATCTGTCGCCGCAGGAGATCGGCTGCCTGCGCCTCGAGGCTCTGCTTGTTGATCGTCTCCACTACTCGTCTTCCGTTTCGGCGGCGAACACGTAGCGGGTTTCCGAGGCAACGACTTCCTGACCTGACTCCTCGAGCTCCCGATCGACGAGCTGCGGCGGAAAGCCGGGCGCGCGCACCTGGATACCGCAGTCGTCCTCCAGCCGCTGAATGATTCGCGGCGACAGAGCGCGCGGGCCGTAGCGCGACTGGGTATCGCGAAACATGGCCGTCACGGTGTCGGCAACTTCCGTCGGCACATCGTTTCTGCGCGCCAGTTCGAGAAACAGCCCGATGTCCTTCAGCACCAGGTCGACGGTGAAGTTGATGTCGTAGCTGCCGTTGAGGATGACCTGGCTTTCGGTCTCATGTACGAAGGAATTGCCGGATGAGGCTTTGATGGCTTCGTACGTCGTCTTGGGATCCATTCCCGCCTTGTTCGCCACCGCCCACGCCTCGGTGAGAGCGGCCAGGTGGACGAACGCCAGATAATTGGTGATCACTTTGAGGACCGAGGCGCTGCCCAGGGGCCCGATGTGGATGATCCTGCGGCCCATGATGCGCAGCGCCGGCAACGCCTGCTCGAACGCGGCGCGCTCGCCGCCGACGAAGATCGAGATATTTCCGGTTGCGGCCCGATGACAGCCGCCCGACACCGGCGCATCGAGGGCTGCGGCGCCGGTGCGCATGACCCGCTCACCCAGTCGCCTGACCTCGTCCTCTTCCGTCGTGCTCATTTCCAGCCAGAGCTTGTTGGCCGAGAGGCCAGCGAGCACTCCCTCGGGCTGCTCCAGGACCCGAGCGCTGATCGCCGGTGAAGGCAGGCATGTGATGATCAGATCCGACCTGAGCGCGAGCTCCTTGGGAGTCGCGGCCCACTGCGCACCGTCATCCAGCAGCGGCCTCGCCGCCGTCTCGCTCAAGTCATGGACGATCAGCCTGCATTTGTTGCGCAGGAGGGTCGCCGCCAATTTCGAGCCCAGGTTCCCCAGTCCGATGAAACCGATGATCATCGTATGCGCCTCAGACCTTGCGACCCATGATCGCGGGATCGAATGCCCGGCGCGAGAAGATCCGGCGCACGAGCGGCTCGAAATGCTCCAGTGGCCGCGTTGGATAGTCGGGATCGAAAGCCGCCTGATCCCATCTCTCGCAGAATCGAACACAACTCTCGTAGCAGGGGTGATCCCGGTAAGCGGCGCGCAACTCGGGATCCTCGCCGAAGAAGTGCGCGTAATAGACCTTCTGGAACAGGCCATGATGCTCTACCACCCAGGTCACCTCGGCCCTGACGTAGGGTCGAATGATCTCGGCGGCATAATTGGAGTGATTCTCCGGCGCCAGACTGTCGCCGAGGTCGTGGATGAGTGCGCCGGCGATCATCTCCTCGTCAGCGCCGTCCGCCTCGGCCCGCGTGGCGGTCTGCAGGGAATGTGCAAGGCGCGTGACGCGATAGCCGTCCAGTCCATCGTCCAGGTCGCGCAGCGCACGCAGGATGCGGTCCGGCAATTGCCGGATGTGATCGCGCTCCAGGCGGTTCAGGAGCAGGTACTCGGCCTCAGTACCATCCTTCATTTGCCGGAAGCTGACTGTACGCATGGCTGCCCGGAGTGGTTTTCCGGTGATTCAAGCAGGCCGATTGTTAATTGTCAACAATCTGCTCAGTCGGGCGGCGGGGAGCCCTCCGGCCATTGCGGCAGCCCGTCCTCGATCTCGTAATAGTCGCCCTTCTCGGCGACAAAGATGTGCACCGACGGACTCAGGGCCGTCGGCCTATCCAGCGTTCCTGCCCATATGCTGATGTGGCCACCATGGGCAGGCTCCCAGAACAGTTGCGAGCCGCAGGTATCGCAAAAACCCCGCCGAGCGATCGTCGAAGATTGGTACCAGCGCAGCGACTGCGCCGACAGCAGGCGCAAGTGCGCGGGCTCGCAGGCGGTCGCGGCGGCAAAATGCCCGTTCAGCCGACGGCACATGGTGCAATGACAGTAGATGACGGGCCGCAGGGGGCCGCGGACCTCGAACCGCACCCCTCCGCACTGACAGCGGCCGCGTGCAACGGGTGATTCAGACATAGCTACCTCGTTCGCGCTCCATGCCGCGAAATTCGACAAATGAAGTCATGCGCTTCCACAGAAAGTCACCGTACTCGAAAGGGGCGAACAGGTCGGGCCGATCGAGCGGCAAGGGCGTAATGATCGCATCGGACCGCGCTTCGTAAAAGAATGGAATGGAAAAGCGCTCGCGTCCCGAGCCCAACACCCGGTGCTCCGTCGCCCGAATGCGGCCGGCCGACCACTGCTCCAGCACCTGGCCGAAGTTGACCACCAGCGTGCCCTCGAGCGGTGGCACATCGACCCATTCGCCCGACCGCGATCGCGCCTGAAGCCCTGCAACACCGTCCTGGACGAGAAGTGTGACGAAGCCGGAGTCGGTATGGGGCGCACCGACGAGATAGCGCCGCATCCCCTCGAACTCCACCCACAGTGCCGGGTCCTGCACCGTCGCGAGCTCCGCGGGATCCCGGGGCGGGTATCGGATCAGCCGCAACGTAGAGAGTCCATGGCGAAACGAGTCGTCGAAGTAGCTCGGCGACAGACCGAGGCTGCGCGCGAGGGACCGCATCAACGTTTCCGCTATCCGCTCCATTGCCCGATAGTAGGCGGCAACGGACTCGCGCCAACCCGGCAAGCGATCCTCCTGCGGCAGCGGACTCGGCTCGCGCAGCGGATCTCCGGACGCCGTGGCGGCCGATCCGTGTATGAGGTCCCCACCGATGTCGATACCCTCTTTGGATGTCAGGTTCCCCGGTTGCATCGGAAACCAGCCACGATAAGCGTTGCAGTTCCCAGGCGCGAACTTCCGCCGGTACAGACGGCGCTTGTCGGCCTCATCCAGCCGAAAAATAGCGAGCAAACGCGCTCTTTCGGCCGGATCGGGCGCAGCTTCGGCCGGTAGCCCGCTGATGCACACGAAGCCCATGTCCCGAGCCGCCGCCGCAAGCGCCCGGTCAGGAATCTCCCACGCCGGCTGCGCGGCAGCGAAGAGCGGCGACACATCGACCACGGGAATGGAGAGCGTCACGGCTTCGTCTTCTCAGTCGAAGGGTTTGAGGCGCTCCACCGCCCGAACGGTTTGAGGCCCCGCATCCGACCTGACCGTCTTCCCTGGAGCCAACCCCAGGGCTTTCGCGATCACGATGGAGATGAAGCCGTTCGGGTAGAGGATCACTTCGCTTTCGCCCGCACCCCACATGGTCGGCAGATAGTACCGCTTGCCTCCGGCGCCGGCGTAGGGCCTGAAGTGAAATCCCATTTTGTAGAGCTCACCGCCGACTGCGCTGGCCTCGCCGCTCGCCTCCAGTCCGAGCGATGAATCGGCCTCCTTCGGGATTGCTCCGCGGGCAAAAAGCAGCTCTTCGGTGAGGACGCGATGCAGAATCTGCTCGCCACGGTGAGCGCCGCGGCCCTGGTAGAGAAGCGCGATTTTCGCGAGGTCATCCAAGGTCGGGTAGTAGCCCGCATTGAACCACGGTATTCCTCGGCGGCACCTGGGCTCGCGCGTCCGGACGGCGGGAGCGTGTGCGATGCCGATGGGCTCGAATACCTCGCTGCGCAACATGTCCCAGGCATCGGCGCACGGTCCTCGTGCTCCCTTGACGAAGCAATCTATCGCCACCCCGAGGAGATAGAAATCCTGGTCGCGGTAACGCATCACCGTGCCAGGCTCCCAGGGATACGGGCGCAACGATCGTCTGATCTGCCGCACCTTCTCCCGGTGAGAAGGTGCGGCATACCACCCGTCGTAGTCGCCTTCGAGGTAACCGTCGAGTGGGTCGTTCGGCCGCGTCCTCCAGCTTCCGGTACCGCCAAATCCGGTGGCCATGTTCGCCGCATCGATGAAGCGAACCGCGCGATACTTCGGATCCAGCCCCGCAACGTAGTCACCGATTTTGAGCGTCAGGACGTAGGGCCCATATACCTGCGCGAGTCGCAGCAGAGCGAGCGGTGCTGCGATGCTCTTCATGACGGACCGGACACCGAACCGCATCTCGAGCGGATAAACATAGTCCCCTTGCGGGGTCGCTGATTCCTGGTAATAGAGAGTCCCATCCCGGACGAGGGCAGCGAGGACGCGCCACTTCTCGAGAACCGGTCCACCGAAGCCATCCAGCGAGTTGGGAGGCACCTCCCGCAGGAGATCCGCCCAGGGCCGGTGCGGTAGCCGCCGCGCCAGCTCCGCCCGCGCCGATGCGCGCTGCCGTACCGTCTCGCGCGCGGCAAGCGGCGCAAACCTCATTCGTGCGCGGCCCCAGCCGATGAAATGCTGACGCAGCAGATAGGGCGCGGTCTGCTGCACGAACTGGAATTCGAGCCCGCTGACCTCGCCTTCCCGGTACCTGAAGGTGGCCACGCCCTGATGGGCATGATTCTCCGTATCCGACACGAGCATCAGCGGGAAAGCCGCACGCGACCAGGAGCCCTCCTCGGCCCGGTCACGCCAGATCCGGCCGAATTGCGGGATCACGGACCAGTAGCTCGGAGTTCGGCGCGAGCGATTCTCCGTGACGATCTCACCGCGCTGCACCGGCACCAGAACATCACCTGTCGACACGAAGCCGAGCGAGATGCCCGGAAAGAGCCGCGCATCGCGACCTTCGATCCGCGGACTCGAGAGCCGAGGGCGCGTCTCCATCCGTGCTGGCGCGATATGCAACAGTCCCGAGAATTGCGGCGCGGCGCGCGCATCAGTGGGCGGGCGAAAGTACTCGTTGGCAGCAGGAAGCTCGGGTCGCCATCGGACTGACATGCAGGCGCTGCCTTCAGGGCCGATGCTCAGGCCGACTGAGCGTTGGCCTCGCGTTCCGCCGCCGCAGTGATCGCCAGTTTCTCATCCTGCAACACGTCGCGCGCCGACAGCCAGTAGTGCCAGGCCGCCCAAAATCCGGTAGGCACCAGACACAGCATCGCGAGCCGCAGCGATTCCGCGTTGGCGAGGTGGTGGGGTGCAAACCAGTCGCTCAGGAGCCCGACCATCTGGGGCGCGATGACGAGGTTGCAGACGTTGGCGAGGAAAAGCAGCGTGGCGCAGTACATGGCGCGCATCTTCGGCTGCGCGAGATTGTTGAGGATCCCGAAGCCCGGACCGAGATAGATGTAGATGGATGGGATATACAGCCAGAACAGGGCCTTCGTCAGCGCCAGCGAGTGGCTCGAATAGATGATCGCCGTCACGACGGTGGCGAGAGCGATGTTGAGAGCGAGGAGGCGCAGGACACGCCGCTCGTCGGAGAGCCATCTGCGTGACAGCAGCCACGTGCTTCCGACCATCGCCAGGCTGCCGCCGAACAGGTGTACGGGGCCGAGAATATTGCCGGCCTGCGCGACATCGAGCGAGTAGCTGCGCATGAGGAAAGCGGGCGTCCACCACATGAGACCCCAACCCCACAGCGCGCTCACCGCCTGGGCGAGGATCGAATGCACCGCCGAGCGCTGGCGCCACATGAAGCTCATCGTTTCGTGGAAGGACGGCGCCGCGCCGCGATCTTCGCACTCGTCGAGGCAGCCTCGCCGCGGCTCGCGAATGCTGCAGAGGACCAGGAGCCCGACCAGGACTCCCGGTATCCCGAGCGCGAGGAACATCGCGCGCCATCCGAATCGATAGGCTATCGACCCCGCCACCTGCGAGCCGAGCCAGGCGCCGAGCGGCGCTCCCAGGGAGAAGACCGACAACGCCATGGGGCGGCGCGATGCCGGAAAGAAGTCCGACAGCATCGAGTTGGCGCCGGGTGTACCCCCCGCTTCTCCGACGCCGACGCCGATCCGCGCCCAGAGGAGCTGCCAGTAGTTGCGCGCGATTCCCGTGGCCGCCGTCAACAGGGACCAGGCGATGAGGCAGACGCCGATGATGTTGCGGCGGCTGCGCCGGTCGATCAGCCACGAGAGCGGAAAGCCGAAAATGACATAGAAGATGGCCAGCGACACGCCGGTGAGGAAGGCAATGTTCGCATCCGAGAGATGCAGCTCCCGTCGGATCGGCTCGAGCACCGTCGAGATCGAGTAGCGATCGGAAATGCTGAGCGTGTAGACGAGGCACATCATGATGGCGGCGTACCAGCGTTCCGCCAGCGATGCGGTCTGGCGAGCTCTCGTAGGCTCGCTCGGGCTCACCGCCGGATCCGCGCCGGCCGACACGTCGCTCATGCGGTCGGTCCCCCTGAGTCTGCACGCTCACCGGCTGGCTGTCGCGTGAAACCGAACTCCGTGGCGCCATGGGCGATTGCCTGATGCAGGCTGACCGCGAGACTGCGCCCGACCCAGGTTTCAAATACAGGATCGCCCTGAGCGGTGTCCTCCAGGCGCCACAACATGACATTCACGTAACCGCACACGGTCTGCGCGACCGCACTCACCTGAAAGCTCCGGGGGTGGATATCCAAGGGGATCATCTTGGCCAGTGTCTCGCGCACCTTGGGGCCGGTCAGCCGAAGGATGCCATAGGCATCGCTCTGATCGACAACCGACGCGCAGCCACCGAGCAGTGACTGCAGGGATGGCGCGAGCTCGTTGCCCGCATGGTCGCGGGTAGCGAGCCAGCCGCACGGGCTGACACCCGCGATCGCGAAGTCACCGTGGCTCGCGCGTCGTGGCGCGTTCGGCGGCTCGAGACCGAATTGCCCGCGCACGAGCTGCGACACTCTGGCGGCCTGCCCTCTGCCCGCCGCGATGCGCGCGATGCCGAGCCCTTCGATCTCCCTGCCAATGACCCCGCGACCACTGCCCACAGCCGTCGGTAAGCCCTCGAAGGCCGAAGTCGTAATGCCTGTTGGCTCTGCGCGCATGCTCACCCTTTCAGCCGCTGGCCGTCCGGGTCGTAGAACACCGGATTCGTGACCTCGACCTCGATATCGCCACCTGACAGCGGATCATGCGCCAGGATCCTCTCGCCGTGGCGCGTCTGACCGCCGCTCAAGAAGCCGAGCCCGATCCAATGCCCGAGGATCGGCGAGAAAGTCGCCGAGCTCACGAAACCCTGATCGTTCGCCAGGCTCGGCCGTGCGCCGAGTTGCAGGAAATGCGCGCCGGCGCGCAGTCTCGCCTCCGGCGCCCGCGGTTTCACCCCGATCAATGCCGGTCGATCCGGCGCGCTCAGGGCCGGCCGGCCGGCGAGCACCCGGCCAATGTAATCCTTCTGCGCCGACATCATTCGCCCGAGTCCCAGATCCTGTGCCGTCGTGGTGCCATTGAGCTCGGCGCCGGCGACGTGACCTTTCTCGATGCGCATCGTCCCGAGCGCCTCCATGCCGTAGGCTGTGACACCCAATTCCTCACCGGCCGCCATGATGGCGCGTACGGTGGCCTCCCCGCGGCACGCGGGGACCGCCAGCTCGTAGGCGAGCTCTCCGGAGAAGGAGATGCGGAACAGGCGCGCCGGCCGGGTCTGCAATTGAAACTCCGCGCAGGCGAGAAACGGAAAGGCCGCGTTGCTGACATCGACGGCGCCGCCGAGCAGCCGCTCGAGGAGCGAGCGGGAGCGCGGACCGGCGATCGCAAACTGGGCCCACTGCTCGGTCACCGGCGCGAGCTGCACATCGAGCTCCGGCCAGAGCACCTGCCGCGCATGCTCGAGGTGCTGCAGCACCCTGGTTGCATGGGCACTGGTCGTCGAGAGCACGAAGTGACTCGGCGCCAGACGGGCCACGGTGCCGTCATCGAATACGATTCCGTCCTCACGCAGCATGATGCCGTATCGGGTCTTACCCACCGGGAGGCTCGAGATCATGTTGGCGTAGATCCGGTCGAGGAATACGCCGGCTTGCGCGCCCTGTACGTCGATTTTTCCCAGCGTCGAGACGTCGCAGACACCAACAGCGGTGCGCACGCCGCGCACCTCTCGCACCAGCGTGCGCTTCCAGTCTCTCTCGCCGGCGAGTGGGAATGCCTTCGCCCGCCGCCACTCGCCCAGATCGACGAAGGTCGCACCCAGTCCCTCCGCCCAACGATGACTCGGCGTCAGCCGGCAAGGCCGGAATTCCTGGCCGCGGTGCATTCCCGCCAGCGCGCCGATCGCAATCGGCGTGTAGGGAGGCCGGGAGGTGATCGTGCCGAGATCGGCAGGCGTCCGCCCGGTCAGGGCGGCAACGAGCGCGTGCCCATTGAGCGCCGACGTCTTCCCCTGATCCGTACCCATGCCGAGCGTGGTGTACCGCTTGAGCAGCTCCGCGCAGTGGAAGCCTTCGCGCGCCGCGACGGCGACATCATTGGCGGTCACGTCATGCTGGGGATCGACGAACGCCTTGCCCCTGGAACCCGGCACGAACCAGAGCGGTGCTCCACCGACCGCTTCCGTCTCGACGCGCGGGGAGCTGTGCGCGGTCGGCTCGAATCCTGCAGCGCTTGCCGCCTGCCTGCCTGCCGCAGTTCCCGTGCGCAGCGCGCCTGCCAATGAGAAGTCACCGGCCGCCGCGCCAACGGCGGTCATGCCGCGCGGCAAGTCGGCGGGCACATACGCAGCGATGGCATCGGACCATCGCGGACGCCCTCCCAAATGGGTGGACAACGCCGTGTTTGGATTCCAGCCTCCGGCAACCGCGAGGGCATCTGTTGCAATACGCGTTACACGCCCCCGCTCGTCGCGCACGTCGATTCCGCTGAGTCTTTTGCCGCCATGAGCGTCCGGAATCTGCGCACCCAACATGATGCGCAGACCGTGGCGGGTCGCTCGATTCTCGAGCGCCGCCGGAACCTCGTGGCGCGTGTCGACCAGCACGGGAACATCAACATGCGCATCAATCAGGTCGAAGGCCGTTTTCCACCCGTCATCGCAGGTCGTGAACACCGCGGTGCGCTGCCCCGGCGTCACTCGGAAGCGATTCACATAGGTCCGCACGGCCGAGGCGAGCATGACACCGGGCCGATCGTTGCCGCCGAAAACGATCGGCCGCTCCAGCGCACCTGTGGCGAGCACCGTCCGGCGGGCGACGATCTTCCACAGTCGTTGCCGGGGTTGGTGCGCAGCGGGCACCGGCAGATGGTCCGCCACGCGCTCGAGCAGCCCGAAGGTGTTGCCGTCGTAGGCGCCGAAGACCGTGGTCCGGGTCATGACCCGCACCTCGGGGAGCGAGGCGAGCTCATCGGCGATCCGCCTCGCCCACTGCGCGCCGGCGATGCCGTCGATCTCGTGCCGGTCGCCATTCAGGCGTCCGCCGAGGATAGAGTCTTCATCGCAGAGGATCACGCGGGCGCCAGCCCTGCCGGCGGCAAGCGCAGCGGCGAGCCCGGCCGGGCCGCCGCCGACGACCAACAGATCGCAAAAGGCGTGGGCCTTCTCGTACGAGTCCGGATCGGCCTCGAGGCTCGCGCGGCCGAGCCCCGCGGCACGCCGTATCGCCGGCTCGTAGAGTCTTTCCCAGAAGGCCGCCGGCCACATGAAGGTTTTATAGTAGAAGCCGGCGATCAGGACAGGGGAGAGGAAGGAATTGATTGCGCCAATGTCGAAAGCGAGCGACGGCCAGCGATTCTGGCTGCACGCTTCGAGGCCGTCGAAGAGCTCCACCACCGTCGCGCGCGTATTGGGCTCGCGACGCGCTCCGGACCGCAGTTCCACCAGCGCGTTGGGCTCCTCCGACCCAGCCGTGAGGATACCCCGTGGCCGGTGATACTTGAACGAGCGGGCGACCACCGAGACTCCCGATGCGAGCAATGCGGAAGCCAGAGTGTCGCCCGGGTGCCCTGCGTAGCGCTTGCCATCGAAAGTGAAGGAGAGAGTCCGGTCGCGCCGGATGGCTCCCTCACCGTCCAGGCGGTTCGGGCTCATTCGCGCGGCGTCTCCGTTGCGAACTGCACCGCAAGAACCTCGTGCGTGCGGGTGTTACGAGTGACGCGCAGCCAGGAGAGGCAGCCGCCGGCGTGATACCACAACTCCCGATGCGGACCCGACGGGTTGTCGCGCAGGTACACGGCTTCGTAGAAGCGATCGGCACGATCCTCCGTGTCCGCGGCCGGATGACGGAAATCCGCGTCGCCGAGATAAGTGAACTCGCTGACATCCCGCTCACCGCAAAAGGGGCATTCGATGCGCATGGCGACTCAGTGCAGATTCGGTTGCGGCCCCTGCCCCTTCTCATCGAGCAGGTGGCCGGTCGCAAACCTGTCGAGACGGTAGGCGCGTGCCAGTTCGTGGGACTCGTCCCGCGCGAGCAGGTGAGCGAAGCAATAACCTGACGCCGGGGTCGCCTTGAACCCGCCGTAACACCAGCCACCGTTCAGGTACAGTCCCTCGATGGGCGTGCGATCGATGATCGGCGAGCCGTCCATCGACATGTCCATGATTCCTCCCCATGAGCGCAGGATGCGGACTCTCCCGATGGCAGGCATCAGAGCCATGCCGCTCTCGCAGACGTCCTCGACGGTCGGCAGATTGCCGCGCTGCGCATAGGAGTTGTAACCGTCGATGTTGCCGCCAAAGACGAGTCCTCCCTTGTCCGACTGGCTGACGTAGAAATGCCCCGCGCCGTAGGTCACGACGCAGGGAACCAGCGGCTTGATAGCTTCCGACACGAACGCTTGCAGCACGTGGCTCTCAATGGGCAGGCGCAAACCGGCCATGCGCGCCACGTTCGAGGTATTGCCGGCAACCGCCATGCCGGTCCTGCGCGCTCTGATCTCGCCGCGTGAGGTCTGCACCCCGGCAATCCGGCCGCCTTCGCGGATGAAGCCGGTGACTTCACAATTCTGAATGATGTCCACACCGCGCCCGCTCGCTGCACGCGCATACCCCCAAGCCACGGCGTCATGTCTGGCCGTGCCACCGCGCCGTTGCAACAGTCCCCCCTGGATGGGAAAGCGCGCGTTGTGGAACTCTAGAAAGGGGAGCATGCGTCTGACATCGGCTGCGTCCAGCAACTCCGCATCGACGCCGTGCATGCGCATGGCGTTACCCCGGCGAACGTAGGCGTCGCGCTGCGAGTCGGAGTGATAGAGGTTCAATACCCCCCGCTGGCTTACCATCGTGTTGTAATTCAGGTCCTGCTCGAGGCCTTCCCACAGCTTCATCGACAGCTCGTAGAAGGGGTTGTTGCCGGCCAACAGGTAATTCGAGCGGATGATGGTCGTGTTGCGCCCCGCGTTGCCGAGGCCGATCCACCCCTTCTCGACAACCGCCACATCGGTGATGCCGTGCTCCTTTGCCAGGTAGTGCGCGGTCGCAAGCCCGTGGCCGCCGCCGCCGACGATGATCACGTCGTAGGCGGCTTTGGGCGCGGCGTCGCGCCAGGCGGGCTCCCATCCCTGATGTCCCGCCCAGGCCTGTCGCAGCAGACTAAAGATCGAATAGCGCATCGGATCTCATCTTACCTGCTACATTAACGCAGCGGCCCGGCGTCGCACCGGCCGGGAAGGAGGCGCGATGGCGCTCGGATCCTGCGGTAAGCCGGTTCGAATAGCGTTCCTGCTCGTTCCCCGCTTCTCGATGATGGCGTTCGCCGCGGGTGTGGAGCCGCTGCGGGCCGCCAATCGCTTGAGCGGATCGCCACTTTTCGAATGGCGGCTGGTTTCGGCGGACGGCAGTCCGGTGGTGGCCAGCAATGGAATTTCCGTTGCGACCCAGGGCTCGCTTGCCGAGCTCGCCAAGGCCGACTCCATTGTCGTCTGCGCCGGTCTCGAGGCACCTGAGGTCGAGCGCAGCATTGCGCTCCATCACCAGTTGCGCCGGCTCGCACGTCACGGCACGGTCGTCGGCGCGATCAGCAGCGGCTCCTTCCTGCTCGCCGAAGCCGGAATGCTCACCGGACGCCGCTGCACGGTCCACTGGGAATGCCTCGACGCCTTTCGCGCCCGCTATCCGCAGCTCGAAGTCACGGAGGATCTCTATGTCATCGACCGCAATGTGTTCACCTGCTCCGGCGGGACCGCCGCGCTCGACATGATGGTGCATTTCATCGGGCAGGTCGGCGGCAATCAGCTCGCCCTGGCCGTTGCCGAGCAGTTCATCCACCCGCAGGTGCGGGCGCAAGAGGAGCAACAGCGTCTCGATCTGCATGCCCGCTATCGCATCGAGAACCCGAAGCTCATCCAGGTGATCTCTCTGATGGAAAGTGCGCTCGATGAGCCCATGGAGCTGCGGCAGATGGCGCGGCGCGCCAACATCTCGGTGCGTCAGGTGGAGCGGCTGTTCCGCGACCATATCGGCTCTTCGCCCAAGACCTTCTATCTCGATCTGCGGCTCGCCAAGGCGCGCACTCTGCTGCGCCGCACGTTGGATTCGCTGCGCGCCATCGCGCTGGAATGCGGCTTCGGCTCGCCTTCGCATTTCTGCCACGCCTACAAGCGCCGCTACGGCATTCCACCTACGCACGAGCGCCGCTCATTCGCCGCCGCTGACGAGGCTGGGCAGCCAGCCCTGCAGCGCCGGCCAGTCCGGCTCCAGGCCCGCAAACCGGCCGAGTGTTAGGGACGACAGATCGGCAAAGCCGCAGGCGCCTGTGATGACCAGGTCCCGGATCGCGCGCCCTGCCGCCGGCGAGAGCCCGAACCCAACGCTCGAAAGGGTCGCAATCGTCAGGTTCCGCACCGTGGAGGGGCGGTCGATGATCGGCCGTCCGTCCGGGGTATTCTCGATGAATCCCGCCCAGCTGCGTATCACTCGAGCATGATCGGCCTTCGGCAGGAGCTCGCAGAGCCGCCGGGCGATGCTAGCTTGCAGAGGCGTGGAGTAAGGGCGCGTATGCTCCACGTCCGCGGCATCGATCCATTCATGGGGACCGCCGCCGTACGCGAGATTGCCGCGCAAGGTCTGCCGGCCATAGAGACCGTTACCGTCCACGCCGCCCAGGCTCATCAGCGGCAGCGGCTCCGTCACGATCATCTCGGCGCGAGCACTCATCAGCGGCACCGTCACTCCGAGGAGTGAAGCGAGCCCTCCAGTCGCGGGTCCCGCGGCAATAACCACGTGGTCGCAGGCGAACGTGCCGCGGTTCGTCCGGACGCCGACCACACGGTCGCCGCGCATGTTGAAACCCAGTGCCCGAGTGTACTGCAGGAGCCGTCCACCGCAATCGCTCAATGCCCACGCATAGGCCTGGAGCGTGCGATGCGGGTTCGCATGTCCGCCGAAATGATAATAATAGCCGCCGAGTACGTTGTCTCCGGCGAGCGGCACGAGCTCCCGAACCTGCTTGGAATCCAACACATCGGCGCGGAACCCTTGATGGACGCCGTTGTCGAGCGCGCGGCGGTAGAGCTGGAACTGCCGCTCATCGAGCGCGATGCGAATCCGATTCGGCTGGAACTCGGTCGGATAACCGAGCAGCTCGTCCATCAGGGGCCACAGGCGCTGCTCTTCACGAAAGAGCGGACTGTGATGATGTGAGCAGCCGCCCCCATTACGTCCCGATGCGCCCCAACCCGCGGCGGCCGCGTCGACCACAAGGGTATCGACCCTCTCGCGCGCGAGCCACCAACCGGCGCTGAGCCCGGTAACGCCGCCGCCGATGATGATCACCGCAGCGCTCTTGTTCTCCTCCTGAGCCTCGCGCAGGCTCATTCCCCTGCCACCGGCCCTTCGTCCGCGCAATATGCCGTGGCGCAGGACGCTGGTGGGATCCGCCAGAAGGGGGTCCATTGCGATGGAATGCCGAACCAACTCTCCCAGCCCTCGCCCATCGCGGCCGCCTCGGGCAGCGCCGCCAGTTGCGCCAGCCGCAGCGGCCGCACCGGCGGCCGGTACGTCGCCAGCGGAATGTCGCCGAGCGCTGTGCCCGTGGCCAGCGCGATGAGCGCCGCGATCTGCTCGCGACAGCGCCGTCCCTGACACGGCCCCATGCCGGCCCGCGTGAGCCGCTTCACTACATCGGGAAGGGGTGCCCCCCGCGGGTCCAGCGAACCGAGCCGCCAGGCTTCAGCCGCGTTCCACCGCCAATGCAGATAACGGGGCGGGTTCAATTCGAGGATGTCTGCCGCCGTTACGTCCTCGCATTGGCATATCACCGGGAGGGCCGCCGATCGCAGGGTCATTGCCCGCACCCACTCCAGGCGCTCGAGCGCGATATCCCTGACAGGGGCATCGGGAGATACCGCCGCCTCCTCAGGCCCACCGGGCTCCACGCCCGGGGCTCGGAGGGCCGCGAGAGCGGCGATTCGTCCTTCGCGGCGAGCTGTGTTCTCGGACAGCGTCTTTGACGGCCAGATACCCGCGCAGTCTCCGGCCGCATACAGAAACGGCAGTGAAGTTCGTTGCGCGCCGTCGGTGATCGGCACGTGCCCACCGCGCGCAGCCTGAAAGCTCACATCGCAGCCGGCAGCCTCCATCAGCTCGATGGCTGGGATGGCGGCCACTGCCAGCACCACGGTGTCGCATTCGATCCGCTCCAACCCGCTTGAAAGGCGGGACCCGTCTGCGTCGACTGCGGCAAGTTGGACGGCAGCGATGCCTTGGAGGCCGCCCACCGTCTGCTGAATGACATGGCGCGTGAAGAGGCGCGCGCCACTCGCGACCAGTCGCGCCAGCAGATCCGTCGGCCCGGTGATCGCCTCCGCCTGCTCGACGACGGCTACGATCCGAACACCGACATCCAGCAGCGTATTGGCAACCTGGAGCGCCTCCGTGCCGCTGCCGACGATCACGGCCGTCCTTGCATCCAACGCCTCGTAGGCTGCCGCTAGCCGGTATGCCGCACTCGCGCCCATCACGCCCGGGCGCTGCCAGCCGTCAAACGCGACACCCATGTCCCGGCAGCCCGTGGCAGCGATTGCTTGCTTGAAGCGAAGCAGATATGCGCGCTCTTCGTCCGCAAGACCAGCCACACGGCCGTCGATCCATCCGGCGGTGCGCCGTTGTGGGAAAAGACCCCAGGCGGCCGTGCCCAGGCGAACGTCGACGCCGGCGTCGATCGCCTCAGCGAGCTGTGGCCGGGCTCGAAGGATCGATTCGAGCACGGCATTGCGATTTGCCACAGTCGGGGCCATGCGGCCGCCGAAATGCTGCGGCACGTCCTCACCCATGGTCTGGAGAGGCACGGGATTCTCATCTGCCAGCGTGACCCGCACGCCGCCCCTCGCGGCGGTGAGCGCAGCCGAGATCCCGGCGGGGCCGGCACCAACGATGAGCAGGTCGGTCGACTCGTCGATAGGCGGCTGCTTGCCTGCGACTGACGCGCGGTCCCGCCCGATGGGCGTATGCGATTTCATGTGCTGCGGCAGCATGGCAGGCGCCCTGTTGGCGCAATATCGTATTCGCGACGATGGGTTGCAAAATCCCGACGCGAGATCGGCTCGTGCAACAGGTCGCACGAGTGCACTCGTGGTGTCGGCTTTGCACAAACCTGGCCGAATGGCCTCCGCGATCATCGAACGATGGAACCACGGCGACGACGCGAAGGCGGCAGAGGCCGCCGCGCGGCCCCCACCCATCTGCGGCAGCTCCCCTGGCGCGCCGTCAGGAATCCTTACGCGCCCATGGAAGTGCTCTCGGCGGATCAGCTCGAGGCCGTTCATCTCACGTCGCTGCGCATTCTCGAGGAGCTTGGCATCGAGCTGAGGTCGCCACGTGCGTGCGCGATCATGCGGACCGCGGGCGCGCAAGTCGACGATGCCACCGGCATGGTGCGCATCGATCGTGGTCTGGTGCAGCAGGCGCTCGCCACCGCGCCGCGGTCTTTTACGCTCACCCCGCGCAATCCGGCCCGACAGGTCACCTTTGGCGGCAATCACATCAATTTCGGGCTGGTCGCGGGGCCGCCCAATGTCCATGACCGCGAACGTGGCCGGCGCTCGGGGAACCTTGCCGATTACTGCGATTTCATACGGCTCGCGCATTACTTCAACGCCATCCATCTGCTCGGCAACCAGGTATGCGCGCCGATCGAGCTGCCGGCGAGCTCGCGCCACCTCGATACCTACCGCGCCAACATCCGCTACTGCGATCTGGCGTACCACGTCAGCGCGATCGGCGCCGGGCGCGCTTTGGACGGGATCAGGATGATGGCGGCCGCGCGCGGAATCACTCTCGAAGAGATTGCTGCGAGCCCGGGCGTGATCACGATCATCTCGGTCAACAGCCCGCGCCGCTTCGATGAGGGGATGAGCGAGGGGTTGCTCGCGATGGCGGCCCACGGGCAGCCGGTTGTCATCACACCTTTCACCCTCATGGGCGCCATGGCGCCGGTATCGCTGGCCGCGGCGCTGGCGCAGCAAAACGCCGAGGCACTCTTCGGTGTGGTTCTCGCGCAGGCAGTGCGCCCCGGCACGCCCGTCATGTATGGCGCCTTCACGTCGAACGTCGACTTGCGCTCCGGAGCTCCCGCCTTCGGCACACCAGAGAACGCGAAGGCCAACGTCGCAAGCGGACAACTGGCCCGACGCTATGGGCTGCCTTACCGGACCTCCAATGCCAGCGCATCCAACGATGCCGACGCTCAGGGAGCTTACGAGACCCAAATGTCTCTATGGGGAGCCATTCTCGGCCACGCCAACCTCGTCTATCACGCGGCCGGCTGGCAGGAAGGCGGACTGACCGCTTCGTTCGAGAAGCTCATCCTCGACGTCGAGATGCTCCAGCTCATGATGCAATTCCTCGAGCCGGTGCAGGTCGACGAGGCGGAGCTGGGCTTCGAAGCGATACGTGGAGTCAAAACGGGCGGTCACTTCTTCGGCGAGCCGCACACCCTCGAGCGCTACGAGCACGCCTTCTACGAGCCTCTGGTCTCCAACTGGCAGGGCTACGAGAATTGGCAGAGTGCCGGTGGGCGCAACGCCACCGAACGGGCGACCGACATCTGGAAGCGCGCGCTGGCCGAGTACGAGCAGCCAGCCCTCGATCCGGCGATCGCCGAAGCGCTCGATGATTACGTGGAACGCCGCCGTGCCGAGATCGGCGACGGCGAGCCTTAGATGAGGTCGACGAGGAAGGTCTCGGGAGCTCCAACCTTACCCCTAACAGACCCTGCGCAAAGCGTCGGGCGACAGCCGTTGCTCGAGGCGGGTGCGGTACCAATCGATGAACTGACTCACCCCGCCCTCGGTCACGTTCGACAATGGACCCGGCTCATACGCGGGACAGCTCATGCCGATCTGGATCTCACGCACGATTCCCGAATCCTGTCCGTTCGTCGCCAGCCATACTCGCGTCAGCTCGCCGATATCGTAGTCGACTCCCTCGACGGCATCGCGATGCACCAGCCACTTGGTAGTGAGCTCGGTGCGTGTCGGGCCCAGGGGCAGCGCGCGGAAGGAAATCGCATGATCGACGAGGCAATGGTTCCAGGTCGTCGGATAGTGAAAGAGAAGCAGCGCGCCGATGTTCAGGTCGGGCGGTATGGAGTCGCTCAGCGAGCGTTTGACGGCGGCGTTACCGGTCAACGTATAGCTGACCGCCGGCTCCACCAGCGGCATGCGGGCCGTGCGCATCTGGCCATCGGGCGATAGCTGGAACTGACTGGCGAGAGCCGCCGACTCGCAGCGGCGCCAATGCTCGGCGATCTGCGGATCGTCCGCGGCGCCACTGACGCTGGTCACGGTAGGCCTGTCGGAGAAGGTGCGGGCCAACTCGGGATGATTAACGGCACAGTGGTAGCACTCGCGATTGTTCTCCCACACGAGCTTCCAGTTGCCTTCCTCGATGATGGTGGACTGAAACGCCACGCGCGCCTCGGACAGACGATGCGGCAGCAGATAGGGCTCGAGATGCCGGCGCGTGGGTCCGAAATCCGGGGGCTCGGCCGCCAGGCAGATGAAGATGTAGCCGGCGACCGTTTCACAGTGCAGCGGCTTCAGGCCGAGCTGCGAACGGTCGAATCCCGGCCCCATTTGCCTGGCGGCGAACAGCCGCCCGTCGAGATGATAGGTCCACTGGTGATAGGGACAAACGATTTTGCTGGCGGTGCCCGCCGGCTCCGGGCAGACGCGCGCGCCCCGATGCCGGCAGGAATTGATGAAGGCGCGGATGACCCCATCGGCAGCACGGACGAGCACGATGGGATAGGCGCCAACCTGCAGGGTCAGATAGCTGCCGGTCTCGGGCAGCTCGGCGCTGTGCGCCGCGAACAGCCAATCCCGGTAGAAGATCTGCTCCAGATCGAGAGCGAAGATATCGGCATCGGTATAGAAATCGCGGGTGAGGCCCGTGCCCGGCGTGCGCTCGCG
Source organism: Steroidobacteraceae bacterium (assembly GCA_036489335.1). Lineage (GTDB taxonomy): Bacteria > Pseudomonadota > Gammaproteobacteria > Steroidobacterales > Steroidobacteraceae > 13-2-20CM-66-19. Next base: position 58,896 of record DASXFY010000013.1, read on the forward strand.
CAGGCTGCGCAGCACACGGTTGGCGATCGTGCTCATGCTGGCTCCAGTGATAGGGCTAAGAAGGGCTCGGCGACCATGTTCCGATGGTACCGGGGGCCTCCAGGCCGGGCTTGCGGAAAGGCGACCCCGCAAATCGCCTGCGCGACCTCCCCGTTAAGCCGCCAGCGAATATTTCTTTTGTCCTTGTCGGCCGGCACACCCTCAGGGCGTCCTTGCAGCAGGATCCACCCTCAAGGCGACCCCAATGCGGCGACAGAACGTTGGCTCAATTGCAGTCAAAGGCCTCGCACTGCTCATGGTGCTCGGGGCCACGTACCAGGCCATGGCGCACGATGGCACCACTCGCTATCCGCGCATGGCGCCGATCGAGCAGTATCTGATGAACCGGCCTGCCGAGATCGCGCTGGCGCGCAGCGCAGCGCCTGACGCAATCTCGCGCGACGCCTCGGTGGTCGTCCTGACCCATCACGGCTACGAAACCGCCGTGCGCGGTAAAAATGGCTGGGTCTGCATGGTCGATCGCGGATGGATGGGCATGTTCGACTATCCCGAATTCTGGAATCCGAAGATTCGCGCCGCGGAATGCCTCAACCCGCCCGCTGCCCGCTCCCTTCTGCCCTACACCTACAAACGCGCGGGATTACTCCTGGCCGGGCATTCCAAAGTCGAAGTCATCGCCGCGCTGAAGGCAGCCATGGACAAGGGGAAACTGCCCGCGCTGGAGCCAGGAACCGTCTCCTACATGATGTCCAAGGCTTCCTACCTCACCGACAGCGGCGACCACGACAGCCCCCACCTGATGTTCTTCCAGCCCGAAAAGACCGGCGCGACATGGGGCGCGAATCTCGCTCACTCCCCCGTTCTCGGCGTCAACTACTGGTACCTCTCTCCCGCTTCATACCCACAGCTCAAGACTTTCCCGCCAATGTCAGTCTTCCTGATAGGCGTCGACAAATGGTCCGACGGCACCGCCGCCCCGCCTATGTCTCTAATGTGATGACCCGCTGGCGGCCGGCAATCGGGCAACCTGTGCCTGCAATGACTGCCAGGCGGCCGAAGCGGCGGCGAGATCCCGGCGCAGATCCGAGTAGGTACGGTACAACGATGGCACAGGTGCCTGGTCACTCGTGGCTTCCACCATCTCCAGCAGCGCCGACGCCTGCCCATTGATCCTGCTGAAGCTGGTGACGCCCTTGACGGGGGGTACGGCATAGGATCCCCCCGAGAGGCCGATGGAGGCATCTTTGGCAGCACCGGTCAGTTCGGCGATTCGCTTCCGCAGTTTCGTTGCCTCGCCGTTCGGTAGACCCGTGTGCAGCGCTGATAGCTTTGTATCGAGCCCGGCCCCCTCCTGATAGGCGCTCTTGCTGGCCGCCATGAGCGCCATGATCTGCTGCGAGAGGCTCAGTTGCCGGCGCATGCCATCCATGGCCGCGGGCGAATCATCGAGCAGCGGATCCTCCTTCAGCAGCACTGGCTGAATATAGGAAACGCCGTCCACGGTCAGCTTCACCATATAGCTGCCAGGCAGCGCCAGAGGCCCCTCCGGGATGAACGACGTATCTTCCGGCACTGCCGCCATGGATTGATCGAAGAACAAGGCGGACGGCGTCGAGTAGCGCAGGTTCCAGCTCACACGGTGCTCCCCCGCCGTCGTGGCCAATGGCCGCAATGGCCGAACCCAAAAGGCAGGTGTTGGCGGAAGGGGTTGATCGAGCGGCGCAATCGAAGCGTTGGAGTACGAACGCACCAGCTTGCCCTGGGCATCGAAAATCTGCAGCTGCACGTTCTGCGCCGGCTGTCTCAGATAGTAGTCGATCACGACCCCTTGCGGCGGATTCCTGCCGTAGGGAACCTCAGGCGGAAACGGCGTGTCCTGATCGATGTCGGACAGAACCCGGACGGCGGCCTGCGGCTGGAACAAATGCGCCTGCTGGTCCGCAAGGCTGGTGGTCGACTGCTCGAGCGGCGATATATCGTCCAGAATCCATATTCCACGTCCGTAGGTTGCGGCAATCAGATCGCCGTCGTGGATTTTCAAGTCATAAAACGAGGTCGTCGGGAGGTTCAGCCGTAGCGATTGCCAGTGATCGCCATCATCGAACGAAACATACACCGACGATTCCGTGGCCGCGAACAGCAGGCCTTTCTTGTGAGGGTCTTCTCGCACGACGCGTACAAAACTGCCGGTCGGTTCCGCCGGCGGCAGGCCCGTGACGATGCTTTGCCATGACTTGCCGAAATCCCGGGTCCGATAGATGTGCGGTGAATAGTCTCCGGTCACATCTTCCTGCACCGACGCGTAGGCTTCGGACGGGTCGAAATGCGACGCCTGAATATTGAGCTCCCCATGTATCGATATGCCGGACGGGGTTACGTCCCGCCAGCTCTCCCCTCCGTCATCGGTTACATAGGCCACGCCGTTGTTGCTGCCCGTCCATACGACCCCGGCCCGCGCAGTCGAAGGTGACAAGGACACCAACGCGTCACCATGGTGGACCCCCTCCGGATTGGGCAATGGCGGTTTCCCTGGATGGGCGGTGAGGTCCGGACTGATCTTTCGCCAGTGGTCACCGCCATCCTGGCTCAGCCAGACGTTCTGAGTGCCGTAATACAACGCGCTCGCATCCTGCGGCGAGAAAACGATGGGTGCAGAAACTGCCCGTCGAAAATCCGTGTCCTTGACCGCGCTGATGGCGCCGACGCCAAAATCGACACTCTGCGCGCCCCACGTCTTACGATTCACTTTCTGCAGAAAGCCCAAAGCGCCGTTCGTGAATATGACGTCCGGATGGGCAGGGTCCACCGTCACAAAACCCGACTCCCAGCCGGGCAGCGGGAACCAATCGAGATCGGTGATCTTGCCGACCGCACCCCGGCTGGCAATGGCAAACGTGCCGCTATCCTGCTTGCTCCCATAGATCCAATAGGGAAACCGGTTGTCGACGTCGATCTTGTAGATCTCGGCTGTTTTCTGGTTGTACCAGGAGCTCCAGCTGCGACCACCGTCGAGACTGACCGATCCCCCTTGATCGCCGCCGTAGACGATATGGCTCGGATCGGCAGGATCGATCCACCACTGGTTCGGGTCATCGCCTCCGGGCGCCCCTTTGAACGCAACCAAAGTATGGCCGCCGTCGGTGGATCGGTAGACACACGTGCCCATCGTATAGACGACATTCGGATCGCGAGGGTCCAGCAGAATTTGCTTGCTCGATGTATAGATCGTCTTGGTGCCCAACGACCAACTCGCGCCACCGTCGTCCGAGCGGTAGAGACCTGCGTCGTTCAACAAATACACGCGCTGGAAATCGGCGCCGACCGCGACCGCCGTCTCGCCGATCATTTTGGGCTGATGACGACCCTTGACCTGTACCCAGGTCAGGCCCTCGTCGGTGGACTTGTACAGGCTGGTCGGCCGCGGATGTCGCGAGGACGCCCGAGGCGATGCCCCTGGGGCCACGTAGGTTTGTTCGATCGTGGCGAAAACCAGATGCGGATCGGTGCTCGCCCACGACATGTAAGTCGCGCCGGACTCGGGCTGCGCATTCAGCGCCGGCTTCCACGTTCGCCCGCCGTCGGTACTGCGAAACACGCCGCGCGCCCCGCCCTTACGGTGATCGATTCCGCGCGCGGCCGCCAGCAGCAGGTCAGGATCGTGCGGGTCCACCAGCAACCACGCTATCTCGCCGGCATCCTTCAGTCCGGCACTTTGCCAGTGCACTCCGGCGTCGGTGGATTTCCACAAACCACTGCTGTAGTGAGAGCCGAATACGCTGCCGGTACCCGCATAGACAACCGAGGGTTGCGATGGCGCGACCGCCAACGCGGTGATGCCCCGGATGATGCGCACTCCGTCGCTAACCGGGAACCAGGTGGTGCCGGCGTCCACAGTCTTCCAGACGCCCCCATTGTCGGTACCCATATAGGCAATCGCCGGGTGTCCCGCTACCCCAGACACCGAATCCACCTTCCCCGCGATGAATGGACCGATGTTGCGCCACTGCATACCTTCGAAGAGACGCGGGTTCACCTGCGCTTGCGCCGTACCACTGATGAGTACTGCCGCAGTCGCGGCCATGGCGCATGCCAACATGCGCGCGCGGATCGTCACAACCCGTGAACTCATTGCAAACCTCCAACTTGTCGCTCGCGGAGCGCGAGGGAGTCTAGCCGATGACCTCCGTAGCCGCCAGGGGTCGCGAAAAGCCCCCGCCATTCAAAACAAGTGAATCGTCAGGGCACCGGGATAGCCAGACTTCGCTTGATGACGTTGAGCACCATGCTGGTGTAAAAGCACGTCACGTTGGGATTGTCGCTCATGAGGCGAGCCATCAAGGCCTGATAGCTCTCGGCGTTTGGGGCGGTAACCACGAGCACGAAGTCCGCCTGGCCTGTCACAAAATAGATCTGCTGCACCTGCTCCTGCGCCATCAGCCAGGCACGCAATTGCGCGATCAATTCGGGATGCTCCCGCTCTATCTGCAGGGAGGTCACGAAAAAGATCGGGCTTCCGAGGCTCTTGGGGTCGAGAATCGCGGCGTCCCGGACGATCACGCCGCCTTCTCGCAGACGCTTCAGCCGCCGCTGCACGGCGGAGGGCGAGAGGCCCACATTCCCCGCCAGCTGCTCGGCAGTCTGGCCGGCATCGCACTGCACCAGATTCAATAATCGACGATCGAAGTCATCGAGCTCCACTTTGCGTCCTCCAGCACACACCACCGCGGAAAAAACGCGCGTCCTGCCCACAAAGGACGGAAAAAAACCGGGCACGCGCGTTAGCATTCTAGCCTGAGAGGTAACGGGAACACGAAGGTATACTCAGATGGGGCGACCCGATTGATCGCGCAAATCTGGCGTGGCGTAACACGAGCCACGGATCGCGAAGCCTGTGTGGCGCAGTTGCTCGCAGGCATCCACACAGCTCTCGTGGACGCCAGGACCTGCAAAGGAGCTTACCTGCTGGCGCGGCGCACGGACGACGCCGATGTCGAGCTGATGGTCTTGACTCTGTTCGGCGGGGCAGCGGCCTCCCCCTGCGGGGAAGATGAAGCGCTCTATAGAACCGCCGTGTTTGATAGGCCTCTTCCCTGCGCCTTCAATAAGAGCGTCGCGGTCTACGAGATTTTGACCGAGCCACGCCGAACGTTGTCCTACGCAAATTTGCGGCGCCGATTTCCGCTGCGGCTCATGGGCCCGAGATGAGCGGACCGCGCATGCCACGAGGTGGCCGGCGCAAAGTCTGACTGGAGCGCAAGCCGAATCCAGCCGCGCGGCTGAAGACCCTGCGCCCGCCAGCCACGGGTTCAGTCATCGAGGCCCAGGCCCTTCAGGATCCGCGGCGCATGTTTCTCGACGCGTGCCGCACGAGTCGTCGACTGCTTCGCCCCAGCGAAGTGAAGCAGATAACCCTTCTTTCTTCCAGGAGTCAGCGCGTGGAAGGCCTTGGCGAGGGCGGCGTCATCATCCAACCGCGCTTGAAATTCTTGCGGCACATCGAATTGTGCCGCGCTTTTCATCGGCACCTTGGCGCCGGACTTCTCGACGGCAATAGCCGCCGTGATATAGGCCGCGACCGTCGCTTTCTGCTTCCTGATATCGGCAAGAGAGTTGAATCTGATCTGTCTGGCGGCCTGCACGTTCCTCGTTTGCTGAACGAGTATGCCTTTCGGATCCCTCAGCAAAGCCCCCTTCATGAATAGTAGAGCGCAATAATCCTTGAAGCCATGGATCAAAACGACGTTGCTGCCATTCAAATCGTAGCAAGCGTGGCCCCATTTCAGCTCTTCATGCAGCCCTGACGCCAGACAGAGCCGCCGAAGCGCGGCGTATTCGGCGCTCCAGCGCTTCTCCTGGCCGTGAACCTTGCTTACCAGCGGATTCATTTTGCTTCGCCTCCGTGAGCCACCTGGAGTCAGGAGCTTACCGGAACGTCGGCCTTCGGCGATTCCGGCGCCTCACCGACCTTTCCGGTAAGAACCACCAGCGCGATACCGCCTATGATCGCCACCGACGCGACGAGCAGGCGTGGGGTCAGTGATTCGCCCAGAAAGAAAACACCGCCCACCGCCGCAAGAATGGGGACGCTCAGTTGCACGGTTGCCGCGGTGGTTGATTTGAGGAAGGGCAGCGCCGTATACCAGATCGCGTAGCCCACGCCTGAAGTCAGCGCACCGGATAGAAAGGCATAGCCGATACCTGCCGGGTCCAGCGAGGTGCGCGCGGCGAGCAACAGGCTGAGGCCCACGGCCATGGGCACGGTGCGGGCGAAATTGCCGGCCGTGACTTTCAGGGAATCGCCGCCACGCTGGCCGCGCAACGAATAGATACCCCAGGCGGCGCCGGCGCCGAGCATCAGCAGCGCACCGGTCAATGGCGGCGCGGACAGTCCGGGCAACAGCAGTCCGACGAGCCCGCCGCACGCCAGGACCAGCCCGGCTATCTGCGACCACCGCATGCGCTCACCGGACCAGATGCCATAGCCGATCATGGTGGTCTGCACCGCGCCGAACAGCAGCAGCGCTCCGGCCGCCGCAGTCAGATGCAGATAGGAAAAAGAAAACCCGGCGGCATAGGCGAACAGGGCCAGCGCCGATAGCCAATTACCGCGGCCCGTCCGCGCGGCTGCGCGCAGCCACACCAGACAGGACAGCACGACCGCCCCGGACAGCAGCCGTACGGTAGTGAAGCTGGTCGCATCGATATGGGTATGAGCGAGCGCCGCACGGCATAGCAGCGAATTGCCCGCGAAGGCAATCAGCGCCAATACCGTGCAGATCACCAGGCGCAGATTCGGCATGGCCGCATTACGGTTCCACGATGACGTTGCGTTATATCACATCACGTGACGGCGGCCCCACGCACGCCCCTTTGCGCACCGCACTGGCTCGCGCTTGCGGCGACCGCGCCAGCGTACTGCTTGCATACTTTTCAATCCCCTTACTCACGCTTCCACGGATGTGCCATTCGGTGATGCCTGCTGAGACTCTACGGCCGTGCTCAAGCGGCACGCCGCCGTAATATGTCCACTCCGCGAAGGCACGCTCTTTGCAACTCTACAAGGACGGGCGAAAGCGCGGCACTACGCCGCACGGAGTGGGCGCCAAGCTTCGCGTTTAATGGGAGTGAGTGATGGAGACAAAACCTGTCAGTGTTGGACGACTGCCCGTCGGAGGAAATCGGAGGGCGCGCGACGCCTGCTCGACTGCACGCTCCTGTCCGGTGGTTCTCTGTGTCGACGACGACACGGATGCGTTGACGATCCTTCGGCTGTTTCTGTCCGCGCAGCGCTTTGAGGTCATCACCGCATTGAATGCCGTCGATGCGCTGCGCCTGGTCGAGGAGTCTCAGCCGGACCTCATCATCACGGACGATGCAATGCCCGGAATGAGCGGCCGTGAGCTCTGTCGCGCTCTGCGTGATCGTGTTGCCACACACGACATCCCGATCATTCTGCATAGTGCCAAAGAGCTCTGCGGGGACGATCCCGGCCTGTTCGATCGCTTCGTGCTGAAGCCCGCCGAGCTGGATGTCTTCGTTAGGACGATCCGGGCTCTGCTGGCCTCCGGCGGCGGAGATTCGCGGACCTCGTGACGGCAACAGGACCGGGCCGGTGCTTCCGCCGCGGTCACGGGGCTGTTAGTATGTAGTATCCGCCGTCTCTCACCTCGAACGGCCACGCTCAGCTAGCGGATGTCGCAAAGCGCGTCATATCCTCACAGGCCTCCGGCTCCTCAACTGTCCGAGTGCGGAAAATGGCTGCGCGTCAGCTTCGATGTTCCGCACGTGATCAAGAGCTGGGCCGTCGTGGGAGGCGGCGCCACGCATGCGCTGGCTGTCATTTGGCGGCACGTGACCGATGGCGAGCTCTGCGTGGGGCTCAATCCTCAAACCTATCTCGCCGAGCAGATTGAAGCCCACTACGGCCCGAGCGAAGCGCCGGGCGAGGTCACCGGGTTCCTCACCGGCGTCCGCCTCGCGGGACACACCGAGGCTTTCTTCGCTCACTCAGGAATATGGGCTCGATGCATTGCCACAGTGGGATTGAACAACGCCCTGCGGATCGGTGATCCACCCCTCTCTGCGGCACCCTACGCGGGGACCATCAACGTCCTCCTTCAGACCTCGGTTCCCCTCACCGACCTCGCCGCGATGGAGGCGCTTTCCATCGTAGCGGAGGCACGCACGGTAGCCGTGCTCGAAGGCGGCATCCGGTCGACGGCCGGGTCTGGCTTCGCCTCGGGAACGGGTACTGACTGCATTGCAATCGCGTCGCCCCGTGAATCGGACACCACGATACCCCTGCCTTACGCGGGCAAACACACGTTACTGGGTCATCTGATCGGCGAGTCCGCGTATGAAGCGGTTGCGATGGGCGTCCAGAACTGCAAGCCCCGGACGAGTGCGGCGACCTGATTCAGGTCGCTCCGCCGGCGGCGAAGCGCGGGCGGCGGGCCTGAGCGCCCACCACCCGCGACTCAATCAGGTCGTCACCCGCCTCCAGATATTGCGCAGAATGATCAAGAGCGCTGCGCCTCCGAGCACGTATCCTATGTTGGTCAGGATCGCCGTCACGTGGACCCCTACGGTTGGCAGCCCATTGAAGAGTCCGGCTACGACGGGTATCGCAATCGCCGAAACGATCACGCGCACGTTGTCTTCAGCCGCGATGTTGATGGCGACGATGACACCCGCGATGGCCATCAGCTCCATTGCGTACGGGATGTTGACGAAAGCGGCCACAATGGCAAGCAGAAGGCCGATGATCCCGACGATCTTATGGATATTCATTGATCTGAGCCCCCAAATATGAGTTGGTCTGGATGCGTCTAAGCCGGTGATCGCCCGCCCTTGAGTCCGCGGCTCATGCACCGCGGATCCGTCCATTGATTCGAGTTCTATGACAGGACGCGCGCCCCCGACGGCTAACAGCCTACTCCGGTCCTGGGTCTGTGAAAAGTCGGCGCCAGAGATCGCGCTTCGGGGCGGAAATTCCCCATGATTTTATGTAGTTAGCGCACTTTTATCATGGTTTGCCTAGCTGATTGCCGTCCTGAGTGCCGCCACGGAGTGAAACTGTCAGTTGACAGCATCTCGCGTATCCGTCAATACTTCACCATATGCTAAAGTATAAACCGAACAGGATCCGCACCGGGAGTCGCTTGGGTACACGGGGCGCTCTGCTGGCGCTGACCCTTTGTATTCCTCTCGGATGGTCGCCGCCCGCGCTCGCCGATTACCCGAAAATGGCGCCCCTCACGGAGTACCTTTCGGCGAATCGCCCGAGCGAAATCACACTGGCACGCAGTGCCGCTCCGAAATCCATTGGCGATCATGCAAGCGTCCTGATGCTCGAGAAGGATGGTTACACGACCGTCATCAAGGGTAGCAACGGATTCGTCTGCTTCGTGGGGCGGTCATGGGCGAACGATTTCGACAACGCCCAATTCTGGAACCCGAGGATTCGCACGCCGCAGTGCTGGAATGCGGTCGCGGCGAGCTCATTGCTCCAGGACTACCTCAAACGCACCCAGTGGGCGCTCTCCGGAGTGTCCCGGGACACGATGGCGGCACGAACGAAGGCGGAGTTCGCCAGCCACGAGGTCAGCCCCGCTCCGGGATCCGTCGCCTACATGTTATCCAAGCACCAATACATCAATGACCCCACGCCGGCCCTGGGACCGGCAAAGTGGCATCCCCATGTGATGTTCTTCGTGCCAGCCACCGACGGGACCCCGTGGGGCGCCAACACGCCGGGCGGCCCGGTTTATTCGAGCACCAGCGACGCGGAGCCGGTCACGACTTACTTCGTTGTCGTACCCAGTTGGTCCGACGGCAGTCCGGGGCCCGACGCGGCGGATCCCGCCAAGGCCGCTAAGCATCATCACGGCTAGCGCGTTACGAAGCCTGCTTGCGGCACACGAGCAGGATCTCATCGACATCGTCGACAGGCATCATTCCAGACTGCAATCTGAGTTTCTTCTGGAACAGCAATCCCAATCGCATGATGACCCGGTTGTACCACCACATCGCCCGCTCTGGGTCGTGCATCAGCCAATACATGCCGAAATCGACCAGGCGAGACGAGCGCGGCTGCATTCCGAACACCGCGCTGCGCTCCACGGTCAGGTGATGTCGCGCCAGCTTTGACATCAGTTGCGCCGGGTCATAGCGTCGCTTATGGCCTACGAAGTCATCGAATGAGGTCCATAGCGCGGCATGGAGCGGCACCGACATCAAGACGGCCCCTCCCGGCTTCGCAGTGCGCGCCACCTCGGACAGAGCGCCATCATCATCCTCGACGTGCTCGATGATGTCGAAGGCGCATACCAGGTCAAACGAGCTGTCGGCGAAAGGCAGACGAGTCACCTTGCCGATTACAACTCTCGCCCCGCGTCCGCGCAGCTTCGCGATCGCGGGCGCGCTGATATCCAGGAACTGCGTGCCCTCTATCGGCAACCGGGGTCGCAGACCCGGCGCCACTTCGAGCCGCCGATCCGCCGTGGGTAGCAGAGACTGCACCAGCGGCCAGGTGTTGAACTTCTGGGCTTCGACCAGCCGGGCGCCCGACCACAGCATGTCGTAATAGCTGCGATTCTTTTCGAGGAGCTCGCTTTCGGAGAGCGCTTGCGACGATTGCGGCTGCACGATCGCGATCTTTGCCTCATCGATCCCGGTACCGCCCATCATAATCAATACCTTAGCGAGTCGGCCAGCGCCCCGCAAAGGCCCTTGCCGATCCCCGGCCGTCGGTATAATCCGGCTGCATTGCAATCCTCACTCGGGGCGGTACTTATGGCACTCGGAATCACTGGAGCAGCAGGTCTTCCCGGCCGTGTACTCGAAATGGTGAAGCCCGGCGCCGCTTTGCGGGCCGCTGCGCTGGTGCTCGCGGTTCTCTCGGCTGCACCAACGGCGTATGCCGGGCATGCAAAGATCCGCGATGGCAAGGACGTCCTTCGCGCGATGCACGACCGTTATCAACATGATTGGTACGAGACGCTCACGTTCGAGCAGACCAGTACCACCCACAACCCCGACGGCAGCAGCAAGAGCGAAACCTGGCACGAAGCAGCCCTGCTGCCCGGAAACCTGCGCATCGACATCGGCGAGCCGAGTCAGGGTAACGGGGCCCTGATCGCCGACGGCACGATGACCAAGTTCCGCAACGGCAAAGTGGCGACGTCGCGGCCGTTCATTCACATGCTCCTGGTCCTGGGCTTCGACGTTTACCGGCAGCCGGCGCAACGCACCATCGAGCAGGTAGCCGGTCAGGGCTTCGACCTCGGCAAATTGCACGAGGACACGTGGGAAGGAGCCCCGGTCTATGTGGTGGGCGCCGACGCTGGAGATTCGAAAACGAGGCAGTTTTGGATCGACAAGAAGCGGTTGCTCTTCGTGCGCATCATCGAGCCCGATCAGAACGACAACTCCAAGACCGACGATATCCGCTTCCTGGACTACCGCAAGGTGTCGCCAGGCTGGGTCGCGGCTCGCGTGGAGCTCTACGTGGATGGGAAAAATGTCTTCAGCGAGCACTACGCCGACATCCAGGTGAACCCCAAGCTCGACCCGGCGATCTTCGATCCTCGACAGTTCACCAAACTCCACTGGGAGAGATGACGAGAGGTCAGGACATCGAGTCGATGATCCTCTGCGCGGCCGCCGCGGCGCCGTCGACTGCGCGCGACCTCTCTGCCATTTCAAGGGCGGCCCTCGCGTAAGCCGGGTTTGCGAGCAGCGCCCCCAATTCTCGCGCCAGCCGGACATCATTGTGTGCGCGGCCGAATGGCAGGACCCGCCCCAGGCCCAGGCGCGCGGCTCGTGCCGCGTTGTCGGGCTGATCGAATCCCGCAGGGGTCAGAAGCTGAGGCCTCCCGGAGCGAAGGGCCACGGAGAGGGTGCCGATCCCAACCTGATGAACTATGGCTGCGGCGCGTGGAAACACGCGGGAATACGGCAGGTAGTCGAAGGCGGCAATAGAGGGAGGTAATCGCTGCTGCAGCGGCATGCCGGTCAAGAGCACCCCACGGGTACCGAGGGTCCTGCAAGCGGCAATGGCATGCTGCCAGTAATCCCGAGCGAGCCAGACGGCAGAGGATCCCAGCGCAAACACCACCGGCGGCGGCCCCGCCGCCAGAAAGCGCTCGAGCGTCTCTTCGGCCGCCGTTGCCGTGCTCTGCGGATCGGCGGCGTCGTGCAGGGCCGCACCGCAAACGACCGTTCGGGCGGGCCAATCCGGCTGAGGAGTGGCAAGCGATGGATCGAACAACGCCAGCGTCCCTCGAGGCGAGAACTGACCATCGATCAGCAGTGTCCCTTTGAAAGGCGGCAGCCCCAACTCGGCGCGCAACGTATGCAGCGGCCGCTCCCACTGTCGTACCGCAGCGCGCACGAGATTGAGCATCAGGCCGTGCGGCCAGCTGCCCACGCGCGGCAGTCGCTGCAGCCATTCGAAGTTGGGGATCAGGGATGGATCGGTGAGCGAGAACAGGCTGTAGGGGGCGAGCGCGCTCGACAGCCAAGGGACTCCGCGGCTTTCGGCGATCAGCGGCAGCGCGGGAGTGATGGGATGAGAAACGGCAATCGCCACTCCTTCCATCGCGGCGCACAGATCGGCGTACGCGCGGCGAAGCGGGCCTGTCACCATCACCTCGAACAGGCGTCGCGGCCCACGCCAGGGATCGAACAGGCGCCGCGCCAGTTGCTCGGAGTCGCCGAGCTCGGCGATCGAAGGCGCGAGCGGCGCGAACTCGAGTCCGGCCGCTTCGACGCGTGCGCGGTAGTCGATCGACGTCGCGAGCCGCACCTGCTGGCCGCGCGCTGCCAGCGCCCTTCCCACCGCGATGTAGGGATGCAGGTCCCCCAAAGACCCCAGCGTTGCGAGCAGGACTCTCAGGGCTTCACGAATCTCAGCATGAATTGATCGGTATGGCCCTGGATCGACTTGTCGAAAATAACCTTGGTGTGATCGTCCCCCGTGCGATGCAGGGCATTGCCCTCGGCCGCCAGCTTGAACCCCGCCGCCTCGACCTCGCGAATCACCTGCGACTTCTGGATGCGGTGCAGCGCGGCGATCTGCGTCTCGCCCGTGCCGGGATTGGCCTGATGATCGAGAACGAAATAGATGCCACCCCGCTTCAACGCCTCATAGACATGTTTGTTGAAAGCTGCCATGTCGACGGGACCGTATTTGGCGATGTGGAGGTCATGATAGTTCTGCGTGAGCCAGACGAGATCCACCTTCTCCGGCAGAGTAAATTCACCGAACTTCGCCATCTGCATCGACACGTTGTGGTCCTTCACCGCGGCGGCGGCCTTGGCGTCCGAGCCGTCATCCCACTTCACATTCTCGATTCCGTAGATGTGGCCGCTCGGCCCTACGACATCGCTCAATGTTCGCGTGAAATATCCGCCACCGGGGAAAAACTCCGCGACTTTCATTCCGGGCTTCACGCCGGCGAATGCGATGGTCTCCGCTGGCAGGCGCAGCGCATCGCGGTCCGTATCGGCCTTGGGGCGCGACGGATCGGCCACGGCCTTGGTCACATACGAAGGGACGCTCGCGGCCATCGCCGCGCTGCCAAACGCCAGCAGCAACAGCGCCGTACTCAGAACGATCTTTTTCATTAGGAATCTCTCCACAGTTAACCGGAGGTCTACGTCCACTCGGTGAGCTTGTTTCCCGCGCTATCGGTGAATGCGCCGACGATGATCATGATGAAATCTATGAGCCACAGGATGCCGAAAACCCCACCTGTGAACAGCTTCAGAATGCCGGTGCCGATTTTGCCGACGTAATAGCGATGTGCTCCGGTCCAACCCAGGAAGAAACAAAGGAGCAACGCAGGCAGGATCCTTTTGTCCGTGCCGACAGCCTGAGGCGCTCCGCATTGCGGGCACGCCTTGGCTGACTCATGGACCTCTTTGCCGCACGCTCTGCAGTGGACCATGGATGGAATCTCCCGGTAGTTGCCGCTTATGAGAATCTGCTGTTCGCCCGTTCAGGCGCGGCTCATCGCGCCCAAAGTATAGATCTTCTAGTCTCGGGCAGCCAGCCGTGCAAACAGGCGCTTCATCCCATCCACGCGCCGGACATACACGCGCGCCTCGTGGTCGCCGCACTTCTGGCCCACCGTCAGCTTGAGACCTCGGCGCACGTATAGATCGCCTGCGCCCTCCCCGCACAGATGGACGACCGACGCGAGATCCTGTTTCTGCTGCAGCGTGGCGAACCGCACGTGATGAGTCAGGAGAATCGTCGTAACGGCCACGTCGAGATAGGCCGACGTCATCTCGATCGCGTTGCCCGGAATGACTCGCGTGTAGAGACTGTTGAACCAGCAGCTGTGCCAATCGTCCCAGGGCCCATCCTCGGCGACCTGATGGTCGTGAATGCAATAGTGCTTCGCCTGCGCGAAGGTGCCATCCGTGAGCTGGTACATGCCCACGGCACTCGAGGCGGGGCGGTACAGCTCGAAGGGATGGGGTTTCCAGGACCAGCGCCAATAGGTGCGGACGATCGGGTTGCCGGAGCCTTCGACCTGAGCCAGGGCTGCCAGCAGCTGCGGTGTCATGACGTCGGTCGAGTACTTGTCGAATAGCGAGCCGTAGTCCCGCCAGGTCTCCGGCGGCGATTTGTAAAGGGTGCCGCTGACCGGGAAGAACAACTCGGAGGGCTTGTGTACGACCTGATAGACCCAATTGACCGTCAGAAACACGACGGCTGCGATGCCCAGCACGACGCAGAACTGCATGCCTCGAGGCATGCGCCTGAAGGCGCGCAACCATCGCCGTCGCAACCGCGCACTCGGCCACAGTCGCTTCAGCCGCAAGCCGCGCCGGCGACGACGCGGCGCACTCCTGCGCCGACGTCTATTTGCGGTTGTATCCAGGGATATTCTTCGCCCATTTGCTCTGCGAAAGCGACTTCGCCGCCTGCACAGCCGTCTCGAAATCCGCTTTCACCGTCTCGACTGCGATGTTGCGCCGGAAGAAATCCGCCCAGATGAATTCGGCAAAGGCGCCCGTCGTCTTGTCGAAACCGCCGGCATCCCGCACGTATCCGGCCAGAGAGCGATACACGTCATCGACCAGCTTGCCCAGGCTGTCCGGGATCATCGAGTAGCAGTGCCGCACCCCATGCTCGTCCAGCGGATGCACCCGGAGATTCTCGTTCATCTCCTTCCAGAACCCTTCCAGGGTGCATTTGGACAGATCATCCTCCACGAGAAAGAAACTCCGTCGGCACCCGGGCATCGAGTGCGGCTCGCCCAAGGTGATGGTGGTCAGTAATGTAAAGCTTGCCCTGCGGCCCGACTACGGCCGGCATGGGATGCGCCTGCATGAAGTCCTGCCGGTCCGCCGGGCTCATTCCAGCGAGGTGCTTGCGCTTGTCCTCGACCACGATCATGCCTACGGTGAGCTGAGTCGGATGCAGCTCCTGCAGCACGGCTTCCTGAAGCTTGGGCATATCGCTCTCTACCTCACCGCCTCAAACACCCACATCCCCCATCCATAGCTTTCGCGTCGACGGATCACTCTGGAATCTGGAATTGAGGTCGATGGACTGCTTGTGCTCCACAACCGTCACCTGCACGCCTTTGTTCCGCAATGCATCCAGGCTGGTCACGAAGTCTTTCGTATTGACGTCGTCGAGGACGACCAGCCGGGGAATCCTGAACAGCAGGATCGAGTGAGCGCACATCAAACAGGGGGAAAGCGTCGTGAACAATACCGATTGGGTGAAGTCGACGTAATGGCCCGCATTCTCTATGCAGTCCATCTCACCGTGTAGAATATTGCTGCCCCTCTGCAGCCGCCTGTTGTGACCCAGCGAGGCAATGCCTCCGTCGACAAGGAGAGCGCTTCCGACCGGGACGCCGCCCTCGCGAAAGCTCTTCAGCGCCTGTAGATACGCCGATTGGATGCCCATGCTCATTTCAACGTCAGTCATGGCTTGGTTAACCCTGCAAAAAAGCCGGGAAAGCGCGCATTCGCCCTCCGAATTGCGCAAAACCGTCGGACCCCTAGCCGTACCATTCTAGCCCGGGAGGCCACACCATGAAATTGCTGTATCAGACACATTCGCCGTACGCGCGCAAGGCTCTGGTATTCGCCTACGAAGCGGGGATCGCGGACCGCATCGAAGTCATCCACCAGGAAACGAGCCCGACGCGGCGCAATGAGGTCGTGTTCGCGGAGAACCCGCTCGGCAAGGTCCCGGTACTGATCCGGCCGGGACACCCTACCCTCTTCGACTCCGACCTCATTTGCGCTTACCTCGACACGAGGCATGATGGCCGGAAGCTGATCCCGGCCGATGGCGAGCTCCGCTGGTTGGCGCTGCGTCATCAGGCCGTGGCACAGGGCCTTGCCGACGCCGGCATCGCGATCCGGTGGGAAACCGTTCGCCGACCGGAGGCATTGCGCTACCCGCCGCTTCGCGACGGATACATCGAAAAACTCATCGCCGGCTACGACTGGTTGGAGCGCGAGCTCGATGTCTCTGCACCGGTCCATGTGGGACACATTGCGCTCGCCACCTGCCTGGACTGGATCGAGTTCCGTGAGCTGCCGGGCTTTCGCGATCGACGCCCCAGGCTCTCGAACTGGTTCGATGAGTTCAAGGCCCGCTCTTCCATGCGGGCCGCTCCGCTCTCGGGAGAAACGCACGACTGACTGTGGCACGAGATCGCTCTCGGCATGGGTGGCACGGTTATTCGCATTCCCGAAGCTCGGCCACCAACATGCGCACCAGCTCCGCGGCCGGCAGCGCCCGCGCCAGTGGCGCGCCCTGACCTGCCCACTGCGCCCCATACCCGGGCTCGCCAGCCGCCTTCGCGGCGGCATTCAGCGCCTTGCCGGCGTCATAAGCGATTGGATACTCCGGAATCTCCTCCAACGACACACCGGCCGCCAGCTCCGTGAAGCGGTTGCGCAGGCATCGCGCGTCGCGCCCGGAAATCGCTCGGGTCATGACCGTGTGGCTCGCTGAGTCGCTGGTCAACGCCTTGCGGTAACCCGCATCCGCCGCCGATTCGGGGCAGGCGATGAAGGCGGTGCCGAGCTGCGCGGCCACTGCGCCCAAACGCAATGCGGCCGCAATTCCCGCGCCATCCATGATTCCCCCGGCGGCGATGACCGGTACCCGCAGATTGCGCGCCAGAATTCGCGTCAAAGCCAGGGTTCCCAGCCGATCGTCCACGGCGTCCGGATCGAAGACCCCGCGGTGGCCGCCAGCCTCGTAACCCTGTGCCACGATTGCGTGCACGCCAGCCTCCTGCGCCGCACGGGCCTCCGTCAGACTCGTTGCCGACGCGAGCAGCACGATGTCTGCACTGCGCAGCGCGTCGATCCGCTCAGCGGCCGGCAGTCCGAAATGAAAGCTGACGACGCGCGGCTTTTCCGCGAGAAGCGCAGCCAGCATTGCGTCGTCCTCGACAAAGCTGCGGTAGATCTGCCTGAGCTCCCGTGGCACCGCTGCACCATGGCGCGCAAAATGCGGCTGCAGAATCTCGAGCCAGCCGGTCTCGAGTTCCGGCTTGCCCTTCGCCGGAGCATGGCAGAAGACGTTCACGTTCAGGGAGCGCTGTGAGCGGGCGCGAAAGGCTCCGATCGTCCTGCGGGCTTCATCGGCATTGGCTGCTCCGACCCCGATCGAGCCCAGCGCCCCGGCATTGGAGACCGTGGCAGCCAACTCCGGAGTGGACACGCCCGCCATCGGGGCCTGAATGATCGGCAGATCGATGGCGCACATTTCGAGCAATGTCATGCCGTCAACCTATCATAGTCGCGCATTGGCGCAGTGAGGCGCGCGGCACCGGCGCGCCCCGGTCACGACCTCAATAATTCGGATCGGAGGCCGTGAACGGTGAGCAGCAGGGCTTGCCGACGGCATGCAGCTCCATGATCTCCGCGCGCGTGCCGTCGGGATCGTAGAGATTGAGCTGCCACTTCGCATCGCGGCCGATCTTGGGCAGATTGCCGTCCTGACCCTCGAGGCGCCCGCCGTTCCACAGCAGCGTGTAGGCTGCTTCGATGTTGCGCACGCCCAGTGAAAAGTGATCGAGCACGCCTACATCGGGCTTTTTCATGTCGGGCGGAATGCCGCGGCCATGTGGCGGACCGACCTGCATGTACTCCAGCCAGTCGGTGCCGTTGGGCACCTGCTGCGACACCCAGTCTGCCCCGGTATCGGTCATGCCGCCATGCCAATACGGCTTGAAGCCGAGCACTCCGCGAAAGAAAGTATCTTCGAGCGCGCGATCGTGAATGATGAAACCGACGTGGATGATGTGCCGCGAGAGAGGATTGACCGCGATATCCGCCGGATGCACGGGCGATTGAACGAACTGGATGTCATTACCTTCCGGATCCGTGACGTCGAACCAGCGGCTGCCATCGTTCCCGCGCCGGACGCGGGTGACAACGGCAACGTGCTTATAGATCAGGTATCGGCGTAAACCATCGGCATCCGTCGTAACAAACGCGATGTGGTCGAGCCGGCTGAGCGACGTCCATCCGTGCGGAAGGGGCAGAACCTCGACAAACTGGGTTGGCGCGAAGTAGTACCGGCGCCCGGATGCCTGCTCGGGGTCCGCATCATTCACCGCGCCCAGATCATGGACATAGAAGTGCTCGCTCTTCGCCGGGTCCGACGCATAGACCGCAATATGCGACACGCCGGTGATCGGCGGACGCTCGGGCGGTGCCGCGTGCGCCTTGGCCATCAAACCTGCGAAGAGAACGATCCCCCAAGGCATGCATCTCATGGCGCACTCCCAGGCAAATCCTGATAGGTGATGAAGGCGAAGCGCTTCGCGCTGCCCCACGGCTGCATCGAAAAGCTTCCACGATCTCCCCGCAGCTCCACCACCCGCTGGATCAGGCCATCATCGAATCTCATCACTTTCAGAGTCGCCGGCTCGAAGCCGCCGGCGCGCTCGGGGCCCTGGCTGAGAAAGGCGAGCGTGCTGCCGTCGGGGGAGATGTGCGGGGAGGAATTGAGAAAGTCGTCGTCGGTCATCTGCTCGGCTTCTGTGCCATCGGTACGCATACGCCAGATCTGGGTCGTGCCTGAGCGTGAGGAATCGAAATAGATGTATTGCCCGTCGGGACTGAATACCGGGCCGTCGTTGACCGTATCGTGGGTGAGCCGGGTTTCCTCACCACCGCCGGCGGGAATGGTGAAAATATCCGCATGCGAGGCGAAGCCGCGCGTAAAGGCAACAGACTTTCCGTCGGGCGACCAGGCGTGGAAGAAGCTCGCCGCCGTGCCTCGAGTCAACTGCCGAGGAGCTCCTCCGCCCGCCGCAGAAAGCAGATAGACCTGGTGCACCTTAGCCGCGGCCCCGACACAACTCACGGCAAGCAGCCGGCCTTCGGGTGACAGCCCAAAATTGCCGGAGCAGCCGACCAGGCCGCTCACATCGACGGGCTGTGGCGGGCCGCCTCCATCCGGATTGAGATATGGAATCCGCTCTATGCGCCCTCCCTCGTATACGAGGATGCTCTTGCCGTCCGGTGCCCAGTCCGCGGATTGCATGTACGCCGGCACGGTCCGTATCACCACCGCGCGGCGGAACTGATCGGTGAACTCAATCGTCTGCAGAGTGCTGTAGAGCACGTGCTTGGCGCTCGCCGGCAGCGGCTGCAACCGCTCGAGAGTCACGCGAGAGAACCCGACGACATCGGTGGTATGCGCGTCGTGCGAGAGCGCGCCGAGGCCTACATAGAAGGGAGCCCGCAAATGGAGCCTGATGGAAGCTCCGACCTGATGCTGCGGTTCCCCCGCCTCCGACACGTACAGCGTGAAGACATCGCCGCGCTTCTCCAGGCGCAAAGTCCGCGGAGCACCGGTGGTGAGCTCGATGTCCGGTGTATTGCCGCCCCGCTCGCGCCGATATTGCAGCGCCGTCAGCCCTACTCCATGTAGAGCGGCATCGACGTATGCCGAGCCCGGCGCGAGCGACTGGCGGAACATCAGCAAACCCTTGCGATGCGGGTTGGGGTCGTGGCCGTAGCGATGCGGCGGGAAGGAAATCCGTGCGGTAAGCGCCATATCACCGGCGGCTTGCGTCCATAGATAGTCGAAGTGATCGACGTGATACCAGGCATTGGCACCCGCGGACGCAATGGTGTAGACCTCGCGGGTGCCATCGTAGTGCGCGGCGCCTGCCGGCTCCACGTTGCCGATGTCCGACTTCGCCTGAAAGAGGCCGAGCGCGCCCACCCGTTTGCCTGTCGGCGTCGCCCCCTGAGCCGACATCATCGCGGCAGCAATGATCAGCGCGAACCAGACTCGCTTGGCGAGGAAGCGGTTTTCGACAATCATGGTAGCGCTCCCAAATGGACGCGCTAGGGTAATCCTGTGACCGGGTGTCCGCAATGCCGGCAGGTTACCCGTGGTGTGATTCCGGTGTACTCTGGCGGAATATCCAAAAGGGGGATCGCCATGCCACTGCTGCGCAGAGTCCTGCTCGTCCTGTGTGCTTCGCTCGTTGCATTTGCAGCCTGCGCGGCGGATGAGCCCGCCGCACCCACCACCAGTTACCTGCTGAAGGCCGATCGCGTGTTCGACGCACGCAGCGAGCAAACTCACTCCGGCTGGGTGGTGCTGGTACAGGGTGACAAGATCGCCGCGGTCGGGCCGGCCAGCCAGGTGAATGCGCCCGCCGATGCGCAGGTGATCGATATGCCGGGCGCCACACTGTTGCCGGGCCTGATCGATGCGCACTCGCACATCTTTCTGCATCCGTACAACGAGACGCTGTGGGACAACCAGGTGCTGAACGAGACACTGGCCTACCGCACCATCGAGGCGGTCAACCACGTGCGCGACACGCTGATGGCCGGTTTCACCGCATTGCGCGACCTCGGCACCGAGGGCGCCGGTTACTCGGACGTGGATGTTCAGCGCGCGATCAATCAGGGCCTGATCCCCGGACCGCATCTGTTCGTCGCTACGCGCGCCACCGTCGCCAAGGACTGCTATGGCCCCGGCCCCATGGGTTACCGCACGGATATGACTCTGCCGCAGGGCGGCATTCCGGTCGCGGGAGTGCCCGAGATGATCGCGGCGGTACGCGATCAGGCGGGTCACGGCGCCGACTGGATCAAGATCTACGCCGACTATCACTGCGGCAAGAGCCACGGCTCGGTGCCGACTTTCACACAGGAGGAGTTGAACGCGGGGGTGGAAGCGGCGCATTCGCTGGGCCTTCCGGTCTCGGTGCACTCCACCACCGCGGAGGGCATGCGCCGTTCCATCGTGGCTGGCGTGAATACCATCGAGCACGGGTTCAACGGCACGCGCGAGGTCTTCGAGATGATGGCCAAGCGCCACGTCGCATACCTGCCGACGCTCGAGGCGGTCGTCGCATACGCCGAATACTTCCAGCACTGGAAGCCAGGCGATCCGCCCACGGACGAGATGCGCGAGTCGCAGAATGCCTTCAGGCTCGCGATGCAGGCCGGCGTCATCATCGGCTGTGGTAGCGATGTCGGCGTGTTCACGCACGGCACCAACTACAAGGAAATCGAATGGATGGTGCGCGATGGCATGTCGCCCGCGCGCGCGCTGCTCGCCGCGACCGCCGTCGACGCGAGGATCCTGCGCCAGCAGGACAGCTTCGGCCAACTGCGGCAAGGGCTGGATGCCGACGTCATCGCCGTTCGCGGTGATCCCACCCAGGACATCAGCGCGATCGAGCACGTGCAGCTCGTCATGAAGGGCGGGGTTATCTACCGGAACCACTGAGCGCCGGCGGCAGCGCCCGAGAGGGCCCAACCGCACGGGAGCTTCTGCTGTCGATCGGCGTGCGCGCTGTTCGTATTGGGAGTGGAATGTCGGCAATTCCGCCGGCGACAGCAGCAACGGAGCACCCCCATGAAGCAGTACCTCCTCACCGTCTATCAGCCGAGCGGGCCCATTCCCGCCGCCGAAGTCCTCGAAGGCATCATGCGTGACGTGAGCGCAGTTCGTCAGGAAATGCAGGCGGCCGGTGCATGGGTCTTCAGCGGCGGGCTGCACCCACCGAGCACAGCCACCGTTTTGCGCCTCAAGGACCGCGAGATCCTGACCACCGACGGCCCTTACATAGAGGGAAAGGAGTGCGTCGGCGGGTTCACCATCGTTCGCGCGGCCGACCTGGATTCCGCGCTGCAGTGGGGCCGGAAGCTTGCGCGCGCGACCACGCTGCCAATCGAGGTGCGGCCGTTCAACGAGCACTGCGCGGGCTGAGGATGCCCGACCTGCCGGTTGCCGAGATCGAGCGGATCTTTCGCGCGGAGCACGGCCGCGCCGTGGCGGTGCTGATTCGCGCCTACCGCGACATCGATATGGCCGAGGAGGCGGTCCAGGACGCTTTCCTGGAGGCGGTGCAACGGTGGCCGTCCACCGGGCTGCCACCGAGCCCGGCGGGATGGATCATCACGACCGCCCGCAACCGCGCGATCGATCGGCTCCGCCGCGAGTCGACCCGCGATCATCGGCACCAGCAGGCCGCGGACATGCTGACACCCGACGAGCCCGAGGAGGAATCGGCAGTGGACGACGACCGGCTGCGACTCATCTTCACTTGCTGTCATCCGGCCCTGGCGACGCCCGCTCAAGTGGGCCTGACACTGCGCCTTCTCGGTGGGCTCACCACGGCCGAGGTGGCGCGCGCGTTCCTGGTCCCTGAAGCGACCATGGCGCAGCGGTTAGTGCGCGCGAAGGGCAAGATCCGCGATGCCCGCATTCCCTACCGCGTACCCGAGGTGGCGGAGCTGCCCGATCGCCTGCGCTCGGTGTTGGCAGTGGTCTACCTCATTTTCAACGAAGGCTACACGGCCAGCTCCGGCGACCGGGTCGTGCGGGAAGAGCTGTGCGCAGAGGCCATCCGGCTCGGCCGGCTGCTGCGTGAGCTCATGCCACGGGAGCCCGAGGTGTTGGGGCTGCTCGCGCTCATGCTCCTCATCGACTCGCGGCGCGCGGCGCGGCTCGCGGCGGATGGTCAGTTGGTCCTTCTGGCCGACCAGGACCGCGCCCTCTGGGATCGAGATCTGATCGCCGAGGGGCAGGCCCTGACTCGTCTCTGCATTGCCGGCAACCGGCCGGGCCCATACCAGATGCAGGCGGCCATCAACGCCGTCCATGGTGATGCAACGAGTGTCGGCGCAACCGACTGGGCGCAGATCCTGCGGTTGTACGATCAGCTCGTGGCGCTGGCGCCGAGCCCGGTAGCCGCACTCAATCGTGCAGTGGCGGTCGCAGAAGTGCACGGGCCCCATGAGGCGCTCGCCGCAGTTGACCGCGTGGAGCTGCGCGATTATTACCTCTTTCATGCCGTCCGGGCCGATCTGTTGCGCCGCCTCGGTCGCAACGCGGAAGCCACGCTGGCATACGAGGCTGCGATCGCCCGCAGCGATAACGCTGCCGAGAAGAGTTTCCTGCAGCGCCGCCGGCAAGCACTGGATGACTCGTAGCTGAGTCTGCCTCACAATTGGCGCATTGCCATCGGAGGTCTGCCTCATGACTTCGGAAGCTTCCGCGCGCCGCCGGGTCGCTCTCGTAACGGGCGCAGCCTCCGGCATCGGACGATCGGTCGCGATCGCCCTCGCCAAGAATCAGTGGACGGTCGTGATGGCCGGACGCCGCCAGGCAAACCTCGAGGAAGCAGCCCGTGAGGCGGGGTCGAACTGCATTCCGATGCCGTGCGACGTGTCGAGCGAGCCGTCGGTGGACGCTCTGTTCACACGCATCGCGACTGAGCTTGGCCGCCTCGATCTTCTCTTCAACAACGCCGGTGTCGCCTCCACCCCGGCGCCGCTGGAGGACACCTCGCTCGGTTCGTGGCAGTCGGTCATCGACACCAATCTCAGCGGAACATTTCTCTGTACCCGGGCGGCTTTCCGGCTGATGAAGCGGCAGAGTCCGTCCGGTGGACGCATCATCAACAACGGCTCGATCTCCGCGACCGCGCCACGGCCCTGGATGATCGCCTACACCGCATCGAAGCACGCGGTCACCGGCCTTACGAGGGCCACATCGCTCGAAGGACGACGCTACGACATCGCCTGCGGGCAGATCGACATCGGCAACACCGCCACCGAGCTGACCTCGTCTATGAGCCGCGGCACCCTGCAGGCGGACGGCAGTCTGCAACCCGAGCCGAAGTTCGACGTCAGGCACGTGGCGGAGGCGGTCCTTTACATGGCGGGGCTGCCGCTCGACGCCAACGTTTTATTCATGACGGTGATGGCGACGAAAATGCCCTATGTTGGGCGGGGTTGACCCTTACCCCAACCACCGGTCGAAGAGCTTGCGTCCCCAGTAAAGACCCACGCCGCTGCCGATGGCGCTGAGCACGACCGCAGTCCCGAGTCCGACGTGCTGGCCAATGGCCCAGCCGAGCGTGCCGGCCAGGAAAGTTCCGAGGGTGGCGAAGATTCCGCGCATCGGAGGTGCTGATTACGCGCTCCGGAGC
The DNA here is from genome assembly GCA_036489335.1 of Steroidobacteraceae bacterium. Lineage (GTDB taxonomy): Bacteria > Pseudomonadota > Gammaproteobacteria > Steroidobacterales > Steroidobacteraceae > 13-2-20CM-66-19. The sequence goes on from DASXFY010000013.1 coordinate 83,366, forward strand.
GCGGGCGCCAGGAACTCCGCCGCAGAATGCGTCGACACTGGCGCCCCTCAGAGTTGGCGCACCTTTCCCGGGACGCCCGGAGCACATTCGAGTGCCGTGCGATCCCAACGACCGGCATCCGCCGCCGCAGCGTAAGTGCTCGAGAGAAACTCCAGCAGCAGCTCATCCGGATCGGCGGCGGCGCGGACCGCCTCATAAGGCAGGATGAACTCTCCCAGGCTCTGCTCGAAATGCGCCTCCGCCGGCACTCGGGCATCGCGCATGCCCTTCGGCTCAGGGTAGGCGTAGGAATAGAACGCGGCCCGCGGGAAGGCATCGTTGCCGGGCCAAAATCCTGCGCTGCTGACTTCATGGGAGTAGGCCTCGCGCGCCACGCTGTCGGGAAGGCTCGGCACTCCGCCCGGGTGGGGCGGGGCCGTCCGTCCCGAAAAACGCGTGACTGCGAGATCGAAGCTTCCCCAGAAGAAGTGCACGGGACTCGCCTTGCCGATAAAGCCGCTGCGGAAGATCTTGAAGAGGCGATCCGCCTGGACGAGTGCGCGCCAGAATGCATGCGCCGCACCAGCGTCGTAGGACGCGTGGCTGCGATCTTCCGGGAACGCGACCGGGTTCGCGATCTCGTTCGGCATCTCGCCGATGCGCACGGCGATTCCCATATCATCCAGGAGCTCGACGACCCGTCGATAGAAGTCGCTGACCGTCTGCGGCTCGAGCGCGATCGAGCGATCGCTGCCCCAGCTCGCCCGTGCCAGGAGCCTGTGCCCGATGAAATCAAACTCCATCTCAAAGATCCCGGTCCGGGATGGGATCGGGGAGGTGCCGAGCCCGCGGGCGGTCACGTACAGCGGCACCTGCCAGCTGTGGTTGACCCACGGCGTGAGGGCCAGCCTGACCTTGCCCACGATCTGCGTCCACAAGTGCAAGGTCGCGGCGGTATCACGCCAGGCGGGATATGGCAGGGCAGGCCATGTGAGGCCGACGTCATTCATGCGACCACTCCCGGAATTATGTCTTACGCGTCAGGGGGTTCATCGGTCCGTCGCGGATTGTGCACGGCTGGTGCCCGAAGAGCACGCTGAACGTGACGTGGATCGCACTCACTCAGCGCCCCGTGACTCAAGTCCGCCCATTGGTACGTCGATAAACTGATGATTGCGACTGTCGTCCTGGGCCACAGGAAGGGCGGCGCGGGGTTCAAGTGAACATGTCCTCGAGCAATGGGCTGCAGCCAATCGATTCCGTGCTGATCGTCGACGACAGCGGCGTGCAGCGCGGTATCGGCTGCGCGCTCTGCCGCGAGCTGCGGATTCCCACGATCCACGAGGCCGGCAACGGCCTCGAGGCGCTGGCATTGCTCGACAAGCTACCGGCCCCGCCCGCGCTCCTCATCGTTGACCTCGAGATGCCGGCCATGGACGGTCCCGAGCTCCTCACCGCGCTCGGCGGCCGCGGCATGCGCTCGCCGATCATTCTCGCCTCCTCGCGTGAGCTTGCCCTCATGAACTCCGTGCAGGAGCTGGGCACCGCGCTCGGCTTACGCATCCTCGGCGCGCTGCAGAAGCCGCTGACACTTGCGACTCTCGGCGCTCTGCTGCAGAAGAAGCTGCATGCGGCTGTCGAGAAGCAAGGGCCGGCACAGCGCCAGACCGTCGACCCCGAAGCCGTGCGCGCCGCCCTCGCCCGCGGCGAGATCACCGTCCACTATCATCCGCAGGTGGAGATCGACACCGGACGGATTCGCGGTGTCGAGGCGCTGGCTCGCTGGCACGACGCGAAGCAGGGCTGGATCCCGCCCGACGTCTTCATCCCGGTCGCGGAGCAGCACGGCCTCATCCGCGAGCTCACACTGCACGTCATGAATGCGGCCATGCATCAGACCGCCATCTGGACCCAACACGGGCTCGATCTCTCCATCGCCATCAACCTCTCGCCGATCCTTCTCGAGCGCGGTGAGCTCGTGCAGGAGATCTCCGAGCTGCAGCAGCAGCACGGACTGCGGGCGGATCAGATTGTGCTAGAGGTGACCGAGGGCTCGCTGCTGCGCGATCTCGCGATCGCGCTCGGGGTGTTGACACGACTGCGCCTGCGGGGCTTTCGCCTGTCGCTCGACGATTACGGCACCGGCTTTTCCTCCATGCAGCAGCTCGCGCGCATCCCGTTCACAGAGCTCAAGATCGACCGGACCTTCGTTCACGGCGCCCACGAGCGTGACAGTCTGCAGGTCATCCTGCGATCCGCCGTGGAAATGGCGAGTCGGCTCGGCATCGAGACCGTGGCCGAGGGCGTAGAGTCTCTGCAGGACTGGCGGCTGCTGCGCCAGTACGGCTGCAAGCTCGCGCAAGGCTGGCTCCTCGCCAAGGCGATGCCCGGCGGCGAGCTCGAAGGCTGGTTGCCGACTCTGCAGCGCCGCAGGCTCGAGCTGCAGGCAGCCTGATCGCAGCGGCTCGCGAGGGCACGGGCGTGCCCGACCGCACGTGCTACCCTGCGCGCGTGCATCCCCCCCTGCCATTCAACGTCAGACGATTGTTGGCTGCCCGCGCCGCGCGCAGCCTCGGCCAGGGAGCGACGATAGCCAGCTTCAGCCTGTACCTGCACGCGCTCGGCTTCAACGGCGCGGCCATTGGCGCGGTGTTGATGGCGGGCCTACTCTTCGGCGCGCTGCTGACTCTCGTCGTGGGTCCGCTGAGCGACCGCACGAGTCGGCGGGCGTTGCTGCTCGGCTACGAGGTCGCCGCCGCGCTTGCGGCGCTCGCCGCGATGCTGGCACCCAATCTGGGAGTGTTGATCGCGGCAGCTACCGTTGCAGGCTTCGGGCGCGGCGCGAACGGCGCCGCCGGGCCCTTCTCGCCCGTCGAGCAAGCGTGGCTCGCGCGGGAGGTTACGGGCGAAGCGCGCAGCCGCGCGTTCTCCCTCAATGCCACGCTCGCCTTCATGGGCATGGCCGCCGGCGCGGCCCTGGTGGCCCTGCCTGCGGTGTTGGGCGCCGGATTTCATGACCTGTCGACCTACCGCATGCTCTTTGCGCTCCCCCTCGCCGGCTCGGTGGTGGCGCTGATCCTGATTGCGCAAACGCGTGTCACCAACGCTGCGCCACCTCCCGAGGCGTCACGGGCGACTCCGAGCGCCGCGCAAGTCACGCTCGCGGAGAATCGCCTTCTGCGCAGACTCGCGGCGGTCAGTGCGCTCAACGGACTCGCGATCGGCATCGTGAGCCCGCTCATCGCCTACTGGTTCCTGCGCCGATTCCACGAGAGTCCCGCCGCCATCGGTCCCGCTCTCGCGCTGAGCTTCGTGCTGGCCTCGGCAGGCTCGGTGCTCGGCGGCCGGCTCAGCCGGCGTTTGGGAGCGGTGCGCTCGGTGCTATGGATGCGCCTCATTGGCCTCGCACTGCTGGTTGCGGTCCCGTTCTCGCCGACATTTCTCATCGCCGCGGGACTCTACGCACTGCGCTCCGCGTTCAACCGCGGCACCACCGGCGCGCGCCAACTCGTGGCAGCGGGCCTGACGCGGGCCGAGCGCCGCGGGCTCGCCGCCAGCGTACAGAGCCTGTCCTCGCAGCTTCCTCGGGCCGCCGGTCCGGTATTGGGGGGGTGGCTGATCCACCGCGGCGAGTTCGTCGCGCCCTTTCTTCTCACCGCGGTCATGCAGGCGCTGTACCTGCTTCTCTACAGGCAATTTTTCGGCGGCACCACCACGGAAGTAGCCTGAGCGGCGCCGCACGGCTCCCGCTACCGCCCTCTGCGAACAGGCAGAACCTAACGCTGGTACCAAGTGTTCTTCTGGCAGCGTCTATTCAGTCAGTATGGGCGCACTCGCCCCGTGGAAGGTTCCGAGATGGCTCTGCCAACAGGGAGAGCTCGCCGACGCTGCCTGGGGAGGCATGTCGCCCGCGCAATTCTTCAGCAAGCGGCTGCTGCACGATGTCGTAGGCGATTATTACGCACATCCCACCGGTTGGAGTGAGATCGGTTTCGGCGGCCCCTGGGAGGCTTCCGAGGCGCGGCCCGGACGCGAGGGCGAGGCATACCGGGACAATCTGGCTCTGGCGCGCGCCGCTACCTCACGCGTACGCCACGAGAGCCGGGCAGTCGAAAGCGGTGCGGGCTCATCCTCCGATGCGGACAGCACCGCCCGGATGCAGGCGAGGGCGCCGGCGCCTGCCCCGGTACCGACGATGACGAAGTCCACCGGCTCATCGAGCGAGTAATCGCGCATGGGGCAACCAGGCGCCGGGCCGGAATACATCGGGGGCGCGCCCGCGGGTGGCCAGGCCATCGCCTGCCGCACGGCCGACCGGATCAAGGCGCTCGCAGGCCGAGGAGAGCTGTAGAGAGGGTCAATGTGACCGCGAGCTTCCGGTCAGACCGCGAATGAGGAGCCATCCTGCCGCAAGCACGCCCGCCGCGGCCGCAGCCGCCCCGATCGGGAAGGTGCGGATGGTCGTGGCAGCGGCTTGCGCCATATGTGGTCGCAACAGCTCGATGCGCCGCTGTGTCATGAGACGCCCGAGACGCCCGAGGTCATCCGGCATGAGCTCCTCCGCAAGCGGCAGCAGCACCGTCTCCTCATCCGCGGCATGATGCAGCACCACGCGGATGAGCTTCTTGAACGTCTCGTCGTAAGCGCCGCTGGGTGGATCCATCGGGCGGAGCGACTCAATCAGCGCATACATCTCGTCGTGTTCCTCTACACTTTTGTCGAGCATCTCCGCTGCGCCTGCGATCCGTCGCAGCGCGGGATAGAAAATCTCCGCTTCGAGCTGCGCATGTATGTCCAGAGCCAGGCAGACGTTTTCGACCAACGCTCGCTTGCGCGTCTCCGACATACGAGCACGATAGCGTCTAAAGGCCGCAAGCACGTGCGCGTGGTCGAGGCGGATCATCCGCGTGATATCCGGTGTCATACTGTCCAGCGCCGCCGACATCCTGCGCCGCACCGACAGCCGCGACTGCAGCTCGCCGAGTGTCCGGTCGACTTCCTGTCGGGTAGCGTCGATGTTCCTCTCGATATGAGCAGGGTCTGTCTGCGAAGACGAATCGGTGCCGCTGGGCTCAGTCATGGCTGCCTCCGGGTGATGACATCCTTGTCCTTGCGCAGAGACTCCGTCGTGCGCTCGGGTTTGAGAGCGGAAGGATCGAGCGAGCGAATGCCCGCTGACAGCAGTACGACGCCGATGATTGCCACCGCGGCTCCAATGATGAGCGCGGCGAGCCAAGGCTGCAGCACCGTCGCAAGACCCAACACGGCGGCGGCGAGCATGACCAGAATTCCGGCGAACAACACGGCCCCACCCACGGCGAGCGATGCCCCGGCCGCAAGCACGAGCCGAGCCGCGCGGGCGATCTCAGCGGTCGCGAGGATCAGCTCCTGACGCAGCAGCGTAGTCAGCTCATCGGTCAGCCGACGGAGAAGGTCCATTGCGGACTGCGACTCGCGTTCGCCGTGTGCAACGCTGGCCTCGGGGGATACGTAATGGGTAGTGGCCATGCCGATGCTCCCCGCCCTTTGAGACCGCTCAGCCGCCCCGGTGTCGCTCGAGCGACTCCGCGAGCTGCAGGTGCTTGTGCAGAGTCGGCAGACTTTGCCGGGCGTAGCCGGCTGCCGGACCGCCGGACTTCGCTTCCTTCTTGTACAGCGCGATGTCCTTCTCGTGATCCTTCACCATGGCTTTGGTGAATGCCTTGTCGAACTCGCTGCCTGACAGTGAGGCCAGATGCTGATACTCAGCCTGTTCCTTGGCGCTCGGCGCCGGCGGCGCGGTCACGCCCATCGAGGAGGCGGTACTCATCGCCTGGCTGTTGGCCCTGGAGTGGTCTTGCACCAGCACCTCGCCGAAGTGACGCACGCCCTCGGTCGCGCCCTTCTGCTGCGCGAGCCGGCCCACCTGAATCTCGGCCATATTGCCCGCGATCGCCTTCTGCATGAAGGCGTCATCCCTGGTGTTGGCGGCGAGCGCGAGCGGCGCCGAGAGCATCACACCGGCCAAGGCCGTGGCGGCCATGATTCCGACTCGATTTTTCATGAGAATGCTCCGCGATCCTGGAGTCCGTCCAACGGCATACTCCCGGGCAAGTTCCAACAGTCAAGCCGCGAGCCGTATGCCCCAAGCCTCAGGGTGAGACTTGACGGCGGTGGGCACATGCGGGTGCAATCGTCAGTTTCGCGTTCGAGTCATCCACGACGATGCCGCTGAGCTTCGCGCACGAGGTCATCTGGCTGATCGCCGCCCTGGCGATCTTTGCCATCATCACGCGCCCATGGGGGTTGCCGGAAGCCGTCTGGGCCGTCGCTGGTGCCGCAGTCCTGGTGCTCGGCTCGCTGGTCCCCCCGAATCAGGCCTGGACGGCGGCGCTCGCCGGGACGGATGTATATCTCTTCCTCGCGGGCATGATGCTGCTCGCGGAGCTCGCCAGGGCTGAGGGCCTATTCGACTGGGTCGCGGCGCTGGCGGTGCGCTGGGCGCGCGGTGCGCCCGCACGGCTCTTCGGGCTGGTCTATCTCGTCGGGATCGTGGTGACGGCCCTGCTGTCCAACGATGCCACGGCGGTCGTATTGACGCCGGCGGTCTATGCGGCCGCCAGGAAGGCGAACACCGATCCGCTGCCTTATCTGCTCATCTGTGCCTTCATCGCCAACGCGGCGAGCTTTCTCCTCCCGATCTCCAATCCGGCAAACCTGGTGGTATTCGCCAGTCATCTGCCCCCCCTCCCGGTCTGGCTCGCCAACTTCATGGGCCCTTCGATCGTGGCGATCGTCGCGACGTTCTTCGTGCTGCGAGCCACGCAACGGCGTGCACTGAGCAATTCGTTCGCGAGCAGTGTGCCTCTACCGCCCCTGACCCGAGGCGCGCAGCTCGCTGCGCTCGGCATTCTGCTCACCGCCGTGGCGCTTCTGTGGGCGTCAGCTGCGGGGCTGAAGCTCGGCATGCCGACGTTTGCCGCCGGTGCCATGACTACCGCTCTCGCCCTCGTTCTCGATCGTCGCTCGCCGTGGCACATCATCAAGGGCGTCTCCTGGGGGGTGATCCCGCTGGTGGCAGGCCTCTTCGTCCTGGTTGCCGGGCTCGGGCGCACGGGCCTGCTCGATGTGCTCGGCGCATCCCTCCATCGGCTCACGCTGCATTCCGGTCAGGCGGCCGCGCTCGCTGCCGGAGCCGCCACGGCCGCCGCATCCAACGTGCTGAACAATCTGCCGGTGGCACTCATCGCCCGCTCGATCGGCGTGGGCGCGCGGGTGTCCGCACAACTGAAGGACGCCATGCTGGTCGGGGTCGATCTGGGCCCCAATCTCTCCGTGACGGGGTCGCTCGCGACGATCCTGTGGCTGATCGCCTTGCGACGCGAAAAGGTGCATCTCGATGGCCTGACATTTCTCAGGCTGGGAGCGCTGGTGATGCCGCCAGCGCTTCTGATTGCATTGGCGATGATCGTGTTGCAGCACGCGCTTTGATCTCTGCCTCTGCACCGCAAAGTCAGCAATCCGGACCAGGGCAATTCCCGTAGAATCCACGGATGAAGATTGGAACCGGCCCCTTCGCCGCCCTGGTCCTTGGGCTCGCCCTGCCCTTCCTTGCCGCGCCCGGCCACGCGCAAGAGGCGCCCGCGCCTGCCAGCTCACCCGCAGCGCAGCAACAGTCCGTGGAGCCCGAGAAGCCGGTATCACCGATCGACTATTCGTCGCAGAAGGAGAGCCTCGGCGCGCAGACGCTCGAGGATGCGAAGGCCTACTTCACCGCCCCGCTCCACTGGGACACCAGGAACTGGGAGTTCTTCGGCGGCGCGCTGGTCGCCATCGCGGCCGCCCATCACTACGATGACCAGGCCCGCACTCATTACGACCAAGGCTACAAGTCGCCTCTCGGACCCAAGGAATCCGGTGAGCTCACGGACGCCCTGCCGAGCGCCGCGCTTCTCCTCGGCACGTGGGGTTATGCGGGTCTGCTCGGCAATCACGCCGGCGAAAGCGAGGCCTGGAACATGGTCGAATCGAGCGGACTGAGCCTCGTGAGCGCCTACGCCTTCAAGTACGTCATCCGCCGGGAGGGCCCGGATTCCACCACCGACCCCAATCACTGGTTCAGCGGTGGCAGCTCTTTCCCCTCCGAGCACGCCACTCTCGCCTTTGCCATTGGCACTGTGCTCGCGGAGTCCGGCAATCCGGAATACCGCTGGGTCCGTCGTGTGATCGGCTACGGTGTCGGATTCGGTACCGCCTACCTGCGCATGAGACACAACGCGCACTGGCTCTCCGACACGGTCGCCGGTGGCGCACTCGGGATGGCAAGCGCGCATTTCGTCATGAACCGCAGCGCAGAGCGCGAGGACGAAGGCTCGGAGATCTCCCTCGTGCCGGTTCCGGGCGGCGTGATGCTCGCCTACAGTACCAACCTTCCCAACTAACGCCGACGCGGCCGCTTCCTACTGGGGTCGTTACCCGCCGAACGGAGACCTCCGTCGTGGCGGTACAGGCTGGTGTGGGGCTCGTGAACGCACCTGCGTAATTGGACATAATCCGGACCTAATATTGACATTTACGTCAAGAATATGCCTAATATCGGATGTTCTTGATGTATTTATCAATATGAAGACTCTTGCAGAACTAGGTGCCGCGGTTGCGCGCCGTCGCCACGAGCTCGGCCTCAGACAGCAAACTGTCGCGGTCCAAGCGGGGCTTTCTCCGGAATCTCTATCCCGCTTTGAACGAGGGCGCTCAGCGGAGTTCGGCTCCCGCAAGCTTCTCGCTGTCCTTGCAGTCCTTGGAATGGAGCTGCAATTTTCGGAGGCTGGCTCTTCGGGGTCACTCGATGAATTGCGGCGCGAGCGGGCAAAGCCATGAAACTCTTAACGCATGTACTCGGTCGCGACGTTGCGGTGCTGGAGTCTGCAGGCGACTTTCGCAGCGTTGTAACGTATCACGCGGGCGTTGCTCCAGATGATTTCATATCACTCACCATGCCTGTCAGGACTGAATCATATACATGGGATGACGTTCTGCCTCCAATATTCCAGATGAACCTTCCCGAGGGATATCTTCTCCACGTTCTTCAGGAACAGTTGGGCCCCCAAATCACCGGAAGCCCCATGGCGCTTCTTTCGGTGGTCGGGAGAAACATGGTTGGACGCATCCAGGTCGCAGCTCCAGGCGCGAATCTGTCCGAACCACCACGGCCTATCGAAGTCACTGAACTTCTTCAGGGGGACAATTCGGAAGAGGCCTTCGCAGAGCTCGTTCGCCAGCATGCGACCAGCGGCGTCTCCGGAATCATTCCCAAATTTCTCGACGCGCAGAATGAAGCCAATTCCTCAGAACTGCCGTCGCACAACAAGACCACGCTGGTCACCCATAGACACATCATCAAAGGTTCGACCGGCAGACTTCCCTACGTAACTTTAAACGAACACTTATGCATGCAGGTCACGGGGCGGGTTATGCCTGCCGCAAGAACCGAGCTCTCCAACGATGGCAAAGCGATCGTCGTGTATCGATTCGACGTCGATTCGAATGGACAGTCATACTGGGGAATGGAGGATTTTTGCGCATTGCTGGGCCTTCGCCCTGCGGCAAAATACGACACGACGTGGGAACGCATAGCGAAGGCAGTGCGTGACCATGTCCCCGGACAAAACCAGTTCGAGACGTTACGCCGACTCGCGACCGTTCTCATTCTGACCTACGCCCTCCGCAATTCGGACTGTCACGCAAAGAACATTGCGCTGCTATATACGAGCCGCCAAGACGTGCAACTGGCACCAGCCTACGACATGATCACGACGACTGTATATGCCGGCTACCAGCACAATCCTCCAGGCATCAGCTTAATGGGACGGAAGACATGGAGCCCTGGCAAGAACTTGGCCCAGTTCATCGCTGCAACGTTTGGCATCCCTCTGAAGACTCAAGTCGAGGTCGTCGAGGCAATCAGCGATGCAATATCAGATGTTGCACCTGAGGTCCGCACGGCGATGGACAGGTACGACGGCTTCAAGGAATTGGGCGCACGAATCCTCCTCACATGGAATTCGGGCGTTAACGGCCTCCGTGATAGGCGTGTCTATAGTCTTGCGCCTTGGAGTTCCGGGACTGCTCTTCAAGGACTTCTCAAGCCGCCAAATCTCGGGAACCCGAAGCGTGCGATTGGCAGGTCCGAGGGTCTTGCTCAACCCCGTGGGACTACGAAGCGCGGATTCCCCAACTAAGGACACCTTCGCGCATCGCCGTATGTCCAGCGCACTTCGCCCTCACAGGGATCGAGAATCCGGTGAAGCGTTTCGTCCGGACCCAGAGTGCGCAAGAGGGCGAATGCTCGGACCTCCGCTCCTGGGAAGGCGTCGTGTAGCTTGGCCGCCGCGGCGAGTAGCGTGCGGCCCCGCGTAATGACATCGTCTACGAGCGTCAAATGCAGTCCGCTCCCGCGGGTTTCGCTCGCGAGTTTGCATGGACCGAAGAGCGCTTTGCCCTGAAGGTCGCATTCCACAGCAAAGGAAACGTAATGCTCGAGCACCGTGGGACGCTTGCCCGCCGCCGCGAAGGCGGATTTTCTCACTGCTCGTTGGCGCCGCAGCATGGGCCAGACCTCGGCCGCCAGCCCAACTTCCTTCAGGCACCACGCCAAGCGCTCTCCTACCCATTCCGCGTGCTGCAAGGGCGCGCTGCCAGGCACGGGAACCAGGACGACCCGGGGGCCGAAGACCGTGGCGAACCGCTCGTGACCTACCGTCTCCAACCAGACCTGTGCGGCGAGCCGCGGCAACCACGCCACGTCCGCGACCTTCAGCCGTGCGCATAGTAGCCTGCCTTGCTCGCTGACGGGCCCGCTCCCACCCGGCAAATATGCGAAACACGATGCGAACGGAAGAGTCGGAAAGAGCGCCTCGTCGCTCCTCCGTCGCCCCTCACTCTCAACCGGAGAAATCGTCGCCGAGTCCGGGCGTATCGCGCGCCCGCTCGGCTTCTCCCCGATCGCGCCCGGCGTCGCGCTCCGGCGGCCTTTTTTCCGCGGAGGGCTGACTTTCCGCCCCCCTTGCCTGCAGGGCGCGCCATGCCGCGACAGCCCGCTGGCGGATCTCGTCCATAGACAGCGGTGGAGCCCTCTCGTGTCCTTTGCCACCACTGGTTTGCTCCAAGCCGGCGCGATACTTCAACCAGTCTCGAACCGCCTGCTGTCGCCGAGCGTCCATTCCCTGCGGCATGCCGGACTCCGGCCGCGGCTCCGGCTTCTCGCGGGCTGCGTCGGCAGCCGGCATATCCATCGAATGCTCCCTGCTTTCCGTGCGCGCGCTCCCCTGCGTCCTCCGCCTCTGCTCGGTGAATCGCTGCTGGTGTCGCTCCCGGATGCGCTCGGCAACCTCGCTGCGCTCACCTCTTCTCTCCGCGGCGACGGCAGCCCACGGCAGCTGCGGCCGCGGCACCCTATCGATGCCCTGCGCCTTGAGGCTCCGGTGATCTATGCGTGCCTCGATGTTGGCTTCCCGCAAGGCTCCATTGGTCAGTTCGGCCCAGCGCGCCCGAAGCGTTCTGAATTCCTGACGAGAAGGCGGCAGACCCAGCTCGCTGCGCGCCTCTCCCGTCATATCTACCCCCGTCTGCGGACCCATGCCATTCGGCGTCACTTCGCGAGTCGTCGCAAGGAGGTGCGCGTGGAAGTTACGCTGATCGCCTCCCGGCCGCGGTGCATGGATCGCGAGGTCCACCGCGACGTTGTAGCGGTCGGCAACCTCTCGCCCAAAAGTGCGCGCCAGGGTGATGCGCTGCTCGCCTGACAACTCCGCGGGTAGCGCAACTTGATATTCTCGCGCCACCCGTGAGTTGCTCCTCTGGTCCGCCTTCTCGGCCGTGTTCCAAAGGGTGGAACGGTCGCGCGCCCATTCCATGCCGGTATCAGATCGATCGAGCCTCGAAGGGAGAAATATCTCCTTGTGCAGCACATCATCACGCTTGCTGTGGTTGTAAAGCGCGCCCGTGCGCTCATCGCGAATGCGCTCACCCGCGCGGTAAGCTGCGGCGGCGGTCGCAGTGCGGCCGCTGCTGCGCGCAACAGGTTTGATTTGCATATAGAAGATGGCCACCGTCCTGCCTTCCACGCGAACCGAGTCTCTCAACCGCTCCCGACCCGCAGCCGCACTCGCAGCCAAAAGGGCGACGAGGCAGTCTTCAGGTACCCGTTCAAGTCTGGGAGCTGCTCGAGCTCCGACGCCAATACTGCTGCCTCAGTCACTCGCTGTTCACTGGTGTTCATGGACCGCCGCCAGCCGCGGCCACCGGGAAATCCGCTCCCATCCCGGCCCCGGGATGTGCTCCGACGCACCACCTCGCGCTCGCCGATCAGCCTGGAGGCGAATTGTGACGTGCCACCGTGTTCACTCGCGGAACAGCGGAGGATCAGAGTGTTTGCGCAGTTCTCCACGATCGTTTGTGCATCGCCCGCACCATACGTGCTCGAGACCTGCGCGACCGACTGAAACCCCAGCACGCAGCGCCCACCAAACTTTCGCAGGCGCGCCAGCGCATCCTTCAGGCCATCGATCGCCCCCAAAGCATCCAGCTCGTCGACGATCAGCCACAGACGCCGGTCGCCGCTTTCATCCCCATCCTCCATGGTCGCGAAGATTGCAAGGCGAGCCCAGGTGGCGATGACTGTGCGCAGCGCCGCGATTTGACTCGCCTGGTAGGGAAGGAATAGCGCGCCGTATCCGCTCCCTGTCCAATCGCGCACGGAGAACGGCCGCGCGCGCTGAGCCTGCACATGCTGCAGGGCAGCGGCCGCCGATCCCGCAACGGAGCGGATGGAGCCGAACATGCGTGCATTCTCCGGCTCGAGAAACGGCTGAGCTGGCGTGTTGGCGACGAGCGGCCGAAGCTCCGCGCTTGGCGCCATGGCGATCAGCCGCCAAAGCTCCCCGGCATTTCGGCTGCCCATCTCATGACAGCGGCGCACAACGGCGGCGAGAAAGGTTCGAGCGTAGCCACGCCACTCCCGGCCGGAAGCATCCTCGGTCGAGGGAATCAGGCTGCTGGCCAGTTGCTCGGCATCGCAGGACTCGCGGACTTCGGCAAAGGGATCCCACTGCAGCGAGCGCGGGTCGAACGGGTTCAGGATGACATCGCCACGCCCGGGATCGTAGTAACGCGCGAGATAACCGCCATCCGGATCAGTGATGACCGCGCGATCGCCGCGATCGAGCGCCGCCGCGAGCAGCTCCCGGATGGCCGTCGACTTACCCGTTCCCGTGGTGCCGATCAGCTTGAAATGCTTCACTTCATCGCCTGGAGCAATGGCCACGCCGGCCATCGTGAGAGGCGGCTCCGCCCGAAGCACCCGCAAACGCGCGGTGCGCCTCTGCGCCGCTCGACCGTCGAGAATTCTCGACCCGCGCTTGTGCGCCTCCCTCGCGCTCGATCGGCGTGAGAGAGCGATTGCGATGAATAGCGCCATGGCGAGCATCGCCTCGATCACCGGGCGGTTCAAGAGGGCAAGGTTCCAGGGTTCCAACCACGGAGCTGACATGCTGCGCTAGCGCTCCCCTCAGTAGCCCTTTACTACCAGATAGTCCGCCCCGGGCCCATAGGCCGGGGCCCCGCGGTCGACCCGGACGCACAATCGCGCTCGTGCACCGCACCTTCTGACATCTAGCATGCCGCCACGCTGCTCGAGTCGTGAAATATTTACTGCGAGCGTGTCGCGTCGTGCGCGCAGAGCGGTCATCTCGCGTTGCGATGGCAGCATCCAGCACGCCTCTCCAATTCCAACGGCAGAACACACTGCAGCGATGGATACCGTCCATAACAGAACCCGCAGGTTGGCCGACCGCCGCAGACCCTGGAGGGATAACGCCGCGCGGCGGCTCTCGTTCGCAATGCTCCCCAGCTCCTCAGCGACCGTCCTTCGGATCTCGTCCCTTACGATGACGTCAAGATCTTTCATATGCGCTGCTAGTCGCTCCAGGCTCTCCTGGCCGAGGCGCTGCTGCGCCTGCGCCGCCTCCATGAGCAGCCCGAGCTTCATCGCCTCGTCGCCCATTCGTGTCTCAGTCATGTTCCCACGCATCCTGGAAGCCCGTCACATCAGCGCGCTCGCTGCTTGCCTTGGTGGCGCCACCATTCGGCCGCGGCGCTTCGGTTGCATGACTCTCGCTGCTTGAGGCTCGCTCGACCGTCTCCATTCCGGTCTCGCATACGCGCTCCGGCAGGCGCAGGTTGACCCGCAGCCAGTCGGGAGAGGAAGCGAGTTTGAGAAATCCGGCCAGATCCGGCAGCCGCTCAATCTCCGAGTCCATCACCGCCGGCTCGATCTGGCGATGCTCCGATTCGGTAATGGACGACAGGAAATCCGTGGGTCGGCGGGACCTGGAGCGGGAAATCCGCACTACCTCGCGCTGGCCGATGAGTCGGGAGGCGAACTGCGAGGTGCCGCCATGCTCGCTCGCCGAGCAGCGCAGGATGAGCGAATTCCCGGTGTTCTCAACAATCGTTTGTGCTTCGCCCTTGCCGTAAGTGCTTGATACCTGCGCAATAGACTGAAAGCCGAGGACACAGCGGCCGTCAAACTTTCGCAGCCGCGCAAGGGCGTCCTTGAGACCGTCGATCTGGCCCAACGCATCGAGCTCATCGACGACGAACCAAAGCTTCTGATCCTTCATTCGTCCCTCCCCGGACTCGCTCACTGGCCGGCTCATCGCTTCGAAGATGGCGAGGCGCATCCACGCGGAGACGGTCGAGCGCAGCGCTGCGATCTGACCGGCCCGATAAGGGATAAAGAGCGTTCCGTGCCCCGACCGTACCCACTGCTTGACCGAAAGTAGCGGCGACTCCTGCCTCGCGACGTGCTGCAATGTGTCAACTGCGGAGCCCAATACGGACCGGATCGAGTCGAGCATCTTGTCGTTGTGCTCCTCGAAGAAGGGCTGCGCGGGGGTACCACCGACCAGTATCGCAAGCTCGCTTTTCCTGGAGACGATGAGCAGCTCGAAGAGCGTTTTGACGTCCGACACTCCGCCGGCCCGCGCCTGGGCGGTCACTGCGGAAAAGAGTGTGCGGGCATAGCCACGCCAGCTTCGATCCTGGCCCTCGTGATCGGGGATGAGCGCGAGAGCGAGCTGATCGATGTCGTATTCCTCGTGGATCTCCCCGAAGAGATCCCACTTGGCGCCGCCGGGCTCGAAGGGGCTCAGGACTACATCTCCGCGGCGCGCATCGAAGAAACGCTTCATGTAGCCCCCATCCGGATCGGCTATTACGGCCCGATCGCCCCGGCTCAACGCTCCTGACAGCAGCTCGGCAATCGCCGTGCTCTTGCCGGCACCCGTCGTGCCGATCAGCTTGAAATGTTTGGTTTCATCCGTTGGCGGGACCGGGATACCGGCAAGCGTGACACCCTTCGATGCGGTGCGCTCACGCCCTTTGCCGGTCCGCCGGTCGCACTGCGCTGTGATCTCCTTTGCAGCGATGACCGTCGCACCCCTGATGTACCGTTGCGCAGCGGCACCTGATCGCGCAAGAGCACGGCCTCCGCGAAAACCCATGAATCCTCCAGCGCTTCCGCCAATCGCAAACTCCATCAAGCCGCCGCTGGCGACGTGCATGGCATGAAGGAGAGGGCTTGCCAGGGATATCCCTATCCCGGTGGCGATCGTGAGCGTTCCCGCCAGGACGGGGGAAGCGAGGAACGCTCGCAACTGCGCACGTCCGCGCGCCATCGCTACCCACATGGGCGCCTGCACGGCAGCGAAGTCGAGCGCCAGCCCCGACCACCCGTGCAGCGCCTCCTGGGCCGCGGTGGCGAACTCGGTCAGCATCCGGGGCGCTCCTCATGTCCGCCGACGCCTGAAGGCGGCCTGCATCGCGGCCGATACCAGATCTCTTTGATGAACCGCTCGTGCCGCTCTACCCCACACTGAATGACGACGTCGATGAGCCGCCGCAGCAGGCTGCGGATGTCGCGGCGCGCCAACTGCCGCCCACCCTCACTCTGCTTGACGAGCAACACCAGCTGCTCGAAGGCCAGGGCCGCGCTCGAGGCATGCACGCTGGTAATCGAACCGGGATGTCCGGAATTGACGTTGCGAAGATAGTCGAATGCTTCCTCAGCCCGTAGTTCCGCGAGCAGGACGCGATCGGGTTTCATCCTCAAGGTGGCTTCGAGCAGCTGCTTCGGCGTGACTCGTGCCAGTCCCTGGTCATCCTTGCTGTAGAAGAGCCGCACATGGTTGGGATGCGAGTCGAGCACGAGTTCCGGCGCATCCTCTATGGTGATCAGCCGCTCATGCGCGGGAATCTCCCGGATCAGCGCCTTGGTCCACGTGGTCTTGCCGGAGCCTGTCGGACCCGAGACGATGATGTTGCGCCGGCTGCGCACCGCCAGGCTCATGAACGCTTCGTATCGCTGCTCGGCTAGAAGGTTGCCGAGCTCTACCTCGATCTCCTCAGGACCGGCGCTGGCCGCGCGCGTCCGAAAGAATATTCCACGCCTCGCGAGCTCCCCGACCGACCAGACTTCCTCCGACGGACGCCGGATGTTGACGGCTACAGACCCTGTAGTCGTAGCGGGCGGCAGTGCTATCTGCACGCGCTCACCGCTCGGAAGTGAAGCTGAAAGGAGCGGCGAAATCTCGTCGATCCGCTGCCGACTGAAATTCGCAACCAGCTTGGCGAAGCGGCGGCACCAATCGAGGTCCGCGTAAGCGGCCGGCTCGCGGCACCAGCCGGCGCGCGTCTCCAGAAAGACCTCCGACGGCCGATTGATGCAGATCTCCGTCACGTCGGGCCTCGTGAGCAGCGGGCGCAGTGGACGTAGGGTGAGCTCGAGCGCGGACGCGTACTCACTCCGGCTCGAGCTCATAGACCCCTCTGAAATCTACATCGCGGGCGACCAGCACCTGGATGCGTGCCCCGTTGCGTACCCAGATCGTGGGCGGGATGTTGACCGTGCCCCGCAGAATGTCGTTGTACACGTTCTCAGATGCTGTGGGATCCAGAACGACCGTGCCGCTCCGGGACGAAGATTGCACCTCCGACTGCACGACACCATCGATCGTGGAAACCAGCACCGCAGCGCCAAAACGCTGCCAGAAGTGCCGGTTGACATTGCCGTCGAGTCCAGAGCGTCCAAGTGCATCCGTGCCTGGTGAATCGAGCTGCACGGCCACGCCGACTGGTGTCCGCGCCTCCGTCCATACCACGAACACCCGTGCTGCGCCTTGCTGCACCTCGCCGCGCGTTTCCCCAATCAGCTTGGTGCCGCGCTCGAGCAGGACAACCGTACCATCAGCGCCGAACGTATCAGTCGCCGTGATGCAGGTCGTCATGCCCGGTAACGTCGAGTCAATCGCAGTCTCGAGAGTGCAATCGATGAATGTCCCTTTAGGAAGCAACAGACGCTGCGTGGGTAGTATTTGTGCGCGCGTCGTGCCCAGGACGGCTGGACGCAGCAGTGTCTGCAACGCATCCTGGTGCGGGCCGCCCGCCGCTACCCGCGCCTCCAGGCTACCGACCGGAAGATCCCCGCTCGCCCTCCCCTCCACGCCGGTAGCCGCAACGTTCGATGAGGTATCACCCCTGCCGCCTGTAAATACCTCACCGCCCAACCGGCGGTCGAGTCCTTTCTGACGGGGAGACTCCCACGAATTCGCTTGAGAGCCGACGGCCAGTCTTCCCGGCGCACGGTCCAGCGGCGACTCAACCATAGGACCGAGTGGCAGATTGGTCGAAGCCTGCCACCTGCCGGACGAGACTGCAGCGATCGTCCGCGGTGATGTCGCGCTGTCAGGCGATGCGACGGCAGTGAACGTAGGCAGAGTCATTCCTTCTCCGGCGGGCGCCGGCAGTGAGGCTTGCATCGGCAAGCGCGTCCCAGCTGGCCGAGAAAGCGCCTCCGTGTAGTACCAGGCCAACATTCCAACGCCCACGCTAGTCATCAGCCCGGCCGCCAGCAGACTGGTCATCCGCGACTGCAACGACCGCGCTCTGCTTGCGATGAATTCGGCTCGCTCTCCCTGAACCGCGGCCGCCCCGTCAGTTTTCTGGTTGGCCGAGCCGGCCTGCAGGGGCCTCCGCCAGGGGAAACGGATCATGGCGCGACCCCGACGCTGGACGCTCGCGTCACGCGCCTCACATTGTGTGCTATCGTTCCCGAAGACAGGCGTTGGCCGCCTCCCGCGAAAGCCCGATTGACGATGCAACCGGTCAGCTTCCCGCGTCGGACCATCAGCCGGCGCACAACACGCTGAACGACGATACGGCCTGCCTGCACACCAAAGTTCACCAGTGATTCGCTCCCGTCTTCGTTAGATGCGAAGACCGCAGGCAACTCGGCGTTAGCGCCAAAGACCAACGTTGTCTGCACGCCATCGTCCCAGGCCATAACGGGCTTCAACGAGCGGTCACCGCAGTACCAGTAATCGTAGTTACGCGCCCGGGCGCTCCGCGCCGCGACGAGATCCGTCTCGACCCTCGACCGGTCGCGCGACGCGCCAGACACGGGAACCGCGGGGTATTCGAATCGCAACGCATAGATAACGTCTGCGCCGGCCGGGTCTGGCGGCGCGGCATCCGCCTCGTAGTCGAAGAGATACGTCCGACGATTGGTCAGCACAGTGAGGTTCGTGGCCACATGAGTCGCTCTAGGCTTGAGAAACAAGTGGTTGGCGTCAGCGGCAACCGTGAGCCCCTTCGAGTCCCCCACACCGAGTCCCACGAAGCGCTCCGCGGAAGCGAACGTGATGTCGATCTGGTAACCGACATAGCCTCTGAGCCGATAGACGGCATCAGCCCTGTACGGGACCACGCGTATCCGCGGATCCGGACGCAGCGCTGTCGGCAATGGCAGACCTCGCGCGAGGGTGGCTGCGAGACAGCAGATACAACTGATCGCCAGAGACACAAACGACGATTGACCCTTCATGAGCGCACTCCTCGAACAACCTCATCTGCCGGACAAACCCTGACCCGCTCCCAACACCTCGGGTTCGATTCCCAGATCGAGTACCTCGAATCCCAGCGGGTTCCAGGCACGCGTCCGCGGATCATCCGGCGGCTTGTCGAAGCGATATTCGATACTGGCGATCCAGTGAGTGATGCGCCCCGGGGCGCCTTCCGCCAGTCGCTCGACACGAGCGTAGCGCACCTGCGCAAGATCCAAAGACCCGGTTGCGCGCTTGAAAAAACTGACCGATTCGATACGGACGGCCTCAGTGCTTCCGTCCTTGTGCAGGTTGAGCGGGGAACTGGGATTGGCCCTGTTCCAACTTGCGTACATCGCCTGATTGAGCAACGCGGAATTGAACGCGCCACATTCCTCGTAGTCGCTCTCCACCAAAGCGGAGTCGAACTGCTCGCACACGGTGATGTAGCGAGTGAGGAAGTACCGCGTCACGGCCTCGCCGAGTGGAGCATGTCCGGTATATACCGGCACCACATCGACGACTCCCGTGGAGTCGCTCACGCGAATCAAAAACGGCTCGACCCTCTTCAGCGGCATGAGAAGGGCCAGCGCTACGCTACCCGCGACGGCACAAATCCACCCGGCGGCGGCCACACGCCAAGCAAGGGCCGCTGCGCGGCTCGCCCGCGCCATGCGATCGGCGTCCCACGAGGCAGCCTCCTCGAGATATCCCTGAAGTGCCCGATCGACACTCATGGCCCGAACCGCTTTGCAAGCGCACCGGCCCGGTAGGGCGCGTTTATCGGAGTGAGCCTCCGATCGCAACGCGGGGGCTTGGAAGCACATCCCGCAATGACGAGCAATGCTGCTACGAAAACGACAATCTTCATGATGGACCTCCCGAAGCCGCCACTGTGCCTGCCGCGCTCTTCAGTCCGGTCACCACCGCCCTCATGGGTATTCCTATCATCCGGCCCGCCGCGCCGAAACTGTTGAGCGCTATTCCGCCGGCCAGCCCCGCGGCAATAGGCATGACCTGACGCAGAAAAAGAAAGACCAGTGCGGTGGCAAGCAGCATGTCGATCGCATCAACCGTGTGGATGGCGGTGCCCAGCGCCTGCGTCTGACGAGCATAGGACTGGACCAGGTGCAGCAGGAGCGCGGCTACCATTACGGTGAGAATCGTGATCAGCGCATAATTCGCAAGTTGCGCCAGCCATGCCTCGAAAAATCGGCGGGTCGTGTCGAACAGCAGAAAAGCCACAAAGAAGGGGCCAAGCGCCAAGAGTATCGACAGCGCTACGCTCGACAGCGCCAGTAGGAACATCGTGTATACACAGAGCAGGCCGACCAGCAGCCAAACTACGGCTCCGGCGAGCAAGTAGCCGAAATGGCTCGCGTTGAAGCCGCTGCCGTTTCGATAGAGCTGGTCCGCCACTGCGCCGCCCGCATTCCAAATGGCATCGAGAGTCTGGACCGGATCGGAAGCGCCGACGACAGCCGCCGCGAATTCTGTTGGCGCGTCATAGAACGTATCGACGAGAAGGGTGTTGTAGAGCCACAAATGTAGACCGACCCCGAAGATCACCGCGAGCATCACGATGCGCTTCACACCCGCAACAAAGGGCTCCGCGATGCGGCCTGTGAGCTGGAGGTAACCCCAGATCATGACGTACACCGTTCCAAGCGTGACAACGGCCGGCTCCAGGATTGATGCGACTCGCGCGGTGTTCTGGCCGACGTAGCTCGCGAGCTCACCATTCAGCCACGTCCAGAAGGTCTGAAAGAAATCCATGACGGCACCAGCAACGATCAGGGGGTCGGCTGAAATCGGCTCGCGAACTGCCCCTGGCCGGAGATCGCCCGCTCGCTGTCCTGCTCCTCATCAGCCCAGCGCTGCGCCTCCGCGGTCGCCACCAGGACGACAAGCTTCGTCTGCTCGTTCTCCAGCATCGCCTGCTCGGCGCCTACCCTTGCGTTCAGATCGAGGATGCCTTTCTGATCGCTCGCCGTACCAATGGTATTGATGAGCTGCTGAATGTCGGCGAAGCGGCTGCTGGCGTTCGCAAGCGCTTGGCGTGACACCGCTTGCAACAGGGCGGTAGTCTCGCGCCCAGCCACGAGTTGCTTCTGCGCGTCCGGAGAGAGTGTGGCGAACTGCTGCATCGTCAGCACGGTATCTTCGGTCACTGCCCGCTGCATGGCGGTCGAAAGTGCCGTGTACGCCGAGTTGGTGTTATTGAGGACAGCCATGAGCTGGCCCCAGTCAGTCGGCAAGTAGTTGCGGTTCACCCCAGTCAGCAGCTGCTCCATGCCGCGATCGCCCGTCATGGAGTGTAGCTCGGTCTGTGCCTCGGTGAGATGCTCGCGCGCAACGGTAAGCGCCTGCTCGAGATTCTGCACCTCGGTCACGAGCTGCGTGACTGCGGCGACGTCGATCACCGCGAATTGGGCATGGGCCGCTGGCGCGGCGGCCACGAGGACGATAATGACGATGGGAGTCCAAAGCCTGACGAGTGACATGACACTCTCCTCGCTCAATGTACGTCCGCTCGCGCGGAAAGAACCTCGAGCTCTGATTGGAAACCACTGAGATCCAGACGGCAGACGACGCTCTGATGCCCCTGCTTCACGAGGAACGCACGGGCCCCTGGCTCGAGCTCCTCTTTAATGAGAGCCAGCTCGCGACTCGTCAGTCCGAAACCCGCCGTATATTCTTCGGGCGCGGCATCCGCATTCGGAAAGAAAATCTTCGTCGGCGTTTGCTCTATGACTGTCCGGCTGATGGGACTCTCGAGGACATCACCTGCGCTCTGCGTCGCGAGGCACATGACACCATTCAGCTTCCGCCAGGTCTTTGGTCCGTCCTTGGCAAAGCTTTCGAATGCAGGGTCCTGAAGCAGCCGCCAGAACTCATCCATCCAGCACACGAGCCGACGACCATCGAGCATCTGGCGCACGAGATGGAAAAGATACATTGTGACCGGCGCACGAACCATATCGTTGTCCAGGAATTCGGTGACGTCGAAGCCGATCACCGGCTGACCCGTCAGACGCCCGATGATCGAGTCATGCGCATTGTCGAATGCCCATGCGTACGCACCCTCTCCCTCCTCGCACCAGCGGCCTAAGCGCGCATGCAGACCTTCCGGATCGGTGGGGTCCAGGAACTCCAGCAGACGCGACAGCCGCCGCGCGACCGGCGAGAGTGACAGCACGCCGTGCAGCGCCTGATCCAAATCGCGCTGCTCGCGGACATTGAGGGGGCGCGCACCGGGCAGGCGGGCAAGAAGCTGCAGCCAGCTGCGGAGGAACTCCAGATGGCCCGGGCCCGTCGGCAACTGCAGAGGGTTGAATCCCGTGCCGTGCCCATTACGCAAGGTCAGATACTCGCCGCCGAGCGCCCGCACGAGGCGATCCAGTCCACGATCTTTGTCGAGCACCACCTGGGTGACGCCCTGGCGCGCGAGCATTGCAACTAGGAATCCAATCAAGACGGTTTTGCCCGAACCGGTGGGGCCGCAAATGAATGTGTGGCCGGCGTCGCGTCGGCTACTGCCGTCGGCCAGATCACTCGCGTGAAGCGAAAAGTAATAGGCGGAATGCCCGCGTGTCGGAAAGACAGCCAGTGCCTCACCCCAATGGTTGCCCGTCGCCCGTCCCGGCGGAAAATTGTGGAACGGCACCATGGCGGCGAAATTGCGCGAGGTGATCGGCGCCTTCCGGGTTCGCAGCTGAAAGCTACCTGGCAATTGCGACCAAAATGCCGCCTCGAGCGCCAGGTCTTCACGCGCGACCGTCATGCCGGTATCCGCAAGGATGGCGCGCGCCCGCGCGACGCAATCGTTCAAGGTCCTCAAACGCTCCTCCTGCGGGCGACCTTCCGGGACCTCGTCGGGGGTTGCGAGCACCTGCAGCGTGAAGTGATGGTCACCCATCACGAATTCATTGCTGGTGAGCGCATCCAGGGCTTCGTTCAGGTCCTCGGCTTGCGATCGCGCGAAATCACCGGCATTGGCCATGCGATTGATCTGACGCACGAGCAACCCCTGGCCGTTCGCCTTGGAAAGAAAAGCGAACGACTGGGTGAGCACGAAAGCGAATGGAGCGCTGAGCAGCCGGTCGAGCATGCCCGTCACGGTCGGTGTCGCATACTCCTTGATCCCGAGCATTGCTCCGACTCGCGTTCCCGTCGCCCCGCGATACTCCACGACCTCCGCGCCGAAGAAGAGCCGAGCACTTGCAAGCGCCGCGCTCAGGGGGCCGCGAGGCAGCGGCATTCGCTGCCGCTCTCCGGTGACGAGCAATGCGAGGTATTCAAGCAACGATGAATACCAACGTTCCGAGTGCTGATAGCAACCGAGGCCTTCCGGCTCGTACCGCGCCAGCGAGGCGCACAATGTCTGCGCCAGCTTGCGGCACACCTCGAGAGCGTCTGCGATTTCGAGGCGCGGACCTGCAGGCTTGAACCTACTGATCGCACCCGAGAGGAGGCCGGCGGTCCGCCCTACCGCCGGACGATAGAGCACCGCCAGGTAAAGCTCGTTCAC
This sequence comes from Steroidobacteraceae bacterium, assembly GCA_036489335.1. Classification (GTDB taxonomy): domain Bacteria; phylum Pseudomonadota; class Gammaproteobacteria; order Steroidobacterales; family Steroidobacteraceae; genus 13-2-20CM-66-19. Next base: position 106,790 of record DASXFY010000013.1, read on the forward strand.
CATGAGGATCTCGCCCGCGAGCCGGCGTCCATACTTCTCATGGAGAGCGGCGGCAAACCCCTCCGACGCGACAGCCGAAGGCCACGGAGTATCTCGACGGCGAACGAGGTGACTCCAGAGCGCTATACCCGGAGCCGCCACGTTGCGCCACAACACATTCAACTTCTCGTGCCAGACATTGAGCTGATCGATGTCAGCACTCTCGAAGCTCGCGCCGCCCAGACGAAACACCTGCAGGTAATCGCCACATACGGTTCTGATCACCTCCGGCGCCACATGCACGGAATACGGAACGTGGCGATCGGCCGTCAGTTCGTGGCGCACGGCATTATTTCGAACGGCGCTCAGCATGTTGGCTGCTCCCTCGGCTTACGATTGGAAATCACGAAGACGACATCGTCCCGGCGCAATCCGGAAGAACGAGGCAGGTCAAGACCCAGCGGGCTATAGCTGCTCGCGCCCCACCAGCGACCGTTGGCAAGCAGCGCAGGCAGACGGGTCCGTCCCCAGAGAAGCAGCAGGTCGAAGTACCGTGGGTCGCGGCCGCAGAGCAACACACCGGCACCATGGATCGGCAATGCAACGAGCAGCGTCAGGATATTTCTAGTGACGAGAAACGCCTCGAGCGTGAATACCAAGTTGAAAAGCAGCGCGGAGTAAGTGACTCCCCAACGCATCGCTGGCCGCGTTGCACCGACGAATAGCGGGTCTCTGACGAGATCCCGGGTTCCTCTATCCATTGCCTTCCTCCATCAGACGCCGAACATGCCGCGCACCCACGAAACAATTTGGGGTGCACCGAATGCAATGGCAATGCCCAATATTGCGCCCACACACCAGCCCCATGAAATCCGGTTTGCCATTGCCATGCCTCCCAACACCATCACGAGAATGATTGCGATGGGGGTGAGCCAGGCCAAAATGTTGCTCTCGAGAGCGGTGGCGCCCGTGAGAAAGGGCGAAGTCGCCTGAGCAAACGCAGGCTGCGATACGATCGACGCACCCAACGAGAAAGCAAATGCGATGGCGGCCAGAGACAATACGCGCGCCACGGCCGGAGCTGTACGCTTCAGCATGAGTCCTCCCCTTTTCCCAGCTCGTTTCCGCTTCGTGAATTTCATCATGACCGCGCGGCTCGGCGGCTCGCGACGCCTGACGCCAACTGACCGCCGGTCCGCGCCGACCCGCTACGCGCTTGCCGCAAGCCGTTGCGGCTCATCGGGCCCGCGGCCCGCGCGTTCCTCGCGCTTGGCCTTGCCAGGAGCTCCGAACCGGAATCCCTGCACAACGAAGCTATAATCGTAGTGCCGCTCGCCGTCCTTGTCGGTCCAGTTATCCGCTCGGACCTGAGCATCGACGATGAGCTGATCACCTTTCCGAGCGGTACGGGCTATGGTCTCCCCTAACGGACCGAAAGCGGTGAAAAAGATGCTGGTGGCAATCTCACGTGCGCCTCCCTCTTCGTCCTTGCCGGCGTAATCGTTGCCGATCAGGCAGAACTTCGCGTAGGTGCGATCGCCCTTTACAGTCAGCTCTGGGTTACGGGAAAGATTGCCGATGGCGGTGAGGGTAAAGCTTTTCATGGCGGCTCCTGGTGTTGGACGCATATGCCGGATGGCACGTTGACCAGTGTAGAGGCGCCCGCCTCGATTGGAATCGCAATTGCCTCCGTGTTTGTATAGAAAGGCGCGTTCCTTGCGCCCTTAGGCTGCGTTATTCTCGCTTCGATAGGCAGTCACGGAATGGAGGGATTTCCATGTCTCTTATCGATGAATCGGACGGCGAAGCCGCGGCCGAGGAATGTATCCAGGAGTTGGACGAGCTCCTCATGACCCTGGACCGCTATTCACCGACCGCGGTCGCGGTGGCAATGGGCACTTACCTCGAGGGCCTGCTCGGCGCACTCCTCGATGAGGGTCAATGCACCGCTGAGGAAGTTCGCGAGCTGTTGCGGGAGATCGAGTCCGGCGTCCTGCAAGAACAGCCCCCTACCGATTCATGAGCGGGCCAGATCCCGCCTCGCTCAGAAGCGTCAGCATCAACCGTACTCGGGGAGCCTACTATTGCCTGTGTCGGAGGCGGGAAGCTTACGCCGCCCCGAAGCTGCAGCAGATGCAGCGCATCCAGCATCTACCGCGCGCGCAGCAGCGCTTCGTGATGCAGGTGATCGATGCTGTTCTGGCCCAGCAGGGTCGCTAAGCCCTCATCGACAGGAGGGTTCCCGATGACCCCTCGCCACCGCGTGGCCCCCGTGCCCGTCGAGCATATCAGCCGCTCCATCCTCGTCCTGCGCAGCCACAAGGTCTTGCTCGATGAGGAGCTCGCCGCCCTCTACGGCGTGACGACCGGCGCCCTCGTACAGGCGGTCAAGCGTAATATCAGCCGCTTCCCACCGGATTTTATGTTCCAGCTCACCGCCACCGAGCGGGACGTGTTGAGATCACAGTCTGTGATCTCAACACCATGCCGCGGCGGGCGTCGCTATATGCCCTACGTCTTTACCGAGCAGGGTGTCGCGATGCTCTCCTCGGTGCTCGGCAGCGAGCGCGCCGTCGCCGTGAACATCGAGATCATGCGTGCCTTCGTCCGTATGCGCGAGCTCCTCGCCTCCAACAAGGAACTCGCCCACCGGCTCGATGAGCTCGAGGCGCGCATCGAGAAGAGGGTCGCCGCCCACGACGAGGCGATCGCCGCCATACTCTCGGCCATCCGCCAGCTTATGAACCCACCCGCCCCCAAGCGCCGGCCCATTGGATTTACCGCCGATCTCGGCGAAAAGAGCTGATAGGGTCCGCGCTGCCGCAGCACCGTCACCTCCCGAGCGTATCCGTAGAAGCCCAGGTCGGTATCCAGGTCTTGCCGCCATCCGTCGAGATGGCCCAGTCCTGATGGCAGGACTTGGACGTGATGTCCGACCAGACATTGCGCACCAGCACGGTCTTGCCTTCCATCTCGTCCAGGAAGACGAAGGTTCCGACGCCGTTCTTGAACTCACCGACCATGGGCGGGTCGAGGGTCCCGGTCTTGCTGTTCGCGAAATAGACTCGCCACTGATGCGTCTTGCGGTCATACGTGCGCAGCGCCATGTCTTCGATGTGACCGCCGGGGCCGTCGACTTCGAGCTGGCCGATGTTGGCCCAGTCACCCCACACGCGATAGACCACATGCGTTCCCTGCAGATTGCTCCAGACGCCGGGCGCGGAAAGAGGGTTCTCCACGGCCCTTATCCGGGTGCTCCAATGTCCCATGTTGAAATCGTAGTCGTGCTCGGGATCGTTGCCGGGAGTGTAGGCCGTATCGTAGTCGGGGTCCTGCTTCAGCCGGCTGAGTTGCGCGATGAACTCCTTCGTCCAGGTCTTGCCGCCGTCGGCCGATGAGGCGATCTCGAAGTGATAGGAATTCGGCGTGATGTTGGACCAGATGTCGCGCTCGATGACTTGCTTGTCGCCGGGGCCGCCGCTCCAGCCATAGAACACACCGCGCCCGTCCTTGAACTCACCGTACACGGGCTGCGAGATGATGCCGTCGTCGCTGCCCGCGAACTGCTGGCTCCACTGGCCGGTTTTCGGATCATAAAGAAACAGCGTCAATCCCTGGAAATGCCTTCCGGACCCGGAGGCCTCGATCTTCTCCAGATTGGCTTTCCCTTTCCACAGAGGCTGGTCGATGACGGTGCCCGTCATCTTTTCCCATGTGGCCGTCGAGGTGCGACTCAGGATGTGCGTCCGCCACGTGCCGAAGTGGAAATCGAACGCATGCTGCTGATCCTCGGGATGCGCGGAGGCCGCGGCCAGCGAAGGCTGGCATCCGAGCATCACCGTGAAGGTCAGCACGCACATGGCGGCAGTGAGCTTGCCGTCGAAACGCTTTGTCCGGGTCATGTAGCCCTCCGTTTACAATGGCGTGGAGATTCGTGCATGGGCCCGGGCATCTGAAGGGCCGGTTGGGGGAAAAAGCAGTGGGCCATCGTTCCGGAGCGCCGCGGGTGACCGAGCCTTTGTTCGAGCTGCGGCTCGATCTGCCGAGGCCGGGCTCGCGGGACGCCTCCCGCAGCCTCTACGAACAGCTCAAGGCCGCCATCGTCGACGGCCGTCTGACGGCCGGTGCGCGCCTGCCGGGCACTCGGCAATCGGCTGCGTTTCTTGGGGTCTCGCGCAATACCGCCGCCGCCCTGTACGAGCGGCTCGCAAGCGAGCGTCTGGTCGTGAGCCGCCCCGGCTCCGGTGTCTTCGTCGCGGCCAGCGCGCCCGCTCGCCGACAGCGCAATCTCCCGGCGCTGCTGCGGCCAGCCGCCAGGCTCAATCCGATCTGGCTGCGACCGGATGTCACCGCGGCGATCGGCTTCTGGCGGGAGGCGCCGGAGGATGAGCGCAAAGGCTCCAGCCAGGTGGACTTTCGCCCGGCGCTGGTGGATTCCCGTCTCTTTCCCTTCGAGGTTTTCCGCCGAGTAACCGCCAAGCAGATCCGCCTGCTCGAGCGGCGGCCGGCGGCGTTCCACAGCCCGCAGGGCAATCAGGGCAACTATCGGCTGCGTGAGGCGATCACACGGCATATCGGCGTCACGCGCGCCGTGGTCTGCGGGCCGGAGGACATTCTCGTGACCTCCGGCGCGCAACAGGCTTTCGATGTACTGGCGCGGACTCTGGTGATCTCCGGGCGGACTGTCGTCGCGGTGGAGGATCCTGGTTATCCGCCGCTGCGTGCAGCCTTCCTGGCAGCAGGCGCCCGCATCGTGCCAGTACGCGTGGATGCAGACGGGATCGTCGTCGAGGCCATTCCGGCCGATGCCGAGGTCATTTGCGTTTGTCCTTCTCACCAGTTTCCGCTCGGCTCCGCACTCTCCCCGACGCGGCGCAGCGAGCTCATCTCGCTGGCACGCAAGCGCGGCGCGTTGATCATCGAGGACGATTACGACGGCGAGTTCCGATTCGACGGGGGCACGCTGGAAGCGCTGCGCACCCCCGACGCCGCCGAGCTCGTCTTCTATGTTGGGACCTTCTCCAAATGCATGCTCCCGGCACTGCGCCTGGGCTACGTCGCGGCGCCATCGTGGGCCATGCCAACGCTGGTGGCAGCCAAGAACTGCATGGACTGGCACAGCCCGGTGCCGGTCCAGGCCGGCGTTGCCGGCTTCATAGCCGAGGGGCACCTGACCCGCCACGTACGCAAGATGCGTGAGGTCTACCGGCGTCGCCGCAACGCCCTGCTCGATGCCCTCACACGGGAACTGGCGCCGTGGCTGCAGCCCATCCCCTCCTTCTACGGTATGCACGTAGCCGCGATTGCAAAGCCGGACGTGGACGCGGAGGCGGCCGCGGCTGCAGCCCTCGCAATGGGCGTCCGCATTCACACCCTGTCGCGCTACTTCCTGGGCGAGCCGGACCGCAGCGGCATGATTTTCGGCTATGGAACCGCCGATCTGTCGCAGATCGCGCTCGGGCTGCGCCGGCTTCGCGAGGCCTTCCAGAACGACCTCGAGGCTTCGCCGCGGGCTCAATGGCGCCGCTAGGCCGCCGGAGCCGTAAGCTGCATAGAAAGGCAGACTGTTCAGTCTACCTGTTAATCTGCTATCATCCACGGCCATGACAAGGGCTCGGGACCTCGACGTCAACGACTTCGCGCAGACCATTGGACGGCTGGTTCGACAGATGCGCGCCGCGGCCGCGCAGCATGAGCTGTCGCTGACCGAATTTGCCGTGCTCGGCCGCCTGGGACGGGAAGGGCCAGCCACCACCGCAGAGCTTGCGCGCGCGGAAGGGATGCGGCCGCAGTCGATGAGCGCGGCCGTCGCGACGCTAGAAGAGCGCGCGCTCGTCGAGCGTAAGCCACACCCGAGTGATGGCCGGCAGGTGAACATCGCCCTGACCGAGAAGGGCGCCGTCGTGCGCAGCAGCATGAAGGACCTGAAGCGCGCCTGGCTCGCGCGGGCCACCGCGGGACTGGATGACGAGCAGCGCCAGATCCTCGCCAGGGCCGGCGACATCCTCAAGCGGCTGCTCGAGCCATGAGCCCCGCATCATCCCTGGCTGCGGTCTCGCACACCTGGCGGGCGCTGCGGCACCGCAATTTCAGGCTCTTCTTCTTCGGCCAGAGCACCTCGCTGATCGGCACCTGGATGACGCGGCTCGCGACGGCCTGGCTCGTCTATCGGCTCACTCACTCCGCCCTCCTCCTCGGCGTCGTCAGCTTCTCCGGGCAGATCGTCTCTTTCCTCCTCGGACCCTTCGCCGCCGTATGGGTGGAGCGCCTGGAGCGGCGGCGCCTGCTCGTCGTCACCCAGGCGGCCGCGGCAGTACAGTCTCTTGCGCTTGCGGCGCTGACGCTGGCACACATCATTACCCTCGGCGAGATCATCGCCCTCATGGTTTTCCAGGGTCTGATCAACGCCTTCGACATGCCGGGCCGCCAGTCCTTCCTCGTCCAGATGGTGGAGGATCGCGGCGATCTCGCCAACGCCATCGCCATCAACTCCTCGATGGTCAACGGCGCCCGGCTCATCGGCCCCGCAATCGGCGGCCTCATCATCGCAACGCTCGGTGAGGGTTGGTGCTTCCTCATCGACGGCATCTCGTATCTCGCGGTGATCGGCTCCCTGCTGCTCATGCGGTTGGCAGCGCTGAACGGCCGCGGACAGGCCGGCCAGAGCCTGCTGCAGGAGCTGCGCGAGGGCTGGAACTACGTGCGCGGCTTCCAGCCGATCCGCATCGTCCTGCTGCTCCTGGCGCTGACTTGTCTCATGGGCTGGCCGTATTCGGTGCTGCTGCCCGTCTTTGCAGGCAACGTGCTGCACGGGGGTGCGCACACGCTCGGGTGGCTCACCGCCGCCTCGGGCGCGGGGGCCTTCTGCTCCGCGCTCTCCCTGGCGATGCGCAAGTCCATCAAGGGACTGACGCGGACGCTGCAGGCGGCGGTCGCGCTGCTCGGCGTCGGTCTGATCTTCTTCGGCTTGTCGCACGTCCTGTGGCTGTCGCTCATCCTGATCGTGGTGGTGGGCTTCGGCATCATTCAGGCCGCGGCAGTCTGCAACACCATCGTCCAGTCGCTCGTACCTGACGCCATGCGGGCACGTGTCATGGGTTACTACACCATGGCGTTCTTCGGCGCTGCGCCCTTCGGTAGCCTCATGGCCGGTGCGCTCGCTGAGCATATCGGTGCGCCGCACACGGTCATGCTCACCGGCACGTTCTGCATCGTCGGCGCCGCCTGGTTCGGCTTGCAGCTGCCGAAGATCAGGCCGGCGATGCGCGCCGCTTATCGCGAGAAGGAGCTCTCGGCTCAGCGCGAGTCGCAGCCGCCGGCCGCTCGCACTACTTGCGCGCCCTTGTTGCCGACCACCATGCCAACGCCAGCATCGCCAGCCCGAACATGAGCAACGCCACGCCCCACCAGAGATTGATGTCGAGCCCCAACGAGCGCCGATAGATCTCCGGGTCGCTGACGAGACCGTAGGCCGCCAGGAGCGCGCCCAGGACGACGAAGAGGCTCCCGATCGGAATTCGGATGTCGAGTCCCATGGCCCTCACCGGAAAATGAAGTTGAGAACGATCGCGCCGGCGATGACACAGGCGCCGAGGACCGCGGGTCGCGCATACCAGCTCTCGCCGGCCGACGGGCGTATTCGCGGCGTGAGCGAGTAGACGAGTCCAGCGAGATCCCGCTCCGCGCGCGGCCGGGTCACGAGGCTCACCGCGGCTGTGACGACAAAGCAGACGCTGAAGGCGTAGATCGCCGTCCAGAAGTTCTGTGCCATCTGGCTCGGGTAGAGGTGCAGCACCGCGATCCAGCCTCCTTGAATCCCGATCGTGGCCGCCACCGGAAGCGTGAGGCCGTGGTGGACAGCCGCGGCCGCGGTCCCCGCGAGAAGGCCGAAGAAGGCCCCATGACCCGTCGTGCGTTTGCAGAACATCCCGAGGAGGAACGTTGCGAAGAGCGGTGCGTTCACGAACGCGAACAGCAGCTGCAGCAGGTCCATGATGTTGTTGAAGCGATTGGCGGCATAGGCGGCCGCGATCGACAGGGCGATCCCGGCGACCGTCGCCAGCCGCCCCATGTTGAGATAGTGCCGATCGCTCGCGCCGTGGCGGATGTAGGCCTGATAGATATCGTAGGTCCAGACCGTGTTGAAGGCGGTCACATTGCCCGCCATGCCGGTCATGAAGCTCGCCATCAGGGCCGTGAGCCCGAGCCCGAGCATGCCGCTCGGGAAGTAGTGCCCGAGCATGAGGGGAATCACCATGTCATAGTTGAGCGCGCCGTCCGCCTTGTGCGGCAGAGTGAGTCCACTCGCCCCGCCATGCTGCGTCGAAGCGATCGCGATCATCCCGGGCAGGATGACGAGGAAAGGAAAGAGCATCTTCGGCACCGCCGCGATGAGCGGCGTACGCCGTGCCGCCTCCATGGAATCCGCCGCCAGTGCCCGCTGCACGACCAGGAAGTCCGTGCACCAGTAGCCGAACGACAGCACGAATCCCAGGCCCATCGCAATGCTGATCCACTCGACGCCCATGGGGTTCGACGCGGGACTGCTCATCACACTCCAGGTACTGGTCCAGGCATCGGGCGCGAAGCCGCGCGATACCGCCACCTGACGCAGGCCCGCCGTCAGCCCGTGCCAGCCGCCCACGTCCTTCAGCCCGAGGAAGACGAGCGGCGCGAAGCCGAAGACGATGAGAAAGAACTGCAGCACCTCGTTGTAGATCGCCGAAGTCAGGCCGCCGAGGAAGATGTAGATGAGGACGATGAGGGCGCAGAGCATGACGCTGGTGGCGAAATCCCAACCGAGCAGGAGTTTCAGCAGCAGCGCCATCGCATACATGGAAATGCCCGAGGAGAACACGGTCATCACCGCGAAGGAGATCGCGTTCAAGCCGCGGGTTTTCTCGTCGAAGCGCAGCTTCAGGTATTCCGGCACCGAGCGCGCCCGCGAGCCGTAATAGAACGGCATCATGAAGATGCCGAGAAACACCATCGCCGGGATCGCCCCTACCCAGTAGAAGTGGCTGGTGGCCATGCCGTACTTGGCCCCGGACGCCGCCATGCCGATCACTTCCTGGGCGCCCAGGTTCGCCGAGATGAAGGCGAGGCCGGTGATCCACGCCGGAATCGCCCGGCCCGAGAGGAAGTAATCCGTGCTCGTGCGCATGTAGCGCTTCAGCGCCACGCCGATCCCCAGCACGAAGGCGAAGTAGACCCCCATGATCGTCCAGTCGATCGCAACCGGATGCACGGCCCCCCCCCTGCGCTGTTATGTCAGGTCAGCGGCTTCAGCCGGTGCGTCGCGAACGCTCGGCCGCGAAGCTCCCTGAGCTGCGCGGCGCGGGCCTGGCGCCCGCTCCGCCGGGCGGTATCGGCCGAAACATCGGCGGCGGGCTCATCGGCGGTCGATAGGGAGTGCCCCTTGGCTGCAGCCGGCCCTGCGGAGGCGCGTAGCGGCTGGCGTTCTCCTGCGCCCGGTACATGGGCGGAGGCGGCTGCCACTGCGTGGCATAGCCGGCCCTGAATGCGGCGGACCCCGCATCAGCCCGCCGATCGGAAGGAGGCGGGCGTGTTTCCGGACGCGCTTCGGGCGCCCTCGCCGGTGCCGCCGGTGCCGCGCGTGGAGCCATCTCGCGCGGTGGAGTGTAGGCAGGTGCGAAACGCTGCTGCGGAATCTGCCGCTGCGGCGGCGTGAAACGCTGCTCCGGAAGCTGACGGGTGGACTGACCTTGCGCCCACGTTGGGCGGTCATTGCGCAGGGCTTGCGAGGGCGGCAGAGCCGGCTGCTGCAGCACGTGCTCGCGGGCCTGCATCCCGGGGCTGGCGCGCACGCCCGCATTGCCCGCCGGACTCGCCATCCGCACCGGTGTCGCCGGCGTGTATGGCCGCATTCGCGCCAACTCCGTCATCGACAGAGGCCGCCCACCATTCGCCCGCATGGCAGCCTGCTCCTTCGCAAAGGAGGCGGGCGCACGCGGTGGGGCGAGTCGCGCCACCACCGGGCGATCGACGAGCGCACGCGGCGGAGCGCTCACGCTCCTTCCCGCATTCCCGAGGACGCTTTGCCGTACAGGAACGATGGCCGGCGCCGCGTTTGTTGGCTTGAAACCCTCCATACCCTGGCGCGGTATCGCCAGGCGATGTGCGCCCACGGGCTGCGCGGAGGCAAACACGTCGCGCGGAACAACTGTCATGGCGCCCGGGACTGCGCTGTTGGCATAGCGCGCGTTGCTGGTGCGCCTTCCGTAAGCATCGCCAGGGCCCAGCGGGAGCCAGCCAACCCGGCCTCGCATGGATGCCGAGGCGCCGACCCACGCGACCAGCGCGGGCGCGTAGACCGGACGCACGCCACGAGGACCCGGCACCCAACACCAGCGATTCCCCCTGTGTCCCCAGCGCCCGTAATGGAACGGCGCAAATCCCCAGGGCTCATCGTCGACCCAGGTCCATCCCCAGGGCGAGATCCACGCCCAGGATCCCAGACTGTAGGGTGCCCAGCCGACGGCGACAGCGGGGAACCACGCGTACCCCCAATCCTGCGTGTCCTCCCACGTGCCGTAAGACCCCAGATCATCCTCGCCGACCGTATCGGGTGGAACGTATTCCTGCGCGACGGCGGCCTGTTGCTGCTGCTGCTGATCGCGCTGCAACGACCATTCGTCGAGAGAATCGGGCGAGCCGAGGGTCGCGTAATCGGCGGCCAGCGTGCTCGTTCCCGCGAAGGTTACGCTCTGTTGCGCCGCCACCGGGTAGGACTGGCCGCCGCCCGTCACCAGCGCCGCGCCGTCCTCCACCTTCACGATGGTCGTGTCGCCGCTATCGCTCACCTCCACCCGATAGGTGCCTGGTTGCTCCAATGTCAGGGCGAGATTGGGCGTGTCGACTTCGTCCTGCTCACCACTCGCGAGAGTGCGCACGTGGATGATCACAGTCCCCGCGGTCACCTGCATCTGCGCGGTCCGGTCATCGAGATTGAGGAAGGAGAACCCGGTCGTGCTGCCGAGGCGGATGACGGCATCACCGATATCGAGCTCGGCGCGGGAATCCTGGTCGGCCCAGAGCTTGTCGCCGAATGTCAGCGGGCGGTTGACGGAGGCACTGGTCCAACTGGTGGTGCCTGCGGGCTCGAGCGACACGTTGCCCTCGGCATCGCTCAGCTGCGCGACGCGACCTGGAGGGTTCGACGGATCGGAGCTCTCCCCGAGCTGCTCGATCATCTGGGTCTGGTCCTGCGGCTCGCTCTGCGCCAGCGCCACCCCCTGGCCGCCGAGGCAAATCAGCACCGCCGCGGCAAGGCCGCCGAAGACCGATAGGGCTCGCATTCTCATCCCCATGACGCTCCAATACCGCCGGACGAGGGTCCCGTACCGGCCCCGCCCAAGCGACAGCCTACAGCATCCTACGCGCGGGGCTTCCCATTGGACAGAACGCGCGAGAATCTGTTTCGCCGACCGCATGACACCTTTATCGGCGCCGGGCGCTGAACCCAGAGTGAACTGCCCGGGAAATCCGCGTACTGCGCACATTCCGTTCGACCGGAAACCCCAGGGCGATCGCCTGGTGAGCGCGCGAAACCTTCGTCAGCGCACCGCGGGATCTCTTCGCCGGAACTGGGCTACAGCGCCGTATTGTTTGTAAAGGTGAGTTTCCCGAAGGGGGTTGGAGTCGAATCGACGCTCGACGAATATCGTTTCGATGCGGCGCGCGCGCTCACCCAGCGCAAGGATGATCTCGTCCTCAAAAGATTCAATGTCGACCTTCAGAACGTCGATGTGTCCATACCGAGCCAGGATCTCGTCTATGACCACATTGGCGGGCCGGCACGGCACGGCGATCCGGGTCTCGCGTGACAAGCCTATGCCTCCATAACGGCCAGTAGGTTCGCATCCGAAAGGAACAGGTCCTTCGACCATGCCAACGGCAAATGGAAACAGCGTATAGCGTCCTTCGAATCCGCCGAGATTCTCCCGCAAGCGTGCAACGTTCATCGGTACCGGTTCGAATAGATAGGCGTGGGCGCGCGGATTCCTGGTCAGAAAATACAGTGCGCTGATTCCGATGTTCGAGCCGAAGTCCACCACCAACTCGGCCTTGTCTGGAGCGTCGTAGTCGCGCCGACAGAAGATCTCATTCAGGGTAAGCAGATCGTGCTCGGAGTAAAGGGTCACCCCGACCGCGCCGCTTGGCGTCGAGAGCGTGATTCGGTCGGGATAATGGCCGCCGCCAATGAGATACCGAAGGAATGTAGCGGCCGGGCGATGATAGGTGCGCATCATGTTTGCAGCGGCTCTGTAGTGCCGCCACTGAAACGGGGCTTTGGCGAATGAGCTGATCGCTCTCATACCCTCTCTCTCCTAAATCCATGGTCTCGCTTCTCATCCGAAGACAAACTGTTCAAGCAAGGCGTTCCTCAAGTCCAGGTCGGGAAGTTCGGGCTGAAATCGCCGCGAGTACTACTGCGGAAGGACAGCGAATCCCGGGCTTAGCCACCTGCGTCAAGCCGCAGACCCCATTGCCCAATCGGCCACTGCCGGATGCACGGCCAGATCATACCAATTGGCCGTCCGCGGGTCCGAAAACCGCCAGAGGTGGAGAGGGCATACCACCCTTCCTGCACTCGAAGTGCCCACCGGCCTACGACAATTGATCTTTGCCGCCCGGCCCGATACCGTGCCACCCGCCCGGAGACGGAGTGGATCCTGGAAGATGAAGAAAACTGCGCTGCTGCTGGCGATAAGCCTCATCGCTTCACAGGGAGTGGGGTACGCCCTCGGTGTCACGCCCTACCTGCCGCTCGATCTCGACCCGGATGTCGAAAGCCAGGTGGAGCGAGTCCTCATTCTGGGTGACGAGCCGGTCATGACCCGTCCGATTCCGGCGGCGCTGGTCCTCGATGCGCTACCCAGGGCCTGCAAAGTCGATCGCCCTCTCTGCGAAAGCGTCAGCCGGTATCTCGACCGTTACATGCATGGCAGCGGAGTCGAATTCACCAGCGTTTCGGCTGCCGCGACCTCGGGCTCGTCCAAAACGGTGCTGCCGAACCAGCACGGGGAGAAGGCGCAGAGCCCGTACGAGGTCGCCGGAGCGGCATACCTGCAGCCGAATTCCTACATGCTGCTCAACGTCGGCGGGGTCGCTTACCAGGGCCGCGCGACGCCCACCGGGACAATGCTCAGCCTGGGGTTTGACTGGGCGCAGCTCGATATCGGCTGGCGTGACCACTGGTGGTCGCCCATGACCGACAGCGCGATGCTGGTCAGCACCGAGGCGCCGACGATGCCCTCCATCACACTGTCGAATTACAGGCCGCTGACGCGCCTCGGCCTGCACTACGAGGCGTTCGTCTCCCGGATGTCGGAGTCGGACCGCATCCAGCTCACGGATGGCAAGCTCACGCGCGGCTATCCCAAGGTCGGCGCCTTCCGCATCGGTATCGAGCCGGTGAGCGGCTGGTCGATTTCAGCGCAGCGCGCGCTCGTATGGGGCGGTGGCGCCGCCGGCGGCCAGTCCCTTAGCGATATCCTCAAGGCCTTCTTCCACCCGGGCCAGGCGCAAACCGTGGGATTCGGCCCCAACGTCGCGGCAGTCGGCAAGCAGGAGGCCTCGCTGACTAGCCGGTTCATCTTCCCGGGTCGAGTGCCGTTCTCCGTGTATTTCGAGTACGCCGGCAACGATACTCTGGCGGGCCACTCGCCGCTCATCGGCAAGCCCGACATCTCGGCAGGGATCGACTTTCCGCGCATCGGTCCATTCAACCTGACATACGAGGTCGACTCGTGGGCCCCTACTTGGTACGTGCACAACGCGAGTAGCGTGCAGACTGGCTATCTTGACGGTATAACCAACTATGGCGCCACCATCGGCAGCTGGTTCGGAGACCAACGCGTGCTGGCGACAGCCACCAGTCAGGGAGACGCTGTCGGGGGCCAGAGCAACATGCTGCGCCTCGGCTGGGAACCCTCTTTCGGAGGTCTCATGCAGCTGCAGATCCGGGCGCTCGCCGACGAGGACAAGACGCTGTATGCAACCTTTCCGTACAAGAACGAGTACCTGGAATCGCTCAGCTATTCGTATCCTTGGAAGGGTTACTCCGTGGGCGCCGAGGTCGACAACGGCCGGGACGTCTTCGGAGCGAATTATTTCCGCCTGGAAGGCTATCTGCGCGACGGCGACGCGTTACTTCGCGGCAGCGGCGATGACTCGGAGACCGCCGCCTTCGGCGGCGAGCGCCCGGACGGAGATGAGCTCTATGTCAGCGCTGGTGCGGACTATTACCGCACCCTGATCAACCTCAATCTGACTACGTATCCGCGCTACTATACAAAATCGACGGCAGGGCCCTACGTTGCCCTCGGCGCCCGACGCCGCGTCTCAACGCATCAGGACCTTGGTGTGGCCCTCGAGGCTGATGACATCAGTGGCAGGACTCTGCTCAGCGTCCGCATGCTCGACTACCGCTACCGGCTCAACTGGCCGCTCGCCTTCAACGCATTCGTCGGCGCTTCGCGGTACGCGCTGGCCACTCCGGCGTATGGGGTATATGTGGGCGGGGGGCTGCAATGGCGCAATGTGCTACCCGGCTGGGACGTAGGGATCGACTATCGCAGCGTCCTATATGCGCAGCGGGAGCGCGATCTGGCCACCGATCCGGAGCCGCTGACTACCGCGAAGCCCGATTCCCTCACCAGCATCTACAGCTGGACGCTGTATCTCTCACGGAAGTTCTGACGACAGACCGCGGAGGCTACCGCGATGGAAGCGACCTGAATCCCCACTTGCGGAAGATCGGCCGGGCATCAGCACCGGTGACGAACGCGAGGTAGCGAGCCGCCGCCGCGCTGGCGTGCGACGTGAGCGCGACGGGGTACACGATAGGTGGATGGCTGGCAGTTGGAAACACGCCCACGATGCGTACTCGCCTTTCCGCGAGTGCGTCCGTGCAGTAGACGATGCCTAGGGGCGCGTCCCCCCGCGCCACATACTCGAGCGCGGCTCGCACGTTCTCGGCGCGTACCAGTCTCGACGCGACACTGCTCCAGGCCCCGAGGCTCTGCAGCGCCTCGCGCCCATAGATGCCGGCCGGCACCGAATCCGGATCGGCAACGGCAAGACGACCAGCCCCGAGTGCCTTTGCCAGGTCGAAGCCGGGCGCAATCCGCATCCGCAGCGGGCTGGACGCAGGCGCAATCAGCACCAGCGAGTTGCCAGCGACGTCGTGGCGGGAACCCGACCGCAGCAGCCTGCGTTGCTCAAGGTAGTCCATCCATTGGAGGTCGGCCGAAAAATAGACATCCGCGGGCGCCCCTGCCTCGATCTGCTTGGCGAGCGTGGAGGATGCCGCAAGCGAAGACGTGACGCGTATACCAGTTCGTGCCGTGAACCCCGCATCGAGGTCCCGCAGCACATCGGCCAGCGATGCCGCCGCAAACACCAGTACCCGACGCGGCACCTCCGCGGCCTGCACATTCACCATCCGCAACGAGAGCAACGCCGCCATTGCCCCCGCCATCCACTGTCGTCGCAGCATACGAGCACGCCACCGTGATTCCTGAATGGACGTAGCGATACCAGGACCCGGCGCACGTCGCAAGTGGCGCCCTTACCGTATCCTCCAGGGCATGCGAACGGACTCCCTCGCGCCGTTCCTGGCCGCACTACTGCTCCTGACGGCGCCTCAGATCGCCGCGGCTGCGCATTCCCGCGATAAGGCGGCGGCTGCCGTCCCCTCGGATGCGGAGCTCGAGCGCTCACATGCCGTGATCGGCCGCATCATCATCCACAACGAGAACATCTTCGATCTGACGAACCCGAAGGACGACAACTGGCTGTTTCGGCTGGCGGACCGCCTTCATCCCGTGACGCGCACGCGGACCGTCAGCGAGCAGCTCCTCTTCCACGCCGGTCAGCCTTATTCGCGCCATCTGCTCGATGAGTCCGCGCGCATCCTGCGCGCCAATCCATATTTCTACGACGCTTCGGTCGTGCCCGTCGCCTATCGCGACGGCAGGGTCGACGTTCTGGTGGTCACCCGGGATGTCTGGACGCTCAACCCGGGTTTCAACTTCTCACGCAGCGGCGGCGCGAATCAGACCGGAGTGACGCTGGAAGATGTCAACACTCTCGGTACCGGCACCGACGTCAAGGTCCAGCACACCTCATCCGTCGACCGCTCGGAATCGGACGTCCAGGTGATGAACCCACACACGTTCGGCACCTGGTTCATGACGGATCTCGCCTACGGGACGTTGAGCGATGGCAAGACACGCCAGTTCATCCTCAACCGGCCGTTTTATTCGCTCGAGACGCAACACGCCGGCGGTATCAGCATCAACGACACCACCGAGGACGATTCGCTGTGGAATCTCGGCCAGCAGGTCGACAGGTTCGCCGACCACACGCGCTTCTATCAGGTCTACACCGGCTTCTCGCATGGGCTCGATAACGGCTGGGTGCGCCGCTATAGCACCGGACTGACCTACGACGAGCATGCTTTTTCCGATTCGATGCTGTGGACCGGCCGCACGGTCCTGCCGGAGGACCGCAAGTACGTCTACCCGTGGGTGCGTTTCGACCTGGTACAGGACGAATGGTCGACGCTCCGCAACCACAACCAGATTGGCCGGACCGAGGACTTTGACATGGGCGCCTACGCGACCGTGCAACTCGGCTGGGCGGACACCATGTTCGGTTCCACCCACGATGCCATTCCCTTTCAGCTGGCCGTCGGGGACGGGTACGGCCTCACGAAGCGGCAGACGCTGCTCATCTCCAGTGTCTACACGGGCAGACTGCAAGGAGGTAACCTGGACAATGCGGTGCTCAACAGCGCGGTCCGCTACTACAACGAGCAGTCGGGGTATTGGCCGTTTGGCGACGGCAACTGGCTTTTCTTCTCGACGCTCGCCGCCACGGTCGGCAAACGGCTCGACCTCGAGGACCAGATCCTGCTCGGCGGCGACAACGGCCTCAGGGGCTATCCGCTGCGCTATCAGGACGGGACTTCGCGCGCACTGCTTTCTTTCGAGGAGCGCTACTTCAGCAACTGGTACCCGTTTCGCCTCTTCCGCGTCGGCGCCGCCGTCTTCTTTGATATGGGGCGCACCTGGGGCGGCGCACCCTTGGGCCAGCCCAGTCTCGGGATGCTAAAGGACGCGGGGTTCGGCCTGCGTATCGGCAACGCCCGCACCGGGCTCGGTAACGTCATCCACGTCGATCTGGCCTTCCCCTTCAACGCCGGACCGACCGACATTCGGAACGTCCAGTTCCTGGTGCAGACGGAGCAGGAGTTCTAGTCCAGGATGACTACTTGCGCTTGGGTCCGAGGCCGGGTGGCGCGAGGATGGTGCCGTCCGGCAGGCGGATGCCGCTGCCACCGGGCGGCGGGGCCGGCCGCCCCACTGGCTTGGGAGCCTCGGCCCCCGGCGGCTTGGCACCGACCCCCGCGGGGGGCGGGCTGCTAGCCCTTGCCGGCGGCTGGACACCCGACCCGGGCGCAGCACCCGGGCGCTCGGCGGTCCGCTGCTCGCCCGGCCTCTCTTCCGGCGCATACGGCGGGAGAACCTCCACGGAAAGGGTAAACGTGCGCTTTTCCGCGCCTTGCAGCGCGCCGACGTTGACCACCTGGCGGTCGACCTCCTCGCCGCGATCGTTGCGGATCGAGATGGTCACGTAGTATTCCCACGCCTCCTCGACCGGCGGATGGCGGATCATGGCCTCCACCTTGAGCGCCGACGTTGCAGCGACCTGCCGCTTCGCCGCTTCGGAATCGAAGCGCAGGTGGTGCATGCAGCCTGGGCAAATGCTCAGGCTTTCGAGGATGACCGCCTTGCAATGCGGGCAGGTGCGCGTCTTGCCCGTCGGGGACGGGCGAGAAGCGACGTTCATCAGCTGCCGTATCCCTTCGTCTCAGCCTTGGTCCGCGTCTCTTCCCAGCCGAACTCCACCTGGCCGCGCATGCGCGAGCCCGCGGCCACGGTGAGCGACCCGGCCTTGACGTCGCCGCTGATCACACCGCCTTCGAGGAGCTCGACGCGCTTCGCATTTTCGATGTTGCCGATGAGCTCGCCGCCGACGACCACCACGCTGGCCTTCACCAAGCCTTCGAGGTGCGCACCGGTATCGAGCGTCACGTTGCCTTCCACCTGGACGTCACCCTTGAAGCGCCCGGCGATGCGCACGTGGCCCGAGCCGACGATCTTGCCCTCGATGGTCAGATCCGAGGCGATGACGGATTCTTTCATGTCTAAGCGCTGCTGGTTGGCGGGACGGCGGGGGACCTCCGGGGTGAGCGGTGCGACATTGCTCTTCTCCGGGACTGCGGCCGGCGATGGCGTGCTGCCGAAGGCCGGCGAGGCTCCTGCCGAAGGGGTTGCGGTTCCAGTGTTCGTGTCTTTCCAAAGCGCCATGAGATGGCCCCCGATCAAAAATGGTGAGAGAGGACGTCGAAAGGTACTCGTCGCCGAGTCCAAGAGCCAGTGTCTCTGCATGACGACAAGTCACAGTCAAGCCCGCGGCGCCGCCCGGCGCGGCCTTTTCGTTCCGGGGGAACTCAGGCTGCCCGGGAACCACGCCTCACCGCATCGAGCAGGACCTCGAAATCGGATCCCTTGGTGACGAAGGCGGCCGCTCCCCGGCGCCTGGCCTCGCGGGCCAGGTCCTCGCTGAATGCTATGCCGCTGAATACGATTATGCGCAGCGACGGCAGGGCGGCGGACAGCTCCCCGACCAGGGGCCAGCCGCTACCGCCCTGCAGCGTGAGGTCCAGGATGACCGCGTCCGCTTCCGTGCGCCGTGCGGCGGCCAGCACCTCGCCCGCCTGCGCCACCTGTCCGACACAGCGCATGTCTGCCTCGGTATTGATCAACTGGCTCATGATGTCGCTGAGATCCCGGTGGTTCTCCGCGATGAGCACTCGCAAGGGTTGCGTCTTTTCCTGCAAGGGGTCTTCCTGCCGATGGGCGGGCCCAGGCGCGCTGAGCAAATCACATGCCCGGCGCATTCGCATTTACGGTTCGTTACTTCGCGCCGCGGCCGTCACGCCTCGATCAGCCGCAGCAGCTCATCGGTTTTCTCGCGCATCAGCGCCTCGCTGGCGCGAGTCTCCACGTTGAGCCGTACCAGCGGCTCCGTGTTGGATCCACGCAGGTTGAACCGCCACTGCGGGAATTCCATCGATAGGCCGTCGGTGAAGTCCGTGACGAGCGCATCGCGCTCGTAATGTTGCCGCGCCCGCGCCAGGATCGACTTCGCATCCGACTTCAGCTGGCGGTTGATCTCGCCGCTGATCGGGAAGAGTCGCATGCGCTCACCGACGAGCTGCGACAGCGGCCCGCGCTGGGCGATCAGCTGCAGGACGATGAGCCACGGGATCATGCCGCTGTCGCAATAGGAGAAGCTGCGAAAGTAATGGTGCGCGCTCATCTCCCCGCCGTAGACGCCGTCGACCTCACGCATCTTCTGCTTGATGAAGGCGTGGCCGGACTTGCACAGCACCGGCTCGCCGCCATGGCGCCGTACCAGATCGATGGTATTCCAGGTGAGGCGCGGGTCGTGCACGATGCGCCCACCCCGCTCGCGCGCCAGGAAAACCTCAGCCAGCAGCCCCACGAGATAATAACCCTCGATGAACCGGCCGTGCTCGTCGAAGAAGAAACAGCGGTCGTAATCGCCGTCCCATGCCAGTCCAACGTCGGCGCCCGAACGACGCACCACATCGGCCGTGGCCGCGCGGTTCTCTTCCAGCATCGGATTGGGGATTCCGTTGGGGAAAGTCCCGTCTGGCCGGTGATTGACCTTGATGAACTCGAAGGGCAGATGTGGCTCGAGCTGATCGATCACCAGTCCCGCGCCACCGTTGCCCGGATTCACCACGACCTTGAGCCGGCGCAGCTTGGAGCGATCCACATAGCCCAACAGATGCTCGAGGTACTTGGCGCGGATATCGAGCGGCCGCTCCGTTCCCGGTCGCGCCGCCTTCGCGGGCAGCCGGCCCGCCGCGATCATGGCGCGCATGTCGTTCAGGCCGGTGTCGCTGCTCACCGGTCGCGCCTGCTCGCGCACGAACTTCATGCCGTTGTAATCCGGCGGGTTGTGGCTGGCCGTCACCATGATTCCGCCGTCGAGCGCCTCGCAGAAGGTGGCGAAATACGCCCCCTCCGTGCCACACAGGCCGATATCGAGAACGTCCGACCCGCAGTCGGTCAGGCCGCGCTTCAGGGCGGCGGCCAGCTGCGGGCTCGAGAGGCGGATATCGTGGCCGACAGCTATGCGCTTGGGGACCACCAGCGCCGCGAAGGCCCGACCGATGTCATACGCAAGCGATTCGTTGATCTCGTCCGGAATGCGGCCGCGGATGTCGTAGGCCTTGAAGGAATTGAGGTTCGTCATGACGCCCGAGCTAGGTGGTCGTCCCCTGGCGGCCGTAGTGATCCTCGAGCCGCACGATGTCGTCCTCCCCCAGGTACGACCCGGATTGCACCTCGATGATATGCAGCGCGATCTTGCCGGGGTTCTCGATCCGATGTCGAACCCCGATCGGAATGTAGGTCGATTGGTTCTCCTCCAGCAGGAAGACCTCCTCGCCGCGCGTGATGCGCGCCGTCCCGGAGACGACGATCCAGTGCTCCGCCCGATGATGGTGCAGCTGCAGGGACAGCACGGCGCCCGGCTTGACCTTGAGGCGCTTCACCTGAAAGCGCGGGCCGTTCTCGATGCTGTCGTAGCTGCCCCAAGGCCGGAACACCTCCCGATGCAGGGAATGCTCGTAGCGACCTCGCTCCTTCAGCTTGAGGACCAGCTTCTTCACGTCCTGAACCCGACTGCGGGGGGCGACCAGGACGGCATCCTTGGTCTCTACCACCACGTGGTCTTTGAGGCCTACTGCGGAGACAAGCCGGCTCTCAGCGTAGAGATAGCACCCCTCCGAGTCCTCATAGATCACATCGCCGCGCGAGACATTGCCGTGCGAATCCGGCTCGCTCGCCTCGTGCAGAGCCGCCCAGGAGCCCACGTCGCTCCAGCCCGCCGCCAGCGGCACCACGACGGCAGCGGAAGTTTTCTCCATCACTGCGTAGTCGATGGAGTCGCTCGGGCAGGCTTCGAAGAAGCGTTTGTCGATGCGGGTGAAGTCCAGATCCGCAGTCGCGGCCGCGAACGCATCGGCGCAAGCGTTCGCGATGCCCGGCGCGAGGCGTCCCAGCTCCTCCAGGTAGCGGCGGGCGCCGAAGAGGAACATGCCGCTGTTCCAGTAATAGTCCCCGGAGGCGACGAAGTTCTCCGCCAGCGCGGCGGTCGGCTTCTCCACGAAACGCCCAATCCGATGCACGGCGCCGCTCGCGGCGCCCCTTTGGATGTACCCATACCCCGTCTCAGGGGTCGCCGGGAGTATGCCGAAGGTCACGAGCTGCCCCTGTTGGGCGGCGCCGAGGGCCGCTTGCACGGCCTTGTGGAAGGCCGGCACGTCCCGAATCACATGGTCGGCCGGCAGCACGAGCAGCAGCGGATCGACCGCCGCCTTCGGGCCCACCGCCTTCAGGGCCGCATGGGCCGCCAGCGCAATTGCGGGCGCCGTATTGCGGCCCAAAGGCTCGAGCACGATCGCCTGGGGGTCGATACCGAGCTGGCGCAGCTGCTCGGCAACGAGAAAACGGTGCGCCTCGTTGCACACCACGACCGGCGCCGCCGCCGCCAGACCCTCGAGCCGCAGCGCGGTCTGCTGAATCATGGTGCGCTCGCCCGTGAGCGCGAGAAGCTGCTTCGGGTAGAGCTCGCGCGAGAGCGGCCAGAGGCGGGTACCGGCCCCGCCGGAGAGGATGACTGGAATGAGCATGGGAGTTACCGATTCAGATTTGCCGCTCGGCGGCCTGTCCGCGCCCAATCGCATGATAGGTCAGGCCGAAGCGGCCAACCATCGACGGATCGTAGAGATTACGGCCGTCGAAAATGAGCGGCGTTTTTAGTAATTGTTTCAGGCGCTCAAAGTCAGGGCTGCGGAATTCCTGCCACTCCGTCGCTATTGCGAGGGCGTCCGCGCCCTCCACGGCCTCGTATGCGTTCCGCGCCATCTGGAAGCCCTGCTTGCCGGCATAGATGCGCCTCGCCTCCGCTGCGGCCACGGGATCGTAGGCTCGTACGGAGGCGCCGGCCTGCAACAGACTATCGATGATGGTCCGCGAGGGGGCCTCTCTCATATCGTCGGTATTCGGTTTGAAGGCCAGCCCCCAGAGGGCGATGGTTCGACCCTTCAGCCGTCCGCCGAAATGCCGCCTCATCTTCTCGACGAGGACCCCCTTCTGGCGATCATTCACCGACTCTACGGCCGTAAGGATGTTCAGCTCCTGATCGACTTCACGAGCCGAGCGGATCAGTGCCCGGACGTCCTTGGGGAAGCAGGATCCGCCGTATCCCGTCCCGGGATAGATGAAGCTGTAGCCTATGCGAGGATCGGAGCCGATGCCGATACGCACTTTCTCGATGTCCGCGCCCACCCGCTCCGCCAGGTTCGCCAGCTCGTTCATGAAGCTGATCTTGGTCGCGAGCATGGCATTCGCCGCATACTTCGTCAGCTCCGCGGAGCGGATATCCATCACCATCAAGCGGTCGTGGTTGCGTGTGAACGGCTCATAGAGGGCGCGCATCAATTCCGTCGCCCGCGGATTATCCGTGCCCACTACCACCCGGTCCGGCTTCATGAAATCCTGGACCGCCGCACCCTCCTTCAGGAACTCCGGATTCGAAACTACATCGAATTCGACCCCGGTGCCCCTGCCTTCGAGGGTGGTCTCGATTTCCCGCCGCACTTTGTCGGCTGTTCCAACCGGGACAGTGGACTTGGTGACCACCACACAGTGACGGCTCATATTGTCAGCAATCGTGTGGGCGGCTGCCAGTACGTAGCGCAGGTCCGCTGAACCGTCCTCATCCGGGGGCGTACCCACTGCAATGAGCTGAAAGAGACCGTGTTCTACCCCTCGGACGGCATCGGTCGTGAACTCGAGCCGTCCAGCCTCGCCGCCGCGTCGGATCAGAGCTTCCAAACCGGGCTCGTGGATGGGAACCTCGCCACGGTTGAGGCGCTCAATCTTACCGGCATCGACATCTACACAGACGACGTGGTTGCCGGCATCCGCCAGACAGGCCCCCGTCACCAAACCGACATATCCGGAGCCAAAGATCGTGACACGCATTTCAGGCCAGCGTAACGGAAGGCTGGACCGCTCTCAAGCACGAAGCTTGCCTAGGCTGATTCCAGGCCTTGGCGGAAGGCCGATGAATCCAGGTGTCACCGCAAGTGTCGCAAGTGCCTATTCCCCGTGAACTTTGTGTTTTCAAACCACCCAAGGTCTAGGTATACTTCGCGCGACCTTGAGAAGAAGCAAGCAGACGAGGGGGATTACCTCAACCGCACATTGCGGTTGCTTGGCTGGACTGACAAGCTGATGCACGGTCTCACAATAGCAACATCCGTTGGACTCACGGCCGGCGCGCCTTGCGGAGCTACGTCCCGCCTCCATCTGCTGCCCCGCTCCTCGTAGCCGCTATGGCCGGGACGGAACTCGAACGGAACTCTGCGCCCCTGCCGCAGCACCTACAGCGGTGTAGCATCTACCGGGAGCGCGATTTGCTCATTTCCTGCCGGCGCGGCTCTGTGAGCCATGCATGCCACGCACATGACCTCAGGGGGACCGGGAACAGCGACACAGTGGTCAACTTCCAAAGCTTACTGCCGTTAACTTCCTAAAATGTGGAGCCAGTTCTTGAACGAAGCCAGTGCTC
This sequence comes from Steroidobacteraceae bacterium, assembly GCA_036489335.1. Taxonomy (GTDB): domain Bacteria; phylum Pseudomonadota; class Gammaproteobacteria; order Steroidobacterales; family Steroidobacteraceae; genus 13-2-20CM-66-19. The sequence goes on from DASXFY010000013.1 coordinate 130,538, forward strand.
CCGGAATATTCAACATTATGTCTGTCGCCTGTGCGCGACAGCAATTCGTCATTTGAGTCTGGGAAGGAGACTTGATCTTGTCCACGCAGGCAAACGAGGCAGCACCCCAACGACTGGCGGCCGCCGGCCCGACGCGTAGGCCCCTGAGACCCCATCTGGTCTCGAGCGGGGAGCGACGAATGACGTTCGACAACTCTGAGGTTCAGGCCGAGAGCGCGGTGGCGTTCGAACAGGGGCCCTCGGTGCTGCGGCACCTCTGGGAGGAGCCTGCCTCACCTGCAATAGAGCGAGTTCCGGCTCAAGTCCCCGCCTACGGCGCGAAGAGGATTCTGGACATCGTAGGGGCGGTCGTGCTCGCGGTCGTGTTCTCTCCGCTCGTCCTCATGATCATCGCGTTCATGGGCGCCGAAGAGGGCTCCATCATCTACCGGCACCGCCGCGTCGGCCGGGATGGACACATGTTCGAGTGTTTGAAGTTCCGTACCATGGTGCCCAACGCGGACCAGGTATTGCGCGAGCTCCTGGAGCAGGACCCAGCCATCAAAGCGGAGTGGCTGCGCGACCATAAGCTGCGATGCGATCCGCGCGTGACGCGGCTGGGAAGATTCCTGCGGCGCACGAGCCTCGATGAGCTACCGCAACTTTGGAACGTGATGCGGGGAGAGATGAGCCTGGTCGGTCCTCGGCCTGTCGTGCGCGAGGAGCTGCTCCGGTACGGCAGGAACGTCCATACATACCTGTCCGCCAAGCCTGGCATCACAGGGCTGTGGCAGGTCAAGGGAAGGAACGACACGGACTATCGGCGTAGGGTGGTGCTGGACACCTACTACGTCAGAAATCAGAACCTTCTGCTCGATCTCTACATCCTCTTGAAAACGACACGAGTGGTACTTGGGGGAAGCGGAGCCTATTGACGCCGTTGCTGGTGACCTGCATCGAATGCGGGTCGCGCTGATCCATTATTGGCTCGTCACGTGGCGAGGCGGAGAGCAGGTCCTCAGGGCGATCGCGAATCTGTTCCCGGAAGCGGACATATATACCCATGTCGCCGATCCGGAACTGGTTGCGCGCGAGCTGCCCGGCAGGAATGTAGCGACGACGTTCATTTCCCGCCTCCCGTTTGCCAGACGTTCCTACCAGAAGTATCTGTCGCTGATGCCGCTCGCTCTCGAGCAGCTCGATCTGCGGCGGTACGATCTCGTGATCAGCAGCGAGGCTGGGCCCGCGAAGGGCGTGATCGTCCCACCGCACGCGCAGCACATCTGTTATTGCCATTCGCCGATGCGGTATGCCTGGGACCGCTATCACGACTACCGCGCACACGCCGGCTGGCTGACCAGAGCTGTCATGGCACCGGCGATGCACTACGTCAGAATGTGGGACCAGCTATCGGCGCAGCGGGTTGACCAGTTCATCGCGAATTCACAATTCGTCTCCACCCGGATCAGGAAATACTATGGAAGGGATTCGGAGGTCATCCATCCGCCCGTTCCGGTCCACAAGTTCGATGCTTCGCGCGAGAGCGAGGATTTCTACTTGTGGGTCGGCCAGCTCGTACCGTACAAGCGTCCCGACCTGATGGTCGAAGCGTTCAACATGCTCGGAAGACCTCTGGTCGTGATCGGCGACGGGCCGATGCTGACCCGTCTGAAACGCATGGCCAAACCGCATATTCGCCTTCTGGGGAAACAATCCTTCGAGGTGATCGTCGACCACTATGCTCGATGCCGCGCCCTTGTTTTCCCAGGCGTGGAGGATTTCGGCATCGTCCCCGTCGAGGCAATGGCTTCGGGAAAGCCGGTCGTCGCATTCGATTACGGCGGAGCGCGCGAGACCGTAAAGGATGGAGTCACAGGACTGCTGTTCCACGAGCAAACAGCGAATTCACTCGCGGAGGCGGTCCGATCGTTCGAATCTCATCATGGATTCGATCCTCGAGTCATCAGGGCGCATGCCGAAAGGTTCTCCGAAGAAGTGTTCGAAAACAAGTTCCGCTCCCTCGTCGCGCGAGTGATCCCGTCATCAACTGAATCCGCCGCCATCCGGGGTATGCCCAAGACTGGCACTTACGGCATGAAACGCCTGTCTGGAATCGCAGATTGAAAACGAGCGCCCATATTGCATCCACGTATGAGGCCGCATACGCAGGCGGCGAGTCCGAGTGGCGCAGAATCGGCGCCATCGAAAAGGCTAACAACATCATCGCCCTTTGTCGCGGCTGCCGGATTGAATCGGTCGTCGAGATCGGAGCCGGTGAAGGTTCCGTGATCGAGCGGCTGGCGAGCCTCAATTTCGCAAAGTCCTTCCACGCGTGCGAGATCTCTCAGGCGGCAGTCCACACAATAAAGGGTCGCAGCATCGACAGGCTCGCCGACTGCGTGTTATTCGACGGCTACAGAACTCCTTTCGATGACAAGCGCTTCGACCTTGCAATCATGACTCACGTCATCGAGCACGTGGAGCATCCCAGGGTACTGTTGTACGAAGCGATGCGGGTGGCGCGGCTGGTGTTTGTGGAGGTACCACTGGAGCATACGGTCCGGCTCCCCCGCGACTTTCGCTTTACTCACATTGGGCACATCAACTTCTACACTGAGACGACGATCAGAGCACTTCTGCAATCGTGCGGCCTGCGTATCATCGGACAGAAAACTACGAATTCCAGCAAGGGGACGCATAGCTTTCACAAAAGCGCGACCGGATCGGCAAAGTACTACATAAAAGCCGCGGGATTGGCGCTGGCCCCCTCTCTGGCCAAAGCTCTGTTCGTTTACAACAGTTCTCTGCTGTGCGAAAGCCGGAACTCGGTATGAGCGCTCGGCCGAATGCCACCCGACCCGCGGCCCAGCCTCAGTTAACATTGGGGAAACCCCGCGGTTCGGGTAAGATTCTCCGCCTGCCGCATTTCCAGTTCCGCCCCGTGAACCCCGCCGCCAAACAGAGCAGTGCCATGACCCGGACCGGCCCGAATCACAGCAGCATCGGAACGAGAAGCGTCCTGACCTTGGCTGCCGCATTCCTGATCGCCTCATTGCTGGCGTTCCCTCGAAAGACCCTGGCAGCCGTGCCGCTGCTCCTCGGAGTCAATGTGTCGGTCGCCGACGGGCCGCAGGCATTCCAGGCGGCGCACGCACTGGGCGCGAACGCCGTGCGAATGGATACCGGCTGGGCTCGGATAGAGCGGGTCAAGGGGCAATTCCAGGTCCCCGCGTGGCTCGACCAGCGTGTCGACGCTGCGCGCTCATACCACATGACTCCGCTCCTGATTCTGGATTACGGCAATCCTCTGTATGGGAGCGCGAAGCCGCATACCCAGGAGTCCCGCGAGGCGTTTGCTCGCTTTGCCGCATTCGTTGTCAAGCACTTCGAAGGGCGTGTCCGCCTCTTCGAGCTCTGGAACGAGTGGGCCGGCTCGGCCGGCGGAGGGCCGCACGGAAGCGCCTGGGATTACGTGCAACTGGCCAAGATCGCGTATCCCGCAATCAAGGCGGCAAACCCGGACGCAATCGTCCTGTCCGGGGGAATTTACAATCTGACGAATAGCTACACCGCGGGATGGTATCACCAGTTCCTCGCGGCCGGCGGCTTACACTATATCGACGCGCTATCTCTTCATCCGTATGACTTCCAAATGGGCGCCCAAGCAACACCTGAAACGGCTATTGCGCAGGTCGAAGAGATTCATAGGCTCGCGGTCGCCGCCAACGGCGGTCGGTCCATCGACGTCTACGTATCTGAAATGGGCTGGCCTGACTACGGCGGGCTCGGGGGACAATCCACCCAGGCCGTCACCGCTTACGTCGAGAGGTTCACTCTGCTGGCAGCGGCCCAGCCCTACCTGCGGGGAGTCTGGTGGTACGAATTGCGCAACCAATCAGTCAATACCGCGGACCGCGAGTCGAATTTCGGCCTGCTGTCGTACCAGTTCACGGCGAAGCCCGAAGGGCAGGCATATACCCGCGTCTCGCACTTCCTGGGCTCTGCGCGTTCCCTTTCCGCCGAGCATGGCGCAATCGAGGTAACATGCAGTGACGGGCGCCGCGCGAGCGTTCTCATGCACCAGCGCATCGCGGCTCAGACCGATGATCTCCCCGACTGCGCGCGGCCGCGCACGCCCTGACAGCCACAGCCGCCCTCACAGCCGCAGGTCACGGCCGCCGGAGCAGGCGACACAGTGAAGATCTCGGTGGCAATGGCCACCTACAACGGTGCGCGCTTCCTCGAAGAGCAGCTTGCCAGTCTTGCCGCTCAGACTCGCTTGCCGGACGAACTCGTGGTGGGTGACGATGCCTCTACCGATCGAACGCCGGAGATCCTCGAGAGATTCTCCCGTACCGCCGCTTTCCCCGTGAGGATATATCGCAACGACCGGAACGGGGGGTTCAGCGACAATTTCCTGAACACTGCCAGACGATGCTCAGGAGACTGGATTGCATTCTGCGACCAGGACGACGTCTGGCTGCCCCACAAGCTTGCCACCCTCAAGCGCTACACCGAGCTACCGGGCCGGCAAGTTCTGGCAGTGACTCACAATGCCCATGTGGTGGACGAGTCCCTGGCCCATAGCGGACTTCACTACCACAACGTCAGGAAAACGACCATTTGCAGTGGCCGCAAGTTGCCCTACATCTGGGTCGCGTCCGGATTTACGATGATGTTTCGCGCGGACCTGGTATCGAGCATTCCCTATGAAGCACGTGGCCCCGATCCGAACATACCGAATGTCGGTCTCGGTCATGATGTCTGGATCTCCCGGCTGGCTCGCATTCTGGGTGACGTCGTCATACTCCCGGACGATCTGGCCCTCTATCGCCGCCATGCGCTGACGACCAGCGCCTTCCTGACCGGAGGCAACCAGCAGATCAAGAACTCCAGAAAGCTCTACCATCGCATTCGACAGGTAGCGGCGCTCGGCGCAAACAGTTTCAAGGGCCATTCGCATGCCGCATACCATCAGGCCAGGGCATTCGGGCATCTCGCAAGAGAGCCCAGCCTCGCCGAGTGGCGCGGACAGTTCCTCGGAGCCGAAGCCGCCTACGCGGCGCTATCGAAATGGCTCCTGATGAGATCGCGGATATACGTGGAAAGGAAACTCCATCTGCGAATGTGGCATCTGGCAAAGGTGCTTCTCAAAGGGGGCTACATGCGATTCAACTGCTACTCCATCCTGAATGCCAAAAAGATCATCAGGGACATCGTATTCGATGTGGCTATCGCCTTTTATGGACCGAGATAGGTCGGCTGGCACCGTTACGCCGCTCGCCGTGGGCCTTGGCGCAGCTGCAAAAGCCGGAGCAGATCGCAGGCTATTCCGTCGCACCCTTTGGCTCTCGCTTGCCGGTGTGCTATCCTAACCTCAACATCGAATTCGCGGTGCCCGTCCCTGGGGTCCCGCCGCACCCGCCCGCACTCCGCTGGCACAGCTCGGATCACAATAACTCGTACACCCCTCGCGGGGACTCCAGACATGGCAATGCAAAACCCCTCTTCGCCGCCGTCAGCTTCCTCGCAGCTTGAGCTCGCGGAGGAAGCCATGAAGCCTCTTGAAATCTATCAGAGCTACATGCGGTCGCCCTATCTGAGCCGCAAGCACTCTTCCTATTTTCGGGCCTACACCGAGCTTTTCGAGCGCTATCGGAACACGGACGTCACGTTCGTCGAGATCGGAGTCATGGACGGCGGCTCATTGTTCATGTGGCGCGACTATCTCGGTCCAAAGGCGCGCATCATCGGAATAGAGCTCAATCCCCGCGCAAAGAGATGGCAACAGGATGGCTTCGAGATCTTCATCGGAAGCCAGTCGGATCCGAAGTTCTGGCAGTCTTTCTTCAAATCGGTCGGGCCGGTCGACGTCGTCCTCGACGACGGCGGTCATACCTTCGATCAGCAGATATTCACCGTGCACAGTTGCATTCCCAACGTGCGCGACGGCGGAATGATAGTGGTCGAAGACACGCATACGAGCTACTACAGGGAATTCGGCTATCCGTCGAAGTACTCCTTCATAGAGTGGACCAAGCGGCTGATCGACAACATCAACTCGAGATCCCAGAGCGTCGATGTCTCGCGCCTTCCCTACAAGCGCGGTATCTACTCGATCACGATATTCGAATCGATGGTCTGCTTCTCGATACGGCCGCGGGAATGTCACGACAGCCATTCAACCAGCAACAATGGGGCTTCGGTCGGAGCGAATGACTTCAGATATGAAGGCTCTTCCGTTGGAACGCTTCAGGCGCTGTATCGGGGCGTCGGCAATCGCTTCCCTGTGCTGAAGAAATTCACCCCCGCGAGGCGGCTGGCATCGGCGCTCCGCTCCAGATATTGCGCGCTGGTCACTAAGCGGAACCTGAAGCGGCTCGGTGACTTCTTCTAGGCGTATCTTTCGCCAGGCGCCGCAGAATCTCCAGCATCGCGTCGGTGCGTGACACGTAGGTGTGCTGTTCGGCCCGCTCGAGCCGGCGTTCCAGCGCCGAACCACCGGTGTGCAATGCACATTCCACGCCGCCGATGAAAGCCTGCCGCGTGGCCGCCAGGCTGACGATATCGGCGTGTTCGCGCAACGCAGGCAGGTCGACACTCACCACCGGAAGGCCCGCCGCCAGGTACTCGAAGAATTTCATGGGAAACATCGACGCCGTATAGTCATTCAGCCGGTTGGGCAGGATTCCCACACGAAGTCCCTTGAGATACGCCGGCAGGAGCGAATACGCCCGCGGCCCCATCAGGTGGAGATTCGGCAGACCGGCGAGCTCCGACACATCGGTCCACGGATCGCCTTCACCGACCTCTCCGATGAGGACAATGGACCATTCGGGATGAGCCAGCGCGAGGTCCCTCAGCAGGGCAAAGTCCACCTTGTAGCCGCTGATAGCCCCAACGAAGCCGATGCGCGGTTCCGGAATCCGAGCCAGGTCATCCGGGATTGGCAAGTCAGGGCTCCGCGCCCTTGCGAAATGGTGAAAGTCCGCGACATTGGACAGGTAGTAGGTATTTGGATTGAGCTCCCGACGGCTCTCCGCTAGCCGCAGCGCCGTGGCGAATACCACGTCCGCAAGGCTCACGAGCTCGCGCTCTCCGCACTCCAGGATCGCCTCGGGCATTCCCGGAGCAGCCTTGATCTCATCGACGCAGTGGTAGACCACCGTCTGAAACCGCGACAGATCGACTACCTCGGTCGTCAAGGGGCTATAAGTCCAGAGCAGGTCCGGCTGCATTCGCAGCCACCGCATCCAAACCGCCAACCCACAGCGGAATAACAGCCGATTCAGTTTTCTGACCCACCACCGTCCATGTGCCGGAGCCACCAGCGGTGACCATATCCAGAGACTGTCGCGCTCCCGACGCGGCGGGCGAAACCCACGCCAGAGCCGGCGTAAGATCCGACGAACATCTCGCGGCTTCAGGGAAGGCCGGCGCAGCCCCAGGGACTCCACATACAGTATCCGGAAGCCCCTTCGCGCGAGCTCGGCAGCCACGTGCTGCTTATTCGTCCAGAACGGGTTGTCCCAGTCCGCCGTAGACAGGAGTATGATGTCGCACGGGGTCATGTTGGATGTGGACTACCGCTGCGAGCTTCGATCCCGGCAGACCGCGGCAGCCTCGTCCAGCGGCACTTTGGACAGGCGATCGACGCCGATGATCGCAACGAGTCCGTCCAGAAATATTGCTTTCGAGCAGGCATGGAGACCGATGAGCGATGTCCCGTTGAAGCGAAGATAGCCTCGTGCCAGTCGAAGCAGCTGCACGACCCGGCGCCGGAAGCGAGGCTCCCGGTAAAGTCGGGCTCTCCCTGCCACCCAGGCGGAAAATGCCATGTAATGCGCTTCAGCAAGGTGCAGCTTGCGTCGCCACTCATCCCGATCCTGTTTTTCGCCCAGATATCGGTATATTTTCGCCTGATTCGCCGCATCCCCGGCCTGCTGGACATAGAAATCGGCTCCAAAAGCGCTCAGGACGTTTCTGACGCGACGAAAAAGCTTGCGCGACGTCCTGATTCCACGAATGTCGTTCGGCAGCAGACCGCTAGTGAGCGCTGCCCCATGGAAACGATGGAGCGCCAGACGGTCAGGCAGAACGACGACTTGACCGAGGATGCGGGCCAGCCGGCTGATTGCCGCATCGTGACCTCGCGGCATCGCCGGCATGCCGTCCAAGCGCTCGTATTCCTGATCCGGTAGAGCCCGGATCAGATCCGCGCGGAATGCCATCACGAACCCTTCGACGATCCACCACGTCGGCAGCTGCGAACCATCGTACACATTTCGCCGCCGGAAATCGGGATAACGGACGCCCGTTGGAGTCAGAGACTCGTCGACGATCTCGGCGCTGTGAACCATCAACAGGACGTCGCGCCCGACAGAATTCCGTTCCATGATGGCGAGCTTTTTCGGCAGCCAAATGTCGTCCTGATCGCAAAAGGCAACCCAATCTCCGGTACACGCGCGGGCGGCCCTTAAAAAATTCCGCGTATATCCCACATTGCTCTCGTTCGGATGGATCCGCACCGGAAACGGGGCGCCACGGGCGAAATCCCCCAGGATTTCGAGCGTGCGATCCGTAGAGCCGTCGTCGGAAACCACCAGTTCATCGGGCAGGCGCGTCTGCGCTCCGAGACTCTCGAGCTGCTCGCGGATGAAATGCTCGCCGTTGTACGTGGCCATCGCAACGGAGATCTTCATCGGGCACACCGCTGCCGGTCCCGCCAATTCACGTGTCTGCTGTCGCGCCGTCCCCTAGGAGACATTGACATAGCGCAACACCTTGGTCATTTCCTGCCGCAGACGCGCACTGCTTTGGAGACTCCAGACTCCCGACGCAATCACCAACAGTGCTCCCGCTGCGATTCTGCCGGATTCGAAAGTTGTCGGTATGAGCCGCACGCAAAGCCACGCGCAAAATACTAGCGCTGCTCCTGGAATCAAGCGCTTGACGACCTCGAGGCCGAGTTTCGCACCCCAGATGAGCAGGATCGCATCGACGGCCACCCGCGTCGAATAGGCAAAGGCGGCGCCTTCCAGGCCGAACTGATGCAGGCTGTACCACAGTAAAGCAACGTAGGGCCCGATCTCTGCCAGATGAATTTTGGCGACCACGTCCGGCCGTCCCTGCGCCTGCAGCATCACATAGGGAATGTTGGCCAGCCCGTTCAGCCAGATCCCGCACAGGAGCGTCTCCCCCGCCACCACGGCGCGCCCTGCAAACTCCGGCCCCATCCACAGGCTGAGAAATGGCTGCAGCAGAAACATGCCAAGAACTGTTATAGGGATCATAATCGCAGCGAGGGTAGTCACCGATTCCACCGCCCTGACTTTCCCTTGCTCCGGATTTTCCGCAGATAGGTATGGAAATAATGTCCGTGACAGCGCCTTGGGAAGCACCTGCGTGCGGCTCACCAGACTGAACGGAACGGCGTAATAAGCAACCGCCCGCGCCCCCACGATGACGCCGATGAAGAAGCGGTCCAGCGACTCCAGGAACGGAGCAAGGAGAGTCGTTACGGTGACCCACGTACCATACGCCAACAGCCGAGTCATCTGATCGACGCGCATGCGAGGATAGCCCAGGCCCAACGAACTCTTGACCGCCGATGCCAGTGGCAGCGCGGTGGCTACACGAACGAGCACGGCAACCGGAACGATCACTTGTAGCCGGGGACTGATCAGATACGCCGCCGCCAAGGGAACCGCCTGAAACAGAATCGTTCCCGCCGTTTGAACGACATTCAGCGTGCCAAAGCGGCGTCTACCTTCCAGGCCTCCGACGAGCACTCCCGTTACCGTCGCGACCGGAACCGTGGCCGATATCCAGGGAAGCGCGGCCAGCGCTTCCACGTGCAGCGCGTCCGACATCTTGAGCCACTTCCCGAGCAGTGGGTGTCCGAAGACATACAGCAACAGTCCGCCGCACATGCCGAGGGCGGCGTTCATCAAACATGCGGTCCAGAAGACCTCCGCCCGATCTTTGGCCGGCCCTTCGTCAAGCTGAGCGATCTGATTGGCCGTCGCTCGCGAAAGGCCAAGGTCAAACAGCCCGAAGTAGCCCAGCAGGGCCCAGACGATGGCCATTACGCCGTAACGCGCATCGCCGATGCGGTGAACGTAGAGCGGGATCGTCACCAGGGCCACCAGCAGAGGCACCAGCGAGCCTGCGAGGTTGTAAAGGGTGTTTCGTGTGACGCTCATGCGGCCTGTTCGTCCGGGCGCAGTCTCAGTAGCGACAGATATCGTCGGGCTGCATGCTGCAGCTCGAAGATCGGCGGTAGGCGGGAAACGTCCGTGCGCTCAGCCTTCGCGAGGATCCGGACCAAAGCATCGCACACCATGTTCGGATCACGCGGATCGACCGCATGGATGGCGGGCGATTCAAAGATCTTGAGATGATCCGAGGTCACGACCGGAAGCCCGGTAGCAAGCGCCTCCAGGACGTTCAGCGGCAATCCTTCATCGCGCTCCGTCAGGAACAGCAGTGCATCGGCGCCACGCATCCACCACGCCAGCTCGTTCCGGTCAAGTCTCCCCAGGAGCTGCACGCACGTACTCAGTCCGGCGGACCGAACTGCACGTTCCAAAGAGTCCCGCTCGGGCCCATCACCGGCAATCAGATAACGGATGCCCGGCATCGTCCGCACAAGGCCCGCAATGGCCGCGATGCAGTGGTGGGTTCCTTTTTGAACGTGCAGTCTGTTCGCCGATATTACCACCGGAGTCTGCTCGTCGACCCCGAGGCGCGCGCGCACTTCGCGACACGATTCAGTATCCGGGCGGAAGAGACTGGCATCCACGCCATTTTCGATCAGGTGAATCGATTCCGGACGCGTAAACCAGCTTATGGGCGCGCTGCGCAAAGATGCCCTCACCGGTTCACCCACGGCCACGATCGTATCGAATTTTCGATATGCCGCGATATCTCGCGGCAGCCAGAGCAGGTTGACCGTGGAGCTCGCGATGCTTCTCATCCGGCGAGAGCGCCATTTGGATCGCACTTCCGCCCAGGACGTTCCATGCGCCTGCATCACGATCGGGACCCCGCGAAAGCGCCGCTTCATCGGGAGGAGCCCGAAAGCCGCCGCACTGACGCTCAATATCGCGGCCGTGGACTTCAGACAATTCGCCTCAAAGTACGCTCGCGACGCCTTCCACCAGGAGCTCGTATAACGTGCGGGTGGGCACGCCGCCAGGGGCACGATGCGCACGCCCTCGAGATCAAACTCTCCACCCGCATGTCCTCGAAGGGAGGTCGTAATCACGCGCACCGGCTGACCATCGCGAACAAAAGCTTTGGCGAGATCCCAGGCGACAGTCTCCATGCCGCCAAGCTGATGCAGCGGCAGCGAGCGCGTGAGGATTACGATTTCACCAGACATCGCGCCAAACCATCGTAGAACGACTCGAGGCTCGCAGCCTGCGTTTGGATATCGAAGCGCTCTTCCACCAATGCGCGAGCCTGCGCGCCCATTCGTCGCCGCAGCCACCCGTCCCGCATCAGCTCATCGAGGCGGCCGCTCAGTGCCGCCACGTCCCGCTCCCCTACCAGGTAACCCGTTTCCCCGTCGACCATGGCCTCCGGAATACCCGCGTGCCGGCTGGCAAGGACCGGCACCCCATGTGCCGCCGCCTCGAGCAGAACGATCGGCAGTCCCTCCGCATCCCCATTTCTGGCTCGAACGCTGGGCAATGCGATCACCGCCGCCCTGCGCACCCAACGTATGACTTCCTCATGCGGAAGAGCTCCCAGGAAGTGCGCTCGCTCCCCCAGAGACAGGTTTGCCGCCAGCGATTCGAGGCTTCGTCTCAGCGGCCCGTCCCCGACAATCACCAGGCGAAACTGAGGGTATCGGCCAGCACAGTTCGCAAAGGCCTGGAGCAGATATCGGGTACCTTTCTTCTCCACCAGCCTCGCGACGTGCAGGACCACCGCCTCCTCTTCTGCGGACTCTCTCGGCCGGAAGCCTTGCACGTCGATTCCGATGTAATGAACATGCGTCCGCTCCCGCGGAAAGCCCAATGCCTGCACGTGCGCCCGGATGAAATTCGACACGCATAGAAAGAGCTGCCCCTCCCTGGCCAGTTGACGTCTGAAGAGCGCGTAATTTAGCCACGAAGGCGAGCTGCCGGCTATCAGCCCCGCGGTAGAGATGGTCGCATCAAATCCGTGAAAAGTCGTCACCAGTGGAACTTGCAAGCGCCTCGCCAGCGCAAGCGCATAGACACCATCCACTCCAAAGTGAGCATGGATCAATGCCGGGTCTTCTCCACGAAGGAGGCGGGCATACGGCCGGGAATCGCGAGTCGCCGCCAACCAGAGGCGCCTTCGCGAGGTGTACTCGTCCGGAGAATCGGACAACACCACCGCTTTTGTGCCGACCGGGCCGTTGCCCCAGCGCTCACGTCCGACATACAGGGGCCGGTATCTTTTCAGGCTTTGCGCCTGCTGGACGACAAACGGCTCCGAGCGCTTGAAGAGCTGCTGTCGAAAAATAATGGCGGTCTTCATGCTGAGGACAGGATCAAAGCCGCTCGCTTCGCCAGTTCCCGACGGGCATCCATCGCGTAGGACAGCCCCACCATCGACGCCAATAGCGGCTGCTCGTGTACCTCCCCGAGCAAACCATCGTTCTCACCCATTCCATGGATGAATATCCAAGCTGCGACCATGAAGAGGCAGATCCCGACCGTCCTTGCCATCGCGTCGCCTTTCATGAGATTGGCCGCGACGCGAAGCACCTGATAAATGAAGACGAGAGCCAGGATGACGGCCAGGATGCCACTCTCAGACCACAAGTAAATCAGTGTGTTATGAGGAGGGAGCACGGGCGTCGTGTGCCCAACGTGCTGATACGTGCGATAGCCCATCTCCCAGCCGCCGAAGCCCTGCCCGATGATTGGGTGCTGCAGAAACGCCTGGGCGGCATATGCCCAGATGGCCAGTCGGCTGGCAGTAGTGTCGACCGTGTTCGATACGAAAGACGAGGAATCAAGCGTCGGGTAAGCCTTCGCGATACTCAATGCCATGAGCCCCCCGAGTCCCACGAGCGCTCCCGTGATGACCCATTCGCGCAGTCCTTGATACCTGACGTGGCGGGCCACAGTGTGGGTAGCCACGGGCACGACCACCGACATGATCGCGCAAGCCTTGGATCCCGTGAAGAATACGGCGGCCGACAGGATCGCGAGCAGAGCCCAGCGCCCGACCCCGCCCTCCCGCCTGCAGGCAAAGTAGGCAACGGAGGCGCCTGCGCCGAGGTACGCGCCCGCGATGTTGCCGTTGAGAAAGAAACCGCCGGCCTTGTCCGGATCCAGGATGTTATCCCGGGCCAGGCCGGTCACGATGTCAGTCACCGCTTTCGGAGTTGTGAACAGGCCGGCGACGCTAGTACTCAGGTAGGCCCACTCCAGCTCCGGCGATATTCTGAACACGATGACGAGTACGGCTTCGCTCAGCATCAGGACTGCGGCGACTTCGGTGAGCTTCGCCACGGCCGAGGGATTGTCCCTGCCGAGGGAGAGACACGCCGCACCCACGAGCAGAAACGGCAACGTGTAGACGAGGTCCTCAAATCCCATGCGAATGTCGGGAGACCAGGACCAGCTCGCCACCTGCACCAGCACAAGGAGCATGATTGTACGGAAACTGGGAGTGTGTACCAGGTTGCGAAGTTCTCTGACGAATTCGGGCCACAGGAGGTAAGCCGACGCCAGCCACAACGAGAAGGTGACCTCCCCGACCGGAATCACATAAAGCTGCACCACCGACAAAGCCATGGTGCAGCCAAGACGCCAGGAGACGGGGATTGTGGGAGCCGCGCCGGCACAGAGCGCGCCGATCGCGCAGAATAATAGGAGCTCAATGCTCATTACTGCCCTTGAGCTCTCCTCCCGTGAGCCCGATTCGGCTCGACCGTTACCGCCAGTTGCGCCGTTCGGGATTTGTCCACGACCGCGGCTGCCGCAACCGCGATCCCGCCGCCCAAGATCGTACCGAGCACGAGGATCAGGAGCCGTTTTGGGCTCGATTTCCTGTCCGGAACTTCGGCGGGGACCAAGGTCGCGAATACGTATCCGTTGCTGACCTTCGTGAGCATTAGCTTCTGTGTCTGTTGCTCGAGCAGAAGATACAAGAACGTCTTGTCTATATCGACCGGCGTGTTGGTGAGTTCGCCATGAAGGTACTCGATGCTCTTGGCAGCCTGCATTCGATCCTGCGTTTCGAACTTGCCGTTCAACTCCGCTATCAGCTCATCGGCCCATTGTTTGGCAATGAAGGGCGAATAGAACTCCACGTTCACGGTCACCAGGTTGTCGTTCTTGTCCTCGCTCACCGAGATGCGGCTCTTGAATGCCTGGTACAGGTCCCACCCGGTCGGCGCGGCCGCAATCCCCTCAGGGGTCTTGAACTTCGCGATCCACCTCTGCTCCTTCTCGTTGTATATCTTGGGATCGATTATCAGGCGGTTGGTTTTGGGATCCCATCCGCTTGCGGCGTAGACCGCCACTTCGAGGTGATATTTGCGGATGAAATCCTCCAGGAATCCCTGGTTCTTAAGAAGCGCCTGAGCTTCCTCTGGCCTTTCCTCATCCGACGAGCCGGAGAAATCCATGTTCCCCAGACCCGCGATGCTTCCGAACGCCCCAGCAAGCTTTTCGAGCCCCGAACCGCCGCTGGCACTCGGGGCCGGCTCCAGAATGGCGGTGGCGGTGTATTTGTTCGGCAAATAGAAGGCCAGCCAGAGGGAGGTGAGCGAAAAGACCGCGGTGACGGCGACGACCAGCCATTTGTAACGCCACACGATCTCACCCAGCTGGCGTAGGTCTATCTCCTTGCGCCTGACAGGCTTGGAGATGAGCGATTCCAGCAAAGCCAGCCGCAGATGTTCCTCGCGACTGGGGGCGTCTGAAGATTCGAGATTCATTTCACCGTCCCATAGGGGAATGCATGCCGCGGCGCGTGCTACAGCGCGTGCACCGCCGCAGCCGCTATTGCCACGTTGTACATGATCCCCGTAACGGCCTGCCAGAACGGCAGCGGCAGCATTTGCGTAGCGTTGACCGGCACTACGACGGTGTCCCCAGGCTTGATCTCCAAGTTGGAGCTGCCGTTGAACCAGCGGCTGCCAACATTCGCTATCACGCTGCCGTCCGCCCTGACGACGTACACTCGCTTTTCGTCGGCCTGAGCCGTGAAGCCGCCGCTCAACCGGATGTAGTCGTCACGTGAGAGATCGGGATTGAATAGGTGCGACGTCGGATCCTGCACTTCGCCGATGACAGTCACTTCCTGCTCGAACTTCGGCACGATCAGCTGGTCCCCGTTGCGCAGCAGGACGTCGTACCGAGAATCGTCAGGCTCCCGCATGATCTCAGGCAGATTGATCACCAGCCTTCCGACGGCTTTCTCCGACTCGAACTCCTGCAGCAGCGAGTGGCCCACGAGCAGGGCATTGGTGGGGGCCGAGACGTTGGCCCCCTGCGTCGTCGCCACGGCCCTCAGAGCCAGCACCCCGAGCTCGATCTTCATGCGCCCCGCGAGATCGTCCATCTGCTGCTGCTCGCGCTGCTGGAGCTCGACGCGAGTGAAAGCGGCCCCTTCGGGGAACGCGTACTGGGTCAGCCCCCCGGCCCGCCCGATTACAGATTTCAGCGTCTCACCGGGCTTGATGGTATAGATCCCCGGGAATCGCACCTGCCCTCTCAGGTCCACGGTCTCCTGATCCGTCCACTGTGAGACCTGTTTGACGCTCAGCACATCGTAGGGCTCGAGCTTCACATCGTCCGCCGGATTGCCGCTCAGGGCACCTGCGAGGTCGATATCAGAGATCTCGGTCCGCCGAGTGCCGCCGGAAACGACCACGTATCGCGTGAGCTCGGCCTTGCCGGAATATGCCGCGTCCGCCAGTCCACCGCCGGATCGGATGAGATCAGCTACTTTCATGCCCTGCTCGAGCGGGTACTGCCCGGGCACATTCACCTTACCGTCGACAGTCACCACCTGCTCCGGCTGCTGCTCTGTCGATTCCGTCCTTAGCTCGTCGATAATGGGCTGGATGATGCGGTCGCGGCTGGAAGACAGATCGAACACCGTGACCTGATCCCGCGGCATCAGCGTGATGTTCGCCTTCGACTCCGGCGCAGCCAGAGCGGCTGCCAGATCCGCGGAGAGTGCCTCAATGTGCCTATCGGGCGGCAGCTCGCGGCGAACGAGCACGTAATGGAGATCTGCATTCGGCTCCAGGTCGTCCACGGAATGGATCACGTCGGTCAAGCGCAGGCCCGGTCGGTACGCAAAAGGCCCCGCGGTGTACAGATGCCCCTGCAGAATGACCGCCGAATCCAGCGTAGGCCTCAGCAGTGGTATATGAATGAGATCCCCATTGTGCAGTCCCTCCGCCCCTCCGGCGGCGGAGGTGAGCGCCAAGGGCAATACGACATGTTCCCCATTCGCCTCGATACGCGTCAGCGTCGCCTTTGAGAGGTCCGCGTCGGGTGTCAGTCCGCCCGCCAACGCGACGATCTGGGCGGGCGTCATCTCATTCCTGATCTCATAGATCGCAGGTCGCTTGACCTCTCCGTCAACCGCGACCGTGGAGCTGACCGGAGGCACAAATACGACATCTCCCTGTAGGAGCTTGGCGTCATCCGCGGTGCTGCCGTGGATCAAGAGATCGTAAAGATCGATCGTTCGGATCAGCACACCGTTGCGTTTAAGCTCGACCTTGCGCAGGGACCCGGTCTGCAAAATTCCGCCGGCAGCGTAGAGGGCGGAAGTCATGGTTCCGAGACCGCTGATGGTATATGAGCCCGGCTCGAAAGCTTCGCCCATCACGAACACCTGAATCGACCGGGCCTGCTCCATGCTCACACTGACCTGCACGCCCATCATCTCGTGCGCTATCCGCGATTTGATTTCCGCCTGCACCGCGCTGAAGAGGTGTCCACCGACTGCGATCGGTCCCAGTGAGGGAAAGTTGATCCGGCCATCGTGTCCCACGACCATCTCGTAGGAGTGGTTCTGGTTGCCATAGAGCAGCACGTCGAGAGCATCGCCGGGGCCTACTATGTAGTTGGACGGCACCGGAACATCGGTGATCGGGCTGAAACTTGTCGGATATTGGGCGAACAGGTCATAGCCAAACGGCTTGAGCGCCAGCACGCCGGTCTTCTCGAGCGGTAACAGTGTGAGTCTGACCTGCAGGCCCTGAAAGGCCGGCACCACGGAAAGTCGCAGGGTCGCCTGTCCCTCGCTGAGACCGAGTAGCGGGATGGGCGCGAAGCCCGGCAGCGTCAGCTCGCCGTCCGGCGAGAGCTGATATGGATTCCGCGACCGTATCACGTCCATCAACGCAGCCACCCGCTGAGTGTCGGCGCTGTTGGGTTCGGTGGACGGTGTGACTGCTGCGGATGCCTGGGAAAGCGCCGCGGCGCTGTTGCCGGAACTGCCCTGCAGCGATTGTAAGGCTTTCAGAGCGTCCGGCGACAGGGTGACTCCCTGTGCCTGAGCAGAGTTCGCCTGTTGCAGCGCCAACGTCGATTGGGACTCCTGCCGCGGTGCCAAATGGAGGCCGATTTCTATGATGAGCCAGTCGCCACCCTTCAGCACCGAAATCAGCGATTGCTGCTCCTCTCCCAGGCGCTTCTGGCGGATCTCCATTTCCTGCTGCAGCATCTGGAGCTGTTGCTGGCTGGCCTGACCCAGCTGCCCGGTGGCGCCCGGGTAGTTGTTGAGCTCAGTCGTCCCCTGGCCGAGAGTCCCCGCCCCCGAGATGCGTCCCAGAATGGACTGCTGCTCCGACGGCGAGAGGCCTTGCAGCAAGGCGAGTGGATCGTTGCCGGTATCGAGAGGTGAAGTCTGAGCCTGCGCGGAAGCGGCGACCAGCCACAGGCCAAGAAACGCAAGCAGTAATCCGGCCAGCGGCCTCAATCCACGTCGCATCGATTGCATTCACAACCCTTATCGGCAGTGCACAAAACAGCGCATGCTCGAGCCCGCGTCCGGCTGCCCGCCGGATTCTCGAGGTCCTAATCGCCCCGGCTCGCCCCACGAAACGAGGATTGTAGCGGGAGCGCCGCGGGTTTGGAGCGGAATCCGTGCTAAACGTTCGACGGAGCTGCGGGATGACTCGGCGGCTACCGATAATGCGTCTCGACCCACCTCTGATAGCTGCCATCCATTACGGCGCGCCACCACCACTCATTCCCTACGTACCATTCGAAGGTGTCGCTCAGGCCGGACATCAGGGTCACCTGCGCCCGGTATCCCAGCTCCCGGGTGATCTTGCCGCAATCGATGGCGTAGCGGCGATCGTGCCCGGGACGGTCCTTGACGAACTGAATGAGACCCGAAGTCCTTCCGCCCTGTGCCGCGGGACAACCTGGGAAACGGGAGCAGAGATCCCTATGATTCCCAAATGTCTCATCGGCCACCGCGCACAGCGTCTCGACCAGCTTCAGGTTCTCGCTTTCGGCGCCGCCGCCGATGTTATAGACCTCTCCCGCCCTGCCCTTCTTCAGGATCAGGTCGATGCCGCGACAATGATCGCTCACGTGCAGCCAGTCCCTGACATTGCGCCCGTCGCCGTAGACGGGCAGCGCCCGCCCATGCAGCAGATTCACGATCATGAGCGGAATCAGCTTCTCGGGAAAATGGTACGGGCCGTAGTTGTTCGAGCAGTTGCTGGTCGTGACCTGAAGGCCATAGGTATGGTGGTAGGCCCGGACCAGATGATCGGAAGCCGCCTTGCTTGCCGAATAGGGCGAGTTCGGCGCGTACGGGGTGCGCTCGTGGAATGCGGGGTCGTCCGGTCCCAGAGAGCCATAGACCTCGTCCGTCGATACGTGATGGAAGCGGTGCGTTGCGACCGTCTTCTCCTGCAGCCACACTTCACGCGCGGCCTTCAGCATCGAGTGCGTGCCCTGCACGTTGGTCTCGATGAAGGCATCGGGACCGTGGATCGAGCGGTCCACGTGCGACTCCGCAGCGAAGTGCACTATGGTGTCGAGTCGCTCCTCGCGTAGCAGCCGCTCTACTAGAGGCGTGTCGCCTATGTTGCCCTGCACGAACTCGAGCTCCGGGCGTCCCTTGACCGGCTCGAGATTGGCGAGATTGCCGGCGTAGGTCAGCGCATCGAGCACCACCAGGCGCTCGCCGGGATGAGCACTCAGCCAGTAGTGCACGAAGTTGGCGCCGATGAAGCCGGCGCCGCCGGTGACGAGCAGCCTAGGCACTGGGTATCTCTCTCAGCACGGCACGCAAGCGCTTACGCCAGTGGATGGGTGCAAGGCCATGAGCGGCCAGCGAGCGGTTGTCTAGCACGCT
>DASXFY010000018.1:0-81468 GCA_036489335.1 Steroidobacteraceae bacterium
TCACTCGCTGCCGGGAAAGGGATACGCCGCGATGAGTCAAGAAAGCCCGTAAATCCAATGACCGAGCGCCTAAAATCGGTCCGCAATCCATGGAAGGCTACGGAGGTTTATAGACATCCATGGAATGCCTTCTCACGCGCCACCACCCATCTGGTGATCTGGTGCACTGGGGTAAGATGCTCGCCGACCAGCCGAGCTGTCCAGCGCCGATGCAGTGGGGGAACGGCTGGGGGCGGATAGACGATCGGCACGATTGAATATCGATGTTTTTTCATCTACTCAGCAGGGCGCTTCGAGTCCCGCCACTCACGCCACTCGCGATAAGCGTTGCAAGCGCTCGAGGATCAGCGGCACGCGGGCCTGACTTGCTGAATCGCCGGGAAGGTGTCCTGGCAGGGCATTGTGAAACGCGGAACTCCCAAGCAAAGCTTTTACCTGAGTGCTGAGATGTTTACGGATTTCAGCCGACGCGACGGCGGCCTCGTCTACGAGTTCGGGACGGCCGTCTACGATAGTGGTGATGTCTTCGAGATCGTGGCTGGCTAGGAAGTCTCCATGTCCGCGATCGGCGAATGCTTCCAGTTTTGTCGCGATGAACACGGGGGCGCTGATCAGCCGAATCGAGGTCCCGCTGGGGAGGACGTGGGTGAGGGCCGTACGAACGGCTTCCTCATACCAGCGGTTCCCGAAACCCAGGACCGCCTTGTCAGTCGGCATCACGTCGAGGAGGGCGCTACCAGCCAGCCACCGGCAGACGGGTGCATCTTGGCTGCGATCGTGACGCAATCCAGCCTGCTCGAGTTGGCGCTCCACCGTGTGGTATTCGCCTAGCGAGACGGCCTCGACAATGACGTCGACGTCGCGAGTAGTACGCACGGGTGGTGCGCCTGCCTCGGTAATGAGGAGGCCGGTGACGCAGCCGCCGATGAAAACGAATCGCGGACACAGTGATCCCAAGGCAGCGACGACTGACTCCAACAGCGGTAGGTTGGGGTTCGCGACGCTCATGCAAAGCGTTCCTCCAGCAGTTTGGCAGCCAAGTTGCGTTCGCGGGCTGCACCTCCGCGCAACGCATCAAATAGAGCGAGGGTCTCGTACAGCGCTGCATCTTTGCGAGCCGCCTGAGGAACCGAAGGGTACAAGGGATAGAAAGCGATTCCACGTCGTTCGCCGTCCGCGGTAGGCCACACTGGTGGTAATTCAGTCTCGGGCTGGACTATCTGATCGCGGAGCGGCGGCGCGGCATAGGCCGTCGGCACGCCGCGTGTCAGTGCACCGACCGTGGCCGGAAAGGCGTACTTCGCCCCATGCAGCAGGAATTCCTTCAGAGCGGCCTTCGTGACTTGCAACTCACCGGTTGCCAGATGAAGCAATCTGGCCTCCCTTGCCCGGCCCACGCTGCCATGGACCTCCGATGCGGACATCGACAATTCCGCCGATAGATCCGCGAAGCTGCGGCGCTTATCGCCTGTGCCCAGCAGCTTCAGCAGGACGACGAGGTCCTGTGGCTTGAGGACGATCTGCGGGTTACTTTGGCGCTTCAACGCATTCTCTATTCGCGATTCGCGAATAGAGAATATAGCGCCCTTCTGGCTCCCCATCAACCTCTAAGATTCGCCGCAGAGGCGCGGGAATTTTGCGGGAATCGGTTGTGCTCGGTGGTGCTTCGTCGTGCCAATCGCAACGGGGCGTCCCTTGGCAAGTTATTGAATATAAAGGCTATCTTAAGCGGAGCGGCCGGCTCATAATGCCTGCTTCTGGGAAGGCAGCCGCCGGTCGTCCTCGATCCGGTACGCGCTCGCCACACTGATCGCCGCCTTCGCCGCGACCGCCGCCACCGACTCGGTGAGTCTGTGCTCCTCATCTGGTGATCGTTGATGTGTCGGCCGGGCACGAGGCGGATCCTCTTAGGGAGCGTCCCGTCCTCATACCCGATCGGCCACGATCACCGGCAGTCTCGCCCCACCCGGGGCGGACCGCCGCCCCGGTTCTCTCATCCTGATTGACGCGCTGCACAGAGCATCATTCCGGTTAGAGCCGGCTGCGTGCAACCGGACCACTGACATCGCTGGTCCTCGTAGATGCATGGAGATGCCCAACCAACAGGTTGAGCGGCCGCGCAGCGGCGACCGAGACAACGCCCGACGTCGGGCAAAGGCCGCCGGCGCTACTGGACATCATGATGCTAAAATGATAGCATCATGATGCTATGAGAACAACCCTGACTTTGGACGAGGATATTGCCGCGCGGCTTCAGGCTGAGTCCCGACGCACGGGCCGGTCCTTCAAGACCGTCGTCAACGAGTACCTGCGAGCAGGGCTTGCCCGGCGGCGAACTGCACAAGCCGTCCGATCGTTCCGAGTTGAGCCCGTGCATCTGGGTCCGCCGATTCCCGGGCGCTCTTACGATCGCATCAGCACTCTGTTGGAGGAAACCGAAGGAGAAGAGCACCAGTGAAGCTCCTGGATGCGAACGTCCTCCTGTACGCCTATAACGCCGATTCTCCGCACCACGCGGTGTGTCGGGCCTGGCTCGAAAGCGCCCTCAATGATGCGGAGGAAACCGTGGCCCTCCCGTGGCAAAGCGTTCTTGCATTCGTGCGGATCGCAACGAATCCTCGCGCCGTGATCAGGCCTCTCACCAGTGAAACTGCATGCGCCATCGCCCGGCAATGGTTAGAACATCCGAACGTTGTCGCGGTGGGGTACGGTGAGAGATTCTGGCCCCTATTCTGCGAGCAAGTGGGTGAGGCCAAGGTGAGCGGAGCTCTCGTCAGCGATGCAGCCCTCGCTGCCGTAGCCCTTGAGCAGGGAGCGACGCTGTGCTCCACCGACAAGGACTTCCGGCGGTTCGCGGCATTGAAATTGATCGATCCACTGCAACCATCTTCGAACTAGCAGTTTGACGGAACCTTCGCGGATACGTCCTCCTCCTACGCGGCCAGAAAGTATCGCTCGATACCGAGCTCGCCGCGCTCTATGGCGTGACCACACGACGGCTGATTGAGCAGGTCCGCCGCAACAGGAGGCGCTTCCCCGAGGACTTCCTTTTCGAGCTCACTGCCGCCGAGTTCGCGAACTTGAAGTCGCGTTTTGGGGATGGGTCAGGATATTTTGTTGATCGGATGACCGTTGCAGACGACTGTCGGCCGAAGCCGCAGCAACGCCGTTGCCCACAGCAGGACGGACTTCGGATTCGAGCCGGCGCGGCTGCTGCGAAACATCTCTCGGAGCAATCGGCACATAGATTCTATGGAATTTGTGGTATGCGGTAGTCCGAGATCGGGGTGGGCGAGATAGGTACGGCAGTACGCGATAGAGTTGAGGAACTCCCGGACCCATGGCCTGGATGCGTTCCGTCCCGCAGTCGCCTTGGGATAGACGGCGCAGCCGATGAACCACCGCATTGAGCTTGCGCCCATCTGGCAACTCTAGCCCTTGGCGGATGAGCCGGTGGATCTCTTCGCGCACAGCCCCGCCGCGGAGGCGGTGGCGCACTCGACCGCGTTGTGCCTGTATTTTCAGCAGCAAATGGAAATGACACAGCTAGGAACCAGCGCTGTTGAGCAGCGATCTTGTGCATCCCCGCCGCACCCGAGCCGTACAGCATGGGGACTTCGCATGCATGCTCTTCATGCATGTGAATTACCTCAGAACCGACCCTTCAACCCCCTGAAATTGAAGTCCTTCCTCGATTGAGGATCAACAGAATTTCCTTACCCATCCTCAGTTTGCGACATCAAGTTGGGGCGGCCGTCGCAAGCTTCCGCTTGCCTTCACGGAGCACGGCGCGATCCAGGCCGCCACCATCCTCAACAGCCCCCGCGCCGTCGAGATGAGCGTCTATGTGGTGCGTGCTTGCATGAAGCTGCGGGACCTGGCCTCGAACAAGGTACTCGCCCGAGGACTCGATGAGCTCGAGGCGCGCATCGAGAGGAGGCTTACCACGCTAACCATCCGAAGTACTTGGACCGCAAGCAGCGGAAAAAGTGTCACCTATTTACGCAGTTCTCAATAGTTAATACCTGGAGTTCTCAATCCATGGACCGCCTGCTCAGCATGGAAGTATTCGTCGCCACCGTGGATCGGGGCAGTTTCACTGCGGCCGCGCGCGCGTTTCGCATTACGCCTGCCATGGTGGGCAAGCACATTCGGGGGCTCGAGGAGCGGCTCGGGGCGCGACTCCTCACCCGCACGACCCGTCACCAGAGCATGACCGAGATAGGCCGCAACTACTACGAGCGTTGCGGACAAATCCTCGGGGCTGTCCGCGATGCGGAAGCAAGTGCGGAGGCCATGCGGGTCGCGCCAAAGGGCGAATTCCGAATCACGGCGCCGATTTCGTTCGGTGCCTTGCGTCTCGCGCCCGCACTCGCCGACTATCTGGCGGCCTATCCTGAAGTCGGCGTCGAGCTCGACCTCACTGATCAAGTGGTAGACGTCGTCAAGGAAGGCTTCGACGCCGCCATACGGATCGGACCTCTCGCCGACTCGTCGCCAGACGCCTCCAGCCGTATCGAATGATGATCTGCGCCGCCCCGAGTTACCTCAAGCGCGCGGGCGTTCCGGAAACGCCCGCGGACTTGGCAGGCCACACATGCTTCGCCTTCACGCTGTGGCGAAATTACGGCGGCTGGGCGCTCGGGCAGACCGGGCGGCTGCCGGTCAAACCTCCCGCATGCCGCCTGCGCTCCAATAATGCGCTCGCGCTCCGCGCCGCTGCGCTGCAAGGGGTAGGCCTCATCCTCCAACCGGAGGTCGTACTTGCCGAGGACGTGGCGGCCGGCCGTCTCGTCCAGGTGCTATCGAAATATGCGCCGCCGCCCCGACCGATGAGCCTGCTCTATCCCCGCGATCGCCGACCTACGTCGAAGATCACCACATTCATCGACTTTGTGCTGCGGCGGTTCGGCGAGAGGTTACGTCGCTAGCACGTAGACCACATCGAGAGCTGTCCGGCCTGTTCAAGCTGACGCGCGAGCGCATGATATTCGAACTCAGCTCAGCGGCGTTCCCTGCTTTGATGTTGCCAAATGCATCATCAAAGCCCGCTCGATGAGCTCGAGCGCAGCCCGGACGCGAACGCGCGTCCCGCTAACCCTTCTTACGCCCCTCTGCCTGCCCCACGGTCGTCCAATGAACATGGTCCGTGGACTGTTCGATGCGCAGCGTTACTTTCGTCGCCGACTCGTAGTGATAGATGATGTGCCAGTTCATGTTGCCGGACTTGCCATCGTACGTCCACGTGCCGCCTGCCACGGTCATGCGCGCAATGAAAGGGCTGCCGCCATCGTCCGTGAACACTTCGTAGTGCCAGTAGCTTTTGTCGCTGGGGTTGTATGTGCTGATGGCCAGCGACTTCTGCAGGCCGTCGGGCCCGGACATGCGATACGTGGCGCATAGGCTATCATCCAAGGCGGGTATGTCGGGACCGACATGTTGATTCTTCGCGCATTGCTGAACAAGGCCAAACAGACCTCCTTTTCTGCCAATTAGAATGTCTTCGACCAAAGTCATCGCATTCGTTCCCTTCGACGATTCGCTGGCGCTGAACGTTGCCGGGCCGGCGGAGGCATTCGCCGGTGCCAATCGCTTATCGGGCGAGAGCCCCCCTCTTTATGAGCAAACCTACCTCTCCACGACCGGTGGTCTGGTGCGAACTGGCTCTGGCATATCGATTCAGACACATTCCATCGCGTCCATCGATTTGAATCATCTCGACACCATCATCGTAGTTGGCGGGGTCACAGTCGTCGAAGCCATGCGCGATGCCGCGCTAATAGAATGGATCAGCCGCGCATCCGCGGTGGTGCGGCGCACCTGTAGCGTATGCACGGGCGCATTTCTCTTGGCGAAGGCGAACCTGCTGGATGGGCGCCGTGCCGTGACACACTGGGCATCCGTGGATGACCTGCGCACCCAGTTTCCGACCGTTGATGTGCAACTTGACCCTATCTACGTCAAAGACGGCAACATCTGGACTTCCGCGGGCATTTCCGCGGGCGTCGATCTGGCGCTGACACTGGTCGGCGTAGATCACGGGCGACACCTCAGCCTTGCGGTCGCCAGGGACCTGGTCGTCTTTCTCCATCGCCAAGGCGGTCAGGCCCAATTCAGCCGTACATTGGCCAGTCAGTCGAGCGCCGCTGCGCGCAGCACCGACTCGCAGCTCGAAGCTGTGCATGCGTGGATCGTCGAGCATATCGACGAGGAGCTCACCACCGAGCTGCTCGCCAATCGCCTAAAAATGGCGCCGCGCACTTTCGCACGCAAGTTCGTCGATTGGTATGGCCGGACACCTGCCAAACTGATTGAAGACCTTCGCCTCGAAACAGCATGTCGGCATCTGACCGAGAACGAAGCGCCGATCAAACAAATCGCACATCTTTGTGGTTTCGGCGATGAGGAACGCATGAGACGGCTGTTCATGCGGCGTCTGCGCATATCGCCTGCTGGCTATAGGAAGCAGTATGGAATGCTCAAGTGACGTTGGCGACACCGTCAGGGCCTATCGGGAGCGACAACGTCGGGCGTCGTGAACGCGCAGAGCGTACGATCTGCGCATGCGGCACATCAACCTCGACCTCGATACCCTCCGAACCCTGGCCGTCGCGCACTACCGTGGCGGGCTAGCGCAAGCCGCCGAGCATCTCGGTCGGACTCCGTCGGCTATCAGCCTGCAGATGAAACGCCTGCAGGACGATCTCGGCGTCGCCATCTTTGTAAAGCGCGGACGACGGCTTGGGCTGACTGAGAATGGGGAGGTGGCCCTCGCGTATGCACGCAGGATCCTCGCACTCAATGACGAGCTGCTCGATACCACACAGCGCGCTGGCATCAGCGGCGCGATCCGCCTCGGCGCCCCGCAGGACTTCGCATCGGTCTTGCCGGAAGTCCTCGCGCACTTCGCCGCGCTCTATCCGCGCATGCAGATCGAGCTCCTGATCGAGGGTAACGCCAGTCTGCTCGAGGCCGTGCAGAGCGCGCGCATCGATCTCGCCGCGATCATCGGTCGGAATGGCGCTGGGACTGGGGAGACCATCGGCCATGTCGAAATGGGGTGGATCGCTTCCTCCAGTTTCAGCCCACGAGAGAAGCAGCCGCTGCCGCTCGCGGTCCTGGGTCCGAAGTGCGCCTTTCGCCGCTGTGCCATCGAGCGTCTAGAAGAGGCCGACATTGAGTTCCGGATCGCCGCCAGCAGCCCAAGCCTCGACGGGCTCTGGGCGGCGCTGCGCGGTGGGCTCGGTGTGACGGCACGTGCGGCGCTCGATCTTCCCGAGGGGCTTGCTTTCGATCGCATCCTGCACGGCTTACCTGCGCTTGGGAGCCTGCCGGTCACAGTGCACCGCAACGCGGGTGCAAAGGGGGAGGCCGTGGACCGCATGGCGGCGCTTTTGACGGATGCACTGAAGCCGGTTCTTCACCGTGACCGGAGGGGCAAGGCTGTGAGGCGGGTGGCACGTCGCGCGTCGGGCCAGGGGGCTCAAAAGTGAAGGCTCGCTCAACTATCGGTTGAGAGGAATCAAATTGTCGCGACTTCGGAGCCCCATTAGATTGGGCGCATGAGAAAAACCACTTTGCTCCTCGCACTACTGGCGATTGCTCCCCTTACGGCGATCGCCCAGACCCCATCCATTGTCGGGACTTGGACTCTCGCCGGAGCGGAGAAACTTCTCCCGGACGGCAGGCGGATTGCCGATTATGGTCCCAATCCCCACGGCCTCGTCATCTTCACTGCCAACGGTTATTACTCGGTGCAGATCTACCGCGCCGAGCGCCTCAAGTTCTCCTCCGGAGACAAGCTCAAGGGAACGCCCGAGGAATACCGGGACGCTTCGCTCAGCACGAGCGTCCACTTTGGACGCTATTCGTTGGATGCAGCGAGTCACACCATCACTTTCCGCATCGACCGGAGCTCTTTTCCGAATCAGGACGACACCATCCAGGTGCGTCCCTACGAGATGAAAGGGGACGAGCTCTCGTGGAAGGTCGCTCCGCGGCCCGACGGCTCGGTGCCGATTACCATTCTGCGGCGCGTGGGTGCCTAGCGCGACCAGGTGGCGAGGGGCGTATCAACGAACGGGCGAGGGCTTCAGGTTCCAGATCTCGTCGGCGTATTCCTCAATGGTGCGATCGCTCGAGAACTTACCGCTGCGGGCGACGTTGATGATCGCCTTGCGCGTCCACGCCTCGGGATCCTCGTAGAGAACAGACATATCCCGGTGCGCGCGCGCATAGTCGGCCAGGTCGGCCAGGTGCCGGTATGGATCGCCATGCAGGAGCAGCGCGTCGCGGATCGGATTGAATACACCCGACTCCTTGCGACTGAAGTAATCCGAGAAAATCAGGTCGAGCGCCGCTCGGGTCTCCGGCTCGTTGGCATAGTGCCAGTTCGGGTCATACCAACCGGCACTGTCCGCGACCTGCTGTGCGGTGAGTCCGAACAGGAACAGGTTCTCCCCGCCAGCCTCCTCCGCCATTTCGATGGTGGCGCCGTCACGGGTGCCGATCGTCAGGGCACCGTTCATCATGAACTTCATGTTGCCGGTGCCGCTGGCCTCGAAGCCTGCCGTGGAGATCTGCTCAGAGACATCGCATGCCGGAATGAGACGTTCGGCCATGCTGACGTTGTATTCCGGCAGAAACAGCACCTGCAGCCGACCCCGCACAAGCGGATCCGTATTGATGGTGTCGGCCACGCTGTTGATGAGCTTGATGATCAGCTTTGCCAGCCGATAGGCGGGCGCCGCCTTGCCTGCGAAGAGGAATACGCGCGGGGTGAATTGCTGGTCAGGCGCCACGCGGAGCCTGTTGTAGAGAACGACGATGTGCAGCGCATTGAGGAGCTGGCGCTTGTATTCGTGGATGCGTTTGACGTGACCGTCGAAAATCGCATCCGGGTTGACGATGTGCCCGGCGCTTGCTTTGAGCCAGCTGGCGAACGCCAGCTTTGCTGTACGCTTGGCGACGCGGAATTCCTCGCGGAAAGCGGGGTCGTCGATGAAATAAAGGAGATCGCGCAGCTCCGCCAGGTCCGTAATCCAGGACGGGCCGATGGTGCGTGTAATCAGCTCCGACAAGGCGGGGTTTGCCTGCTGCAGCCAGCGACGCGGTGTCACACCGTTGGTCTTGTTATTGAAGCGAGCCGGGAACATCGCGCTGAAGTCCGGTAAAACACGTGTCTTGAGCAGCTCCGAGTGGATAGCTGCGACACCGTTGGTGCTGTGTGAGCCCAGAACTGCAAGGTGCGCCATGCGTACCTTCTTGACGGGACCCTCCTCGATGAGACTCATGCGCTGCGCGCGGCCGGCATCGTCGGGAAACAGTCGACTGACGTCGGCGAGAAAACGGTGATTGATCTCGTAGATGATTTCCAGATGCCGCGGGATGAGCACTTCGAAGAGCTCGACAGGCCAGCGCTCCAGCGCTTCCGGCAGCAGCGTGTGGTTGGTATAGGCGAGTGTGCGCACCGTCAGATCCCAGGCGTCGCTCCACGAGAGCCGCGCCTCATCGAGCAGCAGCCGCATCAGCTCCGCGACCGAGAGCGCCGGGTGCGTGTCGTTCATCTGGATGGCTGCGCGGTCGGGAAGCTTGGACCAGTCGCTGCCGTCCTCACGAAAGCGCGCGATGATGTCCTGCAGAGAGCAACTCACGAGGAAATACTGCTGCAGGAAGCGCAAAGCTCGGCCCGCGAGCGTGGAATCGTCCGGATAGAGCACGCGGGTGAGCGACTCGGCGGCGACGTTCTGCATCACCGCGCCTGCGAAGTCGCCATGGGAGAATTCCGCAAAATCGAGCGAGTTCGGCGCGACGGCTGCCCATAGGCGCAGCGTATTGATGCAGTGCGCGCCGTAACCCACCACCGGACGGTCGTAAGCGATGCCGAGCAGGCTCGACGGGCGGTTGCGCTGCACGGTGATGCCGGCGCCCTGGAGCACGAACGAGCTGTTGAGCGGCACGACATAGGTCCGGCTGGGTCGCTTCACTTCCCACGGATCGGTGTTGTGCAGCCAGTCGTCGGGCCGTTCCATCTGCCAGCCGTTTTCGATGCCCTGGCGGAAGATGCCGTATTCGTAGCGGAGCCCGTAGCCGATCGCCGGGTACTGTAGAGTCGCGAGGGAGTCTATGAAGCACGCGGCGAGACGCCCCAGACCGCCATTGCCGAGTCCGGCGTCCGGCTCCTCCTCGATGAGTGTCTCGAGATCCCAACCTTCATGCTGCATCGCGTGACGCACGGTCGGCTCGGCCGCCAGGTTCATCATATTGTTACGTAGCGACCGTCCCAGGAGGAACTCCATGGACAGGTAGTACACGCGCTTGGGCTTCGCTTCGGCTCGCGATAGCCGCGTCCGTGCCCACCGGTGCGCGACGAGGTCGCGGATGAAGCGAGCGGTTGCCTCGAACTTCTGACGCGGCAGAGCGGCTTGTGGGCTGACCAGGTGATCGCACAGCACGTAGCGGTCTATCCACGAGTCCTCGTGGCCCTCCAGCCCCAGGCGCTGAAGGCGGCGATTGAGCGCGGTGTCCGCACTTGAAATTCGATCAGCCGTGTCCGGCATCGTGCGAACCTCTCTCGAGCCTGCAATCCAGGGCTCAAGACTAGTCGATCGCGCCGAGTCGCCCAGCGAGCGGGTCAAAGATTGATGGGCCGGCCTGAGACTTGCGTCACAGTCGCATCACTGAACGAGGACTGACGGGGTTTGACGGAAACTCCGCTACCGTCAGTGGGGGTAGCCATCCCCCGCGCGTCGCGCCTTGGAACGCGATCGCGCGGGGACGACTTTGCACCCTTTAGGCAAGAATCCCGATATCAGAACTCATATTTCAGGTTCAAATAGAAGGTCCGCAGCAACGGGTCCGAAAAGGCGGAGTTGTACCCCGCGGAAAAGTTTATCGTCGTGTTGCTGAACGGCGGGATGGTATTGAAGAGATTGCGAACGCCGAGCAGCACCGTCAGCCCCTGGATCGGCTTGTAGGCGCCGTAGACATTCCAGGTGGACTGGCTACCCACGGTCCGCGGGTTGCCGTTACCGTCCGGGAACTGATCGATGTAGGACGAGAAAAAGCGGTTCTCCAGTCCGGCGCCCCACTTATAGCTCAGGCTCGTCCAGTCCAGTCTCAGGGTATGCTGCCAGCGCATCGCCGGTAGATTACCCTCGTTGAACCAGCCTACCAGGTTCAGCACCGGGCCCCCGGTGTACTCCTGCAGCCGAAATTGCGTAATCGCGGTCCCTTCCAGATCCTCGTGAAACGTCCCCAGAAAAGTGTGCTGCAGGTATTGGACGCTAAGGTCCACCCCATCCGTCGTGATGCCGCCGGTGTTTTGGAAATCCTGCAGAATGTAACCGCAGGTCGAAGCGGTGTAGGGCGTGCAGGCCGAGCCCAGCGCAATCGAGGGGGTTAGCGTGCCGGCGCCGTTTAACACGTATTGGCCCGCGAACTCGGTCGGGTTGCCATAAATAGCGGTGTCCGGAATGGATCGAATGGCCTCCTTCACGAGGATCCTATAATAATCCAGCGTGATACCGAGATTACGGATCGGCTCGACGATGACGCCGAAGTCGAAGTTCTCCGAGGTCTCCGGCTTCAGGTTCGCGTTACCTCCGACCAGCCCCAATCCTTGCGACGTGCAAAGCGTGGGGGTGAATTCCGTGTTATAGGTCGCGGGCGTACAAAATGGATTTCCTCCCTGGTTGATCGAGCCTCCGGTTGCGGCAATCGTATTGGGTTGATAAAGATTGAACAAGGAAGGTGCCCGGAAGCCGGTGGATGCCGAGCCTCTGACGGTCAGCATATGGAACGGCTGATAACGCACCGACAGCTTGCCGTTATTGGTCGTGCCGAAATCGCTATACCGATCCTCCCGGTCCGAGATGTCGACATCCAGCTGCTTGGACATCGGCACATCAAGTTCCGCGAAGATGGCCTGTTCCTGGCGCTCGCCGTGAATCACAGTGGGCGTGAATGCGGTCGCAGCAGCCAGGAGGTTGTCCAGAGGAGTGGTTGCCACATCGAAACTGTCCCCCTCCATGCTGAAGCCGACCGCCACGGTTGCCGGAGTGCCCGCATTGAACGCATCCCCCAGCTCATGACTCGCGTGTCCGCCAGCGCTCCAGCGCTTCATCTTGCCGTGGACGTATGGGCCGTTCAGATACGTGCTGTTGATATACGCTTGTCCGGCAGCGGTCTCCGGGCCGAATGGATTGATCAGGTCGTCGAGCACGCCGCCAGGCGCAAATGCCGGCGCGCCAGCGCCGAACTCATTGGGATTGCCGCCAATGGTGAGCTGCGTATTCCCGTTCTGACTGTAGTTGAGGTCGATGCTATAGTCCCAGCCGGCATCGCTGCCGGAGAAGGTAACCAGCGCCCGCTGCTCACTATTGATGTTGCCCAGGAATCGGCTGTTACCCGGGTCGGTCCAGATTGCCGTGATGGGATCGGTGAGATCGGGCGTGGCGCCGGCACAACTCTGGTGTAAGGGCGCCGCGATACAGCTCAATGCGGAGGCCGTCGGGAAATAGGGCTGCCCGGGGTTCATCGTGAAGTCGTAGAAAGTCGGGCCGGTATACGCGGTCGTTGTCGAGCGCGTATAAAAATACTGGATCGCCACCTGATTGTTCGCCGGCAGAGTCTTGGTGAATTCAGCCATGCCTGATGCTTCGCTGGAATCTGGAATCACATCCGTGGCGGCTGAATATTCGTAAGCGCAAGTGCTTTTGTATCGGACCAGGTACGGATTGCCCTGACACGCCGGATAGCCATACTGCCAAACGTAGTTGTTGTTGTCTTCTACCGTACCGGGCCAGGTTCCCGGATTGTTCGTATTCGTGAGTCCCAGCGCCGGATCGAAGCCAGTGGCGGAGAATGACCGCTGTGTGGCCCTGAGCTCTTCCTGCTTGCTGTAACTTCCCGTGATCATGAAATTGTAGCCATCGTCGAGCAAGTTTCCGTGTCCGAAAACGGCATTCACGTCGCCTGAGCTGCCACCGACCTGCTGTGGGTGGTTGACGTCGGCGTCCACTTCGCCCCCTTGATAGTCCTTGCGGGTAATGAAGTTGATCACGCCGGCAATCGCGTCCGAGCCGTAGAGCGAGGAGGCGCCATCCCGCAGCACCTGGATGCTGGAGAGAGCCGAGAACGGGATACCGCTCAGATCGACCGCTTCGCCAGTATTGGCGTTGTTCGCCAGACGCTGCCCATCCAGGAGGATCAAGGTGCGGCCCCCCTGCAGATCGCGCAGGTTAGCGAAAGTTCCTCCGGCGGTGAACGAGCCAATCGACTGGGCAATATTCACTCCCGGAACGTTGGCACTGATCTCATCGATCGCCTGCTCCACGTTCACGATGCCCATGTTCTTCAGGGCCGAAGTCTGCATGATGGTCACAGGCTCCGCGGTCTCCGCCGCGGGTCTTGCGATCATGGTGCCCGTGACCACGACGGTTTGCAGCTGCACGGGGGTGGGTGATGTCGGTGCGGCCGCGGCTGTCGCGGGCGGCGGGGTTGATTGTGCGCTCGCTGGCGAAGATGCAGCAGCGTCCTGCTGCGGATTGGCCGCAACACCACCCGCAGCGCAGAAGGCGAGTAACGCGATCGCGAGCAGACGCTCGACTGATTTGCGCGCCCGCGCGGACCAAACCCATACCCCAAGCATTGCTCTCATGATTTGCCCCCAAGTTTGGAATCGAGTGAGGCAATGATGCTAACGAGTCAAACGCAGCGACCGCAACGCAACGCGCACGAGCGGGATTGTGAAGCGCATGAGCGGCGTCAACTCGTCACTACAGGGATGTCTGAGCGCCAAGCGTTTTGAGTGTGCGCTGCACACAACAGTGAAGCGCATGCGAATGCGGCCGCGGCGCATCCCGCTCGGCCGGGATTTGGTGCCGCTCGTGCATCGGGAATCCGCGGCTCAGCGCGCGCCCGTTGTCAGACAGGCGCTATCTTGAATACCGTATCGGCGCTGCTGTTGGTGTCGGAGACGGCGCTTGTACCTGCTGGATCACATCGCCCAATGCCGAGAACCCCTGGTGGTCCGCAATCACAGCGGGCAGATTTGGCGGTTGCCGGGGGCTGCCGACTTCGCCGCGCGGCTGACGCAATGTCCTCTGCGTTATGTGCTGGCGGACGACCTGGTGCGCATCTGCGTGGAGCTCGCGTACTCCGAAGGCGACGACCTGTCGAGCTGCATGGACCTGGTGCGCTTTCCCGCGGAGCAACTCTGGCTGGAATGGAACGAGCCGGTACGGGTGGCGGAGATATCGCGTGCGTTGCGTGACTGCGCAGTAGCGCCCGCAACGAGCGTGCGCGGCGGAATATTGATCGCCGCCGATTCGACTGGACGATCGGCGGTCATGCGTACCTTCTGGCTGTCGCGCGACGAACCGCGGGAGCCGGTGGTTGCTGCCGGAGAAACGATCATCGATCTCGATCACGCGCCGCCGTGCGCGGATGAGGCTGCGATGCTCCTCGAAGGTTCTGCCGTGCGTGTACGCGATCCGGCGAACCCAAATTTAGATGGACTGTTGCATTGCGCGGGCTTCCGATTGGATCCCAGCTGGCACCGCTACTATGCAGCCGGGCTCCACTCGGAGGTGAAGCGAGACCTCGTGATCGCGTGCACTTTGGGTAGCGTGGCCTTTGATGTGCCGTGGGTGCTGGCGCTGCTGATGCTGATGCGCTTGCAGTCGGGATTGACTCATCGAGCGGTATCCTCTGCGCGAATCAATGCCAAGCGAGCACGTCTAGGCCGCAGCGCGCTGCTGGACCACATCGAAGTTTCCTGTCCTCTGCTGAGCGGGGCACAACCCTCGGGCAGCGCGGATTTCGATGTTCCGCGTCAGGGACCGAGACTGCACCACGTCCGTGGGCACCTCGTGCGTCGCGATGATGTGGTCTTCTGGCGTCGGCCCCACTGGCGCGGGCACCTGCGTCTCGGTTGTGTCCGCAGCCGTACCGTGAAGCTTCGGGCGTACTGAGTTCGACGGGCCATCAGAGGAGGAAAGGAGCAAGTCGCTCACGATAGCGACGACTCAAATTGAGGCGTGTTCCGCGCCGCATGACCAATTCACAGTCGCCGTGAAAGAGCGGATGGACCTGGGCGATGTGCTCGATATTCACGAGCGTAGAGCGATGCACACGCACGAACAGAGTCGGATCGAGCCTCTGCTCCAGCTCTCTCATCGACTGCCGGTACGTATAGCACTGGCCGCGGGCATGGATCTTTACGTGTCTGCCGGCTGCCTGTGCAAACTCGATATCCCGCATTTCGAACACCTGGACGTTACCCCGATCGGAGAGTACCAAGCGGTTTAGGCCGGTCGCCCGGCCGGGCTCGCGGCCGGCGGCTTGCTCTGGAACCGCGGAGCCGGTCGTGGATAGCAACGTCTTGGCGCGCGCAATGGAGCGGGCAAGGCGGTCGTTATCGAATGGTTTGAGCAGATAATCCACGGCACCCACATCAAAGGCATTCAGTGCGCGCTCCGCACGTGCGGTCACGAAGATGACGTATGGATTGAGGCCTTGGGCCGCGAGTAGCGACACCAGCTCGAAGCCGTCGACCTCTGGCATACGGACATCGAGCAGCAGCAGGCGAGGCGCCAGCTCCCGTGCCTGTTTAGCCGCTGCCACGGCGGAGTCGAACACGCCGACGATCTTGATCTGCGGGTCGTAGCGCAGCAGATGCAGAAGATGTCTCTGTGCCAGCGGCTCATCGTCCACAATGAAGGTCGGGATGGCGCTCATGGCCGCGCCCTGAGAGGCACTTCGCCTCCAACATGGCGCCGCACCGGTAAACTCAGAATGGCGGCTGTGTTACCTTGCTCGTCGGGGCCGACGGCGAGTCGCGCAGCCCCGCCATAGGCGGCATTGAGTCGCAGCGCGACGTTGGAGAGACCGCAGCCATACTCGCGCGCAAGTAGCTGCGCGGTAAGGCGAGGCCCGCTGTTGAAGACCACGAATCGGAGGTGTTCGGCGACGACCTCGACTATTACGCGGAGCACGAGTGGCTCGCCGCCTACCCCCCTGCCGTGCTCGATCGCGTTTTCAGCCAATGGCTGCAGCAGCAAGGATGGCACGGAGAGCTCGAGCGCGGCGGAACTTACATCGAGGGTTACCGTCAGTTGCTCGGAAAAGCGCGCGCGTTGCACTTCGAGGTACGCTTCGAGTCCCGCAAGCTCCGTGGCGACACTCACCCAGGGCGTATGGCTCGTCTCCAGAGCGTGGCGGAGGAAGTCGCCGAGACGCGCCACCATCGTCGCCGCGTCAGCGGGACTCTCCTCGATTAGGCGCGTTATCGCGTGTAGGGAGTTGAAGAGGAAGTGCGGCTGCAGCTGAGCTGATAGGGCGGACAACTGCGCCTCCGCATAAGCGGCGCTCAACCGTGTCGCCAGCATGGCTTCGCGCTGGCTGCGCTCCGTAACCTTCACTAGAGCGATAGCGCCCAGGCCCATGAGATACGGCGACAGGAAGAAACAGAGCGCACTGCCCCAAAGCCCGACATACCATAAGCGCCAAAGCTCCGCCAGGGTATCCCACATGTCCGCAGTGTGCCCGTCGACGAATCCTATTACCATGGCTCCGGCGATTCGGGAGGAAAGAACCACGGAAAGGGCAAGCAACACGTCAACGAGCACGATGCGCACACGAGTCGTGAACCCCTCCTTCCATCCGACCGCTAGCGTAAGGCGATAGGCACAGACGGCTATCGGGAACACCACCATATAGTCGAGTATCCGTGCGGGAGTACTCATAAAGTAATAGGCGCCATCGAGAGTCCTGCCGCTGAGCGGCAGTCCCCACAGCACGACCGATCCGCCTGCGATCAGCCAGCATGCCCCGCCGGCGACCCAGATGAGTCGCCACTCACCCCATTGGAGGCCGCGTAGTGCGAGGTCTGCTTCGGAGTCTGCGCCAGGACGCCCCATGGCCCCATTTTAGAGCGTGGAGCGCAAAAGGAAACTCGAGGCGCGCGAACGGGACTTTTGAGCGCACCAGTGGCTCTCGCCCGTGCGGGAGGGCGAGTTAAGTTACTGACCGTAATTGCCGCTCCACGGTCTGCCCTCGAGCCGCGCGCGTACCCACGCGAGCTGCAGGCCGATGGTCTTCTCCATGAGTGGATCATGATCGAGGCCCGGCCGGTGCACGAACTCGATCGGCAAGCGCAGGCGGCAAGCCCGCGCGACACCGGCCTTTATATTGGCGAAATTCACGGAGAGATCGTCGTCACCTGCGAGGACCATGAGCGGTCCGCGGATGGGCTTGTCGGCGCTGCGGCTGTCTCGATTGTAGCGGGCGAGCTCGGGCGCCTGGTTCCACCCGGGCCGGACTGCCGCCTGATGACCGACCTCGGCGGCCGCGGCGTAGTCGTAGTACCAGCATCCCTTCCTCGTCATATCCTCGTAGCGCGCCAACATGGCCGGTGAAAGCATTCGCGCCACGTCGAACGAGGGATAACTCGCCTTCACGCCAAATGCCGTCAAGGGCCAGTACATGTTCGTGATTGTGGCGAAGTCGCGCGCGTCGTGCGCCTCGAAGCCCTCATAACTCATATCGCCGGCGACGGAAATCGTGCCTCGATAGTCTGGATCCCTGAGTTTCACTTCGAGCTCGGCAACACCCCACACCGCGACACCACCCTGAGAATGCCCGATGGCGACCCAGGAGCGACCGAGTGACGGCACCGCGGCGTGAGCGGCGGGAACCGAGTAGACCACATCCCTGGCCTGCGGAATCTTGTCATCGTACTGATGAGCGCCTGGTGTCCCGAGGCCGGCGTAGTCGGTCGCGATGACGGCGAAGCCCGCAGCTACCATGGGCATGAGACCCTCACTGCCGTATTCGATATCCTTCATGAGTGACGGCGCGCACATGCGGGCAACGCCGCTCGTGCCATGTGCCCAAGCGATGACCGGCCAGCCGCCGCGGGGTGGTGAACCGGCGGGGATCAGCACGACTCCCGAGACTGCATCGCGCGCACCATCGAGTGCGCGCGAAACATAGAGGATACGCACCGCATGCGCCCCCGGCGGCAGGCTGTATCCATTGAATGGTACAGAGCGGATGAGCGTGCCGGGAGTGCGCTTACCGAACGGCGGTGGCTGATAGAAACGCGTGAGCGGCAGAGCGTCCTGGGCTTCCATGGCGAGCGCCTGCGCCCGTGACGTGGGCATCACGTCATCGGCGGTCGCGGCGACGGTGGCGAGCAGGCCCAACGCAGCGATCAAGACCGGGACTCTCATGTTCATGGACTCCTCATCGGCATGGCCTCACGTGCGCGGCCGAATTGCCTATTGTATATATGTGTATAGGGTATTCTATATGAACATATAAACGCGGCACAGAAGAGCTTCCATGACCTCCCGTAAGGGCTCGATCGAGCCTGCCTCTGGCCGGCCAGTCGCACGTGGGCTGCCCGCGTGGGTGTACTCACATCCCGAGCTGACGCGACTGGAGATCGAACGAATCCTCCGTCCGAGCTGGCAGATAGCGGGTCATGTCAGCCAGATTCCGGTTTCCGGCAATTACCTGACATTCGAGCTTGGCTCGGACAGCGTGGTCGTGCTGCGGGATACCGCCGGCGGGATACGCGCCTTTCGCAACGTGTGTCGGCACCGGGGTACGCGACTGCTGGAAGGGACCGGCCGATGTCCGGGGCGCATCACCTGTCCTTATCACGGATGGACGTATCGTTACGACGGCTCGCTCCTCGCGACGCCGGCGAAGGACAGTTTCCCCGAAATGAATCCTCAGGAGCACGGCCTCGAGCCGGTACGAGTGGAGGTGACGCTTGGATTCGTCTGGGTTTGTCTTGCCGGCAGCCCGGATCCACCGTCACGGCTGTGGCTGCCCATCCAGGACGAATTGACGCCTTACAGGTTGGAGGAGTTGGTGCCGACACAGCCCCCGTACCTGGATGTGTGGAACGTCAACTGGAAGATCGCGATGGATAACTATCTCGAGTCCTACCATGTCCCCGGTGGGACATCCGGGTCTCAACCGGCTGTTCACGCTGGACTACGAGGATCAACGGGGTGTCCCCGGCATTGCCCGCGGTTTCAGCTGGATGCGTGAGGCCGCCTCATCCCGATGGAGCGAGCGGATTTATCAGAAGTACGTGGGTGCCGTGACTGCGCCCCATTTGCCCGAACCGAATCGAACGTCCTGGCGGTTCTATAGTTTCTTGCCCAATATCGGCATCGACATACTGCCGGAGCAGGTGAATTTCTTCCAGATTCTCCCTTTGGGTCACGACCGTACGGTGATTCGCGGCGCCGCGTTCGGAGTTCGCGATGATAGACGCGAAATGCGCGTGGTCCGCTGGCTCGGCAATCGCATCAATATGCAGGTGAACAAAGAAGACAAGTTTCTGTGCGAGCGGCTGCAACGCGGAATCGCAGACAGCGGTTACAAGCCGGGACCTCTTTCGGCAATCGAACATTGGATGCTCGAGTTTCACGATCTGCTGCGAGCCCGCATTCCCGAAACCCGCCTGCCGAGTTCTCCGGCGCGCTTCCAATGAGTGTGTTTGCGGAGCTCCCCGCACTTGGCTTGGACGAATAGGTGATTGCTGCTATCTTCCAGCCGTCACTTGCTTTGACCAGTTGCCAGGACCCGCTTGGAGCCTTCGCGTGAGCAGGACCTTCCGAGCCCTGCCCGAGAGGCGTCTTGGAGAAAGTCTGTAAGGTTCAACCGGCGATATAGACCATGACGCCTCGATCAGTCGCACCGATATGGTTGATGGGCCTGACCAACTCGGTGTTCGGCATGTATGGCGGAATCGTCGCGATTTCCATGCCCCAGTTGCTGAGCATGCGTCACGTTCCTGAGACGACCATTGCAGCCATGTCGGCGATCACAATCTCCCCAGGATTCTGGGCTTTTCTGGTGAGCCCGGTGCTCGACGTGCATTTCAGCAGGCGCTGGTATTCGGTGGCGAGCGCAGCGATGGCTGCCGTGTTGCTGGTTGCGGCACTGCTCAGTCTCGATCATCTCGCGCTGGTGACGGGTCTGCTGGTCGCGGGCTTCTTCTCGGCGAACCTCTATCAAAGCGCGCTTGGCGGCTGGCTCTCCAGCATTACCAGCCCGGAACAGGAAAACAAGCTCAGCTCGTGGGTCACGATCGGCAACCTTGGGGCTGGGGGTGCCATGGCGGTGGCCACAGGTGAGTTGATAAGGAACGTATCGCCGGGGATTGCGGCACTCGTGCTTGGTGGACTAATCCTGCTTCCAACAGCCGTATTTCCCTTCATGCCGGCGCCCGGGCCGGATCGACGGCTCGCGGCTGAGAGCTTCGGTCGGTTCTTTGTCGATGTCTTGAGTCTTTTGAAGCATCGAGAAGTGTTGATTGCCATTGTGCTTTTCATCGCTCCGGCAGGGGCGTTCTCGTTGACCAACTTTCTCGGTGGCATCGGCAATGATTTTCACGCTTCTCCCCATTTTGTCTCCCTCATAGGGGGTGGCGGGGTCGTCTTGGGTGCGACCGCGGGATGTCTCTTCTTTCGACTCATCGATCGTCTGTTGCCGCTTCGATTCCTGTTTTTGGCCGTCGGCGTCGCGGGGTCGTTGTTCACCTTCCTGCTCATACTGCTGCCGCGTACGCCTGAGGTCTTCGCGCTCGCTTTCATCGGCGAGAACGCATTTCAGGGACTGGCGATCACCGTATCCATAGCGATCATCTTTGAAGCCATCGGCCGTCGTAACCCACTCGCGGCCACCATTTTTTGCTTCTTGATCTCGTCTTACAATGTTCCCATCACATACATGCTGATCGTCGACGGATGGGGATATGGGAAGCGGGGTGTTGCCGGTAGCTTTGCTGCGGATGCGTCGTTGGGTGGTGTTGCTAGCGTCCTATTGGGAGCGCTGCTGATCTGGATCGCTCGACGTGGTCCAACGGCGCCCACTGGAAACTACCATGCCGCTTGACGAAGGTGCTGTTGCCGCCATGAAACCGGCCAATGTGGCCGGCACTGCAGATCATCGGATAGCTCCTGCGGAAATTGGTAAAGGGCAGCGCGCAATGTCACCGGTATGGAACCGTGGCGCTAATTGAGATGTCACCAGTCCTCAGGTAACTTTTCTCGCATGCCGCGCGAGGAACGACTATGAGACTGCTGCTGACGATCGTTGCATGGGGTGCGATTTCCTTCCTGTTCAGCTGGCTTTGGGGCACCGCGATTTCACGCGGTGACAGCCCCGCGGATGCGAGTTCCACGAGCTGACCGACTAATGCTTGGCCGAGGATGAGGCCAATAGCCTCGCATGGAGTACTTCCGTATCGTCGTCGGCGGGGTACATGCATTCGACCCTGAGTTCCTGGGCGGCGATGGTTTGCGGAGTCCCGACAGTGGTGATCAGCGAGAAATAATTCATCGTTGCCCCATCCTTGACGAAGCTGACAGGGATCATCGGCAGGTCACGAGGCATTTCGACCGCCTTCCAATCCGACTGGACTCCCGGATACTCGAGCAGTTCCGCAAGCAGTTCCTCGGTTTTGTGGTCGATGACATGGCCCACCGCCTCCCGCCGAATGCGCTGCAGTAAGCTCGTCGCCAGGGATTCCCAGTTGGCGACGAACGGCCGCATCGCCTGAGGATCAAACAGCAGGTGCAGCAGATTGCGGGGAGAAGGCAGCGCCGCCAGCTCGATGAAGCAGTTGAAGAAGCGCGGTGCTGCATCGTTGGTCAGAAAGACGTTCCAATAGCGATCCATCACGATCGCCGGGTAGGGCTCGTGTTGAGCGACCATGCGCTCCAGTGCCTTCTTTATGCTCTTCATCTCATTCGAGTTCCAGGCCGCCTCCGAATACAGTGGCGCATAGCCTGCGGCCAGCAGCAGGGAGTTGCGCTCGCGCAAGGGAATCTCCAGGGCTTGCGCCAAGCCCATCAGAGTGGCCCGGGTGGGAACGCTCCGGCCGCTCTCGATGAAGCTGATCTGCCTTTGCGAGATCCCGGCATCCAGGGAGATGTCGAGCTGGCTGCGGCCGCGCGCTCCGCGCCACCGCTTGAGCAGGCCGCCGAGCTCGCTGTTCTTTGCTTGTTTGCCCATGAAGACTCTCGCGTTGCTTCATACAGCTCCGGTGCAGCATAGCGGCACCAGCGGGTCCCAGGCGGTAAGACCGGGGACCGCTGGTCACGCCCGTCGGAACTCTACTGCGCGCTCCAGGATTGCTCCTGGAAGGCGCTTTCCAGAGGCGGCCGAGTGACGCTGCCGGTGTAGTTGGTGATCGTGGACGCGGCGACCACGGCGATCACCTCCAGCAGGAGGGCCTGGTCGAAGCCGGCTTCCAGGAACCGGGATATTTCCGTCTCGTCCAACCGGCCGCGCTTCTCGATCAGGGTCCGAGCCAGCGTGGACAGTGCCGAGTGCTTCGGGTTACTCGGCGCCCGGCCTTCGCGGATCGCCTTCACATCCGCCGGGTCGACGCCTTGCTTCAGCGCCAGAAAGGTGTGGAACGCGACCGCCCAGGTGCAGGCGTTGGTCACCGCATTGGTGAGCAGGAGGACCTGTATCTCACTTTCGGAAAAACTGCCGGTGTGAACCTTCTGGAACATGCTGACCAGGCTGCCGACGAGCACTGGGGAGGTGGACATGGCACCGGCGATGTTCGGGATCATGCCGAAGGTCCGCTGCAGCGCCTCGAGGGAGGCCTTGGACTGTGCTGGAGCGGACTCAATCGTGTGAACGAGAAAGGCTTTCATTGCTTCGACCTCTGCAGTAGGGGGTGGTTGCGAGCGGCTGCGGAGGCAGCGTTGCTGCGCGGTCGAAATGATAATGATCGCCAGAATGCCGGCAATTACACGGGATGTAATCGGACACCCGCGCCCGAGGCGATATCCTCGTCTACCTGCTACCGCCCGCCCGATGCGCGATCCGGGGCAGTCTGATCATCGTCTGCTGGGCCATCGTGCCGTTGGAGATGATAACGATGTGCGCGTAGAAGGTCAGCAGCAGGACCCAGATGAGCAGGATTGCGAGATGGCCCAGAAAGGAAAGAGTGATTTGGTCGATACGCTCGGACCGCTCCTGTTGGAGTGCCTTGCCGAGACTCGATGGGCCATAGTGGAGGTACGCCGGGCTTATGCTCGAGTCTACGCTACTGCCCGGGCCTTTGTCGCCAATCGACGGCCCCGAGATCTTCCTCGCCGATGAACGTGTAGCCTATGTTCAAGGTCGTGACCCGCTGGTGCGAGTTGGGTTCGCCAACGTAACGCCCATCGCGATTCGATACACGGTACCGCACGAAGATGCCCTGCTGGCCGTAGACACGCACCGTCAGACCGACATCGAGTCGCTCTATTGTCTCGCTGCCCGTGCTTTCCGTTGCGCCGAGTCGGCTGATGTAGTAGCCGCGTGCGGTGGTGTCGAGCGCCGCCCGCTTTGCCAGGATCAGACGCAGCTCGAGCAGAGATTCCGGTGTGACCCCGTAGTGGTAGTTTCGCTGCCCGCCGCCGAGGATGCCCGGAGGTGCAATTCCTGCACCATGTATGACCCCGCCTCCCGCGTAACCGATGCCAATCAGTGCTGTTTCCTGCAGCGCCAGGCGTTGCGACAGCCACCACTGACCTGTCGTGCCAAACGCGCCCGCGGTGCTGGAGACTCGGAAGATGTTCGGCGCAGCATAGTCATAGAGTCCATACAAACCCCAGACCCCGCGGTAATTCCTCCCGCTTGCGTAATCGTTGCCGTAGAGCAGGCCGCGGCTGAAGACGGACTCCACGCCGGTCGCGGTATCCAGTC
The DNA here is from genome assembly GCA_036489335.1 of Steroidobacteraceae bacterium. Taxonomy (GTDB): domain Bacteria; phylum Pseudomonadota; class Gammaproteobacteria; order Steroidobacterales; family Steroidobacteraceae; genus 13-2-20CM-66-19. Next base: position 23,737 of record DASXFY010000018.1, read on the forward strand.
CGACGTCGAGGTTGAAGTAGTCGAACGGACGATCGTAGGTGTAGTCCGCCCGCCCGGGCAGTCCATAGGCAAGCGTGAAGCCGGTGTCCGCCCTGGCGCGCTCCAGGGTCTGATTCGAGGGCGGGGCACTTGGATCCGCGTTCACATTGACGTCGGAGGTGTAGTGCGTAAACGCATTGGCGCTGACCTCCGTGGCGGTGAATACGGCCGGATGATTGCTCGGGAAGATCGGTGTGAAGCGATCACCGAACACGAGACGATTGAAGGCCGTGGGGGGCGAGACGATGCCCACCGCCAGCTCGCGCCACCAGCGAGGCTGGTCCGCGTCCTGCTCGAGAAGAAGGCTCGCGATCCGAAACAACGGTTCACCGAGAAAATTGCCGCCGATGCCGGTGACGATCTGGTCGTTGATGGAGGGCGCGGTGTTCTCGCCGGCCTCCTCCCACAGCAGGCTGCCCGCGAACGTGTAAGCCGACGCCTGCCAGAAGTCCAATCCTGCCGAGCGAGCGAGGCCCTGATAGATCGATCCCGAATAGGGGTGCAGGAATTGGTTGGTCGAGAACTTGTCGTTGTCGACAACCCAACTGCGATGCAGATTGGCTCTGAAGTTATCGATGGGGGAGGGGTACGTCGCCGCGCCCTCCAGATAGTGGTCGGTGCGATTCAGGAGCAGCTCGTAAGTGGGGATTTCGAGTGCGGGAATGAGGAAGCTGCGCGACTCGTCACTTCCCCTTGCGTTCGCGCTTGCCTGCTGAGGTGAAGCCGGGACGTCCTCGGAGGCGGCGTCGAGCGGCGGCTGTGCGGCGAAAGTCCTGGTTGCAAAAGGCAGGACGACCGCAGCGAGGATTGCCAGCGCAAATGAGTTGAGGCAGAGATTCATTGATTCGACTCATTCTCCATGCCGGCACGGACGCTCGTGAGGGGAGGGTTGTCGTGCAAGGGCGACAGGTCGGCTCACACGTCCGCGCGCCGGTGGTGCTGAGACGGCAACCGGCATGCCCGGGGAGCGGTGCGGAGTGAAAGAAGTATGTCGGGAAGTGGCCGGCGAGCGGAGGGCCTGCTGATGTGCTTCGAAGGCCCGGCCCGTGACAGAACGCGCACGGCGTTGCGCGGCGTCATTGCCCTTCACCAGGGCAGCGCCTCGTGCTATCGACCCAACTGGTTCGTACGCCGTTATACAGCCCAGAGCGCAGCGGCACTTGGCCGCGCCGACGGCATGCTTGGTTGCTGCGCAGCGGCAGCTCCGGGCGCGACCGCGCTGGCCCAGAGAGCAATGCTTGTGGCGATGAAAACCCCGACGACCCACGGCGTCCGGGCAACACAATGTTTACGGGATGATCCCGCACTCAGTCCCATCGAGTGCGGGATCACCGGTTCCAGGAGCCGTTGTCGGCTGCCAGCCCTGATGGGAGCGGCGCCGATTGGGGGAACGTCAGTAGCGGCGCGAGCCGCCGCCGCCATGGCGGTTGCCGCCGCCACCGCCGGACCGTTCGCGATCCTGCGCCTCGTTCACCTTTAAGGAGCGGCCGTCGAAGTCGACGCCGTTCAGCGCCTGCGTCGCCCGAGAGGCGTCTGCATTCGACATCTCAACGAAACCGAAGCCGCGCGGGCGACCCGTCTCGCGGTCAGTGATCAAGGAGACTTTCTCGACCGTGCCATGCTTGGAAAACAGGACGCGCACAGCCTCTTCGGTGGCCGTGAAGGGGAGATTTCCAACGTATAATTTCGTCACTTCAGAATACCCGTGCAAGAGAGAGATATGGAGCGACGAATCTTGATCGGGTAACGGCACTTGCGCAAGCCGTACGGTTGCGCTTGGGGGCTCCAGGGCAGGGACGGAGATTACAAGCCCAATGATTTCAGTAAGTTACTGAAACGGCTGCCGGCGGCGATTACGCTCACCGAGCCGGGGCCGGAGTCACCGTATAGCGGAATTGCGCTTCGCCGCAGGTGATGACATCACCGTGCTCCAGCCGGGCACAACGGACGCGACGCTGATTGACGAGCACGCCGTTCGTGCTGCTCAGGTCCTGTACGAATGCAGTTCGGAAGGCGGGAATCAGCACGGCATGATGACGGCTGACCGACCGCATCGCGAGCGGAAGGTCGTTGTCACGATCGCGGCCGATCGTGGTCCGCCCACGCAGCACCACGCTGTGGTTCTGGCCGCCGTCGATGCGTGTCAGGATGCTCACCTGAGGCTGAGCCGACGCGCTTCCGGATGCGGTCAGGGTACGGCCTAGATCGTCGATGCTCGTTTGCACCCGCCCGAGGGCATACGCGTTCATTGAGGCCATCTGCGTGGCTCGTTGCAGCTCAGCGTCGCGCTCCGCCAGCAACGTATCCAGCTGTCCAACGGTGGAGCGCAGCTCCGAGTTCATCGACTCGAGGCGGATGAGGCGCGCATCGCCATCCGCCAATGCCTTCGTCAGTGTGCCGACGCGCTCCTCGAAGGCGCGGCGCTCCGCTTCCGGTGTCGCCAGTCGGACGGTCAGCTCTTCGACCTGGCCACGCAACTTCGCTACGAGTGTGACTTGCTCGGTAAGACTCGCGCTCATGGTGCTCGCCGCAGCATCCCGTTCCTCGAGCTGACGACTCTGATCGGAGAACATGGTCTGGCTCTTCAGCAGCGCCGCCGTCAGGTCTGCGAGCAGCGCACGGTTGCGCTCGATCTCGAGCCGCGCGCCGCTCAGATCCGTCTGGCTCGTGGCAATCTCCGACTCGAGCCCGCGCAATCGCGCCGCGGCGGCTCCGCTTGCAAGGGCTTCGGTCTCCGCACGCTGCTGCGCTGCTGCGAGCGTCGCCTCCAGCGCAAGGAGTTGTACGGAGGTGCCGGCACGCTGGGAAGTCAATTCGGCGAGCCGCGCTTCCAGCGCGCCGCGCCTGCGCTCGTCTTCACCGCGCTCGGCGACGCGCTGGGTGATTTCCGTGTCATGTAAGTGTTGCGCCCGGTCACGCTCCCGGACGGCATTCTCGAGCCGCTGATCGCGCGATTGCAGGTCGGCACCGAGTTCACTGGCTCGTGCCTCCAGCTCGGCGGTCCGGGCCCGCGCAGTTGCGAGCTCTGCATCCAGCTCCTGCAGAGTGCTCTCGTAGATCGCACGATACGATTCGCGGTTGTGCAGGCTTTCGACGCAGTTCGCCAGCTGAACCTGCAGAGGCTCGATCTCCGCCGCGAGACGCTCCCGGGCGCGGGTCTCCTGTTGCAAGCGTTGCGTCAGGCCGGCATGAGTTTGGTTCTGCGCCTCGAGGGTCTGTTGTGTCTTGAGCTCGCGCGCTGCGCTGTCGCGAAGGCGGGCTTCGAGCTCGGCAAGCCGATGCGCCTCTCCCTGTCGCGCGCCGGCCAGCTCCTGCACGAGTCTGGCGGCCTCGGACCGCGACGCATCCAGCTCAGCGGCGTGAAGCTGTGCCGCCGCCTGCTCGCTGGCCAGCTTGTCCGCAAGGGTTCGCTCGAGCTGACTCAGGGCATCGAGATTCGCTCTCGTATCGGCGAGCTCGCGACTCAGGGCGTCGGCGCGCGCTACAGCGGTTGCGCGTTCACGTTGTGTAAAACTCAGCGTTTCGTGTTGGGCTCGCAGCTCCTCGGTCTTCTGCACGATCCAGTGCTCGACGGCAGACATGACGTCCGAGTCGACTGCGGGCGGCGCAGTGTCGCGTGAACGAGGGTCGGGAGCAGAAGGTCCGGCTGCCGGGGGATCCGATTCCTCGTCGCCAGCCCGGGTGCCCGATCGTTCCGCAGGTTCCCGGGAAAGCACTTCCGCCTCGTACGCGGCGGTGTCCAGAACAGGAAATTCGTCTGTTGCGTCGAGGTCGACCGACGGTCGAGCCGGCGTATTCGCGGTTTTCATATTCTTCTTCTTCAGTGTGCCGCAAGCCCCTTCGCCGTTCATTTAACCGCAATTTGGCTCGAAACGCACGGCCGCCTGAGCTGCAGCTGGCCTGCCGGTTCTGGGCTAACAGAACTTCAATATTTTCAATTAGTTACCAATATGGCTGGCGCTTCCGCCGTGTTAGAGTCTGGTGCTGTGCGGAGCGCTCATCTGTCGAAACGGGGAAACGCCATGAGACTGCAATTTGACAATAGGACCGTTGCCGTAAGCGGTGCGGCGGGGGGGCATCGGAAATGAGATCGCGAAGGGGTTTGCGTCTCTGGGAGCGTCGGTGTTCGCGTGCGACATCCGCAAGGACGGCCTGGCCGGGTTGGTGACCGACGGGATTGAAATAGAGAGTGTCGATCTCGCGGACAGAGAGGCTGCGGCGGCCTGGATTGCGGGTATCGAGAGCCGCTGCGGCGGCGCGATCGACGTGCTCGTCAACAGTGCGGGCGGTGTCGCAGGTCAGGTTGGGCGGCCGCTCGAGGATGTGAATGACGCGGACCGGGACGAGGTCATGGCGATCAACCTTGGAGCGGCGTTCGCCCTGAGCCGTGCGTGTGTGCCGGCGATGAAGCGGACGAGGCGAGGGTCCATCGTGAACGTCACCTCAGGCGCGGCGACGAACCCTTCATTGACGGGCATACAGTCGTACTGTGCAAGCAAGCATGCGCTATTGGGACTGACCCGGCAGTTGGCGCACGAGCTGGGGCCTCATGGAATCCTCCCGGACTCATGCTGACCAACGAGGCCACCAGGCGCCAATGGGCGGCCTATGGCGCCGACCGGCAGCGGGCTCTGCTGGAAGGCATCGCGCGCTGCGCAGGCTGGGCCGCGCCGAGGACGTCGTCAACGCGGTCATGTTTCTGGCATCGGATCTGTCGAGCTTCATCACCGGGCAACATCTGCCGGTGGATGGCGGCAAGTGATCTTGCGCTCTTAGCCGCCCCAGCGCGCCTGCGGCTGTCTGGAACAATCTGGCTCCATCGATTGGGCTGCGCTTGGCACCGTTATTTGCGCGGCCGCAACATCAGGTCTGTCTAAGACATCCAATATTCGCACGGACACCACATTTTTCTAACTCCAGCGACAGGCAATCCAACCATCGTTCGCCGCGTTTGCGGTTCGCTTCACCGAGTCAGATCGTAAACCGCTAGACGGGCCGGGCGTTCTTTACTATAAATCCGCGTCTCGACAGCGGCGGCCGGCACACATCGCGAGTGCGGAGTGACTGACCGCGTGCGCGCCCGAATTCCAACTTTCGGGCGCCACGCGGCTCTCTACTACATTTAGGGGAGAAAATGTGAACGCCTATCGGAAATCACCCGTCCCTGCATCCGTGCGCAACCGCCAATCGCCGCGATCGTGGCGATGGCCAGCGATTTCCGCCGTGGCGGCGCTGTGCGCCTTGTCGCCAGGCAGTCAGGCTCACGCTGCCAGCGGGCAATACATTGCGAACAGCACACCGGCCTTCGTGACGACAGCCACGAAGGTTGGCGCCGCCACCGCCGCGCAGCGCATCGAGATCAGCCTTTGGCTCAAGCCGCACAATCGAGCCGCCATGGATGCGCTCGCGCAGCAACTTTACGATCGCAGCTCGCCGAATTACCGCCACTGGCTCAAGCCAGGTGATATCACCGCGCGCTATGCGCCGACCGCCGCTGAGGCGCAGGTCGTCAGGCAATTCCTGCAAGCCCACCAGCTGACGGTGTCACGAATCGGCCCGAGCAACTTCTACGTGCGCGCGAGCGGAACGATCGCCCAGGTGGAGCAGGCGTTTGCGGTGCAGATCAACAACTACATTCTCGACGGACGAGCCATGCGGGCAAATTCCGCCGATCCTTACGTCGAGGGCCCGGCCGCTGCCTTGATTCAAGCGGTCTCGGGACTCGACGATGTCGGGTTCGAGAGCCCGGGGATGCAGCGGCCGACCATCGTGGCCCAGGGGCAAGCGACTGCCATGCAGCGACTCGCTCCTGCCACCCAGGCACCTACCGTCTCCGGGTTCCAGTCGCAATGTTTCCCGGGCGCCGTTACCGTGCGCCGGACGACCTCTGGCGGCTATCCCAAGGCGACCTACACCGGCAATGACTACAGCGGCAGCGGGGGTGGCTGTGCCTACGCACCGGCGGACATTCGTGCCGCCTACAACCTGGATGCGCTCTACGCCGAAGGCTACGACGGGCGGGGGCAGACGATCGTGCTCGTCGAGGATTGTGGCTCACCGACCTTGCTCGACGATGCGAATACCTTCTCCGAACGCTTTGGACTTCCACTGCTCACCCCGTCCAAATTCAGCATCATCAGCATGGGCACTTCGGTGTGTGCCGGATACTACCCGAACATCAATGCGGACGTGGAGTGGGCGCACGCGATCGCACCCGGTGCGGCGCTGGCAGTGGTCTACTCCGTGTCAAATGGCGCTGAGGATGTCGATGAGGCGATGTTTTATGCGGTGAGCTTCGACCTTGGTGCCGTCATTTCCGATGACAACGCCTTCTCCGAGACCCTGGTACCGGTGACGGAGCTGCAGAAGGAAAACCTCATTTCGGAGCTCGCCGCGCTCGAAGGCATCTCCGCGAACTATCCCTGTGGATTCAAGGCAAGCGAGCTTTTCTTCGGCTCTCCCATAACAGCTCCCGCCGACGGTCCGTACGCGACCGCAATCGGTGGCGTCACCCTGGCGCTGGCCGCGGGTGACTCGATAGCGTTCGAGACCGGTTGGGAGGACCACGTGAGCGAGGTACTTGCGCAAGGCACGATCTACGACCCGGCCTTTTCGCCCGTGATCGGTGGCTTGCTCGTCGGCGGATTGGGCGGACCCAGCGCGTATTTTGCGAAACCTTCCTTTCAGAGCAGGGCTGTCGCCGGCTCACAGCGCCAACAGCCGGATTTTTCCTGGGTGGCTGATCCCTATACCGGCCTGATCGTCGTCGCGACCACGGGCGCGCAGGAGCCACCTCAGTCCTGGTTTGCCTTCGGCGGCACGGACGTGGCGACTTCGATGTTCTCCGCGCTGTGGGCGATAGCCGATCAGAAAGCCGGCGCCGCCCTCGGTCAGGCCGCGCCTTATCTGTATTCACTGCCTGCGACGGCAGTGACAGATGTGGTGCCCCGGTCGTCCCCGAATGATGTGGTTGCGACGGTGCAGGAGACCAGCTCGACGAGCACCAGATTCACTGCGGCCCAGACACTGCTGGTGACGCCGCCCTTCAGTCCATTCTACAGCGCACTGTGGCAGAACCCGGACGGTGTGGAGAACACCGCGTTGGTGCTCTCCTTCGGCGGAGACTCCGTGATGAAGACGGCGGTCGGTTGGGACGAGGTTACGGGAATGGGCACCCCGCGGGATGCCAAGGCATTCGTGGATTGGGTGGGAGGTAACAATCAATGATCACCATGACAATGACGGCGCGCCGATCGAGGCGGGCGGTGGCGATGACGGCGGTTCTGATGGCGATGGCCACAGTGGCGCCGGCCGCGTTCGCCGCCGTGCAGATCATTGCGCACAACACTCCGCCATACGTGTCAGCTAGCGCGTATGTGAAGGCGGAGAATCCCGGGACGGCAATGGATGTTACGGTTTGGTTGCAAACGCGCGATCGTGCCGCAATGAATGCGCTCGCGCAGGAGCTGTATGACAGCCGTTCGCCGAATTACCACCGCTGGCTCAGCCGGCAGGAGATCGCCGAGCGCTTTGCCCCGAGCGCGCGCGACGTTGCGACCGTGCAACAATTCCTCGAGTCGCATGGTCTGCAGATCGTGGTGGTGGACAACGAGAACTTCTTCGTGCGTGCACGCGGTACGGTCGGTGACGTGGAGAAGGCATTTCAGGTTCAGCTCAATGACTATAGGGTTCGTGGCTCGCTGGTACGAGCGAACGACCAGGACCCTCGCGTCGAAGGGGCGGCGGCGCCGTTGGTGAGAGCGATATCCGGTCTCGACACGGCTGTATACACTCATCCGGTCGTCATGCGTCCCACTGCCGCTTCCGGCGGATCCAGGGCAGCCCTTCCCTTCGCGGCCAGCCCGCTCCTCCCTGGAGCAGCCGCAACTGCGCAGTCGAGCTTTTATTCCTCGAATTGCTTCACGATCGGAGCGCAGACGCTCTCGACCAACGGCGATGGCGAGCTGCCAACGGCGACGTACAGCGGGGAGCAGCTCAATCTGGAGACGCTTACCAGCCCGGGTTGCGCTTACACGCCGAATCCCATCCAGGTCGCGTACCATCTCAAGGAACTCTATGCCAAAGGGTACACCGGTCAGGGACAGACGATCGTGATCATCGATTGGTGCGGCTCTTCCACCATCGAGAGCGATGCGAATGCTTTCGCGAAGAAATTCGGGCTGCCGAAGCTCGATGCCTCCAACTTCCAGATCATCTATACGCCCACCCGCAGTGAATGCGTTCAGGAGGGTCAGGTGGAGATCAATCTCGATGTCGAGTGGGCGCATGCGATCGCACCCGGCGCCGATATTGCGCTGGTCGTCCCGCCGTCGGCGTCGCTGCAGGATGTCGATGAGGCGGAATTCTATGCAGTGAACTATGGGCTCGGAAACTCCGTGTCCGGCAGCTATGGCTCGCCGGAATCCCAGACACCGGCGTCGTATCTGGACACGGAGAACCTGATCGCAGAGATCGCGGCGCTATCCGGGATCTCGACCAACTTCTCCTCTGGAGACTTCGGCGACTACGTCCCGGCCCTGCCCGCGCCGACGGTGAACGCTCCCGCGGACTCACCTTGGGCGACTGCGGTGGGCGGCGTCAGTTTGGCGTTGAACGCCAACGACTCGATTGCCTGGCAGGCGGGATGGGGAACCGACATCACCATGGTCTACACCTTCGGAACCGTGCTCGATCCCCCCAGCTCAGGCGCGCTCGGCTTCGACTTCGGATCGGGCGGTGGGCCCAGCATGTGCGCCTCGCAGAACGACAGTGCCGGCAATATCGTATGCCTGGGCGGATTCCCGAAGCCGGCGTTTCAGAGCAAGTTGCCGGGGAAGGTGCGGCTCGTTCCGGATGTCTCCTGGCTCGCGGATCCCTTCACCGGCGTGGCCATCGCCATCTCCCTTCCCGAGCAGGAGCCGGCACAGGTCTGGGAAGTGGTGGGTGGCACGAGCCTCGCGTGTCCCATGTTCTCTGCGCTATGGGCGATTGCCAATCAGGCCGCGGGCGCGCCGCTGGGGCAGGCGGCTCAATACCTCTATTCGATGCCCGCAGCCACCTTGACCGACGTGGTTCCGGTCGCCAGTGCGCACAACGTCGCCGCTATCGTCGAGGACGCGAGCGGCACGAAGCCCTATACGACGGCACAGATCTTCGGAAGCCAGGCGCCGCGCACGTTCGTGAGCGCAAGCGCCAGTTTCCTCAGCAACAATGGCGCGAATTCGCCCTTTTCATCGGCGACGGACGTAATTTCGTTCGGCACCGATTGCGCAACGGTTCCTGCAAGTGACGGCTTTGGAACACCCTGCACGCGCGCAACCGCGTTGCACACGGCGCCGGGCTGGGATGACGTAACGGGCATCGGTACGCCAAATGCGGAGGCCTTCGTGGATCATTTCATCCCGGGCGCGGCTGACAACCGATGACTATCTCACCTGCATGTAATCGTCGATCCAGTTGATCCACCGCCGAAAGACGTCAATGCTCCGGACGGGGTCTCCGGGGAAATGGCCCGGGACCGGATAGGCGAAGAACTTGACGGTAACGCCGTTGTCCTTCAGCGCGTGGTACATCAGATACGACTGCGTGATGGGCACGCGCTCATCGGCTGTATCGGCCAGGATGAGCGTCGGGGTTTTCACCTGGCTCGCATAGGTGATGGGCGACTGCGCGACGTAAGCCGCCATCAGGTTCCTGGTCCAGGGTGAGCCGCCGAAACTCCACCGCTCCGTCACGTTGAAGTCCGAGAGCGCGTAAGCGTGTACGAGGTCGTTGACCGCGGCGCCGGAAACCGCGGCCTTCCAGAACTGGAAGTGGCCGATCAGCCACGAAGTCATGTAGCCGCCGTAGGACCAGCCGGAGACGGCGATACGGGAAGTGTCGATGAAACCGCGGCGCTCGAGCGCCTGAAGACCCGACATGACATCGCGCCCCGGGCCGTCCCCGGCATCGTTGTAGATCGCGCGCTGGTAGGCGTTACCGAGGTTATCGCTGCCGCGGTAATTCGGCGAGAAGACCACATAGCCGCGTCCCGCGAGGAGCTGCGGCAGCGCATCGAAGTCCTCCGTCGAGGCGGCCTGCGGACCTCCATGGATATAAAGCACCAGGGGGTACTCGCGTCCTATCTCGAATCCCGGTGGATACACCACGACGCCATCTTCGGCGAACCCATCGGGACCGGCCCACTTGAGCGTCTCAACGCGACCGAGCTGCCGCGATGCGACCGCATCATTGAAACTCGTCAGGCGCCGAAGGGCGCCGTCGAGGCTCGGCATGTAATAGAGCTCGTCCGGATGAGTCGGTGTGCTGCCGACCAAGGCCAGGGCGCCCTCCTTCCCCAGGGAGAGGTCGATCCAGAACAGCCAGTCGGGCTCGACATCGCCCAGATTGAGCTTGCGTGCGGGCCCCTTCAGGGGTTGTACCCATAGACCGACGTGCGTTCCATCGTGTGCCCCAACCAACAGCGACTGCCCGTCCGGCATCCAGAAAACGCGCACGATGTCCCGATCGAGCTCACGTGTGACATCGGCTCCATCTCCGCCGGCCACGGGCGTTACCAGGAGATCGGCCTCGTTGTTGAAATCACCATCGCGTGAGTAGGTGTAGGCGATCTGGGAGCCGTCCGGGGAATAGAGCGGGAAGCCCTCCAGCAGGGGATGACTCGTCAGCTTGCGAATTCCTCCGGTAGCGACATTCACTATCGCAACCACGGTCTGATCCGAATCCCCATAGGCCGGGGTTCTCTGTTGCACGATCGCGATCGACCGCCCGTCGGGCGACCAGGAGAGGGGGGAGGATGGCGCGCTCGGTGGCGCTGACCGCGGCAGCGTCCAGCCTCCGGAAGTGATGCGCCGCGGCGGGCCGCCGTTGGCGGGCACGAGCCAGAGATGTGCGGGCAGGGCGGCCTCGGCAGTGAGATAGCTGTTGTCGCCCACCTCGAATGCATCCTCGTGCTGATCGATCTCCTTTTGCGAGGGGTTGTCGTCAGCCATCGTGAAGGCGATCTGCCGCCCATCCGGGCTCCACGCGATCTGTTCGACATCGTGCGCGGAGCCGGTGATCCGATGAGCCTCGCCGCCATTCATCGGCAACACGTAGATCTGCTCCGAGGGCTGCTTCCAGGGAGTCGAAGACTTCGCGCCCGCTGTTTCCGCGGGGTCGGGAGAGCCGTCTTCTCCGTCTGCCGATGGCTGCGCGAGGGCGAGAAAAGCGAGGCGGTCGCCTGTGGGAGACCAGCGAGGCGAGAATACGTCCTTTCGCTCGTAAGTGAGGACCCGCTGCGCTCCGGAGGTAACGTCGATCAGGACGATGGAGGAGTCATAATCATCCTGGGCCAGATTCGGGCGCGAAACGACCAGGGTAATCGACCTGCCGTCGGGTGAGAGCTCGGGGTCGGAGACGTGGACGATCTCGGCGACATCCCGGAGCAGCAATCGATTGGATTGTGCGTGGGCGAGCAATGGAATGAGGGCGGCGGCGATCAGTGCGACGGTCGTCGATGCGCGCGGCATTCGATACCTCAACAGGGGGATCGGTGTGTTGACTATACAATCAAACGGCGATTTCGGTTACTCAATCATTTTTTGCGCCGACGCGACAGGCTGTAGCAACCGAGCGGCGATGGCCGTAGCCCCAATATATGACGAGCCCCACGAGCATCCACCCCAGGAATCGAAGCCAGGTATCAAAGGGAAGACTGACCATGAGGTACGCGCAGGCGATTGCCCCAAGCGATGCAACGACTGGCGCGCATGGAACGCTGAACGGCCGTGGTAGCGCTGGTTGCGAGCGGCGAAGCACGAGCACGCTGACGCAGACCGCCAGAAAGGCGAACAGCGTCCCGATCGAAATGAGCTCACTGAGGAGCTCTATGGGCAGGAGCGCGCCCAGGATTGCGGTGGCGAGCGCCGCTATGGCGATGCCGACCGATGGTACGGCTGTCGCCGGATGCACCCTGCCGATAGACATGGGCAAGAGACCATCCCGGGCCATGGAATGGAAGATGCGGCTGAGTGCGAAAAGGAGCACCAGCATGACCGACGTCAGGCCGATCACGGCGCCGATACCTACGAGCGGGCGAAGGAACGAGAGCGCCGGACCGGCGAACTGCAGTGCGGCGATCAGGGGGTCCGCGACACCGAGTGCCCGATAAGGCGAAAGGCCTGTCAGTACAAACGCCACGGCGATGTAGAGCACCGTGCACGCGACAAGAGATCCGAGGAGGCCCAAGGGAGTGTCTCGGGAAGGATTGCGCGCCTCCCTTGCGGCGGTGGAGACGCAATCGAAGCCGAGGAACGAGAAGAATATCACCCCCGCGGCGCGCAGGATTCCGCTCCAGCCAAAGTGCCCCAAGGACCCGAGGTTTGGCGGGATGAACGGCGTCCAGTTGTCAGGTCGTACGTAGAAGGCGCCGAATCCTATGAACGCCACGAGCACTGCAAGTTTGATCGCTACGATTACGTTGTTGACCGTGGCGGAAGCCCGGGACCCCCTCAGCACGATGGCCCCGATCACCAGCGCCATGAGGGTGGCCGGCAGATTGACGATGGCGCCGCTCAGGTGCAGATGGCGCGACGCATCGAGCGTGACCGGCGCGCTCAGGAAAATGCGCGGTGCATCGATGCTCGCCATTTTCAGCACCGCCACCAGGTAGGCCGACCAGCTGACGCTGATCGTGGCCGCGGCGAACAGAAATTCGCACACCAGGCTCCAGCCGACGACCCATGCCGGCAATTCCCCGAGGGCGATATAGGCGTAGCTGTAAGCGCCACCCGAGACCGGGATCATGGCGGCGAGCTCGGCATAACAGAGCGCCGGGCACAGACAGACGGCTGCGGCGATGATGAACGAGAGCACGATCGCCGGGCCTGCATACTCGGCGGCGGCAGTACCCGTGACGGCAAAGATGCCTGCCCCGACGATTGCGCCAACCCCGAATGCCGCGAGACTCGTGGCGCCGAGGGATCTATGCAGGGAGCCCGGGGAGTCCGCCTGTAGAGACTCTCCCCGCACATCCTCGACAGCGAGCTTCGACCAGATGCCCATGCGTGTCCCGGGAGCGGATGCCCGATGAAGGGATTCTGAAAATGCCGAAATCGCTATAGAGTATCTCAAAAGACACTCTGGCTTGAGCTTCGAGGCGGCCGTGATGACCAACCCTTCCCTTTTGCCTGTGCAGCCCATACGACTCGACGCGATCAGGGAGGCTCGTGCGCGGATTGCGTCCACGGTGACGCGGACGCCGATATTTCGCCTCGAGCTCGGCGCCGGTTTTCCGGATATCCGGCTGAAGCTCGAGAATCTGCAACCGATCAATTCCTACAAGCTGCGTGGCGCGGTGAACGCGGTTTCCGTGCTTGCGGAAAGCGCCCGCCAGCGGGGCGTTTGGACGATCAGCGCCGGCAATGCCGGCCAGGGAGTCGCGTATGCGGCGCGCAAGGCTGGCGTGCCCTGCACGGTCGTGGCCATAGAGACGGCGCCGGCGTCGAAACTGGAGCGCATGAAGGCTCTGGGAGCGACGCTGATTACGGTCCCCTATCAGGTCGCCTGGAAGGCGCTCGAGGAGCGTTCGTATCCGGGTATCTCGGGCACTTTCATCCACCCGTTCGACGATGACGACTTCATCACCGGACATGCGACCATGGGACTCGAGATACTGGAAGACGTGCCGGATGTGCGTGCGCTCATTGCGGCCATCGGCGGCGGCGGTTTGGTGACGGGGGTGGGAAGCGCTCTGAAGGCCTTGAAGCCGGACGTCAAAGTGTGGGGAGCGGAGCCCGAGACCGCTGCACCTCTGGCGCGCTCGCTCGAGCTGCAATCGGCGCAGGTATTCAAGGAGTGGCAGCCTTCGTTCGTCGATGGCGCCGGAGGGATGAGCGTGTTTCCCCGCATGTGGGAGCGGATGCGCACCATCGTGGATGGGTCGATCGTCGTCAGCCTGGAGGAAACCCGGCGAGCGTTACGCATGCTGGCGGATCGGCCGCGGGTCATCGCGGAGGGCGCCGGGGCCCTGTCGCTCGCCGCGGCGCTGACCGGCCGCGCCGGACCCGGCCCGATCGTTGCAGTCGTCTCCGGCGGGAATATCGATCTCAAGAAGCTCTGCGAGATCCTTGCCGCGACGGAGTGAGCTCCCGGAGAATGCCGTCAGACGTGCGTACAGGTCACGTGAGACTCTATCGGAGCCCCCTTTGCGCTGGGCATCGTCAGGTCGAAGGTGTATCGGGATGAGCCGAACGTTCTGACGACAGCCCTGCCGCCATCCTGGGGGTACTCGTCCTGCCACTGTGATCCGTTGAAGGTCGCGGAATGGCTGGATCGTGTGAAGTACGAGCCGTCGGTATCCACGCCGACGATGTTCCAGCGCTTCTCGCCGGGGTCATAGCCGACGAAAGTGGTCGCTACGTCGCCCGTTGTACCGTTCTGAGGCGGGTACGTAACGTGTACGCGCAGCCATGCACCGAATACGTCATTGACGCTCGTGAACCGCCACTTCTGTCCAGTGCTCTGGCGATTGACACAGTTGTATGTTCCTACCAGCAAATGGACAGCCTGTCCGGCGCTCGAAGACGCAGGTGTCGCTCCCGCGCTGCATGTAAAGCCCAGCATGCCGGCTGACACTACGAACAGTACCCGCTTACTCCGCATGGCGACCTCCAGGAAAGTAGTAGACGGCCGGCCCAGGGCCGTTGGGATACAGTTATGCCATGGAATCCGATCCGGCTGCATGACTCGCGCGGCCTGTTGCGCCCAAGTGCTCCCGCGCTGCGGCACGTAACAAGTCGCGTGGTGGTGATCGGTGCCAGCGCGGTAATTATTCCGGTGTCATTTCGGCGTGCGCATCGATGGCGGCCAGCCAACGACGCTTCGCTTCGGCATCGAGAAACGAGCCGTCGATCGAGTTGCGCGCCAGCGTCGCGAGCTGCATACGGGTGAGTCCCAGCGCGCGTTCCACGGCGAGGTAATTCTCGAGCAGATAGCCGCCAAAGTATGCCGGGTCATCCGAGTTCACGGTCACGCGCAGACCGGCCTGGAGCAGCCGCTTCAGGTTATGGTCCTCCATACGGTCGAAGACCCTGAGCTTCACGTTCGAGAGCGGACACACGGTCAGCGGGATTTGCTCTCGTGCCAGACGCCGTACGAGCTCGGGGTCCTCCTCGCAACGCACGCCATGATCTATGCGCTCGACGTCGAGCAGGTCGAGCGCTTCATGTATGTAAGCGGGCGGACCTTCCTCGCCAGCGTGTGCCACGGCAAGCAGGCCATGCTTGCGTGCACGGTCGAACACCGTGGCGAATTTCGCGGGGGGATGGCCGACCTCCGAGGAATCGAGACCGACAGCGGTGATGACCTCGCGGAATTTGAGCACTTCATCGAGGGTGCGCATGGCCTCCGCGGCGGTCAGGTGTCGCAGGAAGCACGCGATGAGGCGGTAAGTCATGCCGAAGCGGCGTTGCGCCTCGAGGAGCGCTCGATTCAGGCCCGCGACCACGATGTCGAAGGGGATCCCACGCTCAGTGTGCGTCTGTGGATCGAAAAAGATTTCCGTGTGCACGATTCCCTGCGCATGAGCCCGCTGCATGTAGGCCAGGGCCAGCTCGTAGAAATCGTCCGCGTCCCGCAGGACGTTCGCCAGCGCGTAGTAGAGGTCGAGAAACTCCTGCAGGCAGCCAAAGTCGTAGGCCGCGCGCAGCTCCGCCATACCGGCATAGGGCAGCCCGATGCCGTGTTTCTGCGCGAGTCGGAATGCAAGCTCCGGCTCGAGGGTGCCCTCGATGTGCAGGTGCAGCTCTGCTTTAGGGAGGCCTCTGATATACGCTTCCACCGACTGCATCGGGCTCGCTCACTCGTGATTCGGGCTTTGCGTGGATTTTGGATCCTCGTAGAATCCGCGGCAATGGGTTTGCGACGGCGGGTCGCCCGGCGCGCTGACGGCTCAACTGCGGCGATCCAAACGCATGCTTGCACGAATATTCGACCTCGATGGCCACGGCACGACGGTACGCACCGAGCTCTTCGCCGGGCTGACGACCTTCCTCACGATGGCGTACATCGTCGTCGTCAACCCGGTCATCCTTGGCGCGGCGGGCATGCCGATCGCGGGCGTCGCGGCCGCAACCTGCATTGCGGCCGGGTTCGGCAGCCTATTGATGGGGCTGCTCTCCAATTACCCGCTCGCGCTCGCCCCCGGCATGGGGCTCAACGCCTACTTCACGTACACCGTGGTGAAAACCATCGGGCTGCCCTGGCAGGTGGCTCTCGGCTGCGTGTTCCTCTCGGCGGTCGCCTTCCTCCTGCTCACCCTTTCGGGAGTGCGGCAGCTCATCATGGACGCGATACCGCGGTCCCTTTTCGCGGCTGTGAGCGGTGGCATCGGCCTTTTCATCGCCTTCATCGGTCTCAAGGATGCGGGAATCGTCGTCGCCGATCCCGGTACGACCGTGGGCCTGGGGAAGCTGAGCGCAGTGACCCCCGCGCTCGCGATCCTGGGCCTGCTGATCATCGCCGTTCTGCAGGCCCGGGCCATCAAGGGCGCCATGCTCTTTGGAATTCTGGGCACCGCCGCCGTCGCGTGGATCTTCGGACTGGTCCACGTCGCTCCATATTCATATCACCTGACAGACCTGTCGGCGACCGCGTTCCGGCTCGATATTGTCGGGGCCCTGAACCTCAAGGGGGGCATTGGAGTCTCGCTGGTCGAGATCGTGTTCGTGTTCCTGTTCGTGGACCTGTTCGATAACGTCGGCACTCTGATGGCCGTCACGAAGCGCGCAGGGCTCGTCGCCGCCGACGGAAAAGTCCCACGCATGAACCGGATTCTGCTCGCCGACTCGATCTCGATGCTCGTCGGCGCGCTCGCGGGCACGAGCCCGGTCACGAGCTATATCGAAAGTACCGCCGGGGTTGCGGTCGGTGGACGCACTGGGCTGACGAGCGTCACTGTCGGGGTGCTGTTCCTCGGCACTCTGTTCGTCGCGCCGCTCGTGCAGGCCATTCCGGCCGTCGCGACTGCGCCAGCCCTGGTGTTGGTGGGCGCGATGATGATGGGCTCGCTCGCGGATGTGGATTGGCACGAGCCGGGCGAGGGCATCCCGGCCTTCCTGACCGCCATCATGGTTCCGCTGAGCTACTCGATCGCCAATGGCCTCGCCTTCGGCATCGTGAGCCATGCCGTGTTGAAGCTGGTCCGCGGGCGGGCCCGGTGGAGTGACTGGCTGGTGTACGTGCTGGCGGCGCTGTGCGTCGTTCGATTTATCTATCTGACCTGACCAACGGCTCGGGCGTGGTGGCCGCGCCGTCATTCGGCGCGTCGAAGAAATTCGGGCCGACGGGCTTGTGCTTCAGGATCTCCTCCCTCGTCAGTCCCTGGATCTCGTGCGGAAAGACCAGCCAGTGGGAAGTCTCGTGCACGAAGAAGTCCGGCACCAGCACGCTTTGCCGGCGCTCGGGCTTGTAGTACACGGTGGCGATGCGGATCTTCTCCGGCAGATTGCGCCGGCAGCGCCGCCTGAGCTGCGCGATGACCGCCTCGAGGCTGCGCCCGGAGTCGAAGACGTCATCGACGATCAGCAGTTCATCCTCCGCTGCAAGACGCGACACAAGGTAGTCGGTCGCGTGCACCCGCACGGTCTTTTGCTGCATGTCGATGCCGTTGTACGAGGAAGTGCGGATCGCGATGTGATCGCAGTGGATCGAGTGGTACTCGAGCACTTCCTGCACCGCGATTCCGATCGGGGTGCCGCCGCGCCACATGGCGACCAGGAAAGTGGGCCGCATGCCGCTGGCCACGACCCGCCGCGCCAGCTCCAATGAGTCCTGGAGCAGTTGGTTGGCCGAAATGAATAGCTTTTGCATGATGCTATTCTTTCACGACGCCGGCCATCTTGCGCAGGCGATCGTTGGCGAAATACTGCGCGTGGCCTTCCTCGATGGCTTGTACGACGAGGCCCGCGACGAATTCGGGTTTGTCGCCGTCGGTGTAACTGGCGGCGGGTCCGCCGGCCCGGGCGGCGGCACATGAGAAGGCTTGCGGGCGACGGCGTGGAGATCATGCCGATCCTGCCCACCCCGGGAGCGTAATGCCGGCTCAGTCCGCCGGCAGCGACGCCCGGTTATGATGGCGCAACCCAGGAGGCGCGCAGATGAAGATCGCCGACATGAATTGGGCGCAGGTCGAGGCCTACCTCGCGCGCGACGACCGGGCGGTTCTACCCATCGGCAGCACTGAGCAGCACGCCGGGCTGAGCCTCTGCGTCGATTACATTCTCTCCGAGCGCGTGTCGGTCGAAGCTGCCGAGCCCCTCGGCGTCCCGGTCTACCCGGGGGTCCCTTACGGGATGACGCCTTATTTCATGGCCTATCCCGGCACCGTCAGCGTGACGGCGGATACGTACGGCCGGCTGATCCGGGACGTCCTCGACAGCCTGACCACCCATGGCTTCAGGCGCATCCTGATCGTGAATGGCCACGGTGGTAATACTTCGGTGCAGTCGACGATCGCTGACTGGCGCGCGGCCAAGCCCGCAGTGAGCGTGAAGTTTCACAACTGGTACAACGCGCCGGCGACCTGGCGCGCCGTGCAAGCCATCGATCCTGTGGCCTCGCACGCCTCCTGGATGGAGAATTTCCCGTGGACGCGGGTGGCGGGCGCCGAATATCCGGCGCATCAGAAGCCGATGCTGGACACTTCGAATATCCGCGCCATGCAGCCTCGCGCCATCCGCGAATACCTGGGCGATGGCAACTTCGGCGGCCGCTATATCCAGTCGGACGAAGCGATGCTCGGTATCTGGCGTACGGCGGTGGAAGAGACGCGCGCGCTCATCGACGGCGGCTGGTAGTCGCCGCCGCTCCCTCATTGAGCGATCTCGGGCTCGACCAGCCTCGCCAGGTTGCGCAACGACTCCTGCCAGCCGAGATAGCAGGCCTCGACCGGAATGGCTTCCGGCAGTCCCTCCTGCACGATGGTGATCTCCGTGCCGACGGACACCTTCTTCAGCGTCACGGTGACCTGCACTTCGCCGGGCAGGCCCGGCTCATCGAACCGGTCGGTGTAGCGCAGGCGCTCGCCGGGGACGAGCTCCAGGTACTTGCCCCCGAACGAGTGGCCCTGGCCGGTCGTGAAATTCCGAAACGACATCCGATGCGAGCCGCCGACCTTGGCCTCCAATTGATGCACGGTGCAGGTGAAGCCGTTGGGCGGCAGCCACTTGGCGGCCGCATCGGGCTCGATGAATGCGCGATAGACCTTGTCGGGCCGGGTGGCCAGGACTCGATGCAGCCGCACGGTGTTGGGCATGATCAGATCTCCTCGTATATCTCAGTCGTGGAAAGGATACTTCGAGGAGTAACCGAACGGGAGCTGCTCATTTCGACAGGTCGCGCATTACCTCTGGTCTGGAGCGCGCAGCCGATAGACGGACAGGCTGTTGGTCACATCATCCACGACGGCATAATTGGGCCCGCCGTCGCTGTCGAGCACGGCGTCGAGGCCGAATGCGCCGCCCTGGCCGGCATCGACGTTATATTCACCCACGAAATGCCCGCTTGGCGTGAATTCGACTATCTCGCTCGGGTGCGCGGTGTCGCCGTTCACCGCATCGCCGTTTGCAGTCAGAAGGTCGCCGTTCGGCGCGAATCGAAGCGCCAGCGGGCCACGCAGATGTGAGCTCGCAAATACGAGACGTCCCCGGCCCTTGGTGCCGGCGTGACTGGCGTTGTAAACCGCATAAATGGAATTGTCGCCGGTGGATGCGACGTAGAGTGTATCGCTGCGGTCGTCGAACGCGAGGCCGGTCGGCCCGACGATTACCGCTGCGACATTGGGTAGTACGGTGTATCCGCTCGCGATGGTGGTCATCCTGAGGACTTTGAGACCCTTGGCGCCGACCGTCACATCCAGTCTCGAGACCGTGCCGTTCGCCACGTTCGAAACGAAGATCTGCGCAGATCCGCCATGATCCTCGATGGTGAGGTCCCATGGACCATCCAGGAACGTGGCGTCCGTCAGCGTCTGCACCCAGCTCCCGTTACGGTCGATGACCTGAAGGGCACCCTGGAAGACCGGGAATGCGCCACCGGTCGTAGGCACGTTCCCGACCACCACGAAGCCTCGCCGCAGCACCCCGAGGGCGGTGCTGAGCCCCGGCAGCGAGCTGCTGAAGAAAGTATTCGCCGTCCCGGGAGGTGCCACGATCCCCGCCGGCGAGAAGGAGATGATCGTCGTGCCGTTGCCCTGTATGTTGGATCCGTCGTTGAAATTGCTGACGAGCACGTCACCCGACCTGATCTTGCCGCCCCCTGGAAAGCCTTCGGGGACGAAAGCCACGCCGTAAGGATTCTCATCGCCGTTCGCTGGCACTGTCGTCGTATTGAACAGTCGTGGAATGAAGGCGTCGGCCGCGAATGCGGGCACGTTGATGCTCGCCCCCACGCCCATCACAATTGCCAAGGCTACGTAAGCCGGTCGCGACCGGCGGGTGATTTTCGTATTCATGAGAGAACTCCCCTAGAAGTCGCGGTGGTAGGTACCGCCACAAGGGAGAAGGGTTTCGCACGGGGCGAACGAAAGGGGGCATGGCCAGCGGCGGCGGCCGGGCCGCCCGGCCACGGCCTACGTTTTCAGGCCTATCGGCAGAACCGTCCGGCCATAGTCACCATTGATGACCTCGGCGGCCGAGAGATAGGCGGCCAATGCTGCGCAGACCAGGCCCAGATAGCCCCCGGCCGTGCGCAAGACGGTCGAGCCGCGCAGCTCGCCCGCCGCAAGCAGGAAGAAGGTGATCCAGAGTGTCAGGAACACGAGCTGCAGCACGGTGCTATGGCGGAATGAGGCGATCCACATGTAAAGGGTGAACACGCCCCACACCAGGAGGTACCAGCCGACGAATGCCGGTGGCGCGCCGCCGCCGAACTCGTGCGCGTAAGCCACGAACGAGAGCCAGAACGAGCCATATCCGACGAACGCGACCGTGGCGAACGTGTTGCCGCGGACGAACGAGAGAATCCCAGCGAGCACCTGCGCGCCGCCGCCGAACGCTAGCGCCATGGAAAGAACGATGGACAGGCTGCTGCTGTCGAACAGTCCGGCGTTGACCATGCTGAGGAGCCAGGTGGTGCTGGCGAAGCCGATCAGGCCGAGCGGAGCGGGATTGGCGAGTTTGGTTTCCACGAGTCCCCCTGTTTGCCATGGATGTTATGGTACCGGTACCATCATCCTAGTCCCGTGCCCAGCTCACGTCAACGTACGGCCCCGGCCCTCTCTCGAAAGGCCGATTCTGCTCGCGCGCTCGCGGCGCTATGCTCTCCTGCAACGGCCGCTGCACGAATTCGCAATGGAGGTGTCGCTTGATCGATCTGCATTACTGGACGACCCCGAACGGACACAAGATCACGATGTTCCTGGAGGAAGCCGGGCTGCCTTATCGCATCGTGCCGGTCAACATCAGCAAGGGGGAGCAGTTCCGCCCGGACTTCCTGCGGATCTCGCCCAACAATCGCATTCCCGGGATCGTGGATCACGAGCCCCGGGACGGCGCGCCGCCCGTGTCCGTGTTCGAGTCCGGTGCGATTCTGTTGTATCTCGCCAGGAAGACCGGGAAGCTGATCCCGGCGGATCCGCGCGGCGAGGTGGAGACATTGCAGTGGCTCTTCTGGCAGGCTGCGGGGCTCGGGCCCATGGCCGGTCAGAATCATCACTTCACACAGTACGCGCCGGAGAAGATTCCCTATGCCATCGAGCGGTACGTCAAGGAGACGAATCGGCTCTACGGCGTGCTCAATCATCGCCTTGCTGATCGTCCGTACGTTGCGGGCCAGGCCTACACGATTGCCGACATCGCATCCTATCCCTGGATCGTGCCGTACGAGAAGCAACAGCAGAGTCTGGATGACTTTCCACACCTCAAGCGCTGGTTCAACGGGATCAAGGCGCGGCCGGCGACCGTCCGTGCCTACGAGCGGGCGAGCGAAATCAATACCCAACCTTCCGTCAGCGAGGAGTCACGGGCAATCCTCTTCGGTCAAACGTCGGCCAATGTCGGCCGGGCGACAGTGAAATAGCGGCGGGGCGCGCGGCCCGCGCCTGGACTCCGCCGAAGGCCGGCAGTAGTCTCCCTCGCCAGCGAAATGATGGCGGGGGAGATCGATGATCTGGGGAAAAACACACCTTTTTGCGATAGCGCTCCTGGCCATCGCTGCGCCCGCGGCCTCGCCGGCCCATGCACAGAGCCGCTCGCAGGGGCGATCGATGGTCATCAGCCGCGGCGGCATCGTTGCCGCGGAGAGCCCGCTGGCTGCTCAGGCTGGCGCAACCATCCTTGCGCACGGCGGCAATGCCATTGATGCGATCGTAGCAACGAACGCGGCGATGGGCGTCGTCGAGCCAATGATGAACGGCATGGGCGGCGACCTCTTCGCCATCGTATACATCGCCAAGACCGGCAAGCTGTATGGCCTGAATGCCAGCGGCTGGTCGCCCGCAAAGCTCACGATCGGGTTCCTGAAGGCCAAGGACGTCACGAAGATGCCCGAGTTTGGAATCGACAGCGTTACGGTGCCGGGCGCGGTGGACGGCTGGTCGAAGCTGCTGTCGCGCTTTGGAACGCGGAAGCTGTCGGATGTGCTAGCACCGGCGATCGCCTATGCGCGCGACGGCTTCCCGGTGCCGGAGTGGGACGCGAACTACTGGAATCAATTCGCCGCCGCCCTGCACTCCAACCCAAATCTCTCGCAGACCTATCTGTTGGATGGGCACACGCCCGGCGTCGGCGAAATCTTTCGCAATCCCGAGCTGGCGCGCTCACTGGGGCAGGTGGCGCAAGGCGGCCGCGACGCCTTCTATAAAGGTGCGATCGCCGGCAGGATCGTCGCGCTGTCGCAAAAGCTCGGTGGCGCGATGACGGCCGAGGACCTGGCGGACTATTCGAGCCAGTGGGTGCAGCCGATCTCGACCCGCTATCACGGCTGGACGGTGTACGAATTGCCGCCGAACGGACAGGGGATCGCGGCGCTCATGATGCTCAACATCATGGAGCGATTCCCCCTCGGGCGTTATGGACAGAACTCCGCCGACGCGCTGCACGTGATGATCGAAGCGAAGAAGCTGGCGTACGCGGATCTGCTGCGCTACGTGGGTGATCCGCGCTTCAGCCACGTTCCCGTCGCCGCCATGTTGTCGAAGCGCTATGCCGCGGCGCGCGCAGCCCTGATAGACGCGAGCCGGGCCAATTGCAACGTGCCGCCCGGCAAGCCGACGCTGGCCACCCACGGCGATACCACTTACCTGACCGCGGTCGACAGCCAGGGCAACATGGTGTCGCTGATCCAAAGCAACTACTGGGAGTTCGGCTCGCGCCTGGTGGCTGACCATACCGGCTTCGTGCTGCAGGATCGCGGCGCGCTCTTCAATCTGGATCCCTCATCCCCGGATGCGCTTGCCGGCCACAAGCGGCCGCTGCACACGATCATTCCCGCGTTCATGGAGCACGGCAATGACCGCATCGCGTTCGGCATCATGGGCGGCTTCAATCAGGCACAGGCCCATGCGCAGTTCGTCTCCGATGTCGTCGATTACGGCATGAACATTCAGGCCGCGCTCGAGTCGCCGCGCTTCACCAAGATGACGTTCAATGGCTGCGATGTCGAGATGGAAGATCGGATTCCTGCGAGCGTTCGCCGGGCACTCACCGCTCGCGGGCATCAAATACGGCTGCGCGGCGACTATACGGAGGACGTTGGCGGCGGCCAGGCCGTGATGCGTGATCTCGCGACCGGGGTCAACTACGGCGCCTCAGACCCGCGCAAGGACGGCGAAGCGATCTCCCAGCCGGTACCCTAGCCGGCATCGGGCGGGGCGGATTGTCGCCGGGGTAGAACCAGGCGGAAAAGGGTCCTACCGGCCGCGGAGTGAACCTCGAGGTCCCCGCCGTGAGCGCGCGCAATCGTCCTGGCAATGAAGAGCCCGAGGCCAAGCCCCTCGCCACGGTTCCCGGAGCGGCGCCCGGAGCCGAATGCCTCGAATATGTGCGGCAACAGCTCGCTGGGAATCTCTCCGTCGTTGACGACTTCCACACTCGCGCGTAGCTCGTCGCCGGTGAGGCGCACGAGCACTGGAGAGCCGGGTGTACCGTGCTGCACGGCGTTGGAAGTGAGATTTGAAATGACCTGCAGGACGCGCTGCGCATCCCACACGCCCTGGCCGTCGGCCTCACACTCGAAGCTGATCGTGCGATCGTGCGCGATGGCCTCGACTTCCTCGACGATCTGCAGGCACAGCGCGCGCAGGTCGGTGGGCTTCGGCTCGATGGGGATGCCTGCGCCTTCGCGCTCCCGCGAGAGGTCGAGCAGATCTCCGACGATGTGCTCGATTCGCTTCACTCCGCGGGAGACGATCGCCGCATGCTTGCCCACCGCGCCGGCGGGATCTGCAAGCTCCCGCAGAACGCTGGCGGCGAGCTGAATCGTGTTGAGTGGGTTGCGGATGTCGTGGCTGACAATGGCGAGAATCCATTTCTCGAAATCCCGGGCGCGCGCGAGTTGCTCCTGATTCTGCCTGTCTCGGGCTTCCTCGGCCTTGCGGTGCTCGTCGACATCCACACAGCTGCCGACGAAGCCAGCGAACGTTCCGCTGTCGTCCATGAAGGGGGCGCCACGGTCGATGATCCACCGGTACACGCCATCATGGCGGCGCAGGCGATATTCCATCTCGAACGGCTCACGCCGCTGGAAATGCTCCAGGTAGTGGGATAGGCAGGAGTCGAGATCCGCAGGGTGGACGCCCTCGGTCCAGCCGATGCCAAGCTCCTGCTCGAGCGTTCGGCCGGTGAACGACAGCCACTTGCCGTTGAAGAAGTCGCATCTGCCGTCCAGACCGGAGCGCCAGATCATGACTGGTGAGTGCTCGATCAGCAGGCGATATTCTGTGTATGCCAGCGGTCGAGGCATGGGGCATTCTCATCTGATTGCCCGGGTGCGGTAAAGCGTCACCAATCGAGCTCTGCCATTGCCGAGGCGTAGCTGTCGATTCCGTCCCACAGATTCCGCAGGCGCAGATTCTCGTTCGGTGCATGCTGGCTGTCGTCGTGGTTGACGATCGGAAGGATGATCACCGGCACACCCAGGATCTGATGGAAGAGAAATAAAGGCACGCTGCCGCCCATCATGGGCACGAGGGCCAGGCGTCCGCCCGCGGCGTCACGCGCCGAGATGATGAGTGCTCGAGCCGCCGTCGTGTCGAGGGCGGTACGCAAACCCGGGTAGCCGCTGCTCCAACTCACCTTCACGATTCTGGGATGTGAGAGGCGGGCGTCGAGATCGGGCGCAGCGGAGACGAGAGTCCACCCCTTGGCGGCCAGGAAGCGCTCGACTTCCGCGCGCACGTTCTGCGGCGTCTGATCCGGCACGAGGCGAAAGTCGATCGAGATGTCGGCCTGGGTCGGAATGGCATTGTTCGCTGCTGTGCCGACGGCGCCGGAGCTGATGCCTCTGATGTTGAGGGCTGGTGCCATGACGCTCGCGCTGAGCCCCGCAGCACCTTCGGTGCGGCCGATGCCGAATTCCCGGCGGAGTGCGCTCTCCACCGGCGGCAGTTTCGCAATCGCTGCCCGGTCCGCCGCCGTCAGGGGTTGCACGTCGCGGTAGAAGCCGGGGATCAGGATGCGGCCGGTGCTGTCGCGCAGAGACGCGATCAGCTCTGCCGCCATGACGGCAGGATTCGGCACCCAGTTGCCGTAGTGGCCGTCGTGCAGCGGATGCAGCGGACCGTAGAGGGTCAGATCGAGCCCCATGGCGCCTCTCGCGCCGAAATAGAGCGTTGGCACGTCCGACTGATGCACCGGTCCGTCGCCGATCAGCAGCAGGTCGCTGCGCAGCTGCGTCGCATGGTCCCGCAGAATCGCGGCGAGATGTGGCGAGCCGGCCTCCTCCTCGCCTTCCCACAGGACTTTGAGATTGACCGAGGGGGTGCGATGTGTGGCCCGCAGCGCATCGAACGCAGCCAGGAACGCAATGATGGATGCTTTGTCGTCCGCCGCCGCCCGCCCGAAGAGCCGCCAATCGGGATCGAGGGGCGTCTTCGCCTGTCGCCAATCGACCGCGTTGGCTGTTGGCGAGAGCGGCCCATCACGCATCACCGGCCCGAACGGATCGGAGGCCCACTGCGACGGCGTGACAGGTTGCCCGTCGTAGTGGGCGTAGAAAACAACGGTCCGCTTTGCCCCGCGTACACGATAGACACCGAACACGGCGGGAGGTGAGCCGCCCTTAGCAGTGAATTGGGTCGTCGCGAAACCACGCGTCCGCAGCTCGTGTTCGAGCCTGTTTGCCGTTGCTGCGAGCGCCTCCGGATGAGCGGCGACGCTGGGCAGGCGCGTCAGGGCATCGAGCTGGGTTACGATGTCCTTTTCGTGGGTCGCGCGGTAGGCATCCACCCGCTGACGCAGGTCGGAGGCACGTGTCGACACCGAGAAGCTACCGGCAAGCGCCACCAGCAATGCCGCTAGAGTTGTTTTTATGTAATGTCGCTTGCGGCGACGCGCGCCGGTGCGCCGCCAGACGAGGGTGCGGTTGTTCGCCGGCATCGACCGGTCCTCGACGAGAGCGAACCCGATCGAGCGCGCAAGCTCATCGACCGCCGCAAAGTCCCGGATGCCGCTATGCGGGGAGCGTTGCTTGAGCCATTCATCGAACGTGGCGTTGCTCGGGCTGGTGAAGCGGCCGTCGTAGTTGAGGGGACCATAGACGGCGAGTACGGCGTCGGCGCTGAGAACCTTCGGAAGCGCCGCGAACAGCGTTCGCACCTCCGGCCAGCTCATGATGTGGAGCGTGTTCGCGGTGAAGACGGCATCAAACCGCGCGTCTGGCCACGTACCCGTTATGTCGAGCGCAATCGGCGGCGGCAGGTTGGGTAGAGCCGCTTCGTCGAGCCACTGTCGAATTCCGGGCAGGTTCGCTTCGAGTTCCGAGGTCTGCCAGATGAGCTGCGGCAGGGCGGCGGCGAAATGCACCGCATGTTGCCCGGTGCCGCTGCCGATCTCCAGGACGCGTTGGCGTTCGGCAAAGTGGTCCCGCAGGACCTCGAGGATGGGGCCGCGATTTCGCTCGCAGGCTTCGGAGCAGGGCCTCACCAGCCGCTCAGGCACCCGACTGCAGGCTGGTGCCTCGCCTCGACATCCAGTGGCCTTTGCGGGCGGTCAGCACGAGCAAAACGACGGCAGCCGACAGGCACACGGCAATCGCGACCACGGACGCCTCGGGACCGAACTTGCCCCCGGTGAGGAGGGTGCGTCCCGTGAGCGAAACCCAGAAAATCCCCTTGACCGCGGGGCCGCCGGAGACCGATACCCCGAAGATTCCCCCCTCGGTGAAATTCCAGCCGAGATGGAGGCCGATCGGAAACCAGAGATTTCGTGTCAGGGCGTAGGCCGCGCCGAGCAGGATCCCGGCTTCGAGGGCGATGGCCACGGTGGAAACGACCGTAGCGCCCGGGTTCAGGGCGTGCAGTAACCCAAAAACAGCAGCGGATATCAGCAGGGCGGTCGTGGTGCCGGACCTCTCTTCGAGGATGCGGAACAACGCGCCGCGGAATGCCAGCTCCTCGCCTACCGCGGCGAAGATCGAGGCCACGAGCACCACCAGAGCGACATCGAAGCGCGCGGAGATGCCCTGCCAGTGCGCGACGCCGATGAGGTAGAGCAATCCGAATACGCTCGAGAAGAGCGCAACGCCCAGGATGATCCCGGCCACGCCCTGAATGGCCCTCGGCGCGAGCTCGTGGACTGCGCGCTGCTCGATCGAGCGCACGAGCGCGACATACAATCCGAGGAGGGCCGCCGCAAGCACGAGAGTCGCGCCCATTGACATCGGGTTGGCTTCACCCGCCGGAGCATGCCGGCTGACCCAGATGCTGGCGAGTTGGGCGGCAATATAACCGGCGAGGAGCACCGTGAAGAAAACGAGCAGCCTGAGGAGCGATCGCCTCTCCACGGCGCCCAGCCAGCCGGTCCTCGGGGGACGTCCGACAGCATCACCGACGCGGTTGCTAGCCATACCCTTATCTTAGCCAGTCGCAGTGATCCCTGCATCAAGACAGGCGCTGCATGGCCCGCCTCAGCGCAGCCGGCCGCGCTCGGCCTCGAGCGCCTCCCAGCGCTCGAACTTAGCGAGCAGCGCGGCCTCGATGTCCTCGAGGCGTTTGCGGTCCGCACGGATCTGGGGCGCACCCTGCTGGTGATAGTCCGGCGTGCTCATTCGCGTGGTGAGGGCCGCCTGCTCGTGCTCCAGCGCTTCGATCTCACCGGGAAGTGAAGTCAGCTCGCGCTGCTCCTTGTAGCCGAGCCGGGTGCGCGGCTTGGGCTGGCCGGCTGTTGCCGGGCTCGAAGCGTCCCGCGCCGTCCTGCCGCGGCTCTCGGCGGCCGGCGCCGGGCTTCGCTGTCGCTGCCAATCGCTGTAGCCGCCCACGTATTCGCGCCACCTCCCATCGCCCTCGGCGGCGACAGTCTGGGTGACGACGTTATCGAGAAAGCGACGATCGTGGCTCACCAGCAGCAGCGTGCCGGTGTAATCCTGCAGCCGCTGCTCGAGAAGCTCGAGAGACTCGATGTCGAGATCGTTGGTCGGCTCATCCAGCACCAGCAGGTTGGCGGGCTGGGCAAATAGCCGCGCGAGCAACAGCCGGTTGCGCTCGCCGCCGGAAAGCATCCCGACGGGGGAGCGCGCTCGTTGCGCCGGAAAGAGAAAATCACCGAGATAGCTCATGACGTGCTTGCGCTCACCGCCGACCTCGATCCATTCCGATCCAGGGCTGATCATGTCGGCGAGAGTCGTCTGCGGATCCAGCTGCTGGCGGAGCTGATCGAAGTAGGCGATCTTGAGGTTGGTCCCGAGCCGCACGCTGCCCGCATCGGGTGGCAGCTCGCCGAGTATCAGGCGAATGAGCGTGGTCTTGCCGGCGCCGTTCGGGCCGATGAGCCCGATGCGATCGCCGCGCATGATCCGCATCGAGAGCTGCTCGATCAGCGTGCGTCCGGCGGCACTTTTGCCGACATCCGTCAGCTCCGCGACCAATTGGCCCGAGCGCGAGCCCGCGTCCAGGCTCATCTTCATCGTGCCGAAGCGCTCGCGACGGGCGGTCCGCTCCAGGCGCAGCCGCTCCAGACGGCGCACCCGTCCTTCGTTACGAGTGCGGCGCGCCTCGACCCCCTTGCGGATCCAGACCTCCTCCTGCGCCCAGAACTTGTCGAATCTGCGGTTGGCGATGTCCTCGGCGGCCAGCTCCTGCTCGCGCGTGGTCTCGTATGCCGCGAAATTGCCGGGATAGGAGCGCAGCACGCCGCGGTCGAGCTCCACGATGCGCGTCGTCACCCGATCGAGAAAGGCGCGATCGTGAGTGACCACGACGGCAGCCGGTGTCTTGAGCAGCAACTCCTCGAGCCGTTCGATGGCGCCGATGTCGAGATGGTTGGTCGGCTCATCGAGCAGCAGCAGGTCCGGCTGGGTCGCGAGGGCGAGAGCGAGCGCCGCGCGTTTGCGCTCGCCCCCGGAGCTGGTCTGCGGGGCCGTTTCAGGGTCGAGCTCGAAGCGTTGCAGGAACTCCGTCAGCCGCGTCTCGAAAATCCAACGCTCGCGCTCGTCATCGAGCGAAGCGGCGCGCGCGCGCTCGAGTAGGCTCTCGCGCAGCGTACGAGCCGTGGGAAGCTCAGGCTCCTGTTCGACGAGCGTGATGCGCAGCCCGTCACCGACCTGCCGCTCCCCCTCATCCAGGGCACTGTGACCGGCGATGATCCGCAGCAATGTTGACTTGCCCGTGCCGTTGCGTCCGATGAGTCCGGTACGCTCGCCTGCCTGCAGACTGAGCCGGGCTCCGTCGAGCAGCGGGCGGTCGCCGAGCGCAAGATGGGCGTCGAGAAGCGTGATCAGCGGCACGTGAGCAGATATGCCGCAGCGCCGCTGCGATCAGCGAAGCTGACTGTCCTTGCTGCCGCGGCGGTTGTAGCCGCTGAACTGCCCAGCCTCGCGGTCAGCCGCATCCTGGCAGGCGATGCACAGGCGAACGCCGGGGATCGCCTGGCGCCGCGCCTCGGGAATCTGTGCGCCACAGTCGGCGCAATGAGTGAGCCCAGGGCCCTGCGGCAGGCGGCTCTGCGCGCGCAGGACACCGTCCGTGACGGTCGCATCGATCTGATCCTGTACGGCGCCGTCGCCGGCCCAACCTGTTGCCATGAGCGATATTCTACGCCGCGCAGCCCTGCCCGCCTACCCGCTGCGCGCCCGTCTCACGGCCGTCTCCCAACCCTGAAGCTCCAGCCCGCGTGCGGCGCTGTCGAGTCGCGGCTCGCAGCGCGCATCGGGCTGCCAGAGACGCGCTATGTCGGCCAGAGAGCGATAGATGCCGCAGCCGAGACCTGCGAGACAGGCAGCGCCGAATGCGGTGGATTCGGTGATGCGGGGCCGCAGGATGGTCACGCCGAGAACATCGGCGAGCCGTTGCAGGAAGAGGCCGTTTTGCGCCATTCCGCCGTCGACCTTCAGCATCTGCGTGCGCGCACCGTCGGCGGCCATTGCGGCGATCAGATCGTGCGTCTGATAGACGACACTGTCGAGACCCGCGCGGGCAATCTCGCCGCGACCGGTGGCACGTGTGATCCCGACGATCGCCGCGCGAGCATCCGGATCCCAGTACGGCGCACCCAGTCCGGTGAATGCAGGTACGAGGTACACACCGCCGCTATCGGCTACCGAGTCTGCCAGAGCTTCGACCTCGCTGGCCCGCTGGAAGAGCCCGAGGCCGTCGCGCAGCCATTGTATGGTTGCGCCGGCCGAAAGGACCGAGCCTTCCAACGCATACGTCGTGCGGCCGTCCAACCGGTAGGCGATCGTGCCGAGGAGACGATGATGCGATGCCACCAGCTTTGCGCCGGTGTTGAGTACCAGGAAAGCGCCCGTGCCATACGTGCTCTTGACGTCACCGGGCTCGAAACATGCCTGCCCCACGAGGGCGGCCTGCTGATCGCCGGCGATGCCGCGGATCGGCAGAGCCTCGCCGAGCACCGCCGGATCGGTGCTGCCGAGATCTCCTGCGCTATCCCTCACTTCGGGCAGGCAGGCGGTGGGGACGCGGAACATCTCGCAGAGCGATGGATCCCAACTGACCGAGTTGACATCGAGAAGCGCCGTGCGGCTTGCGTTGGTGGCGTCGGTGATGTGCAGGCGTCCACCCGTCAGTCGCCAGACGAGAAAGCTGTCAATGGTGCCGAAGGCGAGCTGGCCCGCCGCCGCCGCCGCGCGCGCGCCCGGCACCTGATCGAGGATCCACGCCAGTTTGGTGGCCGAGAAATAGGGATCGAAACGCAGGCCGGTCTTGCGCGTGAGCTCCGCTTCGAGCCCCGTGGCGGCGAGCTTGCGGCACTCCTCCGCCGTACGACGGTCCTGCCAGACGATCGCGTTGTGGATGGGCGCGCCCGTGCGACGATCCCATACGACCGTGGTCTCGCGCTGATTGGTGATCCCGATAGCGGCTACGCCACGCTTCATCCGCCGCAGCTGCTCCAACACCGAGCGCGTGGTCGAGAGGACCGTGGCCCAGATGACCTCCGCGTCGTGTTCCACCCAGCCCGAAGCCGGATACATTGCCTCGAAAGGCTGCTGCTCCGAGGCGAGGAGCGTCCCATCGGGGGAGAAAGCCATGGCGCGGCTCGAGCTCGTGCCCTGGTCGATGGCGAGGAGGACGTCGCTCATGGGTGGGGCTCCAGGTCCGGGTAAAGCGCGATCATCGCGCGTGTCACCCCGTTGGTCCATCCGAACCCGTCCTGCAGCGGATACTCGCCGCCGCCGCCCGGCAGGGTGTGCTCGACGTCGTATTTCTCGACCAGCTTGCCGGTATTGGTGAAGACACGCTGAACCGTGGCCAGCCAGCGGCGGGCGATCTCGTGCGCCAGCGCCGGCTGATCGTAACGGCGAAAGCCGGCGACCGCGATCCACTGCAGCGGCGGCCAGCCGTTGGGCGCGTCCCACTGCTGCCCGGAGGTGATGTTGGTCGTGACGATGCCGCCCTGCTCGAGCAGCCGTGTTTGCGTGACTCCGCCGATCTCATCCGCCTGCTGGATGTAGGCGACACCGGTGAAGAGCGGATAGAGCGTCGCCGCGGTGAGCTCGCCGGTGCGCTTGCCATGGCGCCAGTCGTAATCCATGAAGTACCCGGCCTTCGCGTCCCAGAGATAGCTGTTGATCGCCTCGCGGCGGCGGCGGGCGCGGGCGGCGAACTCGCGCTGGCACGCGGAATCATGGCGCGACTCGCAAGCTTGCGAGATGGCGCTCTCCAGGCCATAGAGAAGGCTGTTGAGATCGATGGGCACGATATCGGTGGTGTCGATGGTCGTGAGATGCCGACCGTCTGCGAGCCAGCGGGAGCTGAAATCCCAACCACTCTCGGCTGCGGCACGGAGGTCGCGATACACCTGGGCCCGAGGCCTGTGCGAGGCGCGTGCAACGACCACATCGTTGCGGTACGACTCATCGCGCGGCGTGTCCGACGCGTCCCAATAGCGATTGAGGAGAGACCCGTCAGGCATCTTCACGACGTTGCGTCGTGCCTCGCCCGGCTGCAAACCGGCGGCGCCTGCCATCCAGTAGGCGTACTCGCGTTCGAGGTCCTGGAGGTGTTCCGACCAGGCGCTCGCCGGATCCTGAGAGAGGAGTCCGACCATGAGGTAGTACATCGGAGGTTGCGAGCGCGACAGATAATACGTGCGCGCCCCGTTGGGAACGTGCCCGTATTCGCGCACCATGTAGGAGAAATCGCCGACCAGATCCCGGGCCGTATCGAGGTGGCCGTCGGGGATCAGGCCGAGCATGGTGAAGTAGGAGTCCCAGTAATAGAACTCCCTGAAGCGTCCGCCCGGAACGACGTAGGGCTTCGGCACGTAAAGGAGCGATGAGTAGGGCGGCGGTACGACCGGCTGGCGAGTCAACAGCGGCCAGAGTCTGGCGATGTGCGCCTCCAGGCTCTTGTCGTGTTGTGCGGGAGGCGTGCGTGCCTCCACGGGAAAAGAAAAGTTGCCCCTCACGAACCTGAGAAGCGCCGCGCGCGACCTGGGATGGGAGCGGCGATAGTGTCGCAGGATGACCGGCGGGGGCGCATTCGGCGTCGCATCGGGAAACGCCTTGCCGTCCGGGAACAGCGCGTCCATCTGCACCTGCACGAAGAGCGGCCCGAAAAGCTGCGCGGGTGTCGGAACGAAGGCCTCGGGGGCGGCGGCATCTGCGGCCGCAGCGCCGGCCGCGGTGCCCGCCGCAAGCGATGCGAGGACGAGGAGCCCTGGAAGTAAGGCTGAAGAGGACATCCGGCGAGCGAACATGAATGCTTGTGCCTTGCGTGCGGGAGCCGCGCCAACGATTGGTGCCGGGAATTCTACAGGTGAGTCGCCGCCGGAATTGAGTGGTATCGATGGATATGATATATTTTGTTATTATATCATGACCATGGATCTCAACCGCCAGCTCGGATTCCTGCTCAAGGACACGAGCCGCCGCTATACGCGGCGCTTCGAGGAGCGGGCGCAGGCGCTTTCGCTCACCCTGCCGCAGTGCCGCGCGCTGCTTCATCTGGAGAACAACGAGGGCGTGAGCCAGAAGCGGCTGTCGGAGCTGACGGAGCTCGATCCGATGGCCCTGGTGCGGATCCTCGATCGGATGGAGGCGGATGGCTGGGTGCAGCGGCGCTTCGATCCGGCGGATCGGCGGGCCCACACCTTATGGCTGACCCCGAAGGCCAAGCCCGTTCTCGACCACATTGCTCATGTCATCACCGAAACGCGTGCCGAGACGCTGCACGGACTGTCGAACGAGGAGCGTGCCAGGCTGATAGAGCTGTTGGAGCGTGTCCATGCCAATCTGGCGGCGCTCGCACCCCTTGCCCCGGAGAAATCGCAGAGGTCGTCACGATGAGTGCTACCACCGCCCGCAGCACTGAGCCTGCCCGGGAGCTGCCGCGCGGTGATGCGCCGGCACCGCTGAGGCCCGAGGGCCTAGAGCCCGCGGCCGCGAAATCCCTGCGCGAGCGCTTGCGCCTGCCGCTCATGTGGGGGGTGCCGCTTCTCATGGCGGCGGCTGGTTCGTACATTTACCTCACGGGCGGACGCTATCAGTCGACGGAAGATGCGTATCTGCGTGCCGCGGAGGTGGCGATCAGCACCAACGTGTCCGGGCGCGTCAGCGAGGTCGACGTACACGATAACGAGCAGGTGCACCGCGGCCAGGTACTCTTTCGTCTGGATGACCGCCCTTTCCGGATCGCCGTCGAGGCGGCGCGGGCGCGCCTGCAGGGGGCGCGACTGCAGGTCGAGTCGCTGAAGGCGGACTATCGCCAGCGGCTCGCGGATCAGCGCTCCGCCCAAAGCGCGCTCGTCTACGCGCAGCGCGAATACCAGCGTGAGTCGCGGCTCCTCGCCAGCGGTATCGCGTCCCAGTCGCAGGTGGACAAGGCGCTGCTCGCCCGCAGTGAGGCGCAGCAGGGCGTGGCGGCGGCGGGACAGCAGATCACCGGCTCGGTCGCCAAGCTCGGTGGCCAACCGGACATCGCCGTGGATATTCATCCGCTGGTGGAGCAGGCGCAGGCCGCCCTCGATCGGGCGCTGCTCGATCTTTCCTATGCGACCGTCAGTGCGTCTGCCGACGGCATCGTGACCGGCGTCGACCACCTGCAGGCCGGCAGCTATCTGGCGGCCGCGATGCCCGCATTCGTGCTGGTCTCGACGCGCGATGTCTGGGTGGAGGCTGATTTCAAGGAGGATCAGCTCGCGCACATGCGTCCCGGCGATTCCGCCTCGGTGAAGATCGATGCCTATCCCGACCATACCTTCCAGGCAGTGGTGGCGAGCATCACGCCGGGCACGGGCTCGGAGTTTTCGGTTCTGCCGCCGGAGAACGCCACCGGCAATTGGGTGAAAGTCGTGCAGCGACTCGACGTTCGGCTTCGCCTCGAAGGAAGTCTGCCGGCGGTGCGCTCCGGGCTGAGCGCGACGGTCACCGTCGATACCCGGCCGCGCGCAACCGACCGTCCCGCGGACGGTGTGGGCACTTGAGTCAGTCGCGGCATCGCGCGCTCATCACTGCCTCCGTCACGCTCGCCACCGTGCTGCAGGCGGTGGATACCACCATTGCCAACGTCGCGCTGCCGCACATCGGCGGCAATCTCTCCGCATCACTCGAGCAGATGGACTGGGTGCTCACTTCCTACATCGTGGCGGCGGCCATCATGACGCCGCTCTCGGGGTGGCTGGCCGGGCGCTACGGCCGCAAGCGGGTGTTGGTCGTGTCGGTCGTCGGCTTCACCGTCAGCTCCATGCTGTGCGGCATGGCGCAGTCCATCGATCAGATCGTCTTCTTCCGTGTGCTGCAGGGGCTGTCAGGCGCCGGCCTCGTGCCGCTGTCGCAGGCGGTGCTGCTCGACATCAATCCACCCGAGCGGCACGGGCGCGCCATGGCCCTCTGGGGTCAGGGCGTGGTGCTCGGGCCGATGCTGGCGCCAGTGCTCGGCGGCTGGCTGACCGACAACTACAGCTGGCGCTGGGTGTTCTACATCAACGTGCCGTTCGGCATCCTTTCGGCCATCGGTCTCATCGCCTTCGTGAGCGAAACGAAGACCCGCCGCACGCGCTTCGACTTTCTCGGCTTCAGTGCGCTCAGCCTCGCGGTCGGCGCGCTGCAGATTCTGCTCGATCGCGGTGAGCTGCGTGACTGGTTCGGCTCGACGGAGATCTGGCTCGAGACCGGCATCGCCGTCGGCGCCCTCTACGTGTTCTTCGTGCACACGCTGACGGCGCGTGAGCCCTACATCAGCCTCGCTCTGTTCAAGGACGCCAATTTCTCGATGGGAAACCTGCTGGTGTTCGTCGTGGGCGTCGTGCTCTTCGCGACGCTCGCGCTGCTGCCGCCGCTGCTCGAGAGCCTCATGGGCTATCCGGTGCTCACCTCGGGCATCGCGATGGCACCGCGGGGATTTGGCAGCTTCATCTCCATGTATATCGCCGGCAGGCTCATCGGTCGCGTCGATACGCGACTGTTGATCGGCATCGGCATTGCGGTGACAGCCGCCTCGCTCGAGATGATGTGCGGCTATTCGACTCTCATGCCGCAGACTCTCGTCTGGTCGACCACGTTCCTTCAGGGTCTCGGCACCGGCCTCACCTACGTCACGCTCACCACCGTGGCATTCGCGACTCTCGGCGTACAATACCGTTCCGAGGGCACGTCGATGTTCAATCTGCTGCGCAACGTGGGCAGCAGCATCGGCATTGCCGCAACCGGAGCGCTTCTGACGCGCAACACACAAGTCATGCATGAGCGTCTTGCGGCTCATATTCTACCCTGGGGCGGCCAGATCCAGCTCCAGGCGCCGTTCAGCTTCAGCGCGCCTGCCGGCCTCGCCGCGCTGAATGCGGCCGTGACCCGGCAAGCGCAGATGATCGCCTACAACGATGACTTCAAGCTCATGTTCGTGATGACGCTGGCATTGATTCCCCTGGTCCTGCTGCTGCGACCCGCCAGGTCCCGCCCGCGGGAACCGGCGGTGATGGAGTGAAACGGTGAGCTTTGACCTCAATCGCGGTCGAGCAGCCGCGGCCGGTTCCGGTCTGGCCGCGGCTGCTCTGCTTTGTGCCTGCACAGTTGGACCCAACTTTCACCGTCCGGCCGCGCCGAACACCTCGGCATACCGGCCGGCGGGAGATTCCAATCCCATCGATACGGCCGCCGCGGCTGCCGAGCGGCAGGCGCCGGCGACCGGCCGCTATGCGCAGCGGATCGTGCTCGGTGCGCCCGCCGTGCCTGAGTGGTGGACGATCTTTGATTCGCAGCCGCTCGATGAGCTGGTGCGGCGCGCCATCGCCGACAATCGCGACCTTGCCGCCGACAAGGCAACGCTCGCGCAGGCGCAGGAACTGGTGGCGGCGCAGACCGGCCGGCTCTTCCCACAGGTGGGCCTGGTGGCCGGCACCGGACGGCAGCAGTATGGCAAGCAGTTCCTCGGCTCGCTGGTTCCCCACGTCGCCCCTTTCACCTACGAGTCATTCGGCGCGACTGTCAGCTACACGCTCGACTACGATGGCGCCACTGCGCGCTCGATCGAAGAGCAGAAGGCGCTCGAGCAGTACGAGCGCAGTGAGTTGGATGCCGCACGGTTGACGCTGACAGGGGATGTGGCTTCGGAAGCAGTCGTCATCGCAGCCGCGCGGGGCGAGATCCGAGCGGCTGCGGAGCTGCTGGCAGAGGACCGCAACAACGTGAGGCTGGTGCGTACGGCATTCGCCAACGGCTCGGTGTCGAAGCTCGATGTGCTGACCGCGCAAAGCCAGTTGGCAGGCGATCAGGCGCTGCTGCCTCCGCTGTACCAGCAGCTCGCCGTAGCGCGGCACGCTCTCGCCGTCCTGCTCGGCGATCCTCCGGCGCAGTGGTCACAGCCGGACTTCGAGCTCGCCGGGCTGCGGCTGCCACCGCAGCTCCCGGTCAGTGTGCCCTCGCGGCTGGTTCGCCGTCGCCCCGACATTCTGGCGGCGGAGGCACAGCTGCACGCCGCCACCGCCGCGGTCGGAGTCGCGACCGCGAATCTCTATCCGCAGATCGCCTTGACTGCGACGCTCGGTCAGCAGGCGCTGACGCCATCGAAGCTCTTCGATGCCTCTTCCGCGGCGTGGTCGCTGATCGGAGGCTTGACGCAGCCGCTGTTCGAAGGCGGAACGCTGCGTGCCGAGAAGCGGGCGTCGCTGGATGCGCTGCACGCCAGCGCGGAGCGCTACCAGCAGGTCGTACTCGATTCGTTCGGTCAGGTCGCCGATCTCCTCGATGCTCTGGATCACGACGCGCAACTCGTTGCCGCCGAGGCGAACGCCAGGGATACCTCACAGGCGAGCCTGGAGCTTGCGCGGCAGAGCTACCAGGCAGGCAACACAGGCATCCTCCAGGTTCTCGATGCTCAGCGTGAGCGTCAGCGTGCCGAGCTCGGGTTTCTGCAGGCCCAGTCGCATCAGTACCTGGATACCATCCAATTGCTGCTGGCGGTGGGCGGCGGCCCCCTCACCTGAGCCGCATGGGCGTTTCAGGTCTCAGAGCCGGCCGCTGCGTCGGTTCTTGTCGATGATGCCGACGATGATGATCACGAAAGCCACGAGGCGTATCACGTAGGCATACGCCTGCCGTGCTTCATCCGCCGGATGGTTGATTACAGCCAGCACCGTCCAGTTGACGGCCATGCCCATGAAGGCGAGGGAGAAGAAGGCGAACAGCCGCTCGCGGCTGGCGCGCCAGTAGCGCAGGAAGAAGAGCGCCGCCACCAGACTCGCCATCGCCAGCACGCCCCAGGCAAATATTCTCATGGCGGCGCGCTACCGGGTTTCCCAGACGAGTCCGAACACGAGCAGCAGCATGCCCGCCAGCGCCACGCCGGTGCGATACCAGAAGAGATCCGGTAGGGCGGGCAGTATGACCAGGTCGAAGTAGAGGATGACGTTGTCGACTGCCAGGAGGAGGAAGGCGAGACTGGCCCAGAAGAGCAGGCGCGTGCGGTTGGCGCGGTAGCCGCGGTAGAGCAGCACCGCGCAGAGGATGCCGGTGAGCGCGCACAGGATGTAAATCGACTCAGCCACGGGGGTCGTCCTTCTTCTTGTTCAGCACGAAAGCGTCGGCGAATGTGTGCAGCGCGGCAGTGCGCAAGCGCTCGATCGCATTCGCGCTCATGAGCTGGATGATCCGGATCGGCCGCTCCAGGTATTCCTGAGCGAGACGGCCGGCGGCCGCGTCCATACCCGAGCTGGTCGGCCGATAGGCGAAGCGAGGCGCGGGGGTCGCGGCGCTGACCGCCGCCAGTCCACCCGCCCGGAGGCCCTCGAGCGCCGCGCCGATGAGCTCTTCGCGCACGTGCAGGCGGGCGGCAAGGCCTGCAATCGTCCATTCCTCATAGCGCTCACGCCGCAGCAGCAGCAGCACCTCGAGCTGTTCGTAGGATTCGATGTGCTCGTGAAGCAGCGAGCGCACATCGTCGGGCAGATCGCCTGCAGTCACGAAGCCCGGAAGCGCGATAGGGCGAGCCGGCTCCGGATGTGAAAGCGCCCGCCGTCGGCCTTGCGGCCGGCGGCGGGCGATGAGAGACGAGTAACGGAGCGGTCGAGCGTCAGGCAGCGCTCTTGACGACTTCGCAGTGCTGGTGAGCCTTACGCAGCTTGGCGCAGGCGGCCTTGGCAGCGTCTTGCGTCATCGGTGCGGAGCGGATCTCGGTGGTCTTCGACTTGCCGCTGGGCGGCACTTCCACGACGTCCTGCAGATCGCTGCCGTACTTGTCCTTCAGGCGCTGGGCGAGCTTGTCGGCCACAGTCTTCGAGCGGCTCGAGCCGAGCAGCGCCTGGTAGCCCGTCAGCGTCTTCAGAGCGGCCTGGGCGTCGGAGGCGTGTGGAGAATTCGGATATTTCTGCAGGAAATCCTGATATCCGGCGGCGGTATTGCCCGACTGCGCGGTCTGCCAGGCGGCATCCTGTTGCAGGCCGTTGACCTTGTCCTGCGCATCGGCGGCATGCATTCCGTTCGGCGCCTGCTGCAGATACTGCTGGTAGGCATCGAGGGTGTTGGCGCTCTGAGCGGTCGCCCAGGCCTGCTCGTCCTGCAGGGCGTTGATCCGGTTGTGAGCCTGCGCGACCCGTGAATCATCCGGGTGCTGCTGGATGAACTGCTGATACGCAGCTACCGTATTGCTCTGGTTCGCCTTCTGCCAGTCGGCGGTGGGATTGCTGCAGGCCGCGAGCGCACCCGCCGCGATGACGCAGAGAACGAGAAATGACTTCTTCACCGCAAACCTCCGAGCAAACAGCAACATATGATGTGAAACAGTAAACCGGTAAGTTACCTCAAATGATGAAAATTTTGCAAGTTCCATGACCTAGAGGAATGCCGTGCGAGTGGCTCTCGGTGAGCGCCCGGTTTTCGGGTACCACTGCGCGGCGGAGCGGCAAAGGTCCGGCTCAGGCCGGGTCCGCCAACCGGCTCATGCGGCGCTCTCCGCGCTGTAGCGGGCGAGCAGCCCGGTCCGCAGGGCGTAGCGGAATACCCGCGAGAAGAAATATGCCGCGAGCAGTATGTCGAGCAGCGCGATCACGGCCCCGACGGCCAGGCCCGCGGCCGAGAAGGGCCGCCCGGCCAACACTGCGCGCATGCCCTCGAAGACATAAGTCGGTGGCAGCAGATGTCCGAGCACCTGCATCCAGCGAGGCAGTGTCGCGAGCGGGTAGAAGACGCCGACGAACGGCGACAGCAGCGCAGGCAGCGGCCAGACCAGCCATTCCGATGCCGGTCCGAGGCGCAGCACGAGCCCGCTCGCCAGAATGCCGAGCGCAATCCCGAAGCCGAACAGCACCAGGAGGAACGGGACGAGCAGGACGCCGAGCGAGAAGAACGGCAGGCCGAAGACCGCGGTCGCCAGCACGAGCATCACCGCCAGGCCCACCGCGCTCGTCGCCACGCTGGTGATCACCAGCCCGAGGATGTATTCCGAGATCGTGAGCGGCGTCGCGAACAGGTTGAGGAAGTTGCGTGACCAGACATCCTCGAGGAACGCCGTGCTCACCCCCTGCATGATGCGCGTGAAGAAATCCCACATCAGCACCGCGCCGAGGAGGCTCGGCACATAGTTGAAGCGTCCCGCGGCCATGGAGTTGAGATAGCGCGTGATGAATCCCCACACCACGATGTCGATGGCTACCCAGGCGAACATGGGGAGGGAGCGCACCGGGCTGCCGCGAATCAGGTAGAACTGGCGCAGCAGGATGCCGGCCACGGGGTTCAGCCTCATCCGGCGCGCTCCAGCGGCTCGGCGAGCGGCTCGCGCGCCAGACGGATGAAGAGCTCCTCGAGCGTCGCCGCGCCATGCTCGCGCGGCAGGCGCCGCGGATCGCCGGCAAGCAGTATCCGGCCATGGGAGAGAAAGAGCACCCGGTCGCAGACTTCCTCGACCTCGTACATGTTGTGGGAAGTCCAGAGGATGCCGGCGCCGCTCTCGAGCGCCAGGTTGCGGATGCGCGCACGCACCGTTTGTGCGGCCGCCGGATCCAGGGAAGCGGTCGGCTCATCGAGCAGCAGCAGCCGCGGCTGATTGAGCACTGCCTTGGCGAGGGCGACGCGCGTCTGCTCGCCCGAGGAGAGCAGGCCGCACTTGGTGTCCCGCAGACGCTCGAGGTCGAACTGCCGCAACAGCTCCGCGACCCTGTGTCCGAGGCGCGGGATCCCATAAATGAGGCCGAAGAATCGCAGGTTCTCCGCCACCGTCAGATTGCCCGGAAGCGGCGCGTAAACGGCCGAA
This sequence comes from Steroidobacteraceae bacterium, assembly GCA_036489335.1. Classification (GTDB taxonomy): domain Bacteria; phylum Pseudomonadota; class Gammaproteobacteria; order Steroidobacterales; family Steroidobacteraceae; genus 13-2-20CM-66-19. The sequence continues at coordinate 65,105 of DASXFY010000018.1, forward strand.
AAGTTCGCTTGAGCCAGGGCGCGCGCACGGTCTCGCGCCAGATCGATGCCACCGATGCGCACGCTGCCGGCGGTCGGGCTGAGCACGCCGAGGATCATGTTGATGGTCGTCGTCTTGCCGGCGCCGTTCGGGCCGAGGAGTCCGACGACTTCGCGCCGATGCACATCGAAGGACACTTCTTCGACGGCAATGACATGCGAGTAGCTCTTGCAGAGCCCCGAGACGCTCAGGACGACAGAAGGGGAGGCATCATCCGGGGGCTGGGCGTACATCCATGCACCATACCGTATCGCCGTACGCCCGGCCGTTCGGCCAGGAGAGAGCGGAAACCGCGAGGCTTTCTGTTACAATTGCGCACTTCTGGCAGCTTCCCGGTTGGCCCGCGCGCCTCGCCCTTTGGGCGAGGCTGCGTCGCTCGCATCATCAGGCCGCGTCGGAGAAGAGGACCGGACAGTCAGGAGTCCCTGTGAAGAGCGTGACGATACGTCGACTGGCCCTCGTGCTGGTCCTGATGGTTATCCTGGTCGCCGCGGTGGTTGGCTGGAAGGTGTACGTCATCCGCAAGGCCATTGCGGCGAGCGTGCCGCTGCCCCAGACGGTGAGCACGGCGACAGCCGTGTACTCCGAATGGCAGCCGCAGGTCGAGGCCGTGGGCAGCCTGCGCGCCATTCATGGCGTCGAGGTTACGACCGAAGTGGCAGGCCTGGTCCGCAAGCTGGACTTCAAGTCCGGGTCGGGCGCGCGTGCCGGCCAGACGCTGGTGGAGCTCAACGCCGATCCGGATCTCGCTCAGCTGCAGGCGCTGATGGCGGAGGCGAATCTCGCGGCGCTGACCTATCACCGTGACCTCATCCAATATCAGGCGCAGGCGATCGGCAGGGCGCAGCTCGACACCGATATCGCCAATCTGAAGAGCGCGCGTGAGCAGGAGGCGGCGCAGGCGGCCTTGGTGGCAAAGAAGACCATTCGTGCCCCCTTCAATGGCTTGCTCGGTATCACCACCGTCAATCCGGGCCAGTATCTGAATCCGGGTGATGCCATCGTCACCCTGCAATCGCTCGATCCGATCTACGTGGATTTCCGCCTGCCGCAGGACAATCTGTCGCGCATCCGCGTAGGCCAGCTCGTACACGTGGCAGCGGACGCATTCCCTGGCAAAACCTTCGAGGGCACGATCACCTCGATCGATCCGCAGGTGGATCCCTCGACCCGCAACTTCGAGGCCGAGGCGACGATCCACAATCCCGAACACGACCTCTTCCCGGGAATGTTCGTGCGCACGACGGTCGACGCCGGGGCGACGCAGCGCTACCTCACCCTGCCGCAAACCGCGGTGACCTATAACCCATACGGCACGACGGTCTATCTGATACGGAATCCCAAAGATCCGACCGGGCATCCAACGGCGGCGCTCACATTCGTGGTTCTGGGACCGTCGCGCGGCGACCAGGTCGCGATCGTCAAAGGCATCGCGGCCGGTGATGCCGTCGTGACCGGCGGTCAGATGAAGATCAAGAACGGAACGCAGCTGGCGATCAATAACAGCGTCCTGCCGCGCGACAACCCCAATCCGACTCCGCAAGAGCACTGAGGCCCGGCGTGAAGTTCACCGACCTCTTCATCCGGCGGCCGGTCCTTGCGGCGGTCGTCAGCCTGCTCATCCTGGTGCTCGGCCTGCGCGCCATCTTCCAGCTGCCGGTGACGCAGTTCCCGCAGACCGAGAATGGGGTCATCACGATCTCCACGACCTACTACGGTGCCGACTCGCAAACCGTGGCAGGCTTCATCACCCAGCCGCTCGAGGCTGCGATTGCCCAGGCGCAGGGAATCGACTACCTCTCTTCCGTCTCGAGCCCCGGCAGCTCCGTCATCACCGCGACGCTGCAGATGAACTATCCCTCGAGCAAGGCGCTCACGGAGATCAGCGCCCAGGTCAACGCCGTGCGCAATCAGCTGCCGCCGCAGTCGCAGCTGCCGATCATCACGCTGGCCTCCAACCAGACCATCGACGCCATGTACCTCAACTACTCGAGCAAGGTGCTGGCGACCAACGATGTGACCGACTACCTGCTGCGGGTCATACAGCCGAAGCTGAATGCCATTCCTGGCGTGCAGGTCGCCGAGATCCTGGGCGGACGGACCTTCGCGCTGCGCGCCTGGCTCGATCCGCAACGGATGGCGGCGCACGGAGTCACCGCCGGCGACGTCTACTCGGCGCTCGCGGCCAACAACTATCTTTCCGCCGCGGGCCAGAGCAAGGGCGACATGGTCAGCATCAACCTGACCGCCTCGACCGACCCGCACTCGCTGGATGAATTCAAGCGACTGGTGATCCGCCAGGCCAATGGCGCCATCGTCCGGCTGGAGGATGTGGCCACCGTCGTCCTCGGCGCCGAGAATTACGACTTCGGTGTCTCCTACAGCGGTCTCTCCGGCGTGTTCGTCGGCATCAAGACGTCACCGACTGCCAACGTGCTCGACGTCGCTCGCGATGTCAAAGCCGCCCTGCCCGAGATCGCCACGCAGCTTCCGAGCGGCATCAGGCAGACTGTCGCCTTCGATGCCACCACCTTCATCCGCGCTTCGATCAGCGACGTCCTCAGGACTCTCATCGAGGCGCTGCTCATCGTCACCGCGGTCATCTTCCTTTTCCTGGGCAGCCCACGGGCGGCCGCGGTGCCTGCGATTGCGATGCCGCTGTCGCTGATCGGCGCCTTCGTGGTGATGCTGTCGTTCGGCTACTCGATCAATCTCCTGACCCTGCTTGCCCTCGTGCTGGCGATCGGCCTCGTGGTCGACGATGCGATCATCGTCGTCGAGAACATCGACCGGCACATGAAGGAAGGTCTCACGCCGTTCGCGTCGGCGCTTGCGGGCGCCCGCGAGCTGGGCGGCCCGATCATCGCCATGACCATCGTGCTGATAGCCGCGTATGCACCTATCGCGTTCCAGAGCGGCCTCACGGGCGCGCTCTTCACCCAGTTCGCTTTCACGCTGGTCGGCGCCATTACAGTGTCGGCGATAGTTGCGCTCACTCTCTCGCCGATGATGTGCTCGCGGATCTTCACTCCCGAGCAGGAGGAAGGTCGATTCGTTCGCCTGGTGGACCGCTGGTTCTCGCGCCTGCGATCAGGCTATCAGCGCACGCTTTCGAGCTGGCTCGAGACCTGGCCGGTGCTCATCGTGCTGCTGGCACTGATTCTGGTCCTGTTGCCGCCGCTTTTTCTCACTTCCGGATCAGAGCTCGCACCGGCGGAGGACCAGGGATTCGTCGCCTACCAGCTCATCGGGCCGCCGGATGCGACTTATACGCAGATGCAGACATATTCCCACCAGGCTCTCGAGGCCGGGCAATCGATCCCGGAGTACCAGGGGGCGTTTCAGCTCGTTGGTGTGCCGACGGTGTCACAGGGCCTGGGCGGAGTCCTCTTCAAGCCCTGGAGTGAGCGCACCCGCTCTGCCAGTGAGCTGCAGGGTGTTCTCGGAAAGAAATGGTCCGCTATCGCCGGTGCGGAGATCATACCGTTCCAGTTTCCCCCTCTGCCCGGCGCCCAAGGGCTGCCTCTGCAGTTCGTGATCACCACCAGTGAGCCGATCGAGAACCTCTACCAGGTTTCGCAGGAGGTCCTCAACCGTGCCAGGGCGAACAGCCGACTTTTCTATTTCGCGGATTCAGACCTGAAGATCGACTCGCCGCAACAGACCATCGTGGTCGATCACGACATGGTGGCCGATCTCGGGCTCACCCAACAGGAGGTCGCCTCGGTGCTCGGCGCGGCCATGGGCGGTGGCTATGTCAACTACTTCACGCTCGCCGGGCGTTCCTACAAGGTCATTCCGCAGGTACTGCAGAAATACCGGTTGAATCCTCAGCAGGTGCTCGATCTGCATCTGCGCACCACGAACGGCACACTGGTGAAGCTCGGTACCATCGCACACCTGGAGCGTCAGACCGTTCCGGAGTCGATCAACCACTTCCAGCAGATCAACTCCGCGACCATCGCGGGCGTGGCCTCTTCACAGGGTGCGGCGCTGGCTTTCCTGCGAAAGACGCTGCAGGACGTGGCGCCCACCGGTTATACGGTCGACTACTCGGGCCCCTCGCGCCAGTACATGCAGGGATCGAACAGCTTCCTCTTCACCTTCGGGTTTGCGCTCATCATCGTCTTTCTTTCCCTTGCAGCTCTTTTCGAGAGCTTCCGCGATCCGGTGGTGATCCTGGTGTCGGTACCGACGGCGCTCTTCGGCGCGCTGCTCGTGATCAACGTCGGCGCGACTACGATCAACATCTACTCGCAGGTGGGGCTCGTGACGCTCCTCGGTCTCATCAGCAAGCACGGCATCCTGATGGTGCAGTTCGCCAATGACCTGCAGCGGTCCGGCCAGGCGAAGCGGCTCGCGATCATCGAAGCGGCGGCAGTGCGGTTGCGACCGATTCTGATGACTACCGCGGCCATGGTGCTCGGAGTATTGCCACTCGTCATCGCAACCGGCGCAGGCGCAGCGGGCCGCAAGGCGATGGGCTGGGTGATCTTCGCGGGCCTTTCCATCGGCACGCTTTTCACGCTCTTCATCGTGCCGGCCGTCTACCTCCTGTTGGCGGCCGATCACGCGAAGGAGCGGCAGGCGATCGCCGAGCCGGCGATGGGCGCCGCGGCGGCCGACTAGAACTTCCCGTTCTGGTAATCCTCGAAAGCCTGGATGAGCTCCTCGCGGGTGCTCATCACGAAAGGTCCGTGCTTGGCCACAGGCTCCTTCAGGGGCCGGCCGGCGACCAGGATGGCACGGCTTACTGCGGCATCGCGCGGCGGCTCGCGGCCTTCGAGCTGCACCGTATCGCCGTCGGTCAGTACGGCAAGCTCGTGAGTACCCACGGTCGCCGCGCTCTCTCCGCTACCGACACGCACCGTCCCCTCGTAGACATATAGGAATGCCGAGTGACCGCGCGCCAGCGGTTGCGACAAACTCACGCCGGGGTGGAGCTCCACATCCAGATACGTCGGGTCCGTTGCGGGCTGAGCGATCGGTCCCGTGATGCCGGCAACGCGCCCGGCGATGACTTTCACGCGCGCGCCACCCTCCAGATCGGCAGCCGGAATCTTCTCTGGTCCGAATTCCTGATACCTGGGTGCCGTCATCTTGTCGCGTGCGGGCAGGTTGATCCAGAGCTGGAAGCCGCGCATGCGCCCTTCCTGCTGCTCGGGCATCTCGGAATGCACGATGCCGCGTCCCGCCGTCATCCACTGGACGCTGCCCGGGACGAGAATGCCCTCGTGACCATGATTGTCACGATGACGCATCTTGCCGTCGAGCATGTAAGTGACGGTCTCGAAGCCCCGATGAGGATGCTCCGGGAAGCCCGCGATGTAGTCACCGGGGTTGTCCGTCCCGAACTCGTCGAGCATGAGAAATGGATCGAGGTCCGGGAGCCTCGGCTGACCGATGACGCGTGTCAGCTTGACGCCGGCGCCGTCGGATGTTGGCATGCCGCGTACGAGTCGCGAGACGCCGCGTTCGGATTGCGTGTTCATTGAAATCTCCTCATCAAACCATTATCACTCATGCGGCCAGCGTTGCAGCTTCGGCCGTCGCGGCAGCGATCGCGGCCTTGCGGTGATCGGCGCTGATGTGCAGCCCTTCGGCGCGGACGAAGGTCACGTCCGTAATGCCGAAGAAGCCGAAAATCACACGAAGATAGCTCTCCTGGTGGTCGAAAGATTCCATGGGCGTTTCCGGGCCGTAGACCCGGCCGCGTGATGAGGCGACGATGACTTTCTTGCCGCCCGCCAGCCCCTGAGCGCCCCGCTCCGTGTAGCGGAACGTCTTGCCCGACACGGCCAGGCGGTCGATCCAGGCCTTGAGCTGCGACGAGACCGAGAAGTTGTACATGGGGGCGCCCATCACCACGATATCGGCAGCGAGAAAGTCCTCCAGAGCCTGCTGTCCCCGCGCCACATCATGCTGCAGCGAGGCGGCGACGGCACCCTGGCGCGCGGCGAGGTGAGCGCCCGTCAAGTGACCGATGGGCTCTGCGCCGAGGTCGTAATAGGTCACTTCGATACCGGGGTGGGCCTCGCGAAGGCGGGCGACGATTGCGGCGCTCAGCTGACGGCTGACGGAGCTCTCGCCCAGGATGCTGGCATCGACGTGCAGGAGTTTCATGGCTGGCCTCAGGGTAATGGTATAAAATTGTTACCGAGGCTAATTATGTGAGTGCAATCGATGCCGAAACAAGAAGGCACACGCATGCGACCCAGTAAAGCGGGTGTAACCGTGGCGCCGCACATGCCGAGCGAGGAATGCCCGAAGATCAGTCAGGTGTTGGCGCGGGTCGGTGAGAAGTGGAGCGTTCTCATCATCATCATGCTGGCCGACAGGACGCGCCGCTTCTCGGAGCTCAAGCGCGCGATCGGCGGAATCTCGCAGCGGATGCTGACGCTGTCGCTTCGCGGACTGGAGCGCGACGGCCTGGTCAAACGCACCGTGTTTCCGGTCGTGCCGCCGCGCGTGGAGTACGAGCTGACGCCGCTTGGACGCTCGTTGCAGGCGTCGGTGAGCGCGCTCGGTGCGTGGGCGCACAGTCATCTTGCGGAGATCGATGCCGCGCGCGAGGTTTTCGACCGCAAACAGGTGCAGGAAGACGAAAAGACGCCAAATCTGCACGAACGCACAGGCATGGCGCGTTGAGCCCGCGCCTCGGGGCATGTCAGGCTGAGCTTCCCTGGACACGCCGCTGCCGACTCAAGTTATTGATAAAGCGGCCAAAGTCTTCCGCCAGAGGGTGGCCGCACCCCCTCCTTGGGGGGAGGCCCCGGCGGTTGAGTTCGAGTCAATTGACCCGACTATAGGAACCGCGGCGGGAGGCTGAGCGTCAATTGATAGTGGAGAGCCAAGGTCATGCAGCAGACAAGCAAAGTCGAGCGGCCGGAGCCGTACATCGTGGACTACAGCGCCGCGCGGGCCAAGGCGATCGCGTGGCTGGGCGACCGTTATCTGCTCGCCAAGCCCATCAACCGCAAGGCAACACCCCCACCCAGCGTGCCAATATCAACCCCCGGCACGCTGGGTTCCCTGCCGGCGGGGCATCCCCGCCGGCCTTTTGACCACCTTCGGGTTGTAGGAGGCTCGTATGAATCGCCAAATGATTCTGTTGCGAGTGGAGCAGGGAGTGTGGGAAGGATGGCAGTGGATGGCGCTGGATGATTTTCTGCAGCGCGTACGCCTCGATGCCTGGAAGGAGGACGAGGAGTCCATGGTAGGAATGATTCTGCCGGCGGGACGCCAGGGAGAGCTCAATTAGTCCAGTCTACCGGCGGCCCAGGGTACGGCCCCTGGGCCGCTTGTTTGCTTGCTTTCGGGTGAAGACGTAGAGAGGCAGAGCAGCGGCATGAACGTCGGTTTCATCGGACTCGGCAATATGGGCAGCGCCATCGCGGGGCGCCTGCTCGAGGCCGGGCACACGCTACGCGTTTGGAATCGCTCGCCGGAGCCGGCACGGCGCCTTGCGGAGCGCGGCGCCCAGATCGCCGCCACCGCGGAGGAGGCATTCCGCGGCGACGTCGTATTCTCGATACTGAGCGACGATCAGGTCACGCGCGCGGTATTGCTCGACAGCGGCGTCCTGGCACGTGCCACATCCGGCGCGACCCACCTGCACGTCAACATGGCCACTATCTCAGTGGCGTTGGGCGACGAACTTGCGGAGCGCCACAGCGAGCGCGGAGTGGCTTACGTCGCCGCGCCGGTTCTCGGTCGGCCCGATGTCGCTGCCGCCGGCAAGCTGACGATCCTCCTGGCCGGGCCACTCCAGGCCGTCGATTCGGTGCAGCCACTGCTAGAGGCGACCGTCGGCCATAAAGTCTGGCGCTTCGGCGAGCGCGCCTCGCAGGCGAATGTCGTCAAGCTGGCCGTCAACTTCCTGTTGGCAGCGGCACTGGAATCCATGGGCGAGGCAGCCGCGCTCACCGAGGGTTATGGCGTGGAGGCGCGCGAGCTCTTCGAGCTGATCGGCCAGAGTCTCTTCCCGGGACCGGTGTATCAGGGGTACGGCCGACTCATCGCCGAAGGCCGCTTCGAGCCTGCCGGCTTCAAGGCGCGGCTGGGACTCAAAGACGTGCGGCTGGCGCTGGCAGCCGCCGAAGCCGTCACGACACCGATGCCGGTAGGAAGCGTGATCCGCGATTCCATGCTCGAGGCGCTGGCGCGCGGCGAGGGCGACAAGGAGTTTGGCGTGGTGCTCGGCCGAGCGGCGATGCGGCGCGCCGGCAGGTAGCAGCCAAGAGGGAGCCCGGCGCCCCATATAATGGGCCGATGCCCGATCGATGTCAGCCCGCATGAGCTCGTGCCCGACGGTCCTGCTCACCGACTATGCGTGGCCCGATTTCGCCATCGAGGCGGAGCTGATCGAAGGGGCAGGTTTTCGCCTCGTTACCGGTCCGGCCAAACCCGCACCCGCGGCGTTGATCGCGACTCTTGCCGTCGAGCACCGGCCCGCTGCCATCATGACCAACTGGGCGCCGGTGAGCGCAGCCGCAATCGCGGCCAGCCCGCCATTACGCATCATCGCGCGCCTCGGAATCGGGCTCGACAACATCGCTGTCGATGAGGCCACCCGTCGCGGTATCTGGGTCACCAACGTGCCGGACTACTGCATCGAGGAGGTATCCGACCATGCGATCGCGATGCTGCTGGCGTTGGCGCGGGGACTCACTCAGCTCGATGGGGAGGTCAAAGCGGGGCGCTGGGAGCCGGCCGATGCACGGCTGCGGCGCGTGCGTGACCTGACCTGCGGCATCATAGGATTCGGGCGCACGGGACGGCGGACTGCCCAGAAGCTGAGCGGCTTCGGCATGCGCCTGCTGGCTCATGCGCGGCGGCCGCCGGCTGAGGCGAGCGGTGTGGAAATGACGACTCTGGAGGAGCTCCTGCGCCGCTCGGATGCGGTGATCGTTCACCTCCCGCTCACCGGCGATACCCGGCACCTGCTCGATCGGGAGCGGATTTCGCTGATGAAACACGGCGCCTTGCTCGTCAATGTGAGTCGCGGTGCCGTGATCGACACCCAGGTGCTGATCGAGGCGCTGGCAGCCGGAAAACTCGCCGGCGCGGCGCTGGATGTCTTGGAAGATGAGCCGCACGTGCCGCCGGGTCTCCTGCGGTCCAACGTCATCCTCACTCCCCACATTGCATTCTCCTCCGATGCTTCTTTGCTCGATGTGCGCTGCAAGACGAGCGAAGAGGTGATCAGGGTGCTGCGCGGCGAACGGCCTCTGCAGGCGAGGAATGAGCCGAGTGCTAGCGCCGGCGCAGCCCGATAGTCGCAGCGGACCATTCGGCAGGCGGATCGAGATGGAACGCGTATTGCGCGCGGCAGGTGCGCAGGAACTCGACCGCGGTGTAGCCCGCATGGCGGAGCACGGCACGATGAGAGACCCAGACGGCACAGGCGGCCCCGTAGAAGAGCGCGCGATGCCCCTGCCGGATCAATGCCCGCGATATCGCGCAGCGATGGGCCCGCAGCTCCAGGATGAGCTCCGATTCGTAGCCGATATGCGCGAGCTCGTCGGCGATCAGCGTGCGGCAGAGAACTCTGAGCCTCTGGCAGCCCGTCGCCGACTCGAGCGCGCGATAATAGATGTTGCCGAGCAGCTCGGCCGTGATGAGCACGTGGAGGTAGAGCTCGAAGCCCGCGAGCCGGCGAACTCTGCGGAACAGGGCGTCGGTCCAGTGCCGGCACTTCGACCTGATACCGTGCGAGTCCATGAACTCGCGCAACAGGCGGGCGTGGCGTTGCTGCTCGCGAATGAAGAGCTCCGTGATGCGCGGCAGGAGCTCATCGCCGTGGCCCCTCGCGAAGCGATAGGCCGCGCGCAGGAGCCCGGTGCCGTCGGACTGCTCGCTCAGTTGGAATATCGCGATGGATCGGGCGATGAGCCGGCGTTCCTGCGGCCGCAGGGCATTCGGCGAGCCGCCGAGCGCGCCGCGCGGCTGCTCGGCGTGATATTCAAAGTGGTTGAGCCAGATCCTGAGATTCGTGAACATTGCCAGTCTCCGCCACCGAACTGAGGGAGAGTCTCGGCGCCGATCCAGCCGGCGCGGTGGCGGAATCGTGGCGAATTCGGGCAGCGGACCCCGGCAGGGAGCCGGGCACGCTCGCATAGGTCAACGTCCATGATTTACAAGAGTTTTTTGGAGAGTCGCACGAAAAGGCAGGGCGGCATCATCGCCGTGGCGGCGTGCGCGCTGGGGTGGGTCGGCACGGCGGGCGCCAGCTCAGGGCAGAAGATCGCGGCCGCCGGCCGACCTGCCCTGTGGCGGACCTACGACATGATCGTCAACCTGCAGAACCTGCCGCGCACCTACACCTGCAATCAGCTCTGGTACGAGTTTCATGGCATCCTGCTGCGCCTCGGCGCATGGCCCTACAGTGTCAATATCCTGCCCTACCACTGCAGTCCAACCCCGAGCGGTTATCTGAGATCACCCGACGTCGAGCTTCGATTCCAACTGCCGATCTTCCTCTCGAGCGCGGTGAAATCGGCGCCCGCCGCGGCAGTCGAGCGCACCATACGCCTCGCGCCCGGCGAGCCGAAGACTCTACAGTCTTCGGATTGTCAGCTGCTGCGGCAGATCGAGCAGATGCTGCTCGGATCCATCGAGGCCCACGTCGATAAGGACCACTTCGCCTGCTCAGCACCGCCGCCCCGGGCCGCAAACTTCAGTGTCACTTTGAGCCTGCCCATGGTCTTGAAGATGCCGCCCGCGCCCACTAGTGCGGCGCCGGCCCCTCACTGATTCTCACCAGGTCTGCCGGGCGCATCCACTTGCGGAACGCCGCCTGGATCTGCGCCGGGTCCAGATCGATGTAGCGCCGGGCGGCGATCGTCGGCTCATCGAGCGGCAGCCCGAGATCGACCCGGCCGATGATCCCGGCTGCGATCTCATCGACGCTCGATTCGCCGAGCGGAATCTGCCGCACCAGAAGCTCCTTGACGCGCAGCAGCTCCTCCTGGCCCACGGGTGTGCGCTGCATGTCGGCAACCTCGCGCTGGACGATCGCGGCCGCCTTGGTCACATTGGGTGGATCGCAGGCGTATTCCACGAGGTAGGCGCTGCGGGTCCGGCCGGCTTCGAGCGTCGAGTCGACCGAATAGACGAGGCCTCTCTGCTTGCGCAGCGCGATGCTGAGGCGCGTCGAGTAGAAGCTGCCGCCGAGAACGGCGTCCCCGAGCTGCAGCGGGTAGTAGTCCGGATTGCTGCGCGTGACCGGCAGCGTCTGGGCGAGGACCACGACGTCCTGCACCCGGCTGGAGTCAGGTACCGCCACCACGTCCGGTTTGTTTGGCGGCACTTGCGGCAGATCCGTCGGCGGCTTCGACCCGGCGGCCTTCCAGGCGCCGAAATACTTTTCGATCACCGACAGAATTTGGGTTGGCGATACCTTCCCGATCACGACGATGGTGGTGAGGTCAGGGCGGAAGGTGTTGTGGTAGTACGCCTGCACCTCGTCGGGCGTGAGCGCGTGGATGCTGGCCGGAGTTGCGAAGCGCAGGCTCGGGTCTGTTGCCGGAAAGAGCGCCTGGCGCAGAGAGTGCCCGGTCAGGAAGCCTGGACTCTGGTTGCGGGCCGCGACGCTCTGGGCGAGCTGATCGCGCATGACCGTCAGGACGTTCGCCGGCAGGTAGGGATCGAGCTCGTTGGCCGCCAGGAGCTGGACTCCGCGTCCAAGATTCTCCGGCAGCACCTGAAGGTTGAAATCCGCGCCCGCCTGCTCGCTCGCCCCGATGGCGTCCAGAGCCTGCTGGAACTGCAGGCGGTGGAGACTGTTGCTGCCGAACATGAACATACGGTCAAGAAGGTCGCTCACACCCTCCTGACCTTGAGGCTCCTCGAGGCCCGGTTGACTGCGAATGTGCCCGTAGACACTCACGGTGTTGCTGACATCCTCCGCCTGCACGATGAGTGTCAGGCCGTTTGCGAGTCGCGTCACCACGGGATGCAGGGTGGACGGCGGCACGCTCAGCCGGCGCAGTGCCACCGCTGCCCAATTCGGCAGTGAAGTTGGCTTCGCGGCGCCGAGCGAGATCGACTCCTGGCCGCCGAAGCCGCTTCCCGCGGGCACTGGCTTGCCCGAGCCGCGCGGCAACATCACGGCCGTGACCGCATGGTCGAGGTCGAGATATTTCCGCGCCACGCGATCGACGTCCTGCACGGTGACTTGCTCGATCTGCGCCAGCTCCTCATCCGGGGAGCTGACATTGTAAAGCGTGAGGGCGTCCGACCAGTCGGAGGCGAAGCCGGCGATGGAGTTCTTGTTGAACTCCGCGGCCCGGCGCTCCTGCAGCTTCGCGGCCGTGACGAGCTCGGCGGGAACGCCGCGCCGCACGACGTCCGCGAGGATGGAGCGGATGGCGCTCTCCAGCGCCTTGGGATCCTGTCCGGCGGCGAACGAGACGGTCGCATAGGCGATGCCGGCCTTCGGCAGCGGAGCCAGCTCGAAGTCCGCGTCGAGCGCCTTACCCTGGGGCACGAGACCGAAGAGTGCGAAGCGGCGGCTGTCGAGGACATCGGCGAGCACGTCGAGAGCGGCGAAGTCGCGACTGTCGAGGCCCGGTGTGCGCACCGCGATCATTGCCGTGCCATTCGGCTGGTCCGTACTCATGGTGAAGGTGGCGGCATGCGCCTCGCCGAGGCGCATCTGTGGGCGCTCGGGCAGCTTCTTCGGCCGGATGGCGCCGAAAAGCCGCTTCACCTCGAGCAGAGTGGATCGCGGATCGACGTCGCCGACGATCACCAGGACGGCGTTGTTCGGCGCATACCAGGTGTCATGGAACTGCTGCAGCATAGCCGCGGTCGTGGCGTTGAACGAGGGGCGGGTACCGAGTGCATCGTGCGCGTACGGCGTGCCAGCGAACATCTGCGCACGCATCTTTTCGTAGAGGACGTAGTCCGGATCGGACCGGTCCTGCGCCACCTCCTGCTCTATCGCGCCGCGCTCCGTCTGCCACTCGCTGGCCGAGTCGAGCACGCCACTCATGCGGGTCGCCTCGATGTGCAGCGCCACGTCGAGATCCTCCGCGGGAACGGTGAAGAGGTATTGGGTCACGCTCTCGCGCGTGTCGGCGTTGAAATTGCCGCCCATGACGCTGCCGATGTCGGCGAGTTGATCGGCGGTGAGGCCCGGGCTGCCGCGAAACATCATGTGCTCCTGCGCGTGTGCCATGCCCGGGAATCCCGCGGGCGTTTCATCGCCGCCCGCCAGGTAATTCACCGATGTCGCGACCACCGGTGCCAGCGCATCCCGCACCACGACCACCCGCAGGCCATTCGCCAGTGTCTCGCGGGCGACCTGCGCCGCCAGCACATTGCCTGCCGCCGCGGCGTGAGCCTGAGGTGGCGCCCATGCGGCAATGCAGATGGCGAGTGCGGAAATCAAAGGTGCGCGCATTTCTTTTCTTCTCTATTCCAAAAAGGAAAGGGAGCCGATTCTGCTTGACAGCAGGACCGGCTCCCCGGCTCTCAATGCCGGCAGAGCGACCGAGACCAACCCGTGACGGCCGCCGCCGGCATCACAGATGGGACTCGTCTTGCCCCGATTGGTTCGCTCAGGCCGATTTGAGCTGCTGAGCCGCGAACTCGTAGTTGGCGAGCTTGGCGAGGAAGTTATCGGTGAAGTCCGGGCGGCGATTGCGGAAGTCGATGTAGTAAGCGTGCTCCCACACGTCCAGGACGAGGAGCGCCTTGCCTTCTCCCGAGGCGAGCGGCAGGCCGGCGTTCGCGGTCTTCGAGACCTTCAGCCGCCCATCCTTGCCGAGCACCAGCCAGGCCCAGCCGGAGCCGAACTGGCCGACGGCGGCGGCCTTGAAGGCTTCCTTGAACTTATCGACGCTGCCGAAGTCGGCGGCGAGCTTCTTTTCGAGATCGCCGGGGATGCCGCCGCCGTTCGCCGACAGGCAGTTCCAGAAGAAGCTGTGATTCCAATGCTGGCCGGCGTTGTTGAAGACTGGAGTCATGTCCTCGCGGCCATGAGCGAGCTTGATCACTTCCTCGAGCGTCTTGCCCTTGAGCGCGTCGTTCTTCTCCACCAGGCCATTGAGCGCGGTGACGTACGCCTGATGGTGCTTGCCGTGATGGAACTCGAGGGTTTCCTGGGACATGCCACGGGCGGCGAGTGCGCCGGGCGCAAAGGGAAGCGAGGGGAGGGTGAAGGTCACGGGTGCTCTCCGGCAGTGATTGGATAACGGGTTGGCGCAAAGCGTGATCCTGAAGGCTAGGAAATCGATGCGAATTTGTCTACTTTCGTCATATCTTGTTCAGCCCGCGCTCAGCGATGGGCGGCGAGAATGCATAATCGCCCGCTCGGGATTATCGGGACCGGGCCAAGTCGGAAGATGCACTTACAGGCACGAGAGTTCGCACGCGTACCTCTGTCGCTGCTGACGCGGCTGCGCTTGATTCTGTTCGGGCACGAAGACCTGGCCGGACTCATATTCTGGGCCGCGCTGGTCGGATTCTTCGGCGCGCTGGCGAGCGTGGTGTTCCGGGAGTCCATCCGGCTCTTCACCCGGCTATTCACCGGATTCACCTATATCGGCGAGGGCTCCGGCCTGGTCGATGCCGCGGCCAGCCTGACCCCATGGCATCGGGCACTGGTGCCGGTCGTGGGCGGGGTGCTCGCCGGCGCCGTGCTGCATTTCGTCGGCCGCACCTTCGTCTCGTCGAAAGCCGTCGATTACATGGAAGCGGTCATCGTCGGTGACGGCAAGATCGGCTTTCGTGCAACCATATTGCGCAGCTTCGGGTCTCTTCTCACCATCTCCTCGGGAGGCTCGATCGGACGAGAGGGCTCGATGGTGCAGCTCTCCGCGATGCTCGGATCGCGGCTCGGCCTGTTCTCGCGCGCGCCAATTCCGCGTCTGCGTCTCATGGTCGCATGCGGCGCGGCGGCCGGTATCGCTGCCGCTTACAACGCGCCCATCTCGGGCGCGTTGTTCGTTTCGGAAATCGTTCTCGGCTCGATCTCCATGGAGAGTTTCGGTCCCCTGGTGGTCTCGTCCGTCATATCGAACGCCACCATCCACCGCTTCCTAGGGTACGGCCCCGTCTTCGATGTCCCGCACGTGGTGTGGTCATCCTCCAACGTGGAGCTGATCTTCTACGTATTCCTGGGCATCCTGCTCGGCCACCTCGCACCACCCTTTCTCGCGCTTCTCGACTTCGCGAAGTCGCAATTCGTACGGCTGAAGCTGCCGCTCTACTGGCAATTGGGGCTCGGCGGGGTGATCGTCGGTGCCATCTCCATGTTTGTCCCGCAGGTCTGGGGCAACGGCTACAGCGTCGTCAGCCATATCCTGCAGGGGCAGGTCCTGGGGCTCTGGTTGCTGGCAATACTGGCCGCCAAGGTAGTGGCGACGTCCGCGACGGTAGGCTCCGGAGGCGTCGGCGGTGTGCTCACGCCTTCACTCTTCATTGGCGCTGCCGTGGGCGGACTGGTTGGGGGCGTGCTGCACGGGTTGATGCCGCACACCGCCTCGGTGCCGGCAGCCTACGCTCTGATCGGAATGGGTGGATTCCTTGCGGCGACCACACAGGCGCCGCTCACCTCGATCCTGATGATCTTCGAGATGACCCTCGACTACAACGTCGTACTGCCGCTCATGCTGGCCTGCGTCACCGCGCACTACACGGCGAAGGTGTATCGGAAGGGTCAATCGGTCTACCACGCCAGCTTGAGCCGCGCGATCGTCGCCGAGCATGGCGATGACTGGCGGCTGCGCACCGTCGAGGCACTGGTGAAGCCGGCCGCTGCCGTGGTCACCGCCACGACCAGCCTGGCTGACATCTTCGATCAACTCCCCAAGCGTCCCTTGCAGCGCGTCTATGTGACGAGCGGCGATGACCTGATCGCCTGGTTCGATCCTCGCAAAGTGCTCGACCGGCTGCAGAAGGGCGAGATCGACTGGGGCCTGCCGGCCGAGGCGATTTCCCTGCCGGTGAGTTTCGCTCTGTCGCCCGACATGTCGCTATGCGAGGCGCTCGACGGCTTCCTGCGGGAGCAGGCTACCGCGCTGCCGGTCACTCCCGGCCAGTGGCGTCACACCCTGCTCGGCGAAGTGTCGCGCAGCGATGTCCTGCTCGCCATCCAGGACCGCCTGACATACCCGAAATGACTGCCACGATTTGCCATTAAGAATCAGCGGACGGACTGGTTTGCATCATTCCCGGCCCCCGCCCATGGCTTGTACTGGTCCTCGACGGCGCCAAGCGCGCCAGCACACAGCAAGAGGGCCAGCATATGAGCATCCTGAGCAACAAGGTTCGTGTGGCAACGATGGGTATCACAGTGGCCGCCATGTCCCTGGCTG
>DASXFY010000058.1:0-1526 GCA_036489335.1 Steroidobacteraceae bacterium
CTCCCGGGCGAGTACTACGTGAGCCGCAACGACGAGGCGATCTCGACGGTGCTCGGCTCGTGTGTGTCCGCCTGCGTGCGCGATCCGGTACGCGGCTGCGGCGGCATGAATCACTTCATGCTGCCCGAGGACGCCGCGGTAGGCCCGAACGACTGGCTCGATCCGGCGGTCGGTCTCGCCACGCGATACGGCTCCTACGCCATGGAGAGTCTGATCAACGACCTCCTCAAGCTCGGAGCGGCGCGCGACCGCCTGGAGATCAAGCTCTTCGGCGGCGGACGGATCCTCGCCGCCATGACGGACGTCGGCGGACGCAACGTCGACTTCATCCGCAACTACATGTCCCTGGAGGGCTATCGGGTCGCGGCCGAGGACCTGGGAGGTACCCAGCCGCGCAAGGTCGTCTACTTCCCGCAGAGCGGCCGCGCGCGGCTGCGCAAGCTGCGTCCGGTGGAGAACCGGATCATCAGCCATCACGAGCAGCTCTATCTCGCCAGCCTCGGCAGGCAGGCCGCCGGCGGCGACGTCGAGCTGTTCGAATGAGAGATACGAGCATGATCCCCATTGCGCAATCCAGGGCTGCGCCGGCCGCGAAGCGCCCGATCCGCGTCCTCATCGTGGACGACTCCGCGCTGGTGCGCAGCCTTCTCTCCGACATCCTCAAGGCGGCCCCGGGAATCGAGGTCGTGGGAGTCGCGGCCGATGCCCATGTGGCGCGCGAGAAGATCAAGCAGCTCAACCCGGACGTGCTGACGCTGGATGTCGAGATGCCGAAGATGGACGGCGTCACGTTCCTACGCAATCTGATGCGGCTGCGGCCCATGCCGGTGGTCATGGTCTCCTCGCTCACGGAACGCGGCGCCGACGTCACGCTCGATGCGCTCGCGCTCGGCGCGGTCGACTTTCTCTGCAAGCCCAAGATCGACCTCGCCGCGACGCTGCAGGACTATACCGACGAGCTCATCGAGAAGATCCGCATCGCCGCCCGCGCCAGCGTGCGCGCGCTCGATCCGAGACTGCCGCGCGCGCCCGGCGCTGTCGGGCCGGCGCACAGCACCGATGCGGTGCTTCCGAAGGCGCCGCCGCGCGGCCGCCCGCTGCGCACGACCGACCGTGTCATTGCAATTGGCGCCTCCACCGGCGGCACGGAAGCGATCAAGGAGGTGCTCATGCGGCTGCCGCCGGACTCTCCCGGCGTCGTCATTGCGCAGCACATCCCCAAGGCATTCAGCACGCCCTTCGCGCGGCGCATGAACGACTGCTGCCCGATGTCGGTCTGCGAGGCACAGGACGGGCAACAGGTGCTCGCGGGCCATGCCTACATCGCCCCTGGTGACCGACACCTGATGCTGGTGCGCGACGGCAGCCGGTATGTCTGCCGCCTCGATGATGGCGTGCCGGTCAACCGTCACAAGCCATCGGTCGATGTGTTGTTCCGCTCTGTGGCACAGAACGCGGGCCGCAATGCGATCGGCGTGCTCCTCACCGGGATGGGCAAGGACGGCTCGCGGGGCCTCAAGGAGATG
>DASXFY010000083.1:0-1562 GCA_036489335.1 Steroidobacteraceae bacterium
ATGCAACGCTCGCCGCAACCACCATCGCCATCCTCATGGGCGCGTCGCTGGTGCGTGTGCATCAAGTGCGGCCGGCCGTGGAGGCAGCCCTGATTGCAGACGCAACACTGGCCGCCGGAGATTAGTCCCGGACGATTCCCAGATCGAATATCAGATCCAATATCAGATCCAACAATTGCTCTTCGTGATTGCGGTGCGGCGCTTGCTGCTCAGTGCTTGCTGCCCGGAAGCATGCGGCTGGCCTCGAAGCTGACGATCTTCCACTCGCCCGAGCGGCGATTGTAGACCCGCGTGTAGTGATACCTGCCGCTGATATCGCGGTCCCCGTCGTGGCCGACCACGTCGACGCGCGAGGTGACCACGGCCGTGTCCCCGTAGATCCGCACCTTTACGTTATCCGGATCGATGGCCGAGATCTTCACCGTACCCGAGCGCCGCTGGGCCAGAGCATCGGCCTTGGTCTCCAGGGTTCCGTTGGGGTTGATGCCGAGATAATCGTCCGCCAGCAGCCGGTTCACGGTCGCCACGTCGTTTTGGATGACCGCCGTCCGCCACTGCGATTCCAGATTCTCCACCTCACGGTGCACACGGTCTTCCCGGTGCAGCAGCGGGAGCGTCGCGGCATGCCCGCGGATCGCGAAACCAGGCAGGCACACCACCAGAAGGAGCACGATGGCTCCGTCACGTGCGGTCAACCGTCGGGCCCTGCGGTGGGGATGCATAAGCGTATGGATGGTATTCCGGTGCGAAACTCTCAGTCAAAAAGATGCGGCCAACTGCGCATTACCGCCGCTGAACGGCGTGAATGAGGTGTCAGATGAGCGCACAAAGATTTTCGCTGGCCCGATCGCGCAGCAATTGATAGAGCCCCTGGATGGCATACCGGCGATAGTGCGCGCTGGAGCGATGGGCATCGAGCGCCGCTCCGTCGGCATACTGTTCATAAATCAGCACCGTATCCGGTTCGCCCTCGATGCGGTGCGGCACATAGACCACGCACCCCGGCTCCCGTCGCGACTCTTCGGCGAGCGAGCGCAGCATTTCGCTTACCTGTTCCCGGTCTCCCGCATCGAATCGCATCCTGACAGTGAAGCTGACCATCCCACTCTCTCCTTCAGCAGATCCCTGCGCCCCGGACAAGCCGTTCTGTGATCGTTGCCGCAGGAGGAATTGTAGCTGCGAATTCAGTCAAGAAAATCCCGCCTCATTCATCCGAACCCTGCACTGCAAAATCCTCTCTATGCCTGCATGGCATCGAGCGCCGCACGGAACCCCGGCATCTCCATCGTCTGCTCGCGGTCTGGACCCGTCGAAACCATCCCAATCTTCGCTCCGGACTCCCGCTCCAGAAAGCGGAGATACTCCTGCGCCAGCTTGGGCAACTCCTCGAAGGATCGCACACCCTCTGTATTGGACTGCCAGCCCTTCAATTTGGTGTAGACCGGCTCGATCCGTTCCAGCCCGCTCACATCCGCCGGAATCAGGTCTGTGTCCTTGCCGTCGATGCGATATGCGGTGCACACCGGAATCTCTTCGAGCGTGTCCAGCACGTCCAGCTTGGT
>DASXFY010000084.1:0-53347 GCA_036489335.1 Steroidobacteraceae bacterium
CCGCGCCCCGCGCCGCCGGCGCCGCTCCAGCTCTTTGCGCTTCTGTGAGTGTCTCATCAGTACCCCGAATATAACCATTCCGGGCACTTGGACCGCAAGAAGCCCAAAAAGTGTCACTCATTTACGCAATTCTCAATAATATGAAGACTGTCGTGGCAGCCGGCATCACCGCTGCATTGGGTCTCACGGCGGCACAGGCCTGTGGGCCCGACTTCCAGATTGCGCTGACCACCTGCGGCTCCGTGTGTCTGCGGGAAGTTCGTACCGAGGGATTGGCTTCCACGTTTTCACCCGCTTTGGCCAAGGTCGCAAGTCCGATCACCGAGGACGAAATCTCCTCCGTACGCGTCCAGGAGTTGGAGGGCAGGGACCTGACTGAGCAGCAGCGCGCAGAGCTCACGAGGATGCGAAGCGCGTCGACAGGAGATGAGGCTTACGCCATTGGCGCTGATCTACCCGCGGCCGCTCGCCTGTATACCGCTGGAGCCGTCGATTTCCTGCGAGCGCATCAGCTGACTCCATATCTCGAGGACGACGCGGCGCCTGCACGCCCTCAGCCCGGGCTTGGAAATGCAGCCTCGCAGGCGGCCCTGACCGCCGCCATTGCAAGGTTTCAGGCCGTGACGGCCTTACCCGCTCACGAAGCCGCGAGCCGGCGGTTGTGGGCGGAATACATGCTGGGCCGTGCCTACCGTCTCCGAGGCGCTCCAGGTGACCTCGACCGGGCCCGGTCGTATTTCGAGCGAGTGACTGCCCTCGTCATACGGGGCGCTGACGACCCCATGGGTTTGGGAAACGCGGCTCTGGGCGAGCTCGGCGGCATCGCACTGCAGCGCGATCAGTTGGAAGAGGCACTGATGCTGTATGCACAGCAGGCCGACTCGCCGGGAGCGAACTATAGCCTCACTTCCTTGAAATGGACGCTCGATCGGCTCACCCGCTCGCCGGCTGGCCTAAGTCCGGCCGTGGAGAGCCTCATGGCCAAACCGCTACCACAGAGGTTGCTGATTGCTTACGCACTCGACGGCATCGGCATGACCTGCGACCTGGATACATGTTCCACCATTTGGCCGGACTTTGGCCCCGTGTCCCCGAGCCGGTATCTCCTCACAGCCCTCGAAGCTGTCCCCCCCGAGCAAATTGTCGCGACGGATCAGGCCGCGGCGCTGGCTTACTATTACGGTGACTACGCGTTTGCCGAGCGAGTCGTTCGACGGGCCGACTCGCCCCTTGCGGACTGGATCCGAGGCAAGCTTGCCCTGCATAGAGGCGACCTGCGAGAGGCGGAAGCCGACTTTGCCCGAGCCGCGCCGCACTTCCCCCCGACCCAGGACGACGGCGACAGCAATATCGGGCAGCGGTTCCACGCGGAATGGGGCGTGCTGAAGCTGCAGCGACATGATTACGTGGGCGCACTAGATCTCTTCCTGCACGATGCGCCCGCCTTCCAAGCCGACATCGGCTACGTAGCCGAGCGTGTCCTCACCATCGCAGAGCTCCAGCACTACGTGGACGACCACCCGAACTGCGACGACCTGGTTCGCGAGATCCTGGCCACGCGACTCGCTCGCGGCAATCGCAGATCGGAAGCGGTCACTTACTACCCGGGCCACAAAGGTGCCGCAGAGGCTTACGCCAAGGACTGGGAGCTGGCACAACACGCGAAGGCAGCAATCGAGCGCGCCCAGGCGTGGTACGCGTTGGCGCAGCTTGATATCGCGGATGGTATGCGCCTGGAAGGATCGCAGCTCGCTCCAGATGGAGCATTGGAGGGAGGCAGCTTTGTCGCATACAACGACGTGCCTTCGGATATTGCGAGCGCGGATGAGCGGGCACGCTTCCGTGCCAGCAAAATCGAACCCGACAGGCGATATCACTATCGTGCCGTCGCCGTCGCGCATCTCCTGCGCGCAGTCTCCGAGTTGCCGAGACACTCGAAGATCGCGTCGGCGGTACTGTGCCAGGGCGCAAATCTTCTTCGGCATCATGGAGAGAAAGCCGACGGCTACCTGATCAGGCAGCTTTATCGCCGTTACCAGGAAGTCGGTTTGCCGGAAGCGTGGGATCGCAACTTCGGCGCGAAATGCCCCGCAGCTCGATTCGATGCAAGTTCAGAGGGCGCCCCAACCTGAACAAAATATGTCACCGTCGGCCCCATTTACAGGTTCGAGCGGTCGATGTCGGGGGTGCGGCCTAAGCGATTGTTCCTGCGGCACCTGATGGAGACGGCCTGAAAGTTGCACCTCTCCCGGGGAGAGCTACGTGCCTATGAATACGGCATTCAGGGGTGCAAATTGAAAGCGAAATTCTTGCAACTGCTGGGCGCGGCATTACTTATTGGACCCATCGCTGCCCACTCCGCTCCGGCTATATTCGCCTTCGCGGTTGACGGCACATCCTCAGGTCCTCTGGCTGGACAGACCGTGGCGACTGAAGCGGACGGGATGGCGCTATTCGCAATCGCAGTGGGATTGCTTCTGTCCCTGAAGCGGCGGCGGCGTGCCTTGGTGCTCAATAGCCAGCACGCAGCACGGCGGTAACCGACATTCCTGCCGCGCGCAAAGCAGGCAGCAGACCCGCGACCAGCCCGATCACCAGCGCCCACGCGACGCCGAGCGCCACGATCTGAAGGGTCACGACCAATTGGAACGTGAATCCGAACGGGCTGGCCGACAGGCCATTGAAGAAAGCCCAGCCTGGAGCCGCCCCCAGGAGCGCACCCAGCACCGCCAATAGCTCCGATTCCAGCAGCATGGAAGCGACGATCGGCCCGGATCCAAATCCGACCGCGCGCAACGTCGCAAGCTCGCGCCGCCGGCCATCGACGATCGCGTAGAGGGAGTTTGCCGCGCCGAGCGTAGCGCCGAGCGCCATCACCACGCCGACGAAATAGCTCGCGAAGTACAGGATCCCGTTCAATCGCTTGTACTGCTCCGCAATCACGTGGCTTTCGCGCCTTGCGTCGACACGCAGCATCGGGTTCGCCCCGACCGCATTCTGAAAGGCGGAATAGCCGCCCGGTGATTGCAGCATCACCGTGACCTGGTTGTAGCTGTCGCGCCTGAATGCCGCAAAAGCACTGCTCGCATCCGCGTACACGAGACAGCCTTCCTCTCCCTGTCCCTGATCAAATCGACCCACCACGACCCAGGCGATCCCTTGTATCTCCCGCCGGTCGCCGAGCGCAAAGCCGGAGAACTGTCTTGCGCACAGATTGCTGGCAATCAATTCGTCGAGCCCGGGCCGGAACATCCGCCCCGTGGTGAGATGCAACTCCGGGATGAGAGCGCTGAGCCCGGAGGTCACGCCGACAAACGGAAAGCTGACCCGTCTGCCGTCACCCCGCTCACGCGCTTCCATGGTCACGAGCAGCTCGAAGACAGCGATGGGCGCACGCTCGGGGCCGTGCCGGATACCAGGCAAATCGCCAATCGAGGCCGCCTGGTCCTTCGAAATACTGCTTTGGGTCGCATCTGGCGCACCGACGGACATCAGCACAACTCCATCCGTACGGGCATCGGCCATTTCATGACGGCGGGCCCCGACGCACATCGCGAGCATCAAGACCAGCACTCCAACGGCGCAGGTGATACCTAACACCAGGGTAAGCGCCTGACTGCGTCTTGTATAAAGGCTCAGCAGGTTCACACCGAGAAGACCTGCGAGCTGCCTCATGAATGTCATAGGCGCCTACTGCCCCGCAAGTGCCGTCGCAACGTTCAGCCGTGCCGCCCGATATGCCGGGAGGAAGGCGCTGGCGAGAGCAATGAATACGGCTATCGCCAGACCGACCTCGACGACCACCCAGGGCATCGATATGCCAGGCACCAGCCTTGCGGCAAAGGGAAATGCGATGGTCGCCAGGAGCAGCCCCAGTACCGCGGCGCCGGTCCAGATCGCTATCGACTCGGCCGCTATCAAGGAAAATACGGCGCGATCCGAGAATCCGATGGCCTTGAGCGTCGCGAGCTCGACCGTTCGCTCGCGGATGGACTGGGCCACCATCGTCGCTGTCGAGAAGAGCAGAGCCACGAACACCGCGCTGACGATCGCGCGAATCGCGAAGCTGAGATCGCCGATCGACTGCATCTGCCGTTGCGCCCCCTCGCGATAGGACTCCGTCCGGGTCTCGTTTGCTGAATTGGCAAACTCGCGATCAATGGCATCCGCAACGGCGTTCGCCCGTCGGGGATCGGACGTGACGACGTGGAAATGCTGAACCGTGCCTCTGTCCCGGCTGCGTGCCTCGTCGAGATAGGCGTTATTGACGACGATCAAATCGCTGCCGGAGCCCCCGAGCTCGTGAAGCGTGTAAGTGCCTACAACTTTGAAAGTCCAATGATCGGCGCCGTCAATTTGCGGCGTCGTCGGTGATAGAAGGGGAAGCAGATCTCCCATCCTCCAGCCGTATTTCCTTTCGAGGTCCGCGCTGACGAGCGCGCCCGTTTCTGGTCTTCTCCAGGGCATCCAAACTGCCAGGGCTGATCTTGAAAATCTCCGGCGACTCGGTCAGCCACGCCTTGTCGGGATCGATGGCCAGGACGTACAGCTCCTGCGTGGGGTTCTGATACGTGGCCGAGAATCCATTCAGCAGGCTCACCAGCTTGACACCCGGCAGTGCCTTGATGCGATTGAAATACGCCAAGGGCAGAGGACTGCCGCCGCGTACTTTCGGGCGCACATCGAGCAAATCGGCGCGTGCCGCGGCAATGGCCAGATCCACGCCGGTCTTGATACCTTGAAGGACGCCGAAGAGCGCAAAGGCAATGACGATCTGCAATGCGATCAGTAAGGTTCGTCCCGGCTTGCGCGCGATACCCGCCCAGAGGAGGGAGGCATATTTTGTGGTCATTGCCGATGAAGGACAGCGATGACCGGGCCTTGGTTCACGTGGGGCGCTCCGAGGATCTCGCGTGCGCGCACCGGGCCCTTGGATCAGCGGCGCTACACTATTTCGTAACCCGTTTAACTTCCGAAAGAATCTGGTGCCATCGAATGTCAGCCGATCGAATGGATGGCGAACGCGTAGTGCAGGGCGGTTTCACCAAGCGCGCCAAACTTGCCGCCGGCGCCGGTGTGCCCTGCGGCCATGTTCATGTTGAGCAGTATGCAGGAGTCCGCGGTGTTGCACTCGCGCAGCTTTGCAACCCACTTCATGGGCTCCCAATAGGTCACCCGTGGATCGGAAACGCCCGCGGTCACAAGGACCGGCGGGTATGGCTGCGACATCACGTTTTCATAGGGGCTGTAGCTCGCGATGTAGTCGTAAGCTGTCGCATCGAGCAGGGGGTTGCCCCACTCCGGCCATTCCGGCGGCGTGAGCGGTAGCGATGGGTCGCACATGGTATTGAGCACGTCGACGAATGGAGCGCCGGCAATCACCCCGGCCCATAAATCGGGACGCTCATTCAGCACGGCACCGGCGAGCATCCCGCCCGCAGAGCGACCATAAGCGACGATGCGGCCCGGCGAGCCGTAACCCGCTTCACAAAGGCGCTCGGCGCAGGCGATGAAGTCGGTAAAGGTATTGCGCTTGCGCATGCCGCGGCCGGCCAGGAACCATTCACGGCCGAGCTCCGAGCCGCCTCGGATATGCGCGATGGCGTACACCCAACCGCGATCGATCAGGCTGAAAATGGCTGGCGAAAATACAGTCTCGACCGATACCCCGTAGGCACCGTAGCCAAAAAGGAAAATCGGCGAGGAACCGTCGCGCTTGGTACTGCGTCGCGTGAGGACGGTCACCGGCACGCGGGCACCGTCGTCTACGACGGCTTCGATCCGCTGCACCACGTAATTTGTGGGATCGTACTCCGGTACCTCATCCCTGAAGACGCACGCACCTCGCCGCGATGACATGTGGTAGTTCCACCAGCTTCGAGGCGCGACCGGAGACTGGTAAATATAACGCAGCGTGTCCGTCTCATACTCGAAGCCGGGATCTATGGCGATGGCGTATGCCGGATCGATCTCTTCGACGTCGACGGTGTGCTCCGCGAGGGTCGCACGCTCGGTGATCACTATGCGGGGATTCGCCCTGATCCATTCAATCCGAGCGAGATGGTCCCGGTAGGGGACAAGTTTTGTGATGAGATGACCCGTGCGATGGGCAACCAATTCCTTCCAGTTTTTGCGAGCCGGCGCGAGCTCGTCCGCCCACATGACCTTTCCGTCCGCCGCGCCGTCGGCATTGGTCAGGATCACGAAACGGCCAGCCCAATGCTCGACGTCGTACAGCACCCCCGGCGCGCGTGGCTCGATCAAGGATGGTGCCGGACACGAACCCGATGCACGTAGGACACGCGTCTCGCTGGTCTCGCGGTTTTCCGAAACAATGGCGATGTAGGCGCCGCTGCGCGTGCGCTTGAGGGACACACTCAACGTCGGATCCGGTTCCGAATATACGATTTCACCGCCGCCCGGCTGCGGCGGTATCCGATCGCGCAACACCGTGGTCGGTCGGCCATTCTCGTCCCGGCGCACCCAGTAGAGCCATTTCGAGTCCGCGGAGAATGCGAACGCTCCACTGGCCCGGCCGCCGCCGAGCTGCAGCGACGATGCCCCACGGAGCTGCACCACGCGCAGCAAGTGGTCTTCGTTGCCGTGCAGGTCCGCGGAGTAAGCAAAGAATTCATGGTCCGGGCTGTGGGCAGCGGTGTGTATCCGCAGGAAGGCGCCGGCTGAAGCCAGCGCATTGGCATCGAAGAGGACCTCCTCGGTGCCGCCACCGCGGGGTTCGCGTGCGTAAACCGGATGCTGCGCGCCGGCAAGGTAGCGTTGATAGTAGTGCCACGGACCGTCGGGCATGGCGGGCAGGCGTTCCGCATCATGCATGCGTGCGCGCATTTCCCTGATCAGTCGCTGCTGCAGGTCGCCCGTAGGGGCCAGCACGTCGGCCGCATGGCGGTTTTCGGCGCGGAGATGGTTGGCAATCTCCGGGGCGAGCAGTGTTGGATCGGCGAGCGCGGCACGCCAATTCGCCGCCTTCATCCACGCATAGTCGTCGGTCCGCTCGCGGCCGAGCTGTTGAATCGTGACCGGCGTACGGTGCGCGGCTGGCGCCGCGACAACCCCTGGTCTCGGGCGAAACGTCATCGGGTCAGAGGGAACGCCAGGGCCGCGACAGCCGCGCCGATGAGGGCCACGACGCCCATCAACCCGAAGAAGGGCGCAGGATGCAGTTGCATCCAGAGAGTGCCCGTCCAGCCGGCTGCGATGTACCCCACGGTCTGTGTGACGAACCAGATTGCCGCGAAGGCAGAGACCAATCCCCGCGGCGCCAGCCGCGTGAAGAGCGCCTGGCCGATGGGGTCGGTGTACAGCTCACCCCACGTGAATGGCACCAGGCTCACGATCAGCCACAGCCAGCTCGGCGTGTGCCCGCCATAAACCGGCGCCAGGGCGAGCACGAAGAACGAGACCGCCAACATGACCGTTCCCGCGACGATCTTCCAGACATCGCTCGCCGCGCTGCTGTGCTTCTCACGGGACCAGATCGCCGTCACGATCGGCGCAAACGCCAGGATCATTACCGGATTGACGGACTGGAACCATGCGGCCGGAATGGCAAAGCTGCTGCCGAAGAGGTGTACGGTCCTGTTCAGGTCCTGGCTCACCCACAATGCCACCGTGCCGCCGATCTGATTGTAGCTCGCGCAGAAAAAGACCTGACTGACCCAGACGAGCGCAAGCAGCGCGAGCACGCGTGCGGTCGACGACGGATCGCCACTGATGTGGACCGCCTCGACCGACTGCTCCCGCCGCTGTCCTTGCGGCAGGTATTTGCGTCCGATGGCGAACGAAAGAGCGGAGATCAGCATGCCGACGCCGCAGGCGCCAAACGCCCAGCCGTAGCCGAGCGATACGCTCAGCACTCCGCAGACGATTGGCGCGGCAATGCCGCCGAGATTGGCGGAGACTTTGTAGACAGTGAAGCCGCGGTCGCGGCGGGGGTCGTCGCGCTCATAGAGCAGACTGACTTGTGCCACGAGGCTCGGCTTGAGCAGGCCGTTGCCGATCGCACTCAACCCAAGCGCGAAATAAAGCAGAGGCGGGTAGATGATCATGAACTGCGCGGCCGCCATCAAGAGCGCGCCGATTCCGACCGCGCGGCGCAAACCGAGCACCCGATCGGCCACGACGCCGCCGATGAGGCCCATGAAGAGCGCCGCCGCAATGGAAAATGAATAGACTTCGACCGCGGCGCCCTCCGTGAAGTGAAGGCGCTCGACGAGGTAGTAGACGAGGATGGTGCGCAGGCCAAAGAGCGCGAACACCTCCCACATCCCAACCAGGAACAGCACCGTCAGGCCGGGCGGATGGCCGAAGAGCGTCGGCGGGACTCTGATCCCTTTGCGGCCGCCGTTCGCTATGACGTTCACGCAGTGGACTAGAGCTTGCCGCGCAGACCCTGCTCGGCGACCCAATCATGGGGAGCGATCCTCAAGGTGTCGTCGAACGCCTTTCGGGCGACATCACGTTTGCCGGCTTGCAGCGCGATCTGGCCGAGGGTGTTGCGCAGTGCGATCGACTCCGGCGCCAGCCGCTCGGCATGCGTCAATAGCTCGATGGCATCCGCCTGCCTTCCGCGCCCGGCGAGCGCCAGAGCATCTCCCGACAGGACGTTCGGACTGAATGGCTGGTAGCCTCCATCCTTCGTGGCGTCGAGGAGTGCGAGGATGCTGGCTACATCATTCGCCGCCATGTACCGCTCGTACTGCTCGACGCGCGCGTATCCTTTCCGGAACACCGGGAGCAGGTCGGCGTGCGCGCGCGCGAGCTCACGCTGCGGCCGCCAGTGCCCGGCGACCATGGAGCCTGAGATCCTCTCGAGCGAGGACAGATCCTGCAGAGGATTGCCATCGACCAGCAGCAGGTCGGCGCGCGCGTCCGGTGCGATGACGCCGAAGCGGTGGCGGGCCTGCGAGCGGATCTCGGCGGCGACGAAGATTCCTGGATTGAAGGTGGCAGTCCGCAGCGCAGCATAGTTTCCCAGGCCGCTCTTCACCAGGAGGTGCAGCTCCTCGTGCAGCGCCTCGCCAGGCAGGCAGTTGTCGGGGGCATCGGTGCCGCTCACCAGGAGCACACCCGCATCGGCCAGCCGCTTCGTGAGGACTTCCTGCAGGGCAAACTGGCGCCTGATCGCGGCCACGAATTTCGGTACGTTGGCTCGATGGGCATAAGGATTATTGCGCGGCAGCGATTCCTGGAAGTCAGCCGGCGTCAGATACTCCTCCCCGGGACCGGCCAATGCCCGGTCGGCATGGGTGGCGAGGTCCGGAATCTTTTCGATCACCACGAGGTCCGGGATCACCGCGATGTCGTTGCGGGCGACCTGGCTGATCAGCCCGGCGATCTGCGCATCGGTCGGGTTCGCGTTCAGATAGTGAGTCAGTTCTTCACTGTGCGCGACGATGTCCAGGCCAGCCGGGCCCAGCACGTAGTCCATCGGTAATCCTTCCGGCACGTGGCCCGCAACGGGAATACCGCGCAAGTGGGCCTGCTCCACGATGGCCTTCATGATCGGCAGGGTCATCTGGGAGTAGACCTTGGCCATGGAGGCGCCGAGCGCGATCTGGCGATCCAGTATCGCCGGGACTGCCTCAGGATCGCCGATCGAGTAGTTGCCGAGCCAGGTCGGTACCGGTCCATCCATGATCCGTGTCGTCGAGAGTACGTTCGGCGCATCGTCCGGCAGCCGCACATGAGCCTCGTGCCACTGCAGAAGCTCGCCATCGAACGTAGCGACGGTCGTCACACCGTAAAAAACGTCTGACACCAAGTCGGTAGGTGACGGATGAGTGTGAAAGTCGACGAGTCCCGGGAGCAGGAACTTGCCCCTTGCGTCTATCACGGTGTCACGGCTGGTGATGTGGACATCCTTATCCGGTGACAGCGACACGATCCGGTCGCCGCGAACCACGACGTCCCAATCGGCAAGGACGACGTCCCGATCCATGGGAAGCACCGATGCATGGCGGAAGATCGTGACGCCCGCATTCGCCACGTCGCATACGGATGCGATGGCGCACAACGCAAGCAGCGTGACGGTGCAACCCCGGACATTGTTGGTCATCATGGCCCGCACTATAAACTATCGATAACTGGATCGCTACAGCGAAGCATGGGCAGGGCATCTGCTGACGTGTGCGGGTAGTTTATATGTTGTGGCTATAACTATTTGTTTGTACAGGCTTTCCACCAAAATACATTCGAGCGGGCAAGCTTCGATCATGGCGCGACACGGGTATTCACGAGGCAGTGTTGCGATATAAACGATTATCGATATAGAATGCGTCACACTAAAACGACAGGCGGGGGAGAAGTGAGCAACACACGCAAACAGTGCCACCGCGGCGGAACGGCATTCACCGCGCTTGCGATATTGGCCGTGCTGGGAGCCGCGGAAGTTGCGGGCGCGAGCGCTGCCACCACGCCGGATGACTCCGGATCGGGCTCGGGGGCCGAAGCGCAACCGAGCATGCAGCTCGAGGAAATCACGGTCACGGCACGCAAGCGGGAGGAAAAGGCCATCGACGTGCCCTTCAGCCTGCAGGTTCTCGACAGTCAGGACCTCGCCAAGCTCGGCGCGGTGGATTTTTCCGACTACGCGCGTTCGGTCGCGGGCGTCTCGTTCGAAGACAAAGGTGCCGGCCGTTACACGGTCTTCATGCGTGGCGTCTCCACCGGCAGCGATGTCGACACCGGATTGGACTCTGCCGTGGGTATCTACTTCGACGAGATTCCCATCGCGGAGGACTCGTCGCAACCCGACCTGAAGCTCTACGACATGAGCCACATCGAGGTGCTGCGCGGTCCGCAGGGCACACTCTACGGAAGCGGGTCACTCAGCGGGACACTGCGCCTGCTGCCAAACCAGCCGGATCTGACCGGCATAAGCGGTCTGGCGGAAGGGCAGGTCTCAGGCACCGAGAATGGGGGCTTGAACTACGCGGTCGACGGCGTTCTGAATGTCCCGCTGTCCGCTACCACAGCGGCGCGGCTGGTCGCCTACAAGGACGACAACGCTGGCTTTCTCGACAATGGCTTTTCGCCTGCGAAGGGCCTCAACTATGAACACACCAGTGGTGCTCGCGCCGCCGTACTGTTCAAGCCCTCGGACAGGCTCGACGTCACGCTGAATGGCATCTACCAGGACGGCAGCTTCGGTGAGTACTACCAGGTCACCGATCATTTCCCGGCGCTCATCATCGATGAGGCGGAGCCGGAGCCCTTCGACGACCGCTATGGCCTGGCGGGCCTGAAGGTCAATTACGATTTCGGTCCGGCGAAGCTGACTTCCGTCACCAGCTACTATGACCGGCGCCGGTATCTGCAGAACGACATCGACTATTTCACCGGTGAGCTGGGGTTGCCTCAGGCTTTCTCTCCTCTGACCTATACGTCACGAACCGTTACCCAGGAGCTGCGTCTGGCCTCAACGGGCGAGCAGAGGTTGAGCTGGCTGATCGGCGGCTACTTCGAAAATCAGCACGAGCACGCACTGCAGTCCGTTTCGGCCGCCGGCGAGGCAGTGCCACCACCGGCCGACCAGCTCGTCAACATCGATCGCTCCACGAAGAACAGCCAGTACGCCGCCTTCGGCGAAGGCAACTACAAGCTCACGCAGAAACTGCTTTTCACCGCCGGTCTGCGTGTATCCCACCTCTATGGGGACAATACCTCCATAGATAACGGCGTCCTCTTCGGCGGCCAGACCATCAATCAAGGACCTTACAGCAACACCCCGGTCACGCCGCGGTTCATCCTCTCCTACATGCACGACCCGCACTCACAGATCTACGTGCAGGCATCCAAGGGCTTTCGCATCGGCGGAGTGAATCCAGGCTTGCCGCCTTGCCTGCCGCAGAACGGATGCCTCGTCAATGTGCAATCCACGTTCGGTCCGGATTCGACATGGAACTACGAATTGGGAACCAAGATGGACGCGCTCAACGGGCGGCTGGCGCTCGATGCGGACGTATTTCTCATCGACTGGAAGAACATCCAGCTCAACGTCGATCGCGGCGATGGCTTCAACGGCTTCATGAACGCGGGCGAAGCGGTCATCAAGGGCTTCGAGCTCACCGCCCACGCACAGGTCAGCGCGCATCTGCTGCTCGGCGGCCAGTTCACTTATACCGATGGCAAGATCACGGAGCTCGGCCCAGGCATCGCCGCCACCGGAGTTGCGGCAGTCAACAATGCCGTGCCGGCGGTCCCAAGATTTTCCACCAGCGGCTTCGCCGAGTGGGGTACCGCCTTCGCCGGCGATGGTTGGGCCTATGTTCGCGGCAATATCAGCTACATCACCACCCGATACGGCGGCTTCGCCAGCACCGCGCCCCTCCCACTGCATCCGTACGCGCTCGGTGATGTTCGCTTCGGTGTGAACAAAGGGCTCTACCGTGCCGCCATTTTTGTCAACAACGTCGCCGACCGCCGCGCCCAGCTGTCCATGCAGAGTTACAGCGGAGTTCACGACGGCGAACCGTATTCGTGGCTGCGCTACAACGTCAACATACCCCGCACCATCGGACTTACTTTCTCGCGTCGGTTCTGAAATGAGCCGCCGAGCACTGGAGGAAACAGCATGATATCTCGACGGCTGACACGGACGAGCCTCGGCCTTGTCCTCGGGTTGATCGCGGCGTTGCAGCCATTCGCTGCGGAAAGCAGGCCAAGCGCCGGTGCAAAGGCACCCCACGAGCAGCAATTCTCGCGCTCGGAAATAACGGGCGTCATCGCCGATGCGCGCAAGATCGTCTCCGACAAGGGCGTTCAGGAGCTACTGGAAATCCCCGTCGGCGGGACCAAGCAGTGGATCTCGGTGCGCGGGCGCAATCGCGACAATCCGATCCTTCTCGTGATTCACGGCGGGCCGGCCTCCCCGGAGATGCCAACCAGCTGGTGGTTCCAGGGGGGCTGGGAGGATTACTTCACAGTGGTGGAGTGGGACCAGCGCGGTTCCGGCAAGACCTATGACGCCAACGATCCGAAGCTCATCGGGCCGACTCTTTCGCTCAAGCGGGTCGTCGCAGACGCGGTCGATGTGACTCAGTACCTGCGCTCGCGATACGGCAAGAAGAAGATCTTCGTTCTCGGCCATTCCTGGGGCAGCCTGGTCGGCCTGCAGCTGGCGCACGAGCACCCCGAGTTACTGTACGCCTACATCGGCATGGGCCAGGTGATCAACGGCAGGGACGGCGAGCGTGTAGGCTACGAGACCACGCTACGAATTGCCGAAGCGAAGGGCAACGCGAAGGCCGTGGCAGAGCTCAAGTCCATCGCGCCGTATCCGAACGCCGATGGCAGCGTGCCGCTGGATAAGATCAACAAGGAACGCACTTGGTCGGTGGCATTCGGCGGGCTGACGTGGGGACGTTCGGATCTCAACTATTACTCGAACCTGGCGCAGTTCGCGCCGGAATACACCGAAGCCGATGTGGCCGCGATCAACAAAGGGTCGCAGCTCTCGCTCGGGCCGTTGCTGCCTGACCTGGTGAACTTCGATTACTCGAACGTGCTCGAGTGGCGCTGTCCGATAGTGATATTCGCCGGGCGACACGACTTCACGACGCCTGCGACCGTGGTCGCAGCCTGGTTCGCACGCATCCACGCGCCGGCGAAGAAATTCATCTGGTTCGAGAACTCCGCGCACATGATCATGTTCGAGGAGCCTGGCAGGGTGCTGGTGCACCTGGTCGAGGACGTCCGTCCGCTTGCAATGACTCAGACGGCGCACCGGTGACGCCTGCTGTTCACGGCGAGACGGGGCGGGAAAGCGCAGATACCGGCGGCGGATTGTCCCTGCCGGCGCGCGAGTATCTTGCCGCGGCGGCGCAATTGCTGGAAGGCGAGTCGGCGGCAGAGACCGCGAAGCGCATGGAGCGCCTGACCTGGGACCACGAACGCTGGCGGTCCGGGCACTGTCTCAACCTCAATGCCGCCGAGGGACTGATGTCTCGCGGCGCGAGACGGCTGCTCGCGTCGGATCTTGCATGCCGGGTCACCGAGGGCGCCCCGGGCGACAAGATATTCCCCCATCCACGGCAGAACCGCTTCATCGATGAAATCGAGGCCACCCTCATCGGGCTGACACAAAAGCTCTTCAAGGTGCGGCATGTCGAATGGCGGCCGGTGACGACCTCGATGGCCAACGCGGCCGTGTTTGTCAGTCTGACGAAGCCCGGCGACACGGTCCTGGTGCAGCCGGAGGCCGCCGGCGGAAACTACAGCTACAACATTGCCGGATTCCCGCCGCTGATCGGCCTCAAGGTCGCGGCGCTTCCGTACACCGGCAGCTGCTTCGAGCTCGATATCGAGCGTGCGGCGGACATGGTCCGCCGCATACGGCCGCGGCTGATCGTCATCGGCGGCAGCAATGTGCTATTTCCCTATCCGGTGCGGGCATTGCGTGCACTCGCCGACGAGGTGGGCGCTCTGCTGCTGTATGATGCCGCGCACGTCGGGCTGCTGATCGCCGCGAACCGGTTCCAACTGCCCCTCGTCGAGGGCGCGCACCTGATGACGATCAGCACCCACAAGATGATGGCAGGCGCGGTCGGGGGCATGGTGCTGAGCGACGATCCGGAGATCATCGCGACCATTTCGCGCAGGGTATTTCCGCATATGCTGCAGACTCGCGATCAGAACAAATACGCGGCAACGGCGTACGCCTTCGCGGAGCATCTCGCGTTCCGCGACGCCTACACTGGCCAAATCGTGGCCAACGCGCGTGCCCTGGGCGCGGCTCTGAGTAATGCCGGGTTCGAGGTGTTTGGCCGCGAGCGCGGCTACAGCATGACCCACCAGGTGTTTCTGCGGCACCCGACGATCGCGGCCGCGGAGGTCGAGGATCGCTGCCAGCGAGCCGATATCCTGGCGGCGCGCACGCTGCGAACTGCCGGTGTCCTCAACGGTCAACCCGGAGGGGTCATCCGGGTCAGCGTTCAGGAAATCACCCGCCAAGGGCTGACCGAGGCCGACATGCCACGCGTCGCCGGACTGATCTCGGAGGCTGTCAATGCGAGGCGTTCCCCCGAGGACATCTCCCAAACGATTGCCGACTGGATGTCGGGCCTCGGGCCCATCCGGTTCAGCTTCGATGCGGCCTGACCTCACAGACCGCCGCGGCTTCCTGATCCAGGCAGGTGGTGTAACGGCCGCCTTGGCGTTGCCGGGCCGTGCCGGCGCTCTGAGCGGGGAGGGCGGGGCGCCGGCAGCCGAGGCAGCGCGCCTCAACCGGCTGTTTGAGCGCATCTTCAATGAGCAGATGCGCGAGACACCCCAGACCATGACGAGTCTGGGCCTCGACACCGGGACGGGCGCGTGGGCGCGATCGAAGCTGGACGACCAATCGCGTGCCCATGCCGACCGCCTGATTCCGCTACAGCGACGCTGGCTCGCTCAGCTGAAGCAGATAGATCCGCGGCAGCTATCGGGAGTGGACGCGACGAACTATTCCGCGGTCCGCTATCAGATCGAGCTCGCATTGCAGGGCGCCCAGTCCTTCAAGTTCGGCGCCGACGGGTTTCCTTCACCCTACCTTCTTAGCCAGCTGACGGGAGACTACCAGGTCGTTCCTGATTTTCTCCACAGCCAGCACGTCGTCGCCGACCGGAGCGACGCCGAGGCCTACCTTGCCCGGCTGCAGGAATTCGCCCGCGTCATGGACGAGGAAACGGCGAGGGCGCGTGGCGATGCGGCGGCAGGGGTGGTTCCGCCGGAGTTCATCATCAGCCAGGCGTTGGAACAAATGCGGGCGCTGCGCACGACGCCCGTGAATCAGACTGATCTGGTCGCGTCGCTGGTCCAACGTGCCCGGGAGAAGCACATCTCCGGTGATTGGTCTGCACGCGCCGCCACGCTCGTGTCAGGTTCGGTCTGGCCCGCGCTCGATCGCCAGATCGCGCTCCTTCAGAGCTGGCGCTCCGTGGCGACGGATCATGCCGGAGTCTGGGCGTTGCCCCACGGCGAAGAATTCTATCGCTTCGCTCTCCATTATCAGACCACGACCGGAATGACTCCCGATGAAGTCCACCAGCGGGGCCTGGAATTGGTTGCCGAGCTCTCAGGTGCCGCGGACACTCTCTTCAGGCAGCAGGGCTTGAGCCACGGCACCGTGGGCCAGCGGTTCGCCGCCCTGTACAAGGACCCTCGCTTCGTCTACCCCAACACGGACGAAGCACGCGCGCAGCTGCTTACTTACCTCAACGGCTGCGTCAAGGCAGTGACCGCAAAGTTGCCCGCCTATTTCGGGACGCTGCCCAAGGCCGGCCTGGTAATACGGCGGATTCCCATTGCCGTCGAGGCGGGTGCCCCTGGCGGGTACTACGTGGACGGTTCGCTCGACGGATCCCGGCCGGGCGCTTATTACATCAATCTGCGGAACATGGCGGAGGTCCCGCGCTGGACGCTGCCGACGCTGACCTACCACGAGGGTATTCCGGGGCATCACTTCCAGGGAGCGCTGATACTGGAGGAGCCCGGTGTGCCGATGATCCGTCGCACGCTATGGTTTACCGCATACGGTGAAGGCTGGGCGGTGTACGCGGAGCAGCTCGCCGATGAAATGGGGCTGTACGCGACCGATCCATGGGGACGCGCAGGGTATCTGCAGGGCGCTCTGCTGCGCGCCCTGCGCCTGGTACTCGACACTGGCCTGCACGCCAGGCGCTGGACACGCTCTCGCGCCATTCGCTATTACATGGACACGATGGGCGCTCCAGAATCGGGTGCCACGGCCGAGGTCGATCGCTACTGTGTCTGGCCGGGCCAGGCGTGCAGTTACATGATCGGCAAGCTGACGTGGCTGAAGCTGCGCTCACAGTCCCGGGCGCTGCTCGGCCCGAAGTTCGACATCCGCAAGTTTCATGACGCCGGCCTCCTGTGCGGGCCGCTGCCGCTCGAGCTGCTGGAACGCCGGATCGATACCTGGGCGCGCAAGCAGGTGTGAAGAGCGCGTTACGCCCGGCGAGTGCGCCGCTGCGGACCAGGACGGGCGAGAGGGCGCTTTGGCGCCGGTGCGGCAGCGACCTGGCGCAGATGCGAGACGAGCAGGTCGCGCGCGCCGTTGATGTGCCGGGTCAGTATCGCCTCGACCTTGGGTAGGTCCCGTGCACGCGCCGCTTGCAGCAGATCCCGGTGCTGTTGTCGGGATTGTCCCTCGTAACGGCGCGCCAGACTCGGCTTGTTACGGATGAAATCGACCCAGAGGCGGGTCAGGTTGCCGTAAATGTT
Organism: Steroidobacteraceae bacterium; assembly: GCA_036489335.1. Classification (GTDB taxonomy): domain Bacteria; phylum Pseudomonadota; class Gammaproteobacteria; order Steroidobacterales; family Steroidobacteraceae; genus 13-2-20CM-66-19. Next base: position 17,242 of record DASXFY010000084.1, read on the forward strand.
CTGCAGGATGTCTCGTCCGAGCTTGCGATCGGCGCTCTCGTAGAAGACGGCGTGGAACTTCTTATGCGTGTCGCCGAGGAAAAACGCCGTCTCCGGATCCTTCTCCATCTCATCCATCAGGGCCGCGGCTTCAGCCAGCACTTCGTCCGAGAGCTTGCCGAACTTGTGCCGCAGCGCGATCAGCTCGATGGCAAGACGCGTCTCGTACATCTCCTCCACCTGCTCGATGGTCAGCGTCGCGACGAAGGTGCCGCGATTGCGGACCGACACGACGAGCCCGAGGGACTCCAGGCGACGCAGGGCCTCGCGGACCGAGCTTTGGCTGACATCGAAGCGCCCGGCGAGATGGTCCTGCAGAAGCGGCTGCCCCGGCGGGAGCTCGCCGCGCAGAATCTCCCGGCGGAGCCTTTCGGCCACGAACTCGGATGCGCTCAGGCGATCGGGAGAGTCGCTCTTCATGCTCTTTCAGCGGATTATTGATAAACGATAGACGATTTGTAGCATACACCCGAGCCCCCACGCCAACCATCGCACCCGGGTTTTCGGCAAATCGAAGGATTCCAGGTATCCTGCCGGGCAAGGAGGGCCCGAGAAGACCTCCGGCAATCAGCGGTGGCGTGGATGAGAAAAAAGAATGAATAGGGGCGCTTCGGCGCTTCTCGTCGTTCTCGGCGCACTGTTCGCGCTGAGCTTCCCTGCGACAAAACTCGCACTCGACCTGTCTGCTTCCCTTGCGGGTTCCCAGCTCACCCTGGACGGCGTGGACCTGGTGATCGCGCTCGCGCTCACTATCATCGCATGCATCACGGTGATCGGTGGTCGCTACACCGGACTTCCCTTCGCCCTTTATCTGTTCGCTCTCTCGCGCGCCGCTCAGCCGGCAGGATTGTGGGTCAGGGTTCTCCCCAGCGAGTTCAGCTGGCTCGGTGCGCTGCCCGCGGCCTTGGTGGCCGGCGCCTCCATCTATGGCTACATGGCGCTGTGTATGCGCATGCCGAGCGGCGTCGCTGCGGCTCGATGGCGTCTCTTTAGCCGACTATTGCCCGGCTACGCGGTACTCGTCGGAGTCGTCTTCGGCTTGAGTGACGTCATCCTTCAGTGGGTTCACGGCTATGCCGTATTCGTGACGCTCATTTGGACAGGATACGTCATCGGGCTGCTGGCCTATCTTGACCATCGTCGGGTGGCCATCCGGGAAGAGCTTCTACGCACTCGCTGGGTCGCGGTCGCAATTGGCGCTCACGTCGTGATCGAGGCGGCGTTCCTGGCGCTCAATCTGCTCCACACCTGGCGCCCGCTCGCCCAGTACCTGTTCATTCTGAACCCTGCGCCCTACGCGTTCGCCTATGCCCTGGTGCGGGGACGGATCGTGGACGTTCGGGTGTTCGGTGGCCGGGCTCTCGTCTATGCCGGACTGGCGGCGGTGCCGGTTACGGCTTTTACGGTGCTCGACGTGTTGTTCGCGAAGGCGCTGGACAACGGCAAGCTCGCGGGCGTCGTCGAGGTGGGAATTGCCGTGGCGTTCAGCTTTTGGCTGCAATCGTTGCACCGCAGGATCGAGCGGTTCGTCGAAAAGGTGTTCTTCGCGTCGCGACATCGTGCACACGAGGCGCTCGATCGGATGATCGCTGCGCTTCCGTTCGTCGAGCATACCGAGACTATCGAGAGGATGCTGGTACGAGAGGTCACCGAGCTGTTCGCCTTCGACTGCGGGGCCATTTACTGCCCGACTGCGGACGGATTCGCGCTTCGAGCTGCGGTCGGCTGTGACGGACTCGCTCCGTTCCTCAAGCCGGACGATCCGCTGGCGCTCTATCCGCGCTCGAGCCGATCGCTGATTTCACTGCGCGACCTTCCAGCTTCGCGTCTGAGGTTGCCCCTGCAGGGGGCAGTGCCCGCGTTCGCGTTGGCCCTCGTTGCGGGCACGTGCACCTATGCGATCCTGCTCTACGGCGAGCATCTGAGCGGCGAAGCCGTCGACGCCGAAGAAAGGCGGTTGCTCCAACGCCTGGCACAGGCGGCGGCAAGCGCCTACGAGCATCTGCTGTTGCTGGAGCGCGAAAGAGAGATCGAAAAATTGCGGTCCCAACTCAATATCGAAGCGACGGCGAACGCGCTCGCCCCAGGTTGAAGCGGTGGCGGCCCTGCATTGGCCGCGCGACCTCAGGGCTTCTTCCCGATGCCTGGGGCCAGGGGCACCACGACCTGGGGAGGTATCACCAAGCCACTTCCGGCTTTGGAGTCTTTGGAGCCGCCATGCGGAGGCTTCTGGATTGTGAACGTCCCGTTGGGGCCACGGATGATCACGGGGGCCTTGGCGGAATTATTGGAAGCGCCCGCGGCCAGGAGCAGCAGAACGATCAGGGTACTGCCGGCGACTGCAATCTCGATACCGATTCGCGTGAGGGTGCGTGACAAGGAATTGCCTCAGTGCAGGGGGGTGCCCGAGCAGATCCCGGCATCAAGCTCAAGATTACCACGGCCAATCCCGCAAGCGCGATGCTGAACCTGGACATCGTGGCGAACCAGTAGCGCGCGGGCCCGCGCAGCTACCGTAAGAAGATGGGGGTGCTCATGTCGATGCGAAGGGGCCTTGCATTCGCGGTCATTTTGGCGTTCCTGCTCGCGACACACGCCTGGGCGCAGGACGCGGCGTTGGTGAGCGCTGCGCAGCGCGGCGACGTGAACGCTGAGGGCAAGCTCTCCGACTACTACTACGGCATCAAGGACTACACGCACGCCTTCTTCTGGATACAGAAAGCCGCCGACGGAGGAGATAAAGAAGCGGTCATGATTCTCGGATTCATGTACGAGCAAGGCAAGGGAGTGTCCAGGGACTACGTCAAGGCCGCGCAGTGGTACCGCAAAGCCGCCGACGCTGGAAACGCGAGTGCCGCAGTCGATCTTGGATATCTCTATGAGGAGGGTCTCGGTACCGCAGTGGACTACACGCAGGCCCGCTCGTGGTATCAGAAGGCCGCTGAGGCGGGAGATGCAAGCGGCGAATATTTTCTCGCCAGCATGTATCAGTATGGCGAGGGTGTGCCGAAAGATTATGGGCAGGCGCTGGCGTGGAATGAAAAGGCCGCGGCTGCGGGGAGCGCAGCCGCCGAGAACAACCTCGCCATAATGTTTGAAGATGGCGAGGGCGTGGTTCAGGACTACGCGCGAGCCTTCGAGCTGTACCAGAAGGCCGCGGACGGCGGCAACTCCCAGGCCGAGAACAATATCGGATACATGTACCAATCGGGTAAGGGCGTGCCGATGAACTACGCCCTGGCACTCGCCTGGTATCGCCGGGCCGCCGCGGCGAAAAATCTCAGCGCCGAGAGAAACATTGGCACCATTTACGAGAGTGGCCTCGGTGTTGCCCAGGATCTGAGCCAGGCGATGGCGTGGTATCGGCAAGCCGCGGCCGATGGCGATCACCTCTCCGAAAACAATATCGGATTCCTGTACGAGAACGGAAAAGGCGTGCCGGTGGATTACGTCCAAGCGCTCGCCTGGTACCAGAAGGCGGCCGCGGCAGGGAACTCGACCGCCGAGTACAACCTCGCGACGATGTATCAGGACGGCAAGGGCGTTACGAAGGATCCCGCCAAGGCCATCGATTGGTATGAGAAGGCCTTTGCCGCAGGGGACGCCGACGCCGCATACAACCTCGCAACGATTTATGACGATGGCAAGGGCGTGCCAAAAGACGACGCCAAGGCGATCGACTGGTATGTGAAGGCCGGGACCGCGGGGCAACACGACGCGCAATATACGCTCGGCTTGATGTATGAGACCGGCGGGAGGGGCATTGCCAAGGACTATCCGAAGGCAGTGGCCTGGTACCAGCAGGCAGCCGAAGCGGGAATGGCCGGAGCGGAAACCAATCTCGGCTTCATGTACGAGATCGGCACGGGCACCCCCGTGGACCTGGCCAAAGCGCTCGCGTGGTTCGAAAAGGGCGCTGCCCAGAACGAGTCCGGCGCCGAGCTGAGTCTGGGAACCCTGTATCGCACAGGCAAGGGCGTGACGCAGGACTACGCAACTGCCGTGGGCTGGTACCAGAAGGCTATCGCCCAGGGAAATGAAGCCGCCGAGGAGGATCTTGCGCAGATGTACGCGGCGGGTGAGGGCGTACCGCAGGATTACGCCAAGTCCCGCGACCTGTCGCAAAGAGCAGCCGAAAAGGGAAACGTCACCAGCCTGGTCAGTTTGGGGAATCTCTACATGGAGGGTCTGGGAGTGCCGAAGAACGACACCCTGGCCGCGCAGTGGTATGCGAAAGCCGTGGAGAAAAACGATGCAGCGGCTGCGCGGACTCTCGGATTTCTCTATGAGAAGGGTCAAGGGGTAACGCAAGACTACGCCAAGGCCATGGCGCTTTATCAGAAGGGATATGCGGGCGGTGACGCCATCGCCGCTGGCAATCTCGCGTCGATGTACCTCAATGGACGGGGTGTAGCGAAGGACGACACCAATGCCGCGCAGTGGTATCAAAAGTCCGCCGACCTGGGCTTGGCCTCGTCGCAGAGAAATCTCGCCTTCATGTATGCGATCGGCCGGGGCGTAACGAAGGATCCGTCCAAGGCGGCGCAGCTCTATCAGAAGGCCGTCGACCAAGGAGACAACAGGGCGGAAAACAATCTCGCCTATATGTACGAGACGGCCCAAGGCATACCGAAGGATTTCGCGAAGGCAATGGACCTGTACAGGAAGTCCGCCGCCGGCGGCAATGTCACGGCCATCTACAACATCGGATACATGTACGAGCGGGGCGAGGGGGAGAGGCAGGATCTTCAGGAAGCGGTGAAGTGGTTCCAGTTGGCCGCCGACAAAGGCTACAAAGACGGAGCCACCGAAATCGGCAACGCGCAAAAGATGGCGGCCCAGGCCGGCCAGACGATCACCCTCCCTCCCGCCGGCCAAGCGGTGCCGCCGGCACCCGCGCCGGCTCCTCCGGCGCCCCCGGCTCAAGCGGCGACCGCTCCCGCCCCCGCGCCAGCGGCTGCACCATCTCCTTCGTCGGCCACTGCCAGCAATACTCCGGCGCCGCAAGATGATCCGCTCGGCGGGGGAGGCGTCATCTCGCCTCCATCATCGTACACCGTGCTGCTCTGCGTCGAGCAGTCACTCGTGAACAATGAGGTTTTCAATACGCCGTATCCGAGAAGCAAGATGGATATGGTCAAGGGCATGGTCGCGCAGTACATCGTCGCGACGGCGAAGCCCGACTGGCTCTACATGCTCCGCCAGACGGAGTACGACCGGTTCACGCCATCCGCAGGCGCCGATGCTTCGCCGCTGGTCGTTGCCGTTTCGCCGGACGAGCACGACGTTTTTAACCCCCACTGCCCGTCGGGTTACGCGCCGTACAATGTCCAGATCAAACACTGATGCCGCATCTGGGGGAAAGGAGAACGCCATGCTGAAATCCCTGTTACGAGCAATGCCGGATTGGCGGCTTCTCGCATCGTCGCCGTGGTTACTGCTCTGCGCCATCGTCTTGATGGGGACTTCCGTTGCGGCGCGGGCGGACACCAGCGTCGAGATCTGCAATCAGGGCAACACCACGCTCTACGTGGCGCGCGTCGTGCATACCCAGTCACTTTTATTTGGCGACCACTATCACGCGACAGGCTGGTACACCGTTGAAAAAGATCGTTGCGGCACGGTCTACAACTCAGACAATGGCGAGACCGTGTTCTTCGGCTTCGCGTATCGGGATGAGCACGATACGCTGCGAACCTGGGTCACCGAGCCTGAAAGAACTTCGGACGCAACCCTTCATGCCGCCAACGAGAAGTTCTGCGCATCCCCGACTCCTTTCGACTACACCGTGAAGACCAAAGAGGAGCTGCAGCAGTGCAGGCTGGGCTTCGAGCTGCTCGATTTCTCGATGTATCTGCCGCCCACCAATGACACGGAAGTTTCATACACCATGCACGCCTGGCAGGGTGAGACCGACAATGCCAAATTCGGTACGCACTCGAGCGCCCATGGTCGGCTGATTTATGGCGACGAGGTCACGCTCTATGGCAGTCAATGGAGCTATGCCAGCGGCGTCCAGCTTCCGCCCGAGCTCATCGACTCAAAAACGGGCCTGCCGCCGCTGATGCCGAAGCTGCAGTTTTCCACCCTGCAGGCTCCCGTCGCCGACAATATTCGCAAGATCAAGGATCTGCTGGCCGGCTTACAGACCTGCAAGACAAGCCTCTTCGGCATGCAGATCACTTCCTCGACCTTCGACATGGATGACTACGGCGTCGTCATTGCCGCGCAGTCGAGCACGACAGTCATGACCGACGGTCCCCACGTGGTTAGGTTTGCCGACGGAGCCGCCATTGGCAATCTCGACCTCGATCAGCCGACGATCGTGCAGCAGGGGCCAAACTGTCTGAGTGTCCTACTGGCGTGCAGAAACGGGTCTTGCGTGCGGCGCGGAAACGCTGTCGACAGCGGCTGGGGTTTCTACGTGAACAACAGGGACCAGGTCAACGTCGTCCTAGACGCTTTGCGCGCCATCGCTCCGTACTATCTGGACGGAAAAGGCGTCATAAACTAACTACCACCTCGAGCTCAATTCTATGGTCCAGTCTTTCTGTCAACATCGGCAGACCGCGGCGATTCGAGCACTGCTCGTCGTTCTCGGCGCTGTAGCGCTCTTTATTCCATTTCGAGCCGATGCCTCGGTCGTGAGCATCTGCAATCAGGGCGATGCGTCCTTGAACGTGACGACAGCGGTGTACAGCAAATCGATCTGGCTGGGGGACAGCTACGAAGTGACTGGCTGGTATCCGATCGAACCGGGCAAATGCGGGGTCGTCTACAGCGCCGCGGACCCGGATGACGTCTATCTCGGCTTTACCTTCATGGGGTCGGATCAGAATCTCAGGAAGCACGTCAGCACGCCGAGCGGCGGACAGGACAACGTATTCAAGGCCGTATCCGAGAATTTTTGCGTCGCCATAGGAAAGGTATTCGACTACAAGACGAGGACGAAGGGAGTCGCAGGGGGCTGCCAGGCAGGCTTTCAACCCCTGGAGTTTTCCCTGTACACGGAGCTGGACTCGGGCGACTACGGGCGCGTGGAGTACGCTCTCTTTCCACACAGAGACGACCGCGACAGCGATGTGATAGGTACTCGAGCGGGCGCTACTGCCCGCCTGATTTTTGGCGACGCGGTGCAGTTTGACGGCAGCCAGTGGACTTACGCGAACGGGACCGCGCTGCCCCACGGTCTGCTCGGCGATAAGACAGGTGTGCCTCCGTTGCTTCCAAAAGAGCAGGCTTCTCCCGGCGCCGAACCGGTTGCAACGTACTTCAAGCAAATCAAGGACGTGACGAATTCCTTTCAGCAATGCAGAGATACCAGCGCGGGAATGAATCGAGTGTCTTCCCAGTTCGACCTCGACGATCATGGGATCGTCAGTTTTACGACCTCCGATAGCATGGGATCAAACCCGTGGTTTGGCGCGGCGATTGCCAACCTTGACCTCGATAATCCACACATTGCCGATCACGATCCGACATGCGTACTGGTCGGCTTCGACTGCAGGAACGGAATGCAATGCGTTCGCCACGCGAACGATTCCATGACGTGGCTTTCGTTCTGGGTGAACTCGAGGGAGCAGGCCGACACGATCATTGAGGCGCTAAAGGGTATCGCCGCGTCCTATCCCGACGGTCAGGGCGAAATACAGAACAAATGAATGGACCGATACATCCCGACTGGCGACTACTTCTGATACTGGAATGACTTGTCGGGATATGGCGGGTGTGGCGGGACGGGTCGCGGATCGACCCCAATCTGCTCCTGCAGCAGCTTGATGGCGGCCTGGAGCTGAGCATCGCCCCCGTTGAACGTGGCATGGGGCAGGTCGTCGACGATGATGTCAGGCTCAGCGCCGTGACCCTCGATGAGCCATTTGCCATCAGGGGTGTAAACGCCGAGCTGGGCGGCGGTGGCGATGCCCTGGTCGAGCTGAGGGTTATTGGGGGAAAGCCAGATTTCCCCGCCCCAGGTGCGCATGCCGATCACTTTGCCGAGCTGGAAGTGCTGGAAGCCGGCGGTGAAGGCTTCGCCGTCGGAGGCGGTGCGCTGGTCGCAAAGGACGACGATGTGTCCTCGGAAGGCGTCCTGCATGTTCCACGCCGGATTGCCGACGCGAGGCTGCCAGTAGAACCAGGCCTTGCGCAGCAGCTTGCCCAGGAGCCATGAATCGATGTTTCCGCCTTCATTGTCGCGGACATCGATTATGAGGCCTTGCCGGTTGAAGACAGGGTAGAAGTCGCGAGCCCACTGATCGATGTCGTCGGCCCCCATGGCACGGAGGTGGACGTAACCGATGGTGTCGTGGGAATCCCGCCTCACCTCGAGCCGTCGAGTGTATTCCCACTCGTTGTAGCGTAGGTCCGCGTCCTGTTGAGCAGAGATAGGGCTGACGAGAACATCGCGCGTGCCGCCCTTGTTGGGTTTCACCTGGAGGAGGACCTGCGTATTGGCTTTATCCAGGAGCAGGGCGCGGATGTCGAAAACGCTGAGGGCGGGCACGCCATCGATCGAGGTGATGACTTCTCCTTCCCGAACCAGGGACTCGGGACGAGCGAAGGGCGGCGCCAGGTTGGGCAAGTCCGGGTCATGGAGATAGATGTGATCAACGACATACCCGCCCGCCGTTTCGTCCCGATGAAGGCGTGCACCCAGAGAGGCAAGTTGGATGTGGTCGTCGGGCTGGCGCTGGTCCCCACCGAAAACGAACGTATGGAGTGTGGAGAGCTCGCTCACCATTTGCCCGATCACATCGTTCAATTCGTCGCGATCGGCGACGCGGTCGACCAGAGGCAGATATCGGTCGCGCATGGCGATCCAGTCGATACCTTGCATGTGCGCATCGTAGTAGTAGTCGCGCTCGAGTCGCCATGCATCGAGAAGAATGCCGCGATACTCGGAGCGGGGCGTCGTGGCCCAGGCCCACTGGGAAAGATCGATTTTTGCCTTGGCCAGGGCCTTCGGGTCAGGTTTAGGGGTGGAGGAGTCGAGGATGTAGAAATCATCCTTCGCGCGGACGAGCACCTTCTTGCGGTCGGCGGAGAGCTCAAAGCCGCGAACGCCGCCAAGGACGGTGTCCGGCCCATCGCCTTTGTTGTCAATGGCGGTGCACTGGAGCTGATGATCATCCGGATTATTGTGGTCGAGGCCCGCACTCAGCCAGCAAAGGCTTTTGCTCGCTGCTTGCAAACTGTCGTAGTCGCCGGCGGGGACAGGAACTTCCTGGAGTCGTGATTCAAGGCCGGCGAAGTCAATTTTAACCTCGAGGGAAGCCTTGGATTTCCCGGTTTTCCCGTGCGGATGGGCCGGCGAACCAGGCTCATTTTCGTCGGCGGTCTTGGACTCGTCGGGATTGGATGAGTCCGGGTGGAGCTCATCAGCGGCGAGGAAGGGCGAGCGAAGACCCGGCACGAGGGCCAGCTCGTATAGCTTCATCGTGTTACTGAAGTGAGGCTCGGGCTGGCGGGGACCCCAGGGGGTCCGGACCGTGGTTTCGAGCATGCGGTCGGAAAGGAAGTAGAGCCACTTGCCGTCGGCCGCCCAGACAGGGTCCTCGCTGTCGTAGCGATCGGAGGTGATGGTCTGAATATCTCCGGTCTCAACATTGAGGACGCGAATCTGGTCGAACTGGTTATCGGCGCTTTCGACGAAGGCAAGCCAGCGGCCGTCGGGCGACCAGGAAAGATCGCCGAATTCGCCATTCATGGATTGCGCAATGCGCTTGTTCGTTTTGGTCTTGAAGCTGTAGAGCCAGAGCTCCTGGTCCTTATCGGTATGGGCGAGCCACTGGCCATCGGGTGAGGGAAGGCCGCCGGTCCGCAGGATGTGATCGTCACTGGTGAGCTGGGTCGGCTTGCCAACTCCGTTGCCCGGGAAGTTCCAGAATTCTGTTTCTCCGGTCGCCGTGGACAGAGCGAGAATCGTCTTGCCATCGGGGAGGAAGCGGGCATCGCGATAGCGGACACCGGACTCGTTGGCGACCTGAATGATGCGGCCGGGTTTGGCCGGGATGGAGAACACGGCACCGCGAGCAGTGAACACGGCGCGCGAGCCATCCGGAGATAGATGAACACTGGTGAGATAGTCGAGCGGCTTTTTTACCCAGTGAACTCGCATCTGGTCGAAGTCGGACTGGAGAGTGACGGGGAGGAGATGCTCCTGGCCGGTGCCGATGTCTAAGATCCAGAGGTCGCCGGCGCAGGAGTAAACGATGCGGCCGTCGTTGAGCGAGGCGGATTCGACGTCAAAAATATGCTGGTGACTGAGCTGCTTCACGTCCTTGCCGTCTGTGCTCATGGAATAGAGGTTGCGAACGCCGTCGCGGTCGGAAATGAAGTAGACACGGCCATCCCAAAACATCGGATTGGTGGAGGTTCCTGCGTAGTCGGCGGTGAGCGCCACAGCTTCGCCGGACCCATCGAAACGCCATATGCTTTCAGCGGTGCCACCCTTGTAGCGCTTGGTGTGGCTCGGTTGTGAATACCAGCGGGTGAAGAAGAGCGAGTGGCCGGACGCGTCGTATACGGCTTCGGCGGCTTGGGCGAGGGGAATGACCTGCCGATTGTCGCGATCGTCAATGAGAGCGACCTCATTATTGGGCAGCATGGAGTAGCGAGTCGTGGAGATCATCAGCCGGCCATCGTGCGCGAAGCCGACGGGATGAGCATCGCCATCCCAGGTGCGGCGTTGGGGTAAGCCGCCCTCAATCGGCATGCTGTAGACGTCGGTAGGGCCTTCAGAGTCGCCGCTAAAAGCGACCGTCTTGCCGTCGGGCGAGATCACGGCATTGGTTTCGCTTCCGGGATCGGAGGTCAGGCGGTGGGCGATACCGCCCTGTACGCCGACCGTCCAGAGATCGTCCTCGGAGGTGAAGATGAGAGTATCGCCGTGGATGGCGGGCGCGGTGTAGTAACCGCGATGCAGCGCAGAGGGGGCCTGTGCTAAAGCCTGGATCGAGGCAAAGAGGCAAACGAGAGCAAGACCTGCCAGGTGGTGACGGCGGTTGCAGGTCAACATTAAGGAATTCTCCTTGTGGCTAAACGAGAGGCCGCATCGATTCGTTGGAATTGTAGGATCCCGGCAGCATCAAACGGCTGCTACATTCTCGCTGCAGTGGTTACACTTGCCAATAGGTATACCACTTGGTAAACGGTTGCGGCCCAAAATTCCGGTACCGCGCAGCCGAAATCTCCAATTACCATGTAACATATTGAATTATAAATTATATATTGTGATCTTAGTGCCTGAGATTCAAACAACGAGCCTCGGCTTGCCGAGCCGGGACATCCACAGCATCCCCCGTCCTTAGTCTCAGCACTTAGTCCGGGCCTTCGATTCACAGGCGCATAGCAGCCTACGTGACGTCAGCCGAATCCAGGCCATCACGAAAGCCTCACAAATAGCGGATTGAAATCCCGTGCCCCCGGGCAAAGAATTCACGTCGGCTGAATCCGAGGCGGCCGAGCAACGTGCTCTCTGCCTGCTGCCCATGGTGTGATGGATCAATAACAAAAGCGTGGGCCGCGTTCACTCGGCCGGTAGTCACCGCAATAACCGGGAGCAAATCATATGAGTCTTCTCCACAGAAAATCACCTCGAACCACGTCCCTCGTGGCCATCGGGGCCGCCGTCGCGGGCGGAATATTCATGAATCTGCCGGCGGCGGCAAGTACGCCTTCCAACTCGGGCGTTTCAGCAGTAGCGACTGTCTTCGCGACCGGACTCGTGAACCCACGAGGTCTCGTGTTCGGCCCAGACGGCAAACTCTACGTTGCCGAGGGGGGATATCCGGTCGCACCCATGATCGGTGCGCCGGCGGGACTTGGCGGCCTCTGTTCGACCGGCGCCACTGGACCCGGCGAGTACTTCGGCAGCACCACAGGCTCACGCATCTCCAGGATCGATGCTCATGGCCACGTGCAGACATTCGTGGATGGACTGCCGTCAAGCGAGGCAGGTGGGCTTGCCAGCGGCGTCGCCGACGTCGCGTTCATCGGTAACACGCTCTATGCGATATTCGCGGGTGCGGGGTGCTCACATGGTGTCCCCAGCGTGCCGAACGGAGTCATCCGCATAAATTGGAACCGAAGCTGGACGATGATTGCAAACCTGAGTGCATTCCAGCAGGCGCACCCGGTTGCCAATCCGACCGACGCGATCACGGGCGATTTCGAGCCGGACGGAACGTGGTACAGCATGATCGCGGTCCATGGCGATCTGTACGCGGTCGAGCCGAATCACGGGGAGCTCGACAGGATCACCACGCGGGGAAGAGTATCGCGCGTGGTTGATATCTCCGCCTCACAAGGACATGTGGTGCCTACGGTGGTGGCCCACCACGGTGTCTTCTACGTGAGTAATCTGGGTCAGTTTGATCCCGCTGGGCTCAATACGGAAAGCGTGTACAGAATTACGGCGAGAGGCAAGATCAAGGTCGTGGCAACCGGGCTCAGCAAGGTGCTCGGTATTGCGACCGATAGGCGCGGGCATATCTACATCCTCGAAACGTCGTACTCGGCGACCGATCCCGGTCCAGAACCCGCAACAGCGCGCCTGATTCGCATCGAGCCGAATGGCAAGCAGGAAGTACTGCTGGACGGTTCGAGCGGCATTCTCAACGTGCCGAGCGGCATGACCCTGGGCCCTGACGGGGACCTGTATATCTCGAATGTAGGCTTTGGGGCGCCGCCGATTGGTCTTGGACAGATCGTCCGAGTCGAGGTCCACGATCGTTGGTGACATTGAAGAGAGTCCGCAGAAGTGGACGACTTGTCAGTCCCACGAGATTCAGCGGTTGCTGAAATCTTGTGGGACTGGCAGTTACCGAAATCTCGGCAGGGGTGACTGAATCCCGCTGGCCCGACAAAGAGGGGGTTCTTCGCATAGGCATGTCCATATTGAATATTACATAATATACATTATGCGAAGTATGAGGGCGATTATATACATGACAAACCCAGTACTTCGCTTTAAGCTCGGCCTGCGTGACAGGCCGACATCCGGAGCGCGCCCTTATTTGGCGCGCTTCTTCGGCTTCTTCTTCGGTGCCTTACCGTGCGGCTTCGGGGGCGTGCTCAGCATTCTGCGCAGCACGTCATCGGGGCTCGGATCGGGCTTGGGTGGCTCTTGCGGCATGGCGGGAGTCTAGGTCGTGTCCATCCAAGGGACAACAACCGGTAGTCCTATCACTCCATCGGAAAGGATGCTTGATGCTGGCTCTAAGGTGCTGGCCGCTTCCGGCATAGCGGATGAGTATCTGGGGGCGGATAGGTTATTGGTTGGAGAAATATTTCTTGCCATGTGGGCAATGCATCTAGAGGAACTCCCGTCATGACCGCAAGGAACATGTTTATTGCTCTAGCAAAGTAATCAACTTTCACGATGAAGTCATACAAATCGTCTTCCCAAATCGATGGGGTCCCTTCTGTGCGATCCCAAAAATTTGGCGGCTCAAGCGCAAGAGTATTCGTTTGAACACCATTCGCCGTTAGGCCGATATGCACAACCGTACCCCAATGGACAATCTCATTGCGCTTCCGGTCGATAGCGTCCATATGTTTGACAAGCGAATTCCAAAAAGGATTGTATTTAGCCCCATGCTTCTTATGAAGCAGACGTTCGAGAATGGCTATCCGTGCCCGTGCTTGACTGAGTTTGAAGAACGTAACCCCAGCAATATCCCGCTCCATTCCCGTCAGATACGCATAGAGACCGGCGAGCGATTGCTCATACTCGGCATATTCCTGCACTGCCTTTCCTCGCGCGACAAGAAATCGCTGGACGAATTCGTCGCGCTGAATCATCGAAATGGCGATGTGGTCGGTGGAGTTCACCTCTTACGCTTTTTGAACTTCACAGGCTTCGTCAGGCCGTCGATACGTGAGTCGCTTCCCCTCGATACCCTTGAGCGCAATCGCAGTGCGGGCAACATCGGTAATGCCGAGTTTCGCACGGTTGTTCATACGGAAATCGAACTCCGCGAGATAGCGGTTTAGGTGCTTCAGGTCCATATGCTGATAGGTCCCCACAAGACCGCGCTTGAAAATAGAGAAGTAGCCTTCCAATGTGTTGGTATGCACGTCGCCGCGCGCCCACTCGAATTTGGAATGATCCACGAATTCGTGGTTAGCGAACTGGAACTTGTAGGTTGTCGAGCCGTCCGTCACCAATCGGCTATCCTCGCGCGCATGCTTGAACAGCGCCTCACGGACATTCTTTTCATCCAAGTGCATGGAGCGAAGGTTGCCGCCGCGCTCCACAAGAGCGAAGACCTGCGGGGCCGGCTTGGCATTCAGCGGCAGGCCAGCCGGCTTGCGTGTCTTCGGAGACTTCGCAAGGTAGGTTTCGTCCGCCTCAACCGTCTTGCCGGGACCGCCAATGGGACCGGCATCCTTCGCGGGCGCCATCGCCTCACGGATGCGATGCGTCATGAACCACGCCGTCTTGTACGTCACGCCGAGCGTGCGGTGAATCTGGTGCGAGCTGATGCCTTTCTTCGACGAGCACATCAGGTGCGTTGCCAGCAGCCACTTGGTCAGCGGGATTTTGGAGTGCTCAAAGACGGTGCCCACGGTCACGGAGAACTGCTCGCGGCAGTCCTTGCACTTGAGCAGACCGGGGCGAGCCTTCTTGCCCTTGGCTCCGCCGGTGCCTTCCAGGCGGTAGTGCTCGCCGATAGCGCCGCAGTGCGGGCAGATCGGACCATCGGGCCAGCGGATCGCCTCAAGGTGCTTGCGGGCTTCGTTCTCGTCGTGGAAGTGGGGAGCGTCGAACATGGCTGAATTCCTTCTTCTTGGTCGCCATTGTCCGTCTAGGTCATGGGTTTGTCAAGTATATACTCGCCAGTATGAGTAGTGGTGAAATGGATTTCGGCTGAGCAGCTCCGCCAGGTACAGACTCCTCTTTGATGTCACCCGTTCACCGGTGCGCTGCATGCGAACGATTCTTTGAGACTGGCCCGAGATCGCCTGCTGGGCCCACGCACGGCGAAAGTTCTTTGATCCTTTCGAGGCTACCCAGTCACCGATCGCGCCCTAGATCGCATTGGCGCGCTCTGTGTCATCGAAGGCGAGATCCGTGGCAAACCGCCGGATGACCGCAGAGCCGTTCGACAAGCACGTGCCGGCTCGCTGCTCGATGACCTGCGCGCGTGGCTGATGAGTACGACACGCCAGCTATCGAAGAAGTCAGATGCTGCAGGCGCGATCCGCTACGCTGAATGGCGTCGATGGCGGTTGGCTGGCAGTCTGTCGGCAGTCGGTCTCGCGGGTGACAGCACAGTCCTATAAGGCACAGGCATGGCTTTTGAGCGCGTGTATTCGGTGACGGACTACTTCGACGGTCCGCGCTGCGGGGAAGGGAGTGTTTCGTGCGCGCTCCAGCCAGCCAGAGACGCCTGTGGGAGTGATGCGTGAACTAGAGGTTGAGTGGACCGATGCCGAGCGACTGACGTCGGACGGTCGTTAGGTCTGTTCAGCACAAATTCCCGACGCCCCGCCCTGTTCGGATCCCAGCGCGTCAAGGCCACGTTCATTCGTCGTCGACCCGTGTCTCTCGGCCAACCGCAAACTGCGAGCTCATAGTCGGTTGAGCCGTTTATCCGATTTCAAGTCGACGGAGCCTTACACGTAAGCTATGCAACATAGCTGGACCGACACTTGCTCCGTTCCGCCCTCGCGCGGCACGGAGATTCGGCATATGACCAGCAAGACATTCGATCCTTCCCGTCGGCGTCTTTTTCGTCAGGGCGCGGTGATCGCCGGCGGAGCGGCTCTGGGCGGACTAGTGCTGATAGAGAAGGCTCCGGCGCAAACCGGCACGGAATCCAAGGCGATGGCGAAGTACCAGGACAAGCCGCATGGCTCGCAGGAGTGCGACGGCTGCATGCAGTTCGTTCCTGGGAAGTCGTCGTCGGCTGGCGGCTCGTGCAAAATCGTACAGGGAAGCGTCAGCCCCAAGGGCTGGTGCATGAACTTCACGCCAAAGAGCTAGCGCCGGCGGGTCGCTCGCCACGCCTGATCTGCTTGATGCGCCTCGAAAATGCTGCATTGAGCGGATAGGGCGGTGCTGTTGCACCGCACCGCGACGATTGCCCCAGCTATAGTATGCGCTGCGGCCGAGTCGGCCCGAGGTCACAGGCGATGTGCCGGAACATCAAGACGCTTTTCAATTTCGCGCCCCCCGCGACGGACGAAGAGATTCGGTCTGCATCGCTACAGTTCGTGCGGAAGCTCAGCGGCTTCAACAGCCCGTCCAAGGCCAACAGCGAGGCCTTCGATCGGGCCGTCGAGGAAGTTGCCGCCACTGCGCGGACTCTCATCTATGCCCTGGTGACCACGGCGGAGCCGCGCGATCGCGAGGTCGAGGCAACCCGCGCCCGCGCCAGAGCCGCGATACGGTTTGGCCGGGACTAGCGCGGTTCCCGCGCCCTACCCCGTAGCCGCCCGCCTCACGCCGTCTTCAGTCGCCAGCGCGAGTGCGGCGTCATCACACGCCAGCGAGTTGATTCGCGGGCTCACGGCGTGGCTCGTGAGCAGACCGTCCGGCGCCGTGCGCAGCAGCGAGCGCGCCTCGACCGGCGTGCCGCTGAGCCAGGCCTCGCAATCCTCCGGGGCCAGAATCGCGGGCATCTCTTTCGTTGCCGTCTGGATCGACTCCAGCAGGGCGTTCGCCGGGACCGTGAGGATCGCGCACCCTTCGATCACGTCATCGTCCCCGCCCTCGTAGCGATCCCAAAGCGCCGCGACGGCGAACACCGGCCGATCGGCCGCCTGCACGAAGTAAGGCTGGCGGTACCCGGCCGGCGTCAATCGCCAGGTATAGAAGCCGGCGAATGGAAGGATGCAGCGCCGGCCATTCAGCCATGGGCCGCGAAAGAGCGGGCTCTGCTCGAGGGTGGCGCACGGCAGCCGAAGCCACTGCCCTGCCGGCGCGTCGTCCTTCGCCCAGGCCGGGGTGAGCCCCCAGCGCATCATCACGGCTTCCGACTGACCCTCGTGAAGACGCACGGCAGGCACATAGCGCGCCGGCGCGACATTGAAGCTCGCCGAGAAACGCCACCAGATGCGCTCCGTCGCGAGCTCGCGCTCGGCGAGCATCTGATCCGGCACGACATATCGCTCGCACATGCCGGCAGCGTATCGAGGCGTGCGCCGCTCGCCTGTGACGTAATGCACCGGATCGGGCTCTCAGCATCGACGGCTGCGGCCCACGGCCAAGGGCGCGCACGGTGCGATGGCCAACCCGTGTCAAGGACGGACTTCACATTGTCCGCGGTCGGCTCCGCCCATCCGGCTGAAACCGCCGCCGGTCGGGTGGGCCCCGAATACTGTCGCAAGTCACACGAGGCAGCGCTTCCGTTCCAGTAAAGTCCGCCGCACACCGATTGCGGAAACACAACGCGTGCGACATCAGACCATAACTTCCGGCCACACCGCCCCACCGCGAGGGCGGCGCTCCGCCCGACTCACGCGCCAGGCCGGCATCACCCTGATCGAGCTCCTTACCGTGCTCGTGATCGTCGTGATCCTCATCAGCATCGGGATGCCATCGTATCGCTACGTGACCACGAGCAATCGCGTGGCCACCGAAAGCGATGCCCTGCTCGGTGACCTGCAGTACGCACGGGCCGAAGCCATCCGCGAGGGTCAGCAGGTCACCGTATGCGTATCGAGCAACGGCTCCAGCTGCGATGCGGCCACGCTGCCGCCCGCCTGGCAGGAGGGCTGGATCATCTTCTCCAACCCGAACAACGTGACCACCGTCGATGCGGCCGATCCGCTGATGCGGGCGGACAAAGGCTTCTCCGGCAACGGCGATACCTTCCAATCGAGCAACAACACCTACGCCATCAACTTCAGCGGCAACGGGTTCGCCAATCTGGGCGTCGCGTCCATGCTGATCACGCTGCACAACTCGACCGCGGCCTCGCAGTACACCCGTTGTGTGCTGATCAGTCAGGTCGGAATGACGAGCGTCGTCACCAACAGCACGACGGGCTGCACATGAATCTGCGAGCGACAGCGCGGCGCGCACTCGGCTTCAGCCTGATCGAGGTGATGATCGCCCTGCTCATCGTCTGCGTCGGCATGCTGGGCATTGCGAAGCTCGAAGCGGTCGTGCTCTCGAATACCGGCAGCTCGCGACTGCGCGCCCTGATCGCCCTGGAAGCGGCGAGTCTCGCCGATACCATGCATGCCAATCGCGACTTCTGGGACGGCAGCTCCGGCGACTGGACCAGCACGGTGGGCGCAACGATTACGGTGACTGGGGGCACGGCCGCATTCAGTGCCACCAATTCGGCCCATCTCGCGGCGGCTCTCGGCGCCTCACCGAACTGCACATCGACCTGCAGTCACGTCAATCTCGCGGGCTATGACCTCAACCAGTGGGCTTCCGGCTCCGGCGGCAACGGCGGCCTCGCGCAGGTGATCAAGAATTCCACCTCGACCATCAGTTGCATCGCGCAGACCGCCCTGGTGCCCGCCACCTGCACGATCACGATCACCTGGAACGAGAACACGGTGGCAGCCAATCAACAGGAGGCGCAGGCGGGCGCACCCACCAATTTTCAGTCGGAGACCTACACGATGGTGGTGCAGCCATGAAGACGCAGGTCTCGCGCCAGGGCGGCTTCTCCCTCATCGAGCTGAGCGTCGCAATCGTGATCGCGCTCTTCCTCATCGGCGGGGTGCTCACGGTCGAGCAGGGCATAAAGATGTCCTACCAGGCGAACGACTCGCTGTCGCAGCTCGAGGACAACGAGCGCTTCGCGATGTCCACGCTGGCAGCGGTCGTGCAGAGAGCGGGTTACTACCCCAGCCCAAACACGAACACCAGCGTGACCGCCCTTCCGTCGAATAACACCACGACGCCGCAGGGAGCGAACGCCCCGCTGCTCCCCGGCTGGTACATATACGATAGCGGCAGCTTCGGAACGGACGTTCTTTTCGTCAGGTACATGACCGCCACCGGCATGAACATCAACCTGTGTGATGGCACGGTAGGGACCACGCGGACGTACACGAACAACTTCTACCTCGCCGCCGACGCCGCCAATCCCAGCACCAATGACCTCTACTGCGATGTACAAAGCGGCGCCGGCGCGTGGAGAGCCCCCGTGGAGCTGGTGAGCGGCATCCAGAGCATGTCGTTAATGTACGGCGTGAATACCACGGGCACCGACGACAACGTCGACACCTACATGAACGCCGCGGCCGTCACCAGCGGCGGCTATTGGGCAGCCGTCACCTCGATCCAAGTGCAGCTGCAGTTCTTAAATCCAATGTACAAAACGACACCGGGCCAGCCACAGTACGTGTATTTCACGCGAGTGATCGCAGTGATGGCCCGCACGGGATTCATCCCATCATGAGAAGCAGAACTCCCCACCCGATCCGCAATGCGCGCGGCATGGTGCTGATCACCACGATCCTGCTGCTCGTGGTCGTCACTCTGCTGGCGCTCGCAATGCTGCGCGGCGTCGGCCTCGAGACCCGCATTGCGGGCAACGTGATGGACAAGCAGCGCGCGCTGGAAGCGGCCACCAGCAGCCAGGACTACGCCGAGCAATGGCTGAGCAACAATGTGTTGAGCAGCTCGCTGACCGTCTGCTCGGCGGCGACGTTTACCGCGACCGCGTCGCCCGCCATCTGTTCGAATAGCCTCTCCCTTACCACCGATGCCCTGTCCGCCGCGGTCGTGCCCTGGAATATCGGCGGCACGGCTGTGGGCTACAGCTACAACCCGGTCGGCGGGTCGGGCAATCTCTTCACCACCGGGGGCGGGCCCAATAGCTATGCGACGGCCCCCACGGTGTACATAGCCGACCTCGGCACCGACGCCACCTCCGCCAATGCGATCGATTATCAGATCGACGCCTGGTCGTATGGCGGCGGTATCGGCACGGTCGCTGTCGTGGAAAGCATCTATCAGATCCGCTACAAAGCCACCGGCGGCGGTGGCCCGTGACGATTCGGAGAACCATCATGCGTGGCAACAGAATCTGGATCCTCGCGCTCGCGATCGCGGGCCTCGCGCTGCACTGCAGCCCGGGGTTCTCGCAGGCGATCGTCTCCGAGGACTTCACCGGCACCACGACCACCAACCCCTGGTATTACTTCACAGGCGCCTGCCTGACCGCGAGCAAGGCCGCCGGCACCGGCACGACCGGAGTTACCGCCGGCGTACCTCCGGGCTGCACGACCCTGCAAAATTACTATGACAACAGCGCCTTTTCGACATCCGATGGCGCTCTGGTAGGTGGCTACCACGGTACGGCCACGGGCTCGACCGCGTGGAATGCCTCGACGGCACTCGATCCTGCGGGAAATGGCGCGCTGCGCTTCACCAACGGCTGTATCTACAACAGCGGCTGCGGCAACGGCGGCCACAATGAGAACGGCGTCATCGTCTCCGGCAATACCTATTCGACCAACCAGGGCCTGGACATCACCTTCAAGACCGTCACCTATCGGGGTGACTCAGGCAACAATGGCGCGAGCTGCCCCTCGGGCTCGACGCTGAGCGCCGGCGAATGCACCAGCTCGACCACGTCCAACGCCACCCAGAGCTCCTCATGTCCGAGCGGCTACACGGTGTCGGGCTCCAATTGCGTCGAATCGACCCCGCCGACGATAACCTATAGCTGTACCAGCGGCTGGACACTGTCGGGCACGACCTGCACCAAGCCCGGCCACACCAGCACCAGCGCCACGGCCACTTACAGCTGCCTGAGCGGCTACACCAAGTCAGGCTCCGGGACGACTACGAAGTGCACCAAGTCGACCTCGGTGACCCAGACCTACACCTGCCCGAGCGGCCAGACGTTGTCCGGCACCACATGCACCCTGACCACCGTCGTTAACGCCACGGCTGCCGGACAATCCGACGGCGCAGACGGCATGAGCTTCTTCCTGATCGACGGCACCCAGCCCATCAGCTTCACCAGCGGCGCCAACACCGTTGGCAACTACGGCTCCTGGGGCGGTAGCCTGGGTTACACCTGTTCGAACAGCAACACACCCTACAACGGGCTGGTCGGTGCCTACATCGGGCTCGGCATCGACGAATACGGTAACTTCCTCAACGGCACCCAAAACACCCTCGGCACCGTCAGTCCGCAGCACCTGGGCGACAACACCGCCACCGGTGGCGGCCAGTGGGCCAACCGCATCGGCCTGCGGGGCGCCGGCAACGTATCCTGGTACTGGCTGAACGCCAACTACCCGACCTACTACCCCAACTCGTTGGCGACCACGCTCGATGCCAATGGCAGGTATTACTCCGCGGACGCCGTGCAGTCGACTTGCGAGACCGGCACGCTGTGGAACTACTCCACCCCGGTATCGCCCACGAACACCAACGCGACGACGGCCACCATCAGTGGGGTTACGGGCCCCATGCTGTACGACTACGCGGCGATTGCCGGCGGCTTTACGATACTGCCGGCCAGTGTGCAAATCGCCAACGAGTACGCGACGGGCGGCTATTCGCGCCAGCCTTATTCGACGACATCGGGCACTTACGGCACGGGCGCGAACCCGATCACCTATGACCTGAAGATCACCGCCAACGGCCTTCTCAGTCTCTCGTACAGCTACAACGGCGGCGCCTGGACCAGTGTCATCAAGGACCAGAGCATCGCCAATTCGAACATCGCGATGCCGGCGACGGTTCGCTTCGGCTTCGCCGGCTCGACCGGCGGCGCCTCGAACATTCACGAAGTTCTCTGCTTCAAGGCCGCGGCGGCCAGCCAGGCGGCGAGCTCGACCACGGTGAACCAGCAGCAGTCGTCCAAGGTCGAGACCGGCTCGCAAGCCTACTTCGGCTATTACGATCCGCAGAACTGGGCCGGCGCGCTCACGGCCAACTCTCTGATCAATGCCAACGGCGTGCTCTCCATCGCTACTCTGGCCAACTGGGACGGCTCCTGCGCGCTGACCGGCGTGGCGACCGGCGCGACCTGCGCCACCACCGGGCAGTCGGGCCCCGTTGCGGCCCAGAACTGGATGACCGGCTCGGGCGGACGGGTCATCCTGACCTGGAGCGGCACGGCCGGCATTCCCTTCGAGTGGTCGAACCTCACCAACGCCGAGCAGAGCGCTCTCACCGCCGGCGATTCGACACAGACGTTCGACCGGCTGCAGTTCCTGCGCGGCGACCCCGCCGAGGAGATCCTGAACGGCGGCGCCTATCGCAACCTCGACTCCCAGCTTGCGGACATCATCGATTCGAGCTCCTCATGGGTGGGTCCGCCATCGAAGTCGGTCTACTCGGCCTATGAGAACCCGGCCAAGTGGTTGGACAAGCTTTATCCGAGCACCACGATGACGGAGAATTCCGGCCAGACGTATTCGACCTACGTCACCGCGGAATCCACACGTCAGAACGTCGTGTACGTCGGAGCGAATGACGGCTTCGTGCACGGCTTCAGCGCCGGCGCATTCGACTCCACGGGGACCATCTACAACAGCACGACCAATACCGGACAGGAACTGCTGGCGTACATGCCGCAGGGCGTCCTCGAGACGATACATAGCGCGACGAACTCCTACGTCGACTACGCAAACCCCCAGTACGGCCATAACTTCTTCGTCGATGCGACACCCGCTACCGGCGACCTCTATTACGCGGGAGCCTGGCATACCTGGGTGGCCGGCGGCCTTGGCCCTGGCGGCTCGGAGATCTACGCGCTCGATGTCACGACCCCGGGCAATTTCGCCGAGACCAATGCCTCGAGCCTGGTGATGGGCGATTGGCAGGGCGGCACTTCCAGCACCAACCCCGGCAGCTTCACCTGCGAGAACTACGCCAATTGCGCGCTCAGCATGGGTAACACGTACGGCACGCCGACGATCCGTCGGCTGCACAATGGCGACTGGGCGCTCATCTTCGGTAACGGCCTGAACAGCTCCACCGGGGACGCCGGCATCTTCATCCTCACCATCGATCCGAGCTCCGGCACCCAGACGATGTACTACCTGAGCACCGGTAAGTCCAACACCAGCGACGGCATCGCTTACGCACACCCCGTCGACCTCGATCAGGATCACGTCGTCGATTACGTCTACGCGGGCGATGCGCTCGGTAACGTCTGGCGCTTCGATCTGACGAGCAACGACCCGGACGCCTGGACGGTCACCCCCGGTCCGCTCTTCACGACGCCGGCGCAACCGATCACCAGCGATGTGTATCCGGTGTTCGTCCAGGGAACCGCGGGCGTGCAGCTGATGCTGTTCTTCGGCACCGGCGAGAAATACCCGCTCACTCAGTCGACCCCCACCGTCTACGCGACGGGCCAACAGTCCTTCTACGGCATATGGGACTGGAACATGAGCGGCTGGAACGCGAACAACAGCACGCAGTTCGCCAGCATGCCGGCCGGCACGCTCACCACCGCCATGGGAACGACGAACCTGCAGCAGCAGACCGTCAGCATCGACTCCTCGACCGGCCTACCCTCGATCGAGACGCCGTACCTGGTCTGCTGGTCCGGGACCACCACCTGCAGCGCCGCCACCGTCAGCGCCGGCACCAGCGCCGTCTCCGGCAACAGCCAGTACGGCTGGTACATCAACCTGCCGGGCTCCAACTCCGGCTTCGGCTCCAACACCAACGAGCAGGTCATCTACAACCCGATCCTGGTGACCACCGCCATCCAGTTCAACTCGATCCTGCCGGCGATCGACTCGCCGCTCATGTGCACCCCGGATCAGGATCAGGGCTGGAGCTACGCGGTCAGCGTGCAGAACGGCACCCCAGTATCGGGGTTCTTCGTGAACAACGGCAACACCCATACGATCGCCCTGCAGACCAACGCCAGCGGCAGCTCGAGCGAGGTCACGACGACCTACACGAACGGCGCTCCGGCCAATACCTACCTGATCTACCAGAGCACCAGCGGCGGCGCCGGCACTCCGACCCAGATTCAGCCCGGCAACAATGTCAGCGGCGCCCGCCAGACATGGATCCAACTACGTTAGTACAGAGCGCGACCATGACACCCCAGCATCGCATCTCCAACCTCCTGCGGGCGCGCGCACTGCGCGCGGCCGGCTTCACGCTGATCGAGCTGATGATCGTCGTGGTGATCGTGGCCGTCCTGGTCATGGTCGCCGTGCCTTCGTACCTTCATCAGATGAGGGAGTCGCGCCGGACGGAGGCACGCAACTATCTCGTCGAGCTCGCCTCGCGCGAGGAGCGCTACTACGCCACCCAGAACGCCTATACCCCCACCGCCGCCAATCTGGGCTACGGCGGCTTCGGTTCAGGCAACCCGGTGGGCAGCGGCTTCTACTACATCGCTACCCCTGCCGTCCCGGACCCGAACAACACCGGCCAACCGTCGTTCTCGCTCACGGCGGACCCGGTTACGGGCAAGGGTCAGGATCTGGACACCTCGTGCGCCTCCTTCACGGTCGAATCGAACGGCAAGCGCACCGCCCTGAACAGCTCGGGCGCCGACGATTCCTCGGTCTGCTGGCCGTCGCAGTGATCAGTCGAGCTTGAATTCGATCGTGTCCCAGCGCGTCGTTTCCTCGTGGCGCGCCTGGCGGCGGATGGCATCGACAAGCGCGCGCTCGTCCCAGTCGACGACCTCATCGGCGAGATCGGCTAGCTCCTTCGGCACCGGCTTCTGCGATCCGAAGGGCTTCAGCAGCACGACCGCCTTCTGACTGGCCTGCGCGTAAAGGAGCTGGAAAGTCATCAGGTCCTGATTGCCCTCGAAGAGGCTCGACAGGGCGATCACGGCCTCGACCGGAGCGATCTGGCGGCGCAGCTCCTCCTTGCCGGCTTCCTTGTCCCCGGCGGGGCGCTTCTCCGGGGCACTGTAATTGCGGTAAAAGAAATTGCGCGCGCTCTCGAGGTACTCGAAAACCCGCAGATAGTCATCGCCCGGCTCCCAGGCATGCGTGACGAAGAGGCGGACAGGATTGGCCTGGGACATAAGGTCAAGTTTGGCACAAGAGCCGCCCGGCGCGAAGCCCGCTCGGACTGGCGCTGTCCGCTCCCGACGACACCGCGGACGTTGCTGGCGCCACCCCGGCGGCCCCCGGCAATATGCAATACAATCATCCCTCTGGCTCGGCCTCCTCTGGCTTGCCGCCGCGCAGGACCCGCTTCACGTTGCGTCTGGTCGCTTACAACATCCGCTATGCCACAGGCACGGGCCCGGCGTTTCACCTGCCATTGCCGGGCGCCGGCTACCTGCGCAGCAATCGCAAGGTCCTCGCCGGCATCACTGAGTTCCTGCGCGCGGAGCACCCCGATGTCGTCGGCCTGATCGAGGTCGACACCGGCTCGATCCGCACCGGCATGGTGAATCAGGCGGAGTCGATCGCCACCGAGCTCGGCCACTACTCGACCTACCAGTGCAAGTACGGCGCCACCTCGATCAATCAGCTGATGCCCATCGTGCGCAAGCAGGGCAATGCCTTTCTCTCCGCGCCGCACGTGCACGGCGAGCGCTTCCACTATTTCGATACCGGCATCAAGCGGCTGATCATCGAGCTCGAGCTGGAGAACCTCTGCGTATTCCTCGTTCACCTCTCCCTCAAGTTCCGACACCGCCAGTATCAGCTGCGCTCGCTCCACGATCTCATCGTCAAGTCGAAGAAGCCGGTCATCGTGGCGGGCGACTTCAACACGTTCTGGGGCACCCATGAGATCTACCTCTTCATGCGCGCCGCCGGCCTGCGCAGCGCGAATTCCGCCGGGCTGCCCTCCTTCCCCGCGCGCGTGCCGCGGGTCGAGCTCGATTTCATCCTGGTGAGCGAGGGAATCGAAGTGACCGATTTCCGCGTCCCCGACGTGCGCTACTCGGATCACCGTCCGCTGGTATGCGATTTCCACGTGCGCGCTGACACCTCCGCGCGCTCGGCCGCGGCCTGATCCCGGCAGCGATGGCGACTCCCGTGGACGCTGCGCGCAGCGCATGGCAGATGGAGCGGGACGCCGACGGCATCGTCTGGCTGATCGCCGACAAGCCGGGCACCTCCACCAACGTGCTCTCGAGCCAGGTGCTGCGCGAGCTCAACGACCTGCTGGATCGGATCGCATCGCCGGCGCTGCGCGGCATCGTGGTGCTCTCGGCCAAGAAGAGCGGCTTCATCGCCGGCGCCGACATCAAGGAGTTCACGGGCGTCACCAGCGCCGAGAGCGGCTATCGGCTCATCCACGCCGGACAGCAGGTTTTCGACCGGCTGGAGGCGTTGCCCTGTCCGACGGTAGCGGCGATCCAGGGCTTTGCACTCGGCGGCGGGCTCGAGCTCGCCCTCGCGTGCCGCTACCGCGTGGCGGTGGGCGATGAGCGACTGTCGCTCGGCTTTCCGGAGGTACAGCTCGGCATCCATCCCGGATTCGGGGGCACGGTGCGCA
Organism: Steroidobacteraceae bacterium; assembly: GCA_036489335.1. Lineage (GTDB taxonomy): Bacteria > Pseudomonadota > Gammaproteobacteria > Steroidobacterales > Steroidobacteraceae > 13-2-20CM-66-19. Next base: position 43,658 of record DASXFY010000084.1, read on the forward strand.
GCGTCAGGCTGATCGGAGTGCGGGCCGCGATGCAGATGATGCTGACCGGCAAGGCCGTGCGCGCGGACAAGGCGCTGCGGCTCGGCTTGGTCGACAGGCTCGTCCCGGAAAGCGACCTGCGCTCGACCGCGCGCCGGCTCATCCTCGAGCCGCCGCCTCCTCACCGTGCGGGCCTCACCGACCGCGCCCTGAGCTGGCCACTGGTCCGCTCGATAGTGCAGCGCTCCCTCATCGGCGAGGTTGCACGCAAGGCCCCTCGCGAGCACTACCCGGCACCGTACGCCATCATCGATCTGTGGACACGCTACGGGGCGCACGGGGCAGTCGCATTCGAAGCCGAAGCGCGCTCCATCGCTGAGCTCTTCACGACCGAGACGGCGCGCAATCTCATCCGCGTCTTCATGTTGCAGGACCGCCTGAAAGCGCTCGGCGGCAAGCCTGCCACGCCTCTCGAGCACGTGCATGTGGTGGGCGCTGGAGTGATGGGCGGCGACATCGCCGCATGGTCGGCAATGCGCGGCTTCACCGTGACGCTGCAGGATCGCGAGCTCAAATTCATCGAGCCGGCGCTCGCTCGCGCGCACGATCTTTTCGAGAAGCGGCTGCGCGATCCGGCGAAAGTCGCGGCCGCCACCGCGCGCCTCACCGCCGACGTCACGGGAGACGGCGCCGCCCAAGCGGATGTCGTGATCGAGGCGATCTTCGAGAACCTCGATGCGAAGCGTGAGATCTACGCCGCGCTCGAGCCGCGCATGAAGCCCGGCGCCATCCTCGCCACCAACACCTCGAGCATCGTGCTCGAGTCCCTGGCCGAGCGCCTGACGCGGCCCGAACGTCTGACGGGACTGCATTTCTTCAATCCCGTCGCGCAGATGCCGCTCATTGAGATCATCCACACCGCCGCCACCGAGCCGGCCGCACTGCAGACCGCCATCGCCTTCACCCGCAAGCTCGACAAGCTGCCCGTCCCCTGCCGCAGCGCTCCGGGCTTCATCGTCAATCGGGTGTTGATGCCCTATCTCTACGAGGCCATGCACGCGGCGCAACAGGGAGTCCCCATCAACGTCATCGATGAAGCGGCGGTGGCGTTCGGGATGCCGATGGGCCCGATCGAGCTCGCGGATGTCGTCGGCCTCGATGTCGCGGCGCACGTGGGCGAGATCATCGCCGATGAGCTCGGGCGTCCCATGCCCGATCTCACGCGTCTGCGTGAGCTCATCGCCCTCGGCAAGCTCGGACGCAAGAGCGGCGCCGGCTTCTATCTGTGGAAGGACGGCAGGCCGGTGAAGCCCGCCGGTGCCGCGGAGGCGCCGCCGCGCGAGCTCATCGACCGGCTGATCCTCGTGCTCGCCAACGAGTGCGCGGCGTGTCTGCGCGAGCAGATCGTGGAGGATGCCGACTTCATCGACGCGGCGGTCATTTTCGGCACTGGCTTCGCGCCCTTCCGCGGCGGTCCCCTCACCTACGCGCGCAGTCGGGGCGTTGCCGCCGTGGTCGAGCGCCTGGAGGAGCTGGCCGCCCGCTACGGGGCCCGGTTCCAGCCGGATTCCGGCTGGGCCCTGGTCGCCGGGGCCGGCGGCGAGCGATCGTTGCCGAAGTCATGATTTGTCAAAAATCACGGTCCAGACGCCCGGCCGCCCCAAAAACGTGAACGGCTCCCCGGTGCCCCGGGGACCCTGTGCTACCATCGGACATAATTTCTACAGCACGAGCCGCGCCGGACAGGCGCCTCCGGACCGCTTACTGTTCAGGCCAAAAAGATGCTCGAAGAACGCGAAGCAAGCGTTCAACTGCTCAAGACGTTCACACCGCTCGACGGCTTGAAGCGGGACAACCTCGCGGCACTCGCCAAGAAAGTCGTGGTGCGCACGATGCCGGCTGGTCGCACTCTCTTCAAGGAGGGCGATACCGACAAGCGCACCGTGTGGCTGGTCGGCGGGATGGTGGAGCTCAAGGAAAACGAGCGCACCATCGCGATGATCCGCGGCGGCACTCCCGAGGCGCGCTCCCCGCTCTCCCCGCAGCTTCCGCGGCAGGTTACCGCTCGGGCGGTCGACGAGGTCAGCTACCTGTCGATCGACAGCGACCTGCTCGATGTCGTCATCACCTGGGATCAGACGGGCACGTACGAGGTCGCGGAGCTGCACTCGCAGCTGGAAGGCACCGCGGGCGACGACTGGATGACGACGCTCCTTTCGACCAAGGCGTTCCACCGCATTCCGCCGGCCAACATCCAGGCGATCTTCATGCGCCTGCAGCGGGTGCCATATCGCGCAGGCGATATCGTCATCAAACAGGGTGAAGAAGGTGACTTCTTCTACGTGATCGTGAGTGGCAAGTGCGTCGTGACGCGCGAGACGCCTCTCAACAAGGAAGGCATCAAGCTGGCCGAGGTGGGCGTCGGCGACACTTTCGGCGAAGAGGCGTTGATCGCGGAAGCCAAGCGCAACGCCACCGTTGCAATGATCACCGACGGGGTGCTGATGCGCCTCAACAAGCAGGACTTCCGCGAGCTCATGAACGAGCCGCTGCTGCAATGGGTGAGCTACGATCGGGCACGGGAGATCATCGCGCGCGGCGGCCGCTGGCTCGATGTGCGCCTGCCGAGCGAGCACCAGAACCTGTCCATCGACGGCTCGCTCAATATTCCGCTCTATTTCATCCGCCTGAAGCTGACCACGCTCGACCGCAAGGTGCCTTACGTCGTCTATTGCGACACCGGCCGGCGCAGCTCCGCGGCCGCCTACATCCTGGTGGAGCGGGGATTCGATGCCTACGTTCTGACAGGCGGCCTGACCCACAGCGGCATCGCGCTGCGCCGATCGGCGTAGCCTCTACATCGTGTGGGTGGCTTTGTCGCCCGCGAGCGCGCCGGCGAGATAGGTCTCGATCTTCTTCTGCGTCTGGCCGTGATCCTGCTCGCTGAACTGCACGCCGATACCGGCGGTGCGCTTGCCCTGCGCGCCCTTCGGGGTCACCCAGATCACCCGCCCGGCAACCGGCAGCTTCTCGTCCTCGCCCATGAGATTGAGCAGCATGAACACCTCATCCCCCAAGCGGTAATTGCTGTTGGTCGGGATGAAGAGGCCGCCGTTCTTCACGAACGGCATGTAGGCCAGATACAGCGCACTCTTGTCCTTGATGGTGAGCGTCAACAGGCCCGGCTTGTTCCCACCTGCTCTCAAGATCTCATCCTCAGGCTCTGGTTAAGCGGGGCGTGCCGAGAGGCTGCGTAGCAGGCTCTCGAGCGCCAGTCCCCGGTTGATCGGCGCATCGAACGACGACTTGAGCTCCCGGATTGCGTCCAGGAGCGCAAAAAGCTGGCGCAAGTCTAAGCTCTCCGCGTGCCCGCGGGGGTGCGTGCCAGCCCGCACTTCCGTAAAGAGGGCCCCGCCGCCAATCCGGGCGCGAATTCGTTCCGTGATCCAATTCTCAACGCAAGTGAGCCGCAACGGAAGCTCGGACCGTGCCCAGCGTTCCGCGGTTGCCACCGGGTCGCCCCCGCCCGCAAGGGCCTCTTCCAGCCCGCGGCGTACCTCCGTGGCCACCTCCACCACCGCCGCCGGATCGGCCTCCGTTGCGGCCATGGGGGTGGTCCCGAGGACTCCCAGCATCTGCCCCCAATCGCCGGCCCCACGAGTCTCCTCGAGCCACGCCACGGCCGCGGCCCGCTCCGGCGCACGGATCCGCACCCGCTGGCAGCGGCTGAGGATCGTGGCCGGAAGACGCGACGGCTGGCTGGCGACGAGAATGAGGAGCGTGCCCGGAGGCGGCTCCTCGAGAGTCTTCAGCAGAGCGTTGGCGGCGAAGCGGTTCATGCTGTCGGCGGGGGACAGGATGCCTACCTTGTAGCCGCCCTGATGCGACGTGAGGGCGAGCTCCGCGGCGAGCTCCCGTATCTGCTCGATCCTGATCTGCGCCGATGTCTCCAGCGGTCGCACAAAAGTGAGGTCCGGATGCTGCCCCTGTGCGGCGCGCTGGCACGACCCACAGTGCCCGCACGGAGCCTCGGCCCGGGTGGTGCAAAGCACCATGCGCGCCGCCCAGCCCGCGAGCCACTCGCCCCCCGTGCCGGGCGCCTCGTGGACGAGCAGAGCATGCGGCAACCTCCCGGCTGTGAACGCAGCGCGCAATCGAGCAGTCTCCGTGCCGAGCCAGGTGGGAGTCATGACACGGGCAACCGCTCGAGGACCGCGGCCACCTGCCGCTCGACCGCGGCAAGCGGCACGGAAGCGTCGATCACGTGAATGCGCGCCGGCTCGCGCCGCGCCAGCTCGAGATAACCCGCGCGCACCCGCTCGAAGAAGGCCTGAGCCTCCGCCTCGAAGCGGTCCGTGGTCCCCGCGTGACGGCTGCGGGCACGCTCCAGGCCCATGGTCACCGGCAGGTCGAGCAGCAGCGTGCAATCCGGCTGCAAGCCGCCCTGGACCTGGCTCGCCAGGGACTCGATCCAGGCCCGATCGACTCCGCGCGCGGCTCCCTGATAAGCGCGCGTGGCGTCGGTGAAGCGGTCACACACGACACAGTCTCCGCGCTCGAGTGCCGGGCGGATGAGGTTCTCGAGGTGAATGCCCCGTGCCGCGAACATGAGGAGGGTTTCCGTCGCGGCGGACAGCTGCTCCGCACCGCGCTCCAGCACTATCTGCCGAACCCTCTCGGCGAGCGGCGTGCCACCGGGCTCACGGGTCAGAATCGCACCCCGCCCGTGCTGGGCCAGCCACGCCTGCACCGAGCGCGCGACCGTCGACTTGCCGGCGCCTTCGATGCCCTCCAGAGTGATGAAGAGACCTCGTGTCATCGATTCTCCGCCGCCGGGCGGCGGGTCGTGGCCTGCTGCTGCTCGCGCAGGCGCTCCAGATAGGCGCGCAGCTCAGCATCGTGCTGCACGAGCGTCTTCGAGAAATGGTGACCGCCCTGCCCGGTCGCGACGAAATAAAGGTCATCGGTCTGGTCGGGATGCACGGCGGCAAGCAGGGCCTCGAGGCCCGGGAGTGAGATGGGCGTCGGCGGCAGACCCGAGCGCGTATAGGAGTTGTAAGGCGTATCGGTCGCGAGGTCGCGCGTATGGATCTTGCCGTCATACTGGCTGCCCAGACCGTAGATCACCGTCGGATCCGACTGCAGGCGCATGCCGCGGCGCAGGCGGTTGACGAAGACGCCGGCGATGAGCGAGCGCTCGCCGGCGACACCCGTCTCCTTCTCCACCATGGAGGCGAGGGTCAGTGCCTGGTAGGGAGTGTCGAGGGGCAGACCGTCGCTCCGTTGCTCCCAGACTCTGGCGAGCAGCGCGGCCATGCGGTCGTAGGCCATGGAGAGGATGGTCAGGTCGCTGGTGCCGGGGGTAAACCGATAGGTGTCGGGGAAGAACCGCCCTTCGGGAGTCTCGCCAGGGTGTCCCAAGGCGCCCATCACCGCGGCGTCGCTCTTGCCGCGCAGGGCATGCGCGATGTCCGTTTGCGCATCGAGCTCGCGGCGGAAGTCGGCGAACGTCGCTCCTTCGACCACGGTGAGCTGATCCAACATCACCCTGCCCTGCTCGAACATATGGACGATGTCGGCGGGGCTCGCATGCGCGGCTATCTCGTAGGTGCCGATCTCGATGCGCGGAATGCGCTGGTGCAGGCGCAGATAGAGCTCGACCTCCCGCGGGTGAGCGATGGCGCCGAGTGCGGCGAGCCGCGAGAGCACGGCGCGGGTGCTCTCCCCCGGCGACACCTTCACTTGCACGGCCGCCGCCGTCGGGCCCGGAGCCTGGAAGCTCTGATCGAGCAGCACGTAGCCCGCGGCCACCGCCACGAGGACGAGCACCAACACGGCCAGCAGGGCCGCTCGGCCGCCTTGGCGAGGCGCCTCAGGCATCGGCCGGCTCCTCGAGTAAGGGCTGCAGCAGCGTTTGCAGATGGCGTGTCACCGGTCCGGGGATAAGGGTCCTCTCCTGCAGACGGCTCACCGGCCAGATACCGACCCTGGCGTTGGTGAGAAAGATTTCCGTCGCCGCCGCCAGATCGGCGGGCCAGAGGTCACACTCCACTGTCGTGATGCCGGCGCGGGTCGCCTCCCGCAGTACGACGCGTCGCATGACACCCGCGACACCACAGACGTCGATGGCCGGCGTGCGCAGACGCAGCGACTGAGTTGGGCCATCCACGAGGAACAGGTTGGTCATGGTGCCGGAAATGAGCTTTCCCGATCGGCTGAGCATCAGGCCTTCGGCCGCCGCGGCGGCATCGGGCTCGCCACGCGCCAGGATCTGCTCCAGGCGGTTGCAGTGCTTGAGGCCGGCCAGCGCGGGGTTCTCGCCGAGGCGCATCGCCGCCACGCGTACGCTCACCCCCTGCTGTTGCAAGACGGGGTCTTCCACCGGCCAAGGATAACGAATCGCCACACGTGTTGCCTCCTCGCGCCCGCTGGCTGCATAACCGCGCACCGTGGCTGGACCCCGAGTCACTATCAGCTTGACGATCGACCGCTCAGCCGCGCTCGCGAGGCGCTCGACCTCCTCGCGCAGCCGCTCCGCCGCGGGCGGCACAAAACCGAGCGCCCTGCAGCCGCTCGTCAGACGCTCCAGGTGCAAGGAGAGAAACCGCGGGCGGCCGCGCAGACAGGCAATCGTCTCGAAGACGCCGTCACCGAAGTGAAGCCCGCGGTCGAAAGCGGAAACGGCGTCGCCGGCGACTCCGTCGATCAGGGCTGACACCGTGGCAGTCACGCCGCGGCCCCCGTGCCGGCCGTCGCGCCGAACACCGCGAGCAGGCCCCGCGCCTTGGCGCGACATTCCTCGAGCTCGCGCTCCGGATCGGAGTCGGCAACGATCCCGGCGCCGGCGCGAAACTCGATCGCCCGCCCGGCTACCGTCATGGTGCGGATCAGGATGTTGAAATCCATGCTGCCGTCGCGACCAAGGAGGCCGAGCGAGCCGGTGTAGGCGCCCCGTCCCTCCGCTTCCAGCTCCGCGATGATCTGCATGCAGCGAAACTTCGGGCAGCCGGTGATCGTTCCGCCGGGAAACACCGCGCGCAGGGCATCGACCGCTGTGACCTCCGGGCGAAGCGTCCCGGTCACGCTGGAGACGATGTGGTGCACGTGAGCGTAGGACTCGATCGACATCAACTCCTCGACGCGCACGGTCCCTGCCTCGCACACCCGCCCGAGGTCGTTGCGCTCGAGGTCGATGAGCATGATGTGCTCGGCGCGCTCCTTGGGATGCGCCGCCAGGGCGGCCATCTCGCGCGCGTCCTCGCCCGGCTGCAGGCTGCGCGGGCGAGTACCTGCGATCGGACGGGTCTCGATCCGCCGGCCGATGACGCGCAGCAATCGCTCGGGCGAGGAGCTGAGCACCGCGCCGCCGCGCCACTGGGCAAGTGCCGCGAACGGAGCCGGGTTCACCGCGCGCAGGCGCTCGTACAGGCGCCCGACATCGGCGTCACCTTCCAGTTCCACTCGCCAGCGCCGCGACAGGTTGGTCTGATAGATGTCACCCGCCCGAATGTACTCTTTGCCGCGTCGCACCTTCTCGAGATAGGCCGTTGGCTCCTCCTCGATGATGCGCGCCACCGCGGGCGGCGCGGGAGTTGGGCTGGCCGCGGAGCCAGCCTGCGCGAGCTCCCTGGCGTCTCGCTCGACCGCTTCGAGCGCCGCCACGGCACTCTCTTCCGCAATCGCGCGGACTTTGCCCGAGAGCTTGTCGTACACGAGTGCGCACGGCACGCGCAAAGCGAAAGCCTGCCACGCGTGCGAGCCGGGTGACCGAGGGAGTATCAGTCGCGGCTCGACCTCGCCGCCAATCTCATAGCCGAGGAAGACGGCCCAGCCGCCATGGAACGGCAGATCGGCTGCATCCGCCCGCTCTGGCGCGGCGATCAGGTCGTTGGCAAACCAGCGCTCGAGGGCGCGCAGGAATCCCTCGCCCGGTACGATGACGCCCGGTGGAATCACTCCCTCCGCCTGGATATGTCCCTGCCCATCGAGCCAGAGAGCCCCGGTCGGCTGCGCCACGAGCACGCTCGTGCGGCTGAGCGGGCCGTCGGCGGCGCTGTCGAAGAGAACGGGATAGCGCTGCGGATACGCTGCCGCGAGCCGCGTCAGCACACCCGGCGGAACATCGAGCTCGTGGAGAATCAAGTCGTGCCTCCGAAGCGCCGCCGGCGACTTCGGGCCAATCAACTGAAGCGCTTGAAGATGACCGATCCGTTGGTGCCGCCGAAGCCGAACGAATTCGACAGGGCGACATCGATCTTCATTTGCCGCGCGGTGTTCGGCACATAGTCGAGATCGCAATCCGGGTCCGGAGTGCGATAGTTGATGGTGGGCGGCGCGACCTGATCCCGTATTGCGAGGATGGAGAAGATGGCCTCCACCACGCCCGCGGCGCCGAGCAGGTGCCCGGTCATGGACTTCGTCGAGCTGACGGCGATGCGTCGCGAGTGGTCGCCGAAGGCGCGCTTCATGGCGACCGTTTCCGCCTTGTCTCCGGCCGGCGTCGAGGTCGCGTGCGCGTTGACATACTGGATGTCGGCCGGATTGAGCTTGGCGTCCTTCATCGCGTTCGCCATCGACAGACGAGCACCCTCGCCATCTTCAGGCGGCAGCGTGATGTGGTAGGCATCGCCGCTCATGCCGAAGCCGACGAGCTCCGCGTAGATGCGGGCGCCGCGCCGGCGCGCATGCTCGAGCTCCTCGAGGATCAGGGCGCCGCCGCCGTCGCTCAACACGAAGCCGTCGCGGTCCAGGTCCCATGGCCGGCTGGCCTCGGTCGGAGCCTCATTGCGGGTCGACAGCGCCTTTGCCTGCGCGAAGCTCGCCAGACCGCAGACCGTCGTCGCCATCTCGCCACCCCCGGCGATGAGCATGTCCGCATCGTCGTACTGGATGGTGCGCATCGCGATGCCGATGGCGTGGGTCGAGGTGGTGCACGCGGTGACCACGCCGAGGTTCGGTCCCTTGAGACCGTACTTGATCGACAGGTGTCCGGCGATCATGTTGATGATGGTCGCGGGCACGAAGAATGGGGAGATCTTGCGCGGGTTGCCGGTCTTCGCGTACTCGGCGCACTCCTCCTCGATGGTGCCCAGGCCGCCGATGCCGGCACCGCAGACCGCGCCGCAGCGCGTCGCGTCGGTTTTGGAGAAGTCGATCCCGGAATCCTGTACGGCCTCGATGCCCGCGGCGACGCCGTAGTGCATGAACTCGTCCATGCGCCGCAGCTCCTTGGTGTTGAAATAGCGGCTCGAGTCGAAGCCCTTCACCTGGCCACCGAAGCGCACCGGGAAGTTGGATACGTCGAACCGCGTGACCGGTCCGATGCCGCTCTCACCGGCGAGAATGGCCTTCCACGCCGTCTCGACCGCGCTGCCCAGGGGCGAGATCATCCCCATGCCCGTCACGACTACACGACGCTTGCTCACACGCTACCCGTCTCTAAAGATGGTTCCTGGGAGAATCCTGCGCATCCTGCCGCTGTCATAGTCGGGGTTCGCCGCCGGCGAACCCCGTGAGTCCTGCGCAGCGCCTCCGAGACCGCGCTGCAACCGAGCTCGCTATCAGGCCGTTCTCAGGCCTTGTTGCGACGCTCGTTGATATATTCGATCGCCTGATGGACCGTGGTGATCTTTTCGGCATCTTCATCCGGAATCTCGATCTCGAACTCCTCCTCGAGAGCCATCACGAGCTCGACCGTGTCGAGCGAGTCGG
>DASXFY010000086.1:0-28109 GCA_036489335.1 Steroidobacteraceae bacterium
CCGGCAAGCGCGTGCGCGAGCTGCCCGTCAGACTGGAGAGCCTGCTGACATGACGTGCAGCCTGACATGGTGCGGCGTTACGCGCACCTCGCTGCCGACCATCTCGCCGCCTACGCCGGCAATCTCGAAATCCACGGCACATTTACGGCACAGTCGGGCGAGTGTCCGACGGACGCAACCGGAGAGCGTGCCTGACTTATTGAGTTGATTGATGAAAATTGATGCCGGCTGAGGGACTTGAACCCCCGACCAACGGTTTACAAAGCACTGATCGGGAGTTCTGTGGGCTTATATTTCAACCACTTGCAGCGCTTGCCAGCCCCGCCCCCAGGCCCACCACGGCACAATTACGGCACACTCAATCTGGGCTCGGCACATTCCCGGCACAGGGACATGCGCATTGGGCACAACTTGATTTCCCCTCCCGTATTCTCCTGCTAATATATTACCGAGAACTCACGCGTTGTCATGGAGAGGAGCATATGACTGAGCATTCCGCAGCTCTCTCGTCGGACGATTATCTGCCGAGCGGCAGCGCGGCGGAGAAGCGCTCGCTGGCCAAGTGGTACGCCGCTGCGAAGCTTGCGCTGGCGCGCAATCGGCCTCTGACCACAGCGACCACCCCGCCTCCCGGACGCCACCACGCCGCGGAGCTCGCGACTGCCGAACTTGACGCTTTGCGTAGCGTCGGCGCCTTCAAGGATCATGTCGTCGTCGACGCCGATAACGATCCACTCATACGCAGCCAAGCGCAGTACATGGCGCTGCTAGAGGAAAGCCTTTCGGCGGCCGAGGCCGCAAAGCTCTTGCGTGTGGACGTGAGCCGAGTGCGTCAGAGGCTGCGCGAGCGGTCGCTCTTTGGCCTGGAGTACGAGGGAAGCTGGCGCCTGCCGCGTTTTCAGTTCGGACGCCGTCTCGTCATCCCGGGTCTCGCCAGAGTCCTGAAAGCGCTCCCGTCGGATCTTTTCCCATTGGATGTGGTCGATTGGTTCCTGCTACCCGATCCGGAACTGAAGTCCGACAGCGATGCGTCTCCTCTGAGCCCTCGCGAATGGCTGCTGTCCGGCCGGGCGATCGAGACCGTGGCGAGGCTCGCCCGTGACCTGACGCGTGCCTGACTCTGGTGAGCAAGTTCCCGGAGCCACCCGGCGTCGAGGCGCTACGCCAGATTGCGGCCGAGACCCTCGATCTGCCCGCCGGCATGCCCTTGGCGCGCATCTACTTCTCCGCCGGCCCGTATCCTTCCCACTGGAACCGATTCCGTCACGTCGGACCCACCGCGGCGCGCTGGGACCATCATCTACCAAACTCAAGCGATGAGCCGACGGAGCAAGACCGAGCCGTGCTCTACTGCGCGCCCCAGGTGGATACCTGCGCGGCGGAAGTCTTCCAGGCGACCCGTCGGATTGACCGGATCCACAATGCGCCTGCCCTCGCCGTCTTTGCCCTGCTCATGCCGGTCACCTTGCTTGACCTGCGCGGCGCTTTCGCCACGAGGATCGGCACTTCCACCGCGATTCATTCCGGGCCGCGCTCCCGTGCGCGCGCCTGGGCGCGGCAGTTGTATGAAGCCTATCCAAATGTTCAAGGCTTCCAATACGGCTCATCGATGAACGGCCACGCACCCGCGATCGTGCTCAACGAGCGCGCGCAGGGAGCGTTGCCCAAGGAATCACAATTTCACCGCGCCCTCAACGACGACATGCTGGTCGATGTGCTCCAACAAATCGCCTTGCGGCTCTCGTACGGGCTGCGGTAGCTGTCCGTCACATGCACCGTAGGGTTATACATGATGTTTCCTAGCGAACTGCGGGCATTCCACGCTGTCGCGCAATCGGGGTCGATCCGCAAAGCTGCCGAATTGCCTAATGTCGCCCCTTCCTCCGTCAGCCGCAAGATCGTGCTTCTCGAGCAGCAGATCGGCACCGCATTGCTCGAGCGTGCATCGAAGGGCGTGGCCCTCACGCACGCCGGGGTAATGGTCGCTGAGTATGCTCGCTCGGTCGTGCTGGACTACGATAGCCTGAGTGCTGATCTGAACGATGCGCGCGGCAGCAGGCACAGGCTGGTCCGCCTGCATACCGTCGAAAGCATCGTGTCTGGCGGATCGATCGATGCGGCCGCCGATTTCCGCAAAAATTTCGACACGGTTTCATTTCCGATCTCCGTCGTCCCCGCCCCGCAGGTCGTCACGGACGTGCAGCGCGGCGACTGCGAAGCCGGACTCACATTCGGACAGCCCCCGCAGCCAGGATCGACTGGGGTGCGGCGGCCTGAATGCGCTTCTGGCGCCTTTCCCGCGCCCGGCGCGCGCGCGATCTCACCGGGGGCTATGGCTTGCTCCATTCCGGGCGTTGGAATACGGTCGGCCGCCCAGTCACTTATTGCTCCACCGTGCCTTCATTGGCAGCGCTGGAGAAGCGCGTGCACGTCACCCACCCTGACTTGCTACCGCCGCAATCGATGGTCGAGTACGACGCACCCGATGACCTCCAGCAGCGAACGATCGAACCGGGCGCCTTGGCATCAGAGTGGGTTCGTCGCGAGGTGGATACGCAGAGGCTGGGTAACCAGTGGCTCGATTCGATTGCCGAAGCTCTGCTCGTCGTTCCGTCAGTGATCATGCCGTTGTCGAACGCGCCGGATCGCAACGTGCTTATCAATCACCGCCACCCGGACGTCCCACGTATCAGGATCTTACGGATTGTCTCGTTCGAGCTGGATCCCAGGCTGTTTCAGCCCTGAGAAAAGAGGCCCGGGGACATCCAAATGGTTCCGGTCAGCTATCTGTGTGGTGACTTTTACATCGATCCCTCCAATCGGAGGCTCACGCGGCGGGGCGTGGAGATCGCGCTGGAGCCCAGGACATTTGCCGTCCTCCTGCAGCTGGTGTCGCGGGCTGGGGCGCTGGTCGCTCGCAACGAAATTCTCGATGCCGTGTGGGGTCATCGCCATGTCACCCCTTCGGCGCTCAACCGCCGGATCGCTCTCGTCCGCCGTGCCTTGGGCGACGATGCGGATGAGCCGCAGTACATCCAGACGGTGCACGGTGCCGGTTATCGATACATTGGACCGGTTGAGCGGCAGGATCAGATGCTCTCAGGACAGATTCTGCGCTTCGCGGCTCCGCTTTCCGCGCAGCTGCCCGCGCGCATCGAGGCACTGATCGGGCGCGAGCACGAGATCGCGGCGCTGAGGGAGTTCTTTCGTAGCCGCCGGGCGGTGACCCTCGTCGGCACTGGCGGCATGGGTAAGACTCAATGTGCGCTCGAATGCGCGCGCAATCTGGGCGCCGACTTTCGCGATGGGGTCTGGTTCTTCGACTTGGCGCCCGTGCAGAGGGGCGCGGAGTGGTTGCAAGCCTTGGCCGCGGCTCTGACGATTCCCTTTGCCGATGTGCCCGAGCTGCTGTCGAAGGTGGTGCCGGTGCTGCGGGGCCGGCGCGCGCTGCTCCTGATGGACAACTGCGACCGTATTGCGCGCGAGCTGGGCGAGCTCGTCTCGGTGCTGCTTCGCGGGACGGATGAGCTGCGGGTGCTCGCGACTTCCCAGAAGCCTCTCAACTTCGCCGGCGAGCAGCTGATGTGGCTAGCGCCGCTCGCTCTGCCGCAGGATGAGCCGCCGGGGCGCTCTGTTCTGCGCAACATCGAGAGTGCACCGGCCGTCCAGATGCTGCTCACCCGGATCAGGGCGGTACAGCCGCATTTCTTCCTGACCGCGGCGAGCGCACCGATCATTGTCGAGATCTGCCGCCGGCTCGACGGCATGCCGCTTGCGCTGGAATTCGCCGCGACGCGGTTTGCGCTGCTCTCACCGGAGCAGGTCCTGCAACGCCTCGATCACCGCTTCCGTTTCTTGAGCGGCGATGCGGCCGGGCGCGACTCTCGCCATCGCAATCTGCTCGCCATGCTCGACTGGAGCTACTCCCTGTTGTCGAGCGAGGAGCAGCGGCTCCTGGGCTGGTTCAGCGTCTTCGTTCAGGGCTGGACCATGGAGGCGGCGATTCAACTGGCAGGCTCACTGGGCCACGACCCTGAAGCGGTTCTGGAGCTGCTGGGAGGGCTCGTGAACAAGTCCCTGGTGTACGTCACTCCCGGACCCGATTCTCCCCGCTACCGCCTGCTCGAGACCGTCCGCGAGTACGCGCTCGAGCAGCTGCGCGCGTTCGGCGAGGAAACGCGCGCCCGCGATGCCCATCTCTCGTACATAGCGGATATGTGCGCGCAGGCCCACCGCGACATGGTGGAAGGGGACATGCGCGGGCGCGTCGCGGCGTTGGCGCGCGAGCATGGAAACATCGGTGGCGCCGTGGAGCACGCAGCTCGCGACGAAGGGACCCGCCTGGCGGGCCTCGGCATCGTGGGCTCGTTGACGATTTACATCAAGGCTCGGGGCTCCCTCGATGTGGGACAGAATTGGAGCCGCCAAGCGCTTGCCGGGACGGAGATGCTCGCGAGCGCCGAGCGGGCGCGGGCGCTGTTATGTCATGGCATCTCGGCTGCGCATCTGCGCGAATCGCCCGCGGCCTGCCTGCTCGAAGCTGCGCGTCTCGCCCGCGCATACGACGATCCCTGGACTGAAGCGTATGCGAGCGCTTATTACGCGATGTGGCAGGCTAACTCGGGTGACACCGCCGGCGCCGCCGAGACGCTGATGATCGCGCAAAGCATCGGTGAGCGGCTCGCCGATCCGGTGCTCAAGGGGCTCGCCGGACTCGCTCGCGGCTGGATTCATATGACCAACGGCGATGGTGGCGCCGCGGTGGAGACGTTCGGGTCCGTGCGCGATCTCGGCGCGGACGAGCATCAACGACATTTCATACGCGTCTATCTGGGTCTGGCGTTGATCGGGCTCGGGCGCTACGCCGCGGCGGCCGCAGTCCTGATTGAGGCGATCGTCACCGGCATCGAGCTAGGCAACGTCCGCGGCGCCGCCGGCTGCGTCGAGTGCTGCGGGTATCTCTGCGAGAAGCTCGGCCATTGGCAGGATGCGGCGCGCCTGCTGGGCGCGGCACGCGCCACCCGCGAGCGTACCGAAGTGCCGCTGTTCAACTTCTGGCTACCCTATAACCGGGCGGCGCACGCCGCACTCGAGGTGCAGCTCGGACCGGAGGAGTACGCGGCCTGCTCGCGAGCGGGCGCGATGATGCGGGAGGAGGAAGCGATCAACGAGGCGTCCCTGCGGCTCAAATCCTTCAATGCCGGTGCGAACGAGGGGCCCCCACGCTAGCCTGAGACGAACAGCCCGTGGGGGTCATAGCGCTGCCGCAGTGAGCCGATATGCTGTGCGCGTGCGGCGTCGAGCCGCGCCGTCGGATCGCCGTCGTCCCGGTCACTGAAATTCGGCAGCAAGCCGGGCAGCGCATAGGGCATGAGCTGATCATACAGTCGTCTGACCCGTTGGCGCAGCTCGGGGAGCTCCTCGGCCCAGGGCGTCACGCCGAGGAGATTGACGAAGAAGCCGGCGCGCCGGCTGGCGAAGGCGGTGTCGGCCTCTGCGACCTGCGCCACAGCGCCTCCCAGATGCTGCAGGTGGATCTCGCTATAGCGGGTGGGTAGATCGTTCGCTGCGGAGGCGAGCAGGCTGATGACCTCATCACTCAGGACGTCGCAAGTCGCGTTCTTCCAGTACTGCTGCCGGCCGGCCGGCGCGCTCCCGTCCAGCATGTGCTGCCATTGCACGTACGGCATCGGTCCGATGTGCGCGGCCAGCGGCGAGCCGAACCGGTGCAGTGGCTCGAGTGCCCGCTCGCCCGCGCCGGGCTCCCCACACCAGCAGAGCGCGGAGATGACAACCGGCTCACCATGCCAGGAAGCCGGCAAGAAGGGCAGCGGCGGCGCATGGGCGATGACCATTACTCCGCAGAACTCATCGGGCGCTATGCTCGCGAAATCCCGGAAGGTGCGCAAGGCGTCGCTCACCTCCGTGGCTCGTCGAACGATCAACCCGGCGAGCACGTGGCGCAGCGGATGCAGCCGAAACTCGAAGCTCGTGACGATGCCAAGACCTCCAGCGCCGCCCCGCAGGCCGTAGAACAGCTCGGCGTTTTCGGTGGCTGAGGCGCGCGCGAAGCGTCCGTCGGCAAGTACGACGCCGACTGCCAGGAGATTATCGATCGCGAGCCCGTGGCGGCGCATGAGCCAGCCCGTCCCGCCGCCCAGGGTGAAGCCGCCGACGCCAGTGCTCGAGACCAGGCCACCCGTAGTCGCGAGGCCGGCGCGAGCCGTCGCGACATCAACGTCGTGCCACAACGCACCGCCCTGAACCACAGCGACTTTGGCGCGCTCGTTGACTACGACCGCGCGCATACGCGACAGATCGATGAGCAACGCGCCGTCAACCACGGAGCGGCCCGCGACATTGTGACCGCCAGCGCGCACGGTGACGGCGGTGCCGTGATCAGCCGCTATACGGATCGCAAGGGCTACGTCTTCGGAGTCGTCGCAGACGACGAGCGCGGCCGGATGTCGGTCGATGGCCGCATTCCATACCCGGCGACCGATCGAGAAGCGTGGGTCCTCGGGACGCATGACCGTGCCGCGCAGACGTCGACTGAGCGCATCGATGGCTTTGGCGGACGACTCAATCGTATGCATGTTCCGTCGGGTCGGATGGTGGATCGAGGATCTGCGCGGTACGCGGGTGCGGTGCGGCGGCTTGAACCCGGAGCGTAGCACACCGTAGCGGCGTGCCTTTCTCAAGCCCTGCGCGCCTCCTCATCACCAAATCGTCACTAAACCGTCATCGCGGGGACATTCCGCGCAGCACGCGCCCCTCCTACAGTCAACGCCCCGTCTCCCACAACGAGATTAAGGAGATTCGCGATGAAGACCCTCCCTCTGATTACACTTGCGACGATGGCGCTGGGAACATCCTTGATGGTCAGTGCCGACGAACACCAGCGGTTACCGGCCGCAGCGTACGATTCCGACTACGACTCAGCGCTCGCCGGCAAGGTGCGAGCGGCAACAGCGGAGTACCGTAACATCAACATCGCGCATGCTGCCGGGTACAGCGTCCCCGCGACCACATGCGTCAGCGGTCCGGACCATGGCGCCATGGGTATTCACTGGGCCAATCCGGCGTACCTCGTGAATCCCCCCTTCACGGCCGCGAATGAGCTCGATCCCACCCGTCCGGCGATTCTGATTTACGAGCCGCAGTCCGGCGGCTCTCAGGTGCTGGTGGGCATGGAGTACGTCCTGCCGCTGCAGGCGTGGATCGAGAGGAATCCCGGCAACAACGATCCGGCCAATCCGCCGCCGCAGGGAGCCGCCGTGCCGTCCGTGGACGGCCACCTGATGAACTATCAGGCGCAACCGAATCGCTACGGGGTGGGCAACAGTTTCTACCTGCACATCTGGGCGTGGCGGTACAACCCCGACGGCTTGTTCTCGGACTGGAATCGGACCGTCAGCTGTGCGAAGCAATCGACCACCCAACCGCCCGTCTCCTGAGCGATTCGGCCGGCGTTCTCTCCTATCCCGCCGCGCTGGCAAAGCGCGGCGGGATTATCTTCATGGCACCCGCAAGCGCACCGCATCCAAGACGATCTACGAGATGTGCGCGACGAGTTCGAGCACGTCCAGCGGGTCAGGTGACGAAGCTCCTCGCACCAGCCAGCGCGATTTCCAACTGAGCACCGGTATTTCACACCGTTGGTCTCACCCTCGCCGGACACCCGCCGTGAAATGACCAATGCCGGTAAATCCTTGAAATATCGGGGTGATGCCGGCTGAGGGACTTGAACCCCCGACCAACGGTTTACAAAACCGCTGCTCTACCACTGAGCTAAGCCGGCGCCGAGAGGTGCGAGCCGCTAATTGTACCGGTCCGACCGCCCTCAGAACACGGACGGGTCGGCGGCCTTCTTCGGCTCCCCCGCCACACACGGCACAGGGCCGCCCGGCCTGCATCGCGGCAGGTTCGGCAGCTCACTCGCGGCTGTGGACGCGGTTTTTGGGACTGGCGCCGGTTTGGATGAAGCAGCCGGCGCTCCATTCTGAGGCGAAGGCTGCAGTGACGCCGATGGACACGGCTGCACACTGATCGCTGAGCCGCCGCCGTTCGGCTGCACATCCGATACTTCCTTTAGCGGCACGGCCGTGGAGCTGGTCGGCAGGGTGAGGTCTAGCCAATACACCGTTCCAGGCAGCACTCGCTCAGCCGTCAGCGGATGAAATCCCATGGCCTGCACGGCCTTCAATCGGCTTTGGGCCTTGGCGTTGTCGGTGAAAAGACCGAGGGAAACTCTTCGGTCGCCGGCAGCGGCCGGCATCGCCTCGGCATCATCGATCCCAGCGCTCTCCAGCCGGTGAAGCACCCGCATCTCGGTGGCGTCGCTGCGGAACTGGTCCAGGTAGACCCAGAGGCGGCGAACAGCCGGCGCCTCGACGACTCGCTGCTGGGGGGAAAAGCCTTTCGCCAGAAGGACGTTAGCCGCCTTGGCCGTGATGGCGGGATCATTGAATGGTCCGACGGAGACGCACACCGGTGGCGCGGGGGTCTCGAGAGACATCTTATTTGCCTGTGCCTGGCGCTCGGCCGGAGACACGTCGCTCAGTAGTCTCAGCGGCGGCAGCTTGGCGATGGAGCTCGGCGCGGGTGGCGCGGGGACATCGATCCACTCCGCCCAGCCCATGTAGAGCAGGTTGACGAGTAGCAGGGCGTAGAAGGCGATGCGCACGGCCGGATTCTAGACCCACTCCTGTCCCTGAGCACCGACACACCAGGCCGCGAGCCCCTCGAGGACGAGATCCGGTACGAGCTGACTGGCTGTATGGATCAGCGGCCGCAGCGATTTAGCGCCGCCCCCTGTCATGACGAGCTCAGGCGTCTGATCGACCACGGTGCGGGCTTCGCTTATTGCCCTGTCCACTGACGCCGCGGCTGCGTACCGGGCGCCCTGCTCTATCGCCGCTCGCGTTGACCGACCGAACAGTGCTGGCCCCCGCCCACTGCCACCACCCTGTGCGCGCTTACGGATGCCGTTCGTCCCATCCAGCAGGCTATCCACCATGAGTGTCGGTCCCGGAATGATGGCTCCGCCCCAGTGCCGCCCATCGGCTCCCACCAGATCGATGGTCATCGCCGTTCCGACGGCAACTGCACAAACAGGTTTTCCAGCAAATCGACGGTGCGCGGCGATCATCGCCAGCAGTCGGTCGACGCCGAGGCGCCAGGGATCGGCGTAGGCGATGGTCACGCCACAAGCCCTCTTTTTAGTGACGACCCTCTCCGGCTTTGGGGCCCCGGCCAGTCGTGCACCCGCGGCCAAAGCGTCTCCGACATCGTCGCTGGCAACATTCGAGACCAGGATGCGCTCGACATCCAGCTTGGGGCCGATGACGCGGCGCGCGAAGTCCCGCGCCCGCCAGCCCGAGTAGTCCGCCGCCTGCGACTTCCCGAGGCGGTCACCGTTGAGCACTGCCCACTTGATCCGGCTGTTGCCGATATCGATCAGCAGTGCGCTCACCCGACGGCCCTCACCGTCACGTCCCCTGAAATGAATCGCCTGACACCTTTGGGGGTCTCGACAACCAACGCCCCGTGCAGGTCGATACCGCGCGCCAGCCCCTGGGCGATGCCCGCCTGGGTGTGCACATCGATCTGACAGCCTCGAAGGGCGTCGGCATCGCGCCATTCGTCGGCGAAGGGCTTGAGGCCCTCCTTCTCGAACACGAGCAATCCGAGGTTGACCTGGCTGATGAGCGCCGCCGCGACGACATTGCGGGAAATATCCGTCATTCCCGCCGTGACCAGGTCGATGGGTGACGCCCCTGTCTCGCCGATCGCCTCCAACGCTCTCGCGCCCAGCGCCACGTTGAGGCCGATTCCGATCACGACGCAGGCCGGGCCGTCCGACTCGGCGCGCAGCTCGATGAGGATGCCACCGAGCTTCCTGCTCTCGACCACCAGGTCATTCGGCCACTTGATCTGCACTTGGTCGAGGCGAGCGTCACGCAGGGCCCGCAGCGCGCAGACTCCGATGACCAACCCCAACGCTCCGAGATCCTTCGGCACTTCCCGGAAGGTCCAGGAGAGCGACAGGCAGATGGAGCCGCCGGGCGGCGCCAGCCACGTGCGCCCGCGCCGGCCACGGCCTGCCGTCTGGTACTCGGCGAGCATGACCTCGCATTCGCCGGAGGGAGGATTCGGGCGTGCGAGCAGCACACTGTTGGTGGAATCGACGGCCCACGCAACGTCGACACTACGGACATGGCTGCGAACCGGCGAGAGAAGATTCATGATGCGACTGGCGTCGAGCGCATCGCTACCGGATCGCAGGCGATATCCCCTGTTACGCACGGCATGCAGGGTGGCGCCCAGGTCACGCAGCGACTCCACCGCCTTCCACACCGCGCCGCGGCTCACGCCCAGCGTCTCGGCGAGCTCCTCTCCCGAATGAAACTCGCCGTCGGTCAGGTGCGCAAACACCTTCGCGACCAGCGGCATTCCATCACCCGGAGTGGCTTGCGAGGTGGGTTTGGTCATGAGCGGGACCTGGCGGCTCCCAGGAGCCACAGCCGCCGCGCGCGCGGCTCCGTCCCGGCCAGCATTCTCGTGACGTTCGCGCGGTGAGTGAACACGATCAGGATGGCGCTGAGCAGGGCAAAAGTCAGCATTGGCAGCCGCGGCGAAACACCGTTGGTCCCGGCCGCCACGACAAAGGCCACCGCACCCAGGATGGAGGCGAGCCCGACGAAGCCACAGAGGATGACCGCCAGCAGCCAGACCACCAACATCGGAATGAGGAGCGCGGGCGCGGCGCCGAGCACCGCGCCCACCAGCGTCGCCACGCCCTTCCCGCCCCTGAATCCATGCCAGAGCGGATAGATGTGCCCCAACATCACCGCGACCCCGCATACCGCCACGGCCCATACGCTCAGGTGCGCGGGCGCAGGCGCCATCCCCGGAACCCGCGTGCCGGCGAGAAGCCGGGTCGCGATCCATCCCTTGCCGATGTCGATCAACAGCACCCAGAAGGCGAACAGCTTGCTCTGCGTGCGCAGCGCATTGGTGGCGCCCGCGTTGCCGCTCCCGAGGCGACGGATGTCGACGCCACCACGGAGTCGGCCGACGAGAAGACTCCCGACGATCGAGCCCAGCAGATAGCCGAGCACCGCCTTGACGAGAAGCTCGGTCACGCGGGCAGAAAGACCTCGGCCAGCATGCAGCGTACGCTGCCGCCGCCCAGCCGCTCGATGGTTGGGATCGGTACGGCCAGTACCTCATCCGTGCACGCTGACAATCTGGCGAAGGCGTCGGAGGACAGCGCATGCCTCGCCGTCTCCGACATGACCAGCACCCGATAATCGCCCAGCGCCTCGTCCCAGGTGCCGAGCTCCAGCATGTTGCCGGCGAAGTGCTCGATCTCTTTGTGGCCGATCTCGACGATCTCCCGTCCCGTGGCCCGCAGCCGCTCGAGAACCTTGCCGCGGTCGGCTGCCGCGATCGCCTCCGTGCCGACGATGGCTACTCTCTCGCCGATGCACATGAGCACGTTGGTGTGGTAGATCGGCACGCCCGTACGATCGTTTGCGCTGAAGACGATCGGCTCGTAGCCCAGCTTTTCCGCCCATTCCGCCACCACGTCAGGATGTGTGCGGGGAGCGATGCAGGCGTAGGCAGTCCGCTCGACGTGATCCAGCACGAGGCTGCCGGTCCCCTCGAGGAATCGGCCCTCCTCCTCGTGGGGAGTCAGATCCAGCACCCGCGAGATCTTGAACCCCAGACGATCGGCCACTTCATCGAGGATTTCGCGGCGGCGCTCGCGGCGGCGACTTGCCGGCTGCATCGGGTAGAGCACGACGGTGCCGTCCTCGTGAAAGCTCACCCAGTTGTTCGGAAACACCGCATCCGGTTTCGGTGGCTCGGCCGTGTCCTCCACGATACAGACGCGCACCCCATCCCCGACCAACGCGCCGGCGAGGCCGTCGAACTCCTGGCGGGCAGCCGTAATCTCGTTGCCGCCACCGGTGGCCTGCTTCTGGAACCTGTTGGTCGCGGCCGTCTCCGGGTTGTAGCCGAAGCTGGCGGGACGGATCAGCAGCACCGCCTCGGCGCATTGCCGGCGGGGCGTGCGCCGCTCGCCTGCGGGAACCGCGGCCGTAGTGTCACTGCTCATGGTCCGCCATTGTCGCACGATCGCTGATTGCCAGCTTTTTAGGGTCGGCCACGTCATGCACGCGACGGGCTTTGACGTCGGCGAGCAGGCCCTTCAACCATTCACGGTCGAGGCGCCGCTGCTTCTCTATGTGTGTCAGCAGATGCCCGCCACCCGTTGAGATCACCGGCTCCAGCTCCTTGCGGATCGGCCCGAGCTTGCTGATCGCCTCGTCCAGGCGCTCGAGCCGCTGGCGGAGGTGCTCCTCGACCACGGCAAGATCGCTGAAGTGCAGGAAGAGGAGCGCGCCATAGAGCGTCTGCGACACCGGACCGTCTTGCGCGAACTGCTGGTGCAGCAACTCGCGGAACTCCGTCTTTCCCTTCGCGGTGATCTTGTAGATCGTGCGCATGCCGCCGCGGGCCACGCGCTCACGCGAGACGGGAGAGATCAGGCCCTCCTTTTCCAATTGCCGGATCGCGTAGTAGAGGGTCCCGACATCGACGTCGATGTAGCACTCCACCATCGCGTTCTCGAGCCGCCGCTTGATCTCATAAGGGTGGAAATTGCCCCGATGCAGCACGCCGAGAATGAGCAGCCTTGCCTTCATAGTTTAATTAAACTATTATGAATTCGACTAAGAAGGCGGGAGAATAAAGCATGCGACGCACGATTGGGGCGATCATCGCCGGTCTCGTGGCCTGGGCCGTCATCGTGACGGTCATCAATTGGGGGTTGCGGTTGGGGATCCCGGGCTACCGGCAGGCGGAGCCGACGATGGTGTTCACGCTCGGGATGAAGATCGCGCGCCTGACCATGGCGGCGGTCACTTCCATCGCAACCGGGGCGCTGGTGCATGCGATCGCACCGCGAAGCCGGCTCGCACCCTGGATCGTGGGGTTGGTGATCCTGGCGCTCTTCCTACCGGCGCACGTTCATCTGTGGCACCGATTTCCTATCTGGTACCACCTGTCCTTCCTGGTCCCGCTCGCACCCCTGGTGGCGTTGGGCGCTTGGCTGATGTCGCGAAAGCGGCAGCACCCCGCGGGAGATGTCGCGCGGGTGTGAGGGAGCTCAGCTGCCTGTCGGCTCGAGCTCCTGCATGGTCGGCTGCTCGGAGGTCAGGTCGAGCGGCTGACCCGTGAGGTAGCGGGTGCACTGCTCGAAGGCCGCCGGCCGCGCGAACAGGAACCCCTGCGCGTACGGACAGCCGAGCTGGCGGAGCTTCTCGAGCTGCTGCCAGCCCTCGATGCCCTCCGCCACCACCTCGATGTTGAGATGCTTCGCCATGGCGATGATAGCCTCGACGATCGCCAGGTCGCTCATGTCGGTGACCAGGTCGCGCACGAAGCTGCGGTCGATCTTGAGGTAGTCCACCCGCCACTGCTTGAGGTATGACAGGCTCGAGTAGCCGGTGCCGAAGTCATCGATGGCGATGCGCGTGCCGAGCTCGCGCAGGCGCACGATCGCGTCCTGCGAAGCCTCGCCGGTGCGGCTCTCGCGACGCTCGAAGAGCGCGCTCTCGGTCAGCTCGAGCTGCAGCATGCTGGAGCTCATGCCGTGCTTGCGTGTCAGCCGTGCAATCGTGGCCGCGAGGTCGGAGCGCTGCAGCTGCACCGCCGAAATGTTGACCGATATCGGCGCGAGGACGGCCCCGGCCGCGCGCCAGCGCGCCGCGTCTTCCAACGCGCGCTCCAGTACGAACTCGCCGATGGGCACGATGAGCCCGGTTTCCTCCGCCACCGCGACGAAGCGGCCGGGAGGCACGAAGCCGTGCGCAGGATGACGCCAGCGCAGCAGCGCCTCGAGCGCCACGATCCGGTGCGATGCGATGTCGACGATCGGCTGGTAGTGCACGTCCAGCTGCTGCGACTGCAGCGCCGCGCGCAGGCTCGACTCGATCGCGATGCGCTCCTTCAGCTTGCGCTCCATCACCGGGCTGAAGAGCTGGAAGTTGTTGCGGCCGCGGTCCTTCGCCTGGTACATCGCCGTATCCGACTGGCGCAGCAGCTCGCCCATGGTCGAGCCGTCACGCGGGAAGAGACTGACGCCGATGCTGGCGGTCGTGACCAGAGAGCGTCCATCGATGAGCACCGGCGCCACCAGCGCCTCGGTGATGCGGCTCGCGGCTTCGTTGATCTGCTCCGCGGTGGAGACGGTCTTCAGCACCACGATGAATTCGTCGCCACCCATCCGGACCACGATGTCGTCGGTGCGGGTGGTGGTGCGGATGCGCTGCGCCACGGCCTTGAGCAGCTTGTCGCCGGCCTCGTGGCCGCGGGAGTCGTTGATGTGCTTGAAGCGATCGAGGTCGAGGAAGAGCACTGCGAGCATGCTGTTGGTGCGCTTCGCCTCCGCGATCGCCCCCGGCAGGTGCGCCGCCAGGAAGAGCCGATTCGGCAGGCCGGTGAGCTGGTCGTGGTGGGCCAGATGGTCGAGGTGCTGCTGCTTCTCGAGGAGCTGCGCCTCGACGCGCCGGCGCACGGTGATGTCACGGGTCGTCAGCGCAAAGAGGCTGCGTCCCTCGATCTCGAGCCGATAGCCACTGATCTCCACATGGAGGAAACGTCCGCTGCGGCAGCGCTGACCGGTTTCGATGAGAACCCGCGGCGGCGATTCCCGAAGCTGCGCCAGCAGAGCCTCCGGTGGCCCGCCGTCGTCACTGAAGATCTTCGCCAGCGGCATCGCCCGCAGCTCCTGCAGCTCGTAGCCGAGGCTGCTCTGCAATGCGGGGTTGGCGTCGACGATCTCCAGCGAGCCGCCATCGACGATCAGCATCCCGAGAGGTGACTGCGCAAAGGCAGCCTCATGGGGACCTTGGGCACCCACACTCGGGCGCTGGCGCCCGTTCCGCCAGAAGGTAAAGAGATTCACGAACGTTCCGTGCGCATATCCCGGCAGTGTGACGAGCGTCCGGCATGCTCGTCCGGGCGCAATGCACAATTCCGGGCGCCGGAACGGCTGCCTGCATCGGAAATAAGACAACTCGCGCAGTGAGCCGCCCCCGGAACCACGGGGTCCCGGGGGCTTCAGGACACCTATGGCAACGGACAGTTCAGCGCGCCTCCGGCGAACCCGGAGCTGGAGGAACTCCCGGTCGCGGCTGTGCCATCGTTCTGCCACGCGAGGGCACAGGACAGTAGCCCGCCGAGGCTCTCCGAGCTGGTGGTCGTCTTCGTGACACTGCCGAGATCGCCCTTGCATTCCGACGTATCGGCGGCACAGAGATTCTTCGTGATAGGCGTGTACGTACCCGCTACCTTGGTTCCGGACGCCGGGTAGGCCGTGTATGTCGGGTAGCCGGTATCCCACGCAAGCGCCTGCGTCGCCCAGTTCCAGAAGAACACCCCACCCATCCATTGATTGTTGGAATTGCCGGCCCAGGTCGCGGGAGTGCCCAGCGTCACCGTCGTGCCGCCCGTCACCTTGCTGGGATAATAGGAGTACGCCCACACCAGATCCCCTGCCGCGCCGGCGCTCAACGAGGTGGTGGTCTTGGCGCCCAGCTCATTGGCCTGGCTGCTGCCGAATTCTCCCCAGCCGAGCTTGGCGTTGGGAAAGACGGTGTGCAGATTGTCGAACATCAGGTCGACGAGCTTCGGGTTCGAGGCCCAGATCTCCGGATTGCCATCGCAACCGCTCACCCCGTCAAACCATGAGTAGTAGCTCACGATGACGTAGTCGACGCCCTGGCTGAATGGCAGCACATTGCTGTACTTGCCGCCCGGCGTACCGCCATAAGTGGTCATCGCGTTGAGATCGGCGATCGA
Organism: Steroidobacteraceae bacterium; assembly: GCA_036489335.1. Lineage (GTDB taxonomy): Bacteria > Pseudomonadota > Gammaproteobacteria > Steroidobacterales > Steroidobacteraceae > 13-2-20CM-66-19. Next base: position 15,877 of record DASXFY010000086.1, read on the forward strand.
CGTCAGCGTCTTGCCGGTTGTGCCCTGACCGAGCACGAAGTTCTGCAGCCAGTTGTTCGGCTCGTTGAGGCCATTGACGCCACCGCCATCGACGGAGTTATCGCCCGGACAGTAAGTCACGGTGAGCGCGACCTTGTTGTTCACGTTGGCCGTTTTGACGATGAGATAGGTGTCGGCGAGCATCTCCGCAATGGTGTCCGGCGTGGTCACGGGATATTCGAACTTGTTGGCACCGCTCCCCTTGGGCTTCCAGGTGATGGCATTGCCCGCGAAGTCGGTCGTCGCATACCACTGCGTCTTGGCGGGATTGACGCCCCACCCCCCGTTGCAACCGGGCACCGAGCCCCTCAGGGCACCGTACTGACCGCTGCCGGGGTAGCCGCCGACCGAGGAGTACAGCCAGTTGCCGTTGATCTCATTGCCGATTTCCCAGATATCGACATTGCTGCCCAGGTTCGTCACATAGCCGTACCAGCGTGCCCAATTCTCGACCGGACCCATACAGCTCATGCTGCTGGAGTCGGAGGGCTCGGCCATCAGCTCCACGCTCGCGCCCCCATTCGTGTGCAGGCCGTGCAGGTCGCTGTACACATTGGTGTAGGCGAGGGTGTCTCCGGACGGGACAAGCTGCGAGTCATCGCCCGCGCCGGACCACGGAATCTGCGCCGCCGTTGCGTTCTGGACGAACGTGGCGCTGACATTGGGCAGGCTCGGGAAGCTGCCCGCGATGGCGAGCACATTTGCCTCCATGTTGCCGCCAGTCGTCGCATTGACTGCGCTTTGCGGAGAAGTGACGATGCGGGCGGCATAGACTGTGGTGGCCGCCGTGTTCCCGGCACTCGGCAGCTGTTCCAGTCCCGCCGTCACCCAGTTGAGGTATGTGTTCTTCTGGGTATTCTGATCGGCGCCCTTGGTGCCAAGGGTGAGAGACACGCTGTCGCGGATATCGTGATCGTCCGTGATGGTGACGCCGCGCAACAGGGGGGCCGGGGTCGTGATGTTCTGCGCGCCCGCCCGGCCCAACGCCAGGCAGGCGATCGAGGCGATGACCGCCTGTTGACAGAGCGTTTGCAGGGATGTCATATGCCGTTCCTCGGGTTAGAAGCTGGCGCGCATGCCGAGCGCGTACCGGGATTCGAAGCGGGTCGTATCGAGCTTCTGATCCGGCCAGACCAGGTAGTAGTGCTCCTCTTCGCCGGTCAGATTGGAGCCTTCCAGGAACACTTGGAAATTGGACGTGATGTCGTAAGAGATCGATGCATCGAGGTAGAACGTCGGTGCCTGATACTCCTCGAAGCCCGTGAGACCGCCGTAGTTCTGGCTCACCGCGCGCTTGGACCGGTAGTTGCCCGCGAGGCGCGCCTGGAAGCGGTGGCTCTGATACCAGAGGATCAGATTTGCCTGCTCCGCCGAGTTGTCCTGGAACGGGATCGCGTTTCCCGCGACGTCGGTGCCCACGTTGCTCGGCGAAAAGGTGAAGTTCGCGTCGGTCCCCAGGTTGGACAGCAATCCCGGCAGGAAGGTGAACGCCTGCTTCAGGCCGAACTCGACACCGCGCAAGGACTTGCCGGAGCCCTGAATCGGACCGTCGACCGCGACGCATCGGTTTCGCACCACGCCATCCTCGTCCGGCAAGTCACAGCGCACGACGCTGCCGTCGTCGATGAAGCTGGCGACGTCGACGTAGAAGAGCGCCAGGCTCACCATGCTCGACTGCCCCATGTAGTACTCGAGCGACGCGTCGTAATTCGACGAGCGCCAGGGCTTCAGATTGGGATTCCCGGTCTCGCTGCCGCCGATCACGGCGAATACGGGAGGCGAGCTGCCGGCAACGATCGCATAGTTGAGCGTCAGTCCCCCGCCCCACTGGTCCAGATCCAGTATCTGCATGTTCTTCGCATACGCGAGGCGCAATTTCAGATTGTCGCGAAGGTCGAAAGCGACGTTCAGAGCAGGCAGGACGTCGGTAAAGCTCTTCTGCGTATGCGTGATGCCGAGATCAGCCGCGTTGACGAAGTAGGCTCCTGGAGCTCCGACCTTGTGCTGATCCACTCCCAGGCTCGTCTGTATCACCTTGAGGCCGACGTTGCCGTAGATCGGAATGCTGCCGGCCGTCGTATTGAAGTCACCCTGGAGGTAGCCCGTCGTCTGGCCGAGGTCCACCCGCCACGTTCCACCCGGGTCGATGTTGCGGATTTCTCCGGGATAGAGCGCATTCTGGAACGCCAGCACGTTGTCCATGACCGACGGGTCCATGTCCCAAAGGCCCATGCCGCTGACGTCGGCGAGGCTGCCGTAGTAGCGCATGTTGCTGCCGAATATCGACGGCAGCTGGCTCGGGTTCTGCGCCGACAGCGCGCCGGCGCGGTAGTAGCCGGTCACCGGGCTTCCCGCCTTGCAGGCGCCCGGGATGCCGCCGCCATCCAGAATCACGTCGGCCCCCTTGTAGCGGACGTAGCAGCCGACCGAATTCGGTATCTCGACCGAAGTCTCCTCGCCGGTCGCCGGATCGACCTCATTGTTATATGCGCCGTCATTGCCGTAGACCGGCGCGATCAGCTCGAAATTCGTATTGTCGGCGCTGCGGTCGCCGTGCCGGACGCCGAAGTCGATCTTGTAGCCCGAGTCGCCGAACTTGTAGTGGCCATCGGCGCGCACCACCTTCATTGCGGTGCTGCGATCGTAGTCGTTCTCCGAAGCGATGGTCTTCAGCGAGTACGCGTTCTCGTTGGTCAGGGTCTGTTGCAGCCCCGACGGCAGCGTAATGGCCAGGTGATCGCCGCTCATGTTGACCAGGGCGGGGATCGTGTTGGCCGGGAAGCCGTACGGGTCGAACACCCGGTCGCCGCCCGGGTAAACCATGCTGCCGGGCGGAGCCGCCGTTACCGGCTCGTTGGGCCACAGATTGCCGTCGGAGACCGCGAACTGCGCGTAGCTGGCCATGTACAGGTCGTGCGCCTGCGCATAGATTCCGCGGACGTCGGCGGAGAGATTGCCGTGCGCGTAATTGAGCTGCAGATTGTAGTTGCGCGATCCGGTGTGATTCGTCAGGTTCTCGGAGTAGGTCTCGATGTCGCCCAGATACTGCTGGTAGCTCTGCACGGTATAGAACTGCTCCAGCGGAGTGCCACCACCGTTGAAGCCGTTGTAAACGTCGACTCCCGTATCGCGATAGGATTCCGGCAGGAAGGTCGCGCCGTTCCAGGTGGCGGTATTCAACTGATAGCCGACGCTGCGGTTGTAGCGTTGCTGGTCGGTGTAGAAGAAATCGCTGGTCAGCACCAGGTCGGGGCCGAGCTCGGCCTGCGCCGACGCGTTGAGGCCCGTCCGCTTTCTTTCCAGCTGCCGGTCGAGGGCGCTGAAGTCCGGTGAATCGTAAAACGCGGCGTTCGAATTACCCTTGCCGAGTACATCGACATCGCAGCCGTTCGGTGTCGTAGCGCTATACGTGCCGCCACTGTCGATGCACTGAGAGGGATGCAGCAGGGTCATCCCTGCCGGCAGCGGCGCTCCCAGATAGGCGTTCAGGAAGCCCTCGGGCGCCGTCGTGCTATCGGTGGTCTCGCCGAGGATCTCACCCGAGTACTGATCCATGCCGTCGACGGAATTCTCCAGCGTGACGTCCGAGTACGATCCCGACACCAGAAAGCCCCAGCCGTTACCGTGATAGCCGATGAGCGAGTCCGTCTCCGGCTGGTAGCGGTTGGAGATGCTGCCGTGGTCCGCCTGCGCCGAGGTCGAGAAGGTCCAGCCGCTCTTCAGCTCATTGGGGCGGCGGGTCTTCAGGTCGATCGTGCCGGTGATGCCCGTGTTGAGAAGGCTGGCGGTCGATGATTTGATGACATCGGCGCCGGAGAAGAGCTGTGAGGGGATGTCGCCGAAATCCGGCTGCACGCTCACGATCGATCCGCTGGTGATGAACTCTTCGCCGTTCAAGAGCGTACCGACCTGCGGCAGGCCCCGAATGTTGACCGAGGTGCCCTCGCCGCCCTCGCGGTCGATCTGCACGCCGGTGATGCGTTGCAGGGAGTCCGAGATGGTCGTATCGGGCAGCTTGCCGATGTCTTCGGCGGCGATGCTGTCCTGAATCGATTCGGCGTAGCGTTTGAGATCGATCGATTTCTGCTCCGATCCACGGACGCCCGTGACCACGACGGTGGTGAGCTGCTGCGGGCTCGCCGCCGCCGGTCCCTGATCATCGGTCGGTTGCGCGGATGGCGGCTGCGCGCTGGCGACCGTCGCCGACAGCAGTCCGACACCGATGAGTGATGCGCCGAGCAGGAAGCGGGGCGCGGAAGGATTGTTCTTGGTTCTCATTTGATTCCCCGAATACGGAAGGCCCGGAAGGGGCCCGCGCGCCGACTACTCCGTGTCCGTGACCTTGCTGGCGAACTCGAAGCGGCCGGCCTCCCGCCCATCGAGGCTCGCCAGCGCGAGAGTCAGCAGTTGCACGGGCAGGATCTCCAGCACCGGCCGCAGCAGCGGATCGCACTGGGGAGTGCGCAGCGGTACAGCGGCCGATTCATCGCCGATCTCCTCGCAACGCCAGCCGGCCGTGCGCAACTGGCTGACGAGCCGTCGATTCAGGTCTCGAGTCGGCTCATCCCCCGTGAAGACGAGTGTCAGAACGTCCCCGCGGAGCATCTCCATCGGTCCATGGCGGAACGCGGCGCTGCTCATTCCTTCCGCGGTGAAGCGCGCCGACTCCTTGATGATCAACGCGCCGGTACCCGCCGCCGCCAGCGAGCTTCCCCGTCCCGTCAGAAACAGGTGGCGGATCCCTTGGAGCTCGTCCGCGAGCACCGTCGTGTGCGAGCGCCAGTTGCCGAGGTACTCGCGCACGAGCGCCCCGGCAGGCGTCAGACGACGCAGGGTCTCGCCTTCATCCGCGCCGACGAAAATCCCTGCCAGCCACTGCAGTGCGAGCAGAGCGGCTACATACGTCTTGCACGAGACCGAGAACTCGGCATCGGCTTGGGTCAGAATCGAGAGACCCGGACTGCGCGCCAGCGGACTGTCCGCGGTGTTGGTCACCGCGAGGAGGGGCGCGTGGTGGTTGACTTCGAGGAGGCGCAGGATCTCGGCGCTGCCGCCGGACTGCGAGACTGCGATGACCAGGGTCTGCGGGTCGAACAGAGCCTGCCCGTAATGGATGAGCTCGGCCGTCTCCATGACCACCGGAGTGAGGCCTGCCTCGATCAACGCCAGGTTGAGGACATGCAGTCCGTGGTAGGAAGAGCCCATCCCGGTCAGCACGACGCGCTTCCAGGAGCGTGCGCGAACGAACTTTCCCACCGTGCGCCAGCGGTCAACGGCCGTGAGCCACGCGAGTGTCGCCTCGAGCGCCGCGGGCTGCGCCATCAGGTCGTGGAAGTACCTGCCTTCGATCACATTGCCGTTGGTGCTCAACATGAGGTTGTGGTCCTTCCGAGGCGATGCAGCCAGACCGCGGCCGCGCCAACCAGAGGCGCCGCCGCTCCGAGGGCCGCCGGCGCAATCTCGACGCGCTCGGCGGGAACGAGTCCGCAGCTCCCACGCACGACGCCGCGGATCGCCGGCAGGAAGAGATCGAGGCTGTCCATGACACTGCCGGCCAGAACGATCATCTCGGGGACATACAGGGTGATGAGGTTGGCGATGCCGAGGCCGAGATAGCGGCCTTCCCGTGCCACTTCTCTCGTCGCGAGCGGATCGCCCGAGCGCGCCGACTCGCACACTTGCTGTGCGGTCAAACCCTCTCTGGCCGCGGGTGACTCGCGCAGCACACGCTCGACCATTGCCGGTCCACGCGCGAGCACCTCCCAGCAGCCTCGAGCGCCGCAAAAGCACTGCGGACCGGAGTCGTCGATGACGTGATGGCCTATCTCCGGATGTGCGCCGCCCACTCCGCGATAGAGCGATCCGTTCAACACGATCCCGCCGCCGATGCCCGTACCGACGGTCACGCAGATCAGACTGCGCTTCCCGCGACCGGCGCCCCACTGCGCTTCCGCGAGCGCGGCAGCGTCGGCGTCATTCTCCATTGCCACCGTCACATCGAAACGGTCGGCCAGCGCGCGCACGGGATTTGAGCCTTGCCAGCCAGGCAGGAACTCGACGACTCCGATTTCACCGCTGAGGGGATCGACAGGGCCGGTACATCCGATGCCGATGCCACCGAGAGCCGTGCCGGTGCGCGATTGCAGCGCTACCAGGGCCCGCCCGATGCGCTCGAAGGCCTCCCCGGCCCCTTCGGCAGCCGCCGTGGGCATCTCCTGCCGGTCGAGGAGTTTGCCTCGCTCATCCACGATCCCAACGGCGATCTTCGTGCCGCCGATGTCGACCGCGCCTGTGGCGGTGCTCGCGCCGCGCATACATGCCCCTTTCTACCTTTCGTGACATCCTATCATCATATGTATATTGGATCAAATGAAAGGAAGAGGCGGCGCTCCTGGCATCATAGAATCGTATGTCTATGAGATGATTGCGGCCACTTCCAAGACCACGGCCCCATGCAACGCAAGACCCGCGCGACCGAAGTGCACGCTCCAGCGCTCGATCTGCAGATCGATACCAACAGCTTCGTGCCCTATTACCAGCAGATCGTCGATCAGGTCCGCAACCTGATCCGCTCCGAGGCGCTGCGCGAAGGGGATGTCTTTCAATCCGAGGGCGAAGTGGCGGGCTCCCTCGGCATCAGCAAGATGCCGGTGCGACAGGCCTTCCTCAAGCTGCGCTCCGAGGGGTTGCTCGTCGTCGAGAAAGGCAAGCGCCCCGTCATCGGCTCGAGCCACGTGCCGTGGAATTTCCAGGAGCTGCGCGGATTCACGGAAGAGATGCGCCGCCGCGGCCTGGTGCCTTCGGCGAAGATCCTGAGCTTGAAGCGCGACACGGCCGACGCCGAGATCGCGCAGGCGCTGCACCTGACGGCCGGCGATCCGGTCTTCACCTTATATCGGCTGCGCTACGTCAACAACGAGCCGGTGGCACTGGTGACGAGTCACATGCCGGCGGCGGTGTTTCCGGATCTCGATCAGCAGCGCCTGGAACGGGTCTCTCTCTATCATCTCTTCGAGAAGACCTACCACCGCAAGTTGAGCTGGGCCGAGGAAGAGATCGGCGCCACCAACGCGGACGACGACCAGGCGCGCATGCTGCAGACCTCGCCCGGGGCGGCACTGCTCTTCATCCGTGAGACCACTTACGACCTGCGGCGCACGCCCATCGAGCACAGTCACTCGTTCCTGCGGGCGGATCGCTATCGGGCGACGGTCGTTTCGGTCCGCAAGCGCTAAGGCAGCGGCAGTACCAGCGCTTCCATGCTCCACTTGTCGGTGGCAGGGTCGAGGTGCGACTGGTATCCGTAGTATTTGCCACCGAAGATATGTTGGAAGAGGCACGCGCGCCCGCCCGTCTGCACCGGATTGCCGGCGACCGGCTCGAAATCTCCGTCCGGCCGCTCTGAATGGAAGACCTTGACTTCCCAGGTGCCGTCCTGCGTCTTGCCGTAGCGGTTGGGATAGACTTCCGTCGCCAGGTAGTAGATGCCTTTGCCGTGCGGGCCGCCCCGGGGAACGTACAGCAGGTTCGGCGCCGCGACCGTTTCGGTCGTGTGCAACAGCAGCTTGTCGGGGGCCGTGGCCAGATCCTCGATCCGGCGGGCGCTTCGGGCCACGATGTCAAAATAATCGGTATCGTTGCCACGATAAAATAACAGGAAGAACCGGCCGCTCACCGGATCGCGGAAGAGGTCGGGATTCTGATTGCGCTCACGGGGCACTTTCTGCACCAGTGTCATGACTTCGGTCAGATGAATGCCGTCTCTCGATGTGGCCAGCACGATTCGGCTGCTCGGCGTGTCATAGTCCCGGGTGATCGCGAAGTAGAGGACGCCGGTTTCCGCGTCCTGGAATGCCGACGTCCAGCGCGCATTGAGCCACAACGGGTTGTTCTCGTATTTCGTCCAGTGAACGAGATCGTTGCTGCGGGCCAATCCGGTGCCGCGGCCGTTGTTGAGGCCATACCAGCCCCAGTATTTGAAGCCGCCGCGATTCAACTTGAGGACGGACAGAGTGTGCGGTTGCTGATCGCCTTCCCAGGATTGCGCGTCGGGCAGAATGGGTTGCGGCGCCGGGAGGTTGAAGTAGCGCACCGCGTCTGCCTGTGCACTCCCGGCCCCGCACGAGGCCATCAAGCCCAACGCAATGATCCCGCTCATCAAATGGCGCATGTTCAGTTCCTCTCCATCAGCTACGCGTTTGCGGCGACGGGCGGCGCCTTTTTCCGTTCGCCGAGCACGGCGTTGGAAATGAGCGGTTTGGCCCAGAGCCCGACGCTCAGCACGCATCCGAACGTCACATAAAGGAGCAGCATCCCCGTGCGCAGGCCGTACGCATCACCGATACGGCCGATCAACAGCGGGATCAGCGCGCCGCCCATGATTCCGGTACAGAGAATTCCGGCCAGCGGACCATGGTGCGAGGACACGGAGTTGAGTCCCAGGGACACGAGGGTCGGCCACATGATGGAAGCAAAGAGGCCGATGCAAGGGAATGCGATGACCGCTACCTTGGACGACCCGAAGAGCGCCAGTGTCAGCATGACCAGCGCCCCCGCGGCGAAGCCGATCAGGACGCGACGGCTGTCGAAGAGCTTCAGAAGCACCATGCCGATGAGGCAACCTGCCGTCAGGAGGCCCCAGAAGCGAGATACGGCTTCGGCCCCGACGACGTGCGGATCGAGGCCGTGATACTGATAGAGGAACTGCGACATCCAGTCCGCCGTTCCCTGCTCGCACCCCACGTAAGCGATGATGCAGATGAAGTAGAGCCATACGACAGGTTGGCGAAGCAGTGCGCCATACATGCTGAGCGTGCCCGCCGACTCCTCCGCCGTTCTTGCGACGCGCGGCAGCCGAAGAGCCGCGACGAAGACGGCCATTAGCGCCGTGGCGACCGCAAACAGCCAGTACATCGAAACCCACGGGAGGCTTGCCGGGGTCACACGCGCGAGCAGGCCGATGAGTGCGCTCTCCGTGTGAGGGGCGCCGAGGTGGGTCACCACGTAAGAGTAGACGAGCGGGCTGACGAACGACGCGGAGCCGAACACGAGCTGCGCAAAGGCGGAATAGAAGGCGAAGTGCTCCTCGCCCCCGGCGACGCGCAGCAGGGGATTGATCGCCACCTGCAGGGCCGCCATTCCGGCCCCCATGACGAACAGCGAGACGATCGCCATCAGGTAGGCAGGATGCAGACCGAAGCTCAAGGCGCCTGCCGTCCCGGCGAGAAACGAGATCACGATGACCTTCTTGTCGCCCCAGCGCTCGACCAGGAAGCCGGCCGGAATCGACATCACCCCGTAGGCGATGAAGAAGGAGAACGGCAGTACGGCGGCCATCGCCAGCGACACATGAAAGCCGCTGATGATGTCGGGAACGAGCGGACCGAGGATGTTCGTCAGGAAGGAAATGACGAAGAAGATCAGAAGGATCAACCCGACCATCGAGTAGTTGCGCTTCATGGCCCTGGATCGTCAGTTGCGCCATTCCAGGACCACGCCATCCCAGGCCGGGACTTGCACGCTCCAGGCGGCGCCGACGCGTTTCACAGAGCGGGCGGAGGGGTCATCGCCGAGCGGTTTGAGCGTATGCACGGGCAGCGTCGTCGATATCAGCGCCTGGTGCGGCTCTTCGCTGTGGTTGACCAGAACGAAGTAGCCATGACCGCCGGCATCGAGCGCGGTGGCTTCCACCGCCGGCTGATCGGTTGCCACGACAGGCTGCAGACCGCTCCACGTCACCAACGCGCGATAGAGACGATACAGGGTCTCGTCCGTGTCGAAGGCCATCGGCCGGTTCCCCAGGTAGACCTCCAGGGGGTAGGCGGACAACAGCGTCCGTCCTTTGCCGAGCCTGTTGGCGACGAGGGCAGGCTGACCGCGCTGATCGACTGCGATCACTTCACCGCCGTGGACCTCGAGTCCGGTACCCCAATACTTCGCATCGCTCCCCGGTACGGCGAAATGGAAGGTATCGCCCGGCATCAGACCGCCAAAGGCTTTGACGACCCGCAGCGCGACATCGGAAACCGGGACCGAGTCCGTCATCCGCGCGCCAAAAAGCCGCGTCATGTGAGGAATGGCCGCATCGGCCGACAGCGAGGCGTAGAGAACTCCGCCCTGCCTCACGTAGCGTTCCGCCTTCTCCCAGAAGTCGGTATGGACGTGCACGGTCATCGGGTCTGTCGCGGTGAGCGGCGACGGCAGCAACACAGCCGGGTACTTCTCCCAGTCCGCCAGCTCCCGCGGCATCGCCGGCTTCATGCCCGCCTGGTGCGCCAGGATGAAGGAGGAGAGCACGGCGCTCATCAGCCATTGGTTGCCCTGATAAGGTGAGGGCGCCTGTCCGTTCACGGCCCCGCCCTCTACCTGCGACACGTACGGCAGCACGGCAGGGCCGCTGAGGCCAAAGTGCTGCTGATCACCGGTGATGTGAGACCACTCTTCCGGGATAACGATGGCGACGTCAGCGCCCGCGGGAGCGATGCCGTCCAGATTCATCTGGCCGGTGATGCCTTCGAATTTCTCGAAGGCCGCTCCTTGTGGACGGATCTTGTGATCCCACGTCGTCAGCCCGAATTGCGTCTCGTGCGCCGAGCGCAGATATGGAACCTGGTGATAGAGCGCGGGGGCGGCATCGGTGTAGCACCACAAGAGGAAACCGTTGGCGCCCGCACCGAGGGCGGAGTAGAGGCTGGCCCGGTCGAAGTCGACAATCTTCTCCGGTGCGTACTGTGCGGATGACGCGCCCAGCTCCTGCATCATCACGGGCTTACCCGCCCCTGCGCTCAGCGTAGTTTCGAATGCGGCGCCATAGGTACCGCGCTGCGAGACCATGGCGTCGGGAAAGAGCTCCGGCGTGTAGATGGTGTACGGATGTACGCTGAAGAAGTCGACGTCATCCGCGATCGTGTCCGGACGGAATGGGCCATGCTCCATGTCCTGCGTGCTGACACCAACGACGATCGGATGCAGGGTGTCGTACTTGCGGATGCCGTAGGCAATGAGGCGTGTCCAATTGACCGCCATGGCATCGGTGACATTGTCGGAGATCCAGAAGGGTGGCTCATCGGTGAGATCCCACGCGAGGATTGCCGTCTCATGTCCGTATCGGCGGCCGAATTCCTCGGCGAGGTTGGTCTCCCAACGCAGCATGTCGGGGTCGGATTGCGGATCCCGACCCATCCGCCACGGGACGTCCCACCACGCTTCACCGATCTCACCGCCGATGAAGAGCGACGGATGCAGGTAAAGATGATATTTGTGCGCCAGCGCGACCAGATGGTCCAGCTGTTTGAAAGCCCGCGGGCTGTAGTCGCCGGGGCGGGGCTCGAACCAGGCCCACATCAGATCGAGGCGCACGGTGTTGAAGCCCATGCGCGCCATTTGCGCGAAGTCGGCGTCGATGTCCTTTTCGTCCCCCGCAAGCGGCCATTGCAGCGCCGTTTTCGCGGGAACCCACTGCGCGCCGACCGGAATGAAGCGGTGCCCGGCGCTGGAGAAGTAGTTGCCGTCGAGTCGCACCGCCGGAAGCGACCGCGCGGGAGCCTCGTCCCGCGCGGGTGAAGCGCCCGCCATCAACAGCCACGAAGACAGCGCCAGCAGCACTGCCTGCGTGAACGATGCCCTTTTTGGCTCGAGCAATGCCCCCTCCGCCGCCTGATTGCAGAGTCAGTACCCCAGGAAAGCGGCGGGATTACACGTCATATCATCATATGATGTCAAGATAAGACGCTGTCGGGTGATCTCACCGGGCCCCAAAAAGCAAAACCCCCGGAACCTCGCGGTTCCGGGGGCTTCACTTTGGGACCCTGGCAGTGACCTACTCTGGCATGCCTGAAAGGCACACTACCATCGGCGCAGAGCGTTTTCACTTCCGAGTTCGGAATGGGATCGGGTGGTTCCCGCTCGCTATTGCCACCAGGGAAACTGTTTGAGGTTGAGGAGCCGGGGCTTTCGCCCCGGCTCATCCGCCTCCAATTCGGTTCGTTTCGTTTCGGACGCTTGTCGCGTTCAACATTAAATGGAATCGCTCCATTACATCATCCTCTCGCGGACAGACCGCTTGAGGTTATATGGTCAAGCCTCACGGGCAATTAGTACTGGTTAGCTGAAGCCATTACTGGCCTTACACACCCAGCCTATCAACCAAGTAGTCTTCTTGGGCCCTTTAGGGGAGTCGAGCTCCCAGGGAGATC
>DASXFY010000009.1:0-172459 GCA_036489335.1 Steroidobacteraceae bacterium
CGTACTCGCGCAGACGACACCGGCACCGGCCCTCTCGGGTCCGGCTCCGCCGCAACTGCAGACGATCGTGATCACCGGCTCGCTGATCGAGCGCACCGCCACCGAGTCACCGAACCCCGTGCAGGTGATCAGCGCGAAGGATCTGGTCCAGTCCGGCTACACCGACATTTCGGACGTTCTGCGCAATATCAGCGCCAACGGGGCGAGCACGCTCAGTCAATCCTTCGGCGGGGCGTTTGCCGCGGGTGCATCCGGTATCTCTCTGCGCGGGCTGTCGGTGGGCGATACGCTGGTGCTCATCGATGGCGAGCGCTCAGTGCCCTACCCCCTGCTCGATGACAACGAGCGCAGCTTCGTCGACCTCTCCTCCATTCCCTTCACGGCCATCCAGCAGGTCCAGGTGCTGAAGGACGGCGCCTCGGCTCTCTACGGTGCGGATGCTGTCGCCGGCGTCGTCAACGTCATCCTCAGAAAGGAATACCAGGGCTTCCATATCTCGACCGAGACGGGTACTTCTTCACACTGGGACGGCACCCAGGAGCACGTCGGCTTCATCGGCGGCCAGGGCGACCTGGCAAGCGACGGCTACAACTGGTACGTCTCCGGGGACTTTCGTCATCAGGACGATATCCTCGCCGCCAATCGCAGCGGCCAATGGAACGACCTCGACTTCACCGCGTACGGAGGCTACGACCGCACGCCGGGCAGCAGCGTGGCCGTGAATCCGAACATCCCGTTTCCGAACGTGCTCACCGGCTACCTGATCAACCCCAACAGCGCCGACGGCACTCCGTATGCCTATCTGCCGGGCTGCGATGCGGTATCTCAAACGTTCAACAAGTGCACAGATCCGACCACGGGCGCGCAGCTGCAACCGGCAACCACCAGCATCGATCTGCTGGCCAAATATACCAAGGAGCTCGGCGGTGGCTGGGGGGTGGGCCTGCAGGCGTCCTGGTTCGACAGCAAGGCGGAACAGGTGAACTCGTACAACGGCGAGCTGAACCCGGCAACAGGTACCGGCTACGGCGACGGCGGGTTTACGAACATCGGTTTGGCGCCAGGTCAGGCGCCCAACGTGATTACCTACCCCCTCATCACCGTTCCGACCAATTATCCTGGCAACCCCTTCGGCGCGCCGGCGCCTCTGGTCTACAACTTTCCTGAGCTCGGACTCAGAAACACGCAGATCGATACCAACACGTACCGGTTGCTGGCCTCGATATCGGGCAATGCGGCCGGCTGGGAGATCAGTGGCACCGCCGGCGCGATGTACGCCAAGATGGACCAGTGGCTCTACGGGAACATCGAACCGACGGCGCTGCAGAACGCGCTGAACAACGGCTACATTCTCGGCAGCTCCACCGGCGCGTCACTGTTCGCGCCGCCGGCCCAGACCACGCCAACGAGCCAGCTCGACCTGATCGACGTTCACGGCACCCACAAGCTGTTCGACCTGCCCGGGGGGCCGTTGAAACTCGCAATCGGCGTGCAGTGGTTCAAGGAGGAGCATGACGAGACGCCGCCGCCCACCATCGAATCGGGAGTGCAGGCGGGCGACTCCATCTATGTGATCGGAACCGAATACGACCGGGCGGCTTTCGTCGAGCTCGACGGCAACCCGGTCAAGGCGCTCAACATCAACGTCCAGGGACGCTACGACAATTACCAGACCTTTGGCTCGGACTTCACACCGAAGATCGGATTCAAGTACACGCCCGTCAACTGGGTCGCAGTGCGCGGCACCTGGGGCAAGGGCTTCCGTGTACCCTCGGCAGCGGAAGGCATATCGTCCGGCGAGGCTTTCGGTCTCGGCAGTCTGCAGGATCCGGTCCTGTGTCCGAATCCCGCCGTCCCCAATAGCCCCGGCAACTACCCGAGCCAGTGCAGCGTCCCACTGACGGGGGTGCTGTTGGCGAACCCACACCTGCAGAACGTCAAGTCGACCAACTGGACGACGGGCATCGTGTTCCAGCCGCTCACCCAGGCGAGCGTCTCCGTCGACTACTACAACATCAAGCTGGACAATGACATCATTCCAGTGTTCGAGGCCGGCTCAGGTTTTGCCGACGACATCAGCCTTGTCCGCGGCCCGACAGTCGTCCTGCCGTATGTCAACGCCCAGGGCCAGACGGTAAGTCAGGCGACTCCGGTGGGCCTGATCCTGGAAGACAGCTTTCCTTATGTGAACGCCAGCTCGACCAAGACGAGCGGGTACGATGTGGACCTCCAGTATCACTGGGACATGGGAGCCATCGGCCGCTTCACCGGCGAGGCGACATGGACGCATGAGATCACGTATCAGCTGATTGTTGGTGGCACCACCTTCGATCTGGCCGGGACGCACGGTCCGTCGGGCGTATCCGGCGATACCGGCAACCCGAAGGACCGCGTCAACTGGCGGCTTAGCTGGAGCAAAGGCCCGATCACGATCACTCCCAGTGTCAATTTCATCAGCCACTTCAGCATCACCGATTCCTCGTCCGAGCTTCCGGACTGCGCAACGGCGATTCACTACGGTGGCTTTTTCCCGCAGGGGGCGACCGCCGAGAACAAGCAGTTCTGCAACGTGGACTACTTCCTGGAGACGGACGTCTATGGCTCCTATAGGCTTACCAACAACTTCCAGTTGCACGCTTCCGTGACGAACCTGTTCAACAAGCAGCCGCCCGTGGACGTGCAGACCTACGGCTCCGGCAGCCTAGCCCCGCCCTACGACCCGGCGCTGCATCAGGATGGCGCGGTGGGTCGGTACTTCCTCGTTGGATTCGACTACGACTTCTGACCCCGGGCGGACCGGTATTGAGCAACCGGCTCCGCCCGACTCTCGCCCTCCAGTTCGCCGAGGCAGTCCCCGAGCAGCGCCGCCGCTCGCTCGAGGGCCTCGGCGGACAGTCCCGCATAGCCCAGCATCAGTCCGGGGCGTTCGGGGGGCTTGCGGTAGTAATGATGTATCGGGTAGAGGCCCAGGCTGCGTGCGACGCCGAGCTCGACCAGTCGAGTGAGCTGCGAATACTCCACTCGCCGCAGCCAGACGACGATATGGGTGCCCGCGTGCGTTTCCTGCACGGCGATGCGCTCCTTGCAATGGCGTCGCAGGGCGTCGATGAAAACCGTGCGGCGGTGCTCGAGCTCGACGACCGTACGCCGCAGATACTTCTCGAACTGGCGGCTGCGCATGAAGGCGGCCAGGGCTGCCTGCTCCACCGACGGGCTGCCGAGATCGTCCAGGCGCTTGACCCGACAGAGATCGTCGCGGATACCCGGCGGGCAGACGATGAAGCCCAGGCGCAGGGAAGGGAACAGCGTCTTGGAGAATGTCCCTACATAGATGACGCGGCCGGAGAAATCCAGGGAGCGCAGCGCGGCGAGCGGCCTCTCACGGAAATGGAATTCGCTGTTGTAGTCGTCTTCGAGGATCCAGCTGCCCTGACGCGAAGCCACATCGAGCAGCTCCACGCGGCGCTCGAGACTCATGACCGCGCCGGACGGAAACTGATCCGATGGTGACACGCAGATGAGGCGCGCGTTGTGACGGGCGAGCTCGGAGGTCACCATCCCGTTCTCATCGGTGCGCACGCTGACGATACGCGCGCCATGCGCGGCCAGCGCCTGCATCATGAAGAGATAATGTGGATCCTCCAGCGCGACCGTATCTCCTTCGTCGAGCACGGCCCGCATCGCGATCGTCATTGCCTGCTGCGTCCCACTGACGATCAGGATGTCGCTCTCCGAGCATACGACGCCGCGACGCCGCGCGAGGTAGTCGGCAACTGCCGCCCGTAGTGGCGGGAACCCCTGGGCGTCTGGATATCGTGGGCCGGCAACACGCGCGGCAGCCGTGAGCTTGCGGCTCCACGAGCGCATCATATCGACGCCGAACGGCGGGTCGCAGTGCAGGTCGTAGCGCAGGCCGTCGCGCAGGCGCCCCAACGTGTTGGACCCAAGCTTGCGCAGGCGCGCCGCGTAGCGTGACTGCGGCGGCGTCTCCACCGGCGGCGAGGTGAAGCCGGGCGGCAACGTGATATCGGCCACCTTGGTTCCGGATCGCTCGCTGGAGACCGTGAGCTGCTCCGCACGCAGGATCTCATAGGCTGTGAGAACCGTGTTGCGCGAGAGATTGAGCTTCCGCGCCAGGTCGCGCGTCGCCGGCAGCCGCTCTCCGGGGTGGAAGTGGCCCTCCACGATCGCGCGCTTCAGGACGCGCGCGAGCTGCTCGTACAGTGCCCCTCGGCCGTCGAGGGGGAATTTTGCTAGGAGCATTCTGGTACCATTAAACGTACGCAATCTGGCACTTTCCGGTGCCAGGGTCGGGACCGTACGCTACCACACGGATCGCGCAGGTGGCGCAAACTTGACCGGCATGGAGCGACATTGCCGCTGTGCGAACGGTCAGGGGTGCCCTATGGCCGGGAGCAAACCTTCCTCGTCTGGCCGGGATCGGGCCGTCCGTCACGCTCTCGGCGGCAAATGGTGGGATAATGCCTGTGGGTTGTGACTCACCATGAAGACCTCAACTTCGGTCGCATGCGTCGCGGCACTGCTATGCGGAAGCGCATGGGCGGCGCCGCCGCCGGCATCCGCCGCGAAACCGGACCCATCCGACTTGTTGTTTGCGTCGCCCAGTCAGCTGGACCACTCGGGCCGCATAGTCGTTCCGGTCTTCATCGACGGCAAAGGACCGTTCCGCTTCCTGGTCGACACCGGGGCGGACGGCTCGATGATCGCGCAAACGCTTGCCAACAAGCTCGGACTCACCTCCAATGACACCAGCGACGAGCGGGTCCAGGGCACGACGGGCATCGAGCAGCTGCCGTGCGTGACCATCGCCGACCTGCGCATCGGCACCATCGTCAAACATAACGTCCGTATGCCGGTGAGCCCGAGCCCGGTCATGACGGGGCTCGGCGGCATCCTGGGCATGGCCGGATTCGGACCGGTGCGGGTGGTGGTCAACTTCCGCAGCAACCGGGTGGAGATCGATCGCTCGAGCGATCGCCTGCTGGAGGGATATCTCGGCATCCAGGCGCGGCGTACTTCGGGGGGCCTGCTGATGATCCCCGTCCTGGTCGGGGACGTTCCGGTCGAAGCCGTGATCGACACGGGAGCCGAGGTGACGCTTGGCAACACGGCGTTGCGGGAAGCTCTGCTGCGTCAGGCCGCCAAGCATCCCGAGGACGCCAGGATCTATGGCGTCACCAGGCAGGTCAGCGACGGCGGCCTTGCCGCCTCACCCTGGCTCACCATCGGTCCGGTCGTAGTCCAGGGCCTCGGCATCGTGTACTCGGACATTCCCATCTTCAAAATCTGGCAGCTGGATTCCCGACCCGCGCTGATCATCGGCATGAACGTGCTCGGGTCGGTCGATGCGCTGGTGCTCGACTATCCGCGCGCGCGGGTCTACCTGCGGCCGGCGCAGACCGGAGTCTCGGTCGAGATGGACCCGCATATGTCGCTCATCAGACGCGACCTCGACGACGGCGGCTGAGCTCGCGCGGCGACCATCCGGCGCTCGTCACGAAGCGATCACGCGGCGGTCACGCACCTGTCACGTTGTGGCGGTAGGGTTCCGCGGCAATGCATTGCCCCATGGACCGTCGTTGCGGCATCTGACGAACCTGACCGAGCGGATCGACGAGCGGCTGTTCCGGACCCTGTACTCGCGATCGCTCGTCTACAACACCTGCTGGGAGGACCCCGCAGTCGACCGCCGGGCGCTCGAACTCAGCCGTGAGGATGTGGTGCTCGTCATCACCAGCGCCGGCTGCAACGCGCTCGACTACGCACTGCTCGCGCCGCAGCGGATCCACGCTGTGGATGCCAACCCTCGCCAGACCGCGCTCCTCGAGCTGAAGCTCGCGGGCGTGCGCGCCCTCGATTTCGACGACTTTTTCCGCCTGTTCGGCCAGGGATTCCACCCTGACGTGCAGGCGCTGTACGAGCGCAGACTGCGCAGCCAGCTCACCTCATTCGCGCGCGAATACTGGGACCGCAACCACGCCTGGTTCGCCAGCCGACGGGGGAGCTTCTATTTCCACGGCCTCTCCGGGCTGGTGGCCTGCGGTTTCAGGGCCTACCTCGCCGCCCGTCCGCCGCTCGGCGCCTGCATTCGCGCGCTCTTCGGCGCCGGCTCGGTCGCCGAGCAGCGCGCCATTTACGCAGAGCGCGTGGCGCCCCTCATGTGGGGCCCGGGCATGCGTTGGGCGCTCTCGCGCCAGCTCACTCTGAGCCTGCTCGGCGTGCCGCGACCGCAGCGCCAGGAGATCGAGGCGCAGCACGCCGGCGGCGTGGCGGCCTACGTGCGCGACTCCCTGGAGTACGTGCTCTGTCAGCTGCCGCTGGCGAGCAACTACTTCTGGCGGCTGTATCTCGACGGCCGTTACACCCGCACCTGCTGTCCGGAATACCTCAAGCCGCACAACTTCGCGCGCCTCAAAGGTGGCCTTGCGGACTGCATCGTTGCGCATACGACGACCGTCACGCAGTTCCTGCGCGGGGCGACGGAGCCGGTCTCCAAGTTCATCCTGCTGGATCACATGGACTGGATGGCGAGCCACGATCCGCAGGCACTGGCCGAGGAATGGCGCGAGATCTTCCGCCACGCGGCGCCCGCCGCGCGGCTGATCTTCCGCAGCGCTCATCGCCGGCCGCGCTATCTCGCGGCGGTGAAGATCGGCGGCGTGAGCCTGCTCGAGCGGCTCACTTTCCACGAGCGGATCGCACACGAGCTGTCGCGGCAGGACCGTGTGCACACCTACGCCGGCTTCCATATCTGCAATGTCGCCGCCTGAGCTGCTCGCCGACTCGCGCGTTCTCTGGCGAATGCTCCGCGGTCTGCCGCGAAGCGGCAGCCCCGCGCAGCGGCTGCAGGCGTTCTATGCGCCCCAGGCCGGGCGCTACGACGCGTTCCGCAAGCGATTGCTCCACGGCCGTGAAGAGCTCATGGAGCGACTGCCCGCCGGACCCGGCGATGTCGTCGTCGAGCTCGGTTGCGGCACCGGTGAGAACCTGGAGCGGCTCGGTAGTCGGGTCGCGCAGTTGCGGCGCCTCATCCTGGTCGATCTCTGTCCGGCGCTACTCGCGCAGGCGCGAACGCGCACCGCGCGGCTCACTAACATCGAGGTCGTCGAAGCCGACATCACCCGCTATCGGCCGCCTCAGCCGGCGGACTGCGTTTATCTCTCCTACGCGCTCAGCATGGTGGACGACTGGCGAGCCGTCATTGCCAACGCCGTGGGGATGATGAGGCCAGGCGGAACGTTGGGCGTAGTGGATTTCTACGTATCAGAGGCGCGCCCCGCGCGCGGCGGTGCCCGCCATCCGGCGTGGGAGCGCTGGCTGTGGCGCCGATGGTTCGCTCACGACGGTGTCCGGCTCGATCCTGCTCACATGATGCAGCTCGCGGCCGCCGTGCCGGACTGCCGGATCCTCGAGCGGCGGGGCAAGGTTCCGTATCTGCCCGGACTGACCGCGCCCTATTACCTCTTCATCGGGCGCAAGCGCTGATCGATCACGGCGACGACGCCGCTTCCAGCGCCTCGAGCCTCGGGCCCTCCACACGTCCGATCTGCATGGATGCGTCGTACAGCACCAGACCAAATGCGCCGAGCGCGATCAGAATCGCAATCGATGCTCTGACGTGCCGGGCCTCGAAGCGGCGGATGCCGGAAGCAAAGGCGATGAGGCCCAACGAGGCGGCGATGACGACAATGGCATCGATGCTCGCCCGCTGCCAGTAACTGCCGCCGAGGTGCAGCCACATGCCGAACTCATCGAAGGTCAACGCCAGGGCAATGCCGTAGACGAGCGCGGCGGCATTAAGCTTCCTGCCCTGGGGCCCGGCGAGAAGCAAGTACGCGCCCACGGCTGCCAGCAGGAAAATGCCGTAGTTCAAGTGGTGCACATGCGTGCCGCGCAGGAAGAAATACATGTTCGGCACGCGGCGCGCCATGATGAGCAGGACCATGATGCGGGAGGCGATGAAGGTGAGAATGAAAGCGAACAGGGCGCGCCGCGCGAGCGAGTTCGCCGGGCGGGCGGGCACAGTGGGCTCCGTGCTCATCGTCCGCTCAGCCGCCGAGCCCGCGCAGCGCCCGGAAAGCGAAGTCCGCGGCGCGGCCGTACACCGCCGCCTGCCAGGCCGGCGTATCGCTATAAAAGGCATCGCGCATCTGCCGGCGGATCGGCGCCGCCGCCGCCGGATCCCCGCTGCCGTGACTGTGCAGCCAGTGATCGGCCCGCAGCGCCGCCAGCACCTCCAGGACCGGGCAGGTGCCGAACTCCAGCCCGATCAGGGTCAGCTCCAACTCCGGCCGCAGGCGCTCGATGCCGCGAGCCATGGTCCCCGTCAGCCGCGCGGATACTGACTCGCCGGCCGACAGGTCCCGCACGTCCGGCCCAAACCACCGCAGAGCACGCTCGCGCGCCTTCGGATCGGCGGCATCGAGTATCGGCTCACCATACGCCGGCGGCCCGAGCCCGGTGTGCAAGTCGAGCACCGCAAGCCTGCGCACCGTGGACGGCAACACCTCGCGCAGGACTCGAGCCAACATGCGCGCCGACCACGTCTCGCGCACTCCACCGTAGAAGAGCCCGCCGGGCCGAGTGTATTGGCCGCCGCTGACCGCGGCCTGCAGAGCAGCCATGCCATGCTGTTGCGCATGCGCGCTCAACGCCGCATCGGCCGCTTGGCGGACTTCACCTTCCCACGCCTTCGGCACCAGCCAGTCGTGCAGCCGCTCATAGGCCTGCGACGACGGCAGCGGCAGCGAGAAATCGACGAAGTTGCGGTTGAGGTCGACGCCGTCCTCGGTAACACGCCGCAACCAGGCGAAGCCGTAAGGGTTGATTGCGTGGAGCAGCACGAGGCAGGCGGAAGTCGGCAGCGCTTCGTGCAGACGATCCTCGAGGAACCCCACGAGACAACCCGAGCCCGCCAGGCCCTCGACGCCGTGAGTCCCGGCGATGACGAGCAGAGCGCTCTGCGCGTCTGCGGCGCCTAGCCGCGCGACGTCGAGACTCAGGGTCTCGCCGTTCGGCCCGAGGTGGTCGGGCAACGCATAACTCACGGTCGCCGCTGCCGCGCGAGCAGCCACCGCCCGAAAGCGGTCACGCGCCGAGGCATAGTCGGGGCTGAAGTACTCTGCAATGGGCATCGCGGGCTCCACGCGCCAAGCCGGGCTGGCGGCCGCATCCTGCCATAGGTACCCTGCGCGCACCATGTCGCGCCCCAACCCCTCACAGAGGCCTGACCACGGCTCGGGCCCCACGCCGCCTGCCGCGGGACCCGCTGCGTCCACCGTCACTCCCCCGCCCCGCTTCGTCTGGTGGGTGCGGCTGCTGTCGCACGTGCCGTTTGCGGCGCTTTATCTGCTCGCCGAGCTTGTCGGCTGGCTCGCCTTCCGAGTGTTTCCCCATCGCGACGACGTGGTGCGGACGAACCTGTCGCTATGCTTTCCGGAGCTCGACACGGCTCAGATCACGGAGATCCGCCGCCGCTACTACGGGGGCTTCGCCGAGGCGTTCGTCGAGGTCATAAAGTCCGCAACGCTGCCCGCCGAGGAGATCCGCCGGCGGGTGCGCATCGTCGGCATCGAGCAAGCCCGAGCGCTGCTCGCGCAAGGTCAGTCGGTGCTGCTCGCCGCGGCGCACCAGTGCAACTGGGAGTGGATGCTGCTCGCGCTGTCGCTCGAGCTGGAATTCCCCCTCGATGCCGCCTACAAGCCGCTGGTCGACAGTTGGGCGGAGCGCGAGATGAAAAAGGTGCGCAGCCGTTTCGGCAGCCGCCTGGTACCGGCCAAGGAGCTGCTGGCCGACATCATCAAGCGCGGCAAGGTGGTGCGTGCCATCGCCATGGTCGCGGATCAGGAGCCGACGACCAGCGAGCACAAACACTGGACGCGATTTCTCAACCGCGACACGGCGTTCTACATGGGACCGGAGGAGATCGCGCGCGTCACGCGCTTCCCCGTGTTCTTCATCGGCATGAAGCGCACGGCACGCGGCCTCTATGAGATGAGCTTCACGCCGCTGTCCTCGCCCGGGGAATCACTGCGCACCGGTGAGCTGACCGAGCGTTACGTTCGCCTGGTCGAGCAGCAGATCCGTGACGCGCCGCCCGACTGGCCCTGGTCGCACAAGCGCTGGAAGCTCAAGAAATCCCTGTATCAGGCCCGAGGCTCAGGACGCTGACGCGGGCGGATTAGCCGTCTCGTCCGCGCGCCGCAGCTCACGCGGCAGCCCGAAGGTCACTCGCTCCTCGCGCCCAGCCACTTCGCGCGGCACTTGCGCACCCCAGGCGCCGAGCTGCTCGAGAACGCGCCGGACGAGAATCTCCGGCGCCGACGCCCCGGCCGTGACGCCGATGGAGCGCTTGCCTTCGAACCATTCGCGCCTGAGATCCTCCGGGCCGTCGACGAGGTAACCCGGGATGCCCGCTCGGTCGGCCAGCTCCCGCAGACGGTTGGAATTCGAGCTCGACTTCGAGCCCACCACCACCAGCAGATCGCACTCGGCAAGCAGCTTCTTGACGGCATCCTGGCGGTTCTGCGTGGCGTAGCAGATGTCTTCCTTGCGCGGCGTCGCAAGCATCGGGAAGCGGCGGCGCAGCGCCGCGACCATCTCCACCGTGTCATCGACGGAGAGCGTGGTCTGGGTCACGAACGCAAGGTTGCTCGGATCGCGGACCTCGAGCGAACGGACATCCGCCTCACTGCCGACCAGATACATGTGGCCGCCGAAGGAGGTGTCGAATCGTCCCATCGTGCCCTCGACCTCGGGATGGCCGGCATGGCCGATGAGTATCACCTCGCGCCCCTCGCGCGCATAGCGCTGCACCTCCATGTGGACCTTGGTCACGAGCGGGCAAGTCGCATCGAACACGGTAAGGCCGCGCTCCTTCGCCTCATCCTCCACCGCATGCGACACGCCGTGCGCGGAGAAGATCACCGTGGCGCCACCGGGCACCTCCTTCAACTCCTCGACGAAGACTGCACCGAGGCCACGCAGCCGGTCGACGACGTGACGGTTGTGCACCACCTCGTGACGGACGTAGATCGGAGCGCCGAAGAGCGCGATCGCCCGCTCGACGATGTCGATGGCACGGTCCACGCCGGCACAGAAACCGCGGGGATTGGCGAGAAGCACCTGCATCAAACACTCTCCTCAATTCGGGCCGCGGGTCGGGCCGCGAGCCTCGAGCCAGGCATCCATCAGCAGCAGCGCCGCGCCGACGGTAATCGCCGAGTCCGCGACATTGAACGCCCACGGAAAGTACACACCATGCCAATGGGCGAGAATGAAATCGACCACGTGACCGATGCGCAGCCGGTCGCTCAGATTGCCGAGCGCGCCGCCCATGATCAGCGTGAGGCTGAGGCACAGCAGCCGCTGAGTGCGGCCATTGAGACGCCTCAGCCAGAGCACTATTCCCGCGGCCACCGCCACGGCGAGGCCTGCGAACAGCCACTTCTGCCAGCCCGAAGCCTCCGCAAGCAGGCTGAAGGCCGCGCCCCTATTGTACGTCAAGGTGATGTCGAGCACCGGCAAGAGGCGCACCGTGCGGTAGAGCGCCAGGTGATCGACAATCCACAGCTTCACGAGCTGGTCGAGTGCGATCACCGCCACGGTAACCGGCAGCCAGCGCCAGCCGCTGGGCTGCCGGGCAGCGGCGCCGTCCTGCAGCCCATGGCTCATGCCGGTTTCCCGCTCGTTGGCGACGCTCATACGAAGCGGCGGTCCTCGCCCGGCCCCTCGATATTGGTCACGCAGCGGCCGCAAATCTTGGGGTGCTGCGGATTCGAGCCGACATCCGGGCGGCGCTGCCAGCAGCGGACGCACTTCGGGTCCGACGTAGGCTTCAGCGCAATCCAGACACCACTACGCCCGGTGTTGGTGGCGGCAGTCGCGCCCGCCGGCGGCGCGCCCTCGACACGGTGAACGCGCGCATGGGAGGTGATGAAGAAGAAGCGCAGCTCGTCTCCCAGAGCGTTGAAACGCGGGTACTCATCCGGGACGCAGTAGACATCGACCTCGGCATCGAGCGGCGCGCCGATCGCGCCGGCACCGCGCAGCCTCTCGAGCTCACGCGTGACATCGCTGCGCAGCTGCAGCAGCGCCGGCCATTCGACATCGGCCGCGGAGACCTGCGGAACCTGGTGCCAGGTCCCGAGAAACACCGACTCCGAGCGCTCGCCGGGCAGGAACTCCCAGATCTCCTCCGCGGTGAAGGACAGCACCGGCGCGAGCCAGCGCACCATGGATTCCGCGATGTGATGTATCACCGTCTGCGCGGAGCGGCGCGCGTGGCCCGCCGTCGGCGTGGTGTACATGCGGTCCTTCAGGACATCGAGATAGAAGCCGCTCAGGTCCACGCTGCAGAAGTTGTGCACTTTCTGATAGATGAGGTGAAAGGCGTAGCGCCGATAGGCCTCGATGATTTCCGCCTGCAGGGCGGCGGTGCGCGCCAGCGCCCAGCGATCCAGCGCCAGCAGATCGGCGGTGGCCACGGCGTCGCGCTTGGGATCGAAGCCGTGGAGGTTGCCGAGAAGGTAGCGCACCGTGTTGCGTATGCGCCGATAGGAGTCCGCCATGCGCTTCAGGATCTCATCCGACACGCTCATCTCGTTGGCGTAGTCGGTGGCGGAGACCCAGAGGCGCAGCACATCGGCGCCCAGGCTGCTCGTGACCTTCTGCGGCGCGACCACGTTGCCGAGCGACTTGGACTGCTTGCGGCCTTTCTCGTCGACCGTGAAGCCGTGCGTCACGACACCATGATATGGCGCGCGTTCGTACAGTGCCTCCGACATGAGAAGAGAGCTATGGAACCAACCGCGGTGTTGGTCCGAACCTTCGAGGTAGAGGTCCACGGGCGCGCGGATCTCCGGCCGCTCGGCGCCGACGCACTCGAAGGACAGGCCGGAATCGGCCCAGACATCCATGACGTCCTTCACCTTCTCATACTCGTCGGCCTCCGCGCCGAGCAGCTCGGCCGGATCGAGCGAGAACCACGCCTCGATGCCGTCGCGCTCGACGCGAGCGGCCACCTGCTCGATGAGCTGTTGCGTGCGTGGATGGAGCTCGCCGGTCCGCGCGTGAACGAAGAGCGCAATGGGCACGCCCCACGTGCGTTGGCGCGAGACACACCAGTCCGGCCGGTTTTCGATCATGCCGGTGATGCGTTGCTCGCCCCAGTCCGGCGTCCACTGCACCTTCTTGATATCCCGCAGGACATGAGCGCGCAGTCCTTTGCGGTCCATGCTGATGAACCACTGCGGCGTCGCGCGGAAAATGACCGGAGTCTTGTGCCGCCAGCAGTGCGGGTAGCTGTGCACGAACGGCTCGTGATGCACCAGCCGGCCCCGCTCCCGCAGCGCCTCGATGAGGACACCGTTGGCCTCCTCGACTTTCAGCCCCGCGACCAGCTGGGTGTCCGGCAGAAAGCGGCCGTCGTTGCCGACGGGGTTGACCACGGGCAGCCCATAGCGCTGACCGACGGCGAAGTCCTCGTGGCCATGCCCCGGGGCGGTATGGACCGCGCCCGTGCCGGCATCGAGGGTGACATGCTCGGCGAGAATGACCGGCACCAGCTTGTCCTGGAACGGATGCTGCAGCTTCAGCCCTTCGAGATCGCGGCCCGTGGCTTCCCCCAACACCGCGAGCTTCTCCATGCCATATCGCTTGAGACAGGGCTCGAGCAGCTCCGCGGCGAGGATCAGTTGCGAGCACTCGCCCCCGCGCTCCGCCTTGACCAACACATAACGGAAATCGTCGCGCAGCGCGACGGCCTGGTTCGCGGGCAGGGTCCACGGGGTCGTGGTCCAGATGACGACGTCCACCGGCACGCGACCGAGGCGCCCGTTGACGAGCCCCATACGCCGCTCGAGATCACGCGGATCCACTACGCGAAAGGACACGTCGATCGCGGGAGAGGTCCTCTCCTCATACTCGACTTCCGCCTCGGCAAGCGCGGAGCGGCAGTCGAGACACCAGTGCACGGGCTTCACCCCTTTGTAGAGATGCCCGTTCTCGATGATGCGGCCGAGGGCGCGCAGCTGCTGTGCCTCGTACTGCGGGGCCATCGTGAGATAGGGATGGTCCCAGTCGCCAAGCACCCCCAGACGTTTGAAATCGGCGCGCTGCAGATTCACCTGCTCCTGCGCGAAAGCGCGGCAGGCGGCTCTGAAGGCCGCGGCGTCGAGCTTCTGCCCCGGCCGGCCGTGCTTCTTCTCCACCTGCAGCTCGATCGGCAGTCCATGACAGTCCCAGCCCGGGATGTAAGGCGAGTCGAACCCATCCAGAGAGCGCGACTTGACGATGATGTCCTTCAGGATCTTGTTGACTGCGTGACCGATGTGAATGGCGCCGTTGGCGTACGGCGGTCCATCGTGCAACACGAACCGAGGTCGGCCGTGCGCGACCTGGCGTTGCTTGCCGTAGATGCCGCGCTCCTCCCATGCGGCGACCATCGCCGGCTCGCGCCGGGCGAGATCCGCCTTCATCGGAAAATCGGTCTCCGGCAGGTTGATCGTGCTTTTATAGTCGGTCATTCGAGGTGTCAGCCATTCAGGATCTGTCCAACAATATCTGTCTCGCCTGGGTGGCGTCCTTGTGCATCTGGACCACCAGGGCGTCGAGGGACGGGAAACGCTCCTCATCGCGCAGCTTCGCCACGAACTCCACCTCGATCTCGCGGCCGTAGAGGTCGCCCGAGAAATCGAACACGTGCGCCTCGAGGAGCGTGTGCTCGCCGTCAACCGTCGGACGTGTCCCGAGGCTCGCGACGCCGGGCAACGCTGCGTCCGCAGCACCGCGGACCCGGACGGCAAAAATGCCCTGTACCGGAGGACGGCGCCGCTCGATCTGCAGGTTCGCCGTCGGGAAACCCAGGGTGCGTCCCAGGCGGTTACCCTGCACCACCCGACCAGTCATCGAGTACGGCCGGCCGAGCCATCGACGCACCTGCTCAAAATCCGCCTTCGCGAGCGCATCGCGCACGCCGCTGCTGCTCACGCGCTCTCCATCCAGGGTCACCGGCGACATCACGTCGACCTGGAACCCGAGCCGCTGGCCGGCGGCCGAAAGCATCGCCGCCGTCGCCTCGCCGTTGCGCCCGAAGCGGAAATCATGACCCACCACCACCAGCGGTGTCCGCAGATCCTGCCCCAGCAGCTGCGCGAACGCCTCGCCCGAGAGGCAGCGCAGGGACGGTCCGAAACGCAGCAGCCACAGGAAATCGCATCCCAGGCGCTCGAGGACGCGCCAGCGCTCCCGGCACGAGGTCAGCCGCGCCGGCGCCTCGCCTTCAGCCAGCAGGAACTCCCGCGGCGTCGGCTCGAACGTCAGCACCATGACCGGTCTGGCGAGGCGCTTTCCGTGCTCCCTCAGTTTCGCGAGCAGCGCCTGATGGCCCACGTGCATGCCGTCGAACGTCCCGATCGTGACGACGGAGCCCTGATGGCGGTCGTTCAAGCCATTGAGTCCGCGAATGAGCTCCATGAGGCCCGCTAAGCCGCTGATGTCAAAAGGTAAAGAATACAGGATTCATATGGGCGCTTGGCGCCACATTCACCCACCCCGCACATCCCCTTCGCGACGTCCGTTAGGAACGCCTCCACCTTATGTGAAAGAGACCGTCCTGATTCGGCTACGTTCTCGGCTAGCGTTGACAACGTCCGACCACCTGAGCAGACTAGCGGCCCCCGCGAGAGGGGGGAAACTTCATTTTCCTTAACGGAGAGCATGTGGCCAACACCAAGTCCGCCGAGAAGGCGGCTCGCCAAGCCGAGAAACACCGCGCCCGCAATGTCGCTTTGCGCTCGCGGATGCGTACAGCCGTACGCGATGTGACGGCGGCGGTTACCGGAGGGAACAAGCAGGCAGCTCAGGCCACCTACAAGGAAGCTGTTCCGGTCATCGATACTCTGGTGAACAAGCAGATCATCCACCGAAACAAGGCGGCGCGACACAAGAGCCGGCTGGCGGCTCGGATTCGCGCAATGCCGTGAGGCCGATCGCGATGAATGGTCAAGAGAAGCTCCGCTGGACTCCCCCGCCGACCTCGGCTCCGATCCCACTCAAGCTGAAGCCGGCCGCTCGTCGACAGTTCCTGCTGCAGGTGATGCGGGGCCGCGTGCCGCACGATCCTGCTCCTCCAAAAAAGCCATAACCTTCTCGCACAGCTCTCTCGTTCCACGGCCAGTGGCCGCGGAAACGAGGAAGTGCGGGCCGCGGTGCCGTAAACCGCGCACGATGGCGCGAGCGCGTTTCTCCGCGTCCGCCTCGGGCAGAAGGTCGCTCTTGTTGATCACCAGCCAGCGGGGCTTTGCCGCCAGCTCCTTGCTGAACTTCTTCAGCTCCTGAACGATCGCCCGGGCATCCTTGACCGGGTCCGCCTCCGGATCCGGCGGCGCGATATCGACCAGATGAAGCAGGACTTTCGTTCGCTGCAGATGCCGCAGGAAGCGGATTCCGAGCCCCGCCCCTTCTGCCGCTCCCTCGATCAACCCGGGGATATCGGCCATTACGAAGCTGCGGTGTTGCCCGACGTCGACCACGCCCAGGTTGGGATGGAGCGTGGTGAAGGGGTAGTCGGCCACCTTGGGACGCGCAGCGGAAACGGCACGAATCAGAGTGGATTTGCCGGCATTCGGCAGCCCGAGGAGACCTACGTCGGCGATGACCTTGAGCTCGAGCTCGAGCGCACGTTTCTCTCCGGGGAGACCCGGACCGAACTGCCGCGGGGCGCGATTGGTGCTCGACTTGAAGCGCTGATTCCCCCAGCCTCCCTTGCCGCCGCGGGCCACCGCCAGCACGTCCCCTTCCCGAGTGAAATCGCCGAGCTGCTCGCCGGTTTCCGCATCGCGGACGATGGTGCCCACGGGTACGGGGACGTAAAGGTCATCACCGCTGCGGCCCGTGCAGTCATTCGCCCCTCCCGGCTCGCCATGCTGCGCGCGCCAGGTGCGCTCGACGCGAAAGTCCGCCAGGGTATTGATGCCGGCGGCGGCCCGCAGAAGAACGCTGCCGCCATTGCCCCCGTCGCCGCCGTCCGGGCCACCGAGCGGCACGAACTTCTCCCGGCGGAAGCTGGTACTGCCTCGGCCGCCGTTGCCGGCCTGCACCTTTGTCCTGGCTTCGTCGACGAATTTCATGAGGAATCCCCAGACGAAAACCCCGGCGCGGGGCCGGGGCTTTCAGGGTCGAAACCGGCAGCCGGTGTTTACGCTTCCGCGGCCTCGGCCGGAGTCTCTGTCACGCCGATCTCCGGCAGGATATTGACGTAAAGCCGCTGCTCCGCGCCCCTGCGCTGGAACTGCACCTTGCCCGCCACCTTGGCGAAAAGCGTATGGTCGGTGCCGACCCCGACGTTGGCGCCGGCCCGCACAGGGGTACCGCGCTGGCGAATGATGATGTTGCCGGCGAGCACCTGCTCGCCGCCGAAGCGCTTCACACCGAGTCGCTTGGAGTGGGAATCGCGGCCGTTCTTGGTACTGCCGCCTGCCTTTTTGTGTGCCATGTGTGCCTCAGCCCGCGCTGATGTCCGTCACCTTGATTTCGGTGAACGGTTGGCGGTGGTTCTTCTGCCGCAGATAGTGCTTCCGGCGGCGGAACTTCACGATCGATACCTTGGCGCCCTTGCCGTGGCGAACCACGGTGGCGAGCACTTTGCCCCCCGCGAGCAGCGGATTGCCCAGCTTCACCTCGCTACCTTCGCCGACGAGGAGCACTTGACCGAACTCGACCGTGGCGCCGGCCTCGGCGTCGAGCTTCTCGATGCGCAGCACGCCGTCTTTGGTGACGCGATACTGCTTTCCGCCGGTGGCGATTACTGCGTACATAGGCTTGGAGGCGAGCGGGGGTCTGAGAAAGGCCGCGCATTCTACTGGCGCCCCCCCGGCTGGTCAAACGCTCCTTCCACAGGGCCGAAAAGGCCGCAACGCGCAGGCTTTGGGATAGGATGCGTGGCCTTAGTTGAGGTCCCGTCCGCTAATGACTCTGGAAGAAATCCGCGCGCTCGTCCACTCGGACCTCGGGTTGGTGGACCAGGTGATCCGCGCGCGCCTGAAGAGCGCCGTCCCGCTGGTGGACCAGATCGCCGAGCACATCATCTCCGGGGGTGGCAAGCGGCTGCGGCCGCTGCTGGTGGTCCTGGCCGGGCGCGCCTGCGGCCACAGGCCCCATGCGCACATCGAGGCGGCGGCCTTCATCGAGTTCATTCATACCGCGACGCTGCTGCATGACGACGTGGTCGATGGCTCTTCGCTCCGCCGAGGCCGTGACACCGCCAACCAGGTGTTCGGCAATCAGGCGAGTGTGCTGGTCGGCGACTTCGTCTACTCGCGCGCGTTCCAGATGATGGCTTCGCTGACGTCCCAGCCGGTCATGGAAATCATGGCCGACGCCACCAACGTCATCGCCGAGGGCGAGGTCATGCAGCTGATGAATGCGCATGACCCGGAGACGACCGAGCAGCGCTATCTCGAGGTCATCTACCGCAAGACTGCCAAGCTCTTCGAGGCCGGCGCGGAGGTCGCGGCGGTGCTTGCGGGCAGCCCGGAGCAGGTACGCCGAGCCCTCGCCGCCTATGGCCGCCATCTCGGTACGGCCTATCAGCTCGTGGATGATGTGCTCGACTACCGCTCGAACCCGGCAGAGCGTGGCAAGAACCTGGGCGATGACCTCGCCGAGGGCAAGCCCACCCTGCCTCTCATCTATGCGCTGCGCAACGGCAGCGACTCACAGCGGGCGGCAATCCGCATCGCCATCGAGAAGGGCGGCCTGGCCCAGCTCGAGCCCATCATCGCGGCGATCGAGTCGACCGGCGGCCTCGAGTACTCCGCGCGGCTGGCGAAGGAATCGGCCGAGCAGGCCCTGCTCTCGTTGAAGCCCCTGCCGGAGAGCCTGTACAAGGAGGGGCTCATCGCCCTGGCACGGTTCGCGGTCGAGCATACGACCTGACTCCACCCGCAGCAGCCGCGAGCGCTTCAGTAGTCCAGCAGCTCTCCGTACCACGGCTTGCCCGACCGGTAGACGGTGAGCCGTGCCTCCAGAGGCGATACATCCCAGCGCAGGGCATGAGCCCGGCTGATCGCCTTCTGCTCGCTTTTTACCGCGTCCGCGAACTGCCCTTCGGCCGCCTGCGCGGCGGCGCGGATCTCGAACGGAGTCGGGTCGTCGTTGATGTCCTGAAAAGCCTTCTGCAACAGCTCGAGTGCACGCTGTGGGTCGCGCACCCGCGGATCCGCGGTGGCGGCGAGCAGCGCCGACAGATATAGCTCACCGTCGTGATTGTTCTGTGCGGCGGCCCGTTCCAGCCAACCCTTGGCCCACGCCATGTCGCCGAATCCCGGCGAGCCTCGAATGGCACCCATCGCGAGAGTTACTTCGGCGTTCGGCTCATTCTGGTCAGCCGCCATATGCAGCCATTCGAGCGCTTTGGCCGTGTCGGGCTGACAACCAATGCCTCGCAGGAGACCGTAGCCGACCTCGAACTGCGCCGGCGGCAGTCCTGCCTGTGCGGCCCGCAGGAACCAAGGAAGGCCCGCAGCACCTGACAGACGAAGCTGCGGCAGCCCGGCCAGCAACATGCCATACATCAACTGGGCCTGGGGGTCGCCTGCGCTGGCGCGCCGCTGCGTGTCGTCGACATATGCCTTGAGGCGTGGATAGTCATAGAGGGTGGGTCCACCGGGGCTGAGGATGAAACGATAGAAGCTCACACAATGAACCGGGGCGGAGCCCGGTGGAAGCGGCGCAAATCCGTCGTGCAGGATGCTCTCGCGGGTCGCTGTCGCGAAAACGTCCCGCGGCACGCCGAGAATGACCCGAGGAATTCGTGCCCTGCCGTCGGGCATCAGGGTAAACGCGACGAAGACGTTTCCCTGCATGCCTTCCTGTCTGGCCTCTTCCGGATATACCCACCTGTAAAGGCTCACGGGACTGCATTGCTTCATCCACTGCCGCTGCTGCGCCGCGGCCTCTTGCGTCGCAAGCCTCGCGACCGGCATCAGGCTTTGGCTCAAAGCCGCCGCGGTGTAGGAGGCAGTGATCCAGCCTGCGATTCGCTCCGAGCCTGGGGCGAGTCGCGGACGAATGTCATCGAGCAGCTTCCTCGCCTCCTGCCTGCCATTCGCCGCCGCGAGCGTTGCCCAGGCATAAGCGTGGATATCGCTCGTCGCGACGCCCTGCCCCGCCCGGTACATGACCGCCACATTGAGTTGCGCCTGCGGCTGCCCGAGCTCCGCCAGCGCCAGGAAATCAGCGAAAGCGTGCGGATAGTCCTTTTTCTGATACTCGCTGGAAGCACTGTAGAGGTCTGCGCGAGCCACCGGCATCAGCGCCGCCGCTACGATGATGAGCAGCAAAGCACGCAGCCGGACGGATATTTTTGGTGTTCCGACTCGCATGGCCCCTACCACGACGCTCTCCTTGGCCGGAGAGCATATCGCAGGGGGGCCGTAACGCTACAGCCGGGAAGCCCGCCCCCGGACGGTCGTTGAACCCCGCCGTCCGCTTCAGTAAACTGCGCGGCCCGCCCTCCCTGACGCCTCGAGCTTCCCAGGGTTTGCGGATGCCGCCTTCTCGGGGTGTAGCTCAGCCTGGTAGAGCACTACGTTCGGGACGTAGGTGTCGCAGGTTCAAATCCTGTCACCCCGACCAGTCCACGGAAGGCTGCTGAGCGCTGCATAGTGCTCCTTGGACAGCGACGTCAGCGGCGATACGTTCTGTGTCTCCACGTGCCAATCACTTAGAGACACCCGTCTGGACCCGCTCCTGCCAGCGCAGGAATTGCGCCTGACGCAATCCGTACCGCGCCAGCGTACCCTCATGCACCCGGCGCAACTCTTCGATGACCATTGCCCGCACGCTCGGGCGATCCACCTCCTTGACGAGTTCGGCGACTACGTTGTCAATCACTATCAGGGATTCCTCGTCCGGGCGCGTGACGACTTCACGGATAGCCTTCCTGACTGCTTCCCTGTAGGCAAGCCGGAGAGGATCGGGCGAGGCAAGGTCCCGTCTGACAGCCAGGTACTCATGGGTCGAGCGCTCATACGCCCAGACATACAGATCGCGGAGCAATTCGACCCGGGTAAGCTCGTATACCCCCAGCATGGCCCGGCTGTAGGCTTGTTCCGGCACATCGAGGAATGTGAGCGGACATAGATTGGCGCGGATGAGAGGTAGATTCGCTGCAAGGCGCGAAGTACGCTTGTTCACATCGACGAACGGCTGCAAATACGGCAGATGCACCATCACGAAAAACGACTGCTCGTAAGGATCCGAAATCCTTGCGGCCTTCTCCAACAGAAGACCGAACAGCTCATCAATCTGCGCCGGAATGGAAAGCGGCCGGTAGACACTCTTGCCAATTTCCACCGCGTGCTGACGTAACCGGCCTTCGTCCGAGGGATTTGGCAGAAGATTTTCCGACAGCGCGCTGTGCAGGTTCAGGATCGTATATCGATTGAAGGCCACCGTCTCGGCGTTGTCGATCAGCAGCTCGATGGCGGCTTTGTGATTCAGGATCATCTGCGTTTCCGCCGCCGGCCTCCCCTGCGCCGCCTTGCCGTGCTCGATCAGCTGGCGCGTATCCAGCAAGGTATAGGTGTTGCCTTCCAGATTGCTCGATGCCCACGAAAGATCGATCAGCAACCGGTTGAGTATCGCGCGGCCATAAGTTCCGGCCGGGCGGTCGGCCTGGCCGGTATCGCCCATGCGTCTCAATTGCGAACGCAGCGGCGGCGGCAGGTACCACGTCCGATCAGGCTCGTAGTCGTCCAGAAAGTCCCTCTGATACCCGACAGGAGTGCGTGCCTGCAGCGGCTGATCGACGTACGCAAGTATGTCTCGGCTGTCGGCGGATAACGGGATGAGATCGGGAAAGACATCCCGGGCGGCCCACGTTTCAGGGGGCTGCACGGCGAGGTAACGGCGAGCGCGCCCTTTGCCGGTTCCCCTGACCTTTCCTTCACGGAACAGCTGCTGAATCCAGCGCTGCGCTGTCCGGCGAGGAATTTGGGGGTGACGGACCAGCAACTCTGCAACGTTGAGGCCTGCGGTGGACTTTTGAATGGACTCGAGGAGGTCGGCGGGTGACACCATGGCGCGAAACCCTCAGGGACTGGCGCAATTATGGCGCGAATTTAAGAATCGCGCCATTATTCTGGGGCAATTCTGGCGAAGCGGAAGCCGGCGTCATTCAAGAGGCACCCAGTAGCCCCACAGATGCGAAACCCCGCAGGGAGCGGGGTTTCGTCAGGGGGCCATTTTCCGAAGTTTCAGGTGGGACGCAAATCGCAAGGCAGGTCAATTCGTCTCCAACGCGCAGGCGGTGCTGGCGGCCAACGAATGTAAAGTCACCTCCGAGTTCCAAGAGGAATGCTTGAAGTTTGCCCAGTGGCCACAAGCCGGCGTAATGCCTGACGCACGGAGGACTCGCGTAGCCCGAGTCGCTTGGCGATCTCATTGCCGCTCAAGGCGTCGTTGATCGCATCCAAGTGACGTAGGATAGCGATGTTCACGCGACTGCCGACAACGTCCTCGAGGGTTTGCATTGGGTTGACTCGCCTTTAAGTGCGAATGCACGCACTTTTCTGCGAATACGCAAAGTCCCTTCATCTGACTGAGTCCAATGCCACCGCTAAACGGCGGATTGGGGGGCTGGGAAATCGGTTATGACTCAACTTGGACGATCATGACGACCATCTTTTTGGGGGCGACCATAGCCCTATTGCGCCAGCAATGGCCTCACTTGGAGCCGCCGCGAGTTTTCCCGGCCGAATAGCCACCCGTATGGGCACCGGCCGGCTCGAGCCAGCCGCGGATTTCCCCGGCAGGATATTTTGGGGTATGGATGTTGACATACCACTCGCCGGCTTTGAGCTCGACGATCTGGCGGTCATTGACGTGCTCGATGCCGGTCACCGGGCTGACCGGATGATCGATCATGAAAATGAGTTCCGGCGCCCTCGCTCCCGGCAGTTTCGGACCATGGAACATGATGTCCGGCAGCATCGCACCGTGGTAGTGCGCGAGGGTGCCAGGGCCGCTCAGGCCTGAGAATATGACCCGATAGCGGACGGTCTTCGCTGCGGTATCGAGCTCCACGGTCGCTTGACCGCTCGCGCGCACGGAGTTGGGTATTTTCTCCTTGGAGCCCTGCAACCTGGCCTGAAACAGCAGCGTGTCCGCCCGCGCCCGGGAGATCGGCGCCAGGGCGAGAACGGCAGCCATCACAAACATCGCGTAAGCAGTGCGCATGGATCACCTCTATGGCCGGGCGCTAAAATCGATGCCGTAAGGTCATGGCAAAGTCGCGTCCCGGCTCGAGCAGCGGATTGGTGAGGCTTACGGGGTAGGCGATGTTTGCGTAGGTCGCGCCGCTGCGGTATGCCGTGTTCAGGAGATTGTCCGCGGTGACGATCAGGCGCGTGTCACCGAGGCCCTGATCGATCAGGCGGTCGAGCCGCAGCACGGCCCCGAGTCCCAACACCGCATAACCGTCGGTGGGGTACTCCTGGGTCGGATCGATGCGCGTCTTGGCCACGGCCCATTCGATCGTGCCGTGGATGCTGTAGTTGCCACTGGCCGGCGTGTACCTAAGCCCGCCTCGTCCGTTGAGAGGCGCTACGTAAGGGAGCGGGACTCCGGTCAGCAGATTGGCGGCACGAGTGTAGGTGAGCGTACCGAAGAAGCCGACCCGGCGGGACAGCAGGATATTCCAGGCAGCCTCGGCGCCCTCGAGCGCGGCACTCTCCACGTTCTGCGGCTGGGTCGAGGAAGTGCTGAGGTACGTGACCGGCACGGTCTCGACGAAGTCCCGGAAGCGGTCATAGTAGGCAGTGGCGCTGATGGAGGCGCGCGCGCTGTGCACCCGGAAGCCGCCCTCGACCGCATCGCCATGCTCGGGCTTCAAGGCCGGGTTCGGCAGCGAATAGCCGGTTCCCGACACGCTGGCACTGAAGAGCTCGGTGTCCGAAGGCATGCGAAACAGAGTTCCTGCGTCCGCGACCAGATCGAGAATCGGGCTCACATGGCGGATCACGCCCAGGCTCACGGTTTCCGCGAAATTGTTCGCATCGCGATCGGCTGCGTAGAGGGGCTCGAGCGCGGGCGCCAGCACGGGGCTCGTGCCCGTGGTGGTGTGAAAGCCATCGAGCCGCGCGCTGAGTGTGGCTGTCCACGCCTCATCCGGCGACCAGACATTGTCCGCGAACACCCCGACGTTCAGCTGGCTATCCCCAGGGGTCGTCTGGTGGCGCGGGGTCACAGCAATGCTCGTTACCTGTCCTGCAGCGTTCAGATGCTCCGTGTCGCTGTAGGACTGGCTCCCGGCCGGGCGCATCTCCTGGAAGAAATCCACCCCCAAAGCGGTATGCCCGTACCCCCACGGGATCGAGCCGAGAGCATTGCCCCCCACGACCGAGGGGCCGACGACCCAGGAAATGTTGTCCTTGACGAGGCCGGGAGTGGTTCGCTGGATCGAGGGAATCTCGCCGTAGAAGTTGTCGAAAAAGAGATCCGCGCTGACCTGCCGGAAGGGGCCGCGCGCCCCCCCGCCGCTGTAGGCGAGCCGAACCATCTGGTCCTGAAGCCGGTCACGCTGCTGAACGTAAGGATAGCCGGGCGCTCCGCCGAGACCACCGGCACGGCCGGCCGAGACAAATTCACCCCGCAGCGTCAGATCCAGAGTATCCAAGGAGTCGATGGCGTAGGCCGCATCGAGTCCAATCCCTCCGGTCTTGTAGTCGCTGTTGCGCGCGGTGCCGTCGGGCGTTTGATAATTTCCTGCCTCACGGCCGCTCAGGCTGAGGCGAAAGCCGAGTCCATGGCCCGATGCCTCCAGGTCTCCATGAGACTGCACCGCATCGTTCACCGTGGCGAACCCCGCCGAGACGTTGCCCCCGGTAACATGGAAGCCACCGCCACCGGGGATCGCGTGATAGGTCGTAAGCTCCACGACGCCACCCACCGCCTCTGAGCCGTAGGCCTCCGCCGCCGGCCCGCGCACGACCTCTACAGCCGCGATATCCTCCGGCTCGATGAGCAGATACTCGAGCGTGTTGCGACCCTTGAACCGGTCGCCGTCGATGAAAAGCGGCGAATGATAATAATTCGAGTTGAGGCCGCGCAGGCTGATCTGGCCCTCCAGGCCTCCTGATCGGGCGATCGACAGCCCAGGCACGGTGTCGAGAACATCGAATATGGTGGAGGGATTGATGGAGTCGATTTGCGCGCGGCTGATGATGGTGATGGGCTTCGGTGTGTTACTGAGTCGATTGATCAGCCGCTTCGCCGTTATGGCCACGGTGTGGAGCGATTGAGGCGAAGGCATGCGTGCCGTTCCGCGGCCCGCAATGTATCGAGGAGCACCGGCCGGCTGGGGAGTTTCCATGCCATGAGAGGGCAGCGACCAGCTGATTCCCACGCAAGTGGCGGCGATCACCCTACACATCCACCTGGGCCAGCTGGAAGGGCTTACGGCTAGCATTTATAACCGGGCTCGACGGTGCGGTCGAAGCCAAGCGGTAGCCCAGCCTCCACGGTGAATCCGTAAAGAGACTCGTCCGGCAGAGCCCGGGCAAGAATACTGCGCACCCGGAGCAGTGCGCGAAGATCGATGCCCGTCTTAATGCCCATGGCCTCCAACATGAAGCACAAGTCCTCCGTCACGATATTGCCCGAGGCGCCGGGAGCAAATGGGCAACCTCCCAGCCCCGCAAGGGAGCTGTCGAAGGTGGTGATCCCTTCCTCCAAGGCCATGAGCGCATTGGCGAGCCCCAAGCCACGGGTATTGTGCAAATGGATTCCTGACAGCGCCTCGTTGCCCACGGCCGTGCGCACGAGCCGGACGAGCTGCCGCACCGAAGCCGGATCGGCATAGCCTGAAGTGTCCGCGAGACCAACCTCGTCACAGCCTGCCGACATGAGTTTTTCGGCTAGATCTGCGACGCGAGCCTGCGGAATTGCGCCCTCCAGCGTGCAGCCGAATGCGGTCGACAGGGAACACTCGAAATGAGGCCGCCGCTCAGATGGAAGCGCACGCAGCAGCTCGGCGATCGCGCGGGCCTCCTGCAGGAGCTGTGCATGCGAACGGCGCAGATTGCGCAGGCTATGCGTCTCGCTCACGGAGCACGGTAGGGTGATCTTGTGCGCGCCGGCATCGACGGCCGCCTGCGCGCCCCGCAGGTTCGGTACCAGCACCGCCACGGTGAGTCCGGGGATCGTCCGCGCGAAGCGGACGAGAGCATCCGTGTCAGCGAGCTGCGGCAGCAACTTCGCCGGCACGAAGCTCCCAACTTCGAGCTCGCGGATGCCGGCGGCGGCCTCGGCGCGAACCCACTCCATTTTCGCCTCGGTCGGCATGATAGAGCGGATGCTCTGCAGCCCATCGCGCAGCCCCACCTCGCTTACCAGGATCGCCCGCTCACGCATCATTCATCTCGCCGCCTGATCATTTGTAATAATATGATATCAAATGGTGGCTAGCGACGCATCTGAAATGATGCCTGTTGGCTCGCACTGCTCACGAGCACTCTGGGGAGGCATATGCCGAACGATGATCAGCCGCTTACGGGCCTCCGCGTGCTCGAATTCACGCACATGGTGATGGGGCCTTCCGCCGGGCTCATACTCGCCGACCTCGGCGCCGACGTAATACGCGTCGAGCCGCCTGGTGGCGACCAGACCCGGAACCTGAAGGGCGCGGGGGCCGGGTATTTTGCGATGTACAACCGCAACAAACGCAGTATCTGCCTGAACCTGAAAGCAGAGAAAGGTATCGGGCTCGCACGACGGCTGGCTCAAACCGTAGACGTCATCATTGAAAACTTTCGCCCCGGAACGCTCGAACGACTCGGATTGGGGTACGAAGCCCTCTCCCGGGACAATCCCCGGCTGATTTACTGCGCGGCGAAAGGCTTCCTCAGCGGGCCCTATCAGGACCGCGCAGCGCTCGATGAAGTGGCGCAAATGATGGGTGGTCTCGCCTACATGACCGGCCCGCCCGGCCGGCCGCTGCGCGCCGGCGCATCGATCATCGATGTGACGGGAGGAATGTTCGGCGTGATCGGGATTCTCGCGCTGCTCGATCGGCGTGGCCGCTCCGGTCGCGGGGGCCGCGTCCACTGCTCACTGTTCGAAACCACGGCCTTTCTCGTCGGCCAGCATATCGCGCAGCTCGCGGTGACCGGTCAGGCGGCGCCGCCGATGCCCGCCCGGATTTCGGCCTGGGCCGTGTATGACGTGTTCGACACTGCCGACGGCCAGCAGATCTTTTTGGGCGTGGTGAGCGATTCGCAATGGCAGTCGTTCTGCGCGGCTTTCGATCTCACGGACTTTGCCGCCGATCCGACGCTCGCGACGAACAATCAGAGAATCGCGCAGCGCGACAGGATCATTCCGCGCATCCGCGCGCTCTGTGCCGCAGAGGCTCGCGATGCGTTGCTGGCCCGGTTTGAATCCAGCGGGCTACCGGCGGCAAAGATCGCCCGTCCGGAGGATCTCCTCGACGACGAGCACCTCAAGGCCGGCGGTGGATTGCTCGAATTGACGCTGCCGGACGGCAAATCAGCCCGGCTGCCTGCCCTGCCGCTGGAACTCGACGGGCGACGCGGCGAGCTGCGCCGCAACCCCCGTCGGGCGGGCGAGGATTCGCGCGCGGTGCTCGAAGAGATCGGCGTCTCGGACGAGCAGTTTGCTGAGCTCGCCCGCGCTGGGGTCATCGCATAACGGTCAGTGCTGCAGATCGAGACGCAGCTGGTAGCGATCGGAGCGGTAGTGCGCGATTGTGAGGAGGAGCGGTATTCCGCCCTGATCAAACACCGTGCGGGTGATACACAGGATGGCCGAGCGGGGCTCGACCTCGAGCGTGCCGCAAAGCTGCGGATCGGCCAGCATGGCCGCCACCGTCTGGGAGGCTTTGCCGAGCTGGCATCCGGCACGCTTGATGAGCTCCAGGACCGGAGTCTGGAGCAGTCCCTTGCGGGTAATGTGATTGGACAGAGCGATCGGGACATAGCTGATGATGAATCCGAGAGGCTCCTCGTTGAGGTATCGGACCCGATCCGCTCGCAGTACCCACGCCCCTGCAGTGAGGTGCATGGCCTCGGCCACCCAGGCGCTCGCGAGCTCTTTCTGCAGAGCAAGGACTCGTACCTGGGTAACACGCCCGAAGTGAATCAGTGAGTCGACCGCCTGGTCCATATTCGCCTCGATGGGCTTGACCGGCGGCTGATAGATGACGGTTGTGCCGACGCGGCGCTTGCGAGCCACGAAATGATGTTGCGCGAGCTCGGCCAGCGCGCGCCGGGCGGTGATTCGCGAAACAGCGTAGTCAGTGGAGACTTCCTTCTCGGTGCCGATGGGCGAGCCATGGGGCCGCCGCCCGGAAAGGATCTCGTCACGCAGTTGCAGGAAGATCTGATGGTAAAGGGGGATCGCCGCGGATCTATCGAGCCCACTCGTGCGCTTTTTGCTCGCCTGCATACCTCACCTGAGCGGCCCTTCCGGTAACCGGAACTGCGCGATCGGACACCATTGGGAGCACTTTCCGCTAGTCGCCCGCCGTGGGGTGCGATTCTACGACAGCAGCCCTCGAGGTGCGACAGCACCCTCGCGCCTCGCACCATTTGTCACATACATATATCAAATCGATCTCTGGAATGATATAATCGCAGCGCTGGCCGCCGTGGCTTAACGAATGCCGACGACTCTCTTCGAGAAGATCTGGAACGCGCACCTCATCGCCGAGACCTCCGGCGCCGGATTGCTGCTGCTCGATCGGATCCTCCTGCACGAGCGCACGGGAGGTGTAGCGCTGCAGAGCCTGCGTGAGGCCGGTCACCGCGTTGCGAATCCCGCGCGCGTGTTTGCCACCATGGACCACGTGGTGGATACCCGTCCGGGCCGCAACTCGGGCGCTCTAGGTAAATCCGCCAACCCATTCATAGAGGTAACCCGACGCGAGGCGCGGGGGGCGGGCATCCGTCTTTTCGACATCGACGACGATCGTCAGGGTATCGTGCACGTCATCAGTCCGGAACTCGGCATCGTCCTACCGGGACTGACCCTCGTCTGTCCCGACAGCCACACGGGGACACAGGGCGCTTTCGGAGCGCTCGCTTGGGGCATCGGCTCGACGGAAGCCGAGCACGCGCTCGCCACACAGACCTTGCGGGTCCCGAAGCCAGGCACTATGCGAGTATGGGTCGAGGGGTCACTGCAGAGAGCCGTCACGGCAAAAGACCTCGCACTGCACCTGATTGGCATGCTGGGTTCGGCTGGCAGCCGCGGATTCGTGGTCGAGTTCGCAGGCCCGGCGGTTCGCAAGCTCGATCTCGAGGCGCGAATGACACTCTGCAACATGGCGACGGAGCTTGCGGCTTTCGCGGCGATCATTGCCCCTGACGAGGCGACCTTCGAATACCTGCGCGGGCGCCCGTTCGCCCCGGCCGCCGATCTGTTCGATCGCGCCATGAGAGACTGGCAGGAGTTGCACAGCGACCCGGACGCGCGGTTTGATCTCGAGATTCAGGTGAACGCCAGCGAAGTGCGGCCCATGGTCACCTGGGGGACGAATCCGCAGGATGCGCTTCCGATCGATGCCGCCGTGCCGGAGTACTCCGCCGTCGCCGGCCGGGTGAGCCGCCCAGCCTACGAGCGTGCGCTCTCCTACATGGGTCTCAAAGCGGGACAGCGGCTCGAGGAGTTGCCAGTGGACGGGGCGTTTATCGGTGCGTGTACCAACAGCCGGCTCAGCGACCTGCGCCGTGCGGCTATGATCCTCGAAGGACGAAGGGTGGCCCCCGGCGTACGGGCGATCTGTGTTCCGGGATCGACGAGCGTCAAGCGGCTCGCGGAGGCCGAAGGACTCGCGTCCGTATTCGAGCGCGCCGGGTTCGAATGGCGCGAGTCCGGCTGCTCGCTGTGCTTCTTTGCGGGCGGTGAGAGCTTTGCTCCCGGACAGCGCATCGTGAGCTCCACCAACCGCAACTTCGAGGGTCGGCAAGGGCCCCAGACGCGTACTCACCTCGCAAGCCCCGAGACAGTGGCCGCTTCTGCGATCGCCGGCCACGTCGCCGATCCCCGCCAGGGACTGGACTGAATCGGTGCCACAGCCCTTTGCCGAATTGACGGCGGTCGCGGCGGTTCTCCTACGCGAGAACATAGATACCGATGCGATCATTCCGTCGCGGGAGATTCGCGCCGTCGCGAAGACAGGCCTCGCCGACGGTCTTTTCGCCAACTGGCGCTATCTGCCCGGCCGCGGCCGCACGCCGGACCCGGAATTCGTGCTGAACAAGCCTGCCTGCCAGGGATCCCGGATCCTCATCACCGGTGAGAATCTCGGCTGCGGATCGAGTCGCGAGCAGGCCGTCTGGGCACTCGCCGAGTACGGCTTTCGCGTCCTGATCGCACCCTCCTTTAACACGATCTTCCATCGCAACTGCGTGCGCAACGGCCTGCTGCCCACGCGCCTCGACTCCGAGGCGATCGCGAGACTGGCGGCGTGGGTGATCGAGGACCC
Organism: Steroidobacteraceae bacterium; assembly: GCA_036489335.1. Classification (GTDB taxonomy): domain Bacteria; phylum Pseudomonadota; class Gammaproteobacteria; order Steroidobacterales; family Steroidobacteraceae; genus 13-2-20CM-66-19. The sequence continues at coordinate 30,530 of DASXFY010000009.1, forward strand.
GCAGCGCCATCGGCCGCTCGTCAGCCTGGCAAACCAGCGCATAGTTGCAGGTGGCGACTCCTGGCCCTTCGAGATCGCCGCCGAGGCGCGCGAGGCATTGCTGGAGGGACTTGGCGAGCTTGAGCAGACACTGAAACTGGCTGGACGAATCGCGGCGTTTCAAGCCGCAGATCAGCTGAGGCGCCCTTGGGCGTACGAGGTAGGATCGCCCAATGGCGATGATTTGAATGACTGATCTCCTGTTCCGGAGACCTCAATCCGCGTACGGGCGCCGCAGATAGCGGCCACGCGGGGTCCCAATCACCTTCCCATCCCCGTAGATGCACTCTCCACGCAAGTAGGTTGACACGACTTTTCCGGCGAGCTCGAGCCCTTCGAAGGGCGTGTAGCCCTGCCCCGACTCAGACTCGGCTGCGCGAACTACGAACGAGCGGTCAGGATCCACCAGGACGAGGTCCGCATCGAACTCCGGCGCGATGTCCCCCTTCCGCAGCAGCCCAAAGCGCTGTGCCGGATTCCAAGATGTGAGCTCGGCAACGCGGTTGTACGAGAGCCCGCGCTTGCGCCCTTCCGAGATGAGCGCCGACAGCAGATATTCCGTACCGCCGAAGCCCGATTTGGCGAGAAAGATGTCGTCCGGCTTGCCGCCATCCACTTTCATTTCATGGCGGCAGCATGCGTGATCGCTGCATACCCAATCGATGTTGCCGTCGAGCAAGGTGCGCCAGAGGAACTCGACATCCTCTCGTGACCGGATGGGCGGATTCACCTTTGCCAGGACGCCGGTTTTGACGTCGTAATCGATGCAGAGATGGGCTATCGTCACCTCCCGCCTGAAATTGATCTGCGGAAATGCGCCCTGCATCGCCAGAGCTGCCTCGACCGCCTTGCGCGAGGAAAGATGCAGGAGATTGATGTTGAGGCATTCCGTTTCCTGAGCGAGGTAGGAAGCAATCGCGATCGCGAGGCCTTCCGAGTGTGGCGGCCTAGCGGCGCTGTAGGCCCTCAATCCCGTAAGGCGACCCTGCTGCTGCACGAGTCTCGTATAGGCCGCCATGATCTCGGCGGTCTCGCAGTGCATGCTCAGACTGATGCAGGATCGCCGTTCAGGGAATCTCTCCATCGCCTCCTTTATGCCCCGCATCACGAACTCGAAGTGCGCGAGGTCATACTTCTCCTCCGGCCCGATCATGAGGAATTCGTGCTGGTGCCCCGAGGCTCCATGCAACCCATAGCCTCCATAGAACATGAAGATCTTGAAGGAGGTGACACCGTATTTGTCGATCAGCATGCTGATCTCGCTGATCTCTTGCGCATCCATGGGCGCGAGGTGGTAGGCGTAGTCAACGTAGAATCGGCCTTCCGATAGCTCAAGCAGATCGGGAAACAGCTCGGCGTATGGGCCGCCCCTGTTCATGTAGTACTGCCCGGAGCGGAAATAATTCAGGCTCGAAGTCACCCCGCCCTGCGCCGCAGCGCGGCTCTCCCTTAGCGCATCTTCCGGCACGGGGTTGTATATGCCGGTGTGCATATGGGCATCTACGAGTCCCGGGAAACCAAGCATTCCCTTCGCGTCGGTCACGGCGAGCGCCGACTCTGGCTTGAGTTCTGCTCCGATCGCAACAAATCGGCCGTCCTTGATGGCAACGTGCTGCAGCGGCACTTCGCTCGAGTTGGGGCGCACCACCCGTACGTTGCGGATCAACAGATCGAACTTCTGCAAATTGGGCACTCCGTTATATCGCGCCGTCCACGATTCAAAAAATTAATGTACTTACTCTGCATCCTCGGTTTGTGAGTAAGCCGAGCACCAGCCGTTTGCATTCACCGATTTCCCGGGGAAAAATGAGCAAGTTGCGCCGTTTGCGCGGAAGAAGCTGCAACTGGCGCACTTTGAACCGGGGATGTAGCTCGCGTTACTGCCGCGATCTACCTTGCTGGCATCCTCGGTGTAGTGAAGCTTCTTAGCCTCCGGATCAGCCATAGACAAAAGAGGAAGTCCGCTCGCGTACGCGCCCCGCCCCAAAAGCAAGGCAAGCGCGCCCGTCCCAAGTGCAGCACTGCTACGGATCAGGAAGCGCCGGCGATTGCAGCTCCGTCCAAGATTTTCGTCTTCGCTCATGAGTACCCTCATCTGCATGTTCCTCCACCCTGTCATCTCACTTCTTGCCGGCGCCATTTCCTGACGTAGAGCTCTTCGCACAGTCGCATGCCGCACCACCCAACAGGGCGGACTCATATGCACCCGGATTCTGCTCCGCCGCCGGAACCAGTTGTATTGTGCCCTTAACCGGAGTCGTCGGGCCATGGTAGTTTTCCTTATGGCTCCGATCGCTGCCCTTGAAATAGTACGCCGCAAAAGTCTTGATATTGTCCTTGTCCGGATAAAGTACCGACGCCGAGGCGCCATAGTCACCGAATTCCCCCGCGTTGCGCGGCCCGAACCAGATTGCGCCATCCCGGGTCACTGCCAGCTTTGGGACATCAGTTCGTTCCGGCAGCGGGTAGCGGGTGAACTTGTCGGTCTTCTGATCGAATTTCACGAGGTAGTTATCCGTTGCTACCCACATGTTGTCCGCCGGATCGGCTTCAACATCGTAAGGGTTTGCGTACGGAATTCCCAGTTTGTGCTCCGTAACCTCGCCGCTCTCCGGGTCGACCCGATATAGCGCCCCGTTCATCAGCGCCCGGCTGCCCCAGGTCGAGGCCCAGACGAAGTTCTCCAAATCCACACCCGGCCGACGAATATTGGTCGGCGTGTTGTCGCCCGTCAGCAGGTAATGCCGGAACGCTCCCGTCTTTGGGTCGAAGCTCGTGATCCCGCTGTCGTGATAATCAGCGGTCCACACTTTGTCGTTGTGATCGAGCGTGATGCCGTACGCATGACTGCGCAGGACGGGAACCCGCCACCAGCGAATCGTATTCTCCTTGCGCACGAACTCGCCAATTCCGCCAACCGGCAGCAGCGACAGCCAGATATTGCCTTGCGAATCTATGATTGCCGTACTGACCCCAATGGGTTTCCCCTGATTTCCGCCTGCGTCGAAGAGGTACTGGTCGCGCAAATTCGTCCTGGGGTCGTAATGGGACAGGCCTCCGTACCAAACCGTTCCGTCCGTATCGACGGTGAGTGTCTCCGAGCGCCCGAGTCCCTGATGATCGGTGATCTCGCCGGTCCGCGGATCCACCTTGATCAGAGCGGGGGTATTGACATCCATGATCCAGACATTGCCTTGCCCATCGAAGTCGGGCGTGTGTACGAACCGAGTTTGCCCGGGCTTGTTCAAAAGGCGGTATTCGACGAATTCGGCCTTTGCCAAAGCCTGCTCATTGAGTTTCGGATCATGCTCCTGCTCCACGACGCGCGGCACCGAGTTCGCGCCGAAGTTGGTTGCAAGGTAATCGATCACTGCCTCACGATCCGCCGGCGACAGCAGCTTCGGGTCGAAACATGATGCGTTGCCAGGGATGTTAAAACATGGCTGTTTCGTCATGAGGTCAATGACGCCTGACCACCCGTCCTTGTCAAACGGGGGGCGTCCCCCTGCATATCTTCGAACGGCGTTATATGGGAAAAACTGCACCGTATGACAGCCAAAGCAAGTCCGCTCAATGATGTCGCGACCGCGACCCGGCGGATACAAAACGTTGAACGGGACGATCTTTGCGCTGGGATATGGCGCCGGCAGATCCTGATATGCCATGCCGCCCACGTATGTTGGCGCAAGCTTCGTAGCCGAAACGGTGAAATTGGCAGCGCCTTGCTTGCCCGCGGCGATATCGAGATGGACCGTCTGCTGCGGCAGGCTCCAATCACGTTGGCCGACGGTGCCGCGCAAAGTCACGTCATAGTGGCCCGGGAGCAAATTCGTCGCTCGGTATCTCCCGTCCACGACATAGACCATGTACCCGATATGCTTATCAGTATTGAATGCATACACAGTCAGGAAACCGGGGGGCTTTCGCACCGACACGTGGCCCGTGAGCGAGCCCATGCCGGGCAACTGCTCGCCTGAGGCGGTTCGACCGACCCCAAACGCGAGTAGTGCCGCTAATGCACAAATGAGACCCGCATGCATCTGTCGTGCCGGTTCTCGCTGCTCGGACACCGCTTTAGTCGCTTTCATAGGTCACCACTCTCCCAAGCCGTCGTTTTCTCTTCGCTCAGTTCGACACCGTGCTCTACTACTCGCCGCACCACAAATCGTCGTCGAAGAGCCGCCCCGGATGTGCAAGCTGCGGTATCCGAACGCAACGATCGTTTGCCGGCGCACTTCGCACACTTCGCCGGCGCCGAAGGCGCGCGCCGGTCCGGATACCGCATTCGTGCCTCAGTCCACCCCGAATTTGATCGACCCACGAATTCCGTACACCGGCTTGTAAGCTGGCGAGACATCGAGCCCCAAGAGGGAGCCGGTGGTCGCCCCCGCCGCATTGTAGACGGAGTAGGCGGTGCGCGTGAGGCCTACGGGCGCCGTGTTGTCCCCGATGTTCCTGCCGTAGATCTCCACCCGATAGCGTTCATTGGAAATGCCAAAGCCGATGTCCACGGTGCTGATAGGTGCCGTCCAGGCGACGTCGGCCTCGTCATCATATATCTTGCTCCGGTAGACGTAGTCGACTCTTGCGAAGCCGTCAAAGTCGCCAAAGGCATGTCTCTGGTAGGTGGCCGTAAACGTTGCAGTCTCCGCAGGGTACAGCGGGAGTTGCTTGCCAACTGGATCTGAGTTTCCGGTCAGCAGCAGCGCATCGGCACTGTCGGTTTTGCGGATGTCGGTCTCCGCCCAATCGGCCGTCGCGTGCAGCGTGAGATGCTCGCCCAGGAGGTAGCTGGCTTCGAGCTCGATGCCGTGCAGATCCACGATACCGCCAGCGCTCACCACCTGGATGCCGGAGAGCGCCCCCTCGGGCGTGGTGAAGCTCACATTCTGCGGTATGTGCCTGTTGCTCCAGATGCCCGCGTAGGCATCCGCCAGTATCTCCAAGGTATTATGCAGAAAATCGCCCTTGGCGCCGATTTCCTCCATCTGCATGTTCTCATGTGGCACGACGAAAGTCGTATTGGCTTGCTTGGCAATCTGCGCCTGCTCCGCCGCTGAGAGAACCGCCAGGTTCGTGTTGAACTCGACGGGAAGGGTTCCCTGCGCATAGGAAATGTAATAGGTGATGCGATCGGCCGGCTTGTACTGCAGGCTCAGCCGGGGCGTATACACGTCGCTTCTATTACTGACTCCCAGTGGAGGGGCTCCGGCCGGAAAGTCGGTCTCACCCACCGTGGATATCTGATATCGCCCTTCCACACTCAGTGTAAGGGTCGGCAAGATCGAATAGTTGATCGCTTCGTATATCGAGGGAGTGCTGTTCTTGAGCTTCTCGAGCGGCGTGAAGCAGCCCGCGTACCCGAAGAACAGGTAGCCGCAGGTTTGGCCCTGAGTGAGGTCATTGAGATAGTCCAACCCCACCGTCCAGTTGAGGCGATCCTTGGAGGGCGAAGAAATGCGCAGGTCCAGGTTGTAGTCGAAGTCCGACTGATTGCTGATGATCAGGTCATATTGATAGGGAAGGACACCGGCAATGATCCCGTAATCCGGGTTCGGTATGTTGCGCGCGTCTATGCCCGAATTGGACAGCAGGAATCCCCATCTATTGCTGTCCAGTGCGACGGCGCCAGCGACCTCGTAGCCGTTCGTAAAGTCGTATTCGAACTGATTGCGCGAGGTCCACGCGTGGCGCTCGACCCCGATGTGGTTCACGAAGTTGGGGCCGAGGAACGGTGCGTCACCTGCTATGCCTCCCCCGGTTTGCAGCTCCTGATAGGCAAGCGGATCGATGTACGTCGAGTTGGTCATGGAGCTCGTTGGTATCATCGCGCCGGTGACTTCTCCACAATGGTAATTCAGCGTCCCGGGAGGAGCGGCCCCGGCATTGCAGTTATAGCTACTCGCGAACAGCTCACCATTTGCCGATGCGCCGTCATCGTCCGTGAAATACGTGTTGTAGCTGCGAATCGACAGATTGTCGATCGGTTTGAACAGCAAGCTGATGCTTTGAGACTCGGTACTTTGTTGACCGAGCTCCGTACCGGGATAGCCCGGATCCGGATAATCGCCGCCCGTGTAGTAGGACCGCGCAGACAGGCGGATCGAGAGCCTGTCGTCGATGATCGGTCCGTTGACGCTGGCAGAGAACGTCCGCTCGTCGTAGCTGCCGGCGTCGAAGTTCGCCTGTCCCGTCCAGTGGGTGAGCGACGGCGCCCGCGTCACGTAGTTGATCGCACCGCCGAATGTCCCAATACCAAAATACGCGGCCTGCGGACCCTTGACGACTTCGATGTGATCCACGTCGCTCAGGGCCGTGGTATCGCCGCTGAAGTCCAGAACGCCATCGACGAAGATATTGGCGGTCTGCCGCGTGTCAAGGCCGTTCTCGGCGATGATGCCGCGCATCGAGTAATCGCGAAACCCGCGATCGTTGCGGCCGACAGTTTGAGACTGGTCCTCGAGACCCGGTATATACGGGGCTACGTCCTGCAGGTCCAACATCCCGGCATCCTGGATGTCCGAGGCGGTGATCGCCGTGATGGCCAGTGGAACATCGACGATCGGCTTGGCCACCTTGGTTGCGGTGACGATGACGGCCGTCAAGCTTCGAAAGCTTGCGGCGGTGGACGTTGGCTGACGTTGCGCCGCCCCCACGCCCTGCTGTTGATCCTGCGTTGCGGTTGACCCTTGCTGTTGGTCCTGCGTGTCCGTCATTCCCTGCTGTTGGTTCTGCGACCCAGGCGTCCCCTGCTGTTGCCCTTGGGCGGCTGCGGTAGCCTGGTGGAAGATGATTGCGCCCGCTGCAAAAGCCAGAACTACGGCGCCTGATCTAATTTTCATGTTCATGCTATGCCCTGGAAGTGCTTGGACGGCCAAAGATTCGTATCGGGCTATCACTTGCCCTTCGGATTACAAGCCCCGCGTCGTCCGCGCGTCTCGCGCGAGACCTACCCCAAAGTCCCGCTGTGGGCATCCTAGATAACTTAGGCACCGACGTCTACCTTATAATGCACGACTCACGCGGCCCGTGCAACTAGGTGGGCGGGAGCCTATTTTGTGCCGCGAACTTGCAGCCCGGCCGCCTGGCCGGCCAGACGACCGAGCGTAGTAGCGGCAAGCAAACCGTTGCCGGCAAGGTAGCCCCACCCACCCGGGCCGGAGACGCCCCGTGCCGCGCCTCCGCCGGCGAATAGATTGGGAAACGCGCTGCCGTCTTGGCGTAGAACGCGCGCGCATTGATCAACCGCAAGTCCGCCTTGCGTGTGAAATAAAGCACCCGTTACCTTCGCCGCGCAGAACGGGGATTTCAATAAGTGGCCGCTCTCGAATGAGCGTCCAAACGGGCACGCCTTTCCTGCAAGTGCGAGCTGCGCCACTTCCGACAGAGTCGTCTGCAGACCGGTGACAGGGATCGACATCATCCGGGCCAATTCCTCGGTGGTCGGCGCCGTGATGATCGCGCCAGCCTCCACCGCGTCCCGGTAGTCCTGGAACTCGAGCATCAGCTTATGGATCCGCTCGTCATAGACGTCCCAGGCAAAGTGGCCGGGTTGCACCGTAACGTCCACCGCTTGTTCCGAGTAGCCGCGCGCTTCATTGGCGAACCGCCGCCCCTCACGATTCACCTGGATACCACCGGCGACGATCAGCGGCCACAGAATGGGTATACGATGTCCCGCGGCCAAGCCGCCGTGTCCCTGGTAGGCGTGCAAATCGCAGATCATTGCTCCGAGAGCCTGTCCCCAGCGAATTGCATGACCTTCATTACCCGTATGACCAAACAACTCGGCGTGGCTGATCTCGGGTATGTACTCAGCCACCATCTTGGTATTGCCTGCGAATCCCGAGCACGCGAGCACCAACGCTTCACACCCCACGTCCTCGCTGAGGCCGTCCCGGCGAATCGCGTGGATGCCCCGGATCCGCCCGCGTGCGTCGACATATAGGTCTGCGACCAATGCCTCGGTGATGATATCTACATCGGAAAGCGCCGCTGCATTGGTCAGCGCACCCATCAACTCCGCGCCGGTTCGGTTGGGTGTCCCGTGCATACGAATTTGTGAATGCCCGGGATACAGAAAACCGTCAACCAGCGTGAGCGTCACGCGATGGCGCTCAGTGAGCCAGTCGATCGTGCGACCGGATTCACTCGCTAAAGTCTCGACTATCTTCGCGTCCGTCTGCCGACTGGCTTTTTCCAGGATGTCGCACGCAAACAGCTCGGCGCTGTCCGGAATACCGCGACTGCGCTGCAGCTTGGAACCCGCGCCAGGAATGAGGCCCGTCGACATGCCTGTCGACCCGGCCGGGGTCTTATCACGCTCGAAGACCGCCACGTCCGCTCCGTAATCTCGCGCCGCGAGCGCCGCGGTCAGCCCGCAACCCCCGCCGCCCACGACTACAACCTGCACCGAAACGCCAAAAGACGGTTCAGGGATACGCACCTTGTCTACCGGCGCACCTGAAATCCCGAAGCCCCCGATTCGGTAAAATGTCATCGAGCTACTCTAAGATGTCGCTCACGAGGCGTGCTGCCCGAGATGTGCATGTTGATGTTCTGGAGAGAGCCCGCTAGTTACGTGGGCACGGCAGGTAGTGAACCGATGGGGAAAACCTTGGAGGTTCAGCAGAATGCCGGCGCACGTTCAAGTCTCGGTCCATAGTTAACTACGCTACCTATGTAATCCATCCTACCCCCTGCCGGCCCTGACTGTAAAGTGCGCAAAGGAGTCGTAGTCTCCGGAGCCGTGACGCCCCACGGATCCATGGATTGCGGATTGTTGGTCGCGACCTGAGCGCCGGACGATGGCTCTGGCAATGCATTGCCAGACCAGCCTCGTTTTTTCCATCGCGAGGAGATAGTCATCGAGAGCCCGCGTGGATACTACAACGGGATCGTCAGGCGAAATGCTCACGCGCCGGCGCGGGACGAAAGCATGCGCCGCGAGTGTCTGCGTGTATCGAGCGGCTGGGCGCCGGGCGAATTCAGCTCACGAGTGACGCATCTACCAGTCGGCGATTCGGGTTAGCCGGTGCGGATGCACCACTTGGCCTGGAAGTCCCACGAGTGAAAACGCCGTGAGAATGTCTGCCCCTGAATTGCAAACAATGAGTATACTTGCTACATGGCGACGTCAATATCGAGAGCGCCGAAGAAGCAGTCGCTCAGTTTGGGGCCAGGCGGGTATATTCGTGCGCCTAAACTCTCCCACGTCGTAGCCGAGCGCCTGCGCGCGCAAATAGCCGCCGGTATCTTGAAGCTCGGCGATACGCTGCCTGCGGAACGTGATCTACTCAGTCAGCTCGGGGTCTCGAGGCCGACTTTGCGCGAAGCACTGCGCGTTCTCGAGTCTGAAGGTCTGATTCGCCTCGGACGAGGTGCGCGCAGTGGCGCCATGGTCCTGGGTCCCTCCATAGATACCGCTGCCCGATATGGCGCGCTTTATCTTGCCTGCCACGGCACGACGCTGGGTGAAATCCATCAAGTGCGAATGTTACTCGAGCCGCCGCTGGTATCACTGCTGGCCGCGCGAGAGAAGAAGGACTTCCTGCGCAGCCTCGAACGATACGTCAACGCCCAGCGGGCGGCATTGAACGCGGAAGATTACGCGGCTGCGATCACCGCAATTGACGAATTTCACGGGCAAATGCTGGAGTTCTCGGAAAACAGAGCTCTAAGCCTTCTCATGGGCATGCTGCAAGGTTTCCCCGCGGCGGGATACTCCAAATTCCTCCTTACCGGCGGCGAAAGCGTAACGAAGGCATTGAAGCAGCGCACCGTAAAATCAACGGAGTCGCATGAGCAGCTCGTCAACCTCATGATTGTTGGCAAACCTGCCCAAGCTGAAGCCTTTTGGCGGCGTTATATGGAGGAAACGGCCGATTTTCTCGCTCGAACGAGAATCGGAAAGTTCCGGGTCGAGCTCCAGGGCTGGCCACAGCGCGGATCCACTCCCGGGTGATGAGCAGCAAGTGATCCTTATCGGGCCGTAACGCGCGTTGCCTGGCCGATCTCCGGCTCGGCCCGCCCCCTTCGTCGGTTGAGCGAGCAGAGATAAGTCGATCGCCAGCGTGGCCATTCACCTATCCACGTGTCCGAAGAGACCGCGCCACCTCCGGTGCAGTGCATTTCTCCGCGCCCGCACCCCGCGTAAATACAACCATTGCCAGGGATCCGGCAACTGCGATTACCATCATCGTCAGGAAGCCGTCGTCAAAACTCCCCGTATACTCAACTGTGTAGCCCATAATGATCGGCGTCGCAATTCCTGATGCAGCGAACGACGCGTCTAGGAGTCCGGCAGCGAACCCCGGCTGGTCAGGAGAAGTCTCTATTGAGGCCACCCACCAGAACCCGGCGGTGACGAAACCGAATCCCACACCCAGAGAGATGAATGTCACGGCAACAGTCAGTGAATGAATCAAGAAAACGGGAATCATGCACATTCCCGCGAGAAACACAAAAAGGGCCATTACGACGCACCGCGGATACAGCCTGTTCGTGACCAGATAAAGCTTCCTAAGCATGACTCCACCGGCCAACGCTCCGACCACTCCAGCCGCCCATGGAAGCGTCGAGAACAGACCAACCGACTTTATGTCGAGCCCATAGGTTCTGCTCAAATATCCAGGCAGCCAATACAACAGGCCCCAGAAAATGTAGCCCCAGGAAAAAAATCCGAACGCTATCGCCAGAAGCGACTTATTCGCCAAAACCTTCCCTGGTTCTATTTTCGACTTCACTCGCGACCGCTCCTCGTCGCTTTTCCCATCGGAAATATGGGCCAGCTCCGCGGGATTCACCTGCTTGTGCAGTGCCGGCTCGTCGCTGAAAACAATCACCCAGACGATCGTCCATATCAAGCCCAGGGCGCCAAGAATCAAGAACGTTACCCTCCAACCTACGTGCGGAATCAGTTGTGTAACGATTGGCCCACTGATGAGGATGCTCCCCGCCACACCGACTCCGCCTATCAGGGAAAGTACAAATCCCTGTTCATTCCTCGGCATCCACCTGCTCGTCGCCCTGCTCGCGGCCGGAAATCCAGGCCCCTCGCCTATACCGAGAATGACTCTGGCAATGAAAATGACAAAGAAGGTGGACGCGACCGCGGTGAGCATTGACGCCAACGACCAGACGACTATCGAGATTCCCAATACTTTCTTCGTCCCGTAATGGTCTACCAGCGGGCCGCTGAGGAAGGCGACGAGAAGATATCCGACTGAAAAGGCAGCACTGATGAGCCCCCATTGGCCCGGATTGATGCCCAATGACTTGCTTATCGGGCCGATCGCGTACCCGATCGCACTTCGATCCATGTAGTTGATAATGACCAGCGACACTATCAACAGCATCGCCAGCCAGCGAAAGTTCGTTCTTTCGGTTGATTCCACGCGTTCACCCTCTTTGAACATCGATCCCGCAGTAGTACGGCTATTGTGCATGCGCGTGCGGCTCATCTTGGAACAGACTCGCTGGGAAGTGACGGATGACCGACTGGATGAGAGTACGCTACTTACCGGCGTCCAGATCAGAGGGTGCTGATCCTGCCGGGATAAGCTGGAGCGGCACCCCCTCGTTTCCGGATAAAAGGGGAGGACTCAGCATGAGTCCATGAGCGCGCCGAGTACGAGCCCAAACTCGCCGTGCGCAGCGAGCGCACTCTGCGAGCTGCAAAATTCTGTCCCAAGTCCGCAGGCTACAGATCGGAACTGTATTATGCAACTAGGTTACCGTTGTCGGTTGGCGCCTCTCGGGAACATGCGATGCCAGTGCCACCACAAAAATGCACTCGAGGGACTCGCCATATGCTGCTTTATTTTCCGCCAAAGTGGGCACCCGCAGCGACTTGCCGGCACCCTTTTCTTGGGACACTGCCGATCGCATATGGCCGGGGAATGGCGGAGGCAATCGTGGTTGCGCCCACCGGGGCGACTTAGTACACTCAGATAACTTCGTGCCTCAACCAGCATCTAGGCGGCACTTGTGGTTCAGTTCCAGGCCTTCGATAGCGCGCCGAGGCAGATGCGTCAGCCTAATGAGTTTGCGTAGGAGGCCTCGTGGACCGCCGGCAGTTCCTGAAGACCACTGGACTCACCGCTCTCGCTGCCAACATTCCCCTTGCCGAGCCGGTGTTCGCAGCGCCGTCCCGACCCGCCGACTACACCATCCGTATCGCCACTTCACTCGTCGAAGTCGGCCCACAGCACTTCCTGTCACTCACCACCTATAACGGCGCGTTTCCGGGGCCGCTACTCAGATTCAGGGAAGGACGGGAGGTCATGGTAGACATCTTCAACGACACGGACGTTCCCGAGCAGCTGCACTGGCATGGACAGCTCGTGGACGACTCCGTGGATGGCGCGTCGGAAGAGGGGACGCCCTATATTCCTCCGCATGGCATGCGCCGCGAAGTTTTCGTCCCGCGCCCTTCCGGCTTTCGCTTCTATCACACTCACGTGCGAGCGGGCGACGACCTGAACCGCGGTTTGTACGGCGGCGAGGTGGGACCGGTGTATATCGAGCCCACGCACGACATCGGCGCCTACGATCGTGAGGTGTTCCTGACGCTGAAGGAATTCGAGCCGTTCTTCAGCCAGGGCGGCGACATGGACCTGGGGTTCCTGTCGCCTGCGACGCGGGATCCCGAGCTGCGGGCGCGCGGCGAGTCCGCGATGCGCGCCTCGCTCGCCCAGGGGATGAAGAAAGGCTTCGAGGTCGGCTATCGCATCTTCACCGTGAACGGCCATCAGCTCGGCTTCGGCGAACCCACGCGCGTCAAGCGCGGCGAGCGCGTTCTGTTTCACATCCTCAACGGCAGCGCCACCGAGATCCGCAGCCTCGCGCTGCCGGGGCACATGTTCAAAGTCGTGGCGCTCGATGGCAACCCAGTCCCTCGTCCCAGCGAGGTGCCGGTGCTGTGGCTCGGCACGGCCGAGCGAGTGAGCGCGATCGTCGAGATGGATCACCCCGGCATCTGGGTGATGGGCGACCTCGACGACGATGACCGCCGGCGCGGCATGGGGATCATCATTGAGTACGCCGGCGAGCGGGGTAACCCCGTGTGGCGCGCGCCGGCACCTTTCAGCTGGGACTACCGGCGATTCGCCGATCCGCATCGGGAACCGCCGCCGCCCTACGAGACGCTGGATGTGCTCATTGAAAAGGACAACGCGGCGGACGACGGCTTCAACCGCTGGATGCTCAACGGCGCCAAGATGATGCCCGTATCCCGGCACCTCGTGCGCGGCAGGCGATATAGACTGCGTATGCGCAATGCCAGCGACGATATCCACCCCATCCACCTTCACCGCAACCGTTTCGAGCTGACGCGCATCGCAGGCGCGCCGACCGCGGGCGTACTGAAGGACGTCGCCATGCTCGGGGGCTATCAGGTCATGGAGGTGGATTTCACCGCGGACCAGCCTGGTCTCACTCTTTTCCACTGCCACGCGCAGCTTCACATGGATTATGGCTTCATGAGCCTGTTCCGGACAGCGTAGCTGTTGGAGAGACTCTGCGCGAGTGAAGCCGGGCGCCGTCAATTCAACCGAAGGCCATACATGAATCTCTCGGTTTTCCGTTGCTAAAAGGAGAATCAATGTCGGAATTCAGTGGAAGGGTTGCATTGGTTACGGGCGCAACAGGGGGGATTGGAGCAACCATCATCCGACGCCTGGCCGAGGCAGGAGCATCGGTCGTAATCGGCACCACCGATTGCAAACAGGGTGACGCTCTTGCGAGCCAGATCGGGAAACAAGCCTCGGTTGTCCATTTGAACGTGACCTCGGACAAAGACTGGATCGGCGCCGCGCAGTCGATCCTCTCGGAGAAGAAGCGTTGGGACATTCTCATCAACAACGCCGGCTTCCTCAAGCCGCACCTTACGATAGAAGAAACTCCATTGGACCTATGGCGGCACCATTTTGCAGTCAATACCGATGGTGTATTCCTGGGCTGTAAGCACGCTATTGCGGAGATGAAGGAGCGTGGCGGCGGGAACATCGTCAACATTTCTTCCGGGCTGGCCCTGAAGGTCATGACCAATGCCCCGGCCTATTGCGCGTCGAAGGCGGCCGTATTGACGCTCACGAAGGTAGCAGCTCTCCACTGCGCAGAGCGTGGCTACAATATTCGAATCAATGCAGTACTGCCGGGCGGCGTGGATACGCCCATGCTCGAGCGCAACCTTCTCCCCGGTCAATCGATAGAGGATCTCAGAGCCCTTCAGGCGAGTCGCCATCCAATTGGCAGAATCGGAACGACGGACGACGTCGCCAACGCAGTCATGTTCCTGTGTTCAACAAAGAGCTCATTTGTCACCGGAGCAGGTTTTGCCGTTGATGGCGGCCAGACGATCTGAATGATTGTTTCCAGCGTGCACGCAGTCGAATGGTGTCAAAAAGGGGATAGTCGTGAGGCGGTATTTCCACGTCTTCGCCTTGAAGTTGCTGTGCGTGTCCCTTCTGTGCGGCCTGGCAGGGCCAGTCGCTCGGGCCGGTGACGGGCCGAGGCCTTACGGAGCGTATATTGATGGTCCTTGGGGCCAGATCCACGTGCGGGTCGCGGGCAAGAGCACTGACCCCACGGTGATCCTGGTTCATATGATGGTGTGGTCATCCGAGCAGTTCCATTTTGGGCAGCTCGCATTGGCGCAGCGAGGCATCCGCTCGATCGCGATCGACATCCCGGGTTACGGAATGTCCGATGGACCGCCGACGCTGCCGAATGCATATCAATATGCCGAGAGCTTCGTTCCTGTGCTGCGCTACTTCGGCCTGCGATCCGCAAATTTCCTGGGCTCAAATACCGGCGCGGCATTCATCGCCGCATTCGCAGACGCGCATCCCGATATGGTCAAGAGCCTCATCCTGGAAGGCCCGACAATCTGGAATGCAAAGGATCTGGCGGACTTGGTTGCCGGTGAGTATGCCGACGAGATACCCGACGCGGATGGCCGCATGGTATTGAACCGGCCGAATGCGTGGTTTGCACACGATGCTGTGTTCAAGTTTCGAATGGAGCCGGTACTGAAACGAATCAGGCTACCGGTGATGATACTGACGTACCCAGGCCAGCTGCTTTACCGGACTGCCGTAAGGGTCAACACAATGCACCCACGGTTCACTTTGACGGTTCTCGACTGGAATGGAGCGGCGCCCTGCTTCGATGCGCCGGAGTTGTGGGCAGATGCCGTTGCGAAATACATCAAGCAGCACCCTTGACCTGGGAATGCAGCTTCCAAACTCTTCGAAGGTATTGTAGGGAGGCTGCATGTCGCAACATGTCAGTTTTTTGGCGGGTATCGCGCTGCTCTCCGCGCTGTTCTGCTTGGGTCTGGATATGCCCTCGCACGCCGCCGACGCAGCCGACTCCCGAACCAGCTATCGCGCATACGTGGACGGGCCCTGGGGCCAGGTGCACGTTCGAGTCGACGGTAGCAGTCACGCTCCGACGGTGATCCTCGTTCATCAAATGATCTGGTCTTCCCAGCAATTCCGCTACGCTCAGCAGGAGCTCAGTGCACGCGGGGTGCGCTCGATTGCAGTCGATCTCCCCGGTTATGGGATGTCCGATGGTCCGCCGGCGCCGCCCACTGCCACGGAATACGCCGAAGTTCTCCTGCCGGTAATGAGGCATTTCGGCCTCAAGGCGACGAATCTTCTCGGAGTGAATGAGGGCGGGACGATTGTCTGTGCATTCGCAGCGGCGCACCCCGCCATGGTCAAGAGCCTGATCATTGAGGGACCTGTCATAGTCGATTCCATCGGCCAGGCGAAGTACTTCTCCCAGCCACATGAGTACCAAACACCTCGCCCAGATGGAAGTCACCTGGAGAAATTGTGGAGACATCTTGATTCCGCCGACACGAAAATCAGCGCGACTCTGCAATCACCTGCCGCCACAAAGATCAGTGTTGGAGGTATGCAGTCGATTCTAATGAGCATATTTGCCGCTGGTCCGAATGGATGGTTCGCGCAAGATGCTGCTTATCGATACGATCTGCAGGATCTGTTACGGCGACTCAAGATGCCAGTGATGCTCCTGACTTACCGAGGTCAGCAGTTCCAACAAGCGGCTCTCGATTTAGAGACCATTCGGCCCGATTTTTCGCTGCAGAACCTCGATTGGGACGGCGTCGCGGCAAGTTACGATGCACCGGCCGAGTGGGCGGATGCAGTTGCGAATTATCTCAAGTCTAGTCACTATGGAACAGCAGGCGGGCGAAGCAAAACTCCGTAGGTTTTCACCGTCAAGCACACAAGCAGGCGAGCCGAAAGAGCCACCGTCAGAGTTTGCGTTCAGCGTATTGACCCTCTGATTCGCCAAGTGCCTGCAGGCCAATGTGCGGGCTCGAGCTCGAGTTACCGCAATCTCGAAAACCTGAGATTGGAGCCGATCACGCTGGAAATCCGCTCCGCGGACGAGACGGAAGCCAGCGAAGTCACCGCAACGAGAAGTGGTAATGCCAACGATCACGCGAAAGCAATTCATCCGGGGTGCGCTCGGCTCTCTACTGGCACCCCGGCACCTTATTATGGGTCCTGCACCGCCGACTCTGGGTAGATCCCGCTTCCATCACCCTCTCGTCGCCCGAACCCGTCGACGCGACGCGTGAGACCCGGCAGAAAGCCGATGCGCATTCCGAGGCCCCAGCCGCTGGAAGCAATTCCGCTCCAGCTACGCCGCCGCGTCCTCGCAGGCGCCGGGACGCCCTCACACGCCAGGCGGAGCGGCTCAAGAAGCTCAATCGGTGAATCTGTTGTCCGGGAGCGGACCGCGAACCTCCGATAGCCCGGGGGTCGAGTCTCGTCTCTCCACTGTCCTCGATGAGGCTGAGCGGTCCGGCCAACTCATGCTCACGGGCGAGCAGATCGCCGCCTCCCTCCCGGGAACGTCCCCGGAAGCGCTGCGACAGCTTTTTTGCATCGGCAGCAGCAACGGGGTCGCATCGCCCGCATTGCACGCGGCGCGGGTCAGTGGGTGATCGTGCCTCTGATGCACGCACACAGCGAGGCTCCTCCGCCCGAGACGTGGCTGCACCGGTTCCTAGCCTCCGTACTCAAGGTCCCCTATTACGTCGGGCTCCTGTCAGCGGCGGAGGCGTATGGAGTCGCTCCCTTCGTGCCGTCGGTTATCCAGGTGATGGTGGCGAAGCAGCGACGGCCGATTGCGGTCGGCCGCCAGTGCTCCACAAAGGGCACCTTCCTCCTGCGGCGCGCTAATGCGGTAGCGTGCTTAGGCGTTTTGGGCAGCCGTTTATTTGCCCTCTACTTCGATCGCCAGATTTACGGGCACTGCATCGCGAAGCGCCGCCGAAATCGGCGATCGCAGATAGCTTCGCTCGACCAGGTGGTTGAGCTCCGCGGGGTCCACCTCTGGCCCCGAGATGTGGACAGTCAGACCGGCGGCGATCGGCCCGGCGCCGACTGGCGCACCGTCGCTTTCACACATTCCAAAGAGACCTCGCAGATCCGAGCGGCTCGTGGCGCGCACCTCGAGCGCACTCGGCACAACGCCGGCGGCAGCAGCCTGAATCGCGATGCAAGTGGTGAGGCAGGCCGCCAGACCTGCGCGGAACAGCCAGCCTGGTGAGACCTGATCGCCCGTCTCGCCGAGCTCGGCGGGCATGTCGCTGGCCACCTCCATCCCGTTCGCATGGCTGGAGATGACTCGTAAGCCACCCATCCACCGCGCGGTGGCCGGTGCATCGTCGTGCATGCCTGTCTGGGGCCTGCGCTGCAAAACGGTCTGGACGCGAGCCAGCGATGCCGCGATGTTCTCATTTGCCATTGTGATCTCCCGGTCTGCCTGACTCGAATGTTGCGCGGACCGGCTCGAATTAGCCACCGCCGCGGGCTGGTGAGTGCGGTATTCAGGACGTTCGAGCAGCAGGTCAGGACGCCAGGACAAGTGCGCCACAGCGGGGCCAGACACCCGGACAGTCGGTCAGAAATTGCCGACGCTCGGCCAGGACGATCTGTCACGCGACAGTGATACTAGGCAACATACTTTGAACGCACGCGATCAGATCGCGAATTACGACTCATGAACGCCGACCTCCAGAGACGTATCCAGCGCTATGGATGGGATCGGGCGGCCGATCTCTATGAGCCACTCTGGCAGGCGCAGCTCGCCGATGTCAGAGCGGCTGTCATGGAATTCGCGACCTTGGCGCCGGGTGAGCAGGTGTTGGATGTGGCAAGCGGCACCGGACTGGTCACGTTCGAGGCTGCGCGGGCGGGGCGGCCCCACGAATTTCCAGAAAAATGCCGTCAGCACGCCGAGCAGCGCGAGCGAGCTGAGCACGAAGCTGACGACCGGCTCAAGAACTACGAGCAGAAGCAATGCTGGGACGCGGATGCATTGCCAGAGAAGCCAGAGGATACACCGGACAAGCCCGCCGGCGGCCGGTGTTCTCTCGTCCATTGTGGCGCTGAAACTCGCGCTGCTCATGGTTGGCCGCCCTCGATCAGCGGCACATTCCCACCGGCTTCCAAGCGCTCGTGTTGGTGAACACTCAGCCGCGCGAGAGGACCCGACGGATGCTCCGGCGCATTCGCATTCGTCAGATCATTCGCCCACTGCTCCAGCGCCTTCCGCATCTCCTTCACGTACCCGTACCTATTGTAGATTGTGGTCACACTCCCGTCGGAATGCCCTAGCACTCGCTTGACAAGCTTGTCGCCCGCGTCCCCAAGGCTTTCCGCGAGGCGCGTCGCGACTGTCCGACGCAGATCGTGTGAGCTGAATTGCTTTCCGAACTTCTCTCCTGTGACCGCGAGAATCGCATCGGGAAGACGGGTCCGGAAATACTTCGGCACCCCCTGTATCGGCGTGCGCCCATCCGTGCTCGAGAGCAGGTAATCGCCCTGCTTCGGTTTCGGGATGCGCTTCAGGATCTCCATCGCCTGCGACACGAGCGGCACGACGTGAACGTGATCGCTCTTGTACGCGCTGGCCGGGATCACCATGAGCGCCTGCTCCATGTCGATCCAGCTGATGCGGGCTGAAGCCCATTCATCGCAGCGGCAAGCCGTGAGGAGCAGGAGCTGCACGTGGGTCCCGAACGGATATCCGGTCGACTCCGCGGCTTGCCACACGATGCGCGCTTCGTTCAATGACAGCACGACGTCCCGCGCCTTGCGTTTCGGCAGGTTCCTGACGATATTGCTGGCGGGGTTGTCCGAACGCCTGAGCTTCGCTTCATTGATCGCCCAGGAGTACATGTGGCGGAGCACGCCCATGGCGGTGCGGGCCGCCTCCACTCCCCCGATCGGACCGCCACGCTCCCCCGCGGGGCGTTTGCGCCGGATACGTGCGGCATCCATCACGGCGCGCACCTGCTCACGATTGAGGCGCTCGGCGAGCTGGCGCCCAATGCGGGGATTGATGTGGCGGGCGAAGGCTAACTCGTACTTGCGGGCGGAGTCGAGCTCCCGGGAGTAGACGTACTGCTGCAGAAATTCCTTCGACAGATCTTCGATGGTGAGGCCACCGGCCGCGCGAGCCGCACTCGCAGTCTCGAGCGGACTCACCCCTCGCTGCGCCTGCTCGAGCAATGTCGCGGCCTTCACACGCGCCTCCGCGATCGAGACCGCCGGATAGCGGCCGAGATTCACCCGGTGCTTGCCACCCAAGAGGAGTTTCCCGCTCGCCTTGGTCCCGCCCTCGCCGGCCACCCGGATGAGCAGCGACCAGCTCGCGGTTCCTTTGGTTCCAACACGCACAGACAGCCCCGGGATCGCGCCATCGGGCAGCGTCAGATGCCCGATCGGCGGGGAGCGCAGGTGCATCTTCAGGACCGGGTCAGAGAGGCGCTTCATCGTTGGGTCTAAGACGGTTCGGGACGTAGGTGTCGCAGGTTCAAATCCTGTCACCCCGACCAAGTCCACAGAAAGCCACTGGCCTCCGGGGAGTTCCGGCCGCACCCGTTGCGATCAGAGGCGGATTGACGCCTCGCGCTACTCGTCGTCAGACGCGTTCTCCCGCACGTCCGAGTCGTGATCGTAATGCTTCTTTCGTGCCTGCCAGGCTTTGAGTTGCTCGACGAGCTCCATGGATCGGGCTAGCCTGCGCAGGCGCGGGCCGTCGAGCCGCTCGAGCTCGACATCCAGAGGCGGGCCTGCAATTCTCGAATAACGAGACTCCCCGAGATAAAGCCAGTCCAGCAGCGCCTTTTCCGGAGTTGCCCGAGAATACTTGACCTCGAGGTCCATACGATCCTCCAGCTGCCCGACCCGATCGTCGAGAAGTCTCGCCGGCATGGAATGGAAGCGAAATTCAATGTCGGCCGCCTTCACCGGACCCTCGGGCACGCATCGTATGACTTCAGGGTCTGGATCGATGAAGAGAATGACCCTGCCGCCGAACCGCTTCACTGTATTCACTGCAGCTGTCAATGCAGGCGTGTCACTCGCGTCGAGCTTCCAACCCTCTTCCGAAGTGAAGGCGTCGGGCGGGTCCGGCACAAACGTGCACTGTTCCGGACGCACGATTCGCACGATATCCAGCAGGCATCGATCGGGATAGCCCTCGATGTTCAGCTCGAACCGAGGACGCCAGGGCTTCATCAGCTCGGCAAGAGCGAGCACGTCGTCGCGGCGAATGTGGCGTTCATCCGGACGGGGGTGAACGGTGATGCCATCGGCTCCCGCCTGACGAGTCAAAGCGGCGAAGCGCAACAGGTCGGGTACACCGTGACGTCGAGAGTTGCGCAATAACGCAACCTTATTCAGGTTCACGCTGAGGGGGCCCATTGACTGAGCATTGTGCCCGTCCGAGCGCCTGCAGAACAGCGGCCACATCTATCGAACGCGAACCGGCATGGTCTGCGCACGAACGCCGCGTAGCGCCTCACCCCGACCATCGATTTTATTCCAATTTCCCTCCGGCCATCCGCCGCTGCGGATGTCGCTCTGCAGCTCCCGTGGCGTATACTTGGCGGCAGTTCGAGCACCCTGCCATGTTTCGGCGGAGCATAACTCGCCAAAGAAGCCGGTCGTGTTGTGGCCCAGACTCGCGTCTTTCCTGTGCGTCCTGTCATTCGCTGCAGCCGCCCATGGGCAATCGCCGCTCGCCGACGCCGATGCCAAGCTCGGCAATGTCCATTTCCAAACTTCGTGCTCGCCCGGTGCGCAGAGCATCTTTGAACACGGAGTGGCGTTGCTTCATTCGTTTGAGTTCGGTCCAGCAGTTGTCGAATTCCGCGAGGCTCTTGCGGCCGATCCAGAGTGTGGAATGGCCGATTGGGGAATCGCGCTCAGCAGTTGGGGCAACCCGTTCGCGCCCGGGTTGAAGCCACGCACATCTCTTTACATGGGCCGCGCGGCAATTGCGGCGGCCGAAGCGGCCCAATCGAGAACGCAGCGCGAGCGCGATTACATCGCCGCCGCTGCCCGCCTCTACGACGGATTCGAAACCACATCCCAGCAGTCCCGGCTTGACGCCTATTCCGACGCGATGTCGAAAGTTGCGGCGCGGTATCCCATGGACTCAGAGGCTGCCATTTTCTACGCACTTTCCCTCGCCATGTCGGCCGACCTGGCTGACAAGACATATGCAAAGCAACTCGAGGCGGGCGCGATTCTGGAAGAGCTGTTTCGCAAAGAACCGCGGCATCCAGGAATAGCTCACTACATCATACACAGCTATGATTTTCCGGCGTTGGCGCCTCGAGCTCTGATGGCCGCCCGAGCGTACGCCAAAATCGCGCCTGATTCCCCGCACGCCCTTCATATGCCTTCTCACATCTTTACCCGGCTCGGGTTGTGGGACGAATCCATCGCTTCCAATGTCGCCTCGTCGGCAGCTTCGCAGCGAGAAGGCAACATCACCGAAGAGCTTCACGCCAGCGACTATCTCATTTATGCCTATCTGCAGAGTGGCCGTGACGCCGCAGCGGCACGACTCCTGCGGAGCCTTCCGGAGATCGAGTCGCGCCTCAATCCCGACGCGGTACCGATGGGCGCCGCCCCATTACCGGCGGCGTACTTCGCCATTGCGGCGATCCCGGCTCGCTATGCATTGGAGAGGGGCGACTGGGCTGCAGCCAGCACATTGGACGGGCATGCCACGAGCTACCCTTACACCGACGCCGTTACCTGGTTTGCGCGAGGAATGGGCGCTGCCCGCCTGGGCAGAATCGCAGCCGCGCGAAATGCAGCGCGCCAACTCGCGGCGATTCAGCAGCGATTGATTGGCGCCAATGAGCCCTACTGGGCTCTCCAGGTGGAAATTCAGCGGGTAGACGTCCTCGCCTGGACGGCCCTCGCGGAGAAGCACTCCCGTCGCGCGCTCGCCCTCATGCGCCAAGCAGCCGCCTTGGAAGATACTACGGAAAAGAGCGTGATCACCCCTGGTCCGATTGCGCCCGCGTCAGAATTGCTGGGAGAGATGTTGCTTGAGTTGGTTCGCCCTGGCGACGCTCAGCAGGAATTCGAGGCTACGTTGAGGAAGGAGCCGAGTCGCTTCCGTTCGCTTTACGGTGCAGCAAGGGCAGCCCAGCTGGCGGGGAACTCCCGATCCGCGCGGCGCTATGCCGCCGAACTGCTCAGGGCATGCGCACACGCTGATCGACCAATCCGCCCTGACTTGACCGAAGCGCGCATGATCGCGAGGCCAACACCCCCGAAGGGAACTCCCTTCCGCATAAAAGGCGGGCGGGCGTGACTTGCAACGTATGGCTCCTCCCAGCCTGCGAGAGCCCGTACCTCACGGATGCGCGGGTCGGCCGTGTTCGAGTCAGCGGCCATGCTGACCTTTCGATATGCACAACGCGAGTGCGCGGGCGGCATCCACGGTGGTCGTTCGAGCTTCGTATTGGAGGCTTTGAGCGACGACGCCAGACCGTCGTGGACTTGCAACTCATCGGCTTCCCGCCTTTCGCGCGGGCGCAGCGTCGACATTGCCTATCGATGGGAACTTCAGTCTGCGCGAGGAGGAGGATCCTTGCCCGCGCGCGCCCATTGGGCGAGCAGGGCGAGCAGCCGCTCGACATCCACGGGCTTCGACAGGTGCTCGTCGAATCCAGCGGCCAGGGCGCGCTCGCGGTCCTCGCTGCGCGCGAAGGCCGTCACGGCGACCGCCGGCACGCGCGGCGAGTGTTGCGCCTGCTCGATGCGGCGCAGTTGCGAGAGCAGTGCGTAGCCATCCTCCCCGGGCAGGCCGACGTCGCCCACGATGACATCGGGACGGCGCCGCTCGAACGCTTCGCGCGCACGCGTAGCGGAGCCCACCGCGCGCACGGACGCGCCGTATTCCTCGAGCAGCCGTCCGGTCACCTCGCGCGCCAATGCCTCATCCTCAACCAGCAGGACGTCGATGCCTTTCAGGCTGCCCGACGCCCCGCTGCCATCGCCCGGAGCTGCATCGCCCGGCTTTGCCCCGGCCGGGACCGCCTCGGCTGACGCTGGCTCACGCCGCTCGAGCGGCAGGTATACCGTGAAGGCCGCGCCGCGCCCTTCGCCTTCGCTGCGTGCGGTGATCGTGCCGCCGTGCAGCTCGGCGAGCTGCTTGGCGATGGCCAGTCCCAGGCCGAGTCCGCCGTAGCGGCGTGCGGCGCCGCTCTGCCCCTGGCGAAAGCGCTCGAACACCTGCGGCAGAAACTCCGGCGCAATCCCGATCCCGTTGTCCGCCACTTCGATCTCGACGGTTCCATTCACGCGCCGCAGCCGCACGGCGACGCTGCCGCCCTCGAGAGTGAACTTCACGGCATTGGCGAGCAGATTCCACACGATCTGCTGAATGCGGCCGGGGTCGACGCGGACGATCCCGACTTGCGGATCGAGCTCGCTCGTCAGGGTGATCTTGCGGCTCGTGGCAAGCCCCTGCACCGCCTCGATCGCGCTCGTGACGACCTGGGCGAGCGGCACCTCGCGCAGCGCGAGGCCCAGTTGCCCGGATGCCATGCGCGAGACGTCGAGCAGGTCATCGACCAGCTGCTGCTGGGCCAGGGCGGCCCGGTCGATCATCCGGCCGCCTTCGATCACGTCCTGCTCGCGCACTATGCCGCTGAGAAACATGCGCGACCACAGGCGGATCGTGTTGAGCGGGGTGCGCAGCTCATGGCTCACCGTGGCGATGAACTCGTCCTTGGCCTGGTTGGCGCGCTCGGCCGTCACGCGCAGCTGTTGGGCGGCCTGCAGCGCTTCCTGCAAGTGCTGATCGATCGCTTTGCGGTCGGTGATGTCCCAGAAGGCGCTCACCGCCGCGATCGTCTCGCCGGCTGCATTGTGGATCGGCGAGGCGCTCATCGAGACGGTGGCCTGCATGCCATCCGGGCGCACGAACTCGAGCTCCGCATCGAGCACCACTTCATCCTGGGCCAGTGCATGAGCGAGCGGCCACTCCTGCGGCTCATAGAGGGCGCCGCCGGCATGGGTGCCGCGGAACGCCGCGTAGATGGCGGTCCAGTCATAGCCGATGAAGGGCAGCGGGTACGGCTGGTTGAAGAACGTCGCGGCCAGGCGATTGGCGAAGAGGAGCTTGCCCGAGGGCGCCTCGACCAGCAGCACCGCCGCGGGCATCTGCTCGATCACTGCGTGCAACCGCTCGCGGTCCATCTCGACCGCGTGCGCAGCCTGCTTGCGCGTGGTGATGTCGACGAAGGTGATGACCACGCCGGCAATCCGGTTGTCCTCGGTGCGATAGGGCAGCGTGCGCCGCAGATACCATCGGCCGCTCGCGCTCAGCACTTCGGCCTCGACGGGGGTGAGCTTCGCAAGCACGTCGCGGGCATCGGCAACGAGGTCGCCATCGGTGAATTTCGGGGCCAGGTGCGCGAGAGGGCGCCCGATGTCCGCCGCAATGAGATCGAGCAGATCCTGGATCGCCGGGGTGAAGCGGCGCACGTTGAGCTGACGGTCGAGGAACACCACCGCGATATCGGTGCTGCTCAAGAGATTGTCGAGATCGGCGGTGAGGGACTCGAGCTCGAGGACTTTGCTCTGCAGCTGTCCGTTGACGGTCACCAGCTCTTCGTTGACCGATTGCAGCTCCTCCTTGCTGGTCTCGAGCTCCTCGTTCGAGCTTTGCAGCTCCTCGTTGATCGAGGTGGCCTCTTCATTCGCGGCCTTCAGTTCCTCATTGGCAGCCTCGAAGGCCTCGACGCTCGCCTGCAGCTCCCGGCGCAGGTAGCGCAGCTCCTCCTCCAGATGGGGATCGGGCGCCACGTACTCGGCCGGTCGGGCGGTGGTCGCCGGACTTGCCCCATCCGCGGCAGCGGGGGCCGCTTCGGCGCGCTCGATGAAGCTCACGCGGAAGTACTGCCGCGCGGCGCCGTAGCTCAATGGGGCAGCAAGAATAGCCAGGCGGGCGGCGCCGCCATCAGGCGCTCGTGACTCCACGGTGACCGCGCGCGTCTCGGCCATGGCCTGGCGCAGGGCGCTGCGCACAGCAGAGCGCAGCGGCAGGCACACCATCTCGAGCAGATTCTGCGTGATCTCGCCCGCCGGCGGGCGCAGGAACGGGACCACGTCGCCATGGAAATAGAGGACGCGCTCCTCGCCATCGACGACGGCGGTGGGCGGCCCGAGCTCGGCGAGCAGCGCCGCCTGGATCGCCACCGTGCCCGAAGGGCGCACCGCCGCGCTCGAATGGGCGTGGGGGAGCGGCACGTCGGGCAGGCGTCGCATCAGAGTCGGCACTTCGGTGAAGGCGTTGCGCGAGCTGGTGCGGCGGTAGATGCGCCAGCGCTTGCTCACCACCTCGAAGAGGGTATCGGCCTGACTGACCGTTTCAGCCGTGCCGAGCAGCAGATAGCCGTCCTCCCGCAGAGCGAAGTGCAGCAGCGCGAGCGCTCGGCGCTGCGCCTCGGGCTCGAGGTAGATGAGCAGGTTGCGGCAGGTGACCAGATCGACGCGCGAGAAGGGTGGATCGCGCAGCATATCCTGCGGCGCGAACACCACCTGTTCGCGCAGGGTCTTCTTGATGCGATAGATGTGCTGATCTCGGTCGAAGAATCGCTCCAGGCGCTCCGGGGACAGGTCGCCCTCGATCCCGCCCGGGTACGCCCCGGCGCGGGCGAGAGCGAGCGACTTGTCCGCGGTGTCGGTGGCGAAGATCTTGACCTCCAGCGTCTTGCCCGCCCGCGCGGCCTCCTCGGCGATGAGCATGGCGAGGGTGTACGGCTCCTCGCCGCTCGCGCACGCCGTCACCCATGCGCGGATCGGGTCGTCCGCCGCACGCCGCTCAACCATCGGGCGCACGACCGACTCGCGCAGCGCCTCCCAGGCCTGCGGATCGCGAAAGAACCCGGTGACGTTGATCATCAGGTCATTGGCGAGCGCCGTGGCTTCGGCGGGATCCTCCCGGAGGCGCGCACCGTAGCGCTCGAGTCCCGTCATGCCGAGCAGACCCATGCGCCGCTGCATGCGCCGCAAGACCGTGCCCGTCTTGTAGGGGGCGAAATCATGTCCGGTGCGCGCGCGCACGAGACCGATCACCTCGCGCAACTGATGGCGATGGCGCTCGAGCTCCTGCACCGCGCGGGCACCGCCCGATGAGTCGGGGTCCAGGTGGAGGTGCTGGACATAGCGCTGCAGGACGGCGGGGATGTCCGCCGTCTTCAGTACCTGGTCGGCGTAGCCGGCGTGAATCAAGCTCTGCGGCATGCCGGGGAAGTCGGCGCTATCGGGGTCCTGGGCGATGCACAGGCCGCCCGCGGCCTTGACGGCCTGCGCGCCGGCGGTGCCGTTGGTGCCCGTGCCCGAGAGCACCACCACGATGGCGGACTCCTTCTGCTCGCGCGCGAGTGAGCGAAAGAAATCATCGACCGGATGGCGATGACCGCTTTTGTGCACCGCCTCGCCCAGGCGCAGCGCGCCGTCTTCGAGCGTCACCGTGTGTCCGGGCCGGATCACGTACACGTGATTGGGCTCGATGCGCACCCCATCCTCGATCTGACGCACCGGCATCGCCGTGCATCGGCCGAGGATCTCGGCCATCAGGCTTTCGTGCTCGGGGGAAAGGTGTTGGATGACCACGTAGGCCATGCCGCTCGTCGCGGCGATGGCGGTGAAGAATTCGCGCAGCGCCTCGACGCCGCCCGCCGAGGCGCCGATACCCACCACCGGGAACGCTAGCGAGGCACGAGGCGTCGGCTCGATCGGAGCGGTTGCCGCGTCGGCTTCGGCCGGGGACGGCGGGTTCTCACGGGTCGGATCCCTGTCAGACATGGTCCACACGCTGGTTGCTGGAGAGAATCATAATATGCCGTGACATCGTGTAGCGACCATGGGTCGGGATTGAATCGCGCGTGGCCGGGCCATTCGACCCGCTCCGGTCGCGCTTGCGTGGTCCCGGTTCAGCCAGGATGTCCGTGCGCGAGTTTGCGCCCGATATCTCAGTGCAATCGAGCCCTGGCGTAGCGGCCGCGGCTACACGATTCCGGGCGAGTTCGTCGTGGTCGGCGCGCGCTAGCCTTGACGCGATGGTGAATGATTCGCTGCGCTGCCTGACATAACCAAGCGATTGATTTAAATTGGATTTTCGCGAAGGTCTGTCGCCCCGTTATGAAACAGTCCGACGAACCCACGATGCCAAACGCGGTAAGCTGCAGCGTCGCTGGAAGAATCAGGGCGGCATCGGATGAACCAAGTGTCCGAATTGACGCAGCGTGTCGCGGAAGTAGCCAACCCCTGGCGGCGGCTCTTTGCCTTTGTCCTCGATGGAATATTCCTTGGCCTCCTGGGGGCCGTGCTGGGGCTGATTGCCTTCGATCGTCTGGTCGCCCTCGGAGATTGGGGCCGGGCAGTCG
Source organism: Steroidobacteraceae bacterium (assembly GCA_036489335.1). Lineage (GTDB taxonomy): Bacteria > Pseudomonadota > Gammaproteobacteria > Steroidobacterales > Steroidobacteraceae > 13-2-20CM-66-19. The sequence goes on from DASXFY010000009.1 coordinate 58,329, forward strand.
GCTTCGCCATCGCGCTGGTGTACTTCGGCGTGATGGACAGCAAGCTGTCCGACGGTCAGACCCTGGGAAAGCAAATCCTTGGAATCCGGGTCGTCGCGACCGACGGAGCGCCCCTGAACATCGGCGCTTCTACCCTTCGGGCGGCTATTTTCTGCATACCATATTTCCTGAATGGTGTATTCGTTGATCCAGGCGCCACCCTCTCGCGGCTGATAGTGTTCCTCGTGTTTGGGGTGGGAATCTCCATCGGCTATCTTCTTCTATTCAATCGGCGAACGAGACAGTCGCTGCACGACCTTGCGGTAGGCGCACATGTCGTCAACTCCCGGCACACCGGTCCCATCGGTGTAACTGGGCGAATATGGCCTGTTCACCTGGGCGTAGTCGGTTTGATTCTGGCGACTGCCCTGGCTCTTCCGTCGTTCACACAATGGCTCGAAGGCTCGCCTCCATTTTCCGCGCTCTCATCGATTCAACAGGGATTGCAGAACGAGCCGGGCGTATGGCGTGCGTCGGTAAGCATGGGCGTCACCAGGGCGCTCAGAACAGGTCACGGCGCAACCACTACTCACGTTTGTAGCGCGAGTATTTTCTTTTCCGCACCGATTGTGAATTCTGGTCCTCTGGCCGACAGAGCAGTCCGGATCATGCTGGATCGCGACCCCTCGATCGCGAAACTGGATGAAATCGCCGTTACCATCGTCTACGGCTATGACATAGGAATCGCGTCCGCCTGGCGAAGTAAAGTCTTTGGTCGCTCTCCCCGGCAGTGGCAGCAACGGATCTCTGCGCCTACAACGCCTCTTTAGCTTTCGCACCGACTCTCGCTTTCACTCACCTCCGCCTGCATCTGCGGCCAGCTGCAACTGCGGTGAGTCACTTTGCCGGTTTGCGACTTGCCGGGCGCACCATTCGCGCGGCGCGCGCTTTGTCCGGAGGGATCATGTGCGTCTCTCCCCACGAACCCTTCGGGCTCGGCGCCTGCCCGCTGCTTCATATTTTGGCTATTTTAGCTAAAACATGGCCTGGCGCACGTCACTTCATCCAGGACGGGAAATTGCTCGCCTGCCGCCCATCGGCTAAACTACGCGGCCGCTGCGTGGCATGCCCGCGCGGCACCCCCGGCCCAATTTGCATCAGGTCGTCGCCTGCGGACCCTGCAATAAAGCTTTGCCGTTCGAGGAATTGGCAGACCCGGAACCGCGCCTTTCGAAGGATACAGATGCTCTCCACATTCAACGTCACGATGCAGTTCGGCGCCAAGCCGCTGTTCGAGCAGGTCACCGCGAAGTTCTCCGACGGCAACCGCTACGGCCTGATCGGCGCCAACGGCAGCGGCAAATCGACGCTCATGAAGATTCTGAGCGGCGAGCTCGAGCAGAGCGCCGGCGATGTGGTGTTGCAGCCCGGAAGGCGCCTCGGCACCCTCAGGCAGAATCAATTCGCCTACGAAGACGAGCGCGTGCTCGATGTCGTCATGCAGGGCCACCTCGAGATGTGGCGCGCCATGCAGGATCGGGATCGGATCTACGCCGATCCCAACGCGACGGATGCCGATTACATGCACGCGGCGGAGCTCGAAGTGAGATTCGGCGAATACGGCGGCTATGACGCCGAGGCGCGCGCCGGCAGCATCCTGAGCGACATCGGCATCGTCCAATCACTGCACGAGCGGCCGATGCGTGAGGTGGCTCCCGGTTTGAAGCTGCGCGTGCTGCTGGCGCAGGCTCTGTTCTCCAAGCCTGACGTACTGCTGCTGGATGAGCCGACCAACAATCTCGACATCCACTCGATCCGCTGGCTCGAAGGCGTGCTCAACGATTATGACACGACGATGGTCATCATCAGCCACGACCGGCGCTTCCTCAACCAGGTCTGCACGCACGTCGCGGACCTGGACTTTCAGCAATTGAAGGTCTATCCGGGCAATTACGACGACTTCATGCTGGCCTCGCTGCAGGCGCGCCAGCGCGTGGAAGCCGCGAATGCCAAGGCCCAGGATCGCATCTCGGATCTGCAGGAATTCGTGCGCCGCTTCTCGGCCAACGCTTCCAAGGCCCGCCAGGCCACCTCGCGCCGCAGAGAGCTCGGGAAGATCAAACTCGAGGAGATCCGGCCCTCCTCGCGGCAGAATCCGTACATCCGCTTCGAACAGCGCAAGAAGCTGTTCAACTCCGCGGTCTCGGTCGACGCCCTCTCCTTCCGCTATCCGGGCGCCGACACCAATGTTCTGCGCGGCGTCAGCTTCAACATCCGCGCCGGCGAGCGGATTGCCATTATCGGCGCCAATGGCGTCGGCAAAACGACCCTGGCGCGTTGCCTGGTGGGCGAGCTGAAGCCCACGTCCGGCCAGATCACCTGGGTGGAGAACGCCGAGCCCGGTTACATGCCGCAGGACACACAAGGGGACTTCGATGAGAAGATCGACCTGTTCACGTGGATGTCCCACTGGACGGGTAGGGCAGACGACGACCTGATCGTGCGCGCTACGCTCGGCCGGCTGCTCTTTTCCGGCGATGAAGTGAAGAAGTCGGTGAAAGTGCTGTCGGGCGGTGAGAAAGGTCGCATGATCTACGGCAAGCTGATGCTGACCAAGCCGAACGTGCTGGTCATGGATGAGCCCACGAATCACATGGACATGGAAACCATCGAGTCCCTGCAGACCGCTCTTGAGCTTTATCCCGGGACGCTGATCTTCGTCTCCCACGACCGGGAGTTCATCGGCGGCCTCGCCAAGCGGATTATCGAGGTCAAGTCGGACGGCACCATCGAGGACTTCGCCGGGACTTTCGACGAGTACGCGGCGGTCCATCCATTGGCCGCCGCATAACCGCGGAGCATCGGCTCAGCCGTTGAGCAGTCGCAGCATCGCTTCGTTGTAGCGCTCACCCGCAGCCACCCCAGGTGGCGCGATCTCCTCGATCTGATCGAGCTCGCGGGCGGTGAGCACGACATCCGCCGCCGCGACATTCTCTTCCAGCCGCTGGATACTGCTCGTACCGGGGATCGGAATCACGTTGTCGTGTCGACTCAGCAGCCATGCCAGCGCAAGCTGCGCCGCAGTGCGGCCCTTGTCCGCGGCGAGACTCTGCAGGTGATCGACGAGCCGCAGATTCCGGGCGAAATTCTCGCCCTGGAAACGCGGGTTACCGCGCCGCCAGTCATCGACAGCAAGATCCTCGGGCTTGCGGAAGCGGCCGGCGAGGAATCCGCGGCCGAGCGGGCTATAGGCGACCAGCGCGATGCCCTCCGCCTGCAGCAGCGGCAGCAGTTCGTCTTCCGGATCCCGGCTGAACAACGAGTATTCGGTCTGGATGGCTGCGAGTGGATGCACGCGCAGCGCGCGGCGGATGGTCGCCGGTGAAGGCTCGGACAAGCCGAGGCTTTTCACTTTACCCTGCTTCACCAGTTCCGCCATCGCGCCGACCGTCTCCTCGATCGGAGTCTGCGGATCGACGCGATGCAGATAGTACAAATCGATATGGTCGACTCCGAGCCGCTCGAGCGAAGCATCACAGGCCTGCCGAACGTACTCGGCACGTCCATTGACCATGCGCCCCGCCGCCTCGCGTCGCTCGTTCGCGCTGGCGCCGGTGGCGAAGCCGAACTTCGTCGCCAGCGTAACTCCATCGCGACGCCCTCGCAGCGCCTTTCCCACCTGGCGCTCCGAGGTCCCGTAGACATCGGCGGTATCGAGAAGGGTGACGCCCAGATCGAGTGCACGGTGGATGAGCGCAACGGCCTCCTCGTCACTGCGCACGCTGCTCGTGTACGTGTCGCCGAAGCCTATGCTCATGCAGCCGAATCCGACTGCGGAAACTTTCGGGCCGTCACGGCCCAGCTTGCGGTGTTGCATTTGAGATCCGCCGACAGGTTTGGTCCGATGATGTGTCGCGACCATGGGTATGCGAATACCTCCTTCGAGAGAGAGAATACGGCGCCGCCACCGGTCAGGACGGGAAATTGCTCACCTCCCGATTACGTGCCATCCAAGCCACTCGTAGAGGATATCCATGAACGTCCATCTCCATTTGATGCTCGGACCCATTATCGCGCTGATCGCCGGCATCCTGATCCTGGTGGTGCCGAGACTGCTCAACTACATCGTCGCGATCTATCTCATCATCATCGGTCTGGTGGGACTCTTCGGCACCGGCGGCTGGCACACCTGACCTAGTCAGTAATGGGGCGGCCGCTCGTCCTCCGGTGTGCCCACAGTGGTGTCCGATTGCGTCGCGTCGATGCGGGCGGCCAGCCCGGCGATCCGGACCCGCAGAGTGTCGATCTCCTGCTGCTGGCGAAAGACGACATCACTCAGCTCGCCGTTCGCGCGCTCCAGGTACGCGATCTTGATCTCTATCTGCTCGAGTGTATGGGCGCTCATCGAAAGACCTCCTCCCGCATCGCCAGCTTCACTGCGACTTTACCGCCAAGCCCTCCGGCGTGGAATCCATCTGGTGAGTCATCACGATGATGCTGATCCGCCGATTGACGGGACTGACAGGATTGGCGCGGTCCATGGGCGCGGAGTCGGCGAGGCCCACGATGCGGCCGATCTTGCTTTCCGGCAGACCCGCGGAGACGAGGACACGTCGCGCCGCGTTCGCCCGGTCGGCCGACAGTTCCCAGTTGGTGTAATCGTGGGATCCGGGATAGGGCGTGGCGTCGGTGTGGCCGGTGATGCTGATGCGGTTGGGAACCGAGGCCAGGTATGGCGCCAGATTCCTTAGGATCGAGACCGTATAGTCCTTGAGCTTGGCGCGGCCGACATCGAACATGGCCCGGTTCTGCGAATCGACGATCTGGATGCGCAGGCCCTCCGGCATGATGTCGATCAGGAGCTGATCCTTGAATGGCTTGAGCGCCTGCCCTTTGGAGATGGCCTCCTGCAGCTCCTTGAGAAGCGCCTCCAGCCGCTTGTTCTCCAGTGCCTGCGGCGAGATCGGCTGTCCCCCATGTTGGAGGCTCGCCTCGGCGCCCGTGTCCTGCGCCGCGGCTGGCGCCGGTACTGGCGTTGGCGGCGCGGCCTGCGGGCCTGCTCCCAACTGGGTCGGGGCTCCGACTACGCTCGTTCGCGGCGCATCCAGGCCACCGCCCAGATTGATGGGACTCGTGCTCGCGCCCCCAGGCCCATTCATCCCGGGCGCCGGATGCACGCTCTTGCCGTCCTCCATGCTCGGATTTTTGAAGTATTCGAAGATCGCCGCTCGCTCTTGTTTCGATACCGAGGCGACCAGCCACATCACCAGGAAAAATGCCATCATGGCAGTGACGAAGTCGGCGTATGCGATCTTCCACGCGCCGCCGTGGTGCCCTCCTTCGACGCGCCGGTAGCGCTTGACGATGACCAGCGGCCGCTCGTCGCCGCCCGTTTTTCCGCCTCCTGCCACGGTATCTCTTATCCGACCGCCGGCGCTTTCGCCTTGAGATGCGATTCGAGGTCGACGAAGGACGGACGCACGTCCGCGAACAGAAGCTTGCGCGCAAATTCGATCGCGACGGCCGGCGGGTACCCGCGGACGTTGGCGACCAGCGCCATCTTCACCAGCTCGAAGACCTTGCCCTCCTCGGTCGCCTGGTTCTCCATCGCGGAAGAAACCGGCCCGACGAGCCCGTAGGCCACCAGGATGCCGAGAAAGGTGCCAACGAGCGCACCGGCGACGTTGTGTCCGATGGTAGCGGTGCTAGCCCCATCCAGCGACGCCATGGTGTTGACGATCCCGAGGACCGCGGCGACGATGCCGAAGCCCGGCAGCGCATCGGCAACCTTCTGCACCGCATGGGCAGGCTCGTGCGACTCCCGGTGGTGCGCCTCGAGCTCGTACTCCAGCAGACTCTCGAGCTCGTGGGGGTTCATGTTTCCTCCCGCCATCAACCGCAGGCAATCGGTGATGAATTCCATCAGGTGATGGTCGGCGAGGATGTTCGGGTATCTCTTGAATAGGGCGCTTTCCTGCGGCCGCTCGATGTCGGCTTCGATCCCGATCATTCCTGCCTTGCGGATCTTCTGCAGCACCTCGTAGAGAAGCTTGAGGAGAGTGCGGTAGTCCTCACGCTTGTAGCGGGGACCCTTGGGCAGGGAAATGGCACCCGCGAAAGCCGCCTTGACGACTTTCAGCGGGTTGCTGATCAGAAAAGCGCCGAACGCGGCACCGCAGATGATGAGCAGTTCGGTCGGATGCCATAGGAGCAGCAGGTGTCCCCCGCCGAGCAGGAAGCCGACGATGACACACCCGAAAACCACGACCGAGCCCACGACTTGCAGCATCCCTGCACCCTAGCCACAGCCGCCGCGGCAATCGTTGACCGCCTTCGCGATTTTTGCCCAGCCGGCAGGGATTTTCGCAATCGCACGAGCATCCCTGCCCAAATTCTCATCCGAGTGACTCGAAAGCGATATCCTGACAGCCTTCCCACAATACTTTCCGGCCGACAGCCGCGAGCTCGCCGATTCCTTCGCTGATCGTCAAAAAATGATTGCCGGCGAGCTGTCCCACCTTGCTGGCAAAGCGGACACTGCCATATGCCAGCAGCAGCTCGGTCTCGCTGAAGCCGCCCGGGTAGAGGATGAGCTGCCCGGGAGCGGGATAGCTCGTCGCATTTTCAAAGCTCAAGCCAGGCTTCAGGTCTCCAAGGGGAATCCAGCAGGCTTCGCCGCTCCAGCGGGCATGGATGAGCTTTTCACGGTACGGCAGCAGCGAGCTGAAATAGGCGCAGGTGCGGGGTGCCAGCTCCGCCTCCAGGCGCGCCACGAAAGAAAATGCGCCGATCTGCACCTTGATTCTTCTCATCTCCATCCTCTCCGTCCTCCCTAGTTCGCCGGCAGCGGCGTCCTCGAGGTAAAGACCCGGCACGGGAAGTCCTGCAGCCGCGAGGCCCTGCCGTACTGCACGGTGCCGTTGTAGCCTTCGACACTGATGGGGTTGCCGTAGATCTCGCGATAGGCATCGGCGACCTGTTGCGCGAGCGGCACCGAGCTCGGATCCTTCGGGTTCGGCTCGGCCGACTCGCAGACGGCGAGCCGGACTCCCTTGCCCGCGTTGCCCGGAAGCGCGAGCAGCGTGTGTACGTCAGTGGCTATCCGCCGCGGCGAATAGAGAATCTTGTCCCAGGGACAAGCACCGAGTCCCTGACTTCCGGGACCGCCGTGGCCGCCAACCGTAATGTATCGCGGATCGCTGATCCAGCTCACCTCGGCGTCACTGTGCCACGGATCCAGGTTCCAGAAATAATTGAGGTAGGGGCCGCCGCCCGACGATGCGGTGGTTCGGGGGCACACCGGAGTGTGATTCCAGTCGAGTGGCGCGTAACTGGGACGAGCCCAAGGCGATCGAGGCGGTGGTGGCAACCAGCGCACCGTTTCTCGAATGTAGTCCGGTCCACCGACGCCCCTTTGCGTGGGGTCGTCCTTGCCCTTGAAGGTGTCGGTACCGGAGCTGGGCTGGGACATCGGGCTGGGATTGCAGGAAACTCCGGTGCCGATCACGCGGCAGACAGACTTCACCAGGCCGCTGGAGAGCGTCGGTGAGGGCGGTCCGGGGTGAGGGATGCGGTTCTGTTGGCAGTAAATGTCCCCATTGGGCTCCGCTTCGCAGCCCTGCGCCCTGAGGACTGCCTCCAGTTGGGCGCGCAAGGTCGTGGGCTTAGCGGGATTGCGCCAGCAAATGTAGCCGTTCGGTGGACACGGGTTTACCGCGCAACGCACATACGGCGCCGGCTGTCCATTGACGCCTTCCGTTTGGCCTATCTGCCCCTTGGGGAAAGCGTCCGGTTGCCCGAACATCAACGTGTCGCTGTCAGGATGGTCGTGCCAGTAGCGGCATTCATCGATGAATCGCCCGTCCGGGCTCAGGTACTCGTACAAATCCGGCGCGGGCTCCGCCGCATTGTAAAGATCGGGTGGCAGTTTGGCGGTCGCGGAACTTCCGTTAAATACATCCTGCGCGCCAGCGACGGAGCAAAGGCCTAGAAGTGCCGGAAGGATGATGCAAACGATTCGGTTCATGCTGATTCGAGCTCAGGCAACCGGTTTATTTCCGGATGGTGATCGGTTGCGATCCGGGACGGACAGCCGCTTTCGGCTGCACCCGCTGCCACGCGGCCGTACCCAGCTTGCCGTTGACGACCATCGTGGCGCCCTGGAGTTGATAGGTCCCGGCGTCATTCCAAACCATCGTCGTCGAGTTGAGCGAGTACTGACCGCCCGAGGCAGCGAACGTGCCGCTGTGCGCCGGCACCGCGCCGGGCCCTTCGGCATGAAAGCTGTAGGTGCCGTCCGGATGAATCTCCCACACCCAGCGCGCGACGCCGGCCGCGGTGGGTGTCACGATCTCCCAGGTGCCGACCAGCCGGCTGTCAACCGCCGCCTGCTGCTGGCTCCCGCACGGCCGCAGCGCGTTCTGTGCGTATTGACATGGCAGGATGGTCGGCCCCGGCTTGGTCACAGGAGATGGTTGCTCGCACTGCTGCATGCAATCGTGAAAATTGAACACACAGTTGGTATCTGCGCCAGTGCACCAGGCCGCCTCCCTGTTGGAGCATTGCAAGGCACAAGCATCCTGCGCAGGCGCTGACGCGGAGAAGAAGATCGCGCCCAGCGCGAGCAGCAGCGGCAAGGAACGACCGAGGGTTGCGTACATGTTCTTGGCCCCAAAATGATCGGCAGCGGCATTATGCGAGATGCCGCCGGTCAGCAGCCACCCCCCCAAAAGTGGGGTCGGCGGGTCGCCGGGGCCAATCCGGGAGTAGGATTGCCGCATGGTAAGCCTGTACTCGGGAGAAGGGCGTTGAAGGTGCTTCTTGTCGACGATCACGCGCTATTCCGCTCGGGATTGCGCATGCTGTTGGCGACCCTCAATCGGGGCGTCACGTGCGTTGAGGCAGGCAGTCTCGCGGAGGCGCGTGCCCGGATCACCGAGCATCCGGATATCGATCTGTGCCTGCTCGATCTCGCGCTGCGGAACGAGACGGGCCTGGGAGTGATCGGAATGGTGAAGGAAGCGGCGCCCCGGATTGCCGTCGTGGTGGTATCCGGAGTCGACGAGGTGGCCACCATCCGCCAGTGCATCGACGCCGGCGCCATGAGCTTCATTCCAAAGAGCGCCGCGCCGGAAATGCTCACGCAGGCCCTGCGCCACGTCCTGGCGGGTGAAGTTTTTCTGCCCGAGCAGGTTGCCACGGCGCTCGATGCGCGCCCTCCCCGCGCGAGCCTCACCGCGCGGCAGCTGCAGGTGCTGCAAGCGCTGAGCCGCGGGCTGCCCACCAAGCTGATCGCCCGCGAGCTGTCGCTGTCGGAAAATACGGTGAAGGAGTACATCGGCGCCGTGCTCGAAACGCTCGGCGCACGCAATCGCACCGAAGCCGTCATCATCGCCAGCCGACTGGGAATCGGTGCGCTCGGAGCGCAGTCGACGGCATGAGAGCGGAGCTCGACACCGAGAGGCTCATCGAGCTGGTACGCCTGCATGCCCAGGCACTGCTGCGGATGCCGTGGGTGCAGGCGCTGCTGGTGGTGGGAATCGGCCTCTTTGCCCATGGCTACATCGTCCTGTGGCAACTGAGCGTCTGGGGCGTCGCCACTGTCTCCGTCGAGCTGCTGCGCGCGCAAGCGGCGCGTGCGGCTTTGCAGCGTGGCGATACCATCGATCCGCGGCGAGCGCATCGCCTGTTCGTCGCGCTCGCAGCACTCTCCGGCGGTGCGATCGGTATGGGGGGCGTCTGGTTCCTACCGCAGCTACCCATGCAGCCGCAAGCTCTGTTCGGCGCTGTGCTGTTCGCCATCCCCGCAGCCGGTGTAGCGGTCTCGCAATCCTCCCGCTACATCCTGGCGGCCTATGCGCTGAGCATGCTGTCGCCGCCCGCAGTGATGTTCGGCGTACTCCATCCGACGCAGGCGTGGGGAATCGCCGCGCTGACTCTCCTTTACTGCACCGTGTTGATCCTGGTGGCCGCGGATGGCGAGCGCCTGCTGCTGCGCTCGATCGTCATCCGCCACGAGCGCGACCGCCTGGTGCGCGATCTCGAGGAACAAAACGCCGCCGTCGAGGCGGCAAAAGCAGAAGCCGAGCAATCCGCCCGCGCCCGCGCGCGAGTGCTTGCCGCGGCGAGCCACGATTTGCGCCAGCCATTGCACGCGCTCTCAGTGTACAGCGCGGTGCTCGCGGCCAACCCGACGCAGGAAGTGCTGCAGGAGGTCAGTCACGACGTCGACCAGATCGTGCGCTCGCTTGGAAATCTGTTGCACGGCCTGCTGGATCTGTCGCGCCTGTCCGCGGGCAACTACGTGCCGGAGCGCGAGCCGTTTGCGGTTGACAGGGTACTGCGCGAGGTCAGCAGCGAATTTCAGGACACCGCCGCACGCAAGGGTTTGTCTCTGGCCGTGGATCTGACACCGACACGTGTGGTGGGCGACGCGGTGGCCGTTGGCCGAATAACGCGCAACCTCATTGACAACGCGATCAAATACACGGAGGCGGGCGGTGTCCGCGTCACGCTGCGCCAGGAACGAAGCGAAGACGGCACCGCGCTTGCGGCGATCGACGTGACGGATACCGGTAAAGGCATTCCGGAAAGCGAGCACGCGAGGATCTTCGAGGAGTTCTACCAGCTCGACAACCCGGGTCGCGATCGCAACCGCGGCGTCGGATTGGGACTTGCGATCGTGCAGCGGCTCTGCGAGCTGATCGGCGCCGGGATAAGCCTCGATTCGAAGCCGGGAGCTGGTACCCGAATAACGGTTTCGCTACGCGCTCCGGTCGTGAGCGATATCCCGGAGTCCTTGGCGGCAGCGGCCGGTGCCGAGGCCTCGCTGCAAGGCAAGCGTGTGTATGTGGTCGATGATGAGCGGGATATCCGCAACAGCATGAAAGCTCTGTGTCGTGCGTGGGGCATGGAGGTCGAGACGGCTGAATCGGGCGCGTCGCTCGAGCAACTGTTCGCGCGCTGTGGGCCGCCGGACCTCATGATCATCGATCTGCGGCTCGGAGAGGGTGCGCACGGCGCACAGTTGGCGGAGCGCATGCAGAGTCGGTTCGGCGCCTTTGCGGTCCTCATCATCACGGGGGAAACCTCGTCCGATGCGTTGCAGGAAGCCAATCGGAGCCGCTACACCTTGATGCAAAAGCCCATCACGGCGGAGGTCCTGCGGCGCGCGATCGGCGCGGCCGTGAGCCGCGATGCGGTGCTGCCCGCGGCGGCTGGGTCGCTGCCGCGGATATCGCAGCCCTCGTGAGCCACGACGCGCCGCCGTGTGGGCTGGGCGCTCGCCTCGCGAACGCGCAGCAGAGCGGCTTCTTCACCTGGTTTTGTCTCTGCGCGGTCGGCGCCGATGAGCCGCTGCCGGAGCCTGCGGTCGAGCCGGCGCGTACTGCGCAGCGTTTTCGACCATCGGGGCCGCGTTTCCATGAGCTGGTCGAGCTGGCAATCGACCTGAATGAGAGCGCCTGCATCACCGCGGCCAGCCTGAGCATCGCTCGCTCGTTCATCGAGAATCCTGCGAACCGGCCCTTTGCCCGCGACATTGCGAAGAGCTTCCTCTACTGGGTGCTACCGACGGAGGCCGCGCACGCTCTGCGTCACGAGATTGCGCTGATCGGTGCCTTCGCCGACGGCGAAAGCGTGGTGATCGCTCATCCCGACGCGCCGCGTCCCAGCTGGCTCGACCGCTTGCTGGGTCGCCGCAACGAGGCGGCTGTGTTCATGCGGCAACGCGGTTGCAGCCGGCGCCGGGTTGGCCGCACGCGCATCGCATTCGAAAATGGGCGCGGCGGCTGGCTATCGATGCGAGTCAGCGGCGAATAAGCCGCGCTCTACTGCCGCCGCCAGGTGACGGTCTGACCTGCCGCGTTGGTGCATACCACCGTGTCATCATCGACGAAGTGGTAGGTTCCTGTGTCGTTCGGCCAGGGCGCCGTGGTCTTGTATGTGCCACCGGCTGCCGAGAAGCCACCGCTTCCAGCGGCAGCGTCTCCCGATGCGGAATGCCAGGTATTGTTGTATCCGTTTGCGTCGTGCACGGAAACCATGGTCAGCGTCTGCCCGTTGACGGAGAAGCTCCCGACCCAGGTGCCGAAAAACCGCCCGGTATCGTCCTGGGACTGGGCCGAGGACGCCACCCCCGGCGCCTGAGCCGCGGCAAGCAAGGCGTCACCGTTGGAAGGGACATGGCTACAGCCACCGTTGGCCTTGGCTTTCTGATACCAGCTCATGGCCTCCTGGCGGTCAGCCGGCACACCCAGGCCGTGCTCGAAGATGACCCCGAGAGCACACTGCGCGTCGGGCTGATTCTGGTCCGCGGCCTTCTTGTACCACGTGTAGGCATGGTGGTAGTCCCGCGACGCGCAGTGGCCGCTGAAGTAGCAGTAGCCGACGTTGAATTCACCCATGGGATCATCCTGATCAGCAGCCTTCATATACCAGTAAAGGGCGCGCTCCTTGCTCTTGGGCAGGCCAGTGCCGTTGTCATACAACACTCCCAGGCTGAGCTCTGCGTCCGCGTAGCCGAGAGCCGCCGATTTCTGAAACAGCACCGCCGCCCGGCCCAAGTCCTTGGGCACACCGAGGCCGTCCCTGTACAGGCTTCCCAGATTGTTGAGCGCGTGGGCGTTGCCCCGGGCGGCGGCGGCTCGATAGAGCGCAGCCGCCTTGGCCACATCCTTGGAAACACCCGCGCCTGTCTCGTACAGATAGCCGAGATTGGTGGATGCATCGAGGTTTCCTCGAGCGGCGGCCTCTCGATAGAGCGCGGCAGCCTTGGCGGCATCCTTGGGCACACCGCGGCCGAGCTCGTAGAAGACGCCCAGATTGGCCATTGCGTCGGCTTCGCCCTGGTCGGACGCAGCTCGATAAAGCGCGGCTGCCTTGGTCGCATCTTTCGGCACGCCCCCCAACCCTGTCTCGTACAGGTAGCCTTCGCGGAATTCCGCCCACGCATTGCCTTGATCGGCCGCGCGCTTGTAGTAGGTGAAGGCCCTGCCCCAATCCTTCGGCAGACCACCCCAGCCATAGTAGTAGAAGTCGCCGATATTGCCTTCGGCGTGCATGTCATTGTGCGCAGCCGCCTGCTGATACCACTTGAGGGCTTGCGGAAGATCCTTGCGTAAACCGCCGCGACCGCCGGCATAGAACAAGCCTATCGAATCCGCTCCATCGGAGTTGCCGAGAGCCGCCGCCTTGCGATACCAGGTAAGCGCCGCGACGTCGTCCTTCTTGCCGTGGATACCTTGAACGTCAAGCACGCCCAGGTTGTCGCAGGCCGTGCCGCCGCCCAACTCGCAGCCCTTGCGGTAGAGGACAATTGCTTTATCGACATCCGCCTTGACGCCAAAGCCGCCTTTCTCATAGATGTAGCCCGCGAATGTGGCTGCCCAGCCGAGTCGATCGGCCGCCTTCACATAGTAGGAAAGCGCCTGCGCGTAGTCCTTCTCGAGCCCACCGGAACCGTTGAAATAGTAGTCGCCGAGATGAGACTCGGCGTAGTCGTAGTCCTGCGCCGCCGCCTGGCGGAAGAGCGCGATGGCCTTCTGGTCATCCTTGGGTACACCCTGACCATCGCGATAGACCTCACCGAGCGATGTTTCGCCGGAGGCATCTCCCTGCGCCGCGGCTCGAGCGTAGAGCGCCGCGGCCTTGGCATAGTCCTTCGCCACGCCGCGACCCGAAAAGTAGAGATCGCCGAGGTCATCCATCCCGTCCGCATAACCGGCGGCGGCTGACTTCTGATACCAGGGCACCGCGTCCGCCACGTCCTTCTTCTGGTATTCGTAAACGGACCCGCAGCGGGCCATCGCCCAGGCATTACCCTGCGCAGCGGCCTTTTCGTACCACGCGAGCGCCTGGCCGAGATCCACCGGGTAGCCTGCGAGACCTTTCTCGTAGTCATAGCCGATGTTGTCTTCTGCCGTCGGGTCTCCGGCGTCCGCCGCCTTGCGGTACCAGCTCGCGGCCTGTCGCAAGTCTCGCGGCATGCCGTTGGCACCCCGCTGGTAATCGTCAGCGAGTGTCACCTCGGCCTGCGGATCGCCGCTGCTCGCCTTTTGCAGCAGGCCGCTGTCAGCAGCCGCGTCAGCAGGCCGCACCAGCGGGTAACAGATCAGCAGGCAGGCCAGGAGCCTCGCAAGCGACGCTCCGGCCAGGACCATGACTGGCCGCACGCTAGACGGGATGAGCTTCATAACGCGCTCCACTGTCAGGACTTGCGGCAATCATGACCGATCCACCGCTCCAGGCAATCCCCCCAGACGTGGGGGCGCTCAGCCGGACATCGATCCATGATTTGGCAACCCACCGCGCATCGATTTCGGGTAATTTCCCGCTATGCGCCTGTGGACACTGCACCCCAGATACCTCGACCCCGCCGGCTTAGTTGCGCTCTGGCGCGAGGGGTTGCTCGCACGTGCGGTGTTGCGGGGCGAGACCATCGGCTATCGCCATCATCCACAGCTACTGCGCTTCCAGTCGCATCCCACGCCACGCACGGCGATCAACGCGTATCTTGCGGCGGTACTGCAGGAGGCCGAAAGCCGCGGTTATTCCTTCGACGCGACCAAGGTCGGCCCCGTCCGCGGAACCGTCATAGTCAGAGCGACCGCCGGACAACTCGAATACGAATGGCGGCACCTGCTCAATAAGCTCAAGCGCCGGAACCCCGCTCTGCATCGCCGCTGGCGCCGGACACGACCGCTGGAGCCGCATCCGATTTTCCGCATTGTCGCCGGCGACGTGGAGACGTGGGAAAAGGTGTAGCTGTTGCAACCCCACCCACGGCTGTCAGAAACTACGGCCATGACGCAAGCGATCGTAGCGGCTCTCCAGATCGGCGCTTCCCCGCTCGGGAAGACGACCACCCTGCAGCAGATCCTGTCTTTCGAGGAGCGGATCAAGGCATCCGGCACCGCCCTCGTGGTCATGCCCGAAGCGCTGCTCGGGGGCTACCCCAAGGGTGAAGTCTTTGGCACTTATCTGGGTTACCGCATTCCGGAGGGGCGCGAAGCGTTCGCACGCTACTTCGACAATGCGATCGAGGTACCCGGGCCGGAGACGGGCAGGCTCGCGGAACTCGCGCGCCGCACCGGCGCGCACCTGGTGATCGGAGTCATCGAGCGCGCCGGCAGCACTCTCTTCTGTACGGCACTCTTCTTCTCTCCGCAAGAAGGCCTGATCGCCAAGCACCGCAAGCTCATGCCCACAGGGACGGAACGTCTCATCTGGGGCCAGGGCGATGGTTCCACACTACCGGTGGTGGATACTCCGGCGGGGCGCATCGGCGCCGCAATCTGCTGGGAAAACAACATGCCGCTGCTGCGTGTCGCGATGTACGCGAAGGGCGTCCAGGTTTGGTGCGCCCCGACGGTGGATGAGCGCGACATGTGGCAGTCCACGATGCGCCACATCGCCCACGAGGGCCGCATGTTCGTCGTCAGCGCCTGCCAGGTCCAGCCGTCGCCCGCGGCGCTGGGCGTCAGTGCGCCTCACTGGGAAGCCGACCGGCCGTTGATGAGGGGCAACAGCGTCATCATCGGCCCTCTGGGCGACATCCTGGCCGGTCCGCTCACGAACGAGACCGGTCTCGTGACCGCGCGCATCGACCTGGACGAGCTGGTCCGCGCCCGTTACGACTTCGATGTCGTGGGCCACTACGCACGTTCCGATGTTTTCTCGTTATCCGTGGACGAGCGGCCGAAGCGCTCGGTTGAGTTCCGCAAGTAGACCAGCGTCCGGCGGGCTCGAAGAGCGGCGTTCTGCCTCTCAGGGCGGCCAGACCCCGAGCCACGCGAATGCGATGAGACATTCGACCACATCTCCCACGTTGTGGCCGATGCTCGCCGCGAGGACACTGCGCGATTTCTCGAGCCAGTAGGCGTAGAGGACTCCCAAGGCAAACGCATAGAACTGCTGGCCGAGAGCGGGCAGCCAGTTGCGGGTGGTGAAATTCGTCGCATGCAGCAACGCGAACATCGCCGCGACGATGACCCCGGCCCAGCTCATCTCCAAGCGACCCAGGCGCAGCTTCCCAGGCATGGTCGCGATCAGATAGGTGACCAGGAGCGAGCGGAAGGGAATCTCCTCGGTCGGGCCGACGTACAGACCCTCGAAGATCATCCATCCCCAGAAACCTGAGGGCGCTGTCGCAACGGCGGGATGGATCGTGGCGCGCGCGATTATCCGGGGTGCGTAATCCACCACCGTCATCAACAAACCGAAAAAGACGCCCCAAAGTATTGCCGGCCGGATATAGGTTTTGCCGCGCGGCCAGTGCAATCCGTAGTCGACCGGGACGAAGCGGTACTTGAGAATGGCGATGACGAGCAGGGCTACGATGAGCTGCCCGGCATGCTGCAGGTAGAGCCAGGGCAGGTTTGCGCCAGGCTGCACATGCAGATGGAAGAGCCGGTTCACACCTGCCGCCAGGAACGCGCCCGCGAGCGGGACCCCGACAGCGAGACCGACGGTCACGAGAAGCGGAACCAGCTTCAGCCGCAGGCGCGGCGTGCCCCCGAGCAGTTCGGTTGCGGCGGTCATGGCCGCGATTTAGGCGTAGTCAGCGCTTTCAGTCTTGAACGAACTTGACCTGCGCCAGCTTCCGGGGGGCGCGCCGGTGAGCGCGCGGATCGCGCGACACATGTGGGCCTGATCGGCGAAGCCGGTCGCCGCGGCGATGGCAACGAAAGATAGGTTGCCGCGGGTAATCAGCCTGAAGGCGTGGCGCGCCCGCGCATCCAGGCGAAACGCCGCCGGCGAAACCCCGAATACCTTGCGAAAGCCGCGCGAAACACTCGTCGGGGCGAGGGATCTCATCCGTGCCCACTCTTCCAGGCGACAGCCGGGATCACTGAGCAGATCCTCCGCGAGGATATCCGGCCAGTCATAGTGAACGAGCGGCTTGCAGCGGATCTCCGCACGCAGGAGGTCGGCGGCCTCGATCGCATCGCGCTCCGCGATGCGCACGATCGCATCCACGTCACGGAGGTGAGCAATGCCGGTAGCCTCCGGCCACGCCTCCATCGCCAGGCTGAATACCCGTGCGCCGCCGCTCTGAAACCGATCCAGATGAGCGTCAAAGGCATCATGGAGAAGCACATCGCCGGGATGCACATGAAAGCGTCCGCGGCTGCCGCTCTCCTCGTAGGAGCCCGCAAGGATCAGCGCCGCATAGGCGCGCTCATGGCGGTGGCGTGGAATATAGGCGTGGGAATCCCAGCGCTCGATGCCGCTCGGGGTTGCCGCAAAACCCAATTCCTGGCGCATCGGATGTGTAGATCAGTGTCTCGCCACCTTGTTGGCATCCGCAACATCAGACTGCAGGCGCGTCACACCGGCAGCCGCATCATTGATGTACCCATCCGCGACCTGCGTCATCGCCGGTGTTGGCGGCACGAAACCCGTGCCGATCTGGCCGGCAATCAGGGTCAGCCAGGCCCGCAGACGCGGTGGATAAACCAACGCGCCCTCGCCGGATTGGATCTTGAGATCCACCAGACCGTCTATGTCACGATTCAGACGCTTCAGCGCCGGCTGTGCCGCGCCGGCGGACACGCTCTTGTCGGCCACGGCCTTTTCGATCGCGCTACGGGAGTCGATGGCCTGGTTCAGATTGGAATCGAGCCGATCCACCGCCTGATGCAGCCGCATCAGCAAATCGAGCCGCTGCTGCAGCTGCGCCTGGCTGGTACGTATCGTCGGGTCCAGTTTGACCACCAACGGCTGACTCTCCCTGGCATCGCCATAGGTCAGTGTCACCTGGTACGTGCCCGGCACTACTTCCGGCCCCGCGGGCGGGGCGGCCGCGAAGAACGAATTGTAAATGCCCTGGACGTCCTCTGCGTCCGAGTATCTCAAATCCCACTGAAAACGGTTCATGCCGGGCTTTACCTCTGTCGCCCGCTCGTTCCGCTGCCTGCGCGCCAAGGTGGGGTTGTCCGAGAGCGGCTTCTCCTTACCCTTCGCCTTCAGGTGCAGCGTGAAGGTACGGATCGCCTTGCCGTTCGCGTCGCTGAAGCTGAGCTTCACCGGCGTGCCGCCGTTGTAGTCATCCGGCAGGTGGATGAACACCGCGGCGCCGGCCGCGAGATTCTGGCCTCCCGGTCCATGCCCGCCATCCTCACCGCCGCCACCACGTGTGACCAGCCACGCCTGCTGCGGCTTGAACAGATGCGGCGAGTCAGTCGCCACCTGTGCTCCCAACTGCTCCAGGAACTGCAGGTCATCCAGCACCCAGAAGCCCCTGCCGAAAGTGGCCAACACCACGGCATGCTGTTGCGGCTGGATCTCCACATCGTCCACCCGCACGGCCGGCAGCTTGAGTGTCAGCGGCTGCCAGTGCTGCCCCTCATCCAGGCTGAGGTAAACCGTCGCGCTGGTGCCCGCGATGAGCAGATTGGACTGGCCCGGATCCTGCCGCACGCTCTCGACGTACTGATCCGGCGGCAGGCCGGTGCTGATTGCCGTCCAATGCTTGCCGTAGTCGGTGGTCTTGTACACATACGGATGGAAGTCATCCCAATCGAACCGGCTCGCCGACACGTAGGCGGTGCCCCGGTCGGTGTGCGAAGGCTCGATGCAGGTGATGGTGGACCAGTCGGGTAGCGCCGGCGGGCGCACCTGGCTCCAATGGGCACCCGCGTCGGTCGTCACATGAACCAGGCCGTCATCGGAACCTGTCCAGATGACATCGTCCGTAAGCGGTGAAAACGCAATGGATGAAATGGTGTCGAACATCTCCTCGCCGGTCACGTCCGCGCTGATCGGCCCTCCCGGCCGCCCCTGCTTGCTCTTGTCGTTGCGCGTGAGGTCCGGACTGATCGGCTTCCAGTGGATGCCTTCGTCCGTGGTCTCGAACACGACATTCGCTCCCATCAACAATTCCTTGGGATTCCCCGGCGCGAACACCACGGGATGATGATTCCAGCCATAGCGATATTTGATCTCGGAGCCCGCCAGCCCGAACTTGTACTCCGGCCACGGACTCACGTTGGTGATCAGTCCGGTGCGACGATTCTGCCGCCACTCGATGCTGTAATAGCCGCTGCCGTAGGTGACCCATGAACGGCCCGGAGTCGGCACCACCCAGCTCATCTCGCCACCCTCTATATTCTTCCAGACCGGTGGAATGCTCCCGGCCGGCACGAAGCTGGGTGCCTCGACCGAGCCGCGATCCTGCTGCGCGCCGTAGATGTGGAACGGAAACTGATCATCGAGGTTGGCGTGATAGAACTGGCCGGTCGGCTGATTGTCCTCGGAGCTCCATGCCTTGCCGCCGTTCTGGGTCACGGTCGCGCCGCCATCGTTGCCTTCGATGAAGGTCTGCGGGTTGTTCGGATTGATCCAGAACACGTGGTTGTCGCCGTGGGGCGGATGCAGCTCGGTCAGCTTCTTACCGCCGTCGTGCGAGACGTACACTCCGGCGTTGGGCAGGTAGATCGTGTTCGGATCCTTGGGATCCACGTACACGGTCATGTAGTAGAACGCGCGCTGCGTGATGTCCATGCTGTTGTTGACGAACTTCCAGTTCTGGCCCGCATCGTCGGAGCGGAAGAGTCCACCTGCCTGACCCTTGTAGTCCGCCTGAATCAGCGCGTACACGACACCCGGACGGCTCGGCGCCACCGCGATGCCCACCTTGCCGAAGATGCCGGTCGGCAGACCCGGGCGGTGCGAGATATTGGCCCAGTTGGCCCCGCCGTCGGTCGTCTGATAGATGCCGCTGCCCGGTCCGCCGCTCGAGAACGTCCAGTGCCGGCGCGACATCTGCCACATCGCCGCGTACAGCACCTCAGGATTGGACGGGTCCATGGCCAGGCAGATCGCGCCGGTATCGTCATTCACGAACAGAATCTTCTTCCAGGTCTTGCCGCCATCCGTGGTCTTGAAAACTCCGCGGTCCGGATTGGACCCGAACAAATGGCCCAGCGCCGCCACGTACACGATATCGGGGTTGTTCGGCGCCACCACGATCCAGGTGATGATGTGGGTCTCGCCCAGGCCGATATACGTCCATTTCCTGCCGCCGTCGGTCGACTTGTACATCCCTTGCCCGGTCAGGACGGTGTTGCGGGGCGCGGAATCGCCCGTGCCCACATAGATGACCCGCGGATTGGAGGGGGCGATCGCCAGCGCGCCGATGTTGTTGCTGTTGAAGTCCCGGTCGGAAATGCTCTTCCAGCTATTGCCGTAATCCTCGGTCTGCCAGACACCCCCGCCCGCCGTGCCCATGTAATAAACATTGGGCTTGTCGGGAATGCCGGCTACCGCGGTGACGCGACCGCCGCTATAGGGCCCGACGCTGCGCCAGGTCAGCGCGCTCGTGAGCTTGCCCATTGGCACCGTCGCGGCGACCGTCGCCGCCGATGCCAGGGATAGACAGGAAAGCAGCACGAAGTAGCTTGCTCTGAACATGGTGGAGCCTCTCATTGGCGGTTCGAGCGAGACTTTAAGACATAAGGATAGGCACGTGCTGCGGCTCGGGCGCTGGAACCGGTCGGCCCGCCGCACCCTCCCTTCCAGAGCGCGATACACTGCCGTCCAAAGAGCGCCTTTACGCGCGCCGAGGGGTCTCCGAAACATGCCGCACTCCTTTCGGGTCTTTGAGGCTTTGAGCAGACGGACCGCCGCGGCGGCGCTCCTCGCCCTGGCGCTCGGTGCGGGCGCTGCTCCCGCGGCGCAGCCCGCGCTTTCCGGTCTCGATGACTATGTGCACACGGCTATGGCGCAATGGAAGGTGCCGGGGCTGGCAGTCGCCGTGGTCAAGGATGGCCAGGTCGTGCTCGCGCGAGGTTATGGCGTGCGCGAGCTCGGAAAGCCGGATCGGGTGGATGCCGATACGCTGTTCGACATCGGGTCGAACACGAAGGCATTCACGGCGGCCGCGCTCGGGACGCTGGTGGCCGCGGGGCGGCTCCGCTGGGACGATCCGGTCGTCGAACACATTGCCGGTTTCCGCCTCGACAGTCCCTGGGTCACCCAGCAAATCACGTTGCGCGACCTGCTCTCGCATCGCAGCGGCTACTGTGACCCCGCCATGTGGTATTTCTCCGATGATACGACGGCGGGTATCATCGAAAAGCTGCGCTACCAAAAGCCTACCTACGGCTTCCGCGCGCACTTCTGTTACAACAACGCGATGTATCTGGTGGCGTCCCAGTTCATTCCGGCGGTCACGGGAACGAGCTGGAACGACTACGTGGCGAGCCACCTCTTCGCGCCGCTCGACATGACGCGGACCGTCTCGACCACCGCCGCGGTCGCCGCGGCATCCAATGTCGCGGTTCCCCACGGCGAGGTGGATGCCAAAGTCGAGGTAATCGAACCATATTGGCCCAACAACATGGACGTCTTCGCCCCCGTGGGCGGCATCAATTCGAGTGCGCGGGACATGAGCCACTGGCTCATCATGCTGCTCGCGAACGGCCGTTATCGCGACAGGGACGTTGTCGCACCCGCCGTCATCCAAGCCATGGAGACACCGCAGGCGCTGATCCAAGGGGACTCGGATATCGCCGGATGGCTGCGCGGCCAGACCCCGGACACCCGCTTTTATACCTACGGCCTCGGCCTATTTCTGCAGGACTACGGCGGCCATACGCTGGTCTGGCATGCCGGCGACATCGACGGAATGGCGTCGTCAATGGCCCTCATTCCGGATATGCACCTGGGAGTCGTGGTGCTGTCGAACATGAACGAAAACCGGGCGCCCGAGGGCGTCATGTTCCAGGTGCTGCAGGACTACCTGGGGCTCGCTCATCGGGACGTAAGCGACGCGCTGTACGCTTACACGCAGAAGGAGAAGGCCAGCTCCGATGCGGCGGGCAGGAAGATCACGGCGGCACGCCGGCCCGGCACGCAGGCACCTCTGCCGCTTGCCGAATACGCCGCGAGCTATTCGGACCCCTTCTACGGCACGGCGCAAGTGCAGACGGAAGACGGCCATCTGGTGCTGCGTCTGGGCAACCCGAGATTCGTCGGCGATCTCGAGCACTGGAACGGGAGCACCTTCCAGGTGCGCTGGCGGTACCGCTTCTACGACAGGGACTATGTCACGTTCGACGTCGGCGCGCTGGGCGAGCCCACGGGCCTGTCCCTGTTGTCCTCACATGCACACTTCGAGCGGACACCGCCACGAGCTGCAACCTCCAGCGCTCACTGAGCTACCCGTGCCATCGCTGTTGCAGTCATGTTCACTCAAGTCATCGACCCGCTCGACAGCCTGACACTGACCTGTCTCATGGCGCTGGTGCCGGTGGTGTCGCTGCTGGTCCTGCTGGCGGCTTTCCGGTGGCCCGCGTGGCTGGCGACGATGGCCGGATCGCTCATCACGTTCTTGCTGGCGGTATGGGTCTGGAAGATGCCCGTTGGCGACGGATGGCGCGCTTACGTCTATGGCGCGGCGACCGGAGTGTGGAGCGTCGATTGGATCACCTTCTGGGGCATGGTGCTGTTCAACACGCTGATCGTCAGCGGCGTGTTCGAGAAGTTCCGGCGCTGGCTCATCGCGCACGGCACCATGGACGTGCGCGTGCAGACGATGCTGTTCGCCTGGGCATTCGGCGCGCTGCTCGAGGGGCTGGTGGGGTTCGGCTATCCCTGGGCAGTGGTGGCGCCGATCCTGATTTCCCTCGGAATTTCCGATCTCAACGCCATCCGCGTCGCGGCCATCGCCAACAATGCGCCGGTTTCCTTCGGAGCTCTCGGCGCCCCCATCATCACGCTGGCGGCGGTAACCAACTACCCGCTGCTGGCGCTCTCAGGCTCCGTCGGAGCGGTCGTGGCGGTCCTCGCCCTGCTGCCGCCCTGGGTCCTTCTGTATCTGGTTTCCGGCAAGGAAGGCGTGAAGGGTGGCTGGCCCCTGGCCGTCGTCGGCTCGTTGGCTTTCGTCGCCGGGCAGTATCCGACCGCGGTCTATCTCGGCCCTTATCTGCCTGACATCATCGGCGCAATCGTTTGCTTTGCAGCGCTGCTGGCGTTGCTGAAGATCTGGCAGCCGAGGACCGTGCTCGGTTACGGCGGAGTGCCGCTCGATGCGGCCATCGCCCGACAGACACAGGCGCACGGGCTGAGTCGCGGAGAAATCGCGCAAGCCTGGATGCCGTTCGCGGTGCTGCTGGTTGTGGTCACCGCGTGGACCGGGCACTGGTCGCCTCTGCCGAAGATAACCTGGTTCACCGCTCAGGCGACGGCCTGCACTGCGCACACTGTCGGCTGCAGTGCAGCCAAGCCGGCCGTCACGGCGGTCTTCAACTTTACGCCCTATGTCGGCGGCACGGCGATCCTCGCATCGTGGATCGTCGTGACTCTGCTGCTGCTCGGCTCCGGCACGCTCAAGAGCGCGCAGCTCGGCGAGGTCTTCCGGCGCACATGGCGGCAAATGTGGGGCGCATGCCTGGTCGGCGTCTTCATCTTTGGCCTCGCCTATGTCTTCAACTACTCCGGCATGGCCGCCTCGCTGGCCAAGGGCTTCTCGACTCTGGGAGTCGCCTTCATCGTGCTGTCGCCGATCCTTGGGTTCATCGGCGTCGCACTCTCGGGATCCAATACCTCGACCAACGCGATGTTCGGTAAGTTCCAGGCACTGGTGGCCGTCCAACTGGGCATGCCACCGCTGCTGCCGCCGACTCTGAATTCCGTCGGCGCCGAGATCGGCAAGCCCGTAGCGCCGCAGACAGCGAGCGTCGGCGTCTCGACCAGCAAGTTCGTACGCAAGGAAGGCGATGTCATCCGCCACAACCTCGGCTGGACGTTCATCCTGCTCGCCTACCTGGTTCTCATTGCGATCGGATGCTACCTGCTCCGTCCTGCCTCGATGATGCCGCAAGTCCTACGCTGACTTGCGTTTGAAGCTCAGGCTGTGATTGCCGTTGAGGTAGACGAACCCGGTGATCCTGCCCGCGTCATCGCGCTGGAATACTTTGGGAGTGGCGCTGCGCCCCGGCGAGAACAGGATGTCGCGGGCCTGCGCCTGCTGGGCCACCGCGGAACCTCCATTCAGTGAAGCGAGCAATCGGTCGCCCTGGCGTGTAAAGGTCATGTCGGTTCCCGGGGACGCTTCGTAGGTACCCACATACTGGTCCAGTGTCTTTTGATCCAGCGCAGCCGCTGGCGGATCTTCATGCAGCGTCAGCGTCTCGCTGCCGATCATTTTCCAGCTGCCTCTTTCCTCGAGCCACGTTTCCACCGAGCGATACTTGTATTCCTGCCGCTGACCCGCCGGGCCGACCTCCACGACGTCCACGAAGCTCGTCACAGCGATGTTCCCGCGAACCTTGCAGTCCCAGTCGGTCGTGGTGATCGTTCGGTTGGCGCCGGGCGCGGGCGGGCCGTTTTGTGACATGTCCGCCTTGCTCGCTTTACTGCCATCCTCGTTGAAGAATATGACGTCGTCGTCGAGATATCCGGCCATTACACTCCCCTTGCCCTGCTGGCCCGCGTCGGAAAGCGTCTGTGTCAGCCGATGAAGGAGGGTGGAGACATTCTCTGCGTAGGACGGGGAAGCCACTAGGCTGGCGAGCAGCGTGTTGGCAAGCAGCAGGCGCATACGCATACGGAGCTCCTGGCAGTCGACGAACATAGGGATATTGAGACGGTCCCGGCCGGCCCGCATGACGAAAACGCCGAAGCGCTCTCAAAACCGGACCGGCTGCCGAGCACAAACGGCCGGATGTCTCCAGCAGGTGGGGCTCGCTCCGGGAATCTGTCGATTAATGGATATAGCACGCCGGCTATAGTGGTTATTGCATCAGGCGCCACGGAGCTCTAGCGTCAATGGCTCGCGCCTGCTGGTCGGGCGATGACGTTGGGTCCTTCATTGCGGCGGCGTTGAGATGCGAAAATTCATTCCAGGAACGGAGCTCACGCGCTCGCGCGATGGTGCGCAAGCCGTCAAGCGAGCGGCCATGCTCCTGCGTCAGATCGAGCGCGGCGCACGCTTCAACCATCGTCTGCTGGGGCGCTTCATTTCCCTGGCTTCAGGTCTGCGGTTTCCAGGTGCGGCGCGGGCAGCTCCCAGGAAGCGGGCCCTTCCGAGCGCATCCCTGGGTACCTGGGCACAAACCGTGATGCGGGGGCCGAGCGCGTGGAGCACCGCGGAGCGCGACCTCATGGCTGCCATGGTAGCACAGTGGAGCGGCTGTGCCTTCTGCGTGGACCTGCACGGCACCGCAGCGGCGAGACACATGGGCAAGAAATCGGTCGATGCTGCGTTGTCCGACTATCGCCGGGCACCGATCTCGGAAGGGTTGAAGGCAACATTGGAGCTCCTCGAAGTCATGACCCTGCGGCCCAGGGCGATGACGGAGCAACAGGCCAGCGCGGTACTCGAGAGCGGTATCAGCATCGAATCCCTGATCGATGCGATCGAGGTCGGCGTGGTGCTGAAACTCATCAGCAGGTATACGAGCGCGCTCGATTTCGCTGTGCAGACGAAGACGAGCTTTTCCGGGTGGCCCCACTGGGCGAGCGCTGCTCCCGCCTCAGATCTACCCGTGCTCTGACAGCTCAGAGCGGCAACCGGTCGAATACCCGCAGGCCGCGGCCACGCTCACTCGGCCCAGTGGTCATGTCCGAACACGAGGAGTGGGTATTTGAATCCGCACCGCCCTCATCTAGCATCCCCGCCAAGCATCGATGTTGGGGGTTAGCCACAGTGTCTCAAATGAACGTTGACGGCGCGGGTACCCGGGTCGGACGGCGTTCTCATTGGGTCTAACCTTGAGGTGTGGGCGATGAGACCCTCAATGCCGCAGCCAATGTCGTATGAATACAACAGCAAATCAAAGGGCGGCACAGGGTGCCGCGGAGTAGATTCATGATCGTCAATCAACCTGTCCGTTATGCGGTTCGGCGTGCCCTCGCGATCGGTGCCATTGCGGCTTTGAGCGCAGGGTCCATTGCAGCTCATGCGACGCAGTCGGATGCCACGAACACTGCCACCGCCAAGTCAGCCACAACCAAGTCGACCACCGCAAAGACCGGCAACGCGCAGGCGCCCATTGTGCTCGCGCAGGCCACCAGCTCGGAGTCGACCACCGAGGCAGCGCCGACCACGGCCGCGCCCCCAACACTGCAGACCGTCATCGTCACAGGGTCCATGATCGCGAGGCCGTCGGCCGAGACGGCCGAAGCCATTACGATCCTGAAGTCGGATGCCCTCAAGAACCAAGGCATCACCAGTGTGGAGCAGGCGCTCAACACCGTCACGTCCAACACGCCGGCGGTCAACATCGCCTCGGCCGTGGGGAGCTTTTCTGGAGGCGGCACATTCGCCAACCTGCGCGATCTGGGCAACACCCGCACCCTGGTGCTCCTCGACGGCCAGCGGCTGGCCCCCAATGCCTTCACCGGCGGCGCGGTCGACCTGGGCGGCATTCCGTTCTCGGCCATCGACGGTGTCGAGGTACTTCGTGAAGGCGCCTCGGCTCTGTACGGCTCGGACGCCATCGCGGGCGTGATCAACTTCAAGACCCGAAAGAATTACCAGGGACTCGAGGTCCAGGGCAATTTCGACCACCCGCAGGAGCATGGCGGCGGCTCGCTCGAGGGCGATATCACCTTCGGACACGGGGACCTGGTGAGCGACGGCTATAACTTCATGGTCACGGGAAGTTTTCACCATCAGCAAGAAATCCAGGCGGCGTGGCGGTCGTTTTCGGCTGAAGGTTATGATCCCGCGCGGGGCGTGACCAATACCAA
Organism: Steroidobacteraceae bacterium; assembly: GCA_036489335.1. GTDB lineage: Bacteria > Pseudomonadota > Gammaproteobacteria > Steroidobacterales > Steroidobacteraceae > 13-2-20CM-66-19. Next base: position 85,005 of record DASXFY010000009.1, read on the forward strand.
CGATCCGGGAACGTGGCCGGGCACATTCCTGGACTCCGTGGGCAACTCGTGGCAGCCGAACTATCCAAGCTGTCCGGGCAATCCGTTCCTGGAAGTCGATCCCACCAATCTCGGCAACACCTGCGCCTACCGGTATTCCGCCGCGACCGACGATATCCCGGACTCCAAGGAGACTTCCGGGCTGATGTCCTTCACCAAGGCGCTGCCGGCCAACAACACCCTGCAGCTGCAGTACTTCTACGCCCGCTCCGAGCTGACCGCCTGGTCGGGTCCCATGTTCTACGCGCTGCCGATCAGCGATACGAACCCTTACATCCCGGCCCCCTCCCAGCTGACCTGTGAGACTTCCTGTACGGTGAACGGGAAGACTACGGGTGCACCGACGACGACGCCCATCATGGACGGCGGCTACTCTGCCGTCTGGAGCGATCCCCTCAACAACCGCTACAACGGCAACATCAACACCGAGCAGCGTGCCATGTTGACGTTCTCCGGCAGTAACGGTGGTTGGGACTACACCGCGGCTGCCAATTACAGCCAGAACAAGAACAACGACAACAACGATTCGGACTTCCCGGATGAGACCGTGCTTGCGCCCACGGGCGCCACCTTGCCCACCCTGGGCAGCCCGGGCGTGCCGGGCACCCTGAGCAACCTGATCAACCCCTTCGGCCCCCAGAGCGCCGCAGGACAGGCTTTGATCAACTCATCGTATATCGCCGGTACCTACGTGATGGGCGAAGACAAGCGGTGGAGCATCGACAGCCATGCCACCCACGAGCTGGGCGATGCGTTTAACGCCGGCACTCCGGCGACCCTGGCGCTCGGCCTGAGTGTGGGAGGCGAGCACTTCCAGACCAACACCACCCTCTACAACGACATCACCAGCGGCGCGACGGGCCTTTCGGACAGCCGGATCTCGAAGAGCCGCGAATTCCAGGCGGCGTTCCTCGAGGTGGACGTCCCAATCTCGAAGAACCTCGATCTCGACGTCTCGGATCGTGAGGACCGCTACAGCGACTTCGGCAGGACCAACAACGGCAAGCTGTCGGTCCGCTATCAGGCGGCCAGTTTCCTGACCCTCAGGGGAACCGCCTCCACCGGCTTCCGCGCGCCCACGCTCTTCCAATTGTATGCGCCGAACGCCATTGCCGCTTCGACCACTGGCACCATGGGACAGGGAAACCCGGACTGCCCACCCGCAAGCGGGGCCCACGCGATTGCGCCGTTTACCGACCAGACCTGCACGACGCAGGGACTGGGCGTGACCGGCGGAAACAGCCAGCTGACGCCTGAAACATCACAGAACTTCGATTTCGGCGTCATCCTCAGCCCGATCAGGAACATGGGCATCACGCTGGACTACTACCGGATCCTGCTCAAGAACGCCATCGGATCGATCCCGGCATCGGCGATTTACGGTAACCCCAGCGCGTTCACGAGCGATATCGTGCTGAGCAGCTCCGGCGGGCTCACGCCCTCGGCGAACTCGGCCACGAATTGCATTCCCTTCTCGCTGCCGACCTGCGGATACCTCATTCTGACCAACCAGAATACGGGCAGGATCACGACGGACGGGATCGACGTGAGCATCCAGTACGCTCAGCACACGCCGATTGGAACGTTCCACGAGGACCTTGAGGGGACCGCGGTCACGAAGTTCCTTCAGCAGCAGTATAACGGCGGCCCGGAGCGCAACCTCGTGGGTTGGTTCAACCATCTTCCGCCGGCATATCGCTGGGAGCATGACCTGCGGATAGACTGGACGAGCCCAGGGGGCATATGGGCCGGCGGGCTCGCCAACCGCTTCTACTCGACCTACATCGATCAGTTCGCAGATGGCAGCGGCAACCCGCGGATCGTGGGCAGCTATTCGCTCGTGGATGTTTACGCGAGCGTCAAGCCGATCTCCAATCTGACGGTGTTGTTCGGTATCAAGAACATCCTCGACAGAAGCCCGCCATTCACCAACGCATCACAGAACAACTTTACGGCGGGGTACAACGCGCTGGTGGTTGACCCGCTGATGCGGAACTTCTATGTCAATGTGAAGTACGACATCTTCTGATCCCTTCACGAACGTTTATTTGAAGCCCCGCCTAGCGCGGGGCTTTTTTTCGCCGCCATATCTCGTTTCGCACGCACTCGGCCAATCAGGTGCGCGTTGTACGTTTGGCGGAGGCGAGGATGATCTTTTTGAGGCCGACAACGGTTTCGCGGATCTGTTGATCGCAGAGATCGGCGTAGTTCAGGACGAGTCCGTTGCGTTTCGGCGCACTCACATAGCATGGCGACAACGACCCGACCGCGATTCCATTCTGATGGGCCTGGACTACTATCTCGTGGTCGTTGACGCCGGGCGGCAGTAGCGCCACGAGCAGCATGCCTGCTTCCTCACCTGCGATCTCCAGCGTGTCGCCGAATTCTGCCTGCAGAAGCGCCCGCAGCAGCGCGCGCTTTTCCGCGTACAGGCTGCGCATACGCTTGAGATGGTGCGCAAAGTGACCCTCGCGGATGAAGTCCGTCATGACCTGCTGATACAGCAGGGGTGAGAATGTATCGCTCGCGCTCTTGATCATCATGAAGCTGCGCACCAGATCCTGCGGAATCACCACGAAACCCAACCGCAGCGCCGGCGCCAGTACCTTGCTCAGCGTGCCGATATAGATGACGCGCGATTCGCTGTCGATGCCCTGCAGAGAGCCAATCGGGTTGCCGCCGAAGCGAAACTCGCTGTCGTAGTCGTCCTCCAGGATCCAGGCGCCGCAGCGCCCCGCCCAGGCGAGCAGCTCCAGCCGCCTCGCCGCGCTCATGGTCACGCCCATTGGGAACTGATGCGACGGCGTCACCAACGCGACGCGGGCGCGGCCCGCCCTCTCAATGGCGGACGCCACGTTCATTCCCTCGCCGTCCACTGGGATGGGAATGAGCCGGGCGCCGGCGGCCTTGAGCGCCTGTTGGGCCCCTGGGTAGCAGGGCTCTTCTATCAAGATGGGATCGCGCGGGTCGAGAAGCGCGAGAGCCGCAATCTGCACGCCTTGCTGCGAACCGGTCGTGACGAGCACCTGGGAGGGGTCACATTTCACGCCGCGAGATGCGCCCAAGTATTCCGCCACCGCCTCCCGAAAAGGCCAGTACCCCATCGGATCCTTATAGCCCCAGACATCGCGCGAGAGCGTGCGGGCGTGCCGGTTGACGAGCCGCGTCCATTCCCGCGCGGGAAACTGAGTCAAGTCGACACAGCCGCGGGCCTTCTCGAGCCACTGCTGCGCAGGTCCTGGCATGCCAGCCGCACGCCGCGAAGTCCGACGCTTGCTGCCGGTTTCGACACGTTCCTGTGTCGCCCTTGGCGATGCCTGCCGCGCAGGCCCAAACACGCCGGACGGAATCGACTCAGAGACGCAGGTTCCCGCTCCGATGAACGGGCGCAGGTAGCCCTCCGCCATCAGCAGCTCATAGGCGCTGAGGACGGGAATACGGGAGATCTTCAGCTCGCCGGCCAGCGCGCGTGTCGAGGGTACGCGTTGTCCGGGGCGCAGCTGTCCGCCAACTATCGCACGCTGAAACCAGACCGCGATCTGGCGGTAGAGCGGCGTCTTACTGCGTGGATCGAGACGGATCGGGGGTACAAAGCTCGCGGTCAAGCGGGTGACCGGCCGGACGGTCGCGGTCCATCGCCGTTCCATAGTGAGCCTGGGAGTCGACGCCACGGCAAAGACATATCAGGGTCGTCATTTGGGACTCTGAGATCGATGAAGTCAGCCATTTCGCTCAAGGACTGGATTCAGAAGGGACGCGAGGGATCTGCGTCTGGATCGGGCACTCTCCTCCGTTGCGCGAGTCCGCGCCGATCTCGCTGCGGCCGGCGAGCCAATTCCGGTACAGTGAAATCAGCGAAGCAAGCCCAGAGCTTCTCGGGCATAAGGTGAGAAATGACGGCCCACAGTATCGCAGCGCCAAACTCCGCGCTTGAATGAACTTTGTAGCGCTCGTCACCAAGCAACGTCCGCTGGAATCGGACCTCGATGCGGATGCTGCAGGCTGCGCAGCCCGGCTTCCTGGTAACATCGATCCGTCAGCGTCTCACCGAGGGGAAAGCCTTGTTACGCCTACTGTTGATCCTGCCGCTGCTCGGGATTTCCTGCACCGCTCCAGCGAGCGGCGCGGCAGCCTGCCGCAACGACGTCGCAGCGCTCGACATCGAGTTCCAGGCCGCGGTGGCGAGCAACGACACCACGACCATCGATCGGCTGCTGCCGAGCGATTACATTCTGGTCTCGGCTACCGGTGAAGTGCAGACCAAGGCCGACCTGCTGCACGAGGCACATGCGAAGACATACCTCTACACCCGCCAGGACGACAGTCACAGGACCGTGCGGATCTGGGGAGATACCGCAGTGTTGACCGCTCTCTTGTGGGCCAAGGGGACGGCGGGCGGCCGAACTTTCAACGTAAGGGTGTGGTTCAGCGATACCTACACGTGCACTGCGGACGGCTGGCGCTACGTGTTTGCGCAGGTGGGAACGCATGAGCCGGCGGCACCGACGGACGGTCATCATCCGCCCCGGGCTGGAACCATAGCGAAGTGATCATCCGGAATTTTCCACGCGTTGCAGGTCGACCTCGTTGTATTTGTGCAGCTCGATGGCTTCGGCGACCTGCCCGGCCGGCCCGCGCACGAATACCATGATGTGGATGCTGCCTTGGACAAAGAACACGAGGGGCGATAGTGGAATCAGCCGCTTTGCGGCCTTCCGCTCAGTTCCCCAATAGAGGGATCCGCCGCGCAGATAGGCGTGAAACAGCAGGCCCGGCGCCTCTCCGAGTCGGTAGCTTCCCGCCAGCCCCGGCCAGCCGCTCATGTTCACGGACACCGGTTTCAGATCCATCGGCACGACCGTAACTTGTGCGGCCATCATCTTCCAGGCACCCGCCTCCCGCCGATACGTATCCGTTTCCACATAGATCGTGTGGAGCTTCTCGCCGAGCGCGACCTCGTGCTCGTCGAGCCAATAATGAACCACGGCGGCGCCGCCCAGGATGCGTGCCGTGAGCCGTTGGACCTTGATTAGCCCGCTGAACCCTTTGGGCAGTCCGGTCAAAGTATCGAGGAACGCATCCTTGCCGTAGACATGACCATCCTCGTCGGAAATGATGCAGTCATCCGAGAGCGTCTGACGCCAAATCGCTTTATCGCCCGATGCTACAGCGTCGTACAACGACTGTGTTCTCTGGAGAAACCAGCTCGCGGTGGCCGCGCCGGTCGCCGCGACGGCTGGAGCCGACAACAAGCAGGCTGCGGCAATGGCCGGCAGGTACGCGAGCGCGCGAATCATCAATGATCTGGCGTGCAGCATTGATTTTTCCACCCAGAGTGTTCGTGGCAAGCATGGCAGGCGATACCGCGCTTGTCGACTTATTACCACTTTCTCACTTGCGAAATGACCACTCTCCATTCTGTGTCGACTGCGAGTCGACGAACGCGCGGCCGCGCGGGTTGCTTCCGACGCCACAGTGATTTAGCCTGATTCGATCGGTGCTCACTCCGGTGCTGCTGTCCATGCGCTCATTCACTCTGCCGCTCGCATTGAGTCTTACTGCGCTGTCCTCGCCGCTGACGGCGCTGGGTGGATCTCCATCTGCGCAGGCGCCAGCGCCCGCACCAACACACTCCGCCACTTACTGGACGGAGCCGCATACGGCGGCCACGGCAGCAGTCGTAACGGTGCGAGGAGCGCATATCCACTACACCGCTGATGCAGGTACCTTGGTACTGCGCGATCAGAGCAATCAGCCCACCGCCGAGATGTTCTACGTGGCTTATCTCGAGGACGGAACCAAAGGGACGGAGCGGCCGATCACTTTCCTGTTCAACGGTGGCCCGGGCTCGTCCTCGTCGCTGCTACTCATGGGGGGGTTCGGTCCGGTACTTGTAGTCACGAGCAGCGATGGTGAGGCTGCCCCGTATCGGCTCGTCGAGAACGAAAACTCTCTTCTCGACGCAAGCGATCTCGTCTTCGTGGATGCCGTGGGCACCGGATTCAGCCGAATTCTCGACAAAGACAATGGCGGCGTCGGTACGCCCAAGATGTTCTACGGCGTCGATCCCGACGCCAAGTCGTTCGCACAATTCATCGAGCAGTTTATTTCCAGGTACGGCCGCTGGAACTCACCGAAGTTCCTCGTCGGCCAAAGCTACGGCGCGACGCGGGCGGCGACCCTGGCCTATGTGCTCGAGCAGGACGACATGATTCCAATCAATGGCCTCGTGCTCATGGGTACGAATCTGACTCTCGACATGAGCGAAAACCAGCCGACTCTCAATCCCGGAATCAACCTTCCCTATGCGCTGGCGTTGCCGACCTATGCGGCAGCCGCCTGGTATCACAAAGCGCTGACACGGCAACCGACTAATCTGAGCGGATGGCTCGATGAGGCGCAAGCCTGGGCGATGGGGCCGTACCTCGCGGCTCTGGAGCGGGGAGCCATGCTTTCCCGGGCCGACGAAGTGCTCATTGCAGCAAGAATGAGCTCCTACACTGGTCTGCCCGAGAGCTACATCCTGAATGCGAACCTGCGAGTCACCGGGCCCCAGTTCGAGCACGAGTTGCTACTGGCCAAGGGACTGACCACCAGCAGTCTGGATGCGCGATTCGCGGGGGCCACGATAGATCCGCTTTCCGAGAACGCCGAGTACGACTCGCAGTTGGGATATCTGAGCTGGGCTTACACCGCGACGGTCAATGACTATATCCGCAGGACGCTGCGCTTCGGCGGCGAGGACAAGTATGTGTTCTACGCGCCCGAGATAGCGGCCGACTGGGACTGGCTGCATACCCCGCCCGGCCAGGATGGCCCCGCCTACACTGCCACAAACGTCATGCCGGACCTTGCAGCCGAGATTACCGAGAATCCCCGACTGAAAGTGATGATCAATGCCGGATACTTCGATCTCGACACCCCCTACTACGCCTCGGTCTACCAGATGCGGCAGCTGCCGATGCCGCAGATGCTGCAAAAGAACATCGAGTACCGCTTCTATCGAACCGGGCATATGATCTACATGACACCGGGGGCGCTTGCGCAGCTCCACGACAACATCGCCCGATTCATGCGCGGCGTCGCGACCCGTAGCGAGGCAGGCTTGCGCCATTAGCGCTGCAAGAATCGGGCGCGACAGCCGCGCGACGCGCCCAGCGGTTCGCGGCATGAGGTGGCCCGCCGGCCTGGCCCTATTTGGACGGCCAGCGGGAGCATGAGAAAGTGAGGCGCATGATGCACGCGAAGTCTCCTTATGAATTCCGTCGGGTGAGAGCGGGCGTTGAGACACTCGATGGCCTGTCGCGGCCGCGACACCATCACAGCGAGGGATATGCGACTGTCGTGCTCGCGGGATCCGTCACTGAAGTCAGCTTCGCGGGACGGATGCACGCCGAGCCCGGCCATGTTCTCCTTCACGGGCGATTCGATTGCCACCTCGACCGGTGGAACCGCAGACGGTCATTGCAGATCCTGCGGTTGCCCTGGCCACACGATGCGATCGAAGGGCAGTTTTATGTAACGGATCCCGACGCGCTGGCGCGGTTGGCCGAGATCGATCCCGATCTGGCAACCGCCCGCCTCTACGAGGAAGTGAGACGGGTCGTGCCACGTGATCGGTACTGGGTGGACGATCTGGCCGAGGTCCTGCGCAGCGGCTCAAACATACCGCTGCAGACCTGGGCCGAGGGCCGCTCGCTGCGACCGGATACGCTGTCGTATGTTTTCCGCCGGGAATTCGGCGTCTCTCCCAAACGCTTCCGACTGGAGGCTCGCACGCGCTCGGCGTGGCGCGAGCTATTGCGCTCTCCGCGCTCACTGACCGATGTTGCGTTGCAGGCCGGCTTCGCCGATCTGGCCCATTTGAGTCGCAGCGTTCACGTGCTGACCGGCAGGTCCCCCAGAGACTGGCGCTCGCAGCGGCCCGTCAGCGCATAGGCCCAAGCCCGTTCAAGCGATCTGAGCCCGGTGGTGCAACACTACGCGGATGAAGTCCGTGGCTGCCTTGGCGCAAACGCCTCGCGCATACCATACGGAGATTCGAGCGGTCGGGCAGGAGCACGTCCCGTGTGCGCTGGCGATTCTGCGCGAAGTTTCGCAGTGGCTGGCGCACCGCGGCCTGCCCGGCTGGACGGAATGCGACCTGCAGAAGGCTGACTTGCCGTCCCAGTGCGCGGCTGGAAATCTGATACTCGGCTTCACGCACGGCAAACCGGCCGCCTGCATGCTGTTGCAAAGCAGCGATTCGCTGTACTGGCCGAGGGCAGCCAGGGGCAGCGCACTGTACCTCCACAAGCTCGCGGTGAGCCGCGCTCACGCCGGGTGCGGCTGGGGCCCGCGGATGATTTCCTGGGCGAAGATCGATACCCGGCGCCGAGGCATCCGGCGGCTGCGCCTGGACACCTGGGTTGATTCCCCGCTCGTCGAGCTCTACGAGGCGCACGGATTTCGCCGCCTCGATAGCGTGCCGCACCTGGAGAGTGGCAGCCTGCTTTACCGCATGGAATGCCGGCTGCAGGCGAGGTGGTAGCGGATCACCGCTATTGGAAGAGCTTCAGCGCATTACGCAGCGTTTCGAGCACGCCCCAGAGAAGCGGGATGCCAACGAAGCTCCATGCCAGTATCAGGTGGACGGTGCGTGTACCGCTCGGGGCCGGGGTCGACATGAGTGCTCCGCGATCACTGCGCCGCTAGCGGCGCCACCTCACCCTGCGCGGCCGCCGACATGTAATGGCGCTCGTGCACGGGCTTGATGAAGAGATTGCAGAAGAAGCCGACGACCAACAGGCCGGCCATGAGGTACATGGTCACGTTGTAGGCATCGGCGTTCGGGACGCCGTGCGCGATTTCGTACGCTCGTATGTAGTTGACCAGCACGGGGCCGAACACGCCAGCCGCGGACCAGGCGGTGAGCAGCAAGCCGTGAATTGCGCCGACGTAACGCGTCCCGAACATATCCTTGAGGTATGCCGGTATGGTGGAGAACCCGCCGCCGTACATGCTGATGATGACCACGAAGAAAAGAACGAAGAGACCGACGCTGCCCACGTGGCCCGTACTCGGCACCAGTGCATAGAGAACGGTGCCGAGAACGAAAAAACAGAAATAGGTGTTCTTGCGTCCGATCCAGTCGGAAGCCGACGCCCAGAGAAATCGGCCGCCCATGTTGAAGAGACTCATGAGGCCGACGAAGCCCGCGGCGGCGACCGCGCTCACCTTGCCGGGAAACATCTCCTGGCTCATCGCCGACGCCTGGCCGAGCACGCCGATTCCCGCCGTCACGTTGAGGCAGAGCACCCACCAGATGAGCCAGAACTGCGGCGTCCTCAGGGCCCGATAGACGTACACGTTGGCCGTCGTCACCAGCTTCGGCGGTTGCGCCGGCGCGGTCCAGCCGGCGGGCTGCCAGCCGGGAGGGGGGACACGAACCATGGCCGCGCCGACCAGCATGAAGGCGAAATACACGACGCCGAGCACGATGAAGGTCTCGGCGACGCCGACATGACTCGGCGTCGAAAAGCGGCTCATCAGCCAGACCGAGAGTGGCGATGCAATGAGGGCCCCGCCGCCGAAGCCCATGATGGCCATGCCGGTCGCCATGCCCGGCCTGTCCGGAAACCACTTGATGAGGGTCGAGACGGGGGAGATGTACCCGATGCCGAGCCCGATGCCGCCCAGCACGCCGTAACCGAGATAAATGACCCAGATTTCATGGGCATAGACACCGGCAGCCGAGATCAGGAAACCACCGCCGAAGCACAGCGCCGCGGTGAACATCGCGCGACGCGGTCCGCCCTCCTCCACCCACCGGCCGAATACGGCCGCTGACACCCCGAGGAAGAAGATGCCGAGCGTGAAGATCCAACCGAGGTCGGTGAGCTTCCAGTCGCCGGGAGCCGAATCAGTGATGCCGATGAGCTTGGTCATCGGAAGGTTGAACACGCTGAAGGCATACGCCTGCCCAATGCACAGGTGCACACAGAGCGCGGCGGGCGGCACCATCCAACGGCTGAAGCCGGGTGCGGCGACCGTGCGTTCCCGGTCCAGAAATGAGAGCGGGCGCATGCGGGCAGTCTACAGCAAGCCCAAAACCCGATTGTTACAGACACGATCCGGCGCCCTCACGGGTGTTCGCGATCCGACGCGACCCTGTTTCCACCCTGGAGCATAAAATGGCTCATGCCCGAGCTTCCCGATCTGACGGTCTATCGCGAGGCGCTGGAGCAGCGCATCGCGGGCCAACAGCTGGAGAAAGTGCTGCTGCAGTCGCCGTTCCTGCTGCGCACCGTGGAGCCACCCATCGGCAGCGCGCTGGGACGTCACGCGCGCGAAGTACGCCGCATCGGCAAGCGCCTCGGCATAGGCCTGGAGGGAGGCCTCTGGCTGGTATTCCATCTGATGATTGCCGGTCGACTGCATTGGCATGACGCCGGAATCCCTCTGCCCAAGCGCGCGGCGCTCGCCCGTTTTTTCTGGGGCAACGGCACGCTGACAGTTACCGAAGCCGGCAGCAAGCGACGCGCGTCGCTGCACCTCGCCCTCGGGGAAGAGGCGCTGCGCGGACAGGATCCGGGTGGCCTCGAGGTCCTGACTTCGACCGCTGCCCAGTTCGCCGAGCGGCTGCGTAGCGAGAATCACACACTCAAGCGCGCACTGACCGACCCGAAACTCTTGAGCGGGATCGGCAACGCTTACTCCGATGAGATTCTCCACGCCGCCAGGCTGTCTCCGGTCATGCTGACGAGCCGCATCGACGATGCCCAGTTGCTGCGCCTCCACCGCACGGCAGTGGAGCAGCTGGAGCAATGGACCGAAAGACTGCGCCGTCAGGCAGGCGGGCAATTCCCCGAGAAAGTGACGGCGTTTCGCGATGACATGGCGGTGCACGGCCGGTTCCGCCTGCCCTGTCCGGTCTGCGGCACACCCATACAACGGATTCGTTACGTGGACAATGAGACCAACTACTGTCCGACCTGTCAGACGGGTGGCCGGCTGCTCGCCGACCGGGCGTTGTCGCGGCTGCTGAAGAGCGACTGGCCCAGGACCGTCGACGGCTTCGATCGGGAGGAATAGCGGCTGGCTCGCGTGCCAGCCGCAGACATCAGGCGGGCTCCTCGAGGGCGTCTGCGATCCGCCGAAAGATGGCGCGAACCTTGTCGGCTGCGCCGGGCACGTCGCCGGCCCGGATGCGCGCGTTCAATGCCCGGTGCAGATCGAGCAGCGGTTTCAGCCCGCGCCCCTCTTGACCTGCAATGCGGCGCAGGACGATGCGCCCGCGCACGTTCCAGTACATGAAGTCCCACACAGTCAGAAAGCTGTGGTTACCGCTCGCCTGCACGAGGCGCCGATGGAAGGCGAGCGCCTCGTCGATGTAGCGCTCCGGTTCGTCCGCCTCCACGGCGCTCGTCATCGCGCGCATGTGGGCCGCGAGCTCTTCGATCAGCGCCGTTGAGAACGGCGCGGCGAGCTCCAGCGCGCGTTCCTCCATCATGAGACGCAGCTCATAGGACCCGCGCAGCTCACGATAGTCGGCACCGCGCACCCGCGTACCGCGATAGCGCTCGCTGGTGACCAGCCCCGATCCCTCGAGCTCGCGCAGCGCCTCGCGTATCGGCGCCTGGCTCACGTCGAATTCACGCGCGAGCGTGAGCTCCTTCAGCCGCGTACCCGCCGGATACGTACCATCGAGGATGCGCGCCACCAGCACGTCGCGGATACGGCGGCGGGTGCATTTACCCTTGGGCGCCAGCACGCTCATGGTGACGGATGATCCATCCAGCCCCCGCCCGTTGCCCGCACGAGGGCCATCGCGGCCTGGAATTCAGCCACCCGGGCCGATAGCGCATCGCACTGCGCCTGCAGGGCCGCGGTGTGCGTGCTGGCCACTTCCAGGTAGTCCGCGACACCAGCCAGGTAGCGCTGGTCCGCGTGATATGCCGACCGTATCGCGGCGGCGGCCGCCGCCTCGTCCGCCGCACGCTGTTCGGCCAGCCGATGAAGGGCCACGAGGCTGTCCTCGACTTCCTGATAGGCGACCAGGGTCGCCGACCGAATAAATCCACTGCCCACGCGAAGCTGAGATCGCCCACGAAGTCGTCGTAAGTACTCGACTTGTTACCGAGCAGGAAGGTGTAGGGGCGCCGCAGCGCCACCTGGATGATCCACATGGTTCGACCGACTTGCCGGCGCATCCGCGCCGTTGGGGAAGGCGTCGAATATTATCGATAATTCATCGCACGGCGCCTCTCCCAAAAGAGTGAGCCGGCTCGATGTAACGAATTCTTCGCCTATTCCGCCAAATGCCGAAGCGCAAGGAGGATATGAGGTTTGGCCTGGGCGTGATCCCACCGGGCCATGGTTTGCATCGGGTATCGCGCCGCCAGATATTGCGCGACCTCGAGGCCCATGTAGTAGCCAACTCGCGCAGGGATCTGCTTATTCGCGCTGTCATCTGAAAAATACTCGGTCGCATCTGCCTGCGATGTGGAGTTCAATCTGCCCAGGAATCGCTTTGTGAGGACACTCATCCGCGAATCCATCCGCGAGATCGCCTCGGGACTGATCGTCGTCAGCTCGTAAGTCGACGCGCCGGGATTCAAGCGGCCTGCGACGAACGTCGCCAGGCCCTCCGCCCATAAACGGACCCAAAGAGCCTGTGGCAGCTCCGGCTCGAATGCGAAATGAGAGTAGTGATAGCGGTGAAACATCTCGTGGGTGATGAGCGGGCGCACATGGGTTTCGTGCAGCCCCGCCATATCATCGACACCCAGCAGAAGTGCCTGCCGCCCCTGAATCAATTGCGATCGTCCGTTGAAGCAACCCACGGACGCCATGACGTATATGGGTCCCCTCCAACGCATATCCGGAAAGGCCTTGGTGAACTGCGCCTCGACGGAGATGATCTCATTGGGAAGCGACGCCGATAACGCACGCATTGCCGGGATCAAACTCTCGAGTATGGGAAAATACTGCTTCTGCAGAACATCGGACTGAAGATCCGCATGGCAGGTACTGCTCAGATCGGCAAACACCGCGGCATTCGGCTGCTGATAGAGCTCATGCCAGAGTTGCAACTGCACGCCAGCCGGTCTATCGCGAGCTGCGCGCCAGAAGGTCCAGAAGTCCGGCATGAGATTGCGTACCAAAATACCGGGAGCTGGCGTTGCCATCGCCGCCGGCGCGGTAATGATGGCAGACAACACGATCGCCATGAGCCAGAGATTCATACGGAGACACAGCTTCGTCGTTCTGCGGATTCTGAATTGCATGGATGCCTCGCGGCTGCCGGCCTGTGGGCTCGAGTATGGCCTTGCGCCGTTGCCGGCGTCTTGCACGGACTCGAGGTGGATCGGCCACCTTCGGCCCAGTACCCGCTGTGATGACATAATGCGGCCCGCGCGCCCATGGCCCGCGCGTGGCCAGGCGTGCTACAGTCTCGCTCGAAGGGCCCAACTGCTTGCGAGCAGCGAGGCAAGGATTCCACAAGAACAAAGAGCCGGCCGTGCCGCGCGCTTGCAGATATAACAACAACACCGGGGATGAGATCCAATGACCAGAACGATGATGATCGCGGCAGGTGTACTGCTTTGCGCCGGCGCGCTGCCTGTTGCCCGGGCCAACTGCGGGCCTGCGCCACAGCCGGCATTCGCCATTCCGGACGGTGCCCATGCCAGCAGCGACGAGATGAGCGCGGCGCGGGACAATCTGAGCGAGTACAGCGCACAGGTGGCGGCGTACGCGGACTGTCTCGATGCCGAGCAGGCCGGCTCCGGCCGCAGCGCGGCAACTGAGGCGCAACGCCTGCGCGACAGGGATCTCGATCTGGGCAGCGCCGCCCTGGCGCAGCTCGCATCCGTCGTCGACTGCTTCACGCAGCAGGTGCGGGCATTCCGCGTCACCGGCGGCGGCAGCGATGCGGCCCCGGCGCAGTGCTCGCGCCACGACACGCGTCACAAATCGTAGCAGCGCCCCATACCCCTTAAGGAGTACCCCCGCGGCTCTCGCGCAGGGGGTTCAATTTCGCGCGCGAATCCTTAGACTTCGCCGCGTCAGTTGAAAGGAGGTATATCGTGGGATTCGTTCTAGCACAGTTGATTGTTACGGTTCTGTTGCTCGTCGGCTTTTGCGTCGAAGCATTTCGCGGCAAGGTCTAAGGAAGCACCGTTTTGACGATCGAGGCATCGAGAGCCTCGTAGTCGGAGTAGGAGATCGTTTCGTAGAGCTCCTGCCGGGTCTGCATCTGGCCGATGAGGCTGCGCGGCCCGTCCTCGCGGCGGATAGTGGCGTAAAGCTGCTCCTGGGCTTTGGCCGCTATACGCAGCGCGCTCACCGGCCAAATCACCATCCGGTAACCCATCGCCTCGAACTCCGCGGCCGTGAAGTACGGCGTGCGGCCGAATTCCGTCATGTTGGCCAGCAGCGGGGCATTCACGCGGCGCGCGAACTCACGGAACATCTCAGCGGTGGTCAACGCCTCCGGAAAGATCGCATCCGCCCCCGCATCCAGGTAGCGCTTGGCGCGCGCCACGGCGCCGTCCAGTCCCTCGCTCGCAGCGGCATCCGTGCGCGCGATGATGAAGAGATCGCGGCGCGCGCGCGCCGCGGCCGCGATCTTCGCCGCCATGTCCTCCGGCGCGGCGAGCTTCTTGTCGTTCAGATGGCCGCACTTCTTCGGCAGCAGCTGATCCTCGATGTGCACGGCGGCGGCACCCGCATCCTCGAAGGCACGCACCATGTGCATGACGTTGAGCGCTTCGCCGTAGCCCGTGTCGCCATCGACCAGCACCGGCAGCGCCGCGGCGCGGCTCACCTGCCGGATGAAGAAGCAAACGTCCTCGACAGTGATGATGCCGAGGTCCGGCATTCCCATGGAGGCGCTGATCGCCGCGCCGGACAGATACAACGCCTCGAACCCCTGCCGCTTCGCCTGCAGGGCCGCGAGCCCGTTGTAGGCGCCGGGCATGCGCAGGATCCCGCCCCTCTCGACCAGCTGCGCGAAGCGCTTGCCGGCGGCCTCGGCGGGCAGATCCTGTCCGATGAGGTACGTGCTCATGAGGACCCCCGGGATGTCAGATGACGTAGAGATCGACGTAGTCGTTGACCGCGGTCCGCTCGAGGCGGGCGCGATCGAGCGACAGCTCGGCGATCGCGCGCTGCTGCTTATCCGGGAAGCGCCGCGCGAGATTGCGCCGGAATTTCGCGACCAGCAGCGGAATCCCCTCCTGCCGCCGGCGCCGGTGTCCGATCGGATACTCCATCACGATCTCATCCAGCGTGCGGCCGTCCTTGAGCTTCACGGTGACCGCGTTGGCGATGGAGCGCTTCTCCGGATCGAGATAGTCGCGTGTGAACTGCGGGTCCTCGATGCACTCGATCCTCGCGCGCAGGGCGTCGATCCGCGGGTCACTGGCGACCTCATCCTCGTAGTCGGCGGCGGTGAGCCGGCCGAAGAGGAGCGGCACCGCCATCATGTACTGGATGCAGTGGTCGCGGTCGGCGGGATTGGTGAGCGGACCCTTCTTGTCGATGATGCGGATGCACGCCTCGTGCGTGCGAACTTTGACGTGGTCGATGTCGTCGGCGCTCAGGCCCATCTGCCGTAGGCGCTGGTGCAGCAGCATCGCCACCTCCACCGCGGTCTGGGAGTGGAACTCCGCCGGATAGGAGATCTTGAAGAGCACGTTCTCCATGACGTAGGAGCCATATCCGCGCTGGAACCTGAACGGCTGCCCCTTGAAGAGCACATCGTAGAAACCCCAGGTCTTGGCGCTGAGCACGGACGGGTAACCCATCTCTCCCGTCTTCGCGATGAGCGCGAGCCGCACCGCACGGCTGGTCGCGTCGCCCGCGGCCCAGCTCTTGCGCGACCCGGTGTTGGGTGTATGGCGGTAGGTACGCAGACTCTGTCCGTCCACCCAAGCGAGTGACAGTGCGTTGATGATCTCCTCGCGGGTGAGACCGAGCAGGCGTCCGACGACCGCGGTCGAGGCGACCTTCACCAGCACCACGTGATCCAACCCGACGCGGTTGAAGCTGTTCTCGAGGGCAATGACGCCCTGAATCTCATGCGCCCGGATCATGGCGCCGAGCACGTCCCGCATGAGGAGAGGCTTGCCGCCGGCCGCGACCGCCCGCCGGGACAGCCAGTCCGCGGTGGCGAGAATGCCGCCCAGGTTGTCCGAAGGGTGGCCCCACTCCGCGGCAAGGAAGGTGTCATTGAAGTCGAGCCAGCGGATCATGGCGCCGATGTTGAAAGCGGCTTGAACCGGATCCAGCTGGAACTGCGTGCCCGGCACCCGGGCGCCATGGGGCACCACGGTGCCCGGCACGATGGGGCCGAGCAGCTTGGCGCAGGCGGGGTACTCGAGCGCCTCGAGCCCGCAGCCCAGAGTGTCGAGCAGGCAGTAATGCGCCGTCTCGTAGGCGAGATCGCTCTGGATGTCGGCGCCGAGCGCATAGTCGGCGATATCGCTGAGAACGCGGTCCGGCACAGGCCGGGCGCTGCTGTGGGATGAGAACATGGAGTCTCGCGTTTGGAGTCAGGAACGTTTGTCTATGGCTACGAACCGTACCGGCTCGGGCCCGACATAATTGGCGGTCGGACGGATGATCTTGCCGTCCGCTCTCTGCTCCATGACGTGCGCCGCCCAGCCGGTGGTGCGCGCAATCACGAACAGCGGCGTGAACATCTCCGTCGGCACTCCCATCATGTGATAGGACACGGCCGAGAACCAGTCGAGATTGGGAAACATCCGCTTGGCGTTCATCATCACCGACTCGATGCGCTCGGCAACGGCGAACATCTTGCTGTCGCCGGCCTCCTTCGAGAGGCTGCGCGCCACTTCCTTGATCACCTGGTTGCGCGGATCGGACACGGTGTACACCGGATGGCCGACGCCGATGATGACCTCTTTGTTGGCGACGCGCGCGCGGATGTCAGTCTCAGCGGCCTCAGGGCTCTCGTAACGCTTCTGGATCTCGAACGCCACCTCATTGGCGCCACCATGCTTGGGGCCGCGCAGGGCGCCGATCGCGCCGGTGATGCAGGAGTACATGTCGGAGCCGGTGCCCGCGATGACTCGCGCCGTGAACGTCGAGGCGTTGAATTCGTGCTCGGCGTACAGGTTGAGAGAGGTGTGCATGGCGCGAACCCACGCGGGAGGCGGCGGCCTGCGATGCAGCAGATGCAGGAAATGGCCGCCGATCGAGTCGTCCTCGGTCTCCACCAGGGGCGCGTGGCCGTTGTGACTCACGTGATACCAGTAGGCCAGCATGGAGCCGAGCGAGGCGATCAGCCGGTCGGCGATGTCTCGCGCACCGGCGGCGGAGTGATCGTCCTTCTCCGGCAACGCGCAGCCCAACGCGGAGACACCGGTACGCAACACGTCCATCGGGTGGGCCCCGGCCGGCACAGCATCGAGAACCGCGCGAACCGCAGCCGGAAGGCCGCGCAATGCCTTGAGTTTGCTCTTGTAGGCGGCGAGCTCGGCGCGTGTCGGCAGCTTGCCATGGATGAGAAGGTGCGCGATCTCCTCGAACTCGCACGTGGCGGCGATCTCGAGGATGTCGTACCCGCGATAGTGGAGGTCGTTGCCGGTGCGCCCTACGGTGCAGAGGGCGGTATTGCCGGCAATGACGCCGGAGAGCGCGACGGATTTCTTCGGCTTCGGCCCCGTCGTGGCCGGCTCTTCGGTATGGGTCATGCCGGTCACTGTAGACGGGCCAAGATACCAAAGAAAATACCTTGAAGATGGCATCTCCATATGAGAAAAGTATCGTTATGGAGCTGCGTCATCTCAGGTACTTCCTGGCCGTCGCCGAAGAGCTCAATTTCACCCGCGCCGCGGAGCGGCTCGGCATTTCACAGCCGCCGCTCACCCAGCAGGTGAAGGCGCTGGAAGCCGAGCTCGGGGTCAGCCTCCTCGACCGCTCCGCCTATCGCATCGAGCTCACCGATGCTGGGCGCATGTTCGCGGCGGAAGCCGCCCGGATCCTGGGCGATGCGCGCAGCGCTATGCAGGCGGCACGGCGTGCGGCGACCGGCGTGACGGGCCGCGTGAGGGTGGGATTCACCGAGTCGGCCTCCTTCAACTCGCTCGTGACATCGACGCTGCGAACCTTCCGGTCCGGATTTCCCGCCGTCGAGGTATCGCTCGAGGAGCATCCATCCACCGACCTCATCGCAGCGCTACGCGAGGGGCGCATCGATGCCGCTTTCGTGCGGCCGCCGGTGCCGACTCGGCGCGGACTGAGTCTCGACCTGCTGGAAAAAGAGCCTTTACTCGTGGCCGTGCCCAGCGGCCATCCCCTCGCCAGCCGCAAGGAGGTCGACCTCGGCTCACTCGCCGCGGAGACCTTCATCCTCTATCCGCGCGCGGTACGGCCCGGGCTGGCGGATACGGTGGTCGCGGCCTGCGAGACCGCGGGATTCACACCCAAAGTGGGCCAGTATGCACCGCAACTCTCTTCGACCATCAACCTGGTCGCAGCGTCGCTCGGCATCTCCATCGTTCCCGACAGCATGCGCTGTCTGCAGGCGCATGCGGTGACATACGTGCCGCTGCGCGGCGAGCCGCTGCACGCACTGCTGGGTATTGCCTACCGCACGGACGAAGGGTCGGCGGTGGTGCACAACTTCATCGCGGCGGCGCAACGCGGCAGGAACCCCGCCGCCCCAATGTGACCTGGGTCACAGAAACCGCAGTGGCTGGCCAATCCAGCCGCCCCCCTGCCGAAAACCCGGGAACCAGGCATCCATTCCAATTCTCCGGGCTGCTGCCGACATGGTCATTGGTCTCTTGACGGTAGTGTTTGCTGCTGCAGCGGCGGTGGCCCTGTACCTGGCCAGGACCGGGGCGCCTCCCGAGCCGTCGCAACCGGTGGAGATCATGCTCGGTCCGCAGGACCTGCGGCAGTTGCTGGCGCCGGCGGAAAGCAAGCCTTCACCCCGCGATCCGCCGTCGGTCCCGCATGTCGCCCCCGAGCTGGTGTTGCGGCAACTCTGGCAGCTCGCCCTGGGCGCCCCCGTCACGGCTGGGCCGGGGCCGAGACACGCGGCCATCGCCGCGGCCGCCGTTGCCGCGACCGAAGACGGCGCAACTCTGCGCCAGCTTGCGCCCCGCCGCCCGAGCCTCCTGCCGCAGCTCATCCGCGCGGCCAACGATGATGCCGCCCCGCGGCGCGAGCTCGCCGCCATCATCCGCCGCGATCCATCGCTGGTGGGCAGTCTCCTCGAGATGGCCAACAGCTCTTTCTACCGGGTGAGCGAGCGGCCGGTGGAAAGCATCGACCGCGCCGTCGTGTTGCTTGGCAGCGAAGGCATCCGCTCATTGATCGCGGCGGCGGCGATGCAGCCGATATTCCGTGTCGCCAGCGGTCCCTTCCCGCGGTTCGCCCAAACAGTCTGGGAGCACGCCTGGCGCTCGGCCAATGCGGCGGTGGTGCACGCCGCCATGGCGGAGAAAGCCGATCCGTTCGCCGCCGAGCTGCTGAGTCTCGTCTGGGGGCTCGCGGATGTGGTGCTCTTCCGCGCGATACTGGAGCGATACGAAGCCGCTGCATCCGGCGGCGGCAGACTGCAGCCCGATGCGGGCGTCATCGCAACCACTCTCGAGTCGCATTCCGCGCGCGTCGCCCGCCGGCTCGGCAGCGGCTGGGAGCTCTCGCAGGCAAGTCTCGCCGCGCTCGAGCAACAGGGTGGCGCGGCCGAGCCGGTCACGCCGCTCGGCCGCTCACTGCGCTTCGGACGCATCGTCGGCGCGCTCGCCGTGCTGCACATCAACGGCGCGCTCGACGATGCAACCGCCACTTCCTCCTTGCCCCAATCCTCCCTGGCGGGCTCACAGCTCGAGCGCATGTGGGCGCGGCTGACGACCCGCGCTGACGGCAAGTGATTCGGCTATGGCGCCGTGACCTGGCGCCCTACTAACTTCCGTCCGTCGGCATCTCCTCGACCCAACCTCGCCACAGCGACAACAGCGCCGCCATCAGCGCCGGCCCGAGAAAGATTCCGACCAGCCCGAACGACTCGACGCCGCCCAGGATGGCGAGCAGCGCCCAGAGGAACGGCAGCTTCGCGCCCTCGCCGATGATGACCGGCCGCACGAAGTGATCGGCGATGAAGAGCACCAGCGTGCCGGCCACGGCGACGACGATCGCGGCCGCGATGGCGCCGCGCACCACCAGCACGACCCCCACGGTACCGAAAACGATTGGCGCGGCGAATGGAATGGTCGCGAAAACGCCGGTGATGACACCGAACAGAATCGGATGCGGCGCGTGGGCCAGAGCGTAGACGCCGCACATGATGGCGCCTTCGCCGACAGCGACGAACACGATGCCATCCACGGCGGCGCGAATCGCGCTCACCACACGCCGCAACAGTCGGTCTACCGACGACCCGAACAGTCGCCGGAACATCTTCGGCACCTGCATGCTGAGGCGGTCGCGTTCGAGGTAGACGAAAAAGAGCGTGAGCAGCGTGAACGCCAGGGTGACGATACGCCGCGCCACCTGCAAGCCGACGATGCGAGTCCACTCTATTACCGTGGGGCTCGCATGCACGTGTCCGCCCGGCCCCCCCGCGGGCGCGAGATATTCCATCCACAGATCGCGCACCCAATGGGCCAGCCAGGGTATCTGCACCAGCCATGACGGCAGCGGCGGCGGCCCGATCCCGGCGGAGGCGGCAAAATCGCGTGCGACCGCGATGGCTTCGCGCCCGGCCACGAAGCCCCCATAGATGAGCGGTACCAGCAGGATCGTGCCCACGATCACCGTGAAGCTGAGTGCAGCCCAGACATTGCGCCGCTTGCCGCGGAAGTTCCCCAGCCAGCGGTCATAGACAGACGAGGTCGCGATCGCCAGCACCACCGCCCAGCAGAGCGCCGGGATGAAATGCCGCAGCATCCAGGCGCCCGCAAGCAGCAGCGCGCCCATGAGCACGTACCGCGCGGTCTTCTGGGCGGTGGTCACATTTTCCAACGGCAACGCCAAACCTCCAGTCAGGGCAGCGCTTATGGTACATCGAGATCGTGCCGCACGCGTGCGGGGACGGAACCCGGGCCGGGCACACGCGTTCGCGCAGGGTACGTCTCTTTCACGTGACGGCAGGACGGCCCGCGCAATTGCTCGGCAGGCGCAACAACAAAGTAGTAGTGGTCACCGGTGCCAGCGCCGGAGTCGGCCGGGCGACGGCTCGCGAGTTCGCGCGCAAGGGCGCGGACCTTGCGCTGCTGGCGCGCAACGGCGAAGCGCTGGATAACGCGCGCGCGGAGGTGGAGAGCTGCGGCGGGCGCGCGCTCGCCATCCCGGTGGACGTGTCCGACGCGGACGCGGTGGAGCGAGCCGCCTTCCTCATCGAGTCACAGCTCGGGCCTATCGACGTCTGGGTGAACAACGCGATGGTCACGGTTTTCTCACCCGTGGCGCTGCTCCAGCCTGACGAAGTTCGTCGTGTCACCGAAGTGACCTATCTCGGCACCGTGAACGGCACGCTGTCGGCGCTCAGACGCATGCTTCCGCGCGGCAGGGGCACCATCATCCAGGTGGGCTCGGCGCTGGCCTATCGCTCCATTCCGCTGCAGGCTCCTTACTGTGGCGCCAAGGCCGCCATTCGTGGCTTCACCGACTCCCTGCGCACGGAACTGTTGCACTCGGGGAGCCGGGTCAGAGTCACGATGGTGCAGATGCCAGCACTCAACACTCCACAGTTCGACTGGTGTCGCACGCGCCTATCACGCAAGCCGCAGCCGGTGCCGCCGATTTTCGAGCCTGAAGTGGCTGCGCGCGCCATCGTCTGGGCTTCCCGTCACCGCCGCCGCGAGCTCTTCGTCGGCGGCAGCACACTCGCCGCCATCTGGGGCAATAAGCTGGCGGCGCCCCTGCTCGACCGCTATCTCGCGCGGACGGCGTACGACGCACAACTCGCCGAGGAGCAGATCGAGCCGGACCGGCCCGACAACCTCTGGGAGACGGTACCGGGAGATCACGGCGCGCAGGGTCGCTTCAGCGATCGGGCGGACAACAGCAGCCGCGAGCTGTGGCTGACCATGCACCGCTCGCTGCTCCTGTCGGCGTGCGCAGTGGGGGCGGCGCTCGGCTGGCTCGCCGGCAGGCGCCTCTCCGGCCGCTGAGCTCATGCAGGTCTTCTCGCCGGGCCTGGTTCTCGCCCTGAAGGTTGGCACGCTCGCGACATTTTCCGCCCTGATCGCCAGCCTGTTCCTCTGGCGGCGCTACATCGCACTGCAGCCCGCGATCGGCGACCCGGTGGCGCAGGTCGTCCCTTTCAGTCACAAGCATCACGTCGGCGACGACGGGATCGACTGCCGGTATTGCCACACCTCCGTCGCCAACTCGGCGTTTGCGGGAATCCCACCGCTCTCGACCTGCATGACCTGCCATTCGCAGCTCTTCACGACTGCACCGGTGCTCGCGCCACTGCGCACGGCCTTCGCCGGCGAGCGGCGCCTCAGTTGGAACCGCGTCTACGACCTCCCCGACTTCGTCTACTTCGACCACTCCATCCACATCGCCAAGGGCATCGGCTGCAGCAGCTGCCACGGCAGAGTCGACCAGATGCCGCTCACCGAGCGGCAGGCGCCGCTCAGCATGCAGTGGTGTCTCGGGTGTCACCGGGCCCCCGAGAATTATCTCCGTCCGCCAGGACAGATCTTCAACATGCGCTGGCGGCCGGCCGCCGCTCAGCACCAGCTCGGCGCGCAACTGCGCCGCTTCTATCACCTGCATTCCACTCGTCTGCTCACCTCATGCTCGACCTGCCACCATTGATGGATCGCCGCGAGTTCATGAAACTGATGAGCGCGGCGCTGGCGCTCGCGGCCGGCGGCTGCGCCCATCCGCCGCTCGAGCAGATCATCCCCTACACGGACGGTCAGGACGCGACGGACTCCGGCGAGCCGCTCTACTTCGCGACCGCGCTGACCGAAAACGGCTACGCCCAGGGAGTCCTGGTGCGCAGCAACAGCGGCCGGCCCACCAAGGTCGAGGGCAACCCGCGCCATCCTGCCAGCTTCGGGGCGAGCTCGCCGATCGCGCAGGGCCGCATTCTCGAGCTGTGGGACCCGGAACGCTCGCGCGCAGTGCTGCACGATGGGAACATCACTTCATGGGATGAGCTCATTACGATGTTGACGGCGCGGCTCGCGCGCCTGCAGCAGGCGGGCGGTGCGGGATTGCGCCTGCTGACGCGCTCCTCGAGCTCTCCCACCGTGCTCGCACTGATCGACGCAACGCTCGCACGCTATCCCCAGGCGCGCTGGCATCACTACGAAGCGATCAACCATGACAACGTGCACGAGGGCACTCGCCTCGCTTTCGGCCGGCGGCTCGAGCCGGTCTATCACTTCGACCGCGCGCTCGCCGTACTGGCGCTGGAGGCGGACTTCCTCGGATGCGCCCCGGGCAAAGTCCGTCATGCGCGCGATTACATCCAACTGCGCCGCCCCGATGATGCGCACGCACCGATGAGCCGGCTCTATGCGATCGAGTGCATGCCGAGCATCACCGGCGCCAGCGCGGACTACCGTCTCGCTTTACCTTCGAGCCGCATCGGCGCGATCGCCGCCGAGCTCGCCGCGCGGCTCGCCCATGGTGGCAAGACGAGCTCGGCCTGGCTCGAGGCCGCGGCCGCCGACCTCGAGTTGCATCGCGGACGCTCCCTCGTGCTGGCCGGCGAGAGCCAACCCGCCGCGGTGCACGCACTCGCGCACCGCATGAACGGCATGCTCGGTAACCTCGGAACGACCGTCGACTTCATCCAGCCGCCGGCAGAGGTCCGCGAGCTCGCGGACGCATCGCTTACCGCCCTCAGCGCCGATATGCACGCCGGGCACGTCGACACACTACTCATCCTGGACGGCAATCCTGTCTACGACGCTCCCGCGGACCTCGACTTCGCGGGCGCGCTGCAGCGCGTGCCCGCCTCGATCCATTTCGGCCTGATGGTCGATGAGACCGCCGCGCGCTGCGCTTGGCATGTACCGGCCGCCCACGAGCTGGAGACCTGGGGTGATGCCAGAGCCTACGACGGCACGCTCACCATCCAACAGCCGCTCATCGCGCCGCTCTACGGCGGCAAGTCGGCGATCGAGCTGCTCGGCTTGCTGACGGGCCAGCTCGGCTTCACCAGCCATGACGTCGTACGCGCCACCTGGCGCCAGCGCTTCGGCGATCAGCAGTTGGACGAGCGCTGGCGCGAGGCGCTGCGCACCGGACTCGTGGCCGACACCGCAAGCGCCTTCGAGACCGTCACGCTGCTCGAGGCACCGCCGCCTGTATCCCTCGCTCCGGGCGAGCTGGCGGCCGACGAGCTCGAGATCGTCTTCCGCCCCGATCCCTATGTCTGGGACGGCCGCTATGCCCAGGTCGCGTGGCTGCAGGAATTGCCGCGGCCGCTCACGCAGCTCACCTGGGACAACGCCGCCATGATGAGTCCCCGGCAGGCCGGACGGCTCAGCCTCGAGAACCATGAGCTGATCGAGCTCGACCTGCAGGGGCGCACGACACAGGTGCCCGTCTGGATCGTTCCCGGGCATGCCGACGGCGCCATCACGCTGATGCTGGGCTGGGGCCGAACGGCAGCCGGGGCTGTCGGCTCGCGACGCGGAGCGAGCGCGTACGCGTTACGCTCCTCCAACGCACCCTGGTTCGCGCGTGGGTTGAAAGTCAGCAGGCTCGGCCGGCGCCAGGCCCTCGCGAGCGTGGGTGACCATCACCGGATGGACGGACGCGACATCATTCGCGGCGCCTCACTCGAGGCATACCGGGCGCAGCCGGATTTCGCGCGCAGGCAGGCCGACATCGCTCCCCCGGAGACGCTCTACCCCGACTACGCCTACCCGGGCCACGCGTGGGGTATGAGTATCGACCTTACCTCCTGCATCGGTTGCGGCGCGTGCACGATCGCCTGCCAGGCGGAGAACAACATCCCGACCGTCGGCAAGCAACAGGTGCTCATGGGCCGCGAAATGCACTGGATTCGCGTCGACCGCTACGACGAGGGACCACCCTCCGCGCCGCGCACCACCTTCCAGCCGGTACCGTGCATGCAGTGCGAGCACGCACCCTGTGAGACGGTCTGCCCCGTGGAGGCATCCGTCCACGATGCGGAAGGTATCAACGTGCAGGTCTACAACCGTTGCGTCGGCACGCGCTTCTGCGAGAACAACTGCCCCTACAAGGTGCGCCGCTTCAATTTCTTCCGCTATGCACCCGATACGCCGAGCCTCGATGCGATGCGCAATCCAGACGTTACGGTACGCATGCGCGGCGTGATGGAGAAATGCAACTACTGCCTGCAACGCGTCGTGCGCGCCAGGATCGTCGCCGACCGCGACAACCGCACTCTGCATGACGGTGAGGTCGTTACCGCGTGCCAGGCGGCATGTCCGACCCAGGCAATCTCCTTCGGCGACCTCAACGACCCGCGCAGCCAGGTACGGATCGCGAAGTCCTCGCCGCGCAACTACGCGCTGCTCGGTGATCTCGATACGCGCCCGCGCACCACTTACCTCGCCCGCATCGTCAACACCGCCGCGGAAAAGCCTGCGTGAGCCGCAGCGCCGCGCAAGTCCTGAGCGAGTATGGTCGGCCGGAAGATGCCCCCGACATCGAAGGCCGACATACCAACGGCTCGATCACCGACAGGATCGCCGGCCTCGTGCTCGAGCGGAGCACCGGCCCGGGGTTCTGGATCGCCCTCGGCGTCACCGGCGCGCTGGCAGTGATCTTCGTCGTCTCCCTGATCTATCTGCTGGTGGTCGGCACCGGCATCTGGGGCCTCAACAACACGGAGGACTGGGGCTTCATGATCGCGAGCTACGTGTGGTGGATCGCGATCGGCAACTCCGGCACCTTCATCTCCGCATTCCTGCTGCTGCTGCGGCAGCGATGGCGCACCTCGATCAACCGCTTCGCCGAGGCCATGACCCTCTTCGCGGTCGCCATGGCGGGCCTCATGCCCATCATGCACCTCGGGCGGCCGTGGTTCTTCTACTGGCTGGCGCCATACCCGGACAAGATGAGCCTCTGGCCCCAGTGGCGCAGTCCGCTCGAGTGGGATTTCTTCGCCAACACGACCTACCTCATCCTCTCGATCCTCTTCTGGTACCTCGGCTTGCTGCCGGACCTGGCGACGATGCGCGATCAGGCCCGCCGCCGCTGGCAGCGGATCAGCTACGGGCTCATGGCGCTCGGCTGGCGGGGCGATGCCCGTCACTGGCACCACTATGAGAGCGCCTACCGACTGCTCGCCGGACTGGGCGCGCCGCTCGTCATCTCCGTCCACAGCGTGGTCTCGATCGACTTCGCCTTCGCCGATTTGCCGGGCTGGCATTCGACGATCTTTCCGCCCTATTTCATCGGCGGCGCCCTCTACTCGGGCATCGCCCTGGCGATCACCATCACGATCGCGCTGCGCGCCATCTTCGGGCTGCAGGACTTCATCACACCGCGGCATCTCGCCAATCTCGCCAAGCTCATGCTGGCCTGCAGTTTCGTCCTCACCTACACCTACGCCGCGGAGATGTTCACGGCGTTCTACAGCGGCGATCACTTCGAGATCTACACCGCGATGGACCGGCTCGTGGGCCACTACGCCTTCACCTACTGGCTGGCAATCTTCTGCAACGTCATCGTGCCGCAATCGATCTGGTTCCGTCGCGTGCGCGCCAGCCCGCTCGCGCTCTTCATCGTGACGGTGATCATCAATATCGGGATGTGGGACGAGCGGTTCATGATCATCGTGACCAGCCTGCACCGCTCGTTCCTGCCTTCGAGCTGGCACACCTTCGTCCCGACCTTCTGGGACTGGTCGACACTCATTGGCTCGCTCGGCGCCTTCGTACTGCTCTTCCTGCTCTTCGCACGCTTCTTCCCGGTGATCTCCATGGCGGAGCTGCGGCGCCTCAACGCGCGCACGGCTGGGGAAGACCCATGAGCGCGGTGCCGAAGCACAGTCGCTGCTACGGCCTCACGGCGGAGTTCGCCACCGCGCGCAGCATCCTCCAAGCCGTACGCGCCAGCCGCGGTGCCGGCTACGCGCGCATCGAAGCTTACACGCCCTACGCGGTGGACGGACTTCCGCAGGCGCTCGGACTGCGCAAGAGTCCGGTCCCACTCCTCACGCTCATCGGCGGGTTGCTCGGCGCCGTGACCGGCTGGTTCCTGCAATGGTACTCGGCCGTCATCGACTACCCGATCAACTCCGGCGGCCGTCCGCTCAACAGCTGGCCCGCCTTCATCCCGAGCACCATCGAGCTGGGCATCCTCGGCGCCTGCATCTGCGCTTTCGGCGGCATGCTCTGGCTCGCGGGCCTGCCGCGCCTGCGCCATCCGATGTTCGATACGCCAGGCTTCGAGCAGGTGTCGCGCGACCGGTTCTTTCTCTGCATCCGCAGTGAGGACCCACTGTTCGATCTCGAGCGCACCCACGCATGGCTCATGGCTCTTGCGCCGCTTCGCGTTGCGACGACGCCCATGAACCCGGAGGAGCCCACGTGAGACTGGGCATCCCACTCGCAGCGGTGGCGCTGACTGCGGCGACGCTGTTGGGCGGGTGCGAGAACGGTGTCAGGAACATGTATCACGAGGGGAGGAACGATCCGCTGACGTACAGCGCTCTGTGGCCCGATGGCCACTCCTCGCGACCGCTCGAGGCCGGCACGATCCCGCTCAGCGCCGGCCCGCTCGCGGAAAGCTCTAGCGGCCGAGGCGGCGCGATTGCACCGCCGGCCAGCGGACCGGTGTACACCGCTGCCACCCTCGAGCGGGGCCGTCAGGAGTTCAACATCTACTGCGCACCCTGCCATGGCCCCGCAGGTGACGGTGACGGCTACATCACACGTCGCGGCTTCCCGCACCCACCCAGTTACCACTCGACGCAACTGCGCCAGGCGCCCGACAGGCTCTTTTACGATGTCATCACCAACGGTTACGGGATCATGTACCCGTATGGCGATCGCATCGCACCCGCCGATCGGTGGAGCGTCGTCGCCTACATCCGCGCGCTGCAGCTTGCCGAGCATGCCCCACTGTCGGACGTTCCGGCGGCAGAACGGCAACGGCTTGAAGCGGAGCCGTCCCCGTGAATACTGCAGCAGCACCACCGCTCCTGACATGCCTGGGCCGGCGCCGGTGGATAGCGCTCGCGGTCGGCATCGCCGGGCTTGCTGCGTGCGGTGCGGACGCAATCTGGCGTCCCGCGCTGGTATTGCAGTCATACCTCATCGCCTGGCTCTATTTTCTCGGCCTGACCGTCGGCTCCATGACGACTCTCATGATTTATCACCTCACGGGCGGCGACTGGGGAGTGGCGGTGCGCCGCTGGCTCGAGGCGGCTCTCGCGCCTCTGCTGCTCCTCGCGCTGCTGTTCGTGCCGATCGGCTTCGGACTGGCCGACCTCTTCACGAGGGCCGTCGCGCAATCACAGCAATGGTATCTCGATCCGACATTCTTCCTGATACGCGCCGCGGTGTATCTCGGGGCGTGGCTGCTGTTCAGCCGGCTGATGGTCCGCGGTATGCGCGCCGGCCAGCCGCTCACCGTCGTCTGTGTGCTCGGGCTGCTCGTCTACGCCGTGACGGCGATGTTCGTCAGTGTCGACTGGATCGACTCGCTCACTCCGCTCTGGCGCTCGACGATATCCGGGCTGATCTTCATGACCAGCCAGAATCTGGGCGCGTTCGCGCTGGCGGTCTGCTGCGCGACCGCCTTGCATCTTGCCCTGGCGCGCAATGCCGGCGGCCTCTCCACGCGTAGCTCGCAACAGCCGGCGGAACTGACGGGGCATCGCTGTATCGACCTCGGTACGCTGCTCTTCGTCTACGTGCTCATGTGGGCCTATGTGGCCTACTCGCAATGGATCATCGTCTGGGCGGGTGATCTGCCGCACGAGACCGCGTGGTACATCCCGCGCTGGCATTCGAGCTGGCGATCGGTGACCTATGCCATCGAATGCGCGCAATTCGGCGCCCCCTTCGTGCTGTTGCTGTTTCGGCCGCTGAAGCGCGATGCACGCACGCTGCTGGCGATCGCGGGCCTCGTGCTCGCCGCGCATTGGCTTTACGTGGCGTGGCTCGTCAAGCCCTCGCTGGCAAGGTCCGGCGTATCGCTTCGGTGGACGGACTGTGCCGCAAGCGTCGGTATCGGCGGCCTGTGGATCTGGCTCTTCCTGCGGGATCTGGCCCAGCACCCCTCCTTCGAGCATGGCGGCGCGGAAGTGTTGCCGCGAGGGCCTGGGCGGGAGACAGCCGAGCATGGCTGAGCGCCGGCACGAATCGCAGGAGCCAGATCTGCGCGGCCTGATGGTTGCGGGCGCCATCATGTCGGCCGCCATCGCGCTAGCCATCGGAGTCGGTTTGGGACTGATGGCCTTCCTCGGTGGCTTTGAGCGACCGCTCGCGCGGGCCGAGCACAACCTCATGCCCGAGCCGCATCTGCAGGCGCATCCTCTGGCCGACCGGCAGCGCTACGACGCACAGGAGCGCGCCAGGATGGCCGGTTATCAGTGGGTCGATCGCAGCGCCGGCATCGTGCGGATGCCGATCGGCAGGGCCATGCAGATCCTCGGCAAGCGAGGCCGGCCGTGAGCCATGCGACCGAGGCGCTGCTCGCGCTGCCTGTCGCGGCAACGTCATACGCCAACAGGGTCGACGGCCTCTTCTGGGCCCTGACGGGCGTCTGCGGTTTCGTGACGATCGGCATCACGCTCACCATCGCGTACTTCTGCTTCCGCTACCGCAAAGGCACCCGCGTGGATCGCAAGCTGCCCGATCTCGCCGCCGGAAAGAAGCGCAGCCGTGAGATCGAGGCTGTCTGGATTGCCGTCCCGTTCGCGTTCTTCCTCGTTTTCTTCGGCTGGGGTGCACGGCTCTACTACGACTACGACGACCCGCCGCGCAATGCGCTCGAGATCTTCGTGACCGCCAAGCAGTGGATGTGGAAGGTCGAGCACTTGAATGGGCGGCGGGAGATCAACGAGCTGCACGTTCCCGTCGACCGGCCGATCAAGCTCGTCATGACCTCGCAGGACGTCATCCACGACTTCTACGTACCGGCCTTTCGCGAGAAGCGCGATGTGCTGCCCGGCAGGGACACGACACTGTGGTTCCAGCCCACCGTGACGGGCGCCTACCCGCTGCGGTGTGACGAGTTCTGCGGCACCGGCCATTCCATGATGATCGGCACGGTGTATGTCATGAGCCAGGACGCGTACGGCCGCTGGCTGGCAAGCGGCAGCACGGCGCCGACTCTCGTCAGGTTGGGATTCGAGAGGTTCCGCGAGCTCGGCTGCAGTGGCTGCCACGGGCCGGGCTCGACCCTCCACGCCCCGAGTCTCGCCGGGCTCTATGGCCGCATGGTGCCGCTCACCGGCGGCAGTTTCGTGCGCTTCGACGATGGCTACATCCGGGACAAGATCCTCGAGCCCGCCAAGCAGATACCCGCGGGTTACGCCAACGACATGCCTTCCTTCAAAGGTCGCATCAGCGAGAGTGACCTGCTCGAGCTGACGGCTTACATCCGCTCCCTGGCCGACACCTCGCCGGACGTGCCACAGGGGAACCACTTGCGATGAGCAGCTCGATAATCGACCCGTCAGCCGCGCCCGTGCTGGAGACCGAGAGCAACTATCTCACCCACGGCTACAGCCTGTGGTCCTGGCTCACGACCACCGACCATAAGCGCATCGCGCTCCTCTATGCCGTGACCATCACGGCTTTCTTCTTCATGGGCGGGGCGGCGGCCACGCTCATGCGCATCGAGCTGATCTCGCCCACGCCGCTCATCATGAGCGCCGAGACCTACAACAAGCTGTTCACGGCCCACGGCGTGATCATGGTCTGGTTCTTCCTCATCCCGTCCATTCCGGCAACGCTCGGCAACTTCCTCATTCCGATGATGATCGGCGCCAAGGATGTCGCGCTGCCACGAATCAACCTCCTCAGCTGGTACGTTTTCGCGCTCGGCGGCTGCTTCGTCATCGCGACGCTGATCGCTGGCGGCATCGACACCGGCTGGACCTTCTACACGCCGTACTCGACCCGCTTCTCCCAGACCACCGTGGTCTGCGGAGTCGCCGGCGTGTTCGTCACCGGCTTCTCCTCGATCATGACCGGTCTCAACTTCATCGTCACGGTGCACCGGCTGCGCGCCCCGGGACTCACCTGGTTCAAGCTGCCACTGTTCGTCTGGGCGATCTACGCGACCAGCATCATCCTGGTGCTCGCCACCCCCGTGCTGGCGATGACGCTGGTCCTGCTCGCGATGCAACGTGTCTTTGGTATCGGCATCTTCGATGCGACGCTCGGCGGTGATCCGCTTCTCTTTCAGCACATGTTCTGGTTCTACTCGCACCCGGCGGTCTACATCATGGTCCTGCCGGCGATGGGCGTGGCAAGCGAGGTGATCACCTGCTTCGCGCGCAAGCCGGTCTTCGGCTACCGCACGATGGCCTACGCCATTGCGGCCATCGCCGCTTTCGGCTTCATGGTGTGGGGCCATCACATGTTCGTCGCCGGCCAGTCGCTCTATGCGAGCCTGGTCTTCTCCTTCCTGAGCTATGTCGTCGCAATCCCCTCGGCCATCAAGGTGTTCAACTGGACGGCGACGCTCTACAAGGGGTCGATCACCTTCGAAGCGCCCATGTTGTATGCGCTCGGCTTCGTGGGACTCTTCCTGATCGGCGGCCTGACGGGACTCTACCTCGCCTCACTCGGGATGGACGCCGACCTGTCGCGAACCTACTTCGTGGTCGCGCACTTCCACTACATCATGGTCGGCGGCTCGGTCATGGCCTACTTCGCCGGCATTCATTTCTGGTGGCCCAAGATCACCGGCCGCATGTATTCCGAGAGCTGGGCGCGGCTCGGGGCCATCGTGATCTTCGTCGGCTTCAACCTTACTTTCTTTCCGCAGTTCATTCTCGGCATCGAGGGGATGCCGCGGCGCTACTTCGAGTACGCGCCACAGTTCCAGTTCCTCAACGTTCTCTCGTCCGCCGGCGCCTCCATCCTCGCGGCGGGCTACGTGCTGCCGCTCGTCTATCTCACGTGGTCGGCACTGCACGGAGCGCGGGCCACTGACAACCCGTGGGGCGCCAAGGGACTCGAATGGCAGACCCGCTCTCCGCCGCCGGTCGAGAACTTCGATGTTCCGCCGCGGATCCCGCAGCGGCCGTACGACTACGATCCTGACGCCGAGGAGAAGGCAGGACGATGAGCGCGAGCGCCGAAGCTGCAACCCGCCGCGCGAACGACAGCGACTCCGAAGTCGGGCTGTGGGTGTTCCTTGCCTCGGAAGTGATGTTCTTCGGCCTGCTCTTCTATGGCTACACCATCATGCGATTAAGTCACCCGCAGGCCTTTGCGCAGGCGAGCGCGCACACCGATGTCCTGCTCGGAAGCATCAACTGCTGCCTGCTGTTCACCAGCAGCCTCACCATGGCGCTGGCGGCGCGCGGCCTGCGGATCGGGGCGTGCCGTGCGAGCCTGCGCTTGCTCGCCGCGACGTGGGTGCTCGGATTCCTGTTCCTCGCCGTCAAATGCTACGAGTACCACGAAGACATCGACCATCACCTGGTGCCCTGGGGGCGGTTCGCCTTCCACGGCTCACTCGCCGCCGGCGAGCGCCTGTTCTTCTTCCTGTACTTCGTCATGACCGGCGCGCACGCCATGCACCTCATCGTGGGCCTCGGAATCATCGCCGTGATGCTGGTCGGCGTCGCGCGCGGAAAATACACGGAAGATAACTGCGAAGCCGTGGAGCTCGCGGCGCTCTACTGGGCGCTCGTCGATACGGTATGGATCTTCCTCTATCCGATTCTTTATCTGGTGCACCGACCATGACATCGACGCTGCGCCTCATCGGAATATGGCTTGCGGTCATCGCCCTGCTCGGCGTCTCCCTCGGGACGGCCTATATCCCGATGGGCGGTCTCAACTCGATCGTCTGCGTCACGATTGCCTTCATCCAGGCGCTACTGGTGTGGACGTTCTTCATGCGACTGCGCTGGAGTGGCGTACTGGTGCGGCTCATCGCGGCCGCGGGCGTACTCTGGCTTCTACTCCTGCTCGGACTGAGCCTGACCGATTACCTGACGCGAAATACGGTGTTCTCATGACAGCGAGAGATTCCACGGCGCCCATCGATGCGGTCTCGGCCCGCGCGTACCGGATTCCCACGGAGCAGCCGGAATCCGACGGCACTGTCGAATGGACCTCGACTACGCTGGTGGTGGCACACGTGAGCGCCGGCGGACGACGCGGATTCGGCTACACCTACGCGGACCCCATCGTGGCGCATCTGATCGACGACAAGCTCGCCACGCAGCTCAAGGGCCGCGATGCTTTCGCCACCACCGAGTGTTGGGACGCGATGGTCGGCGAGGTGCGCAATCTGGGCTCCGCGGGCGTGTGCTCGATGGCGATCTCCGCACTCGACAGCGCTCTTTGGGATCTCAAAGGCAAGCTGCTGAATGCGCCGCTGGTGAGTCTGCTCGGCCAGGCGCGCCAGCGCGTTCCCGTATACGGCAGCGGCGGCTTCACCTCCTACTCCGTCGCGCAACTGCAGAAGCAACTCGGAGATTGGGTTGCCACTGGCCTGCGCTGCGTCAAGATGAAGATCGGGCGTAACCCGGAGGAAGACGTGCCGCGGGTGGATGCGGTGCGCAACGCAATCGGCGCAGACCCGGAAATCTTCGTCGATGCCAACGGCGCCTACGCGCGCAAATTCGCGCTGCGGCAGGCGCGGGCCCTGGCGGATCTCGGAGTCACCTGGTACGAGGAGCCTGTATCGAGCGACGATCTCGCCGGCTTGAACTCGCTGCGCGACCGCTCTCCCGCAGGGATGGACATCACGGCCGGCGAGTACGGTTATGACAGCGTGTACTTTCGCAGGATGTGCGCGGCCGGTGCGGTGGACGTGCTGCAGGCCGATGCGACCCGATGCAAGGGGATTACAGGCTTCCTGCGCGCTGCCGCGATCGCCGACGCCTTCATGCTGCCGCTCTCGAGTCATTGCGCTCCCTCGCTTCACCTGCATGTCTGTTGCGCCGCGCCTCGTGTGAGGCACATGGAGTACTTCCATGATCACGTACGTATCGAGCACATGCTGCTCGACGGGGCGCTTTCCCCGGCGGGCGGCGAGATCGAGCCGGACCTCGGCCGCCCAGGCCTCGGACTCGAGCTGAAAGAGACGGACGCGCAGCGCTTCGCCGTGTGAGGGTCGGCCGGCTGGTATAGACTTCGCGCTTCGCCAGCCGGCCGCAAGCACGGAGTTTCAGATGACCATCGCCCCCGACAGCGTCGTTACGATCCACTACACCCTCAAGGACGACTCTGGCGCGGTCATCGACAGCTCTGCCAGCGGCGAGCCGCTGGCCTATCTCCACGGCCACGGCAACATCGTCCCGGGACTGGAGCGGGAGCTCACGGGCCGCAACGCCGGCGACAAGGTCAGCGTGCGCATTCCCCCCGCGGATGGCTACGGCGAATATGACAAGGAGTTGGTGCAGAGCGTTCCTCGTCGCTCGCTGCGCGGCGTCAAGGACGTGCAGCCTGGCATGCATCTACACGCGCAGACTGAGGAGGGTCCCCGAACAGTGACCGTCACGCGCGTGGCAGGCGATATGGTGACGCTCGACGGCAACCATCCACTGGCCGGCAAGCACCTCAATTTCGACATTCAGATCGAAGGCGTGCGGCAGGCGACAGAAGAGGAGCTGTCACACGGCCACGTACACGGGCCGGACGGGCATCATCACCATTGATCGGCGAGCCGACGCCCACCGAACGCCGCCTCTTCCTGCTCGAGGTTACGCCCGAGCACGATGAAAAACGTGACCGCGTAGATCGTCGCGCCCAGGACCCACATGACCACACCGCCAAGCTGTTGGTCCGCCACGGCCGGGATGGGCAGGAAGCGGCCACAGGCGGCATAGACCGGGTATAAATTTCGCTCTGACAGAGCGAGAGCGGCGCCGGTG
This sequence comes from Steroidobacteraceae bacterium, assembly GCA_036489335.1. GTDB lineage: Bacteria > Pseudomonadota > Gammaproteobacteria > Steroidobacterales > Steroidobacteraceae > 13-2-20CM-66-19. The sequence goes on from DASXFY010000009.1 coordinate 120,043, forward strand.
AGCACTATGGGCAGCATGGCCAGGTGCAGCATCACCAGGCGCGAGCCCGGTGTCAGCCGCGCGCGCGGATGCGGCCGGGGATCGAGGACGAGCGACCAGAAAGGCAACGCGCCGGCGAACACGGTCCAGCTCATCATCTTGTACAGCCCGTTGCTCAGCATTACATCGAAGGTGGCGGGCGGCCACATCCAGATGAGCAGCGCCGCGACATAGGTCAGCGCTGCGACGACGGGATTGAGCAGCGCGCGCGGCAGGCAGCGCGCCAGCGCGCCGCGCGGCGACGCCCAGGCGATCAGCACGGGCGCCAGATCGTGCAGCGCGAAGTGCTGCAGCTGCAGCACGAAGATCATGTGGCTCGCGTAGTAATCCCAGCCTGTCTGCACCGCGCAGTAGATGACCAACAGGGCAAGATAGAACGCGACCCGCCGGGCCGCGGGCACGGGCACGGCCGGCCGCGCTGGGTGCGAGTCGCGCCTGTAGAGCAGCGCGGCGAGCACTATCGCGATCACCACGGTCGGCGAGAATTGCCAGGGTAGGAAGGGCACGCGATATACTCTCAGCAAGTAAGGAGCCTGAGATACGCAAGCCGATGCCAACGCGGAGTCTGACAACCTCGAGCAACTCCGAGCGCCGTCGGCCGCTGCGGCTGCATGGCACCATTGCCCGCGACATCGGCGTCAGGATCGTTTCGGGCAGGATTGCCCCCGGCCGGGTATTGAACGGCGAAATCGAGGCCAGCGAGCGCCTCAAGGTCTCCCGGACCGCGTATCGCGAGGCGGTGCGCATCCTCGCCGCCAAAGGCCTGATCGAGTCGCGGCCGAAGCGCGGCACCCGGGTGAGCGAGCCGCGCTGCTGGCACCTGCTCGACCCGGACGTCATCTCGTGGATATTCACCGGCACCCCGGACGAGCGGCTGTTGCGCGGCCTGTTCGAGCTGCGCACGATAGTCGAGCCCGCCGCGGCGGCCCTGGCGGCGGAAAAGCGCAGCCCGGCGCAGTTGCAGGCGCTGCACTGCGCGCTCGATGAGATGGCGGCGAGCACCCTCGCGACCGAGAAGGGCCGGCTGGCGGACCGCGACTTCCACTCGATCCTGCTCGAGGCCAGCGGCAATCCCTTTCTCGCTTCACTGGAGAGCGGAGTTGCCGCGGCGGTCAGCTGGACGACGGTCTTCAAGCAGCGCAATCGACCGCTGCCGCGCGATCCGCTGCCGGACCACGAGCGCGTTTATGAAGCGGTGGCAGCGCGCGATGCGGCGGCGGCGCGCGCTGCGATGGCGGAGCTGGTGCATCTCGCGCTGCTCGACACAACAGGCGGAAGCGCCGTCAGCTCACGAGCTGCTCGTCGTGCAAAGCGCCCGTCGGGCGGCAGCCCCAGACCGCGTAGAACAGAATGAACAGGTAGCAGGCCCAGGGCAGCAGGTACGACAGCTGCAGGCCGATGTGGTCGGCGAGCTTGCCCTGCAGCTCCGCGAGCGCGCCGCCCGCGATGGCCATGATGAGGAGTCCCGAGCCCTCCTCCGTCAGCGGTCCGAGGCCGCGGATGCCGAGCGTGAAGATGGTCGGGAACATGATGGAGTGGCAGAGCCCGACGGCGATGAGGCACCACATCGCAAGATGTCCGCTCGAGGTGATGGCGATCCCCGCGAGAGTGAGCGCGCCGATGCTGACGGCGCCGAGCAGCCGGCCGGGCGATATGAACCGCAGCAGCCACGCTCCCACGAAACGGCCGACCATGGCGCCGCCCCAATAGAGCACCGTGTACTTTCCGGCCTGCTCGTGCGTCATGCCGCCGATCTCGGGCCGTGAAATGAAGTTGACCAGCGTCGAGCCGATGCCGATCTCGCAGATCATGTAAAGCACGATGGCCGGGACGCCGAACACCAGATTGCGATGCCGCCACAGGCTGTGCTTCGACCTCTCGGCGCGCGCGGCGCGGCGCGTCTCCTTGCCGATATCGGGGAGCCGTACGCGCCACACGAGCAGAGCCAACGCGAGCAGCACGACGGCGATCATGACGTACGGCAGCTCCACGGTATGAATGTCTGCTGCACGTTGTTGCGCCGAGAGCGCCACCGCGCCGTGCGCGGTTCCCGAGGCGCTGCGGCCGAATATCAGGTAAGCGCCGAAGAGCGGCGCGAGCGTCGTGCCGAGAGAGTTGAACGCCTGTACCAGGTTGAGCCGGCTGGACGCCGTCTGCGGCGAGCCGATCACCGCCACGTACGGGTTGGCCGCGACCTGCAGCAGCGTGATAGAGCCCGCGAGGAGGAACAGCGCCACCAGAAACATGTCGTAGGATTCCAGGATGGCGGCCGGGACGAAGGCCGCCGCACTCGCCGCCATGCCGAGCAGTCCCAACACCACCGCCAGCTTGTAGCCGGTGCGCTCGAGGACCTTGGCCGCCGGCAGGCCGACGATGAGGTAGCCGAGGTAGAAGGCGAGCTGCACGAGCAGCGACTGCGAGTAATCCAGTCCGAACGCCGACTTGAAGTGCGGTACCAGGGTATCGTTGAGGACAGTCGCGAATCCCCAGATGAAGAACACGCTCGTGAGGACTGCGAGCGCGGCGGTGTAGCTCTGCCGCGGAGGCGACTGCTCGGCCACGACTCCGGAGCCGCCTGGAAGCTTGACTGCCATTTGCGATTTTCCTCAGTCGGTATCCGCCGTGGGCCAGCCGTCACTCGACCAGGAGAGAGGCGCGATCCGCAGCGTCGGTATTCCATGATGCCATGCGTCGTAGGCGTGATACACGATGTAATCGCGGCCGCCGTCGCGGACGACCTCGCAGCCACCAGGTCCGCGCCAACGGTAACGCTCTTTGAGATCCGCTCTGAGGATCACGGTGCCGCGGCCATCCAGCATCGCGCCGCCATCGCGGCCGAGGAACGGCCCGGTCGCCTCGTGCGAACGGCCATAGGCCGTGTAATAGGTGCTGCGCACGCCCTTGCAGCAATAATCGTAGGACGCGAAGAGATAGCAATACCCGCGGCGCTCGAACATGAAGGCGCCTTCGATCGGATCCGGCGCGCCGGTCGGCTCAGGCCTGCGGGCGAGCGGATACGCATGCCGGTCACCCTGGACCGCCTTCCCCGTCGTGGGGTCGAGGCGGCGCATGCGGATTCCGCCCCAGAAGCTGCCGTAGATGAGCCAGTTACGGCCCCGTCGATCGACGAAATGGTTGGGATCGATGGCGTTGAAGTCATCGCTCTCGTGGGACATGAGGACGAGACCGCGGTCCTGCCAGCGGTACGACGGGGCCGCCGGATCGAGCGTGGTGTTGGTTGCGAGCCCGATGACCGAACGGTTGGAGCCGAAAGTCGAGACGGCATAGTAGAGACGATAGCCGCCGCTGAAGCGCGAGACATCGGGAGCCCACATGCCCCGGGTGCCCGGCACGAGCGCGAGCGCCCACGAAGGGATGGCGTTGAAAATCGCTCCCCGCGAGGTCCAATGAACCAGGTCCGGCGAGGTATGCAGCGTGACGCCGGGGCTGCCCGGCATGGAAGTGCTGTAGAGGTAGTACGTTCCACCCGCCTTGATGAGGCAGGGGTCGTGCACGGGCGCAATATGGCCGGCCATGCGGTCGTTGATCGATACCCCGGTCGATGTGCCCGGATCCCGCGTCCCGGCACGTGCGAGCAGACTCCGCGGCCGCAGAAGCAGGCACGCTCCTCCGGCCGCCGCCGCAGCATGCAACACCGCCCGCCTGCTCCATTCCCGGCTGGATGACATGCGCGCCTCAGAGACGGTACCGGAATCCGATGGAATACATCCGGTCGAACTCCCGCGTATCCTGCGGATACGCGTAGGGCGACCCGAAGTAGCTCTGGTAGTAGCTGTTGAGCATGTTCTTCGCATCGAAGGTGACCGTCAGCCCGTCGATGATGTGGTAGCCCAGGGACAGATCGAGCCAGGGCTGTGCCTTCGCGTAGACCTCTCCTGGCTGCTGACCGCCTCCGGGGGCGGGTCCGGCGTCGAAACCCGACCGCCAGTTGTAGGCGACCCGCATCTCGACGGGACCCTTCTCGTAGATGCCGATGAGGTTATACGACCACTTGGAGATGTTCTGGAAGTGACCGTTGACATAGGTCCCGTTCGTCTGGAACCCGAGGCCATTCCAGATTCCGGGCAGGCCGGTGAAGAACTGCGTGTAGGCAACCTCGGCGCCCTCGATGTGGCCCGCCGGAGCATTGGTCGGCAGGGTGACCTGGTAGGTGATGCCGGCGATCGCCTCCGGAGCGATGGCGGACTGGATGTAGCCATTGACGCGCCGGTAGAAGAGCGCGCCGGTCAGCGCATTCTGAGCGCCGAAGTAATCCTCGAGCGACAGATCGACGTTGTTCGACTTCTCCGGGCTGAGGTGCGGATTACCCGAGGTACCGGAGCCGAGCAGCGTCGCCGTGGAGGCCGAGAGCGACAGGCCCGGGTCGAGCTGAGCGAACTGCGGGCGGGTGACGGTACGGCTCAGCGCAAAGCGCAGGAACAGATCGTCGTCGAGCTGCAGCCGCATGTTGAGGCTCGGCAGCAGCTCGAGATCGTTCTTGTCGGTCTTGGCAGCCTGGTAATTGAACGTGTAGTTGATCTGGTCGGGCGTGGAGATGATGAGCGTGTTGCCCTTCATGCTCGACTGCGTCTCGATCAGGCGCAGGCCGAGGTTGCCGAGCAACGGCAGCGATCCGGGCGTCGCGGAGAAGTTCAACTTGCCGTAGGCCGAATAGCTGATCTCGCGGTCATCGAACGCCTGCGTCGGATCGGCGGGCGGCGGGGCGCCCGTCGGTGACTGGTCGAACAGCTTCCGCAGGTAGCCGATGTTGTCGATGAGCCAGTCGGGGTCCGCATCGAGCCAATGTGTGATGCCGAACTGCCCGTCGAACTGGCTGCCCGAGGTAACGTGATAGGCTGTTCCGGGCAGGTTGCTTAGTGGCGTAAAGCAGGCGGGCGAGGCCATGGCCGCGAGCAAAGCGGCGTTGGTCGGAGAGGCCGCGTCGGGCGTACCGAGACAGTCGAGTCCGCCCTGGTTATCCTCGCGATTTTGGGCGAAGCGGTCCGCAAAGCGCAGACCCGTGTCGATGGAGCTGATCCAGCCGTGGTCGACCCGGAAGTGCAGGTCGCCGCGCCAGTCGCCCTCATTGCCCTTTTGACTGATCCACTGGTCATAGAGCTGGCGCATCTGGAAATTCGACGGATCGGTAAGGTTGATGCCGGTCACGTTCATGTAGGGCGTGCCGGTGCCGTGGTAGTCGAAGTCGGCGGTATAGCCGTTCGGCGGCGGGCTGTATTGGGTGTCGAGGATGTAGCCGTCCTGACTGAAGTGGCTGTTGGTAAGGTCCACTTCGGTAGTGAACTTGACGTTGTCGCCGGTCCATGCGGCCCCGATTGCCGCCTGATAGGTATCGGTCTTCGGTACGAACGACTGGTCGCTGGTGAGGTCGTAGCAGCCGCCCGTGACGGTCTTGACCTCGTCGGTTCCGGGGAACACGGTCGCGGTCGCGGGGTTGGCGCAGATCCACGGCAGGCCGACGAAGAAATCGTCGTTGTTGTTGTTCCGATACCCTGTGTAGAAGGCCTCGGCATAGAGCTCCGTGCTGGAATTGGGGCGCCATTGCGTCGATAGATCCACCGAGGTGCGCTGGCGGTTGCCGAGGATCGACTGCGCGCCCTCGGTGAGCGGCATGTACGCGGTGCCGCCCGGACCGGTAGACCCGGCCACAGGTCCAATGGGCTGGCTCGAGATGTAGTTGTCCAGGATCTCTTCCTTGTAGCGATCCTTGGAGTACGACACGTCGGCGAGCACGCCGAACTCGCCCAACGAGGTGTTCCAACGATTGCTGAGGAGCAGGCTCGCCCGCGGATCAGTCTCGTCCGAGAGCGTGCTGTGGGTCGCCATCGCGGTGCCGCCGACTTCGAAGCCATTGAAGTCGAAGGGCCGATGCAGCCGCACGTCGACCACGCCGGCGATGCCGCCCGCGACGTCGGCAGCAGTCGGCGACTTCACGACGTCGACCCGGGAGAGGAGCTCGGCGGGGATGTCCTGCAGGTCGACGAACCGGCCGGTCGAAGTGAATATCTCGCGCCCATTGAGCAGGGTCTCGATGTCCGGCAGACCGCGGATGAGCAGCTGGTTCGCTTCGGCGGCGTTGCGGCTTATCTGCACGCCGGTGAGGTGCTGCAGCGCCTCGATCACGTTGTTGTCCGGCAGCTTGCCGATGTCCTCGGCGACGATCGAATCCTCGACCTGCTGCGCCAGCTTCTTTATGTCGAGCGCGGACCCGATGCTCTTGCGCACACCGGTGACCACGACCTCCTGCAGCTGGTCGCTCTGTCCCGTGGATTGCTGCGCCTGCGGCGTCGTCTGTGCGTAGCACGCACCGGCGCCGATCGACGCAATGAGGCTGGCGGCAACACACGCCAAAGCATTTCGCAGCTGCATGGTCATCCCCCTTATTTTAGCTTCGTTGAGATCAAACGCGCGTCAATGCTATAACTCATACAATAAGCGAGGTCTGGCCGTTGCACAAGATATTGTCTGAGAATTGACAGCGACGGTTGTTGCGCGGCCGCTACACCGGGGGTTGCATTATTGTCTGAGTTAATATAGGGTCATTTGCCGGATCTTCATCCGCGTGCCGAATCCAGAGCGAGGGGCAATGCAGGCGATTCGCATAGGCATCGTCGGCGTCGGCAAGATCGCTCGCGATCAGCACCTTCCCTGCATTACCGCCAATCCCGCCTTCGCGCTCACGGCTGCCGCCAGCCGCAATGCGCAGCTGCCAGGCATCACGAATTTCCCTACCCTGGAGCAGCTGCTCGATGGCGCGCCCGCGCTCGATGCCATCGCCATCTGTACCCCACCGCAGCTCCACTATCAGGCTGCGAGGCTCGCGCTCGAGCGGGGCAAGCACGTACTCATGGAAAAGCCGCCTTGCGCATCGCTCGCGCAGCTCGGGCATCTGAAGCAACTGGCGAGCGTCGCGCAACGGACGCTTTATCAGACTTGGCACTCCCAGCACGCCCTGGGAGTGGCAGCTGCCGCGCGGCTGCTCGAATTTCGCCGCCTGCGGCGCATCCGGGTTACCTGGAAAGAGGATGTGCTCAAGTGGCATCCGGGCCAGAGGTGGATCTGGCAGGCAGGTGGGTTCGGCGTTCTTGATCCGGGGATCAACGCGCTGTCGATTCTGACACGGCTGATCGCTGAGCCGATCTTCCCGCGCTCGGCCCTGCTCTTAGTCCCGGCGAACCTCGAAGCGCCCATCGCGGCCGAACTCGAGCTCCTGACGGCCGGCGGAATCGAAATCGCCGTGTCACTCGACTTCCGCCACACCGGGCCGCAGACCTGGGACATCGAGTTCGAGACTGACCAGGGTCCCGTCAAGCTCTCCGCCGGGGGCGGAACGCTCACGGTCGGCGGCAAGCCAGTGCCGGGCGAGGCCGGCGGGCTCCACGGCGAGTACAGCTCGATCTACCGCACCTTCGCGGAATTGATCGCGACCGGCCGATGCGAAGTCGATGCGCGGCCGCTCGAGCTGGTCGCGGACGTCTTCCTCGTCGGCAAGCAGGTCGCCGTGGCGCCATTCGTGGAGCCACGCTCGTGAGCTCAAGTCATCGTCCTTCAGCGGTCTAGTGAGGAATAGCCCTATGTTCTCCGACTCCCGGCGTCGTTTCCTGCGCAATGCGTCCCTCGCCAGCCTCGCCGCACCGGCCGGGCTCCTGCGCAGCCGTCTGGCGGTCGGCGCAAGTTCCGTTGCGCGTACGCAGATCTACGTGGATTACCGCAGGACCATCGGCAGCCTCGACCGCCGTCTCTTCGGCTCCTTTCTCGAGCATCTCGGCCGCGCCATCTACGACGGCGTCTACGAGCCCGGTTCGCCGCTGTCCAACTCTCAGGGCTTTCGCACGGACGTGCTCGACCTCGTGCGTAAGATCGGCATACCCATCATCCGTTATCCCGGCGGCAACTTCGTCTCGGGATACAACTGGCTGGACGGTATCGGGCCTGTGAAGGATCGGCCGCACGTTCTCGACAAGGCGTGGAACGCGCTTGACACCAACCGCTTCGGTACGGACGAGTTCATGGCTTGGTGCAAAGCGGCCGCCACCGAGCCGCTGATGGCGGTGAACCTCGGCAACGGTACTCCGAAGCAGGCGGCCGCGCAGGTGGAGTACTGCAACATCCCAGGCGGGACACGCTGGAGCGATCTGCGTCGCGGGAACGGTCATGCGGATCCGTATGGGGTGCGGCACTGGTGCCTGGGCAATGAGATGGACGGACCCTGGCAGATCGGGCACATGACGGCGCAGGACTATGGCTACAAGGCCGCGGATGCCGCACGCGAGATGCGTGCCATCGACCCCAACCTCCTGCTGACGGCGTGCGGCTCGAGCAATTCCGACCTGCCGACGTATCTGCAATGGGATCGTGAGGTGCTCGAGCAGTGCTATGAGCTGGTCGATGGCCTCTCCATTCACCAATATTACGGCAATACGGCGGATCAGACCGGCGGCAACAGCGGCAAATACCTGGCGGTCAATCTCACAATGGACCGCCGGATTGCCGACACGATCGACGTCTGCGACTACGTGCGCGCGCGCAAGCGCTCGCCCAAGACAATGTGGATCTCCTTCGACGAATGGAACGTCTGGTATCGCAAGCACGACTTCGACGGCCATCGCCAGGTGGCGCCGCACCAGCTCGAGGAAATCTATAACCTCGAGGACGCTCTGGTGGTCGGCGGGCTGCTCAACACCCTGATGCGGCGGGCCGATCGCGTGAAGATCGCCTGTCTGGCGCAGCTCGTCAACGTGATCGCGCCCATCATGACCGACGCGAAAGGGCTTTACCTGCAGACGATCTATTATCCCTACCGGTGGGCGCTCGAATTCGCCCGCGGTTCGGTGCTCGATCTGCTGGTGAATACGCCGACCTACGACGTGCCGGACATGAGCCCGGTGCCCTACATCGACGCCGCCGGCACTGTGTCGGCGCAGACCGGCGAGACCTCGCTCTTCCTGCTCAACCGCGATCAGCAGGTGGCGCGCGAGATCGAGATCGTCTGGGAGGATCGCGCGCCAGGCGAGGTGCGCTCCGCGGTCGTTCTCTCCGGAGACGATCTCAAGGCCGTCAACAGCTTCCAGGCCCCTCGCCGAGTGCAGCCGGATTCCCTGTCGAAGCCCGCCACGCGCGGCCAGCGCACGCAGCTCGAGCTGCCGCCGAGGTCCTACTCCGTCATCCAGTGGCGCGCGTGATAGGCCCCAGCCCCGCTCTCCCGCTTCAGTTTGCTGAAATCCGGCGAGATATCACCCGCGCTCACCGCCGAGACCGTCGCCATGTCGGGCGCGCTGGCCAACGTGTTGTGCGTTCCATAGAGCCAGAAGAGACCGGCAGTGTCCTGGATCATGTCCGGGTCATGGACGTAGATGCAGGAAAGCCCTTGCCCGGGAGTGAGGGTGAGCGGCAGGCACGGGTCTGGCGTGGTAGTATTGTCTTAGTTATCCGAGGGATCCATGCGCAGCGAACCAAGATTGCGCAATTGGCGATCGAGGCCGGCGAGGGGTTTGAAAACCTCGAGCAGCTTCGACGGCGGCCGGGCGCTGCGGCTGCACGGCACCATCGCCCGCGACGTCGGGGTGCGGATCGTATCCGGGCGCATCGCGCCGGGCCGGGTGCTGGATGGCGAGATCGAGGCGAGCGAGCGGCTGAAGGTATCGCGCACGGCCTATCGCGAAGCGGTTCGCATCCTCGCCGCCAAGGGCCTGATCGAGTCGCGGCCGAAGACCGGCACCCGGGTGAGCGAGCCGCGGTACTGGCACCTCCTCGACCCTGACGTGATCTCGTGGATTTTCAGCGATACACCCGACGAGCGGCTGTTAGGGGGACTTTTCGAGCTGCGCACCGTCGTGGAGCCGGCGGCCGCCGCACTCGCCGCCCAGCGGCGCACTGCGGAGCAGCTGCAGGTCATGCGTCAGGCCCTTGATAGAATGGCGGCCATATCATTGGCGGTAGATGAAGGTCAACATGCGGACTGCGTCTTTCACACGACGCTGCTCGAAGCGTCCGGGAACCCCTTTCTCGCCTCGCTGATGACCGGCATTGCCGCTGCCGTTAGCTGGACGACGATCTTCAAGCAGCGCAAACGACCACTGCCCCGCGACCCCATGCCGGACCATGAGCGGGTGTATGACGCCGTGGCGGCCCGCGATGCAGCGGCGGCTCGTGAATCGATGGCGGAGCTGGTGCGTCTCGCCTTGCTGGACACCACCGGCGAGGAGCCGGTCAGCCTCCGAGCCGCTCGTCGCGCCAAGCGACGATAACTCAGACAAGAAGGGCGGATTCGGCTTATGATCCGGCAGGCCGGCCGGGCGTCCCGGTGCGGGTGACTTGCATTGTCATATGTACCTTTTCGGTTAGGGAGGTTACATGTCGTTGCGGCTGGTGCAGGTTGAGCTTGGTAGTGGGGCGCGCTGTGTCGTGGTAATCGAGTCCGGCCGCCAGGACGTCTCCTACGGCCTGATTCCAGCCGTCCGGCTCGGCGGCGTCACCTCACTCTACCAGCTCGCGGGCACTGCCCTCGCCGAAGGCACGTCGCTGGAGGACGCCGCGCTCGCGCGCCGTACGTCGGAGGTCCTTGAAATCCGTGGCAACGGCTCCGGCATCCGACTGCTGCCGCCCATCGACCATCCCGATCCGGCGCACCTGTACCTCACTGGCACGGGACTCACGCATCTCGGGTCGGCGGAGAGCCGCGACAAGATGCATGCGCTCGCGGCCGCGGGTGGCGCGCAGACCGACTCTATGCGCATGTTTCTCGACGGCCTGAAAGGCGGCAAGCCCGCCCGTGGCGGTGTCGGCTCGCAGCCCGAATGGTTCTACAAGGGAGATGGATCCAGTATGGTCGGCACCGGGGCGGCGCTCGAGATGCCGACATTCGCGCTGGATGGGGGTGAGGAGCCTGAGATCGCCGGCATCTACCTGATAGACCCACGGGGTGAGCCGCGGCGGCTTGGGTTCTGCCTTGCCAACGAGTTTTCCGATCACCTGACCGAGCGGGAGAATTACCTCTGGCTCGCCCACTCGAAGCTCCGGCCCGTCGCACTGGGGCCGGAGATCCTGACCGGGCCTCTGCCCAACGACGTGCGCGGCATCAGCCGTATCGTCCGCGGCGAACGGGTGATCTGGGAGAAGCCCTTCTTCACGGGCGAGGCAAACATGTCGCACGCCATTGCCAACCTGGAGCACCATCACTTCAAGTACGGCAACTTCCGCCGCCCGGGCGATGTGCACGTGCATTTCTTCGGCACTGCAACTCTGTCGTTCTCCGATCAGTTGCGCGTGGAGCCGGGAGACCAGTTCGATATCAGCGCGGACGCATTCCTGCTGCCGCTGCGCAACCGCCTCACCCGCGCATCGTCCCTCCCCGTCGCCGTGCGGCCGCTGTAACAGGGAGCAGAGGTTGAGATTCGCGTATTGGCGTTGTCTTGCCGCGTCGCTCCTCGTAGCGGCGCAAGCAGCGGTTGCCGCCCCGACGCCGCCGATGGGCTGGAACAGCTATGACGCATACGGCAGCACCGTGTCGGAGGCCCAAGTCCGTGCCAACGCCCGCTGGATGAGCCAGCATCTGGCGCGGTACGGATGGCGTTACGTCGCGATAGATGCGGAATGGTTCGTGCGCAACCCGACTCCATCCGGTGGCGCGGCAGGCGCGCTTTACGTACTCGACAGGTACGGCCGCTATGTCCCCGCTCCCAACCGCTTCCCTTCCGCGGCGAACGGCGCAGGATTCAAGCCGCTTGCAGCTTACGTGCACTCGCTGGGCCTGAAGTTCGGCATCCATATCCTGCGCGGGATCCCCCGCGAGGCGGTGGCGAAGAATCTGCCCATCGCTGGCTCGCCCTACACCGCCGCGCAGGCCGCCGACATCCGTGCCACCTGCCCGTGGAATCCTGACAACTATGGCGTCGATTCGCGTGGGCCGGCCGGCCAGGCCTACTACGACTCGATCGCGCGGCTGTATGCTTCCTGGGGCGTCGACCTCATCAAGGCCGATTGCATCGCCAGCCACCCCTATGCCGGCGAGCAGATCAGGATGCTGTCGGCCGCGATGCGCGCCAGCGGCCGCGACATGGCGCTCAGTCTGTCGCCGGGGCCGGCTCCCATCGACAGGATCGCCGCGCTGCGGCGTTACTCGACGATGTGGCGCATCTCCAACGATGTCTGGGACCTCTGGCACAGCACGGTGGCGTATCCGCAGGGCGTGGTCGATCAGTTTCCGCGCGTCGCGCGCTGGGCGGCGCTGGCGCAGCCTGGGCACTGGCCCGATGCGGATATGCTGGCATTGGGCTATCTCGGCCCCGCCCCCGGGTGGGGAAAGGCGCGTGCGAGCCGCCTCACTCATGCCGAGCAGCGCAGTTATTTCACACTGTGGTGCATCGCACGCTCGCCGCTATTCATGGGTGGCAACCTCACTCGCATGGATCCCTGGACGGCGTCCCTGCTGGAGAATTCCGCAGTCATCGCGGTGGACCAGCGCGCATCAGACGCGCATCAGGCGCTCGCACGCGACGGTTTCGTCATCTGGCTATCGCGGCCGGATGCAGGCGGCGGCTGGTATCTCGCGGCATTCAACACCGAGCCGCGCGGGCGAACACTCCGCGTGAATTGGCCGGCGCTCGCCCTGCCGCGGGCACGGTACGACCTGCGCGATTTATGGCAGCATCGCGATCTGGGCGCGGCCACCAGCCTGACCATCCACCTGGACGCCCACGGAGCGGCACTTTACCGCCTGTCAGCGCGCTGACGGGAAGCATCAAGGGGAGCAAGAACGATGACACCGCTGCGAACGATCCTGGTCACCACCCTTTGCCTGAGCGCCGTTGCCGCGATGCCGGGTGCCCGCGCCGCGCAGGCGCGCCACACGGCCTTCGGCGCCCTCGCGGACGGCACTCGCATCGACGCCGTGGACCTGACCAGCCGTGCGGGCGTCCGGGCGCGAGTCATCACCCTCGGCGCGCGCCTTCAGTCGATCTACACGCCGGACCGAACCGGCAAGTCCGGCGATATCGTTCTCGGATTCGACAGTCCGCAGCAGTATTTCGCCGACGGCAACTACTTCGGCGCCACCGTCGGGCGCTTTGCCAACCGCATCGGCAAGGGCCGCTTCATGCTCGCCGGCCACAGCTACCAGGTGTCCGTCAACGACCACGGCAATAGCCTGCACGGCGGCACGCGCGGCTTCGACAAGCGCGTATGGAAAATCGAGTCGGTACGCAGCGGCTCCAGCGCCTCGGTCGTCATGTCATATGTGAGTGCGGACGGCGAGGAAGGATACCCAGGCACCCTGCGCGTGACCGCCACTTACACGCTGACGGACACGGGCGAGCTGCGCATCGATTATCGCGCAACGACGGACAAGCCGACGATCGTCAACCTGAGTGGCCATACCTACTTCAATCTCGCATCGGACCCGGCACACTTCTCCACGATGCGCGACCTGCTGCAGATCAATGCATCCCACTACACGCCGGTCGACGATACCCTGATCCCGACCGGGGCGATCGTTGCAGTCGCGGGCACGCCCTTCGATTTCCGCAAGCCCACCCCGATCGGGCTGCGCATCCGTGACGGCAATGACCAGCAGATTCGTTACTGCCATGGTTACGACATGAACTTCGCGCTCGACGGCCGCGCCGGCACGCTGCGGTTGGCCGCGCGCGTGGAGGATCCCCGCTCCGGACGCGTGCTCGAGGTCGCTACCACGGCGCCCGGAGTCCAGTTCTACTCGGGCAACTTCCTGAGCGGCGCCTTCGTGGGCAAGCACGGCATCGCCTATCGGCAGGGAGATGCCGTGGTGCTCGAGCCGCAGGACTATCCCGACGCGCCCAATCATCCGAACTTCCCGACCGCCATGCTCGAACCCGGGGCGACCTACCACAGCGTCATCGTGTATCGCTTCGCCACCCGCAGATAGCCGCAACGGTAGCGCTACCATTTCTGCTATTATCGGGATTCCAGCCTGATACCTGTGGGGTAGCGCATGACGATCCGGTCCTGCACCTGGCCGACGGTGGCGTTGATTGCGACATTGGCGGTCGGCACCGGCGGCGCATACGCCGCGGACACCCCAACCCCGATATATCTCGATACCAGCCTCCCGCCTCAGGTTCGCGCAGCGGACCTTGTGCATCGCATGACGCTGCAGGAGAAAGTCTCGCAGCTCGTCAACGGAGCTCGGGCGATTCCGCGTCTCGGAGTGCCCTCGTATAACTGGTGGAGCGAGGCCCTGCACGGGGTCGCGGTGAACGGCACCACCGAATTCCCGGAGCCGATCGGCCTCGGCGCGACATTCGACGCCGCGGGCATTCAGGAGATGGCACACGACATCGGCATCGAGGGACGGGTCGTGCACCGGCAGGCAGTGCGCGCCGGCGGCTCGACCATTTTTCACGGCCTCGATTTCTGGGCGCCCAACATCAACATCTTCCGTGACCCGCGCTGGGGTCGCGGCCAGGAAACCTATGGCGAGGACCCCTTCCTCACCGGCCACATGGGCGTCGCCTTCGTCACCGGGATGCAGGGCCCGGACCCCCGCTACTACCTCGCAATAGCCACTCCGAAGCACTTCGTCGTGCACAGCGGACCGGAGCCCACGCGTCATTTCGCCGACGTCGATGTCAGCAAACATGACATGGAAGACACCTACATGCCGGCATTCCGCGCCGCCATAGTAGAGGGTCACGCCGGATCGATCATGTGCGCCTACAACGGCATCAACGGGCAGCCGGCCTGCGCCAATCAATTCACCCTCGAGCACACTTTGCGGGGCGCCTGGCAGTTCCAGGGCTACGTCGTGTCGGACTGCGACGCCGTGCGCGACATCTTCAACGGGCACCGCTATCGCCCGAGCCAGCCTCAGGCCTCGGCTATCTCGCTCGAGCGCGGCATGGACAATGAATGCGCCGATTTCGGCGAGCCAACCGCTGACAGCGACTACCAGCCATTCCTCACCGCGGTGCAACAGGGTTACCTCTCCGACGCCGCCATCGACAGGACGCTCACCCGGCTCTTCACCGCCCGCTTCCGGCTGGGGATGTTCGATCCGCCCTCGATGGTGCAATACGACCGCATTCCCGCGAGCGAGCTCGACAGCCCGGCGCATCGTCGCCTCGCCCTGCGACTGGCCGAGGAGTCGATGGTGCTGTTGAAGAACGATGGCGTGCTGCCCTTGAAGTCAGTCAAGCGCATCGCCATCGTCGGACCACTGGCGGATCAGACCGCGGTTCTGCTCGGCAACTACAACGGCATTCCGACCCACACCGTATCCTTGCTCGAGGGCATGAAAGCCGCATTCCCCGACGCCACGATCACTTACGTTCCGGGAACGCAATTCCTTTCCAACCAGGGAGCCCCCGTGCCGGGCTCTGCGCTCACCACACCGGACGGCAAACCCGGGTTGAAAGCTGACTATCGCGCGGAGGTGGGGATGGGGATGGCTACGACTTCCGCGCCGCTCGCTTCACGTGTAGAGCCGGCAGCTGATCTCGATGGAAAGAATCTGCCCGCGGCAGTGTCGGGCGGTGCCCCTTTCACGGTCGAGTGGACCGGATTCCTCGATCCGCCGGCGACCGGCGACTACCTCATTGGCATCAAAGCGGATGGCTACGCCCAGGTCACGGTGGATGATGTTCAGCTGGTGCGGATGTACACCGTAGCCTCCAACATGAGTCCGGTGCACCTCGAGAAGGGTCATCGGGTGAAGCTGGACGTCGTGTATGGACGGCGGAATGCCAAGACCGAGGCACACCTGATCTGGGCTCCCGTGAATGATGCGCCCAATCCTGCGGCGCTCGCCGCCGCGAGAAATGCGGACGTCGTCATCGCGGACATCGGGATCACGAGCCGCCTCGAAGGCGAGGAGATGCCGGTCCATTACCCGGGATTCCTCGGCGGCGATCGCACCGACCTGGACATTCCGCGGCCCGAGGAGGCGCTCTTACGAGCGGTCGCCTCGGCCGGCAAGCCGGTGGTGGTAGTGCTGATGAACGGCAGCGCGCTGGCGGCCAGTTGGGAGAAAGAGCATGCCAACGCCCTCCTCGAGGCGTGGTATCCCGGCGAGGAAGGCGGCGCGGCCATTGCAGCCACCTTGAGCGGCAAGAACAATCCGGCAGGACGCTTGCCGGTGACGTTCTACAAGGACGTCAATCAGCTGCCCAACTTCGAAGATTATTCGATGAAGGGCCGCACCTACCGCTACTTCACCGGAGAGCCGCTGTGGCCGTTCGGCTACGGCTTGAGCTATACCACTTTCAAGTACCGGGACCTGACTCTCCCGAAGTCACCCATCGAGGCCGGCGCGCCGCTCGACGCGTCGGTGAAGGTGACCAACACCGGCAAGATGGCGGGCGATGAGGTGGCGCAGTTGTATCTGAAGTTCCCCGACGTGGCCGGAGCACCGATCCGCGCCCTGCGCGGCTTCCAACGCATCCACCTCGCCGCGGGCGAGACTCGGGTAGTCAGGTTCCAACTGCAGCGTCGCGATCTCAGCATGGTCACTGCGATGGGCGACCGCATCGTCGCCCAGGGCACCTACACGGTCTCCGTAGGCGGTGGCCAGCCGGGCACCGGCGTCCCCTCAGTCAGCGGTACGTTTCAGATGAACGGGCGCATCCAACTGCCGGAGTGATCGGGAAAGGCGAGCCGGACCGCCGCGCCAGTTGTCCATTGACCCGCGGATGGCCTGGCGCGGGAGCACGGCGGTCCGGCGGCCTACTAGCGGTTGTGTCCTCGATCCTGCGGCGGATGATGATCGCCACCGTGCTGCTGCGGTCGCGGAGCCGGGCGTCCCTGCGGGCGGCCCTGGGGCCGAGCCTGGGGCCTGAAGCCGGGCTGCGCCGCGGGCCGCGGCTGGAAGTGCTGCTCGGCGTGCTGTGGCTGCTGGAAGTGCTGCTGCTCCACCTGCCGCTGCGGCTGGAAGTGCTGCTGCTGCTGCTGCTGCTGGTGCTGGTGCTGCTGCTGCTGGAAGTGTTCCTGCGGCTGTGCGCGGTCGAAGCCGTGGTTCTGTCGTGTGGCTCCCGGGGGGCGATCCGAGCGCATCGCCGGGGTGGAGTGCGACGGCGCGTAGTGTCCGCCCGCTGCCCGCGCAGCGTAGGCGCCACCCCCGCGGAACACCGTCGCTCTGGCGGTGGCGGCGATCGGCGGCCGGCCGTGGTTGTTATCCGCACGTAGCGAACGGTCTCCAAATGCCATCCGCTGCTGGCGCTGCTGAACGGATGTGAAGGCTACGTGATGCTCGTGCGCCGCGGTCATCTGTGCCCGGCTCGCATGCGCCACGATCCCTCCCGGTCCACCGTTGAAGCTGACATGCGCGTAGCCGCCGCGATACATAACCGGGCGAGAGTACACGTTGGTGACGAAGGTTGGCCCAACATGGACGACGGCGCGGTTGTACATGAAGGCGTTACCACGCCAGTACCCGCCTTCGAAGCCGGCACCGTTATATCCGAAGCCGTAGTTGACACCACCGTAGAAACCGACGTGCCGTCCCCAATAGCCGGCGTGCCAAAGATAAGCGCCGTCGTTCCAGCCCCAATAGCCAGGTGTCCAAAGGAAGCCTACTTCCGGAGGCTCCACCCACGTCCCGGGCACCCAGTAATAGGCGCCGTCATCCCAGGCCCAGTAACCCGGTGACCAGAGATAGCCCGGCTCCGGGCAGGGAGGCTGCACGTACACCGGCAGCGCCGGCGGCGCGATGTTCACGGACACACCGACGAAGATCGCTGCGGACGAAAAGGCCGGCAGTGCTGCGAGCACTAGAGCGGGAATGAGACCACGAAGGAATCGGACAGGCATAAGCTCTCCTTTGTACTGAAGCGTGGATTGGCGGCGCTGAACGGTCGCTGAACCTGTCTCGACGCCGCGAGTTCAAGAAGCCCCAGTTGCTTAGCCAACGGTGGCTCGGCCGATCCGTTGACGGACTCCAGCTCGGCTAAAACCAGCCGTAGTTGAAACTGATGCTGATCCTCTCGCCCGCAGCGACGTTGGCCGGTACCTCATGCCGCAACCAGCTCTCGAACAGCAACAGACTGCCGGCCTCGGCCGGCATCATGACCCACGGCCTGTTCTCCCGCGCCGCCTTCGCCTGTCGCGGCGGCGCCGCCATCATTCGCTCGAGTCTCGGGTCTTCGAGCTTCAGCCCGGGACAGCCGCGCGGGGTTCTGACGTAGTAAGTCCCGCTGATGGTGGCGAGCGGATGCAGATGCAGGCCATGGGCCGCACCGCGCGGCATGATATTGACCCAACAGTCGGTCATCGCCAGCTTGCGGCCCGCCAGGTCGAGATCGAGCGAGACGGCCAGGCGAGCGACGTGCCGGTCGACCGCGCGCTCGAGCGCGGCGAACGTCGGCGAGAGCTGGTGCATGCGATGCGCCGAGCCGTACGAGGTATAGCCGCCGGGATATCCCTTGGCCGACCAGCGCCGGCCGGCCGCGTCGTCCAGCCTGAGCTGCTGGCACTCACGCAGCAGCCGATCATTGAGCCGGGTGGCCGCCGTACTGGTGAGACGGGCCGAATACACCCGCGTTGGAAAGAGCTTGTATACCGCCATCTAGGCAGTATAGATGCCCGCGGCCCTTTTGAGCGCTAGGACGCCCGTTCGAACTGCTGCAGCTCCGTGCTGCCCGTCAGCGCGGTCAGGGATGAGGTGCCGCCCGACACTGCCTGCGTGACCTCATCGAAGTAGCCCGCGCCCACCTCGCGCTGGTGCTTCGTCGCGGTGTAGCCGTGCTGCTCGGCCTCGAACTCCGCCTGCTGCAGGGCAACATAAGCGGACATCTGCTGCGTCTTGTAGCTGCGGGCGAGCTCGAACATGGAGAAGTTGAGCGAGTGGAAACCGGCAAGCGTGATGAACTGGAACCGATAGCCCATTGCGCCCAGCTCGCGCTGGAACCTGGCGATGGTCGCATCGTCCAGCTTCCTCTTCCAATTGAATGAGGGTGAGCAGTTGTATGCCAGTAGCTTGCCCGGGAAGCGCTCGTGCACGCCCTCGGCGAAGTGGCGTGCCTCCTCGAGGTCGGGCTTCGCCGTTTCGCACCACACGAGGTCCGCGAAGGGCGCATAGGCGCAGGCACGCGCGGTCGCCTGCTCGAGTCCGGCCTTGACGTGGAAAAAGCCTTCGGCAGTACGTCCCCTGGCGGTATCGATGAAGGGGCGATCACGCTCGTCGACATCCGTTGTCAGGAGGTTCGCACCTTCGGCATCCGTGCGCGCCACGACGATGGTCGGGACGTTGCAGACATCCGCGGCGAGCCGCGCGGCGACCAGTTTATTGATCGCCTCCTGGGTCGGCACCAGCACCTTGCCGCCCATGTGACCACACTTCTTGGCGGAAGAGAGCTGATCCTCGAAGTGCACCCCGGCCGCACCGGCGTCGATCATCTGCTTCATCAGCTCGAAGGCGTTCAACACGCCGCCGAATCCGGCCTCCGCATCAGCGATGATGGGCTTCAGCCAATCGATGCCGCCGTTGCCTTCCGCGTGATGGATCTCATCTGCGCGGCGCAGCGTGGAGTTGATCCGCCGCACCACGGCAGGCACGGAGTCGGCCGGGTAGAGAGACTGATCCGGATACATCGCGCCGGCAAGGTTGGCATCCGCAGCCACCTGCCAGCCGGACAGGTAGATCGCATCGAGCCCGGCCTTGACCTGCTGCATCGCCTGGTTGCCCGTGAGGGCGCCGAGCGCATTGACGAAGGGCTTCTCGTTGAGATAGCGCCAGAGCTTTTCGGCTGTGAGCCTCGCGATCGAGTATTCCACCGGGATAGTGCCACGCAGGCGCACCACATCCTCGGGGCGGTAGCCGCGCTCGATCCCGCGCCAGCGCGGGCTCTCGCGCCAGGCGCTGCGCAGCTCATCAGCAGTCGGAAGGCGGGTCGCTGTCATCTTCGAGTCTCCGTCGGTCAGTCGAGCAGTTCGTAGGCGGGAAGGGTCAGGAACTCGTCGAACTCGTCCTGCTTGGTCATCTGCTCGAAGAGGCGTACGGCGGTCGGGAATACGCCGTTGAGCAACCTCCCCGGGCCCACCTCATCATGGATACGGTCGATCTCCTGGGTAAGCAGGGAATCGAACCGCTCCGCCGTCACCGGAACGCCATCGCTGGTGCGTGCGCCGTGGTGCAACCATTGCCATAGCTGCGCGCGGCAGATTTCAGCCGTGGCGGCATCCTCCATCAGGTTGTAGAGCGGCACACATCCGGACCCGCGCAGCCAAGCCTCTATGTACTGCACGCCCACGCGTATGCAGTTGCGCAGGCCGCCCTCGGTAATCTCTCCCTGCGGGACCCGCAACAGGTCGCCCGGCGCGACGGCGACTTCCTGGCGAAGCACGCCTATCTGGTTGGGTCCCTTCATGACGGCATCGAATGCGTCCCGCGCGATGGGCGCCAGGCCCGGATGAGCGATCCAGGTGCCGTCATGGCCGGCGCTCGCTTCCCGCAGTTTGTCGGCACGCACGCGCGCCATGGCCGCTTCATTGGCCTTGGGGTCGTCGCGGATGGGGATCTGCGCAGCCATGCCTCCCATGGCGTGCGCACCGCGCCGGTGGCAGGTCTTGATGAGCAGGTCGACGTAGGACTTGAGAAAGTGCCGGTCCATCGTGACGCTGCCCCGATCCGGCAGCAGGAAGTCCGGTTGGTTGCGGAACTTCTTGATGAAACTGAAGATGTAGTCCCAGCGGCCGCAGTTGAGTCCCGCCGAGTGCTCGCGCAGCTCATAGAGGATCTCGTCCATCTCGAAGGCGGCGAGGATGGTCTCGATGAGCACCGTAGCCTTGATGGTGCCGTGCGGCATGCCGAGCGCATCCTGCGCGGCAAGGAACACGTCGTTCCACAGCCGCGCCTCGAGATGACTCTCCATCTTCGGCAGGTAGAAGTAAGGACCGGTACCCGCGCGCGCCAGCGCCTCGTGGTTGTTGGCCAGGTAGACGGCGAAATCGAACAGCGCGCCCGAGACGGCCTCGCCGTTCACGAGAACGTGCTTCTCCGGCAGATGCCAGCCGCGCGGACGCACGATCAGTGTTGCCGTCCGGTCCGCGAGCCGGTAGACCTTGCCGGTCGCCGGATCCGCGTAGCTGATGGTTCGCCGGATTGCATCGGCGAGGTTGACCTGGCCGCGCACGATGTTCTCCCACGTCGGCGCGCAGGAGTCCTCGAAGTCCGCCATGAAGCAGCGCACAGGGGCGTTGAGCGCGTTGATGATCATCTTGCGGTCGACCGGACCGGTGATCTCGACCCGCCTGTCCTGCAGGTCCGCCGGAACGGGCGCTATGCGCCAGTCGCCGGCGCGGAGGTCAGCGGTCGCCGCCCGGAAATCGGGCAAGGCGCCCTCATCCAGCTCACCCTGCCGGCGCGCCCGCGCCGCCAAGAGCTCCAGCCGGCGCGCGTTGAACCGCCGGTGCAGGCTCGCGACGAGCTGCAGCGCCAGGGGCGACAGAACCTCCGCGGATCGCTCGATCCGCGGTCCCAGAATGTCCACCGGGGAGCCTGCCGGCTCCCGGGAATAGACGAGATCTTCAGGTCTGGCGTTCATGCACAAGGAGCTTACCTCCCCTCGACGAACAATTTGACTAAAGAAACTTCACAATGTTAATTTCACAAGAGAGATTTTACGGGGTCACGCCGCTTGAAGCCTCTGCTGCGCAAGGGTCATTTTCTAGGCGCCAAGCTTCGCTCCGTCCGCAAGCGCAACGGCCTGACTCTGGAGGAGCTCTCCAGTCGCTGCGTGCAGCGGGACGCTGCGCATGCGCCATCGGTGTCATATCTCAGCATGATCGAGAGCGGCAAGCGCGCGCCCTCCACCGAAATGCTCGAGCTCCTGGCCCAGGTGTTTCAACGCGACCCGGAATGGTTCCTCGACGAGAGCGCCGACCTCGAGCTGCCGACCCCCGCCACACCGTCAGGCGGCGCCGCGAAGGTCCCGCTCGAGCCCGCGTTCCTTTTCTCCAAGGACGTACTGCAAGCAGCGATCCCGGAACTGCTCGCGCAAACAGGGACCAGCGGCCGTCAGTTCGCCCATCTTCTCATCCGTTCCCACCAGGAGATGTCGCGCAACGATTTTCCCGACCTCGAGCGCGCGGCGGATGGGGTGGGCGACCGCAAATTCCCGTTGTCGGTCGACGACCTGCAGCGACTGTGCAAGCGGCACGGGCTGGAGATCCGCTGGTTCGAGAGAAAGCCGGTGCTCGCCCGCGACAAGGATCGCGAAGTGCGCAGCATGATGCGCTCGTTTTTCGAGCCACCGCGGGTCATCTATGCAAACCGCGCGCTGCAATCGGACCCCGCACGCCTGAAGTTCGACCTCGCCGCGCACATCGCGCACAAGGTGTTGCACGGCGGGGACGGACTCAAGTCGGCGCATGCCACGGGCGGCGAGATGGGCGGCAGCCCCGAAGGCGGCTCCGACACCGCCGGGATGAATGCCCAGGATGTATTGCACGCCTGGCGCGACTTCGAGTGCAGCTTCTTCGCCGGCGCCCTGCTCGCGCCGCGGGTTCCTTTCCGGCGCTTTCTGGCTCGCGAGCGCTATCGCGTCGAAGCCGGCATGCGACTCGAGCTGACACCCGCCGTCATCATGCGGCGCATGACCAAGGTCTCCCCCTATCCGTACTGGCATTTCTTCGACGCGTACCCGCCCGGATACCTGCGCGCCGTCTACCGCGGCAACGGCATTCCCCTGCCCTGGGGCAACCTCGCGCAGGTGAGTGATCCCTGCCCCAACTGGGCCGTCTTTCGCATGATCGATGCACCACGTGGCGAGATAGGCTCACAGATCTCCGTCCTCAGCGACGGCGATCGCTCGCTCCTATACTGCTGTCACTCCCGCCGGGTGAAGGACATGGCCGGCAACCCGCACGTGCTCTCAGTAGGCTTGGACCTCGCACCAGCCTTAGACGCCAACGGTGTCGCAAGTCGCGGAATCATCGATAGCGTGTTCGCAGAATGCGTTCACCGCCGGGGGGAAGGCCGCATCCCCAAAGCAGCGGTCGAAGCTCTCGTGGCTGTCGCCAACGTGCTGAATATCGCGTGGATCGAAGACGCGCTCGAACAGAGCGCGCGGATCATCTGCCCGCGCAGCAGCCGTTGTCCGCGGCCGGAGCGCTGCGAGGGAGCGAAGGCGAGGCCGTCACGAGCGCGGGAGATTGACGATGTCAGGGACGAGATCCTGGGAAAAGACTCCCCTCCCGGCGGCTAACGTATCAAAGCCAATGCTTCGGCAGCGTCAGATCGGCCTCGCTTCGTGAATGTAACGCATGAGCCGCCGTATATCGGCAGCCACAAAATGCTTCGTGGATACGTCTACAGTTACTTTCCGGCCGTCTGCAGTTCCCTCAACCGCGATCCTATTGAAGGGCCTGTTCATAGCCGCAGCAGTCTTGGCATCGGACACCTGGACGCCCAACCGCCGTAATGTCATCAATATTTATGGAAACGCGGCGCATCCCCCACGCGCGCTGCCAATGGCGCCGTTCAGTACTCCAACCCGATACCACAATCCAATCAAGACGTACATCACATAGAAACCGAATCCAAGTACCGTGCTCTCGAACATTCCCCACTTTCCAGACCGAAAGGAGTCCTCGAATCCCCACGCCAGGACCCCAAAAAAGATTATTCCAAGGGCCTGATACGGAGCAGTTGAGCACCGCAACGCAAACCTCACTTCGACTGCGCCTTCCACTGCGTGTCCCTACAGGCCGCTGAAGTCAGTCCGACTAAATACGCTGATTGGCCGGCCCAGATGAGAAACATCAACCGGTCTTGAATCGAATAGCATCGATGCTATCCTCTCACTTCCACCCTCCATAACGTAACTCAGCTTCATAGTCTCCACACGCCTATCACCGGAGCTCTTGTAAATGATGGTCATTTGCACCAGCTCCGCTCGGGAGAGTGCCGCTTTGTATTCGTACACTTCGCTGACCTGGTCTCCAAAGCGGTAGCGATGTCTGATCGTCCGCGGCCTCTCGATCAACTCGTTGCTCGACCCATCGACAAGTACGTCACCAATCCATGCTTCATTCACCTTCGCGCTGAAGTACCGGCTGCAATTCAGACTCTGATCTGACAGAGCTTGGCGATACTTCAGGAAGACATCATAGTATGTCTTCGAGTCAATTGAGTGAGTCGATGCCAGCGGAGCCGGCGCCGCGGGTGCCGCAGCCAGCGTAATGATCAGCGCTACCGACACCCCCAACACAGACCTTCTCGCTTGCTCGAGCACGATAGGATCCCTCACTGCTAATCAGGCGGCAATGCGTCGCCGGCATCCAGAATGGATGCTAGTTTCTTCAGGGCGTCGGCGAGAACTTCCATGGGAGGAGCAGAAAGCGCCAAACGCACCGCGTTGGGAACGTGCCCAGGCGCGACCGCGAAGGCCGATGCCGGAGTGACGGCTATATAGTGTCGCGCCGCCGCGGCAACGAAGGTGTCAGCCCGCCATGAGCCTGGCAGAGGTAGCCAGCAATGGTAGGCCTTGGCATTGCCGATCAGGCCGAAGCGGCCGAGCCACTGGCGCGCCACCTTTTGTCGGGCGGCGGCATCGATGCGCTTGGCGTTGGCGATCTTCGTGGCCGTGCCATCCGCCATCCACTGAGTGCAGACCGCCTGCGCCAGTGATGGGGCAAGCCACGCGCCGGTGTGGAGTGCCCTCGAGATGTCTTCACGTAAGGCTGGCGGCGCAACGATGACAGCCAATGTCAGGCCCGGCGCAAGGCGCTTGGACAGACCGTCGATGAGGATCACCTGATCGCGCGCATGCGACTGCAGCAGCGGTGCATCCGCGTCGAGGAAGCCATATATCGCATCCTGGATCGCGATGATCTTCTTCGTGGTGAGAATCTCTGCGATCTCGGCGCTGCGCGCCGACGACATCGTCATGCCGAGTGGATTGTGCAATGTCGGTTGCACATAGATTGCGCTGAATCCGACCTCGCGGTGGGCCTCGGCGAGCGCAGCGGGGACGATGCCCTCATCATCGATCGGCAGCGGGTGCAGGCGGATACCCAGTTGTTGCGCGATCGTCTTGATGAAGGGATAGGTCAGAGCCTCCACGCCGAGCACCTCGCCGCGGGGCACGGTCGCCGCCAGAGCGGCGGCAATCGCCTGTTTGCCGTTGCCGGCGAAGAGCAGGCAATCGGTGGGATGGTAGGCTCGGCCGCGAGCGAAGAAGACGGCCGCCGTGCTGCGCAGCGAGCGTGTACCGCGAGCGCTGGCCGGCACGAAGGCGCCGCGCCACTCCTCCTGGTGCCGCATGAGCTCGGCGAGGCTGGCCGAGAGCAGCGCCTCCTGCTCCGGCACGGTGGCGAAGTTGAGATCCAGGTCGACCAGTAGAGAGGTCGGCTCAGCGAGAGGCGGCGACAGTCTTTTCGCCGGCAGCGCGAGCCGCACGAACGTTCCGCGACCCACCTCGCCTGACACTGCTCCTCGTCGACTCAGCTCGGCATAGACCCGCTGCGCTGTCGAGGCCGCGATGCCATGCGAATGGGCGAACTGACGCTGCGGTGGCAGCTTGTCGCCGGGCCGAAGCCGACCTGCACGGATGTCCGCAACGACTTCATCGGCGAGATCATGGTAATCACTAGATTGCACCGAGTGCAATATAGTGATTGCACCGAGCTGCCGTCAATGCTTCACTTTGCCCCTCTCATCGCGAGGGTCCTCGGAGGCGGCAGCATGAAGACGGTTGCGGCAAATGGCGTCAGGCTGGCTTTCGATGAGATCGGCAGCGGTAGCCAGGTGCTGCTCCTGGTCCAC
Organism: Steroidobacteraceae bacterium; assembly: GCA_036489335.1. GTDB lineage: Bacteria > Pseudomonadota > Gammaproteobacteria > Steroidobacterales > Steroidobacteraceae > 13-2-20CM-66-19. The sequence goes on from DASXFY010000009.1 coordinate 145,832, forward strand.
GGACATCCCTTCGATCGGACGATGTGGCGGCCGCAAGTGCAGCCGATCGCCAGCCTCGGTTGGCGGCTCGTCGTCCCCGATCTACGCGGCTATGGCGCATCGCCGCCAGGCGGCGAGAAGACGACCCTGGAGGCCTTTGCGAGCGACCTCATTGCCCTCCTCGATCATCTTGGGATCGAGCTCGTGGTCGCGGCAGGGCTATCGATGGGTGGCCAGATCGCCATGGAGATGTGCCGGCTGGCGCCGGCGCGAATAGAGGGCATCGTGCTGGCCGCGACCTTCCCACGGGCGGAGACGGCGGCCGGCAAACAGCGGCGGATCGCCATGGCGGAGCGCCTCGTTAAGGAAGGAATGGACGCCTATGCCGCCGAGATGCTTCCCAAGATGCTGGCAGCGCGCTCGATCGAGTCGGCCCCCGACGTAGCCGGCCATGTCCTTCACATGATGCGTAACGCTCCCCCGGCGGGCGCGGCGGCCGCGCTTCGAGGCAGGGCCGAGCGGCCCGACTACTGCGGCGTTCTCGAGCGCTTCGAACGCCCGGCCTTGATCGTGGTCGGCGACGAGGATGCGTTCACGACGCGTCAGGATGCCGATCGAATGCACACGCTGCTGAAGGACTCGGAACTCGTCTGGCTGCCTGGTATTGGGCACATGCCCAACTTGGAGCAACCGGAGGCCTTCAACAGCGCGCTCGCCGGCTTTCTTGCCCGGCTCAGCCGACGAAAATCGTCGCCGGATGCTCGAGGCGTTCCTTGAGCGCCTGGATCATGGCGGCGGCGTCGTAGCCGTCGACGAACCGGTGATCGAACGACGACGACAGATTCATCATGCGACGTACCATGATCGCGCCGCCTACGACCATCGGCCGCTCGACCGCACGATTGACACCGATGATCGCAACTTCGGGCGCATTGATGATCGGCGTGCTGGCGATGCCACCCAGCTTGCCGAGGCTCGTGACCGTGATGGTAGAGCCGGCCAGCTCCTCGCGCGCCGCCTTGTTGGTGCGCGCCGCCTCGGTCACACGCCGCATCTCGGTCGAGAGGTCCCATAGGGATCGCTGCTGCACATCGCGCACGACCGGGACTTTCAGTCCCTCCGGCGTCTGTGTCGCAACACCCAGATGCACCGCGTGGTAGCGCACGATGACACCGCGCTCCGCATCGTAATGAGCGTTGCACTGCGGGAAGTCTTCCAGTACCCGCACCAGCGCGAGCGCCAGGAACGGCAGGTAGGTGAGCGCGGGAGTCCCCGGCTCCACCTTGGTGTTGAGATGCCGACGAAGCGCCTCCAACTCCGTCACATCCACCTCCTCGACATAGGCGAAGTGTGGGATGTTGCGCTTGGCATCGGTCATCCGCTGCGCGATGAGACGTCTCAACCCAATGACCTTGATTTCCTCCGTTCCGCCCGAAAGCCGCGGCGATGGAGTCGCAGGCCGTGCGCCGGGAAGGCCGGTCACCGTTGAGCGGCCCGCCGCGAACGCCTCGAAATCCTGTGGCCCGATACGTCCCTGAGGACCCGACCCAGCGACCTGCCGCAGGTCGATGCCCGCCTCCTTCGCCCGGCGGCGGATCGCCGGCGAAGTCAACACTCGCCGGCCCGCATCCGGCGTGGCAACCGCACGAATGCCGCCACCATTGGCGGCGGCCACCTTCGCCTGGCGCGCCGCACCATTCCCGGCCGAGGCAGCACTCACGCTTTTCTCTGGAGGCGCCGCTGCCGGGGAAGGAGCCGGAGCCGAAGCAGGCTGCGCGGCCGCGACCGTACCACCGGCGGACGCGGTCTCGAGGACAACCAGCTCAGCCCCCACCGCCACCATGTCCCCGGGTTGCCCGGTTGTGGAAACGATCTTGCCGCTCACCGGCGCCGGCACCTCAACCGCCGCCTTCTCGGTCATCACTTCGACCAGCACGTCGTCTTCCGACACCTCATCGCCCGGTTTCACCAACCAGCCGACGATCTCCGCCTCGACAGTGCCCTCGCCGAGGTCCGGCAACTTGAAGACGTAGCGGCTCATTTTTCCTCCATCACGCGCGTCAGCGCCGCGGCGATGCGCGCCGGCCCGGGGAAATATTCCCACTCGAACGCATGCGGATAGGGAGTGTCCCAACCAGTGACCCGGGTGATCGGCGCCTCCAGATGCCAGAAGCATTCCTCCTGCACCGTGGCCGCGAGCTCTGCGCCGAATCCGCTGTAGCGCGTCGCCTCATGGACGATCACGCAGCGGCCCGTCTTGCAGACCGAGGTGCAAAGCGTGTCCGTATCGAGCGGTGCCAGCGCCCGCACGTCGATGATCTCCGCATCGACCTTGGTCAACCTGGCAGCCGCCTCTGCGACATGCACCATCGTGCCGTAGGCGAGTACGGTCACATCCTTCCCGGGCCGAACGATCTCGGCCTTCGACAGCGAAACCTTGTAATAGCCCTCCGGTACCTCACCCTTTGGATGCGTGCTCCAGGGCACCGCGGGCTTGTGCGGATCCCCGTCGAAGGGACCGTTGTAGAGCCGCTTCGGCTCGAAGAAGACAACCGGATCCTCGTCCTCGATGGAGCTGATGAGCAGCCCCTTCGCATCGTACGGGTTTGAAGGCATCACCACCTTGATCCCACAGACGTGCGTAAAGACGCCTTCGGGGCTCTGCGAGTGTGTTTGCCCGCCGCGGATACCGCCGCCGCAAGGCGTGCGGATGGTGACCGGAGCGGAGAACTCCCCAGCGGTACGGTAGCGCAACCGCGCGAGCTCGCTCACGATCTGATCGAAAGCCGGATAGATGTAGTCGGCGAACTGAATCTCGGCCACCGGCTTCAGCCCGTTGACGCCCATGCCGATGGCAGCCGCGACGATACCGCCCTCCGCGATCGGGGTATCGAGCACCCGCTGCTCGCCGTACTTGCGCTGCAGCCCGTCGGTACAGCGAAAGACGCCGCCGAAATAACCGACATCCTCACCCAGCACCACCACCCGCGGATCACGCTCCAGCATGATGTCCATCGCGGAGTTTAGGGCCTGCACCATGTTCATGTTCGCCATGGATCAGCCCTCCTTCGCAACGGCACCGGCCCGCGCCTCGAGAGGTTTCTCTCCCCCGGGTCCGTTGCCCGGCTGCGCGCTTTCCAGACGCTCGAGCTCCTCGCGTTGACGCGCCAGGTGCGGCGGCATCTCGTGGAAGACATCCTCGAACATGGTAGCCGGATCGAGCGTCGGTCCCTCCGACAGCGTGCCGAAGCTCGCGGCCTCCTTCCAACAGGCAACCACATGAGCCTCGAGCTCCTTCTCCAGCGCCGCGTGGCGCTCGTCCGACCATTCGCCGAGGCCGATCAGGTGTGTCTTGAGGCGCGTGATCGGATCACCGAGCGGCCACGCCGCCCACTCCTCTTTGGGCCGGTAGCGCGAGGGATCGTCACTGGTCGAGTGCGCTCCCGCCCGGTAGGTGACATGCTCTATCAGCGTCGGTCCGCCGCTCTGGCGCGCTCGCTCCGCCGCCCATCGGGTAACGGCGTAGACCGCCAGAAAATCATTACCATCGACACGGATCCCCGGAATATCGTACCCCGGCCCGTACTGTGCGAACGTGCGGCTCTCCCCGCCGGCAAAGCCCTGGAAGGTCGAGATCGCCCACTGATTGTTGACGATGTTGAGAATCACCGGCGCCTGATAGACGGCCGCGAACGTCATGCCGTGGTGGAAGTCGGCTTCCGCACTGGCGCCTTCACCGATCCAGGCCGCGGCGATGCGATCCTCGCCCTTGATGGCGGCGGCCATCGCCCAGCCCACCGCCTGCGGGAACTGCGTCCCCAGGTTGCCGGAGATCGAGAAGATGTTGCCCGCGCCCCAGTGATACATGATGGGCATCTGCCGCCCGCGGCACATATCCCGCGTATTCGACAGGCACTGACACATCAGGTCGACCAGGCTCCGTCCGCGGACAATGAACAGGCCCTGGTTGCGATACGACGGAAACAACATATCGCCCGGCTGCAGCGCCATCCCCTGCGCGACCGACACGGCTTCCTCGCCGGTCGACTTCATGTAGAAGGAAATCCGCCCCTGGCGGTGCATGCGCTGCATGCGGTCGTCGAACACCCGCGTGAGCATCATGTGGCGCAACCCCACTTGCAGCTCTTCCGGCTCGAGGTGCGGGTTCCAGGGACCGAGGGCGCGCCCATCGTCATCGAGTACGCGCACCATCTCGCGGCCGAGGTTCTCGACCTCGCGGACCGGCGCCTTGGCGTCGGGGCGGCCGACAGCACCCGCTGGCGTCAGGCTCAGATAGCTGAAGTCCGGCTTCTCACCCGGGCGGGCCGGTGGGTGGGGAACGTGCAAACGCGACCGTTGGGCCATCGGGGATCAGCCTTTTCAGCATTGCCAGGGTCTGGCGCGGTGCGAATTTTAGCGCCCTAAAGGCGCAATGGGCGTTCCAATCGGTTCGCAATTCAGCGGGATGCCGCAATGAAGATGCCAGACCAGGGCCCGGCAACCCCCCAAGGGCCACGTTCTGCTCCACTGCAAAGCATTAGGTTTAAAGTATTCCGATGAGCATTCTGAAGAACGCCCGTCCCGCCACCCCGGCCCGCGTACGGGTCGGCCGCGAGGTGGCAGGGCGCGGCGGCAAGACCGTCTCCGTGATCTCGGGCCTGCCACTTGCCACCGCTAATCTCGAGGCGCTCGCCAGCCGGCTGAAGAAACTTTGCGGTGCGGGGGGCGCTGTCCGGGACGGAGTGATCGAGATCCAGGGCGAGCACCGCGACCGCCTGGTCGCGGAGCTGCGCCGGCTAGGCTACGACGCCAAGCGGTCAGGTGGTTGAGGTCACGGTGACGGAGAGCCGGAACCTGCGCATAATGTAGGAGTTTGCAATGAGCATCACCCAGGCAGGACACAACGTGTCGAACACCCAGCCAATACCAAGCCGGACACGAACCGGGGACGCCCTGCTGTTCGCCCGCAATTTCTTCCGCCACCCGCGCATGCTCGGCTCGATCATCCCGAGCTCCAGATTCCTCATCAAGGAGCTGCTGCAGCCGATCGACTGGAATCAGGCGCGCGTCATCGTGGAATACGGTCCGGGGGTCGGCGTGATCACCGCCGAGATCCTGCGCCGCATGCGCTCCGACGCGCTGCTGATCGTCATCGAGTTGAACCCGGACTTCGTCACCCACCTGCGCTCGGCCCTACCCGACGAGCGGCTGAAGGTGGTGGAGGGCTCGGCGGAGGCGGTGGGCGAGATTCTGCAGCGCTTTGGCCACGACAAGGCCAACTACATCATCTCTGGAATTCCGTTCAGCACCATCCCGGCCGACATGCGCGAGCGGATCCTGCGCAATACATCCGCGGCGCTCGAGCCCGGCGGCGCCTTCCTCGTCTTCCAGTTCTCGGCCCGCGTGCTCGAGGATCTGCAGCGCATCTTTCACTACGTCCGGCGCAAGTTCGAGCCGCTGAACGTCCTGCCGGCCCACCTCTTCTTCTGCGAGGTCGGGGCCGCCTAGCCGGGGCTGTCGGGCGGCGCAGCCGCCGACTCGCGCACGATCAGCTCGTGCGGCACGAGGTGATCCACTGCCGCGGCCGGCAGACCGTCGCGCCGCTTGCGTATCTCGCGGATGAGCAGATCGAGTGCTACTTCGGCCATGGTCGCCGTCGGCTGGCGGATGGTCGTGAGCTCCGGCCAGACAGTGGTGGCGATCGCCGTGTCGTCGAAACCGACCACCGACAGATCACGCGGCACATCGAGGCCGCGGCGATGCGCGACGGATACCGCCGCCGCAGCCATGTCATCATTGCTGGCGAAGATCGCGGTCGGACGCGGATTGCCCGCCAATACCTTCTCGGCGGCTTCGAGACCGGAACGGTAACTGAAGAACCCCTGCTCGATGACCGGCGGTTGCGGCTTGCAGTCGGCCTCGCGCAGCGCCGTCTCGAAGCCGAGCCAGCGCTCGCCGCTTGCCGTCTGGTTGGGATGGCCCTTGATGAAGCCCAAGCGGCGGTGCCCGAGCGAGAGAAGATAACGTGTCATCTCGTAGGCGGCCTTGAAGTCGTCGATCCGCACGCACGAGGCATCTGAGCGAAATCGCCCGGTCGCCACCGCGACGGTCGGAATGGCTGCCTTCTTGAGCTCCGCGAGGATGACATGCGACTCGCAAACGGGCGGCGGCAGAATGACTCCCGCGACCGAGCCGTCGATCAGTCTGCGCACCGCGGCGCGCTCCGCCGACGGGGAGCTGACCTCGCACTTCTCCAACAGGAGTTGCGCGCTCTTGCGGCTGCTCTCATCGAGCGCGCCCAGGAGGAATTCGCTCAAATATGCGGCGCTCGGGTTGGCATAGAGCAGCCCGATCCGCAGGCTCTGAGCGCCGGCGAGGCTGCGGGCCGCCGGGTTGGGAGCGTAGCGCAGCTCCTTGACGGCCGCGAGCACCGCCGCACGAGTGGCTTCGCGCACGTTGCGCTCGCCGTTGACGACGCGGGAAACAGTCATCGGGGAGACGCCCGCCCTGCGGGCCACGTCGTGGATGGTCGTACCTCGCCGGCTGCGGCGGCTGGTCTTGCGTGCGGGTGCGCGCCCGGAAGCCATCATTTCGTGTTCTCATGCGGCCCGCCACGAGGGCCGTGAGCTTCCATTGTACCGAAGTCACGGTAGCGCTAGCGGTTTTCCGCGAAAACGGGCAGGAGATCCAGTGCCTGCGGGTGCGGGGCGAGCAGCCCGGCGTAGACGCCCTCGAGACGCTCGGCGCTGCGCGCCCAGGTGAGCAGCCGCTCCGCCCGCCTGCGCGCCGCCACTCCCATTTCCAACAGGCGCGTCGGAACGGCCGACATCTCGCGCAGCGCGCATGCCAACGCCTGTGTGTCCAGCCGCGGAACGAGCCTGCCCGTGATGCCATCCGCGACGAGCTCCGGCACGCCGCCGCTCGCGCTCGCGAGCACCGGTACACCGCACGCCATCGCCTCCGCGACCGGCAGTCCGTAAGATTCCTGCCAGACCGAAGGCAACACGAGAACATCGGCCGCGCGGTAGGCACGGATGAGCGTCGGCTGTGGCACCGTGCCGAGGAAACGCACTCGCGCCGCGGCCGCCGGCGACAGCCGCGCGCGCAGCGCATCGCCGTAGCTGCGGCGATGTCCCAGAATCTCCTTGGCGAGCCAGGCGCGCAAGGTGTGGCCGTAGAATTCCTGCACTGCCTCGAGCGCGCGCGTGTCACCGCCGAGAAGCCGGCTCAGCAGATCGTAGGGCAGCAGGCCCGGCTTGCCGATCAGTGTCAGCTCGAGGCCGACGCCCTCGCGTATCAACCGGTCGAAGGCGTCCATCAGCAGGTGAACTCCCTTGTCGGGAGCGATCCTGCCGACATAAAGCAGGCGCAAGGGACGGTCGCGGCGCTCACGCCCCGCAGGCTCTTCGGCACGTGCCTCGGGCCTGAATCGCACCACATCCACACCGTTGCCGACCGTGTGTATTCTCGCGGCCATCTCGGGCAGGCGCGCGCGCGCGCCCGCGGTCACGAACTCGGATACGGTCGCGACCGCATCGACATCCGCCAGATCGCGCCGCAGCAGCTCACGATCGAGTTTCGCGAGCTCATCCTGATGGATGTGAACGACGACCCTCACGCCCGGCACGGCGCGCTTGAAGCATGCCGCGAATTGCATCTGCTGCGGCAGATGCACGATGTCAGGGCGGCTCGCCGCGAGATCGCGCGCGATCTGCGCGAAGTACTCTCTGTAATACAACATGGAGGTGAAGTACGGCGCCCCCCAGCGCAGGCGCCCGGCGAGAAGCTGCACGGCCTTGTGGTACCGGCGCGCGACGAAGCGGATCCGGCGGATCTCGATCGCGCCCCACCGCTCGCGCTCGGCCTGACCGCGCGCTCGCGGCGCGTAGACGATCACCTCGTGATGGCGAGCCAGACACCGGGCCAGCTCCCAGTTGACGATGGCTACGGAGCCACGCTGCTCCTCGCCGGCCGCTACCGGGTCCTGGGGCTGATTGAGGAATGCGATCTTCATGGACTACCGCCTAGCCGGTGGTCCAGCAAGAATCGGGACCCGGGTCCCGAAGTCCGGATCAGTGTCGGGCTATCGGGAAATGCAGGAAAATCTGCTGCGTCGCCACGTCGATGTGCTCCGCGGGATTATCGAGCATTCGGCGGGTGAGATCGGAATAGGCCGTGCCGCTCCAGACGACGGAGTTGTCCGTGCGCTGGATGAGGTCGATGCTGAGCGAGACGGTGGTGACGGTCTCAACGTCGCCGGAATAGCCGGGGCCCCAGCCCCACGGCCCCCAGGGGCCCCATCGTCCCCAGCCCCACCCCGGGCCCCAGCCCGGTCCAGGCCCCGGCAACATCCCCTCCACGCGGTCATGTGCGCCGACCGTGAAGTTCACCAGCAGATCGGGCTTTTCGTCCGCCGCGGCCGCCACGTAGCCACGGGACTGAAGCTCCTGACCGACATCCTTCTCGAGCTGCTGGGTAGTCAGGGACTTGTAGGGGCCAGTGTCCGTGCCAGGCTTCGGCAGGAAGCCATAAGTGTGGAAGCTGGCGAGGTCCACCTGCGGCGCCACACGCGTGCGCACCACCGGAGCCGCGGCGCAGGCCGCAAGCAGCGCCGTGACGGCGCCGAGGGCAACGACCTTGAGCCAGCTCATTTGCATCTTCTCCGCAGTATCAGACCGGTCGAACGCACCAGGGTTCTGGCGGTTGACCGGCGGACTCGAGCGCGGCAATGTCGGCCGTCACTCTAGTACACTCCGGGCCGCCATGACCATCAGGGTACCGGCCCTCTTCCTGGGGCTCTTGCTGGCCCTCTCGCTGCCGCTGGCCAGGGCGTCAGGGACCTCCTCGGGCGCCATCCCCGCAATCGACTCGCAAACCTCCCTCCTGGTGGTCTCGCCCCATCCCGATGATGAGACGCTCTGCTGTGCCGGCGTGATCCGGCGGGTAGTGGCGGCCGGAGGGCACGCCAGCGTCGTCTGGCTGACGAGCGGCGATGCCTCGGAGCTCGACCTGCTGCTGATCGAGCGGGCGATCCGGATTCGGCCGGACAAGATGCGCGATCTCGCCGCCAGACGCATGCGCGAGGCGCGCGCGGCGGCGGCCACCCTCGGAGTACCGCCCGAGCGGCAGTTTTTTCTGGGCTATCCGGACGGGGGGCTCCTGACCCTCATCACGGACCATTTCACGATACCGTACTACTCCAAGTTCAATGGCGCGCTGAGTGTGCCCTATGCCGACACGTTCGCCGCCAACCACCCTTATACCGGGGAAAGCCTCGAACGGGACCTCGGGCGCGTGCTCGATCGCGTGCGACCGACACTGGTGCTCGCGCCGAGCCCGCGGGATGCGCACCCCGATCATCGTGCCGCGGGCATCCTGACATTGCAGGTCCTGAGCCGGCGTCACGAGCTGGACACAGCGCGCTTCTGGATCGTGCACGGAGGCACCGGCTGGCCGAACCCGCGCGGGCTCGGAATGAAGCTGCCGCTTCGCGAGCCGGCGCGGGGCCGGGACCTCGGGCTCGTTGCCTTCGACCTCGAGCCGCGCGAGGAAGCGGACAAGCTGCGGGCCATTCACCAGTACCGCACGCAACTGCGCGTGATGTCCTCCTTCCTGCTCGCCTTCGTGCGCACCAACGAGTTGTATTCCTCGCTGCCTGTGCCGCTCGCCGTCATGCCCCGCCATGCGCGCGCGAAATGAGTGGCTCGTGCGCGCCCTGGGCCCGGCGCTCTTCCTGCTTCTGCTTCAGCCGGCACCGGCGCACGCGAACGCCATCGCCGCGGTCAACACCGCGCGCAGCATCTACTGCGGTCTGTCACCCGCCGCGCATCCTCCGCTCACCGAGAGCAGCAAGCTGGACGAGGTCGCTCGCCTGCTTGCGCATGGCGAGCCGCTCGAGCGCGCGGAGGGCAGCGCCGGCTACACAGCGGTGCGATCGGTCTTGATTCGGATAGCCGGAGCCGACGGCAATGCCGCGGTCGCGCAGCTGCTGGGCCGGCGGTTCTGCGGGCAAATCGCCGATCCGCGGCTGCGGCAGGCTGGCACCTACGGTCGCGGTGACAGCGGCCTCTGGATCGTCGTGGCACAGCCTTTCACGGCCCCGCGCCTGCGGGACGCCCACGCCATGGGCGAGCTCGTGCTTGCGCTCACGAATGCGGCGCGCGCACACGCGCGGATCTGCGGCTGGCGGCGTTTCAGGCCCGCACCACTCCTTTCTCTCTCGTCCTCCCTCACCCACGCGGCGCGCGAGCACTCGTTGGATATGGCCGCGCACGATTTCTTCAGTCATACCGGAAGCGACGGCAGTACGCCGGGCGAGCGTGCGACGCGCGCCGGTTACCGCTGGAGCATGGTGGGCGAGAACATCGCGAGCGGTGTCACGACCCCGCAGCAGGCTGTCGCCGGCTGGCTCGCGAGCCCGGAGCACTGTGCCAACATCATGACCCCGGGATTCCGCACGATGGGTATCGCTTTCGCGGTCGATCCGGCGAATGCGAGGGTGATCGTCTGGACAGAGGACTTCGGTACGCCGCGCTGGCGAGCGAAGTGATTCAGGCCGTGATGGCCAGAGGCGTTACACCTGTGTGACGGAGGCTACCGCGGTACGCCGGCGCCCATACACGATGACGATCCCGGCCAGGGTATAGAGCGCGGCGAACCAGGCGATGGTGCGCGTGAGCAGCAAATAGAAGAGGCGGTACGCGCCAGGGAAGTGCCACCCTAGGCGCAAACCGGTCTCCAAGGTCCCCGCCACGGCCGCCGCGACGAGCAGCCCCGCGAGCAACGCCGGCCCGGCGGCGGAGCGCTCGTCGTTACCGGGCACCTGTGCCGACGCTGGCCGCGGCAACAGGACGAACCATATGGCCACCACGACAATCCCGAACACCGAGCTCACGTACTGCAGGACGTGACAGAGCTCCCCTGTATACGAAAAGATGGACACGGGCGCGCTCAGCGCCGGGATGCGCCCCACCAACCAACCGTCCGAGTGCGTGAAGGAGTCCCAGGCGATGTGCGTCCAGGTCCCGATCAGGATCGACAGCGGCGCCAGCACCCAGTTGAGCGGCCGACTGCCGAAGCGCTCCAGTGCGGTCAGGCACTTCGCCCGCGGCCCGGGGCCGAGCGGTGCCGCGAGCGGCGCTCGCAGCAGCCAGACGATGAGCAGCAACGACAACCCCATCGGCAAATCCACCGTGAGGGTGCCCACGGCCGTATGCGTTGCATCCGGTATGAGGTCCGAGATCCTTGACGGAAAGTAGTAGGGCACATCCGGCGTCATGGCCCCGATGATGAGCGGCACCATGCGCAGCAATGGTAAGCGCCGCAGCGGCAGCACGGCCGCTGGGTGCGCAAGCGTAAAAGGCATGGGGCAAGCCTCTCAGGCTTGCCCTTCGCCCGCAAGTGCTGCGTTGACCGCGGCGATGGGGGCCACTACCGAGATGCGGAAATCCCGGCCGATCCACTCCCCGCTCGGCTCGCTGCGATAGGTCAGGTCGATCGACTGGCCGCTCTTCAGGTGCGAGGCGTCGACCTCCACCGTATGCAACCCGATCGCCGTAGGCGTCGTGCGACGCTCGCAAATGTTCTTCCAGCCATCGAATCCCCATCTGAACGTTGCAGGTTCCGTAACCGCCAACGTGAGCGCAGCGCCCTCGGGGACCTCCGAGGCCGGCGCGTGTGCGCACCAGATGACGCGGCCGAGCCGGGGGCGTCGGCCCGAGTAGCGCTGCCAGACGCAATCCGGGCGATCGAAAGGCCTGCCCTGCGAGCGCGAGACGGCCAGCTTGATGTACTCCGCATGTGTCCACGCAAGCGGCATCGCGCTGCCCGTGGGGCGGCCGGGCTCGAGCCCACGCGAGGGTATGGGCGCAGCGTCCCAGATCTGTTCCGGCAACATGCCTCCGGGCGAAGCCATGCGGACCATGGCGAGCAGGTACGGCACCGGATCGCGTCCGGCAGCAAGCTCGTAGTGGCCTCGCTCGCCCGTGAGCAGCGGCCACGCGCGACCCCTGCCCGTACCATCGAACGCCGAGCCGTCGTCGTGCTCACCATACCCGTCATCGTTGTAACGATGCCAGCACGGTCCGGTTGGCGTGTCGACTTTGAGCAGCATGTCGGCGAGGAGCACCGTGGCCTCGATCAGCGGATCATCGGCGCGGCGCAGCCCGAAGCGCACGAGCTGCAGGAAGTCAACGCCGACCTGTGCGGACGCGGGCAGCGCCGGGTCGAGCGACTGATTTTTGACAGGTAACACGCACTGCAGCGCGGTCCGGTCGCGCAGCGCCTCGCGCGGCGCCACGCGCACGTAATAGCCTGGCAGCCCATGGCGCCCGCAGAGCGGAGTATCGGCGACGGCGGTCCAGTCCTCGAGGCTCGCATTCCAGAAGTCGGCCACCGCCAGCGCCAGCTCGCGCGCCTCGGGATCGAGGTACCCGGCGCCGCACACGAGCGCCGCGATGCACGCCGCCAGCGTGAAGGTGTTGATTCCCGCGTCTTCCTCCCAACGGTCCTGGTCGCTCGCCGGGCCATTGCAGACGATGAACGCCAGGGCGCGGCGGATCATGTCTCTGACTTCGACGCCATCCAACGCCCCGCGCTCATCGAGTTGGGCGGCAAGCAGCACCGGGAATGCGGTCTCGTCGAGCTGCACTCCGGTCCAGTACGGCTTGCCGCCGAGCCACTGGTTCTGATTCCAGTGACCGTCGGCGAGCTGCGTGGCGCGAAGATAACGCAGCGTGTCGAGAGCCTCGCGCGTCGCACCGACCGCCAGCAAAGCGCCTGCGCATTCGCACAGATCGCGCGGCCAGACGAGGTGATAGCCCTCCCGTTCCTCCTTGGTGTTGCCCCAGGGAACGCTCAGGCTCGCGACCATTGCCCCGGGATACGTCTTGTCGAGATGCGCGCGCAGCGCCATGGTCGACACCTTGAACTGACTCACGCATTCGGGCGGCAGCGCGCCGGATGGCATACCCAGCGTTGCCGCTTCCTGGTGCCAGCCGGTCCAGTCGTCGATCTGGCGCTGCCACGAGGCCTCGAAAGGCTCGAAGAGCGCGCTCAATGCCAGTGTCGCCGCCGATTCGGTGCTGCTGCCGAAGCCGAGCGCGAGCACCGACTTGCGGGGCAGCTCCCCGGTCAGGGCGATGTTACCCGGGCCCGCGTTGGGATACTCGCAGGTCATCGCGCCATGGCGCGCGAAGTCCTGCCAGCCGTCGCTCGCCCCGACGAACCCACAGCTCGCGCGTCCCCAGGCATCCTGCTGGTCGGCCGTCACCGCGGCGAGCGCCAGCGCGAACGGCCCTTGCTCCGCCCACAGCACGCGATGGCCGCGATGACCGGCGATCGCCGCCGAGTTGTTGTTGCCCGTGCCGCCGAGATGGGGAGCGAGCAGCGCATAGGGGCACAGCGACTCATCGCCGGCGAGCTCGATTTCCATCAGCAGGACGTCGCGCTCGCGTGCGGGCACGATGCGCAGCGTGAGCTCGAAGCGCTCGTGCCGGTGCACGATGCGCACGGCGGGCACTCCAGGCGCGGCGAGCGTCAGCGAATGGCGGTACATCCGCTTGACCTCCACCCAGAATCCACGCCCGTCCGCGACGACCAGGCCGAGATCGCGGATCTGCGGAATATCGACACGCGGATGATAAACCTCGTTGAGGATGCCGCCGCCGATCGTGAACCAGAGCCGCGACGGGCCGAGCGAGCAGCCGATCATCTCCTTGGCGCTGCTGGACCAGGTGGGGGGCAGGCCGGGCGCGCCCGGAGCGTCGGCGCCGCTCAACGGGCGGACCCCGGCGGCGGTGCCGCGCGCTGACGGCGCGCGATGCTGACGGCGAGCGGGTCGTCACCACGCCATAGATGCAGCCCGCCCTTGAAGGCGTTGAGATTGTCGCCCAGGCGCGCTCCCTCGGGCAGTTCCTTCAGGCGCGCGGCATTCCCGCCTCCCAACACGACGTAGTCGGCCTCCAGCACATCCTTCAGCCGAGCGACGACTTCAGTCACCGCTTTGCGCCACTTCTTGTTGCCGAGGCGCTCGCGGCCTCGCTCGCCGGCGTAGTCTTCGAACGTGCGGCCGCGCTTGTAGGGCATGTGCCCGATTTCCATCGGCTCCACCGTTCCGTCGAGGATGAGGGTCGCCCCCAGCCCCGTGCCCAGGCCGAGAAAGAGCATCCGGCCGCCTTCATAGCTGCCGAGCGCCTGCATGGTCGCATCGTTGACCACTCGCACCGGCCGCCCGAAGGCCTTCTCGAAGTCATATCCGACCCAACCCGGACCGAGGTTGAACGGCTCGGCGGCGATCCGCCCACGCAACACCAGCCCGGGATAACCTATCGACACCGCCTGGTACGGCAGATCGCGCGCCAGCTTGCGCACCTGACGGGCCATGTCGGCGGCCGTCATATTCGGGCCGGAGACGAACCTGCGGATCGCACCTCGGGCGCCCATGCGGACCTTGATGTGGGAACCGCCTACGTCGATGACGAGTATGCGCGCGGCGTCCGGCGGCTTGGACGTGCGCGAGCCCTTGGGGCGGGAGCGGGACGGCATGCCCGGATTGTCACTCGAATCGGTGCCTTCAGCCAAGCCGACTCGGTTCCAGATCCGAAGGTTCCCCCGGGCGAACCCGGGCGTGGCGATGCGTTACCATGCGGAATGCTCTGGCTCAAGGCCTTCCACGTCGTCTTCGTCGTCACCTGGTTCGCCGGGCTTTTCTATCTGCCGCGACTCTTCGTGTATCACTCGGCCACTTCCGATGCGCTTGGCCGAGAGCGTTTCATGGTGATGGAGCGGCGGCTCTTTGCAATGATGACAGTAGGCGGTTCGCTCGCCGTGGTGTTCGGCATCTCGATGGTGGCGGCTGAGCCGGCGTATCTGGGCTTCCTATGGCTGCGCGTGAAGCTTGTCCTCGTGGCCGCGCTCGTCGTCTATCACCTCTGGTGCCACAGGTTGATCTGCGACTTCCGCGACGGACGCGACCGCCATTCGCAGCGTTGGTACCGGCTATTCAACGAAGTGCCCGGCCTTTTCCTCATCGCCATCGTGGTGCTGGCGGTGGTCAAGCCTTAGGGCCGGCCTCTTTCTCCCAAAAACTCACCCTGTCCTGCCATTGGGTGCGTACCGGCGGCGGCACGCCGTCGGCGGGCGCGGTGCCCAGATATAGAAACCCCACGATCGCGTCCGCGGCCGTGAGATCGAGCGCCGCCTTCACCGTATCGTCATAGGCCGCATCGCCGGTCTTCCACATGGCGCCGAAGCCAAGCGCCGGGGCAGCCAGCATGATGTTCTGCGCCGCGGCACCGGCGGCCAGCACCTGCTCGATTGCGGGAACCTTGGCCTCCGCTTTACAAACGGCCGCCACGACGATGATGAGTGGGGCGCGCAGCGCCTTTTGCCGCTCCCGCTGGAGGGTCTCGGCGCTTGCGTCGGGAAGCTTCCGCCGCAGCTGATCGGCCATAAGCTCGCCCAAACGCCCGCGCGCCGAGCCGCGGATCACGATGAAGCGCCACGGACGCAGGCGACCATGATCGGGTGCGCGTGCGGCGCATTCGAGCAGCAGCTCGAGCGCGCCGTCATCGGGCGCCGGATCGCTGAGAGTCTTGGCGGAGCGGCGCTCGAGGAGCGCGTCGATCGCTTGCATCCGGGCATTGTCCCAGATTCCGGGGCATGCGGCTCGACCCATGGTGGGTATGGATTCTGCTCGCCGATCAGCCATGGATGCTCAACGCTATCTCGAGGTGCGGGCCGCGACCGTGGAACTTTGCGCGCCGCTCGCGGCCGAGGACCATGTGGTGCAATCGATGCCGGATGCCAGTCCCGCGAAATGGCACCTCGCGCACACCAGTTGGTTCTTCGAGGAGTTCGTGCTGGCGCGCGCCTCGGCCGAATACCGCTGGCTGCACGAGTCCTACCGGTATCTCTTCAACTCCTATTACAACACCGTGGGTGCGATGCATTGCCGCGCCGAGCGCGGCCTGCTCTCACGCCCGACGGTCGCCGAGGTGATGGCGTATCGCTCCGCGGTCGATGAGCGGATGACGGCAGTCCTCGATGCGGGAGGGCTTTCCGCGACACTGTACGCGGTGCTCACCCTCGGCCTCGAGCATGAGCGCCAGCACCAGGAGCTGCTCCTCACCGACATCAAGCATCTCTTCTCGCTGAATCCGCTGCTGCCCGCCTATCGCGAGCGGCCCTGCGGTCAGCCACTGCGCGCCGCGCCGCTGCGTCATCTGGGCTTCGAGGGCGGCATCGCCGGAATCGGCCATGCCGGGCCGGGGTTCTGCTTCGACAACGAGCTGCCGCATCACCGGGCGCTGATCGCGCCCTTCCGGCTCGCCAACCGACCGGCGACCAACGGCGAGTATCTCGAGTTCGTGCGTGCCGGCGGTTATGAGGACGCGCGGCTCTGGCTCGCCGACGGCTGGGCGCTGGCGCGGCGCGAGGAATGGCGGCGGCCGATCTACTGGTCGCGGTCTCTGGAGGAGGAGTTCACCCTGAGCGGAATGCGCGAGCTCGATCCCGAGGCGCCGCTCTGCCACGTGAGCTGCTACGAGGCGGATGCCTTCGCGCGCTGGGCGGGCGCGCGCCTGCCCACGGAATTCGAATGGGAGCTGGCAGCGGGCACCGTGCCGCTGACGGGCAGCTTCGTCGAGCGTCGCGAGTGGCATCCGCAACCGGCCGTGACACCGATCGCCGGCTCGCATCCTGACAGCCTGCTGCAAATGTTCGGTGACCTCTGGCAGTGGACTCAGTCCGCATACGCGCCCTACCCCGGTTACTCTACCGCGGCGGGCGCCCTTGGCGAATACAACGGGAAGTTCATGATCAACCAACTCGTGCTCCGCGGCGGATCGTGCGCCACGCCCCGGGGACACATCCGTGCCTCCTATCGCAACTTCTTCCCCGCCGCCGCGCGCTGGCAATTCACTGGCGTGCGGCTCGCCAGGGATGGCTCGTGACGCCGCGTAACCCACGGCCCGCACCCCTCGAGTGCCACCGCGACGCGGCGGACTGGCTGCTGGTCGCGGCAGTGCTCGCCGGCCTGCGCGGAACGCCCAAGCGCCTGTCGCCCGCGTATCTCTACGACCAGCGCGGCTCGCAGCTTTTCGATGAGATCTGCGAGCTGCCCGAGTACTACCTGACGCGCACCGAGACGGGCATTCTCGCGCTGCATGCGACGGAAATGGCGGCATGCATCGGCGCTCAGGCGCTGCTGCTCGAGCTCGGAAGCGGTTCCAGCCGCAAGACACGGCTGCTGCTCGATGCGCTGCCGGATCTTGCGGCGTACGTACCGGTCGATATCTCCCGCAGTCACCTGCTCGAGGCGGCGCGCGCGCTGCAGACCGCCTACCCGCGACTCGAGCTGTTGCCGGTGAGCGCTGATTTCACACAACCGTTCGCTCTGCCTACGCCGCGGCGCGCACCGCGCCGGGTGGTCGTGTTCTTCCCCGGCTCGACTCTGGGAAATTTCGATCCGCCTGAAGCTGTCCGCCTGCTCGAGCTCATGCGACACGCGGCGGGCGCCGGTGGCGGACTCCTGCTCGGGATCGACCTCGTGAAGGACCCGGCGCTCCTCGAGCGCGCCTACAACGATACAGCCGGGGTCACGGCCGCATTCAACATGAACCTGCTCGTGCGCTTGAACCGGGAGCTCGGCGCCGACTTCGAGCCTGAGCGGTTCCGTCACGATGCGGTCTGGGTTCCGGCGGCGAGCCGCATCGAGATGCATCTCTTGAGCATCGGCCGGCAGCTCGTCGATGTTGCCGGCGAGCGCGTGGAGTTTGCCGCCGGCGAGCGGCTGGTCACCGAGCATTGTCACAAGTACACGCCGGAGTCGTTCGCGAGTCAGGCACGCGCGGCGGGATGGGTACCGCGGCGCTCCTGGACCGACGCGCGGGGCTACTTCAGCGTCCAATATCTGGAAACGGTGTAAAGTCAGGGTCATGGACCCAACCACGCTGCAAGAGCTCAAAGCCTCGATCCGCACCATTCCTGACTATCCCCGTCCCGGGATCCAGTTCCACGACATCACCACGCTGCTCGGCAACGCGCAGATGTTCCACCGCGCGGTGGACGAGCTGGTGCGCCCCTGGACCGGCTCCCGGGTGGATCGCGTCGCGGGTATCGAGGCGCGTGGCTTCATCCTGGGAGGGGCCATTGCCCATCAGCTCACCGCGGCCTTCGTGCCCATTCGCAAGAAGGGCAAGCTGCCGCACGAGACCGTGCGCGTGGCGTACTCGCTCGAGTACGGCCTGGACGAGATCGAGATACACCGGGATGGGGTGGCCCGCGGGGAACGCATCATCCTGGTCGATGACCTGATCGCCACCGGCGGCACGGCCGAGGCCGCCGTGAAGCTGCTGCGCTCGCTGGGGGCCCAGATCCTGGCCGCTTGCTTCGTCATCGACCTGCCGGACCTGGGCGGCTCCCGACGGCTTGAGGCCCTCGACGTGCCGGTACGGACCCTTGTCGCATTTCAGGGACACTAGGCCGCGGGCAGGGCGGTAAGGGGCCTCAGGGGCCGCGCAACATTACTTTCCGGTCATTCAGGGCTGCAATGGCCACCCAGCGGAGATAATGCGGGCCGTTCCGGGCCTGAGAGCCCGGGAGATTCCACACTGCTCTCAATCCTCGCTATTTTGGAGATGTCGATGCTCAAGAAGCTCCTGCCCGCCGTCCTCGGCGCTCTGCTGGTTGCCAGCCCCGTCATCGCGGTGACCACTGCTGCCGCTGCTCCTCAGGCTGCGTCGCAGTCCGGCACCATGAAGTCGTCCCATCACAAGGCCATGCACAAGAAGTCTTCGCATCACTCGATGAAGAAGCACTCCAAGAAAAAGGCCCCGAAGAGCTGAGAGCTCTCCCGGCCAAAAAGCCCCGCCAAGCGCGGGGCTTTTTTTTTGCTTCCGGCATCTGTCTAATCCTTCTCGGAGCCACGATGCCTACCGCGGAAACACCATTGGAACGCCACGCGAGAGACCTGGAGAGCCTGGTCGAGGCGCGCACGCGCGAGCTATCCGCCCTCTCCACCCACCTGCAGGAGCTCTCCGAGAAGGAGAAAGCGGAGCTCGCCCGCAATCTCCACGATGAGCTCGGCGGACTGCTGACGGCGGCCAAGATGGACCTCTCCTGGGTCCAGTCGCGGGTGACGGACCCGGCCCTGCAGGATCGCCTGACGCAGCTCGGTGCGGTCCTCGATGAGGCAATGGATCTCAAGCGGCGCGTGGTGGAAGACCTGCGACCCTCCCTGCTCGATCACTTCGGCCTGCCGACGGCGCTACGCGCGTATGTGGATTCAGCATGCGCCAAGGCGGGTTTGCACGCGCATCTCGTGCTGCCCGAGGACGGTGCTCCGATGTCCAGGGACATCGCGATCGCGCTCTTCAGGATCGCGCAGGAAGGGGTCACCAACATCATCCGGCACGCCGGCGCGCGGTCGGTGACCTTGCGATGTGCCTTCGAGGGCGATGCCTGCCGGATCAGCCTCAGCGACGACGGCCGCGGCTTCGACACCGCGGATCCGAAGTTCCGCTGGTCACACGGCATCACCGGGATGCGCCAGCGGGTACGCGCGCTCGGCGGTCAGTTCGAGATCGAGTCGGTTCCCGGTGCCGGCACGACGCTGCGCGTGAGTATTCCGCTTACCTGACCGGTGCAGTCAAGGTCAATTCGGCGGTGACCATTTGGAGTGGCCGTCAACGACCACCGACTTCAACAGGGAGATATCCCGCATCTTGTCGAGGAAATAGTCGGCGCCGGCCGCGAAGCAGTGGTCGCGCACGAAGTCCGACGCATAATTGGTCAACACCACCACCAGCGGCTGCGCATCGGGCGGATAAAGCTGTCGCACCTGGCGGATGACGCCCACACCGTTGCCCTCCGCGAGCTCGATGTCGACGACGAGCACGTCGTAGGTGCCTTCCTGCAGGCGCAGCATGGCCTCGGACTGTGTCGCGGCCTGTGCCGTGACGGAGACGCGCCCCGGCTCCGACAGCAGGTCGACCAGGCGCCGTGAGAGCACCGCGGAATCCTCGATGAGAAGAATACGCCGCTCGGCCTGGGACCGGCCATTGCCACTCGACGATCGCCCTTCTGCGGCCACCACGAGCCTCACTGCACCAGATTGTTCTTGATGGCGTAGTAAGTGATGTCGGCGTTCGTCTTCATGGCCATCTTCTCCAGAATCCGTGTGCGGTAGGTGCTGACGGTCTTGACGCTTATGAAGAGGCCGGCGGCGATCTCGGAAACGCTACGTCCTTCGGCGAGCTTGCAGAAGATCTGAAATTCCCGCTCGGAGAGCACGCTGTGGCGCGGCTCGCCCGGAGCGCCCTGCATCCCGCTCACCAGCATCTCCGCAAGCTCCGGGCTCACGTAGCGGCCGCCGCGCATCGCGGCGCGGATGGCGCGACAGATCTCGCCGTCGTCGGCGCTCTTGCTCACGAAGCCGCTCGCCCCGGCCCGCAGCACATTCAGTCCGTATTGACTCTCCGGATAGGCACTCAGCACCAGCGTCGCCACCGACTCGTGGTGCGACTTGATATGCCGGAGCACGTCTAGTCCCGACATGTCGGGAAGTGAAAGGTCCAGCAGCAGCACATCACATTGAGCGGTGCGCAGCAGCGTCAGAGCCTCGCGTCCTGTCTTCGCCTCACCGGCCCAGACGAAATCGGCTTGCGCCTCGATGATCTGTCTCAACCCGAGCCGCACGAGCTGATGATCATCTGCAACGGCGACTCGAATGGCCGGCATCAGGGTAGGCGCGCGCCCGCGAGCAAGCCTATGGGAGTTGCGGAAGCAGCAACAGGAGCTGCAACGCAACGGACTGTAGGAATCGTCCGACGCGGCCTCAACGCAGCGAACCCCGGTCGGTGTCGGGTTCCTCGTCCTTGCCGGAGGACGGGGGTCGACAGCTGCCCGCATCCCGCCCGTTGTAGGTCTCGAGACGATTGTAGAGCGTCTTCAGGCTGACGCCGAGTATCTCCGCAGCTTTCCGCTTGACTTGGCCGCAATACGCCAGTGTCGCCATCGTGACCCGGCGCTCCACCTCCTCCAATGGGGTTCCGACGCGGATGGTGATGGTCGTCCCGTCATCGGACTTGGGGGGCGCATCCGTCAAGGTTATGTCACATTCGATGACATCGTCGGCCATGATGAAGGCGCGCTGCACGTAATTGCGCAGCTCCCGGACATTGCCGGGCCAGCCATATTGATACAGGCGCACCAGCGCATCGCGCGAGAACGTCTTGTGCGTCCCTTCGGCGCGGTTGAGCTCCTCGAGGAAGAATTGCGCCAGTTGCTCGATGTCGGTCTCCCGATCGCGCAATGGCGGCAGCCGGATCGGGAACACGTTCAACCGATGATAGAGATCCTCGCGCAGCTTGCCGTCCGTAACGGCTCTCTCCGGCTCACGATTGGTCGCGCAGATCACCCGAACTTCGCTTGCGATCGGCTGCGTTCCGCCCACCCGGTTGACGCTGCCGGTCTCGAGCACCCGCAGCAGCTTCACCTGCAGCTCCATCGGCATCTCGGTGATCTCATCGAGGAAAATCGTGCCGCCGTTGGCGCGCTCGAAGAAACCCTTGTGCTGCCGATCGGCGCCGGTGAAGCTGCCGCGCTCGTGCCCGAAGAGCTCGCTCTCGATGAGTTGCGGCGCAACGGCGCCGCAGTTGAGCGGCAGGAAGGCGCTGGTGCGCCGCCGTGAGAGCTCGTGGACCGTCTGTGCCGCAAGCTCCTTGCCGGTGCCGCTCTCCCCGATCAACATGACAGTTGCCGAGGTCGGTGCGACGCGCGTCAACTGATCGTACAGCACCTGCATGCGCTGCGAGCTGCCGAGGATACGGCCGAACCGGCCCATGCGTCGCAGCTCATCGCGCAACGCGCCGATCTCGTGTTGTAGCGCGGATGTTTTCTTCGCATGCCGCAGCACCGCCTGCACACGCTCGAGGTCCGCAGGCTTCACCAGGTAGTCGCTCGCGCCCGCCCGCAAAGCTGCCACGGCGCTGTCGACGGTGGCGTGTCCGGTAACGACGATGACTTCGGTGGCGTCGGGCTGATCGAGCTCGCGCAGCAGCTCGATGCCTTCACCGTCGGGGAGCTGAAGATCAGTGAGAAGGACGTCGGGACGCTGGCGGCCGAGCTCGATGCGAGCATCGCGCAGGCTGTGCGCGCGAGCCACGGTGAACCCCTCCATGCGAGCCACCTCCTGTAGCCATTCCACCACGTCCGCGTCGTCATCGATGATCAAAGCGTGTGCCATGTGCTCGCCTTCAGCCCGTAAAGGGCGGTCAACTGTATGCTCTCCAGGGTGCGCCGCCAAGCGTCAGCGTAGCGGTTCGCCGCCGGCTCAGAGCGCTGCGCCGGGACTGGGTCTTCTCGCGCTGAGCGCCGTCGCCGCGCCCAATATGACAGATATCACGATCACCACCAGCACGGCGCCGTCGAGTTGCCTCTCGAACGCCGCCGGCAGGTCGTGTGCGGGAACCAGCGCGAGGCAGCAGAGCGCAGCCGGCCCGCGCGCCGCGAAGAGCTCGAGCATCCGCCTCTGCGTGGAAGTCACCAGGGGTTGCCTGAGACCGAGACGCACCGCGAGCGGACGAACCACAATCAACAGCGCCGCAGCATAGAGTACCGTACGGGGCGTGAACTCGCCGGCGCCGAGCAGCGTGCCGAGCAACACCATCACGACGACGGTCGCGCCCCGCTCCGCCCGACCGGCGAACCTGAGCACGCGCGTCCCGAGCGGTTGCTTGCGTGTTACCCGCCGGCGGGCGCCGTGCGACAGCGCGAGTCCGGCGGCGAAGGCCGCCAGAAGCGCATCCGTGTGCAGAGCGAGCGCGCAGACATAGGCGAGCACCCCAGTGGCGAATACGATCATCTCCTCGAGCAGGTCCCCCTGGCGGTCGCGATCGATCAGCGCCAGCCAGCGCGATGCCGCCAATCCCATCAGCCAGCCGGCGGCCGCTCCGCCCACGAGCGACCAGAGCAGGGTGAGCGTCAGCGATCCCAGCATGGCGGCACCGGCGTTGGCCACGCCCATCCGTGTCAGAACCAACAGGACTACCGGAGCTGCAAGCGCGCTCGTCACGGCCCCCTCCGCCGAGAGAGCAAACGGCACGAGCTCCTGTTCGCCCTCTCCCGAGGCGAGCGCATCGGACGCCAGCACCGGATCGGTAGGCGCAAGGACGACCGCCAGCAGCAGCGACTGCAGCAGGCTCATGCCGAAGATCAGATACGCCGCCGCCGCCGAGAGCAGCGCCGCGGATACGGCCGTGAGCGTGGCAAGCTGCAGCGGCGCCCGCCATGGCACCCAGTCGAGGGGCGCGCGCAGGCGCAACCCCACGCAAAAGAGGCATATCAGCAGGACCGCTTCGCTCAGCGATTGAATGAGGGCGCCGTCCTCGGCGAGCTGCGGCGAGATGAGCTTGAGACCCAGGGGGCCGGCGAGCAGCCCCACACCGATCCCGATAATGACAGGGCTGGTGGACCATCGTGTCAGGGGAAACTCGGTCCTAGTGTTGGCCTGCTTGCGCACCGGTAGCCGCCGCATCACCGCGGACAGCTCGCTCCAGGCGACAGCCGCGGATAGCATCATGAGTGCTCATCAGGGCCTCGAACTGGCGCAGCACGGCGTCGCGCACGAAATCCGGAAGGTGATCGTCCAAGGCGTTGCGATACGCCTCCAGGATCCAGCTCTCCCCGCGCTCGCACACATCGAGAATAGCCCCATCCTCGCCGCGTGCAAGCGCGCCGCGCAGGCCTGCCCAGCCACTGCGCCAGAAACCGTACACTGCGCCAAGCGCGTGGCTCCCGCCTCCTCCCAGCCGCACGACCAACGCCTCGAGCTCACCAACCGCGGCGGCGCACTCAGCGCCGCACCTGACACAGAGATCTCGCAGGGGCTCGGTGGCGAGCGACACGGCGCACAGGTCGAACGCCTGCTCGCTGTCGCGGTGAACGGAAATGAGCTCGCGGAGCGCTTCTATCGTGTACTTATGACTCATGCGCTTCTCTTTCGGGCACTCCCGCGCGCAGGGGCGAGGCGAGGTGCCGCAAGGAAGGAAAACCGGCGAACGCTCAAGCAGGAGATGTGCCATGCCCGCCAGCCTCCCCACCGGCCCCAGGGAGGCACTCCCGGCCGCGGCCGCGTTGCAGGTGGCTGCACAATTTTCACCTGCTGTACCTTTTTACAGAGGCTTACGGCCCCTCCCACCGGCTCCAACCGCTATCGGCCAGTGGAAGCGGGCTGGCACGTCCGTTGCATCAGCTGGCTAGACCCCCCGTTTGGCGGGCTGGGTGCGACCAGCCCGCTCCTTTTTTTATTGCATTCGCACAGTGCCGGGTTCAGATTCCGAACCAGCCGGTCATCCAGTGCGAGCGGAGGGGCCAATGCATCAGATGATGAACATGGAGCAGGCTACCGCCATCCATCGGGCGCTCATCTGCGTGCAGAGCACCGTCATCGGAATGACGTTTCCACGGTGCGATCAGGAGGATCTCATGGAGCTCATCGACAGGGTGGAAGAGCAGCTCCATTGCTCCCATCCCAACGCGGCCCTCATGTGCAACTTCCTCAATTCCATCGCGCGCAGTCTGCGTGCGCAGCCGGAGGCGCGCGAGATTTGCCTGGCGATCGAGCAGGCGATCGAGGTTGCCGGCATGCCGAGTACCTGGCAGTCGGGCATCTGATTGCCGCGCCTTTGGCCTTCATGGCCTGCTTTCGTATCGCGCCTGCGCCGAATGACGCCAGATCGCCAGGCGCCTGACCAGCGGCACGAAGGTGTCGAAGTCCACAGGCTTCGGCACGTGTAGATCGAACCCCGCATCCAAAGCCGCCGCAACATCGCTTCGAGACACGTAACCGGTCACGGCGATGGCCAGCATCCGTCGTCCCTCCTGGCTCGAGCGCAGCTTGCGCACCAGAGAATAGCCATCCTCCGCCGGCATGCCGATGTCGGTGACCACGATGTCGAAATGCGCGCCTTGCGCCTGCAGTTGCCGCAGCGCGGCCGGCGCGGAGTCGGTGACCGTTACCGCGGCGCCCTCGAGCTGCAGCATCTCCGCGACGACCGTGCGCGCTTCCAACTCATCGTCGACGACGAGGATCGACAGTCCCTCCAGTGTTTGCCGCCGTTCCGGCAGCTCTTTCTCCGCACGTGGCTGCCCGACGGGCGACCGGGCCGCGGAGCGAGCGGTCGGCAGGCGGACGCTGAAGGTCGAACCGGCGCCCGCTCCGGCGCTGCGCGCGGATACCGAGCCGCCGTGCAGGCCGACGATCTCCCGGACCAACGTCAGTCCGAGCCCGAGTCCGGAGGCCTGACGGGTGCTCGAGCTGTCACCCTCTCTGAAGCGATCGAAGATGTGCGGCAGCAGCTGCGGGGCAATGCCCTGACCGGTGTCCTCGACGGTGAGCTCGGTGAATGCGCCGTCGTCACGCAGCCCTACGGTGATCCGGCCCCGGCTGCCGGTGAATTTGACGGCGTTGGAGAGCAGGTTGCCGATCACCTGTTGCAGACGGTCGGGATCGGCGCGTAGCTCACCAGCGCTCGGCGCGAACTGGCTGGTGATTTCGATCTCCTTTGCCGCCGCCGCCGGCCGCGCGGCGTCGATTGCGAGTCGCGCCACGCGCGCGAGCTGCATCGGACGCGGCTCCACCTTGAGCTTCCCGGTGCTCACGCGCCCGAGATCCAGCAGCTCGTTGACCATTTTCAACTGCGCCTTCGCGCTCTGCTCGATCCGCGGCGTGATCGTCGCGACATCCGCTTCGCCGGCGCACTTCAGCGCGAGAATGCGGTTCCATCCGAGGATCGCATTCAGCGGCGAGCGCAGCTCGTGCGAGACCACCGACAGAAACTCGTCTTTGGCGCGACTTTCTGCTTCAGCCGCCTCGCGTGCCCGCCGCTCGCGCACGAGGTCATGGGTCACGTTCTGCGAGGTGATGACGAGATCGGCAGACCCCGCATCCTCGCTGCTTCTGACGATGCAGCCGCGCAGAGTGATCCAGCGTGTCTCCTCCTGCCGTTGCGCCGGCAGCACGCGCACCGTGATATCGAGTGGCGCGGCGCCGGCGATTGCCTGTCGGACCGCTTCCGTGAAGCGTCCGCGATCGCCGACTTCCAAATGCGCCTCGAGCGCATCCCAGGACAGCGCCGCGTCCGGTGGCCAGCCCCACTCCGCCTTGAATTGCGAGTTGGCCTCGAGCACGGCGCCGGGCGCGCGCAGCCGGCAGTAGCCGATGTGCCCCGCGCCGAGCACCGTCTCCAGCTCATCCCGGCGGCGCGCGAGGCGCTCCCACTCCAAGGGCAGCGGGCACGCAGGCGCAACCGGCACAGGTGCGGCATCTGAGCGGGAACCGGGGTCGTCGTCGTGAATTGATGTCATGTCGCTCGTAGGGAGTTTGAGCCAGGGCTAGGCGCGCTGGCGTTCTTACGCGCCCTTGCAAGTTCTCCCCGGCGGCATGCTGCGCTGCCGGGGCAGGGGCGGTGCCGACTTGTGAGAGAGGGTTCCTCGAATGTCTAACGCCGTAATGGGACTGCGCCTGAAGCAGCAGCTCACGCTGACACCTCGGCTGCAGCAGTCAGTCAAGCTGTTGCAACTTTCCGCACTGGAATGCGTGCAAGAACTGCACCAGGCGATCGCGCAGAATCCCTTCCTCGAGGAGAG